>FCOH02000009.1 GCA_001544595.2 Caballeronia peredens | reverse complement strand
TCGGCAACTTGCAACACCGGTCGCCGAACCCGCATTAACTTAAACCAACCAGCCTCCACGATTCCCGGGGCGGTTCAAGTTGGTTCTGAGGCGCGCAGCCCCGCTGACATGAGACTGGTCGAAGAAGGACCCGGACAGCACTCGTCCATCGGAAGGAATGTGCTGCCTTCCGGAAATGCCACGATACACACGACGAGCCTTCACAGGGAGCTAGGAGTCAGTCTTCAATTTCGTCATCACCATCGGTGGGTTCGAAAAACTCTATGTGATTCTCAGCAATCTCAACGCGAATTTCTTCTGGGTCATCCTCGATTTCAAGATTGTTCGGTGGCGTCGCGACAATCCTGAAGTCGTACCCGAGGGCACTCACGTCGGCGACGTATTCACCGTCTTCGTCGTCCCGCATGACGTCATCGTCGAGCATCGACCGCTTCTCGGTGTGGAAGTCTTTTGCCGTCAAAACGATGCGCTCCTCTTCTTGAGTGTCGACCTCGACCACTATAAGCACGGCGTCGCCGGAGAGTTCGAGCATATGGCCTCCAGAAGTAACTACCCCTCGACCTAGGCAGCGCAGCAGAGTTTCAATCCTCGGGCACAATCGCAGCCCAAACGCAAAAAGTGCGTCCAAGTAATCGAGTTCTGCGTATTGCTTCGCGATTTCAGCAGGGCGTTGGACGGCCGTATCTTTCCCCTCTCTTATCCGTCAAGTTGATGCCCGATATTATCCTGCAGACCTCTATCGCCCCATCCGGAGGTCGTGTCGCAGAAGTGCTTCTCAAGGACGGCGGAGGCAACCTAAACTGCCCGAGCGGCCACCGCCACACGCGCGACCGCAGCAGCCTCTTCATCATTCTTTCAACTGGTTTCACGTTCTGTTTGTATTTTCGCGTGCAAGCGCCGAGTGACGTATCCCCGCAGATGCTACGCCACGCCAACGCATTTGCTCGAAGGAGCAGACCCATACCCTTCGTCAGCGGTTCGGGACTACAGCCTCATTCCGACGTGGGCGGGAGCCGGGTCGGGCGTATTCTCCAAGGTGTTTATCGAGTTGATAACACGGTAGGCTTCGACAAGTGCTTTTTCCTTGTCCACATCACGCCCTCCAACGACATGGGCCATCTCGGTACGAGAAAGTTCTTCCTCACGGTGCAAGTCAACAATAGTCAGCGTGCTCATTTTGATTCACCCATAAAAAGTAGTGTGGCGGCAAGGGCCGGGACTGTGAGCGGTTTTCGCTCGCTAAGCTTTACTCACGTTCTGTGCCAAGTTCGACCTCAGCACGCCGAGCGGTTTAACTTGTTGTTTACAAAGAATAATCCTGAACCTCTTCTCTCTATACGGTCGAGTCACGATAGCCGCATGTATGATTGATTCCAACACATGACAAAGCTTTTGTTGGTAACTTGAGAACAGTCCGGTCGTGAGCGTTCGGAGTGGAGGGGCCCTCTGAATCACCGGACACGGTCACCAATAAAAATAGCGGGACCCGCCACGTCTCTGTAATTGCCTCCCAGGCTCGCAGTCCGCTGTTGGTACCATACGTCGTCGCATATGACCACAACCGACGAGGATGGATGGGGAAGGAATGGATATCTTTTACTACTGGCAGAAACTCGAGCAAGACCTGAAGAACGGGCACATCGGCTACTTTGGTTCCAACACCGCGAAAATTGTTGAACTCAAGGAGCGGTTGCCGAAGCGCCTCTGGGTTTTCAAAACGCCGAGGGGCATGAAAGGCACTATTCAGTTGGTCGGTTCACTCCTCGTCAGCGAAGAGCCGAAAGTTGCGGTCAACAGCGGCTTCGCGAACCTCGTTTTCTACGACCCGTTCTCGCTCGAATCGGTGATGTTCGCAGACTCCGACACACCGGAACGCATTCGCGACGTCTCCGGTCTCCTTCAATACAGCTTCCACACCGCGTTTAAATCAAATTTCGGCGGAGACGCTGGGCTGCAACCGTTGGAATCAAATGTCGTGCGGTCGCTTGACGCGTTGTCGGCCGACTGGGACAAGGTGCAGATGCTCGAGAGAGTGAAGGACCGCAAGAAGGTGCAGCCAATCAACCCTTTTGTGCATTCGTCACGTTGAAACGCGCAAACGTTCGACAAGCTGGAAAAAAAGGCCCGTCGCGAGCGACGGGCCAAGATGAACGCACTCCGACTCGCTCTTGATAGGCTCACAACGTGCTGACAGTTCGAATAGGCGCTGGGTAGTCAAATAGAGTTCGCGAGGTACCCGATAGGTCCGTCAGAATAGATGCCGCATTCCGAGCATTGCCGCGGTCTGATTTGCAACAGCCGCAGGTGTGGCGCCTGCTCCGCCCGAACTTAGCCCGTAACGAGCGTGTGCTGCGAGCGAGCTGGATTTGTACGCGCGCTGACGTGGTGGCGAATTTCGGTGTTCTTGCATCAGGCTTGGTGGTCCTAGCGTCCGGATGGCGGTATGCCGACCTGGTTGTCGGTGTTGCCATCAGCATTTACGTGGCGAAGGAGGCAGTTGAGATTTGGCACCAAGCCCGCGATTCCGGCGGACGCGAGACCGCGCTTTCTAAACAATGACTACGTCGCTATTCATTCTGACCTCAGTCCAATCCGCCATGACCCTAAACTCCGGGTAATTGACATTTTTAGTTGGCGGTTCTTCGGTTGGCCGAATCATGGCCAAAACATCAAAAACCCCGAGAGTTCCGTCTTTCTCGGAGTGTTTAGCTCAGTCTGTCCGCTTTTTGGCGTTGGCTCCTGACTCGACACCTTCGGGATGTTGAGTGAAGTAGCGTTTTTTGTTTCTGTCTAGCGTCGCTGGAGATGGCGGATACTCAGAGCGCCTGTAAGGCAGCCAGCCGTCCCGCCAAGCTTGTTCGAGCTCGGTTCTCGCTTGTTCTCTGGTCTTTGCTTGAGCTAGACCTACTGGCAGCGTGAAGGCACCGCCGGCACAAACGACGACCAGACTCAGGGAGATGACTGTCAAGCGCTTCATACCGTTCCCCTCTCTTAGACGTTTGACTTCCCATACGACGTGAGTTTGGCTGGTACTCGGTGCGGTCCGGTGACGTGGAAATGATATTTCCGTCATCTTTGCGTCATCGCCGGTGTGCTTTGCCCCTCGCGCTACGCTTGATTTCGCAGCGCTGCCACCTCCAAAATTGTTCGTTTCTAAATCGCTTTGAGCAAAGCAGCGCCCGCGCTGCTCTACTGAAGCCATCACGGCCGTCGATGTACAGCGCGTATTACCCGTAAGCCTGGAGCCGCCGAACAATGTTGAGCAATGCAACGGCTCAGCCGGCATTCACGGCGCGGGCGTTGTCGTCATTGCTTGCTTGAGGGTCCAGCGTAGTTCGAAGTATGGTCTCGACCCTACTTGACCGGCAAAAGATACATGTGACACCGGTCGAAAATATCGCGAGTCGTGGCAGAGGAGAAGTCCAGCCGCAGATTGCTGTCAAAGATGGATGCTAGAGCGCTGCCATTGAGCGTGAGACCCGTTGCTTCTTCGATAGTCTCCGCAATTGATAGCGAGCGACTTGTGAGCATGACTCTGCGCACGACATCTTCGTCGCGCAGCATTGACTTCGACCAGTAAATCGAAGACTCGACCGTGCTCTCGATTGACATCCAACTCCCGGTGGCGAACTTCGTCGCGAGATGGGAGACGACGAGGAAGGTCAGCATTTCGGCCTGCACTCGCAAATCGAAGGGAACGGAAGGTAACATTTAAGACTGCCCGGCGGTGAGTACGATGTCTTGATTTTAGGACGCGGCACCCTGAGTTCAAGTCGCCCACCGCCGGGGCGCAAGCTTGGAGTTGAAATCGCGGCCCTCTGCCTTCGGCATTCGTCGTGTGACCGCGGCTCGTTCGTATCGTACGTCACGCGGAGACCGCTTCTGGGTTCTTCAGTACATCAATGAGCGCTTCGAATGTCATGGGTCGGCGCCCGCGCGGCTTTGAAACGAATGCTGCGCACCCTACGCATTGCAGTTGGCCGCTTTTGTTGTCCCACCCGACTCGCACGATGGCTTTCAGCGCGCGTTGGTTTTTGCCTGCGGTTTCCAAAAGCCTTTGTCTTTCTTGATTGATGACAGCATCGGCCTTCAAAAACGTCCTCGTTCGGATAGCAGGCTGCCATATTAACGAACTTTGGGCTGGCTGATGTAGCTCAGATGCTCAGGGTCAAGAAGTAGCAAAGGCTGCCGTTATCACGGAGGTCGGGAACGCCGACTTTCAGGATATTGACAAATGATTTTCAAGAAAATGACGCTCGTCTCTGCGTGTCTCGCGCTCGCAGTCTTGGCGGCATGTGGCGACAAGCAGGAAGTGGCAACCCAGGGAGCAGGCGCTGTTTCGTCCGGGGCCGCGTCGGAAAGTTTGAATGCATCGCCGTCGCAGGCGACAGGTGGAGACGCACGTGCCTCGCAGCAAAGCGCCGCCCAACAGCCGCCCGCTTCGGACACAGACGGTCTCACGCGTGTTCATTTCGACCAGATTTTTGCCATTGACTCGAACGGCAACCTGACGCCGAAAATCCCTGTCGACATCAACGGCGTACAAATGACGCCGGGCGTCACGTTCGGCGGCGGTGTACAGTTTGGCGGCTTCGCGGTTAGCCAAGCGCTCGGCCATGACTTCGGCGTTCGACGCCTGGAAAGCGGCTTTATTCAACTTGTGAAGTATTACGACTGACCCAGCGCGGCCAGCAGGAATCGGGAGCGCCTTGGTGCTTGTTGCATACCTAAGATACAGTAAGCGCCTCGCGCCTCGTATGTCGGTGGTGCCGAACCCTCTCCCGGCGAGAGTCAAAGCAAACCTTCCACGCTTGGCCTGTGAGCACCATGTCCTCAAGCGACGTTCGTAGCGGCACGCCATCAATCATGCAGCGCCTCGGTGCGGCCGTTCGACTGTTGGCGACGTTCGTAAGACGTGCCCGCAGTTGCGCATGATATTGCGGTTCGCATATCTGTAGGAGACGCAGTGGTCCGTATTCGCAAAGTCGAAATCCACAATTTTCGTTCTATTCGCTCCCTTTCCTGGGCGCCGTCGGCGGGTATCAATTGCCTCATCGGTCCCGGCGACAGCGGCAAATCCACGATTCTGGATGCCATCGACTATTGTCTTGGCGCTCGCCGAAATCTCAATATTTCCGACACAGATTTTTTCAATCTCGATGTCACGCAAGATATTGTCATCAGGCTAACGCTAGGCTCGCTACCCGACTCCCTGAAGAATCTCGAATACTACGGGCCGTATCTGCGCGGCTTCGACCTCAGCACGGGAAAGGTTGAGGACGAGCCCCGGCGCACGTTGGAAACCGCGCTCACGGTGCAGCTTACGGTGAAATCGGACCTTGAGCCGGTGTGGTCGCTCTACTCCGACCGGACGACCGGCGAAGACCCGGCGCGTGCGCTGCGATGGACCGACCGTGTAGCGCTTGCGCCGGCAAGGCTTGGTCAACATTCGAATGCCAACCTGTCTTGGACCAAAGGCTCCGTGCTGAACAGACTCTCCGATGAGCGCGCAGACGTGGGGTTGGAACTTGTGCAAGCCGCGAGGGATGCGCGCACTGGCTTTGGTGCCCGAGCCGCGCCGCAACTCGCGAACACGCTGAAAACGGTAACCGACACCGCCAGAAGTCTCGGGGTGCCAGTTGGCACGGCCGCCACGGCACTTCTCGATGCGCATGCCGTGTCTTTCGGCGAAGGAGCCATCTCGCTTCACGATGAAACGGGCATTCCGTTGCGCAATCTTGGCACTGGCTCAAGCCGACTCCTGATTGCAGGTCTACATCGTGCGGCCGCTGCGCTCGCCACTGTCATTCTGGTGGACGAGATTGAATACGGGCTGGAACCGCACCGACTCACGCGCCTGCTCAATTCGCTTGGCTCGAAAGAGGCGCCGCCCCCGCTGCAGGCGTTCATCACGACACATTCGCCAGTCACTTTGAGGGAACTGGCAGGGTCACAACTCTTCGTGCTTCGCAGCGAGGGTGGCGCGCATCAGGCTCGGCTAGTCGGCACTGACGACGACGTTCAGGGAGCAATTCGCCTTTATCCCGAAGCCTTCCTTGCTCGAACGGTCATCGTGTGCGAAGGGGCGAGCGAGATAGGCCTAATTCGTGGGTTGGATGATTTCTGGGTTCAAAATGCCAGTCCGTCGCTCCAATCGTTCGGCGTCTCTTACGTCGACGCGGGCGGAGGTGATGCTGACCGTTGCTTCCAAAAAGCCAAAGCGTTTCTCAAGCTTGGATACCGAGTCGCCGCGGTGCAGGACAACGACAAGACTCCCACGGTCGCCGTGGTCGAGGAATTCAAAGCGTCCGGGGGTTTTCACGTCGCGTGGCGAGACGGCAAAGCCCTCGAAGACGAGCTTTTCACGTGTCTGCCGGATGATGCGATTGACGCTCTCATCGAACGAGCGCTTGAGCTTACCGAGGACGGCAAGGTCGACCAGCACATCAAGACGAGGTCGAACGGAGAGTTGGACCTCGAAACAGTTAAGCTCGAAGGGGACTTGCTGGGCTACATGTCCGAGGCTCGCAAGATTTTGGGAGAAGCGTCGCGCATCCGAAAGGCTGGATGGTTCAAATCGATTTCCAAGATGGAAGGCGTAGCTCGCGACATCGTGGGCCCCTATTACACGCGCGCAGACGCAGGTTTCACCAAGCAATTGGATGACCTCTTTAAGTGGGCATGTTATGCATGACGTCGACCTGCTTTCCCTCAAGCGCGGAACTGTCACTGCGCCTGCAGGATGCGGCAAGACGCAACTTATCGCCGACTGCATGGCCAGTCGCGAGGATGCGAAGCCCGTTTTGATTCTGACTCATACTAATGCAGGAAGGAGCGCACTAGAATCCCGTCTCGCGAAGGCGAAGGTTCGGAAGTCAGCGTATCGCGTCTCAACCATCGATAGCTGGTCCATAAGACTCATTTCCAACTTCCCTGTGCGCAGCGGACACGACCGTGCAATCGAAACGCTGAACAATCCCGCCTCCGACTACACAGCCATTCGGCAAGCCGCTCGAAATCTAATGGCCAGCGGCGACGTAAGCGACACCCTGCAAGCCACATACAGCAACCTGCTCGTTGACGAATACCAGGATTGCACAATTCCTCAACACGAAATCATCGGCTGGATGGCGCATGTCTTGCCCACGTGCGTCTTGGGCGACCCCTTGCAAGCAATCTTTGGGTTCAGGGAAAGGACAGTTGATTGGACCGGCGACGTGCATAAGCTGTTTCCGCCCGCTGGAGAGCTCTCGACCCCCTGGAGGTGGAGGAATGCAGGAACCGAACATTTCGGCGAATGGCTTCTCAGCGCGCGTCGCCTGCTGCTCGAAGGGCAGCCCGTCGACTTACGAGTTGCGCCAACCGAAGTAGTTTGGAAGCAGTTGCCAAACGATTCAAACGTAGCACATCAGGTTCGACTTGAAGCTGCCCGGACGAAATCCGCCGAAGCGGGAGGCTCTGTCTTGGTCATTGGCGACAGCACTAACCCCCAAGGGCAACGGCAGATTGCTTCGCAGACGCCCGGGGCAGCAACGGTGGAAGCAGTCGACCTGCGTGACATTACGAGGTTCGGGCAACTGTTTAAACCTACTGACGCTAGAGCTCTGTCGCAACTGCTCGATTTTGCCGGCGAGCTAATGACTGGCGTTGGGCCCGCAGAACTCTTGCGCCGGCTGGACATCCTTGAGCGAGGAGCGGCCCGAAACGAGGCTTCTCCTCGGGAAGCAGCGGCATTACAATTTCGGCGGGCTCCCTCCTTCACGTCTGCGCAAGCGGTCTTAGGAGTCCTTGAAGAGGCACCGAACGTGAGAGTCTTTCGACCGGAGGCCTTACGCGTCGTGCAATCAGCGCTTGAAGTTGCGGCTCAGGGTCATCGTACCTTCGCCCAAGCGGTCGTCGATGCGCGCGAGCGGAACCGACACTCGGGCCGCCCGACCACTCGGAGAGCGGTTGGCAGCACTTTGCTGCTGAAGGGCCTCGAGGCTGATACAGCCGTTGTTCTCAACCCAGAGGAAATGGATGCACGCCACCTGTATGTCGCCTTGACCCGTGGCGCGCGGCAATTAGTGATTTGCTCCAAGGCGCCTATTCTGACGCCGTGTGCGTGAGTTGACCCCAATGTCAACCTTCACCGGTGCACGCAATTGGCAGACACCATTAGTTGAATCCTGTGTCCTCGACCGTACTCTTGCTCACTTGAAAGTGCGACGCGCCGCATTTTCCCAACCGACGCTCGCCGTCGTCGTCGAGGCGCAGCGTTATCCTCACGCTGCCTGAACTTCGGCCAGCGTGCCTTCTTCGTCCGCCATAGCTGCATCCAGCGCAATCTGCTGTCTGAACCACTTGTCGCGTTGGGCTGGGTCGGCTTCAATTTGGCGAGCAATAACGAGGCTCTCTCGATATTCAGCCGCTTCCGCCGTCATCGTCCACGAAACGTTGAGACCCATTTCCTCAACCGTTGCTCGCAGGTCGGCTAGACCGACGCGGAAGAACTCCTTCCGCGGATTTACTTTATTGGCCTGCGCTTCCACGAACTTCTGGTGCAGTGTGTGTTCAAGTTCGGGAGCGTTTTCAGACCAAATCATCGCGTGCACATCGAATGAGAATGGAACGCTCGCGTCGCCCAACTCGCGGACACGGTCCATTGGCTCAAGGCGTCGGGTAAGGCCGACTTTATAGACGTGGTCGCCGAAGGAACCAATGTTAGAGATGATGTAGACGTGTCCAGCCTTCGTCTGCTGAGCCATGGAAAGAGCACGCTGATTCTTGTCTTCTGCTTGCTGAAGCTTTTCGGCGAGTTCAGTGAGTTGAGCCTCGTACTGTGCCTTTTGCTCGTCGCTCGCGCCCGCAATCTGGCTCTGAGCTTTCTCCATTGCACGCCGGATGAGCTCTTCTTCCTTCGCGGCGTCGCGCATCGCGCGTTCCTACTCTCGACGAGCCTTTTCTTCCTCACGCATCTGTTCGCGAATCGCTCGTTGCTCTTCCTTCTCCCGCTCGCGCAATTCGTTTGTCCGGACTGCCCAGACAAGCTCTTCGATGCGCGCGCCGACGTATTCTTTGAGAATGCGTGCGTTCTTGAACGCGGCACCATTGTGATTCACGAGAGCAGCTGCGTCCTTGATTTCCTGCTGCAGCGTGCCGAAGTTGTCGACCTTCGCCCTCGACAGAATAGAATCGGTCTTCCCGTTGAATGCGTCGACTACAAACCGGATTGCGGTCTCTCTGCGATGCTTCTCCACATAGTCGCAATCCGCCGCCCGGTTCTGCGTTGCCATCAGCTTGGAATAGTCGCGCGCCACCTTCAGTTGTTTACCGGCCTCCGTATGCGAATAGCTGTCGGCAAGTTCATCCAACAAGCTGTGAGCCGGAATCATGTATGCGTCGCCGTAGCCGTCGATGACGTTCTTCATCGCCGCAGCGGTCGAGGTCAGGCGGTCGGCGTCCTCCACGGCCCGAAGCGCATCCCCGGCAATCTCTTCTGCGCGCTTGCGTGCATCATCAATGACCCTCGCGGCCTGGGCGCTTGCACGCGCGACGGTCTGGTCCGCCTCTATACGCTTTTGTTTGGCTTCGGCGGTTGCTTCCGCGGTCACTCTTGAGGCCTCTTGTTGAGCAGAAGCCAGTGACTCGGCAGCTTTGGTCTCAGCAGCCGCGAGCGTTGCAGCCGCTTCCGACGCGATGCGCTCCGCTTCAGTAGCAGTATCGCGAACGTGAACGAATCGTGCCAGAGAGTTTCTATCCTTCTCTGCTGCTGCCAACAGCTCGTGCAACGATGCAATCTGCTGCGCGTTCAGGGCGTCGTTTTCGTCCTTGGCCGCCCGAAGACTATCCATCCGTGACGTCAGGTCGTCTCGTTCCATCCGGAGGCCGGACGCCGCTTTCCGACTTACGACGAAGCGCCACAACAGCAGCGCGACCAAGAAGAGAGCTACAAGGGTAAGTGCCATGCCGATTTTTTGGACTTAAAAAATAATTGACGATGCCCGAAGCCGAGGTGCGACGGAGCGTAAGGCCCGACAGGCCGACGCCGGCCCGTTTCTGTCCAGAAAAGGCTCTGCGATTGGCCATCTCACGCTGAATAACGGCTGAAAAGGCCTTCGACTTTAGGTGTAACCTTCGATGCAGTGCCCTCAGCCTCTGGCGGCGGACGATGGTCCCGAAGCTGCCTCGTCTCGCAGCATCTTCTCGATGCGTCGCATCTCATCGTCGTAAAGCAAGGGTCGTCTTTGATTCTTATCCTGTCGGCAAAACTTCACGTCGCGGACGCCTGAGCTTGGTTCAGGGCTTCCGATTGTGCCCGGCGAGCGCCGCTATTGAACTGCGATTCCCGCGAGCTCGAGGACATTCGTGCCGCCTGCCTTCGAGAGATGAACCCTCTCAAACTCCCTCACCCGAGCGCTTTCCCGCGCGAACCGTCTTCTCGGCGTTGTTTTTCTAGTGCGAAATGCCAGAAGTACCCTGTTTTAAGGCCGCTGCCGATTGCACATTGCAGTAACGGTTGCTACGCTAGCCGCCAGCTTACGACGACGCATGTGCCGAGGGCTCGATGCTCCGGGGTGCTTCGTCTTAAGCAGAGTTCAACTTCAGGAGAGCCTCAATGGCAACGAAGAAAGCTGCTGCGACGAAAAGTGCTGCACCGGCCAAGAAGGCCGTAGTCGCGAAGAAGGTTGTGGCTGCGAAGAAGGCCGCCGCGCCCAAGAAGATTGCTGCGACCAAGACGGCTCCGGCGAAGAAGGCAGCAGCGGGCGGTGCAACGCTCAAGCCGGTGAAAGACCAATTCACCAAAGCGTCGCTGATGACCCACGTCGCAACGCAATCTGGTGTGGAGCCGAAGCAGGTGAAAGCAGTGCTGGCAGCACTTGAAGACACAATTCTGGGTTCTGTGCACAAGAAAGGCCTGGGCGAATTCACGCTGTCCGGCCTGCTGAAAATCAACGTTCAAAAGGTGGAAGCAAAGAAGCGTCGCTTCGGCAAGGACCCGTTCACGGGTCAGGACAGGTGGTTTGACGCCAAGCCGGCGACGGTGCGGTTGAAGGTTCGTGCTCTCAAGAAGTTGAAGGACGCGGCGGCGTAAGCTCCGTCAATACGAGAAAGCCCGCTTCGTGCGGGCACTCACGAGGCGTCTTAACGCATCAATGGCAAAACGACAGCGGTCTCCGTGATGAGGAACGAGCTGATGTCTTGTGTGGAATTAGAATCGTCGCACGCTTCATCGCTCGAGTTACCGCTACTCGGAGCACAGGTCGGTCTTGCGCCACCGCCTCTTGGCGTCACCGGGTCGCTTCACCAGCCGGGAGTGGTGTCTACGGTAGCTTGTTCAGCCACTTCAGGACTTCAGCCTTTAACTGACAGATAAATTGGCGTCGGGAATCCCTCATGTTTCCAACCGCTGGACCGAAAAATCGGCCCAACAGAGAAATGTACTTAGGAACCGGTCGGCAGCGTCAAACGCAGGTCTAGGTAACTGCGACGCGATAACCTTCAACCGATTTCATCGTGGTCTTTACGAACGAGAGACGGCCGCCCTTGGATGAAGGCCACGCCCCTTTGAGCGCTTGAGAAACGTGCACGGTGTTCGTGCCACCACTGAGTTTGGTCGCCTCCCACACGCATTCGCCAATCGCCTTCGGCTGGGAGTCGTGGTCGTCACCGACGAGCGATATCAATGCCTTGCTCATCGCGAGTCCTGCGCCGATGTGAATATCCGGCAGGTCAAATCGAGCCCGCAAGTGACGGTTCACGATGTCTCGCGATTGCCCAACGCAGTTTTTCGCAGCACGGTACGCCTCACGAATCGTTTCCACTTTGTCGTCAGAGTCAACGCGAAAAAGAATCAAAGCGCCATCTCCGAGATACTCCGTCACAACGCCTTGATTGAAGGAACACGTCAGTGACATCGCTGGCAGCAATGCCGACGTCTCGTAGTAGACGCGCTGGAAGCCAAACTCAATCTTCGCAGAAACCCGTCTGGACTTGAGGTGCTCGGACGAGTTTCGCATGTCTACGACGAGCGCGACGAATTCGTCAACAGTGGGTCTGTCGCCAGATACCCACGGGTGACCTGGAATAGAAGATGGTTTCGAGCGATACGATTCGAGAGCATGGTCGAATACCGCTTCGGATTTGGCCACGACAATCTCGCGCCCGACTGATTTCCAGGTATCTTCAGCGCGGTCCAGTCCGCGCACCACGGCGGCTGAGACCAACTTCTCTTGGTCAGGTGTTAGCATACAACGACGAATTTAGGTGAAGGAGACGTGCCACGTCGAACGATATACGGAATAGTTGAGCGCTTCGCTCCGCCACTGCTGCCAAACAGCGGCACCGTTCACGTTCGTGAGCGACATGTCGAGCTGATTGAAGACCGCCTGGGTGATGTACGTTTGATAGTCGTCCGGAGACGCGGCCAGTTTTGCGGCGTGGTTTGCGGCCCGACCGACCCACACGAGGTCGTTCGCACCACGGATTCCGGTCCTGGCGACAAACAATGAGCTGGTATCAATTCCGACCACGTGCTTGAGCACGTAGCGGTCGTCCGGCCATTTGGCCAACTTAGCTGGACGTATCACTTCCCTCACTGCGAAATTGATTTTCATGCCGGCGCGAACAGCTCGAATCTCCTTGTCATCGCCGATGAAGACAGCCATCACACGGTCGCCGTCATACGCTGTGATGGCGCCGCCTGCATCCCGGATGATTTTCGCTGCGCAATGAAGGAAGGCCTTATAAATGTCGGCGGCAAACCACGCTCGCCATCCATCGACCAACACCGTAGAATCGGCGAGGTCGGCGTACAGAACAGCGGCGTCAAGCTGAACGGCATCGTTTCCAAGACCGATGTCCGTTTCAACAGGCACCACCTGTCCATTACGACTCGTCCAATCAGAGTTGAAGAGAGTTTGGACGTATTCGGTCAGCTGCTGCCGCATCGTTTTTACCCGTGGTAGACGCCCAAATCAAAAACGTGCGCAAGCAACCGGTCGGTAGCAGGCTTCATCGCACCGGCGAGGTCGTAGTCTTTAGGCAAGCTATACCGAATCGTCGTGACACCGGCAAGGTCGCTCGGAAGCTTGACCTTTTGCCCTTGGGGCTCCATCAGGATGGCACGTTTGCGGCCAAGGCGACCCATGAAGAATCCAAGCTCGAAAACGACGTTATCGCGAGGCGCGGGCCAGTCTTCCTCCCGGAACTCTACCTTGTCGTCAGGGTGAGCAATCGCAACAGCGAAGTCAGATTCGTTCAACTCGGTCTCAAGGTCGTCGAGCGTATAGTTCGCGACCTTGAAGACACCATCAGTCCACAAGCGGACGGTTATATCATCGTGCGTGAGGGCCTTTTCAACGTTCTGGGCTACGGCAATCGCCTCGGTAGACGAGATGATGAAGACCTTCGGTTTCGTACGACGCGCAGCGATGAGCGCGTTGCGCTCCAGCAGTCGCTTGGAGAGGTCCCGAGCCAGAGACAAATAGAGGTCGGGATACTTTCTTCCGAGCGCTGTCAGATTAGGGCCGTCGAGCATCGCGACAACGCTTGGCACAGCAGCACGAACTGTCGCGGACCTCGGTTGAGGTGATAGGGCTGCCATCTCCCCAAAACACTGGCCGTCATGAATGCGTTTGATTGCGCGTCCATTGATGAAGATATCGAAGCTGCCAGTCAGGACGAAGTACACTTCGGTCGTATGGTCGTCTTGCTCGACTACTGCTCGACCTTCGTCCACATCCATCAAGGTTGCAAGTTCCGCGATTTCTGTCGCCAAATCTCGATTCCCAGCGATAGTCCGCTGTGTAGACAAGGTTTGGATTAGAAATTCGCGATTATCCTCGCCTTCGAAGCGTTCCTTCACGTCTATTCCCCGTTTCTTGTACGCGTGTTCACAACCGCGCAAGGGCGGTGTTCACGATGTTCTTAGAATGCCCCAACCGTCAAATGACGCCTCTTGCTCAGATAAGCACTAGGCTTAACGGATGTGGGCTTTTATGGCTTCATTTTAAGCCGGTAAGTGTATCGCATTGCCCGTTCATCTGGTCGCACGGCTTCTGCATTTCTCTGTCTCATCCACCCTCTTGGTCTGCATCCGAAGTCGCGCAATGACGACCGCGAGCGGATGTCGCCGTGTTCGCTCAACTCCGTTGATTTTATGACCGAAGAAGGCGGCTTCGTTGGATGCACCGAAGTCTAGATTTCGATTGAGACATAACGCGTCTCGATTCGGCCCGACGGGCACAGCGCGCTGCGAAGGGCGGAGTACCGCGAACACCGGGTCTGCCGACTGAGATAAGTTTGGCTTGGCGCGACTAGAGTTCAGGTTTGAGGCGCAGGCTCGAACCTTGTGTCGGCGAACACCTTGTAGTTCGCCGACAGGGTGGCCGCAGCGCTCGCCTTTGACTGCAGTCCCAAAGTGTTGCGGTCCCACTCGAGGGCACACCAGTTCCAATGCGGGTCGCCAGTTTGCACGACCACGTACGACCCTTCTCGCAAGCGAACCGAGGAGGCGTTGCCACCAAAGTCCAACCCAGGTTGAACGTGTGTACCTGCGCGTTCGTGGTCCGCTCCATCGTCGCCTTAACCACCGACGCTGCAAGGCCGGCAAACGGCTTGAGTGCTAACTGGGCGGTCGCTATCAAAGAAAGCCCGCTCTTGAACGTGGCGCTGTCCAAGGCAGCGAGCACCGTGTCGTCTGTGGTGCTGCAGACGTTGATTGCTCGACCTTCGAAGGAAAAACCGTTTGCGCCCACGGTGACGCCGAGGAAAATCGGGTGCGCCCCGAGATGCTCGCCCTCGAGTTGTCGCGAACCTTCATTTTTAGGGCAAAGCGCAGTTCTTCGACTTCGCCAGCAACCTGATTCTTGCCGGCAAACTCACAGAGAATCGTGTGCTCTCCCTTGCCCGGATAAGCGTGCACGAAGAACTGGTCCAGATATTTTGATGCGCAGCCTATAGCGTCTCTTCGAGCACACGAACACGTCGAGCACGCGCCTGCTCACTTTCTTACGGTCGTGGGGGAATGCTGTCGCAACGGTCATTCGCCTACCTACTCGTGCTGAAACGCTTCCGCGAGACTTGGGTTCGTGTTCACGGCCTTTTCCAGCAGCATAATCAAATGCTTCTCCCCATCGGGTCGGCGGAGCGCCGCCAAGAGTGTCTCTCGACTGAGCGTCTGGTAGGCGGCAAGCGCGCCGGAGGAAAGCTTGAAAGCCTCCACTGTTTCCCGGATGAGCGCCTGAAGATTGACCCTGTCCGCGGAATCGCTTAGCTGCTCAAACGCGGCCTCGAGCCATTCGTGCGAGAAGCTGGAGAGACGACTGCAGACGGCCCGTACGGTAAAGCCACAACCCGGAGCCCACATCCCTTCTGACATGCACGAAATGAGGTCCGCCTCGGACGCATCCATGGCACCCATGAGACGTGCTTTCAATCGGAGTTGTTGGGCGGACAGTTGCCTGTCGTGGACCCATGTCCGGATGTTAAGCAGCGGTCTGGACATGTTCAAGGTCGCGAAAAACATTCCGCTGGGAGAGGGAATAGGCAATGCAAGCAGTTCCTTCGGCAACTGCGGCAGGTGGACCACATCTTTCAGGCACATCATCCAAACCGTCGACCACGTGACCAAAGGCAACAGCTCTTCATTGAGCATGTAGAAGTCGTAGATTCCCTGTTTCGCGCCTTCACCCAATCCGAGCCGCTGTATCAGGCGGGCGAACGCATGCTTGCTCACGTAGCAGCGGTCGGGGAGTCGATGTGCGACCTGCGCTGCAGGATAGACGTACGAGCGAAACATAATTGGAACAACCGGCTCGTTCCATTCGGTCACCGGGTTTGAATCGGGTGCGCCGAGGAAGTGGAGTACCGTTAGAAATTTCCGTTTGCTTCCATTTTCAACCTTTGACAGCAGGGTCTTGCCGAGCGCGCCCTCAATACCAGAAAGCCATTGCCGCCATTTGTCGGGATGGTGCGCGAACTTACGCGCAGTCGCGGCGTATCGTTGGACGTCGGCGTTAGCGGCACTGCAGACTTCAGCGTGCTCTTGGAAGAACCGAGTCGCGAGTCCTTTGGATAGGCTTTCGTCTAGCATCTTTCTCGTCGAACTTTCACTACGTTTCCTGATTCGAAGCGTCATCGCCATGGCATTGCTCACCGATTCACCCAGGTGAAGGTTGAGACACGGCGGCGGTGGGTCGTATCATGGCGCTCAACGGATTGTCCGCGTTGGCCGCGTTCATAATCCGCCTAACTACGGTAACGGCAATACGGCTCAGAACTTGAGCGCAGCCCGAGTCATGAGAAATTATTGTGCGTCGCGGGAGGCTCTGCCGGCTAACAACGCGTCAAGGGCATCTCGGGCCGACTGGAGCTCACTTATAGCTGCAGTGAGACGCGCTAATTGCAGCGTCGGGGCCGCCTTGCCACCCGATTCGTTGAAGTGAGCCTCGAGCGACATCGACGCCGACTGAACCTCTTTCGCGGCGGCCGCGACTCTCGTTACTGCGACTGCCTCTTCACTCTGTCTTTCGATTGGTATCATTTGTACCTTGCAAACCTCCCTCGGGCAGCGACCCTTGCGCGCGTCGTCACTCATGCACCGGGCGGCGCATGCGGCATTGCCTCAGCTTGACGTCCTCGCCGCCATGAAGGGGGATTCCTGACCTTGGAAAGTCAGCTTCCTGCTTCGTCGCAGACTGCCGGCCGAAGGTGTCTCCGTCAGGTCTTCCGTACGCTCCACAGGCTTAAGGTTCCGCGCGTCCCGCGGTAGGTGTTGCGAGAAGGTCTGGTGCAGGAATATTTCTCGCGGCGTTCCTGTCGCGGTCGTAAAACAAAAACGAAAGAGCGTTGTTTTCTACGTCAACTCAGCACCCAGGCTACCTCAGGCGGGCGTTAGTCGTCCTCGGTTGTCGAGGTGCCGCTGATGGTTATCACCTGTGGAAAGCCTCGCCCGTAGCGTTCAAGGGTGCCGACACAATCGAACATTACGTTCGGGAAAGCGCTTGGTTACGCTGCGCGATACACTTGTCGGGATTGGACGCCAATAGGGGAAACGCTCGACAAGGCAAGTCCAAAAGTCAAATTGTCGATATCTTCCTTCGGAATGTGAAGCTCGTGCGCAAGGGCGCTGCGTGTGACCCCATCTGCACGCAAGGCATCAAATACCTTTCGCAGGATTTGAGAAATCTCAGGGCGCATAGGATTCGGCTCGGAAGTGCGATAACCATTCTTCGCAATTTGAATGCAGAGGTTACGGTACGCCCATTCCGAAAACAATCCGAGCTGGTTCATGCGAAACGCTAGAGCTGCCAGCGACACGCCCCAGTTCTGCTTGAGCTGAATCAGCTTCTCCATCGTCAGTAGCCCAACCCTGCGAGCGAGGACGCTTGCCTTTGGCATCAGGAAGGCCGAAGCAAAGGCGTTCGCTTCGCGTTCCATATTGGGACTGTGCGCCTCGCCGTGCAGCATGCTATGTCGGTCACGAACTAGGTGACCAAGTTCATGCGCTGCGTCGAATCGGCTGTGCTCTGCAGACTTGATAGTGTTCAAAAAAACGAAGGGGCGTTCACAATGCCAGACGCTGAACGCGTCAACCGCACGCGCTTCGATGGCAAGGGAGTAAACGCGGATGCCCTTCGATTCAAGTAAGTGAACGACGTTGCTTATCGGCGCCTCGCCAAGGCCCCACATCCGGCGTAGTGTCGTTGCCGCATCTTCAGGCGACAGGTCGCTTAAATCAGGGACGTTCGCATTCGGAAGTCGAAAGCGCTCCTCTATCCAGTCATTCAGCATGAAAGCGGTCACGCCCGCGCCAAGAGCAACATTCCTCAGTGTGGCAGACATTTTCGACATCGAGCGGAAGCTAGCCGTGTCGGGCTCAATAGACGGCAGGTCGTCGCCAGAAAAGAATTCCGGCGGGAACCGGAGAAGGTCACATATCGCAGCAAGCTTCTCCGGTTCTGGAGCATATTCGCCGGACTCGTAACCTTGAACCGACCGCACCTGCAAGCACAGCTCTTTCGCAAGGCGCGCCTTCGTCCAACCGCGACGTGTACGGGCGAATTCTAGTCTCGACGGGTTGAAAAACATTTTAGGCTCAGGTTACGAAGTGCCGGTGCGGCGTTCAACCGGAACGTCAATCGGGCCGGTCGGCTCGTCTTGGCCAATAATCGGCTCGCTGTCAGGACGTATAGCAGCAAGAATGAGCCGCTGCGACCACTCGACAATCTGCTTGCGCGCGAAGCGCGAGGGCAGTGACAATTCCGCGCGAATTTCAGGCTTTCCGTCTGCGCCAACTGCGACGTGGTAGAGCAATACCCACAGTTGCGTCGCATCCTTGGAGCTCGCAAGGTCTTTGACAACAGCAGGGTCAAACAACTCGAGTTGCTGATTCTGGGCAACCGCCCGTTGAAGCACCGCACCTTTTTGGGCTTGATTGGTCGGCTTGCCTTTCACGAGTCCCGTGTCAGCGTCACCGGTCATAACTGCAATCGCTACCTTGCGGTCAGGAGACACGATGAATGGACAGTTCCGCAGATTCTCCGGATTCCATTCACGCGCGGTGAGCGCATAGCGAACTGCATAAAGGGTGCTATGCCAGTGGTAAGACCCGGCGGCCGTAGGAGCATGCAATTCCGTAACTTCGAGCCGGGAGCGGTATCCGTGCTCGTTTGCTTCCTTTAGAAGCGCTTCGTCGAGGCTTCCGTGTAGTTCCGAAAGCCGAACTGCCACTAACTCCGGCTCGGATATCACCAAGTTCTCGGCAGAACTGGGCAGTGCAGGAAAGCCGGGCAATGTTTCCGACAAAGTCGCCTCCAATGGGCAGTTAACTTCCGGAAATTCTACCACATTCCGTGGTTAGAAAACCGGAAGTCAGCCTCCGGCGCTCCAATGCGTCGGACCGTTGTCTAGGTGGCGAAGCGACGCTTGTAGTGCACCGACGGAGACGTCACGCAACCAGACACACTCGGGCAAGCGCTTAGGCGCGTTCAGTGCAGCGGCGGCGTCAGCGTAGTTCGACTTCAGGCCATCCATCTGTCGCTGCTAACGGCGGACGAGCGAGCGTTATTGTTTGACCACCCGCAGTGATTAAGTGCTGCGCTAACACCTGCTCCTAAACAGCGGCTGGATAGAAGCGAAAACGGAAGGCGCCTTCGAAACGGACATGTCCCGTCTAGCGCGAAAACTTTATATGCCAGAAGCGTCTGGCGAGAGCGGAACTGGCTCCTTTCCTCCTCGACCTGACGGACAGGGTTTCTCGGCTCTGCAGTTGGTAGATTCCGATTGTCGTCACGCGCGGTTTTTCTGAGCCGTCCATCGGTGCAAGTCGCCTTCCCAAGTTCACCGCAGCAGTCTTATATCGCGAGCCTTACCGCTTCGGTTAGACCCGCAGCCATGGAGGCGCAACCCCTTCCCGCAATATTCGCCACGATTGCTCGACGACACCGATATCTCTCAACAGGTCGAAGGCCCAATCCGGGCTGCCGCCGCACTGTGCCACCAATGTTTTGACAGCGGAATCGGACGGCTCGGCGGGCATCCTATAGAGTGCATCGACGAATCGGCGCGCGTTGAATTTTGCGCCCGGTTGTCGTAGCAAGGCGTCAGCGGCGCGTTCCAGCGCGACTTCTTCCAGCGGCCATCGCTCCCGCCACGTCCAGCTGGACTCGGCCAACGCCGGCGCAAAGCAGCGCGCCGACGGAAGGAGACGCCCATGAAGGACTGTATATGCGGTCCCGTCACGCTTGAGAAAGCCGCATCCAATCAGGTGCTCGAGAAAGAGTCTTAGCGCCGTCGATACCTGGTACTGTGGGCCCTGCGGCCCGCCGGTGCAGGTCGTCAGCCACTCCATGACTTGCGAAAGCGAAAACCGCCTTCGCACCCGGCTGGCACCGTTCGCGTCATGGATGAACTGGATGAAGACGGCGCCTTGCCAGATATCGAGTGGCGCAAGTATGAAGTTCGCGCCTTGCCGAATTGGGACGTGTAGATATTCCGGCCATGCTACCCCGTCCTTGAGCCCGAGCTTCGCGCGCAGCTCGAGACGCGTCATCTCCTCGCGCAGCCTCAGGAAGCTCGCGCTGGGTTCGTCTGCCTTGCGCGGAGGCTGCGGTGGTGGCGTTACTCGACGATATGCGCTGATTGTCGCTTCCCTGTTCTTGGATGCGACCCAGGCCTCATATTCGGCAAGCATCTCCGCCTTGACGGCCGAGTAGCCGCTGTTACTCACCCACTTGCGGTTTGTGTCGGACTCAATTACGTGCCACGAGAGCTGCCCGAGCGTAAGCGGCTCGCCGAGCAATGGCAGCAGGTCAATTTCGATGGAGGGGAGCCGATTCGCACGAAGGTATTGTGCCTTCTCAGGCTCAACCTCGTGCCGGACTTTCACTTCGACAACGACTTCCGGCTCGTCGCCCAGACGTCCGGCAATGTCGGCTATGTACGGCCCGATACGCATTTCATCACGGGCGTGGCGAAATCGCCAAAGTTTCTCTGGCAGTCTCACTTCCCTTGAGCGCTCATAGAGGCCGAACTGCGGATGCTCTCTTCTGAACTCGACGACGAGCGGCGGGAGCGCAACCCTGAGGTGCGCCAGAATCAATTGTTTTGCTGCCAAGTGAAGAGCGGTCTCTGCACCCCCGGGGCAATCGGAGCCAGACTCGTGCGAGAAATACCATTCCTTGATGCGCCCTTGGTTGGCTACCAGCCGCGCACCGCATTGCGGGCAGACGCAGTCACAAGCCAGACCCCGAGGCACAGAACGGACGTCGACAATCCGGCCTTCTTGGTTGCGTGCAAAAGCGATGGGATGAGGCATGATGTCGTATCGAGACTCGCTGCAATTGCTGCCGATTCTAATCCGGTTTTATCAGGCGACCTGTCGGCTGGAAACACGCATCCAGTTGTTCCAACTGATTGCGCGCGGTTCGCGGTGCGTGCCTTGTTGTGCAGCCGTGACACGAAACGGCGTTGAGTCTAGAGGCCAATCAGGACATATGATGTCTCGAATTCGTTTCCGGCTTCGAATGGCGGGGGCCAAGAGCTGGGAAACTCCCCATGACGAACTGTCTCGAAACACATCAATCTTGACCCTACATATCGGACTTCGCCCCTTGTTTGTCTTCCGGCATTGGGCTCAAGAGCCTTGTGCTGCCATGTCACGGAACGAGCTTTCCAGCGCTGCTTTGTCGTTCAGATGCTTTGTCGTTCATTATGTTAGCAATATAAAGTGGTCGTGTGCGGCGTAGAGCGGCTCTCAATTCTTGGCAAAGAACTCAGCGGCCTTCAGAACGCTCTTCAGCTCGTTCACCCTGAGAAGTCTCAGTGGCGTAGACCCGCCGAGCGACTCACTCGGGGTCGTGAAAAAGTCCCACTTGCCCCACCCATCAGTGTCCCTCAAGCGACGCACGACGCTCGCAAGCGCCTTACGGTCGACCATGTTCGAAAGGAAAAAGGCGGGATAATATGGCTTTGACCTCAGCTTGACTTGGAAGACTCGACCAGAGGCGACGTCTTTGTCCAGTGCCTTTTTGGTGATACGTGACGCTCGGATGAAATCGTCTTCCCGCAAAATCGCACCTTCCGAGAGAAGCTGATATCGCTTAGACCTTGCGGCTGCGCCTTTGGTCGCCACCTTTAGCCTCATCGGTCGATGCCCCGAGCTACTCTTGACCCGGTTGCGTAACTTCTCTTCCTCCGCACGCATTGCAGGAAGGTCTATGTTGAACACGGTCACAAGGCCGGCTACCTCCCATAGACGCTCTTTGAAACGGCGGCCGAGTTCTTCGTCAGTAAGGTCGAGCAGAGCGTCCACCGCCTCAGGGTCAACCAGGACGGCCGCAACGACTGCCGAGCGAATGGCATGGCGCACCCTGGCGCATTTCAGCGAAGTAGCATCGTTTCCGTTGCTTGCGGGCCGTGGCATTTTTCACTCCAGGTGTGAACGCAAGTGTCGTTTGCGGGCTTGGTTAGACGCGCGCTCGTATATCACCCTCTTGCTTCCAACTTCGATGCGCCGGCTTATGCGGCGCTTTCCAGTGCTGACGATTGGCTGCATTGGAATTTGCGTTGACTGTCCAGTGTTGTATTCCCGAGCGAGCTCGCCGGGGCCGACGACAATGCGAAGCCGCCTGAAGGCTTCCGCCGCAATCGACTCAAACGGAGCGGCAGGCGCCAAACGGCCGGTGAACCGATTAACGCGAGTCTTAGCGTAGAGGCCGTGCCCGACGCGGACAAGCACGCTCGCGGAGACAAGTTTCGCCAGTGCACGGCTAACCTGCGACGTAGTTCCGAACCTTGAGAAGTCGGACCGGAGAATCACGACGCCGTGACGCTGCCGAATGGAGCGCAGTATCCGTTGTTCAACGCTCAGCTTTCGCACGGGCTTTCCGTTCATGGAATTCGGAGTCCGCTTCGAGTTGTGTCGCGGGTTTCTTTTGGCAGCACGCTCGTCCCGCCGGGAATAGCGACTATTTGACCGCGGACGTCACAAGCCGACACAAGCGCATTGCACGCCACGTGCGTCTCGTGCTCAACGCCCGGAATCTCGAAGGTCGTTGGAACCTTAATTTTGGATTGCGGACAAACACCTCTCGATTTGTGACTGACCCGGTAGGAGCCGTCCGCACTGCACATTTTGTCCATTCGAGCAGGGCTCCCGTAAATAGGGTTCCGAGTCGGGGCACGAGTACTCGAGCTCATGCGGCCACGACCGACAAACATTCGGCAGTCTTGCCGCACGATTGCTACGACTATAGTCTTCGTCGCTCCCGTCAAGCTTCGAAGAGCCATATGACGCTCATGGGAGCCTTCGGCGGAGCTCGGGGCTTGCTATGTCATCAATGCTGCGGAATGCAGGCGCTACTTTCTCGATGTCACTTGCGTGCACGCCAGAGTCCTCGAAGTGCTGTCGCCAATGTTGGACAACGTGCCACGCTTCCGAGATGTATCGGCACGCGAGTTCTTCCGAAAGCCAAAACTTTTGATGCCACGAAAAAGCATTGTCGAGCGTTGCCGCTCTCCCATGTTCTCCGACTTGAAGATGCAAGAACCGCTCAAACGCAAAGCTCGGCCGCGGAACTACGTCAAAGCATGGGCTCAGTTGCCAAGTTTGGAACGCGTCGTTGTAGATGTAGCCGGTGTTTCGCAAATGTCCGTCGTCGTTGCTGACAAAGATGTCAATCAACATGCGCTTGTAAATCTGCGCGGCATCATCTGCGCCGATAACTGTGCGACTACGGTTGAGCCCAGCAGCCGCGACGTCAGCGTATGAAGCGTGACGCGAGTCAAACTCATTGCACCCCGTCATCGAAAGAGCGCTTACGTAGAACGCACGATGCTCGACTGTTCTATGTCCCGGTCCAGCTACGTATCGCTCTTGGACCGACCCATGCGATTTCGAGCTGCCCGGAGGCGCCCAAAAGCGGTCGAATCTCTGCGAGAGGAAGACGTTGCGGTCACGAACAGCGACCGTTTTGACCGCAGGCACATGTACGCCGGTCTTTGACGCCAACTTCAGAGTTGCGCATTCGACACTCGCAACGTCGAACGAGTCGTTTTTCGTGGGAAACTTCGCCACCCACATCAGACCCTGCTCGTCGCGCACTGAGGCTTTTGGCCTGGCTCCGCCGAGGCCTGCTCCCTGAGTGAAAATTGCTCGCAGCGCGTGTGGCACCGCAAGGTTGTCGTCAATGCAGGCCGCCGCTTCGCCAAGTTCTTCTAGGTCGAACGATTCATCGATTTGCGCCGAAAGTTTCGTAGACGACTCCAGCCGAAAGTCAAGAGCTCCGACGCGATGCGGTCCTGCGTTCAGCAGGTACCGCGCCTCAGGGAGGCCGTTCAATTGGGCGCAGAGCCTGCTCTCAATGACGCGACGACCAAAAGCATCGGGGCTCGCGTCGCGAAAGGCCCCAAAGAGTGGCAAAGCGTTCTTCGGCAGTCGCAAGCCGCTGCGCACGCGGTGCTCGGCTCTGAGCGAAAGGCTCACAGGGTCCAACTCGACTCGACTCTCGAGCGCGAGATATCCCTCGTCGTACTCGAACGTCGACGACACCTGGCCGTCGGCCTTCTCGCTGATGGCAAGCCGACCGCACTGGGTCCACTTGCCATCGAGATGAGCGAACACGAGAAGATGCTCTGCGCCAGTCATGCCGTCGTCCCAAACGTAGCTTTGAGCTTAGATTCGAGCACAACGCGTACGGCTGGCTCACCGATGCCGAACGTCTCGTCTGTCTTCACAAGATGGTCACGGCACCACTCAGGCCACCCCTCCGCGTCGTCGTCGATTGCAAGCCATCGTGCTGGCCGCCGGCGCAGCACGTCCGACCAGATTTGCATACCTCGGGACGAAGTCAGGAAAGCGTCGCGGTCCATTTCGCTATGGTAGGTCGCGCCAATCACACGGTCACAAAGACCGGTCGGCAGATTCGATGACAGGCGAGAAATTCGTCCTCGGTACCTGCTGACCCAGGTCGTGCTGAGAACGATTTTTATTTTTGGATAAGGCGCTAACAACTGGTCGAGCAACGGCGCTTGCTCGAAGAGCTCATGGCCCGGGCAGTTCAGTAAGAAGGGCCCGACGCCGTGCTTTGTGTAGACCTCGCCAGGGTGAAGACATCCATCAAAATCGACGTACAAAACGTCGCCGCCTCGAATCCTCGGCGGCGGGACGGTGTAGCTCGGGTCGGGAAGTCCTGTCAGCATTTCGTTCCTGAGTCGCCTGCCTCGTCCACGCCTTCCTGCTCAAGTTGCTCAAGGAAATCGAAGGCGTCTTGATATCTTCTGGTGGCAATCTCCCTTCCACCCATCTCGAGAATCTTCAGGAACGCCCACGTCTCTTCATTTGTTGGCATAGTTTGGTTCTCAAAAAGCAGTAACGGCTGCTCGGAATACGTTGATGGCAGTTAGCCCTTTTGAGCACGCAGCGCCTTGCGCAACATCTCAAAAACGTCGTCTTCGGGGAACACGGATGCAACTTCAAGTGCACGTTCCTCGCCCTCTGAGATAAATAGCCGGGCGCTCAATGCGTCAGGTCGTGTTATTACGACAATGCGCATCGCGTCCTTCGCTGTGTGCCCTTGGGTCACAAACGCGGTGAAGCATCCCTCGGCCGAATTCGGAACGCCGTAGTACTTCCCGCCAATCTCGAGCAGTTGCTCCAACTGTTCGCGCAGCGTGAAGGGCGGCCCATCCTCCCGTAGAACGTTCCCCTCCAGTCTGCAGAGTTTTGAATTCTCGCTACCCGGCGTGAGATGCTCCCCGTCATATACTTCAATGATAAGGAACGAGCCATCGGCTTCCTCATGTACATCCGATTTGTCTTTAACCACGGTGATTTTTGTGCCCTGGTCATTCTACGAATCAGCTCGGTGTCTTCAAGCACCTCTGATGGCTGTGAATCAGAGACTGAGCCCCTCGTTAAACCGCATGGATTCTGACGAGATGATGACGACCTCTTCCTCATAAGCTTCGTCCCGCGCGGGGTTGAATGGAAGCTCAATCCTGCTTCGATTCGCAGGCCGTAGGTAACTTGCAACTTCACCGCCATATTGGAGAAGATACTCTCGAATCCAAGGTTCGCGCGGTTTGTGCACCTGCCCAATTTCAATCGGGTATGAGAGGTTTTGCGCGACGCTGATAGCTAGAACGACCGCGTCTGGTGGTGCGCTTTTAAGATGAACAAGCAGTTCAGCAACTTTCACAGGACTCTCTCAAGAGTTTTTTAATCAGCTTTGTTCTACGGACTGGCATCAAAGACTTGGCCTTGTTACTTCGAAAGCGCGCGAAACACGCGCTCCGCAACATCTGAAACGGTCGTTCCTTCGAGCGGCACCACAAGGGTCATTGTCTCGACGTCCTTTTGCACTCTTCGGTCGATAGATACGTGTATGCGCCCTTCGTCGAGCCGGCAACGGGCGACTGCCTCAAGTTCTTTGCCGCTCTGGCCCAACGTCGCGCGCTCAATGACCGCAACGAAGGCACTCGGTGCAATCGGAGCCTCGTGAGGCTTCCGGTGGCCGGGCGAAGTAAGTGCATTCAACGCACGCTTCCAGATTGACACCCTCGGGTCTACTTCGACGACGGCAATGTAAATCGGCGCGGCATCAAGCGGAACTGAGACTTGCTCACCAGCAAAGAAGGACACACTGGTGCGCGAGTACTCACTTGCCCATCCACTCGCAAATCTCCGGAGTTCTTTGTAGTCGACGTCATCCGCTAGAAGTTCAAGCGGAACCCTCCCTCCAAGCGCGCCACTCCTTGCCGTCAGAAAGTCGAGCCGAGATTCGGGCGGCGCCGGCGCAATTATTTTTGCGATTCGATATAGACGCTGAAGGTTGAGTCGCTTGTCGGAAAATAGACTCGGAAAGACATCTTCGCCGTCGAGGTCGAACGCAAAAATGCTTTCGGCTGAGATGAGCGTTGAGAGACCTTTGTTCGTCACTTGAAGTCGCACTCGGAGTTGCTCCCGCGTCAGCAAATCACCGGTCGCGAGCTGCTGACGCCGCGCCCTCGTGACTCGTTCTCGCATCGCAAGCACGTCCTCGTGGTTGATTGTGCCGTACCCTGAATCCCTCTTCGACTGCCTATCGTTTGAAACCAAATCGAACACCTCTTCGTCAAGCGGGGTTGAGCACAGGAGCATTACGTTCTCGTGCCACCAGTTCTCAGTCCAGTCCGAGAATCCCCGTCGCGCCGCTCGCATCGAAGGGTAGTAAATGTGCGATGTTGAGCCATCGTCAGCTCGGAACAACTCGCATATCCAACGCTGCTGCGGGGCGACACTGACGGAAACCTCGGAGGCTCTTTCGAGCAATTGGCTCGGTCGGACAAAGACCACGTTGGCATCTAAAGGTGCTCCACGAAGTCGCTCTATCAGTTCGCGAACCCTCACGATTTACCTTTCATGCAAGCGGTAAGCCAACTTCTTTTACTCGGACGATAAGTCGATGACATGTGCAAAGTTGAACCCTTCATTTTCAAACCGACGTTGACGTATGTGAGCCGCTTCGAAGCGGTTTCGCGGGTAGCCGAGCGGATTGCAAACAACGCGGCATCCCTGAACTGCATAGTCAAACACGTCATGCACATGGCCATGGAACCACACATCCGCTTTCGCCAACAGCGGCGTCAAGTCGCTTACGAAGGCGCCATTCAATACATCCCCGGCGTATCGCGGATGTACAGAGAAGGGATGCGGGCCGTGGTGTGTCACTACCACCGTCACGCCGTCGTACGGGCGCGAAAGCTCCCCCGAAAGCCAAGTGCGCGAGGCATGGTGGTCGTTCAACGCGTCGCGCGGTGAGAACTCCGTCCCACTGCGCGTCGAAATCGCACGATGGTCATTCAAGCAACGGCGGGCGCTCTTCATTGCTTCCAACTGCGTGACTCCGAGCCGATAGTCCGTCCATAGGGTGCATCCAACGAAGCGGGCACCCCCAAAATCCGCGACGTTGCGCTCGAGAAAATGAACTGACGTTCCGACGGATTTCTCGCGCAGTTCATCGACGAGGTCTTCGCGACAATAGTTATAGAACTCGTGATTGCCGGTGACATAAATCACGGGCACGGGCCAAGTCCCGAAAAGCTCAATGGCTTTGCTTCCGCTCGCGATGTCGCCAGCAAGTACGAGCACGTCCGCGCCGTGCGCCGGTCTGATAACAGTCTCGCCGGGGAAGTTTCTTGCGAGCAATTCAAGATGCAAGTCTGAAGCAAGCTGGACACGCATTCGTCAACACCGTTTTCACATCAACACCGTCTTAGCGACGTACAAATAGCAAAGGCTGTCTTGCCGAGGTAGGCCCTCAGAATGCTTATCGCGACATCTCTTAGACCTTCCGCGCGAGCGCGACTGCGTCTGCTGGTAGGTAGCAAAGCTCATGGCTGAAAGCATAGAAACTCAATTGCATTAACTGCAGAGCCAACGTCACCTCTTTTGACGACATGCCGAGTCTTTTCTTTGCTGACAAAAGGACTTCAGGGTCGGGATGCAGCACATCTTTCTCACGCCCCAAACATTCGGAAGTCGACTCAATACAACACAGATAGATAGCATCGAACGCTGCGACGACCAGCGTCGACGGCGAGATACCTCGCGCGACGCAGTCAAGCAGAAGTTCGTTTGCTCGCAACAGGCGCGGTGATGCTTCGGGCATTTCTGAACTTCATCTCCTCCACGAACAGCGCGACGACGAACGCGCTGCAACCAATTACAACCGCTTGCGCGCGGCTCGCGTTCGCCGATGCCGAAGCATCCCGGCATCGCCAGCGACGTCGGTGCTTGCAACCTACGGAACGTACCGGGGTACTGCTGTTCCCAAAATGTTCGGTCGCTTGCTTACAAAATTTCGACGATTTATCTGCAGCGTTCGCCGGCCGATTTGTCTCGCAACAGCGGACCTGGTTGCCGGCAAAAGTCGGCAAAGCTCACAGCCGACACAGTCAGCGAAAAACGTCTTATACGACGTATTTTAATCTTTTACGCTCTGTACGCAAGCCCGTACAGCAGGAAAACTGTCGGGTCTAAAGTTTTCAGAAATTTGCATGCTGCTAAGGAAGGCCTTCGGGCTCTCAGTGAGCACAGAGCGTAAGGCCAGGAATCTGACGCAGGCGGAACTCGCTGAGCTTGCCAACATTCACCTGTCTGCGCTCAGCGCCCTTGAACGCGGCCTGAGGCCGGCGACGCTTGAAACCATAGAGGTGGTTTCCGTGGCGCTAGGGGTTCCGTTGTCTACGCTCTTTCGACGGGCTGAGGACCTTCAACAGACCAACCCATAAGACTAGGTTTGGTCGCACGTCTGGACTTGCCGCGCTTACAGAACATTCAGATTGCGGCCAGCATATGTCGCGCTCGTCTCGGTCTAAACGGTTGACTCCGCGCGGGACGCCTCATCGCTCGCACTGTTCGCTAACCAGTTTTGCACGACGTCCTCCCTCCAACGCAGCAGGTCCCGTTCGTAAAGTTCTGCTCGCGGAGGAAGGAGCCAAGGACGATGTTTTGCTCGCAGCGTTGTCGTGCGAATGGATAGGGCGAGAATGGCCGCAAGGTCGGCGGCATCGAGATAACGATGCGTATCGGATGTGTTTAGCTGTTCCATCCGACGTATAGCATCCGTCGAATCTCGGTTGGTCGTCATCCCGAGCATGTTGATGACGTCATCAAGTCGGGAAGTGGGCGATTTCGAGCAAACGTGGGCATACGTCGCAGAGATGTTCCGGACGTCACTTTCCCATCAAACATCAGCCTGAACGCGCTCTTGCAGAGCAGGTCCGACTCACCACTCTATCGTTCGGATGAGAAGACGGGAACGACCGGAGGTGTGGACGCTTCTACCGATACACGTGTTTCTCGTCGAACCATCATCGGCCCGGGCCGCATGTCTTTCAAGGGCTAACTTTAGTTTTTGGACGGTGTGCTTCAGCACCGCAACTGAACTGGCGAAACTTTCTGGTACTTTTAATAAAATGGCCGGCAAAAATTCGGCTGCAGACCACAATCAATGGTAGGTTGGCACTTTTTTAGGTTCCAGAAAGCAGTGCGCATCGCCGATGAAGTACGTGAACCAGCGCGGCGTGAAGCCCGTCAGCCGGCCGACGAGATGCAGCAGCGCCGCGCCTTCGGTCAGGTTGAACGGCGTGCCGAGCCCGACATCGTTGCTGCGGATGTACAGGCACAGCGAAATCTCGCGCGTCACCGCGTTCGGGATGAACTGATACAGCAAATGGCACGCGGGCAGCGCGATTTCGTCGAGCTTCGCCGGATTCCACGCATGGAACAGGATGCGCCGGTCGGTCGGACGCTCGATGATCGTGTCGAGACACTGCCGCAACTGGTCGATCGCCTTGTAGAGCAGAACCTGCTCGCGCCCGTTCTCGACGAAGCTCGTGACGAGCTGATAGCCGCGATTGGTGGCGTCGGCGATCTGATCGCCCGCGGCGGCATCGACCAGCTTGTAGGCGGGCCATTTGCGCCACTGCACGCCGTAGACGTCGCCGAGATCGTCCGGCCCCTGGCGGTACGGATTTTCGAGCCACTGCGGGTTCTCGTTCGCGTTCGCGTCCCAGACCTTGCAGCCGAGCGCGCGAAAGTCCGCCGCGCTCTTCGCCGCGCGCAGAAAACCCACCATCTCGCCGATCGCCGACTTGAACGCGAGCTTCTTGGTCGTCACGGCGGGAAAGCCCTGTTGCAGATCGAAGCGCAGCATCGCGCCGGGAATGCTGATCGTGCGGATGCCCGTGCGGTTTTCCTGCCACGTGCCGGTATCGAGGATCGTCTGGACGAGCTCGAGATACTGTTTCATTCGATGTTCCTTGGGTGTGCCGCGCGCCGTCACGAACGGAAGGCATAAAGGCGTGATTTTACCAAGCGCGGCATGCCCGCGCTCTACGCACTCTAGTATGGCGGCACGAAAAAACGGGCGCCCGAGAGCGCCCGTCCGATGATGCTGGAGCGAAACTCCGCTCAGCCGCGCGTCGCGTGCTCCGGCGGCACATCGACTTCGATATGCCGCATGCCGTGCGCCGAGAGCAGCCGGTACAGCGTGACGCGCGAGATGCCGAGTTCGTGGGCCGCGTCGCCGAGACGCCCGCGATGGCGCAGCAGCGCGAGTTCGATCGCCTGCCGCTCGGCCGCTTCGCGCGCCTGCGCCAGCGACACCGGTGCGACTTCGACATACTCGCCGAGTTCGAGATCGCGCGCCGTGATCTGACGCCCTTCCGACATCACGATCGCGCGCCGCACGCGGTTGATCAGCTCGCGCACGTTGCCCGGCCAGCCGTAGTTGTGGATCGCCGCGATCGCGTCCGGCGAGAAACCGCGCAGACGCCGGCTCGCGTCCTTCTTGAAGCGGTCCAGCATGTGTTTCGCCAGCAGCTCGATGTCCTTGCCGCGCGCGCGCAGCGGCGGCTCGTCGATCTGCAGCACGCAGAGGCGGTGATACAGGTCCGCGCGGAAACGCCCTTCGATCATCGCGGTCTGCATGTCGACGTGCGTCGCCGAAATGATGCGCACATCCACCGGCGTCGAACCGTGGCCGCCCAGACGCTCGACCTTGCGCTCCTGCAGGAAGCGCAGCAGGCTCGCCTGGCTTTCGAGCGGCAGGTCGCCGATTTCGTCGAGAAACAGCGTGCCGCCGTTGGCCGCTTCGACGCGGCCGATCTTGCGCTGATTCGCGCCGGTAAATGCACCGCGTTCGTAGCCGAAGAGTTCCGATTGCAGCAGATGCGCGGGGATCGCGCCGCAGTTGATCGCCACGAAAGGCTGATCGCGGCGCGCGGAGCGTTCGTGGATGGCAACCGCCGTCAGTTCCTTGCCGGTGCCCGATTCGCCGGAGATGAACACGGGCGCATCGGTCATCGCGACTTTGCGGATCGAGCGGAACAGTGCGAGCATCGCGTCGCACGAGCCGACCATTTCGCCCTCGGCGCGGCCCTCGCTGCGCGCGTCGTTCGACGCGGCGTCGTGCAGCGCGACCATGCCGTAAGCGTGCCCGACGGAATCGACAATGCGGTCGTTCGACGTCGGCAGCGTCACGTAGTCGAAGCAATAGTCGCGAATCAGGCGCCGCACGGCGGCGTCTTCGAGCTGTCCCGCCACGGTGGCCGCGACCCAGCCCACGTTGGTCATGGTGAGCGACGATTCGAACGCCGCCAGTTCATGCGATTCGAAATGACTCGACAGATCGAGCAGCCCGCCCGTCGCCAGATCGCTGCGCAACGCCTTGCGCGTGTCGCGCGCGCTCGCGACGATTTCGATGTGCCAGCCGCGCTCCTCGAATCGCGCGCACAGCGTCTCGCTTGGATCGCGAGTTACGTATATGAGTTGCCGCCGAGCGACGTCCATTATTCAGATCCTTTGTTCAACGTTCGTTGAAAAGGTCGCGTAGTTCAGGCTCTCGCTACATCGCTGACTTCTTTGCCCTCACGCAATTGCCGATACGGTTGGCAGAGGGACTTGTATTCAATACGACGCCCCCGGGACACGGCGCGATACAACCCCGCACCCTTCCACGAAACCCTTTATGTCTGATTCTGTGCCGTTTTTGAGAGACTACTATAACCCAGAAACCCCGAAAACAAATATCGTCAGAGGCGCCAGATTAGCCACAAAACCTTGATGGGACGGGCTTGGCAAGAATTTCCCACGTAATTATTAAAAACTTTCCGCACGATTTAATAAGACAAAATCTTATACCGGTTTTGTGAGAACTTCATGTTTTTCTGCCGTGATGTTTCAGCGTTGAAACGTTTTCGTGTGATTTGCAAAGCCTGCTTCTCGCGCATTTTTCACCATTCTTTGCGCTGCAACGGATCGCGGCTGATGGCATGTATTTCGCTAAATTTCACCATGCCGGAAGGTAAGAACTACCGTTTACCGAACGTACGTTCATATTCCGCATTCCGCTCATTCTTCGATAATCGTTCATACCGGCAGGGCGATTACTTTATTTCCGGATATTTCATCTCCGGGAATAGTTACCTTGGGTTATGTCGTCAAGATGGCACTCGATAGTTCATTCCAGCGCAGCGAAGTATCCGAAACGCAACAAGACGAGCACACGGACGAATTCATGCGCTCGCGGGCCCCCACGATACGCACGACCGGTTCCGGCATCAGCGTGACGCTATGGGACGAGGTCGAGCCCTGCATTCCGCGCACGTCGGCACCGCTCGCCGACGACTCGCCGGAGACCTGATCCGGCGGCGGACCGGGCGCGGATCGCGTACTCGTGTCGGTTAGAATCGAGACCCCGGCGGCGCCCGAGCGCACGCCGGTCTCACGACTCCGACCTTTCACATGACGACGCTGACCCTGATCGTCGCCCGCGCGCGCAATGGCGTGATCGGGCGCGATAACCAACTGCCCTGGCGCCTGCCCGAAGACCTCGCCTTCTTCAAGCGCACGACGATGGGCGCGCCCATCGTCATGGGCCGCAAGACGCATGAATCGATCGGCCGGCCGCTGCCGGGACGGCGCAATATCGTCGTGTCGCGCGACGCCACGCGGCGCTACGACGGCTGCGACGTGGTGACGAGCCTCGACGCGGCCCTCGCGCTCGAACCCGCCGACGAAGCGTTTCTGATCGGCGGCGCGCAGTTGTATCGCGACGCCATCGCGCGCGCGGACAAAATGATCATCACCGAGATCGACGCCGATTTCGACGGCGACACGCACTTTCCCGCCCCCGATCCCGCGCGCTGGCGCGAAGTGTCGCGCGAGACGCATCGCGCGGCGGCGCCGAACACATTCGACTTCGCGTTCGTGACGTACGCGCGTATCGGCGCGGCGGAATGAAAAAAGGCCCCGGAACTCCGGGGCCTGCGGCGTCTTCGCTATCGGCGAATGCGGATCACTGTCCCGCGATGGTCATGCGCTCGATCAGCACCGAGCCGATTTCCTTCGTGCCGCGCACGACGGTATCCGCGCCGATCGCCTCGATGTGGCGGAACATCTCCTGCAGCGTGCTCGCCACCGTGATTTCCTCGACCGCGTGCTGGATCTTGCCGTTCTCGACCCAGAAGCCCGACGCGCCGCGCGAGTAATCGCCCGTCACGTAGTTCACGCCCTGCCCCATCAGCTCCGTCAGCAGCAAGCCGGTGCCGAGCTTCTTGAGCATCGCTTCGAAGTCGTCTTCGGGCTTCGTGTGCGTGCTCTTCATCGTGAGATTGTGCGAGCCGCCGGCGTTGCCGGTCGTCTTCATGCCGAGCTTTCGCGCCGAATACGTCGACAGGAAATAGCCCTGCACGACGCCGTCCTCGACCACGTTGCGCCGCTGCGTGCGCACGCCTTCCTCGTCGAACGGCGCGCTGCCCATGCCGCCCTTCACGTGCGGATCCTCGACGATCTGAATATGCGGCGCGAACACCGGCTTGCCGAGACTGTCGACGAGAAAGGTGGTCTTGCGATACAGCGCGCCGCCGCTCACGGCCTGCACGAACGCGCCGAGGATGCCCGCCGCGAGCGGCGCCTCGAAGAGCACGCGGCACTTGCGCGTGTCGAGGCTCCGGGCGTTCAGACGCGCGAGCGCGCGTTCCGCGGCGTACCGGCCGACCGCTTCCGGCGCGGCGAGACCGGCGGCGTCGCGCTTCGAGGTGTACCAGTCGTCGCGCTGCATGTCGCGCCCGCTCGCCGCGATCGGCGCGCACGCGATGTAATGCCGCGAGTACGGATAGCCCGCGATGAAGCCGCGCGACGTGGCCAGCACGAACTGCGAGTGCTGCGCCGACACGCTCGCGCCTTCCGAATTGGTCACGCGCTTGTCGACGGCGAACGCCGCGGCCTCGGCGCGGCGCGCGATTTCGGCGGCCTCTTCGGCGTCGATGTCCCACGGATGATAGAGATCGAGGTCCTGCGGCGCCTTTTCCAGCAGTTCTTCTTCGGCGAGCCCGGCCGCGGTGTCTTCGGCGGTGAAGCGCGCGATGTTGTAGGCGGCGGCGACCGTGTCGCGCAGTGCGTCGCGCGTGAAGTCGGCGGTGCTCGCGTTGCCGCGCTTCTTGCCGATGAACACCGTCACGCCGACCATCTTGTCGCGGTTGTGCTCGATCGTTTCGACTTCGCCGCGCCGCACGCTCACCGAGAGGCCGTCGCCCTCCGAGATTTCGGTGGCGGCATCGCTCGCGCCGAGTTCCCTGGCGTACCGCAGGATGTCGGAAGCGATCTCCTTCAGCTCGTCCTGCGTATGCGGGAAATAGCGTTGCTTGACGTCCATGTCTGCTGCCATGTTGAGTTGCCTTTGGAAGTCGGGCGGCGCGCGCCCGCACATGTCGTGGTTGCTTCGGGAGTCCCGGCCCGAACCGCTCGCGAGGTGAGCGTCGAATGGCGGGATTAACGTATCTCGCGATCATAGCAAGGACGGCGTGCATTCACCCGCCGAGCGTTGTCGCAGGCTCGGGCGGCATGCGCCGCAAGCTACAATGTCGGAATGAACCGTAAAACCCGCATTCAACCGATCGATGCCGGCCGCGACGACGAGCGCGACGCCGACGACAACGGCTACGACCGCCCGAGCAAATCCCAGCTGAAGCGCGAAATGCACGCGCTGCAGGAGCTGGGCGAGGCGCTCATCGCACTGCCCAAAGACGCGCTCAAACGCATGCCGATGCCCGAGGATCTCGGCGACGCCGTGCGCGAGGCGCGCCGCATCACCGATCACGAAGGCAAGCGCCGTCAGTTGCAGTATGTCGGCAAGATCATGCGCTCGCTGAGCGAAGACGAAATCGGCGCGCTGCGCACCGCGCTCGACACGCAACGCGGCGTGAACAAGTCCGAAACGGCGCGGCTGCACTGGATCGAGCGCACGCGCGAACAACTGCTCGCCGACGACGCCGCGCTCACCGAATTCATCCGCAAGCATCCGGGCGTCGATCCGCAGGAAGGCCGCACGCTGATCCGCAACGCGCGCCGCGAACGCGAGCAGCAAAAGCCGCCGCGCTATTTCCGCGAGCTGTTCCAGTGGATCAAGAACGCGGCGGGCGCGGACAACGACGACACCGATGACGATTACGACGACCACGACGAGGACGGCCGTGACGAAACCGACGCGTAATCATCCGGACGAGCTGATCGTCGGGCTGGTGTCGATCAGCGATCGCGCATCGCTCGGCGTCTACGAAGACAAGGGCTTGCCGTCGCTGCAGGCGTGGCTGGGCGACGCGCTCACCACGCCCTGGCGCGCCGAGACGCGCCTGATTCAGGACGACGCCGCGACCATTTCCGCGACGCTCGTCGAACTCGTCGACACGCACGGCTGCGATCTCGTCCTGACAACGGGCGGCACCGGCCCCGCGCGCCGCGACGTGACGCCCGAAGCGACGCTCGCTGTCGCCACCCGGCCCATGCCCGGCTTCGGCGAGCAAATGCGCCAGATCAGCCTGAATTTCGTGCCGACCGCGATTCTTTCGCGACAGGTCGCGGTGATCCGGGAAACGACGGATCACGCCGCGCTGATCATCAATCTGCCAGGACAGCCGAAGTCGATCCGCGAGACGCTCGAAGGCCTGAAAGACGCGGACGGCAAGACGAAAGTGCCCGGCATTTTCGCGGCGGTGCCGTATTGCATCGACCTGATCGGCGGGCCGTATATCGAAACGCGGGCCGAAACGGTCGCCGCGTTCCGGCCGAAGAACGCCGTCCGCGCGCCGAAGAACTAGGCCGCGCCCGCGGCCGGCGCCGACGGAATCAGGAAATGCTCGCGGTAATACTTGAGTTCGTCGATCGATTCATGGATGTCGGCGAGCGCCGTGTGCATCGCGCGCTTCTGGAAGCCCTTGTAGATCGCCGGCTGCCAGCGGCGGCACAGTTCCTTCAAGGTGCTGACATCGAGGTTGCGGTAATGGAAGAACGTCTCCAGTTCCGGCATCCAGCGCGCCATGAAGCGGCGATCCTGGCAAATCGAGTTGCCGCACATCGGCGATTTGCCGGGCGGCACGTACTGGCCGAGAAAATCGCGGATCTGGCGCGTGGCCTCGGCTTCGTCCACCGTCGATGCCTTCACGCGCTCGATCAGTCCCGAGCGGCCGTGCGTGTTGCGGTTCCACTCGTCCATGCGGCCGAGCGTTTCGTCCGACTGATGGATCGCGAGCACGGGCCCCTCCACCATCTTGTCGAGCGTCGAATTCGTCACGACCACCGCGATCTCGATGATACGGTCGTTGTCGGGTTCGAGACCGGTCATCTCCATGTCGAGCCAGACGAGATTCATGTCGCTGCGCACGAGCGCGTTTTCTGCTGCGTCGCTGGTTGCGTCGTTCGCGGGTTCGGGGATGTCGGTCATGAAAGCGGCCTGAGAAAGGGTGACGCCGTGCGCGGCTGCCATCGGCTGGATTTGATCGCTGCGCGTGGGCACGGCCAAGAACCTATAATTCTCGCATAGTCCAATCGGATTCCCGGATGACCAACCTCACACTCGCTTTCTCGACGATCTTCGTCGTCGCCCTGGTCGCGATGGTCTCGACCAAGCTCTGGCTCGCGTCGCGCCAGATCCGCTACGTCGCCGCGCACCGCAACGGCGTGCCCGCACAGTTTTCCGCCACGATCCCGCTCGCCGCGCATCAGCGCGCCGCGGACTACACCGTCGAGCGCACGCGCCTCACGATGATCGAGGTCGTCACGAGCGCGGTCGTGCTCGTCGCGCTGACTTTGCTCGGCGGCGTCCAGGCGCTCGATCTCGCCATTTCGGACTGGCTCGGGCGCGGCTATCTCGGACAGATCGCGCTGGTGGCGTCGGTGGTCGCGATCACGAGCGTCATCGACCTGCCGTTCGATTACATCCGCCATTTTGTGATCGAGGAGAAGTTCGGCTTCAATCGCATGTCGAAGAAGCTGTTTTTCGTCGATCTCGTGAAAGGCACCGTGCTCGCCGTCGTGATCGGCGCGCCGCTGCTGCTGCTCACCGTCTGGCTGATGGACCGCGCCGGCACCTTCTGGTGGCTCTGGACGTGGATGGTCTGGGTCGCGTTCCAGTTGCTCGCGATGATCATCTATCCGACGTTCATCGCCCCGCTCTTCAACAAGTTCGAGCCGCTCAAGGACGAAGCGCTCGTCGCGCGCATCACGAGTCTCATGTCGCGCACGGGCTTCGCCGCCAAGGGTCTGTTCGTGATGGACGGCAGCCGCCGCTCCGCGCACGGCAACGCGTATTTCACCGGCTTCGGCGCGGCCAAGCGCATCGTGTTCTTCGATACCCTGCTTGCACGTCTGTCCGGCAGCGAAATCGAGGCGGTGCTCGCGCACGAACTTGGGCACTTCAAGCGCCGTCACGTACTGAAGCTGATGATCGTGATGTTCGGCATCAGCCTCGCGATGCTCGCGCTGCTCGGCTGGCTCGTGCAGACGACATGGTTTTACGAAGGCCTGGGCGTGCGGCCGTCGCTCGTCGGCAGCAATAACGGGCTCGCGCTCGTGCTCTTCATGCTCGTGCTGCCTGTGTTCATGTTTTTCATCACGCCGCTCGGCAGCCTCACGTCGCGCAAGAACGAATTCGAAGCCGATGCCTTCGCCGCGAGCCAGACCGATCCGAAGGATCTCGTGAACGCGCTCGTGAAACTCTACGAAGACAACGCGTCGACGCTCACGCCCGATCCGATCTACACCGCGTTCTATTACTCGCATCCGCCCGCCTCGCAGCGCATCGACCGTCTGATGCAGCACGCCGCATGACGCGCGGCGCACCGCGAAAGGGCCGCGTATCGGCAGGCGATCGCCTCGCGGGTACGGTGATCGCCGCCCACGGCCGGCACTATCTCGTCATGCCGGAACACGAAGCCCCGATGCTTCAGTGCTTTCCGCGCGGCAAGAAAAGCGAGGTCGCCGTCGGCGATCGCGTGATCTACGAGCAGTCGTCGGCGGATCAGGGTGTGATCGTCGAGATCGGCGAGCGGCGCAATCTGCTGTATCGCTCGGATCAGTTCAAGTCGAAGCTCTTCGCCGCGAATCTCGACCAGTTGCTGATCGTGCTCGCGACCGAACCGCACTTCAGCGAAGACCTGCTCGGGCGCGCGCTGATCGCGGCGGAGGCGCACGGGCTCGAATCGCTCATCGTGCTGAACAAGATCGACGTGCAAAGCGCGCTTGCGCTCGCGCGCGAGCGTCTCGCGCCGTATCGCGCGCTCGGCTACACGGTGATCGAGCTGTCCGCGAAAATGGCGCCCGGCGACGTCCACCCGCAACTCGACGCGCGCCTGAAAGACCGCTCGACGATCCTGCTCGGCCAGTCCGGCATGGGTAAATCGACGCTGGTGAATCTGCTCGTCCCGGACGCGGACGCCGCCACGCGCGAGATTTCGTCGGCGCTCAACAGCGGTCGTCACACCACCACGTTCACGCGCCTCTACGACCTGCCCGGCGGCGGCTCGCTCATCGACTCGCCGGGCTTTCAGGAATTCGGGCTGCACCATCTGACCGAGGGTCAGCTCGAGCGCGCCTTCGCGGATTTCCGGCCGTATCTCGGACATTGCCGCTTCTACAACTGCCATCATTTGCAGGAGCCCGGCTGCGCGGTGCTCGAAGCGGTCGACGACGGCAAGATCCGGCCCGAGCGTCACGCGCTCTATGCGCAACTCGTCCACGAAGCGAGTCAAATCGTTCGATGAAACGGCTCACGCGCGCGCCCAACCTGATCACGGCGCAGCACTGGGTGAACGTGCTGGCGACCGCGGGCGTGCCGTGCGAGCTGCACAATCGCTATCTGAACGGCGCGATGGGGGAGATTCCGGCGGATCAGTGCGCGCCGGAAATCTGGATCGTCGACGAGCGCGACGAAAGCCTGGCGTTGCGCTTGCTGGAGCGCGCGCGAAAAGGGCCGGACGCGAACGCCCGGCCCTGGAAGTGCAAGCAATGCGGCGAATGGCTGGAGCCGCAATTCACCGTCTGCTGGCAGTGCCAGACGGCGCGCGATCCATTTGACGATTGACGATGACTAGGCCAGCCACACGGCAATGGTCAGCATCAGCAGAAGCAGCATCCACAGAATCACCGCGCGCCACACCAGCCCGACCGCCGATTGCAGTGTGCGCGGCGTGCAGTCGTCGCCGACGGGCAGCGGGCTTGCATCGCCGACAGCGAGCGCCTCGACCGAAAGCGGTTCGGCAAGCGGACCCGCGAGACGCGCGCCCAGCGCGCCGCTGCCCGCCGCGAGCAGCACGCCTTCGTTGGCGTCCGGCCACTGGCGCGCATGGTTGCGCCATGCGTAGATCGCATCCTCGAAATTGCCGACGATCGCAAAGCCGAGCGCGGTGAGACGCGCCGGCACCCAGTCGATCACGAAGAACGCGCGCTGCGCGAACGACGAGAACTCCGCCGTGCGCTCCGGATCCGGCTTGGACCACGCGCGCGCCAGATATTCGGCGATGCGATACAGCACCGCGCCCGCCGGCCCGATCGGAATCAGGAACCAGAAGAACACGCCGAACACATGCCGGTGCGACGCGACCACCGCGTGCACGAGCGTATGACGCACGATTTCACTGACGGGCATGTCGACCGTATCGAGGCCGGTCCATTCGTTCAGCACCTCGCGCGCGCGGGGCACGTCGTCGTTGTTGAGCGCGAGATGGATGTCGGTGAAATAGTGGCTGAATTGCCGGAAACCGAGCGTGAAATAAACGATGACGACGTTCCACAAGAACGCCAGCACGAAATTGATCCGGTAGAGCACGTAATAGACGAGCCCGACGACCAGCGTCCACGGCAGCACCACGACCAGCCACGCGACGATGCCGTGCTTCTGCTTGCCGGCATCGAATCCGTGCGCGGTGGATTCCGCGTGATATTGAAGCAGCGCCGAAATTGGATTGTGCGGCGATAACGCGCGCATCTGCTCAATGACGAGAGCCAGCAATACAGAGAAAAAAGTCATGCGAAGCGCCGAAACAGTCGGTTTAGTTCGAGTTTCGCGTAACGATAGCACAGCGCCTGTTGCGTTTAGCGCGCCAGAGATTTGCGCGTGCCGGCGCTAGCGCGCGGACTTTTTGCGCCGCGAGCCTCAAGCGGCGAGGAAGCGGTAGAAATTGCGCAACATACCGGCCGTTGCGCCCCAGATGAAATAAGGAGCCTTTCCTTCACCCGGTGTATAGGGCATGGCGAAAAAACGACGTTCGCCGCCTTCCCAGCGAAACACGCGCACTTCGTGGTTGGCCGAATCCATGAGCCAGGCGAGCGGCACTTCGAAGATGTCGGCAACTTCGCGTGTGTCGGCCTTCAGCGAAAACGGCGGATAGACGAGCGCGACGACCGGCGTCACGCGAAATCCCGTGCCCGTCAGGTACTCGGGCATCGCGCCGATGACTTCGCAGTGCGCGGCGTCGAGGCCCACTTCCTCGCGCGCTTCGCGCAGCGCGGTGGCGGCGGCGTCGGCGTCTTCGGGTTCCTGGCGTCCGCCGGGAAAGCTGATCTGGCCCGCGTGGTCCGACAGATGGTCGGCCCGCTGCGTGAGCAGCACGGTCAGGCCGCCCTCGCGCACGACGAGCGCCACGAGCACCGCCGCGACGCGCGGATCGCCGCCGATCGCCTTGATGCGCTGCTCGGGCGCTTCCTGCGTCCATTCGAGCGTCTGCCCGAAGCGCGCGCGCAAGCCCTCGGGCGTGAGCCGTTCGGACGGAATGGGTGGCAGCGATGCGCCCGTGGAGAGCACGGGCATGCGTTCGGGTTCGAGAATGCGCGGAGTCGATGTCTTGCCGGTGGACACGGGTAGGCAGCTTGGATGTCGAAGATACGATTTGAACACACCAAAGAAAAAAGCACCCGCGAGGGGTGCTTTTTCCGGTGCGACGCTGCCTTGAAACTTACTCCGCGGCGGCGGCTGCACGATCCTTCGTGAACAGCTTTTCCTTGATTCGAGCCGACTTGCCCGAACGCTCGCGCAGGTAGTAAAGCTTCGCGCGGCGAACGTCACCACGGCGCTTCACGACGATGCTGGCGAGCAGCGGCGAGTAAGTCTGGAACGTACGCTCGACGCCTTCGCCCGAAGAAATCTTGCGGACGATGAAGTTCGAGTTCAGGCCACGGTTACGCTTCGCGATGACAACGCCTTCGTAAGCCTGGACACGCTTGCGCGTACCTTCGACGACGTTCACGTTGACGATGACGGTATCGCCCGGCGCGAAGTCGGGGATGGTCTTCTCGCCCAGAACGCGTGCGATCTCTTCCTTCTCGAGTTGCTCAATCAGATTCATTACTGACTCCTTGTGCCATCTTGCCGGAGTTGCGTGCCTCGAATGTCGTTGAGGCCCCGGTAGAGGATGGGTTTGCTTCAGGCGCCGAGGTTCAGACGGCGCCCCCATTTTCCCGCTCGTCAGCTCGAAACCTATGCAGGCTTCGACGCTTCCTTCGCGAGTTCTGCAAGCCACGCCTCGTCGGCACGGCTCAACATCTTGTTCTTGCGCGCCCGGCCGATCAGATCGGGCCGCTTGGCGAACGTATTGCGCAATGCTTCACGCCTGCGCCAGGCGTCGATTTCCTTGTGATGGCCGCCGAGCAGCACATCGGGAACGCGCACGCCTTCGTATTCTTCCGGCCGCGTGTAGTGCGGACAATCGAGCAATACGTCGACAAAACTGTCCTGCACCGCCGACTGCGCGTCGTTCAGCACGCCGGGCAACTGGCGGACTACCGCGTCCATCAGCGCCATCGCCGGCAGCTCGCCGCCGGACAGCACGAAGTCGCCGAGGCTCACTTCTTCGTCCACTTCACGGTCGATCAGGCGTTGATCGATCGCTTCGTAACGGCCGCACAGCAGCACGAGACCGGGTTCCTGCACGAACCGCATCACGCGGTCGTGGTCCAGCTTCGCACCTTGCGGCGACATCATCACGACGCGCGTCGACGCGATGCCCTGCTCGCGCTGCGCCGCCTTCGCCGCGTGAATGGCGTCTTCCAGCGGACGCGCCAGCATCACCATGCCGGGGCCGCCGCCGTAAGGGCGATCATCGACGGTGCGATAGTTGTCGGTCGTGAAATCACGCGGATTCCACGTACGCAAACCGAAGCGCTCCTGCTTCACCGCCCGGCTGGTGATGCCCCAGTCGGTCAGCGCGCGAAACATCTCGGGAAAGAGCGTCACGACATCGAACTGCATCGCTCTCTCCGTATCTTGCTCATCGAATTAATAGTCGGCGTCCCAGTCGACGACGATACGCTTCGCCGCCCGGTCCACCGTTTTCACGTACACGCCGACGAACGGAATCAGCCGCTCGCCGGTATCGGGCTTGCCATCCTTGTCTGTAGCCGGATACTCGATCCGCAGGATGGAATGGGCGCCGTTGTCGATCAGATCCGCGACGCGGCCCAGCGCCACGCCCGCCTCGTTCTCGACGTCCAGGCCGATCAGATCGACCCAGTAAAATTCGTCTTCGCTGTCGAGCTTGGGAAAATCGCCACGCGCGATATGCACCGCATGGCCTTTCAGCGCGACGGCCGCGTCGCGATCTTCACAGCCGGCCAGGCGCGCGACGATGGTATCGGCATGCACCTTCGACTGCAGACAGCGCACGGACTTGCGTTCGCGGCCCTTCACGAGCCACCAGCGCTTCGCGTTCAGCAGCGCGTCGCCGCCCTGCTTGCCGTTCGCGTGGGGCACGATCTTGACCCAGCCCTTGAGACCGTATGCATCGGCAATGAAACCGACTTCGACGGCGTCTTCGGGCAAAGCCTCGACCAGCTCGATTGCGCTTTCCGGTTCGCGACCGGACGAAACACTGGCCGGAACAGTGCCCGAAACGTCGACCGCCACGCGGCGCGCGCCCGGCTTGCGGACGAATGCGCCGAACGTGGCGGAACCTTCATCTTGCCCCGGCTTCGTTCGGCCGACTTTCTCCGCGGTGTTTTCCGGCTTTCCGCCGGTTTCCGAGTCACGCGTAGACATCAGCGAACCTTTGGGCAGGTTTCGAGCGTTTCGTACAGTGTCGACCAAGCGGGCTTACGCAGCCGGCTGGGCTTGCTGAGCTTGCTTGACCAGGCGCTCGACGGTCGGCGACAGTTGCGCGCCAACGCCTTGCCAGTACGTCAGGCGGTCCTGAGCGATACGCAGCGATTCGCCCTTCGTGGCGACCGGGTTGTAGAAGCCCACGCGCTCGATGAAGCGGCCATCACGGCGGCTACGCGAGTCGGTTGCAACGATGTTGTAGAACGGGCGCTTTTTCGAGCCGCCACGAGCCAAGCGGATGATGACCATGCTGAAATCCTTGAAAACCGGGGTTCGGAACAACGAGAACAGGCGATTATAGCTGGATTCCGAAGCGCGAACAAACACTTAACGTATTTTTCTCTCGACGCGTACCGTTTCGGCAGATTTTTGCGAGCGATCCGACGCGTGGCCGGAGTGATCGGCCCGTGCGGCAACGTGCCATTGGTGATGCGCTGGTGCGTCGGCGTAAAATGACAGACCGGCGTCGGTTCTCATGGCGCGCCCGCACTCATTTCACCAAGCCTTCGCTGATGACTTCCTCGTCCGTCGCCACGCAATCCGGCCCGCAGCCGGCCGGCAAGCACGTTCCGCCGTACTTCCGCTCGAAAACGCTCACCGCGGCGCTCGCGTTCCTGTTCGGCTACATCGGTCTGCATCGCTTCTATTTGTATGGATTGCGCGACAAGTACGGCTGGGCGCATATCGTCGGCATCGTGCTCGGCGCGTTCGGCTATCTGCTGCTCAAGGAAACCGAGCGCGCATCGATGCTCGGCTGGGCGCTCGCGTTCCCGGGCGCCATCTCGCTGCTCGCGGCGTTTCTGTCGGCCCTTGTCTACGGACTGCGCCCCGACACCAAATGGGACGCGCAATTCAACGCCCACACGGGACGCAGCAGCCGCTCGGGCTGGACCGTGATCTTCGTCGTGATTTTTTCGCTGCTGATCGGCGCCTTTCTGCTGATGACCGGTCTCGCCCTCACCTTCCAGACCTACTTCGAAAGCCAGGTCGAAGCGGCGAAGACGATCTCGCAATAAATCTCAGAACAAGTCGAGCTGCGGATTCGCCGGCGGAGGCGCTGCCGGCTTCGCGGGCCGCTGGAATTCGGACATATCGAGGATGCCGCGCTGCCGCGCATTCAGTCCGAGCCGTTTGGTCGCCTGCCGGAAGCGCTGCTTGAGCATGTCCGCCCAAAGGCCCTCGCCTTTCATCCGCGTGGCGAAGTTCGAGTCGTAATCCTTGCCGCCGCGCATGTCGCGCACGCGGCTCATCACGCGGTCCGCGCGATCGGGAAAATGCGCGGCGAGCCAGTCCTTGAAGAGCGGCGCCACTTCCCACGGCAGACGCAACACGATATAGCTCGCACTCGACGCGCCCGCCTCGGCGCACGCTTCCAGCACGCGCTCCATATCCTGCTCGGTGACGAACGGAATGACCGGCGCGATGCTCACGCCCACCGGAATGCCCGCCTCGGCCAGCGTGCGGATGGTGCGCAGACGCCGCGCCGGCGTCGCGGCGCGCGGTTCGAGCGTGCGCGCGATGTCCGCATCGAGCGTGGTGACGGTGATGGCTGCCATGAACTGCCCGCGCTCCGCCATCGGCGCGAGCAGGTCGATGTCGCGTTCGATCAGCGAGTTCTTGGTGATTGCCGCGAACGGCTGGCCGCAGTCGTGCATGACCTGAATCACGCGCCGCGTGATCTGAAGATCGCGCTCGACGGGTTGATACGCGTCCGTATTGACACCGAGCGCGATTGGTTCCGGTTCGTAATTCGCTTTCGCCAGTTCACGCGCGAGCAGTTCTGGCGCGTTGATCTTCGCGTAGATGCGGCTCTCGAAATCCAGTCCCGGCGAAAGACCGAGATAACTGTGCGTCGGCCGCGCGAAGCAATAGATGCAGCCGTGCTCGCAGCCGCGATACGGATTGAGCGATACGGAAAACGGAATGTCCGGCGAACTGTTACGCGTCAGGATGCTCTTCGCGCGCTCGTCGAACACCTGTGTGCGCAAGGGCGGCGCGGCCTCGTCTTCGTCCTGAGCGGCGATGTGCTGCCAGCCGTCGTCGATGCGTTCGCGCTCGTCCTTTTCGTAGCGCCCCTGCAGGTTCGAGACCGCGCCGCGGCCTTTCAGCGGCGCGGGCGGCGCAACGGGATACTCACGGTCGGGCGATGGCATTGCGAAAAAATCCGGCAATCAATACTGTATAAATATACAGTATTGAGCCTTCATCGCAAGGAGAAATCACACCTCGACGAAAATCCTCAGCGTCTCCTTGATCTCTTCCATCACCACATAGCTTTTCGACTGCACCGCGCCCGGCAACTGCAGGAGGATGTCGCCGAGCAGCTTCCGGTAATCCGCCATCTCGCCGATGCGCGCCTTGATCAGATAGTCGAAATCGCCCGAGACGAGGTGGCATTCGAGCACTTCCGGGATCTTCTGCACTTCGCGCCGGAACTGCTCGAACATGTTGCCGCTCTTGTGATCGAGCGTGATCTCGACGAACACGAGCAGCGCCGCGCCCAGTTCGGTCGGGTTCACGCGCGCGTAGTAACCGGTGATGACGCCGTCGCGCTCCATGCGCTTCACCCGCTCGATACAAGGCGTCACCGACAATCCGACGCGCTCGGCCAGATCCTTCATCGCGATGCGGCCGTCCTCCTGAAGGATGTTCAGGATCTTGTGATCGAGTTTGTCGAGCGCGCGGACCGGATTTCGCTGTGTTCGCATTTGTTTTTCCTGAAAATCCCACAAATACAATAACTAAAACTGCCTCAACATCCATAGTATAGGCGATAACACTATACGAACTTCCGTTGACCGGCTCGATCGACTTTTCGGGCGCTTCTCAGGTGAAAGACGCGGAGGTTTCTCGAATTTTCGATGGAGATCACATGCGAATCGTCATTCTCGGAAGCGGTGTCGTCGGCGTCACAAGCGCGTACTACCTTGCTCGCGCCGGCCACGAAGTCACGGTCATCGACCGCGAAGCCGGCCCCGCGCTCGAAACGAGTTTCGCCAACGCAGGACAGATCTCACCGGGCTACGCATCGCCGTGGGCCGCACCGGGCGTGCCGCTCAAGGCCGTGAAGTGGATGTTCGAAAAGCACGCGCCGCTCGCCATCCGTCTCGACGGCACGATGAACCAGTTGCAATGGATGTGGCAAATGCTGCGCAATTGCACGCAGGATCGCTACACGGTCAACAAGGGCCGTATGGTGCGTCTGGCCGAGTACAGCCGCGACTGCCTGCAGGCGCTGCGCGCGGACACCGGCATCCACTACGAAGGCCGCACGGGCGGCACGCTGCAACTGTTCCGCACGCAGCAGCAGTTCGACGGCGCGGGCAAGGATATCGCCGTGCTGAAGGATGCGAACGTGCCCTTCGAACTGCTGACCGCCGACGAGCTGAAGAAGGCCGAGCCCGCGCTCGCCGCCGTGTCGCACAAGCTGACGGGCGGCCTGCGTCTGCCGAACGACGAAACCGGCGACTGCCAGATGTTCACCACGCGCCTCGCCGCGATGGCCGAAGCGCTCGGCGTCAAGTTCCGCTACAACATGTCCATCGACGCGCTCGCCGTCAGCAACGGCCGCATCGCGGGCGTGCAGTGCGGCAAGGAGTTCGTGCAGGCGGATTCGTATGTCGTCGCGCTTGGTTCGTATTCGCCGAAGCTGCTGGGCGATCTCGTCAAGATTCCGGTTTATCCGCTGAAGGGCTACTCGATCACCGCACCGATCGTCGATGCGAATCGCGCGCCGGTGTCGACCGTTCTCGACGAAACGTACAAGATCGCGATCACGCGCTTCGACGATCGCATTCGCGTGGGCGGCATGGCGGAAATCGTCGGCTATGACAAGACGTTGAAGCAGGCGCGCCGCGAAACGCTCGAAATGTGCGTGAACGACCTGTTCCCGGGCGGCGGCGACACCGCGAGCGCCACGTTCTGGACCGGCCTGCGCCCGATGACGCCGGACGGCACGCCTATCGTCGGCCGCACGCCGGTGCCGAATCTGTTCCTCAACACGGGTCACGGCACGCTCGGCTGGACGATGTCGTGCGGCTCGGGCCAGTTGCTCGCCGATCTGATGTCGGGCAAGCAGCCTGCGATCCGCGCCGACGATCTGTCGGTGCATCGCTACTTCGGCGACGTGGGCGTGAAGACGCGTCCGGGATACGCGAACGCGTGATTGCCGTCATCGCGTGAAAGACAAAGGCGCCTCGCGGCGCCTTTGTTCTTTTTAGAACTGATCTTCGCTCAGCGCGAGCACGCCTTGCGCGCCGTTCGCACTGACGATCGACGCTTCGATGCCCGGCGCCTGCGACAGGATATGTTCCGCGAAGAACTGCGCCGTCGCGATTTTCGCCGAATGGAAGCGCTCGTCTTCCGCGCGACTGGCGTGAGAGACCAGCATCGCGCGCGCCATCTGCCAGCCGCACAGCACGATGCCCGCGAGCCGCAGATACGGCACGCTGCTCGCGAATACCGCGTTCGGATCGCTCTTGAACTTCGCGACGACGAACTCGACCGAGCGCGCCAGCGACAGACTCGCCGCGCTCAGATGACGATGCATCGACTTGAACGGCTGACCGTCGGTATCCGCGAGCGCCGCGATGGTCTGATCGATCTGCGCGAGCAGCGCCTGCGCCGTCGCGCCGCCGTCGCGCACCGTCTTGCGGCCGATGAGGTCGTTCGCCTGAATCGCCGTCGTGCCTTCGTAGATCGGCAAAATGCGGGCATCGCGATAATGCTGCGCCGCGCCCGTTTCCTCGATGAAGCCCATGCCGCCGTGCACCTGCACGCCGAGGCTCGCGACATCGACGGACATTTCCGTGCTGAAGCCCTTCACGATCGGCACGAGATATTCGTAGATCGCCTGATGGCTCTTGCGCGCGTCCGCGTCCGGATGAGCGTGCGCGAGATCGCTGTGCGCCGCCGCGACATACCCGAGCGCGCGAGCGCCTTCGGTGTAGGCACGCATCGTCGCGAGCATGCGCCGCACGTCGGGATGATGGATGATCGTGACCGGTTCCTTCGCGCTGCCGTCGACGGGCCGGCTCTGCACGCGCTCCTTCGCATACGCGACTGCCTGCTGATAGGCGCGCTCGGCGATCGCGACGCCCTGCATGCCGACCGCGAACCGCGCCGCGTTCATCATGATGAACATGTATTCGAGCCCGCGATTCTCCTCGCCGATCAGATAGCCCGTCGCGCCGCCGTGATCGCCGTATTGCAGCACGGCCGTCGGGCTCGCCTTGATGCCGAGCTTGTGTTCGATCGACACGCAATGCACGTCGTTGCGCGCGCCGAGCGAGCCGTCGTCGCCGACCAGAAACTTCGGCACCAGGAACAGCGAAATGCCCTTTACGCCTTCGGGCGCGTCAGGCGTGCGCGCGAGCACCAGATGCACGATGTTCTTCGCCATGTCGTGCTCGCCGTACGTGATGAAGATCTTCGTGCCGAAAAGCTTGTACGTGCCGTCGCTCTGCGGCTCGGCGCGCGTGCGCACGAGCGCGAGATCGGAGCCGGCCTGCGGCTCGGTCAGGTTCATCGTGCCGGTCCATTCGCCCGAGATGAACTTCGGCAGATAGCGCGCCTTCTGCGCGTCGCTGCCCGCGGTGAGCAGCGCTTCGATTGCGCCGTCGGTGAGCAGCGGGCACAGCGCGAACGAGAGATTCGCCGAATTGAGTATTTCGATGCACGGCGTCGCGACGAGCTTCGGCAACCCCTGCCCGCCGAATTCCGCCGGATGCACGACGCCTTGCCAGCCGCCTTCGGCGAACTGGCGGAACGCGTCCTTGAAGCCGGGCGTCGTCGTGACTTCGCCGTTCGCCCACGCGCTCGGTGTGCGGTCGCCCGCCACATTCAGCGGCGCGATGACTTCGCCGCAAAAGCGCGCCGCTTCCTCGACGACGGCCTGCGCCGTGTCGAAGCCCGCGTCCTCGTGACCGGGCAGCGCGGCGATGCTGTCGATATCGGCCAGCTCCTTCATCACGAACAGCATGTCCTTGACCGGGGCGTGATAGCTCATTGTCTTGTCTCCTCTCACATCAGATGGCCGAAAAAAAGGGCGCAACGTTCGTCGCGCCCTTCTTCTTGTTATGGCGAGTGCGTTTTACACGGTACGGCTTCAGCCGAGCTCTTTCACCAGTTCAGGCACGACCGCAAACAGATCGCCGACGAGACCGTAATCGGCCACGCTGAAGATCGGCGCTTCGGCGTCCTTGTTGATCGCGACGATGACCTTCGAGTCCTTCATGCCGGCCAGATGCTGGATCGCGCCCGAAATGCCGACCGCCACATACAGTTGCGGCGCGACGATCTTGCCCGTCTGACCCACTTGAAAGTCGTTCGGCACGTAACCCGCGTCGACCGCCGCACGCGATGCGCCCAGCGCCGCGCCCAGCTTGTCGGCGAGCGGCTCCAGCGTCTTCGTGTAGTTCTCGCCGCTGCCAAGACCCCGTCCGCCCGACACGATGATGCTCGCGCTCGTCAGTTCCGGACGATCCAGCTTCGTGACTTCGCGGCTCACGAACTGCGAGATGCCGGCGTCGGCTGCCGCTTCGATCTTTTCGACCGCCGCGCTGCCGCCGTCCGCCGCGACCGGATCGAAGCCGGTCGAACGCACGGTGATCACCTTGATCGGATCGCTCGATTGCACCGTCGCAATCGCGTTGCCCGCGTAGATCGGGCGCTCGAACGTGTCGGCGCTGTCGACGGCGGTGATGTCGCTGATTTGCGCGACATCGAGATGCGCGGCGATACGCGGCGCGATGTTCTTACCGTACGCGGTGGCCGGCGCCAGAATGTGCGAATAGTCCTTCGCGATGTTCAGCACCGTCGCTTCGACGTTTTCGGCGAGCCCTTCGGCAAGCTGAGGCGCATCGGCCAGCAGCACTTTCGATACGCCCGCGATCTTCGCGGCCTTGTCCGCCGCGCCCTGCGCGTTCGAACCCGCGACGAGCACGTGCACGTCGCCGCCGATCTTCGTGGCGGCTGCCACCGTGTTCAGCGTCGATGCCTTGATCGACGCGTTGTCGTGTTCCGCAATTACCAGAATCGTCATTTTCTCGCGTCTCCTTTACAGCACCTTGGCTTCGGTCTTGAGCTTCTCGACCAGCGTCTTCACGTCCGGCACCATGATGCCGGCGCTGCGCTTGGGCGGCTCGACGACCTTCAGCGTCTTCAGGCGCGGCGCGACATCGACGCCCAGATCGGCGGGCTTAACGGTTGTCAGCGGCTTCTTTTTCGCCTTCATGATGTTCGGCAGCGTCACGTAGCGCGGCTCGTTCAGGCGCAGATCGGTGGTGATCACAGCCGGCAGCTTGAGCGACAGCGTTTCCGCGCCGCCATCGACTTCGCGCGACACGGTGGCGCGGCCATCCGCGACCACGACCTTCGATGCAAAAGTCGCCTGCGGCAGACCCGCCAGCGCGGCGAGCATCTGACCGGTCTGGTTCGAATCGTCGTCGATGGCCTGCTTGCCCAGAATCACGAGTTCAGGCTTTTCCTGATCGACCAGCGCCCTGAGAATCTTGGCGACGGCCAGCGGCTGCAAATCGTCTGCGGATTCGACGAGAATCGCACGATCCGCGCCGATCGCCAGCGCCGTGCGCAGCGTTTCCTGACATTGCGTCACGCCGCACGACACGGCGATCACTTCCGTCGCAACACCCGCTTCCCTCAGACGCACCGCCTCTTCCACGGCGATTTCGTCGAACGGGTTCATCGACATCTTCACGTTGGCGATATCGACACCCGTGTTGTCCGATTTCACACGAACCTTCACGTTGTAGTCGACCACGCGCTTGACTGGCACCAGAATTTTCATGCACACGCTCCAAAGTTACGATTACGTCAACCCAGCGTCATTATACGAGTGACGCGCCAGCTCGCCCCTCACCAATCGGGTAGGTCGGGTCGTCGTGCAATAGGTAATGGCCTAATTTTATCGAACGATCGTTCTATTTCTATCCACGAAAACCCGAATTCGGCCGTGGCGGGCGCTCGTCACCATCACCAGGCCGTGATCACCGCGCCGGCGTACTTGCCTTCGACGAACTGCTTCACCTCCGGCGAGTGATACGCCGCCACCAGCTTGGCGACCCACGGCTTGTCCTTGTCGGCGGCGCGGATCGCGATGATGTTCACGTACGGACCGCGCGGATCCTCAATCGCGATCGCGTCCGATTTCGGCTTCAGGCCCGCTTCCATCGCGAAATTGGTGTTGATGGCGGCGACATCGACGTCGTCGAGCGAGCGCGGAATTTGCGCGGCGTCGAGTTCGACGATCTTCAGCTTCTTCGGGTTCTCGACGATATCGAGCGGCGTCGCCTTCAGTCCCGCATCCGCGCGCAGCTTGATCAGGCCTTGCTTCTGCAGGAGCAGCAGCGCGCGTCCGCCGTTGGTCGGATCGTTCGGCACCGCGATGCGCGCGCCGTTGCCGAGCGCCGCGAGCGACTTCAGCTTCTTCGAGTAGATGCCCATCGGGAACGTCACCGTGTCGGCGACCTTCACGAGCTTGTAGCCGCGATCCTTCACCTGCGCCTCGAGATACGGCAAATGCTGATAGCTGTTCGCATCGAGATCGCCGGCGGCGAGCGCGGCGTTCGGCTGCACGTAATCGGAGAACTCGACGACCGTGATCTTCAGGCCGTTCTTCGCGGCGACCTGCTTCACCACTTCCATGATCTGCGCGTGCGGGCCGCCCGTGACGCCGAGCTTGATCGCCTCGTCGGCGTGCGCGGCTCCGTTGAACAGCGTTGCGCTCAGGAGCGCGGCGGCGAACTTCAGAATGAATCGACGTTGCATGACAGGCCTTTGTTTATCGATGAATTATTTGTGACTCAGTCGCCGCACGAGCCAGTCGCCGAACGACTGCACGAGCTGCACGAACACGATCAGGATGACGACGACCGTCAGCATCACTTCCGGCAGGAAGCGTTGATAGCCGTAGCGGATGCCGAGATCGCCGAGACCGCCGCCGCCGATCGCGCCCGCCATCGCCGAATAGCCGACGAGCGACACGAAGGTGATCGTGAGCCCCGCGACGACGCCCGGCAGCGACTCGGGCAGCAGCACCTTGAAGACGATCTGGCTCGTGGTCGCGCCCATCGCCTGCGCGGCTTCGATGAGGCCGCGATCCACTTCGCGCAGCGCGGTTTCGACCAGACGCGCGACGAACGGCGCCGCCGCGATGGTCAACGGCACGACGGCGGCCGCCGTGCCGATCGACGAGCCGACGACCAACCGCGTGAACGGAATCACCGCGACGAGAAGAATGATGAAGGGCGTCGAGCGCACCGCATTCACGACGCCGCCGAGCACGCGATTCACGCCGAGGTTCTGCAGCACGCTGTCGCGGTCGGTCAGATAGAGCAGTACGCCGAGCGGCAGGCCGAGCGCCGCGCCGACGAGTCCCGAGATGCCGACCATGACCAGCGTTTCCCAGAACGACTGCACGAACATGTCGAACATTTCACTCAACATGAGACAACTCCTCCACCACGACACCTTGCGTGCGCAAATAAGCGATCGCCTCGGCGACCTTCACCGGTTGCCCGCCCGCGAGCACCGCGAGAGAACCGAAAGCCTGGCCCTGAATCTCGTCGATCTGGCCATGCAGGATGTTGAAATCGAGTTCGTAGCGGCGAATCGTCTCGGACAGAATGGGCTGATCGACGCCCGAGCCGGTGAACGCGAGCCGCAGCAAATGACCGCTGCCGGTCTTCAGGCGCTCGGTGACGCGCGCCTTGAGCGCGGGCGGCAGTTCGTGCGCGATGACATCGCCGATCAGCGCGCGCGTGACTTCGTGATGCGGCTGCATGAAGACATCGACGACCTTGCCCTCTTCCACCACGCGGCCCGCTTCGAGCACCGCGACGCGGTCGCACACCTGCTTGATGACTTCCATCTGATGCGTGATCAGGACGATCGTGAGCCCGAGCTCGCGGTTGATCTTGCGCAGCAGATCGAGAATGGCGCGCGTGGTTTCCGGATCGAGCGCGGAGGTCGCTTCGTCGGAGAGCAGCACTTTCGGCTTGCTCGCGAGCGCCCGCGCGATGCCCACGCGCTGTTTCTGCCCGCCGCTGATCTGCGCGGGATATTTGTCCTTGTGCGTCGTCAGGCCGACCAGATCGAGCAGCGGTAGCACGGCAGCTTCGATTTCCGCGCGCTTCTTGCCGGCAAGCTCGAGCGGCAGCGCGACATTGCCGTAGACCGTGCGCGACGACAGCAGGTTGAAGTGCTGAAAGATCATGCCGATGTCGCGGCGCGCGGCGCGTAGCTCGTCGCGGGAAAGCGCCGTGAGATCGCGTCCGTCGACGATCACGTTGCCTTCGCTCGGCCGCGTCAGCAGATTGATGGTGCGCACCAGCGTGCTCTTGCCCGCGCCGCTGCGCCCGATGATGCCGAACACTTCGCCGGCCGGGATCGTCAGATTGACGTTATGCAGTGCTTCGACCCAGCCCCGGGGTCCCGCGAAACGCTGCGAAAGGTTGTTTATTTCGATCATTGAAAATGCAAACGGCGGAGGGCTTCGCCAGGTGTTCCCACCCGCGCTGCCGGCCGCCGCTCGTTATAGCTGTTTAGTCTTGCCCGCCGGGAATTTTACAGGAGCGCCTACATTCTGTTTAATAATGATTTTGGATCGACTAATAACGAGAAGGAATTTACAGGGCCATGGCACGCAACATCTATTCGACGAGCACCGTCACGACGCGTCACGGTGTCGAATTGTTTTTGCATCGCTGGCGGCCCGCGGCGGAAGGCGAGTTGAAGGCGCGCATCGCGCTCGTGCATGGGCTGGGCGAGCACGCCGGACGCTACGATGCGCTCGCGCTCGCGTTGAATGTCGCGGGCATCGAACTGATCGCGATCGATCTGCGCGGACACGGGAAATCGTCGGGGGCGCGCGTGTCGGTGCGCGTTTTAAACGACTATCTGCGCGATGTCGACGTGCTGCTCGAAGCGTGCGCCGCGACGCCGCCCGCCGCCACGCCGCTATTTCTGATGGGCCACAGCATGGGCGGCGCCATCGCGACTCTTTATGCGGCCGAACGCGCGCATGAAAGCAATCTGGCCGGATTGATCCTGTCGAGTCCGGCGCTCAGGCCCGGTGCGGGCACGCCGCGCTGGAAGGCGGGTCTCGCCCGCATCGCCGGATTGCTGGCGCCGCGCATGGGCGCGTTCAGCATCGATCCGTCGCTGCTTTCGCGCGCGCCGGGCGTCGTCGAGGCGTACCGGCGCGATCCGCTCGTGCATCACGGCGCGGTGCCTGTCCGCACCGCCGCGCAGTTGCTCGCCGGAATGCAACGCATCGCGACGAAGCGCGCGGCGATCACGCTGCCGCTGTACGTCTTTCACGGCACCGCCGACGCGATCTGCGACGCCGCCGGCAGCCGCGAATTCGAAGCGAATGCAGGTTCCACCGACAGCACACTCGCGCTCTACGAAGGCAGCGCGCACGAGACGCTCAACGATCTCGACCGCGACCGCGTGATTCGCGAGTTGATCGACTGGACGCTCGTACGCGCCGATTACGCGCGTACCCACGCGCCGCGGCGCACGGCCTAGATTTCGGCGAGCGCCCGCAAATGCGCGACGACGCTGCGTCCGAGCGCCGAAAGGTTATAGCCGCCCTCGAGACAACTCACGATGCGCCCTTGCGCATGACGCCGGGCGACCGCGCGAATCTGCTCGGTGATCCACGCGTAATCGTCTTCGACGAGCCCCATGTTGGCCATGTCGTCCTCGCGATGCGCGTCGAAACCCGCCGAGACGAAGATCATCTGCGGCTTGAATTCCTCGAGCCGCGGCAGCCACATCATGTCGACGACCTCGCGTACCTGCATGCCCTTCGTGCGCGCGGGCAGCGGCACGTTGACCATGTTGGACGCGTGATTGTCGGCGCCGGAAAACGGATAGAACGGATGCTGGAAGAAGCTGCACATCAGGACGCGCGAGTCGCCCGAAAAGGCGGCCTCGGTGCCGTTGCCGTGATGCACGTCGAAATCGACGATCGCGACGCGCTGCAGGCCGTGCACGTCGAGCGCATGACGCGCCGCGATCGCGACGTTGTTGAAGAGGCAGAAGCCCATCGCGCGCGCCGGTTCCGCGTGATGGCCCGGCGGACGCACGCTGCAGAACGCGTTGTCGTAACGCCCTTCGATCACGGCGTCGGTGGCCGCGATCGCCGCGCCCGCCGCGCGCAACGCGGCGCGATAGGACTGGGGGCACATCGACGTATCCGGGTCGAGTTCGCTTCTGCCCTGGTCGGGCGTGCGGCTCTTGATGTAATCGATGTGCGCCTGCGTATGCACGCGCGCGAGATCGGCTTCCTCGGCGAGCGGCGCTTCCTCGCGCTCGATGAGGGCGTCGATCCGGCTCGCGATCAGCTGGTCTTCGATCGCCTGCAGGCGCGCCGGGCATTCGGGATGCCATTGGCCGTTGTCGTGCTGAAGGCAGTCGGGGTGGGAATAAAAGCCGGTGGCCATGATGTCTCGCAATGCCGCTTTCGTCGGCTCTTGTCTCGTGTTTTTTTTCGTCATACGCGACCCGGCGCCGCGTATCTGACGTTAAGTTACCACAGCGTCCGAGGCCGCCGTCCTCGCCCGGTCAACTGGGCCGTGTGGGCGCAAGGCGTCGGTTATACTGCCCCGACGCCTTGCCGGCCGGGCCATCGCGCGCGGCGTGCCGCAAGTTGTTGTGTTTCGTTGAGTATCGTTGCGGATCGTTTCGGATCGGTTCAACATCTCAGGCCGAACATCCGGCATCGCCCAACCGCCCCAACCCCGCACACTATGACTTTCCAGTTTGCTCCGTTCGACCTCACGGCGCCCTCCCGGCCGATCAGACGCGCGCTCGTCGCTTCCCTCGCTTCCCTCGTTTGCGCGCTCGGCTTCCTCTCCGGCAACAGTGCCCTGGCGCAGTCGCAGCAGCCGCAGTCCGCGACACCGCAAGGACAGATGTTCGAAGAAGAGATCGTGCCGCAGCGTTACGCGAACAACCCGAATGTCGATGCGTTCATCAACGACATGGTCGCGCGCTACGACTTCGATTCATCCGCGCTGCACGACCTGTTCAGCCGCGTCAGCTATTCGGCCACGGCGGCCAAGCTCGTGCTGCCGTCGCCGACGCCTTCGGCCAAGAACTGGCGCGCGTATCAGGCGCGCTTCATCGAGCCGGTGCGCATCAACGCGGGCGTGAAGTTCTGGCGCGCGAACCAGGCGACGCTGCAACGCGCCGCCGCGCAGTTCGGCGTGCCGCCGGAGATCATCGTCGGGATCATCGGCGTCGAGACCATCTACGGCCGCTACATGGGCAACTTCCGCGCGCTCGATGCGCTGACCACGCTCACCTTCGATTATCCGAACACGCCGAATCGCACCGAGCGCATGGCGACCTTCCGCAAGAATCTGGAAGATCTGCTCGTGTGGACGCGCGATTCGCAAATCGATCCGACCACCGTGCTCGGTTCGTACACGGGCGCGATCGGCATTCCGCAGTTCCTGCCGAGCAGCATCGTGCAATACGCGGTCGATTACGACGGCAACAGCCGCATCGATCTGCGCACGAGCCCGGCGGACGCCATCGGCAGCGTCGCGAACTATCTGAAGCAGAACGGCTGGGAACCGGGACGGCCGGTCGTGTGGCGCATCGCGGGCGACGTCGGCAGTCAGGGCATCGCGCAGGCCGCGGCGGACGGCGCGCCGGAGCCGCACTGGTCGCTCGCGCAACTGACCAAGGCCGGCATGCTGCTCAACGAGCCGGGGCTGAACATCGCGGCCGAAGCGGCGACGCCGCTCACTGTCGTCGATCTGCCGACGCCCGGCCGCGCCACCGAGTACACGCTCGGGCTGAAGAACTTCTACGCGCTCACGCGGTACAACCGCAGCTTCTTCTATGCGCTCGCGGTCTATCAGCTCGGCGAGGCGGTGAAGGCGCGCATGATCGCCGGCGACACGGGCACGAACCCGCAGTAAAGGCCTCGTTTGTTACGTAAAAAAACCCCGGCATGCCGGGGTTTTTTCGTCGGGCGGCAGAAACAGGCGCTCGAAACGAGCGCTCGAAGCCGCACCCGGGATCTCAGGCGGGAAACACGCCCGTCGACAGATAGCGGTCGCCTCGATCGCACACGACGAACACGATCGTCGCATTTTCGACCTGGCGCGCGATGCGCAGCGCGACTTCACACGCGCCGCCCGACGAGATGCCCGCGAAAATGCCTTCGACCGACGCGAGGCGCCGGGCCATTGCCTCGGACGCCGCCTGGCTCACATTCTCGACGCGATCCACGCGGGTGCGATCGAAGATCTTCGGCAAATACGCTTCCGGCCATTTGCGGATGCCCGGAATGCGCGAGCCCTCTTCCGGCTGCGCCCCGATGATCTCGATCTTCTCGTTCTGTTCCTTCAGGTACTTCGACACGCCCATGATCGTGCCGGTCGTGCCCATCGACGAGACAAAGTGCGTGATCTGCCCTTCCGTCTGACGCCACAGCTCCGGGCCGGTGCCCTCGTAATGCGCGAGCGGATTGTCGGGGTTCGCGAACTGGTCGAGGATGATGCCGCGGCCGTCGCGCTGCATCTGATCGGCGAGATCGCGTGCGTATTCCATGCCGCCCGTCACCGGCGTCAGCACGATTTCCGCGCCGTATGCCGCCATGCTCTGACGCCGCTCGACCGACAGATCTTCCGGCATGAGCAGCACCATCTTGTATCCGCGCATCGCGGCGGCCATCGCGAGCGCGATGCCGGTGTTGCCGCTCGTTGCTTCGATGAGCGTGTCGCCCGGCTTGATGCGGCCGCGCTCCTCAGCTTTCCTGATCATCGACAGCGCCGGGCGGTCCTTCACCGAACCCGCCGGATTGTTGCCTTCGAGCTTGCCCAGGACGATGTTGTTGCGGCTGCGGATTTCGTCGTCCACGATGCGGACGAGCTGCACGAGCGGCGTATTGCCGATCGTGTCTTCGATAGTCATGTAAGCCATATGCGGAGCGGATTCGTGTCCCACGGGAAAACGCTTCGCGGAGCGTTTGTCGCGGAATTTCGATATAGGGATTCGTCGATTGTAGCCCAGCGGTTCCAGCGATGCCGGCGCGCCCCTGCTGCGCGGATGGATTGCCGTGCGCAGCGAAAGCCGTTCGACAGATCCGGCGCGCGCAAAAAACCCGCGGAGAGGCAGTCCGCGGGGAGCCCAAACCATCCGAAGGCTGAAGGAGTCTTTGGCGCGCCGTGCACCTCGGCGCGCACGTCGTCCCTTACTTCTTCACGACCACCGGCCTTGCCGACGCGGACGCCGAGACCGGCGTGGCGCCCGCCGCGTTCGCCGCGCCTGGCGGTGCCGCATGACCGGGCGACGCGGCCGCCGCCGTCTTCGACGCGGTGCCGATGGTGAGCCCCTCCGCTTCGAGGCGCTGAACGGTCTTGCCGCCCAGCCCCTTCACGCGCGTGCTGAGATCGCTCGCGTCCTTGAAGGGACCGTGCGCCTGACGTTCATCGAGGATGGCTTTCGCCTTTGCCGGACCGATGCCCTTGACGCCGCGCAGCGCATCGGAATTGGCGGTGTTGACGTCGACGGCCGCGAACGCGGAACCGATGGAAAAGATCAACGCCAACGCGGCGATCGACGAACGTGCTTGCTTGAACATGACTGAGTCTCCGTGAAGAACCGGCCGGCGAAGCGCCAGCCGTGAGACCCAGTGTAGAGAGACCCGAAACGCGTTTATAGCTGGCCGAACAGCCAACGCACGTAGCGGTCCACGCCTTCCTGAACAGTCAGAAAAGGCGCATCGTAACCCGCGGCGCGCAGGCGCGACTGGTCCGCCTGAGTGAAGCATTGATACTTGCCGCGCAACGCATCGGGAAACGGAATGTACTCGATGAGCCCGCGCTGCACGAGTTCGGCGAGCGAGAGCGTCGCCTCGCCGTTTTGCGCGCGCAGCGAATTCACGACCGTCGACGCGATATCGTTGAACGGCTGCGCGCGCCCGGTGCCGAGATTGAAGATGCCCGATTTCTCCGGATGATCGAAGAAGAACAGGTTCACCTTCACCACGTCTTCGACCGAGATGAAATCGCGCGTCTGTTCACCCGCCGCGTAGCCGTTGTATTCGCCGAAAAGCTTGACCTTGCCTTCCGAACGGAACTGATTGAAGTTGTGGAATGCGACCGACGCCATGCGCCCCTTGTGCGTCTCGCGCGGCCCGTAGACGTTGAAATAGCGAAAGCCGACGATCTGGCTCTGCGCCTTCGGCTGCACCTGACGCACGATCTGATCGAAGAGGAACTTCGAATAACCGTAGACGTTGAGCGGCTTTTCATATTCGCGCTCTTCAACGAAGCGGCTCGATCCGCCGTAAGTTGCCGCCGACGACGCGTACAGGAACTGCGCGCCCTGCGCGAGGCACGCGTCCATCACGTCGCGGCTGTAGCGGAAATTGTTGTCCATCATGTAGCGGCCGTCGGTTTCCATCGTGTCCGAACAGGCGCCTTCATGAAACACCGCGCGCACGCGGCCGAAATCGCCGCGCCTGAAGCGCTCGACGAATTCGGTCTTGTCGAGGTAATCGTCGATTTCGCAGTCGACGAGATTCCTGAACTTGTCGGCGCGAGTCAGATTGTCCACCGCGATCACGCGTTGCTCGCCACGCTCGTTGAGCGCCTTCACGATATTGCTGCCGATGAACCCGGCCGCACCGGTCACGATAATGGTCATATTGAGCTCAAGCGAAGAGTTCGTTGTAGTCGACGGTCGCCGTGCCGAGTTTGCCCACCACGATGCCCGCCGCGCGGTTCGCATAGACGATCGAGTCGACGAGCGGCACGCCCGCGCCCAGCATGGTCGCGACCGTTGCGATGACGGTGTCGCCCGCGCCCGAGACGTCGAACACTTCGCGCGCCTCCGCCGACGTGTGCAGCACCTGATTCTCCGTGAAAAGCGTCATGCCTTCTTCGGAGCGCGTGAGCAGCAGCGCGCTCAGTTCGAGTTCCGCGCGCAGCTTCGTCACGCGATCTTCCAGGTCTTCCTCGGACTTCCACTGCCCGATCACTTCGCGCAGTTCGGCACGGTTCGGCGTGATGAGCGTGGCGCCGCGATAGCGGTCCCAGTCGTCGCCTTTCGGATCGACGAGCACCGGCTTTCCGGCCCGCTTCGCATCCGCGATCATCTGCGTGACGTGCGTGAGGCCGCCCTTCGCGTAATCGGACATGAGGATGACGTCGTGCTGCGGCAGGATCTCCGCGAAGCGCGCGAGGCACGCACGCAGCACTTCGTGATTCGGCGTGTTCTCGAAATCGACGCGCAGCAGCTGCTGCTGGCGCGAGAGCACGCGCAGCTTGATGGTCGTGAGCAGTTCGGGATCGCGTTCGAGATGCGCCGCCACCTTGCTCTCGCCGAGCAATTCGACGACGCGCTCGCCCGGCTCGTCGTGCCCGACCACGCACAGCAGCCCCGCCTGCGCGCCGAGCGCCGCCGCGTTGCGCGCGACGTTGGCCGCGCCGCCCAGGCGGTCTTCCTTGCGTTGCACGTGCACGACCGGCACGGGCGCTTCGGGCGAAATGCGATTGACGTCGCCGAACCAGTATCGATCGAGCATCACGTCGCCGACCACGAGTATGCGCGCCGCCGCGACACGCGCGCGCGGCACGACGGGAATATCGGCCTTAGTTGCGGCTGCCGTTGCGGTCGAGTTCGACATGGGGACGTCCTATTGCGTAATAGTCGATGCCGAGTTCGGACATCGATTCCGGTTCATACAGATTGCGGCCGTCGAAGATAGCCGGTGTCTTCAATTCGCTCTTCAAGTGCCCGAAGTCCGGACTCTTGAACTCCTTCCATTCGGTCACGATGACGAGCGCATCCGCTCCCGTCAGCGCGTCCTGCTGCGTTTTCATGAAGTGCAGGCGTTTCATGTCGTCGGGACGATCCGCGAGATCGAGCGCGAACACGCGCTCGGCTTCCTCGCGCGCCACCGGATCGTACGCGCGCACCACCGCGCCGCGCTGCAGAAGCGCCTCGATGATGCGCCGGCTCGACGCCTCGCGCATGTCGTCGGTATTGGGCTTGAACGCCAGGCCCCACACGGCGAACGTGCGCCCGCGCAGATCCTCGCCCATACGCTTCACGATCTTGTTGACGAGCACTTCCTTCTGATCGTGATTGACCGCTTCGACCGCTTCGAGCACCCGCAGCGTGTGGCCGTTCTCGCGCGCCGTCTGCGCGAGCGCCTGCACGTCCTTCGGGAAACACGAGCCGCCGTAGCCGCAGCCCGCGTAGAGGAAGTGATAGCCGATGCGCGGATCCGAGCCGATGCCGCGCCGCACCGATTCGATATCGGCGCCGACCGTGTCCGCGAGATTCGACAGGTCGTTCATGAACGAGATGCGCGTCGCGAGCATCGCGTTGGCGGCGTACTTGGTGAACTCGGCCGAGCGCACGTCCATATACAGCGTGCGTTCGTGATTGCGGTTGAACGGCGCATAGAGCCGCTTCATCTTTTCGCGCGCGAGGTCGCCCGCGCGGTCGTCGTCGAGACCGATGACGATGCGGTCCGGGCGCATGAAGTCGTCCACCGCCGCGCCTTCCTTCAGAAACTCCGGATTCGAGACGACCGAAAAGCCGTGCTTGTCCGAGCCCTCGAGCCCGCGCGCCTGCAGCTCTTCCTCGACGACACGCTTCACTTGAAGCGCCGTGCCGACCGGCACCGTCGATTTGTCGACGATCACCTTGAAGCCGTTCGAATAGCGTCCGATGTTGCGCGCCGCGGCGAGCACGTATTGCAGGTCGGCGGAGCCGTCTTCGTCGGGCGGCGTGCCGACCGCGATGAACTGGATCTCGCCGTGTTCGACGGCCGCCTTCACGTCGGTGGAGAACTGGATGCGGCCCGCCGCTCGCGTGCGCCTCAGCATTTCCTGAAGGCCCGGCTCGTGGATCGGCACGCCGCCGTTGTTGAGAATTTCGATCTTGCGCGGATCGACGTCCAGGCAAAACACGTCATTGCCGATTTCGGCGAGGCACGCGCCGGTCACAAGACCGACGTAACCCGTGCCGACGATGGTAACTTTCATACGCTTTCCGGTGGTTTCTGAAATGCCGGTGGCGCAAGCGACGCATTCACGCGCCGCATGCGATCACACGTTCCGCGCGAGGTCAGGCCGAACTCGTGATCGGCTCGACGCGACGCGGCGCGTACGTTTCCCAGCCGCTGCAGCCGGGGCATTGCCAATAGAATAGCCGCGCGCGGAATCCACAAGTTTGACACGTATAGCGGGGCAGATTCTTGGTGCGCTGTTTCACCAGATTACGCATCAGTTCGAGTTCGCCGCGGCGCGGCTCCTCGGCCGTCGCTTCCTGCGCCTCAAGCAGGCGCGTCATGCCGGCGAGATTCGGCGCGTCCTGCATCTGTTGCCGCGCGAGCGCATGCGCCGCATCGAGGCCGCGCAGTTCCTGCACGTGCTTGTAGGCGACGTCGAGCAGATCGTTCGACGGATAGCGGCTCGCATAATCGATCAGCAGATCGACGCCCTCTTCCTTGCGCTCGAGCGTGGCATACGCCTTCATCAGCTTCTCGGCGACGAGCGGCAAATACGCTTCATTCTGCGCCTCGACGCGCTTCCAGTTGGCAATGGCCGCCGCGAGGTCGCCCGAGGCGGCTTCAACATCGCCCGCCAGAATGGTCGCGCGCACGTTGTCCGGATTCGACGCCAGCGCGAGCTTCAGTTCGGCGCGCGCGCCATCGGGATTTTTACGCTGCAGCGCTTCCTGCGCGAGTTCGCAATGGAAATGCGCGATCTCCATATGCAGCGACGGCGCGCCCATCTTTTCGATCTGCTCGGCGGCCGCGATCGACTTCGGCCAGTCCTTCTCGATTTCGTAGATGGTCAGGAGCGCGCGTTTCGCGCCGAGCGAGTACTCGCCCGAATCGAGCGAGCGGAAGGTTTCCTCGGCGCGGTCCAGCAGGCCCGCCTTCAGGAAGTCCTGCCCCAGTTCGTAAAGCGCGTGATCGCGTTCGGCGACCGGCAGATCGGCGCGGCTCAACAGATTCTGATGCACGCGAATGGCGCGGTCGGTCTCGCCGCGGCGCCGGAACAGATTGCCGAGCGCGAAGTGCAATTCGATGGTTTCGGGATCGAGCTTGGCGACCTCGATGAACGCATCGATCGCCTTGTCGTGTTGTTCGTTGAGCAGAAAATTTAGACCGCGAAAGTACGAGCGCGGCAGGTTCGCATTTTCGGATAACAGCGTTTTCAAGTCATAGCGGGCCGCGATCCACCCGAACGCGAACGCGACGGGAATGACGAGCAGCCACCAGAAGTCTAGATCCATGCGATTAGTCGATGAGGGTTAGGTGTCTGCTGGCGCGCGGCCTCAGATGAGCGGCGGCATCGGCGGCTCTTCCTTGACGACCGGCGTCTCGCGCGCGACGCGCAGCTCGCGCTTCAGCCGGCCGTTCTCCATGCGCAGGCGCACCATGGCCGGCAACGCGGACACCAGCCCCGCCAGCAATCCGACGACGAAAAACGCCAAACCGATCAGGATCAGCGGCGCCTGCCAGGCGTAGCCGGCGAGGAAATTCAGCGTCGCCATCTGGGTATTGGCGAGCGCCAGCACCAGCAGCAGCACGAACACCAGGACGCGGATCAGCCAGACGATAAATTTCATGTAGGGTCTCGCAAGAGCGGTTGTACGTGGCGGCCGTCGTGGCCGTCTTTGAGGAAGCGGCTGGCGGAGCGTGATGCCCAGGTCAAAGTGACCGGTATTGTAATTGATGCTCATGCGCACAGACAGGCGCGTGCGCCCGGCCCCTTGTTTGAGCAAGCGCCGCACCCGTCGCGCGACGAAACACCGCGCATAAAAAAAGCACCCCGAAGGGTGCTTTCCTGGCCGCTTGCCTAGTGGTCGACGACGCTTCCCGACGAATCCGGCGGTGCGAAGGATTCATGGGTCACGCTGCGCGCCGATCAGAGATCGTCCGCATCGTCGTCATTCGACGCCTTGAGCGGTTCGCCCGCGCGGCCATCGACGCGTTCGCGCAATTCCTTGCCGGGCTTGAAGTGCGGCACGAATTTCTCCGGCACCAGCACTTTTTCACCCGACTTGGGATTACGTCCGACGCGTGACGGACGACGATTGAGCCCGAAGCTGCCGAAGCCGCGTATCTCGATGCGGTGACCGTTGGCCAGAGCCTCCGACATCGCATCGAGCATCGTCTTCACCGCGAAATCCGCATCCTTGAGGACAAGTTGCGGAAATCGCGACGCCAACTGGGCGACCAATTCCGATTTGGTCATACTTCAGCTTGCCGTTGAGGGCTTAGCTGTTCTGGCCGTCGAGCTTGGCCTTGAGCAGCGCGCCGAGGTTGGTCGTGCCGGTCGCGGCGGCGTTCGAGTCGCCCTGCAGGCTGCGCATGGCTTCCTGCTGTTCGGCCGAATCCTTCGCCTTGATCGACAGGTTGATGCCACGCGACTTGCGATCGATGTTGATGATCATCGCGTTGACCTTGTCGCCTTCCTTCAGCACATTGCGCGCATCTTCCACGCGGTCTTGCGCGATTTCCGAAGCACGCAGATAGCCTTCGACTTCGCCGGACAGCGTGATCACAGCACCCTTCGGGTCGACCGACTTCACGACACCGTCCACGATGGCGCCCTTGTCGTTCATTGCAACGAAGTTGTTGAACGGATCGCCTTCGAGCTGCTTGATGCCGAGCGAAATGCGTTCCTTGTCCACGTCGATGCCCAGAACCACGGCTTCGACTTCGTCGCCCTTCTTGTATTTGCGCACGGCTTCTTCGCCGGTTTCCGACCACGACAGATCCGACAGGTGAACCAGACCGTCGATACCGCCAGGCAGACCGATGAACACGCCGAAGTCGGTGATCGACTTGATGCCGCCGCTGATCTTGTCGCCCTTCTTGAAGTTGCGGCTGAAGTCATCCCACGGATTCGGCTTGCACTGCTTCATGCCGAGGGAGATACGGCGGCGGTCTTCGTCGATTTCGAGAACCATGACTTCGACTTCGTCGCCCAGCTGAACAACCTTCGACGGCGCAACGTTCTTGTTGGTCCAGTCCATTTCCGACACGTGAACCAGGCCTTCGATGCCCGATTCCACTTCGACGAATGCGCCGTAGTCGGTGATGTTGGTGACCTTGCCGAACAGGCGCGTGCCCGACGGGTAACGGCGCGAGATGCCTTCCCACGGATCGTCGCCCAGTTGCTTGATGCCGAGCGAAACGCGGTTCTTCTCTTGGTCGAACTTGAGGATCTTGGCGGTGACTTCCTGGCCAACCGACAGGACTTCCGACGGGTGACGCACACGGCGCCATGCGATGTCGGTGATGTGCAGCAGGCCGTCGATGCCGCCCAGGTCCACGAACGCGCCGTAGTCGGTGATGTTCTTGACCACGCCTTCCACGATCGCGCCTTCCTTCAGCGTCTCGAGCAGCTTTGCGCGCTCTTCGCCTTGCGTGGCTTCGATCACGGCGCGGCGCGACAGCACCACGTTGTTACGCTTGCGGTCGAGCTTGATGACGCGGAATTCGAGCGTCTTGCCTTCGTACGGCGTCGTGTCCTTGACCGGACGCGTGTCGACGAGCGAACCCGGCAGGAACGCGCGGATGCCGTTGACCATCACGGTCATGCCGCCCTTGACCTTGCCGGTGATCGTGCCGGTCACGAGTTCGTTGTTGTCCAGCGCCTTTTCCAGCGACAGCCACGAAGCGAGGCGCTTCGCCTTGTCGCGCGACAGGATGGTGTCGCCATAGCCGTTTTCCAGCGCGTCGATCGCGACGGAAACGAAGTCGCCCGCCTGCACTTCCACTTCACCCGCGTCGTTCAGGAATTCTTCGAGCGGAATATAGGCTTCGGACTTGAGACCAGCGTTGACGACCACGAAGTTGTGGTCGACACGCACGACTTCGGCGGAAATCACTTCGCCGGCGCGCATGTCCTGCTTGGTCAGCGACTCTTCGAACAGAGCCGCGAAAGATTCGGTATTCGGGGTGGAGGTTTGCAGGTCGGACATAAAAATCGATATTTGCACAGCGCTTGCGCGGTGGTCCGCGGGTTTTCCGCGTCAGGACCGGTAAAACGCAAAGCCGTACGGGGTTAAAGGGTTTAACACACGCCCCGCCTCCCGGCGGGACACCTTGCTTCCGGCGTGAGCCGATCTTCTTGCACTTCTCTGCTACACGCGAACTTCGCTATACCAGCCGATGATCTGCTCGACCGTTTGATCGATCGACAGAGCGGACGTGTCCAGCGTCTTCGCGTCCGCTGCGGCCTTGAGCGGCGCGGATTTCCGGTTCGTGTCCCGGGCGTCGCGCTCGCGCAAATCTCGCAGCAAGTCATCCATATTAGCAGAAAAACCTTTTTGCATCAATTGCTTATACCGTCTGGCCGCGCGCGCCTCGACGCTCGCCGTCAAAAACACCTTCAGCGTGGCGTCGGGGAAGATCACGGTGCCCATGTCGCGGCCGTCGGCGACGAGGCCCGGACGCTTGCGGAAAGCCCGCTGGCGCGCGACCAGCGCCTGGCGCACTTCGGGATGAACGGCGATCGCCGAAGCCCGGTTGCCGACCTGTTCGGCGCGGATGTCGCCGGAAACGTCGGCGCCGTCGAGTTGCGCGCAGCCTTCGCGGAACGTGATATGGAGCGCCTCGATCAGCTTTGCAAGCCCGGCCGCGTTGTCCCGGTCGACGTCGTAGCGGATGCTGGCGAGCGCCGCCAGCCGGTAGAGCGCGCCGCTATCGAGCAGGTGAAAGCCGAGCGTCGCCGCGACGAGCGCCGCGACCGTGCCTTTGCCCGACGCCGTCGGCCCGTCGATGGTGATCACTGGAGTGGGGTCGAATGGGCGGGTCGGTTTCATTTCACCTGGCCGTTCTGGCCCGTTATTACTGTCATTGAGTTCGAATGCATCGCGTTTCACGGTACCGCGCTCCCATTACGCCTTGACGAGCGTCGCGAAACGGTCGAAGTAATCCGGGAACGTCTTGTTCACGCACTTCGGATCGTTGATGCGCACCGGCACATGGCCGAGGCTCACGAGCGAAAAACACATGGCCATGCGGTGATCGTCGTACGTGTCGATCGCGGCGTTCGGCGCGAGTTGCGCCGGCGGCGTGACGACGAGATAGTCCGCGCCCTCTTCCACGGTTGCGCCGACCTTGCGCAGTTCGGTCGCCATCGCGGCGATGCGGTCGGTTTCCTTCACGCGCCAGCTCGCGATATTGCGCAGCGTGCTCGTGCCGCTCGCGAACAGCGCGGCCACCGCGATGGTCATGGCGGCGTCCGGAATCAGGTTGAAATCCATGTCGATGGGCAAAAGTTTGCCGTCGTCCGATTCGACGCCGCGCACCTCGATCCAGTCGTCGCCCATCATGACGTTCGCGCCCATGCGGTTGAGCGCGTCGGCAAAACCGATATCGCCCTGAATGCTCGCGCGCCCGACGCCTTCCACGCGCACCGGCCCGTGGCCGATCGCGCCCGCCGCCAGAAAATACGACGCCGACGACGCATCGCCTTCGACCATGATCGCGCCCGGCGACTTGTAGCCGGCGCCTGCGGGAATCGTGAAGCGCGCCCAGCCGTCGCGCTCGACGGCCACGCCGAAGCGCTCCATCAGCCGGATCGTGATGTCGATGTAGGGCTTCGAGATGAGCTCGCCCTCGACCTCGATCGTGACCGGTGCGCTGCGGCCTTCGATCACGGGCAGGCTCATGAGAAGCGCCGTGAGGAACTGGCTCGACACGTCGCCGCGCACGCGGATCGGACGGTCGACGGCGATCTTCGCCGGATGAATCTTAAGCGGCGGAAAACCGTCGTTGAGTTCGTAGTCGATCGAAGCGCCGATCTGGCGCAGGCCGTCGACGAGATCGCCGATCGGCCGCTCGTGCATGCGCGGCACGCCGTGCACGCGATATTCGCCGCCGTTCACCGCGAGCGCCGCGGTCAGCGGGCGCACCGCCGTGCCTGCGTTGCCGAGAAACAGTTCCGCCGATTTCGACGCGAACGCGCCGCCCGTTCCGCCCACGACGACGCGCTCGCCGTCCTGGCGAACCGCGACGCCGAGTTCCTTGAGCGCGGCGATCATCACGCGCGTGTCGTCGGAATCGAGCAGATTGGTGATCGACGTTTCGCCGCTCGCGAGCGCCGCAAGCAGCAGCACGCGATTCGAAATGCTCTTCGAGCCGGGCAAACGCACCGTGCCCGACGCGTGAGCGAAGGGTCCGAGATCGAGATGTTCCATGAACGTGTCCTTATTTTGCGGCGCTGTCGCCGGGCGGCGTGATCGCGCCGCGTTCCTGCCATTCCTTGCGCGCGACCCGCGAACGGGCGAACGCCGCTTCGAGCGCGGCGCCGTCCGAGGCGTCGATCGCCGCGCGAAAACGCGCCAGCACGGCGGCGTAATCGTCGAGTTCGGCTAGCAGCGCGGCGCGGTTCGCGAGACAGACGTCGCGCCACATTTCCGGGCTGGACGCCGCGATGCGCGTGAAATCGCGGAAACCGCCCGCCGCGAACGAGAACTTCAGTTCGGCGTCGGGCGAATCGAGAATCTGGTCGACGAGCGCGAACGACAGCACATGCGGCAGATGACTCACCGACGCAAACACGCGATCGTGCTGCGCCTCGCTCATCTGGCGCACGCAGGCGCCCGTCTCGCGCCACATCGCCGCGACGCGCGCGACGTCGTCCGCCGCGTTCTCGGGCAACGGGCACAGCACGACGTTGCGCTCGACGTAGAGATCGGGCAACGCGGCATCGACGCCGCTCGACTCGCGCCCGGCGATCGGATGCCCCGGCACGAACTGCGCGACGCGCGCGCCGAGCGCCTGCCGCGCGGCCGCGACGACATCGCTCTTGGTGCTGCCCGCGTCGGTGACGACCGTGCGCTCGCCGAGAAACGGCGCGATGCGCGCGAGCAGCGGCCCGCTCTGCGCGACCGGCGCGGCGAGCAGCACGATGTCGGCGCCTTCGAGCGCGCGGGCGAGCGCGGTGTCGTCGTCGAGTGCGGCGGCCTCGTCGATCACGCCGAGTTCGAGCGCACGCTCGACCGACGCCGCCGAGCGCCCCACGCCGACGATGCGGCCCGCGAGTCCGGCGCGTTCACGCAACGCGCGCGCGAGCGAACCGCCGATCAGGCCGACGCCGAAGATAACCAGTTTGTTGAAAGAAAACGCAGCCACGTGACATCGATAAAAATGCGTCGTCCGACGCGGGGAAAACCAAGCCGCCGCGAACGCTCGCGGCGGCGACGAGCAAATCAGCGCGCGCGAGGATACGAACCGAGAATCTTCAGGAACGCGGCCTTGCGCCCCAGTTCTTCGAGCGCGGCGGCCACGGCGGGGTCGTCGCGATGGCCTTCGATGTCGATATAGAAGTAGTACTCCCACGCGCCCGAGCGCGCCGGACGCGATTCGAAACGCGTCATCGACACGCCGTGCTTCGCGAGTGGCTCGAGGAACTTGAACATCGCGCCCGCTTCGTTCGTCACCGACACGATGAGCGAAGTCTGATCGTGTCCGCTCGAACCGGTCGGCTCCTGGCCGATGATCACGAAGCGCGTGCGATTGTGCGGATCGTCCTGGATCTGCGAAAACACGACGCCGAGACCGTAATGCGTGGCCGCGCGGTCGCCCGCGATCGCCGCGACGCCCGCATCGCCGACGGCGATGCGCGCGGCCTCCGCATTGCTCGACACCGCCTGGCGCTCCAGATGCGGCGCGTGCGTCGTGAGCCAGCGCTGGCACTGCGCGAGCGCCTGCGGATGCGCGCACACGCGCGTCACGCCGTCGAGCGTGCCGGACGCGGTGAGCAGATTGTGATGAATCGGCAGCGCGAGTTCGCCGCCGATCAGCAGCGAAGTCTGCAACAGGAGATCGAGCGTCCGCGACACCGCGCCTTCGGCCGAATTCTCGACCGGCACGACGCCGTAGTGCGCGGCGCCGGCTTCGACCGAGCGGAACACTTCGTCGATCGACGGACACGGCAGCCCTTCGATCGAATGCCCGAAGTACTCGAACATGGCCTGCTCGCTATACGTGCCGACCGGGCCGAGGAACGCCGCGCGAATGGTCTGCTCGAGCGCGCGGCTCGCGGCCATGATCTCGCGCCAGATCGACGCGATGTGTTCATCGGCGAGCGGCCCGTCGCTCATTTCCTGCAGGCGCGCGATGACCTGCATTTCGCGCTCGGGACGAAACACCGGCGCGTTGAAATGCTTCTTTACCTCGCCGACTTCGAGCGCGACGGAAGCGCGCTGATTCAGAAGCGCGATGAGTTGCGCATCGAGCGCGTCGATGCGCTCGCGCAGCGGTTTGAGTCTTGAATTGAGATCGTCGTCCATGCGGTGCTTGAGCTTAAGCGGTTAAGAGAGCGAGCGCGTTCAAGCGCTCGTCCGCTCGAATTCCTTCATGTAATCGACGAGAGCTTTGACTCCCTCGATCGGCACCGCGTTGTAGATCGATGCCCGCATGCCGCCGACGGACTTGTGGCCCTTCAGTTGCAACAGCCCGCGCGCCTTCGCGCCGGCCAGGAAATCCGGATTGCGCGATTCGTCGGCAAGGAAGAACGGCACGTTCATGCGCGAACGGTTCGCACGCTCGACCTTGTTGACGTAGAAACTGCTCGAATCGATCGTGTCGTAGAGCAGCCTGGCTTTCTCGACGTTGCGCGCCTCGATCGCCGCAAGGCCGCCCTGCTTCTTCAGCCACTTGAAGACGAGCCCCGCGATATAGATCGCGTAGGTGGGCGGCGTGTTGTACATCGAGTTGTTTTCCGCGACGGTCTTCCACTCGAACGCCGACGGGCAAATGGGCAGCGCGCGATCGAGCAGGTCTTCGCGCACGATCACGACGGTCACGCCCGCCATGCCGATATTCTTCTGTGCGCCGCCAAAGAGCACGCCGTATTTGGCGATGTCCATCGGGCGCGACAGGATGTGCGAGGACGCGTCGGCGACCAGCGGGATATTGCCGAGATCGGGAATCTCGAACGCTTCGACGCCGTCGATGGTTTCGTTCGAGCACAAATGCACGTACGCTGGATCGTCCGAAAGCTGCCATTCGCCGATGGCCGGCACGCGCGTGAAGCCCTGCTCCGTCTTGCCGCTCGCGGCGAGATGCGGCGTGCCGTATTTTTGCGCTTCCTTGAACGATTTCGTCGACCACGAACCGGTCACGACGAAGTCCGCGGTCTTCTTCGCGCCGAGCAGGTTCATCGGCACGATGGCGTTTTCGCCGATGCCGCCGCCCTGCAGAAACAGGATGCGATGCGACGCAGGCACGTTCAGCAGTTCGCGCAGATCGGTGAGCGCCGCCTCGTGGATCGACATGAATTCGGCGCCGCGATGGCTCATTTCCATCACGCTCATGCCGCTGCCTTGCCAGTCGAGCATTTCATCCGCTGCTTGCCGAAGCACTTCTTCTGGCATGGCGGCGGGGCCGGCGGAGAAATTGAACACGCGCATCTGTGGATCCCGAATTCTCGAAGGCAGGCGCGAATTGAACGGCGAACGAACGATTACCGCGGCTGATTCACGCCCGAAAAAGAAATGGCTGCTTGCGCTCGCGCGCAAACAGCCATTATCGCACTGTCCTGAAAACCCGCCAATGCGCAGGGCGGCGAGCCCCGGTCAGCGGACGGTCGTCAGAACGTGACCGTGCTTACTTGCCCGGCTTGACGCTCGCCACTTCCTGGTCGGCTTGCGTGCGCGTCGCCTTGATGGCTTGCGGCATGTACTTCTGCATCAGACCGTTCACGACGTCGCGGCCAACCTGGTCCTGAACCTGGATGAACTTGCGGCCGGTCGGGCTCTTGTAGAAGTTGGTCAGATCCTTGATTTCGTCGGTCGAGTAGTACTTCGCGTACGCGTCGTACTGAGCCTGCATTGCGTCCTTGCGGAATGCGTCCGTCGCGAAGACCTGACCCGCCGAGTCGACCAGCTTCGGCACTGCGTTCTTTTGCAGAGCCGGCACGGCTGCTTGCTTTTGCTTGTCGTTCAGCGACTTGTTCTCGGAGAGCGCATCCGACAGGATGGCCGGAACGAGTTGCTTCGATTGCATCTGGGCGCTGTTGCCGATCGCGCCGACCAGCTTCTGCGCGTCGATTGCGTCGAGCAGGTCCTTGATCGCGGCTTGCTTGGCCGGATCAACCGGTGCTGCTGCCTGCGCCGGAGCGGCCGACGTGGCCGGCGCCTGGTTCTGGAGCGACTGGGCCATCGCGAAAGTCGGCACGAAAGCGGCCAGCAACATCCACTGCTTGAAACGTCCTTGCATCATTACTCCCTGTAAAAAATATCCAGTTCAGCACTGGCGCCGAGCTTTTGCGTTTCGGATCGACGCTGTCCTCGCACGGGGCAAGGCTTCAGCGCCGACAACGAGCTCGAGTCGCGCAGCTTAACCAATCGAAGCTTTCAAAAGCGATAACAAAGGAAATTCGGCACAAAAAGTATCAGGCGTTCTCTTCGCCTTCACCGTTTTCAGACTCGTCCGGTTTTGCGCCCGCGCCGTTCGAATTCGCGTCCTCGTCGAGCTCGGCTTCCGCTTCTGCCTCGGCGATATGTTGCAGTCCGGACAGCTTGGTTCCTTCGTCAAGGCTGATGAGTGTAACACCTTGAGTTGCACGGCCCATTTCGCGGATCTCGGACACGCGCGTGCGGATCAGCACGCCGGCGGTCGTGATCAGCATGATCTCGCTTTCCGGCTCGACGAGCGTCGCGGCGACCACGCGGCCGTTGCGCTCGGACGTCTGGATCGCGATCATGCCCTTCGTGCCGCGGCCATGACGCGTGTACTCCTCGATCGGCGTGCGCTTGCCGTAACCGTTCTCGGTAGCGGTCAGCACCGACTGGTTTTCGCCGCCGGCGACCAGCAGCGCGATAACCTGCTGCCCGTCTTCCAGTTGCATGCCCCGCACGCCGCGTGCCTCGCGGCCCATCGCGCGGACGTCGTTCTCGTCGAAGCGCACGGCCTTGCCCGAGTCCGAGAACAGCATGACGTCATGCTCGCCATCGGTGATGGCCGCGCCGATGAGGTAATCGCCTTCATCCAGCCCGACCGCGATGATGCCCTTCTTGAGCGGGCGGCTGAACGCTTCGAGCGGCGTCTTTTTGACGGTGCCGAGCGAAGTGGCCATGAACACGTACTTGTCCGCCGAGAATTCCTTGATCGGCAGCACGACGTTGATCTTCTCGCCGTCCTGCAACGGGAACATGTTGACGATCGGACGGCCGCGCGAATTGCGCGAGCCTTGCGGCACTTCGTACACCTTGACCCAATAGACGCGGCCGCGGTTCGAGAAGCACAGCATGTGATCGTGCGTGTTCGCGATGAACAGCGTGTCGATCCAGTCGTCTTCCTTCATCTGCGTCGCCTGCTTGCCGCGCCCGCCGCGCTTCTGCGCGCGATACTCGGAAAGCGGCTGCGACTTCACGTAACCCGAATGCGACATGGTCACGACCATTTCCTGCGGCGTGATCAGGTCTTCGGTGTTGAGTTCCGTCGCGTTCATCTCGATGCGCGAGCGGCGGTCGTCGCCGAACTCGGCGCGCACCTGGCCCAGTTCCTCGACGATGATCTGGCGAATCCGCTCGGGCCGCGCGAGGATGTCGAGCAGGTCGGCGATCTGCGCCATCACGTCGCGATATTCGCCGACGATCTTGTCCTGTTCGAGGCCGGTCAGGCGTTGCAGGCGCATCTGCAGGATTTCCTGCGCCTGGACGTCCGACAATTTATAGAGGCCGTCTTCCTGGAGACCATAAGCAGGGTTCAGTCCTTCCGGACGATACGCCGCGCGGCCGCCGGTCGCCTCGGTCTCCGTGCGCATGAGCATTTCGCGCACGAGCGACGAATCCCACGGCTGCGCCATCAATTCCTGCTTGGCGATCGGCGGCGTCGGCGCGGCCTTGATGATCGCGATGAAATCGTCGATGTTCGCGAGCGCGACGGCGAGACCTTCGAGCACGTGCCCGCGATCGCGCGCCTTGCGCAATTCGTATACAGTGCGCCGCGTCAGCACTTCCCGTCGATGCGACAGGAAGCACTCGATCATTTCCTTGAGATTCAACAGCTTGGGCTGGCCGTCGACGAGCGCGACCATGTTCATGCCGAACGTATCCTGAAGCTGCGTCTGCTTGTACAGATTGTTCAGAATGACTTCCGGCACTTCGCCGCGCTTCAGTTCGATGACGACCCGCATGCCGCTCTTGTCGGATTCGTCGCGGATATCCGAAATACCCTCGATCTTCTTCTCGTTGACGAGTTCGGCGATGCGCTCGAGCAGCGTGCGCTTGTTCACCTGATACGGAATTTCGTCGACGATGATCGCCATGCGCTGGCCGCGATCGATTTCCTCGAAGTGCGTGGCCGCGCGCATCACGACGCGCCCGCGCCCCGTGCGGTAACCGTCGCGCACGCCCGCGACGCCGTAGATGATGCCGGCGGTCGGGAAATCCGGCGCCGGCACGATCTCGATCAGTTCGTCGACGGTGGCTTCCGGCGTGTTCAGCAGATGCAGGCAGGCATCGACGATCTCGCGCAGATTGTGCGGCGGAATATTGGTCGCCATGCCGACCGCGATGCCGGCCGAGCCGTTGATCAGCAGATTCGGGATGCGCGCGGGCAGGACGAGCGGCTCGTTTTCGCTGCCGTCGTAGTTCGGACCGAAGTCGACCGTTTCCTTGTCGATATCAGCGAGCAGTTCGTGGCCGATCTTCGACATGCGGATTTCGGTGTAGCGCATGGCGGCAGCGTTGTCGCCGTCGACCGAACCGAAGTTGCCCTGGCCGTCCACCAGCATGTAGCGCAGCGAAAACGGCTGCGCCATGCGAACGATCGTCTCGTAGACGGAAGCGTCGCCGTGAGGATGGTATTTACCGATGACGTCGCCGACGATACGCGCGGACTTCTTGTACGGGCGGTTCCAGTCGTTGTTCAGCTCGTGCATCGAATACAGCGCCCGGCGATGCACCGGCTTCAGGCCATCGCGGACATCGGGAAGCGCGCGCCCGACGATCACGCTCATCGCGTAATCGAGATACGAACGGCGCATTTCCTCCTCGAGGGAGATTGGCAGAGTCTCTTTGGCGAATTGATCCATTATCCGTGTCTTGAACTGTGCAGCGGCGACACGGCAGCGCGCTGGCACACCCGCCGCACCCGCCCGCCAGCCGCGCGACATGCGCCGGCGTGGCGCGTAGCCGACGTACGCTGCATGTCTTTTTCATACACTGCGAACGCAGCGAATCAGGAAATTCTAACATGCGCGACATCCCGGCCCGGACGCACTGCGTATACATAGTGTGTGTGCTGCCGGCGAGCTGCCCGAACCGGATTGCGGACGGCCACTTCGCGATGCGCAACGTTGTACCAATTATTTACAAAACGAGGGGAACGAATTCGGTCTATTTGTCATGCAAGCGGGCTATCATGCCGCCTCGTCGTTTTGTCAGCCGCATTTTTCCCGACGATAAAAATGTGCAGGAAATGGCTCTCAGGCACGTAATGTGCGCGCGTTTCGCGCCCTCTTCGACGCTTGCCGCCTCCTGTCCCCTTCTTGTTGCGCATGCACCACATAAGGTTGCGGGCGTGCGGGGTGCGGGGATATTTTTATCGTTGGAAGGGAACGATATGGCAAAATGCCAACGCACAAAGTTAGACACGGCTCGAAGTCTACACAGAGCGTTTTGTTCCGTAGGGAATGTTATACTTCGAGCAATGTATGACTTGTCTTCGTCTACAGGCTCGCAGTAAACCTGCGGTAATCTCAATTTCGAGAGGAGAAATATGAATAAACTTTCAAAGCTCGCGTTCATTGCAGCTACCGCAGTTATGGCTGCATCGGCCTCGGCACAGTCCGTGCCGGCCTCGCGACAAGCCGTGAATGATAACTGGGTGAACGGTACGGGCGAGTATGTGTGGATGAACGGCACGAACGAACTGTGCTGGCGCGATGCGTTCTGGACGCCGGCTACGGCAAACGCGAAGTGCGATGGCGCGCTGGTCGCGCAAGCACCGACGCCGCCGGCACCGGTCGCTCCGCCGCCCCCGGTCATCCAGAGCCAGAAGGTCACCTATCAGGCTGACGCTCTGTTCGACTTCGACAAGGCTGTCCTGAAGCCGGCCGGTAAGGAAAAGCTGGACGATCTCGCATCGAAGATCGGCGCGCTGAACCTCGAAGTCGTGGTCGCAACGGGCTACACCGACCGCATCGGTTCGGACAAGTACAACGATCGTCTGTCGCTGCGCCGTGCACAAGCTGTGAAGGCGTACCTGGTCAGCAAGGGCATCGAAGCCAACCGTATCTACACGGAAGGCAAGGGCAAGCGCGACCCGGTCACGAAGGGTACCTGCCAACAGAAGAACCGCAAGCAACTCATCGCCTGCCTCGCACCGGATCGTCGCGTGGAAGTCGAAGTTGTCGGCACGACCCGTCAGCCGCAGCAGTAATCGCGAGCTGGGTTGCCGCAGGTCAAACCCCCGCTTCGGCGGGGGTTTTTTTATGTGCGGCGTTTTTGCGCGTTTTAATCGATTATTCGCCGAGTTGAAACAGTTTCAGCGATTCCGCCTTTTGCCCGCCCATTGCGGCGCCTATATACTCGGTCCTAATCGATTCACGACTCAATCAAGGCACTTCCGAACATGACCAATGTCGATCCCCACGAACTGCAGAAATTCAGCGAGCTCGCGCATCGCTGGTGGGACCCGAACGCCGAGTTCAAGCCGCTGCACGAGCTGAACCCGGTGCGGCTCGACTGGATCGATGCGCACGCTCATCTGATGAGCAAGCGCGTGCTGGACATCGGCTGCGGCGGCGGCATTCTTTCCGAATCCATGGCCACGCGCGGCGCGACCGTGAAGGGCATCGACCTGTCGTCGAGCGCGCTTGGCGTCGCCGATCTGCATAGTCTCGAAAGCGGCGTCGAAGTCGCGTACGAGGAGATTTCCGCGGAGGCGCTGGCCGCGCGCGAGCCCGGCTCGTACGATGTCGTCACCTGCATGGAAATGCTCGAACACGTGCCGAATCCCGCGGGCACGGTCGCCGCATGCGCCTCGCTCGTGAAGCCGGGCGGCTGGGTGTTCTTCTCCACGCTGAACCGCAATCCGAAAGCGTATTTGTTCGCGGTCATCGGGGCGGAATATATCGCGCGCATGCTGCCGCGAGGCACGCATGACTACGCGCGCTTCATCAAGCCGTCGGAGCTCGCCAATTTTGCGCGCGCGGCGTCGCTCTTGCCTGTGGAGATCAAGGGCATCACTTATCGGCCGATCTCGAAGCACTTCGGCCTGTCGAACGACACGAGTATCAACTACATGATGGCTTGCCGCCGCGAAGCCTGACGCCATGATCAACGAAGATCCGCTCTCCACGGGCACCATCGACACCAAGCCCCTTCCGGAAGATCCGACTCCCCTGCCGCAGCGCCTTGCCGAAGGCGACGGCCTCGGTCTGTGCCAGGCCGTGCTGTTCGATCTCGACGGCACCATCGCCGATACCGCGCCCGACCTCGTCGCGGCGGTCAACAAGATGCGGCATGACCGCGGCCTCGAGATGCGGCCGCTCGAAACGCTGCGTCCGCACGCGTCGGCGGGCGCGCGCGGCCTGCTCGGCGGCGCGTTCGAGATCGGGCCCGAACATCACGACTTCGCGTCGATGCGCGAAGAGTTCCTCGCCAACTACGAAGCCGATCTGTGCATCGAGACGACGCTTTTCCCGGGCATCGCCGAGCTGCTCGATCAGCTCGATGCGCGCGGCGTGCGCTGGGGCATCGTCACGAACAAGGCGACGCGCTTCGCGGCACCGCTCGTCGGCCTGCTGGGCCTCGACACGCGCGCGGGCTGTCTCGTCTGCGGGGACACGACGCCGCACTCGAAGCCGCATCCCGCGCCGCTGCTGCATGCGGCCGAATTGCTGGATGTCGCGCCGGAGCGCATCGTCTATGTCGGCGACGACCTGCGTGACGTGCAGGCGGGTTTCGCCGCGGGCATGATCACGGTCGCGGCCGCCTACGGCTATTGCGGCGACGACATTCCGCCGCGCCGCTGGCATGCCAATCACGTCGTGGATTCGCCGGAAGAGTTGCAGCAACTGCTGCGCGACATCGGCTGAGAACGCGGTCGTGCAAGCGTCTTGAAAACGCAGCCGTTCGCGTCATATGACGTTTCGTGGGATAATTTCCGTTCTGCTTCGGGGGCGACCTGGTTTCGACAGGGGTTGTGAAGCGGTCAGGGCATACCGAGGACCCGTCACCTCGTTAATCAATGGGAAAAACGTAACTGCAAACGACGATACGTTCGCACTGGCAGCCTAAGGGCCGCCGTCCTCTCACTAATTCGCTGACGGGTTAGGGTAGCAATACCGCGAGAGGTCATATACGTCAGATAAGTCCTGGTGGTGTCACGACGCCAGGGTCGAAAACTTAGTGAATCGCCGTCACGCAGCGTGTTCGTCCGCGTCGTTGCGGTTAAATCAAATGACAGAACTAAGTATGTAGAACTGTTCGTAGAGCGCTTCTGGACGCGGGTTCGATTCCCGCCGCCTCCACCAAACCTCTTCCCTACCCTTCACGGGTAAGGGAACTTTGCTTGTGCCGATGCGCGCGGCTTGGGTGCCCCACGAATGCCCCAATCTGCGCGCGATGTGGCCTATCGACCGCCCTCAGACCTGTGCCGGGACCGGTACGGCACCCTCTATTTTCGCCCCGCAGTTCCGGTTGAACTTCGGCCTGTGTGGGAGGAGCCGAGCTTTATCGCAACCTGCGCACCGCGAGCGTCCGGCAAGACGCTGGGAGCGATCGGACCCTCAGAATTGCGCTGCTTCGGCTCCTTGATGTGCTGAGGGTCCATTGTGGGGACCACTCGAGCGAAGAAGGACAGAAGGCATTGCGTGCGCTGTTGGACGGCAGGAAGCGTAAAGCGCATTGGATGCAGCAACTCGAGGCAAAGCCGGAAAGACTGTCGGCGATGCGATCAGCGCTACTTCACCGAGAAGCCAAACATCGGCAGAACATGGAGGCGCTAACAGGCCAAGTTGGCGCAACCGCCGTCAAATCACACGGCATCGGCAACCGGCACGCTGTCGCCGCGCTTCCCTCACGCTGTCCCGGCACCTTTCGCCACGCTGTTCTCGGAGGTCATCAACGCATTTATCTCCGAGAAGCAGGCACGCGAGCGACATCGACCGGAAGGCGTGTGTTGCCATTTTCGAGCTACTCAAAAAGCTCCCGCTGAACATATCAAAAAACACCCCGGCCTTCCTCAAAAGGAAGTGGCAATCTCTGATTGGATCCGCAGGCATCGCTCTCAATAAAACAAGAATATTGGCTACGTCAGCGATCTATTCTCGTTGACAGAGATTCCGAGCTACTAGATCCGAAGCAACCGGCGTGTCAATTGGCTGATGAAAATATCAGGAGCCAGCACGCGTTTCGAGATGATGAAATCATTTCTCTGCTGCATGAAGGTTCATCGCCGGTGACTGAGAGGGCAGGTTTGCAAAAGTTTCTTACTCTGGTAACGGAGATTGATTCTGGGTAGGCGCCTAGTCAGCTATTGGTATCGTCTTCTTTAGCACCTTATACATTAAGTCGCGGTGTTCCCTGTTCATTTCGCAATCCCCACTCTGTGGGTCTTTTGCTGCCGTAGAAACGGCGCTACTGCGATTATCTGGTGGTTGATTCGCCGCGTAGCATGAGTAGTCAAACGCTCCCGGACTGAACCGAGGGTCGCCGTTATCACGGTCGCTGGAAATGGTCATACCGGAGATGTCCGCTTGACTGAATTTCGCAAACGCAAAGTCGCCGCCCATGATAACTGCCCCTCTCAAGTCGGCTATGGTGAAGTCAGCATTTCTGCAATCGCACTTATAAATGAGAGCACTCCGAAGATCTGCCCCCTGCAACTGAGCCTTGTTCAAGCTCACGAAAGTGAAGTGAGCAAGTTGGAACGAAGCCTCCGAAAAGATCGCATGTTCGAGGTTTGCGCCAAAGACTATGATGCCGTGCCCGTCGAGACGAACCATCGGCACGCCATTCTTGGCAAGCGTTTCGAGAGCATAGCTTTGTCCCTCTTCGAATTGCGGACGCTTTTCATCATGCAAATAGGTTTGCAGTAGAGTCCAGGCGGCGATATTTGCTTGCTGTGGGCGATCGATAAGTAAAAGCACGAGCGTTACAACCGTGGCAACTGAGGCAATTAGCGTAGTAACGTCCACCCAGAAGTGGAATTCCTCGCGTGTTAGCGCCCGAGCCCAATGGAGAATCCGGACGGAAGCGCGTTTCAGGATGCGTTTTCTCGGCGGCATGACCATTCTTTTTGCCCTCCCAAAACGCAGCGGTGAAGCCATTCGGTCTCTCGGAAAGAGTAGCCGATTTTCCGAGTTGCGAGCCACGACGCGGAGAATTGATGAGCTCGCGGGTCTCATGGGACACGGCTCGCGCCACTTCACCCCGACGCGGCTCCACGACAAGCACGAATGTTCCACATATTCGGGGTAGAAGGCCCATGATCCTTGTCCCGCATCACTTGGAACCGGGCGTCACGATGGATGCCTGACGGAACATCAAAATGATCGCACAGCGGTGAGTTGGATCTGCGTATTTCAAATCATTAATAGGTTGTCCGCTGAAGCCGGGTTCGATTCCCGCCGCCTCCACCAAAACACCCCCTTGAACCCGCGACTGCGCAAGCTTCGCGGGTTTTTGTTTGTCCGCGCGCGATGGACAAAAAAAAGCCCCGCACGAAGCGGGGCAAACATCCTTGAGAGACGTAGTCGAGGACAGAGACAACCTCGACCACACCCGAGAGGATAGGCGGCATAACGCTTTGTTCGAATCAGACCGGTCCGAATGATGCTGCCTGACGTCAATGAACGATCGACTCGCGCAATGTCACGCGGAAATCGGCTCGATACTCCGGCTCGAAGAGCAGCTGTCTGCTCTCTTCCGTCAGACGTGTTCGTTCGACCACCGACCATCGACACGTTGGCGGTGCATTCTTCTGCTTTATCCTGTGACGAACGGGTGCGCCGGGGGCGCTGACGGGGAGAGCATGCGCAGAGGCACATCGCTGAGTTGGATTCCGGCCGCCTGGCGGTCGTTCGCGTGGGCTCTGCTCGTAGCCCTCCTGCCGATCCGGGCGCATGCCGCGGCACCAGCCGCCGATTGCCGCGCCGGGACGCTCGTCACCGTCGTGGCGCATCTCGACGACGACCTGCTCTTCGTGAATCCCGGCATCAGCGACAAGCTCGACGCCGGCTGGTGCGTGACCGTCGTGCACCTGATCGGCGGGGCGAACGACGCGAAATTCGACTACGTCATCCTGCGCGAGACCGGCACCAAGCTCGCCTACGCGCGCATGGCGGGCGTTCCCGATCGATGGGACGAAGCGACGATCACCATCGCCGGCAAGTCGGTTCATCAACTCGTACTCACGCAGCAACCGCGCGTGAAGCTGCTGGAACTGCGCCTGCCCGGCGGTCACGTGCGCGGCGGCAAAGTCCCGCTCGGCCTGCTGTGGGATCGCGGGCAAACGCTCACCACTTATCCGATGAACGCGGACGGCAGCGGCGCGACCGACTACGATCGCGCGTCGCTCAGCGCCACCTTGCGCGAGATCCTCGCGCCCGCGACCGAAATCTATACGCTCAATCCGGATACCGTCGCGTTCATGGAGCATCCGGATCACATCTACGCGGCGCGCATCACGCGCGTCGTCGCGCAGAGTCTGAAGCGCGATGTGCCGATCGGCTATCACGTCACTTATCCGACGGGCGGACTGCCCAAGAACCTCAGCGCTGACGAGACGCTCAGGAAACGCGATGTCGTCGGCAGCTACTTCGCCATCGACGGCAACGACGCCGGCCATGTCTTCGGCGAATACATGTGGGACGGCAACTGGGTCGCGCGACGCTACTGGAGCATGGCTCACGCCAGCGATCCCGGCCCCGACTTCCAGTTGCGCCCGATCCAGCTGGTCAACGAATATTCGAGCCGCTGCGTCGAGTCGGCGGGCATGGGCAAGCCGCCGCGGCTTGCGGCGTGCTCGGGCGCGGCATCGCAAAACTGGTTCTGGCAGCAGCTTCCGGTCATGCCCGGCGACAAGAACGACGCGCTGCTCGTCAACGCAGCCACGCGCGGCTGCATCGCGGAGCGCGACGCGGGGCTCGTCGAGCAGACATGCAGTGCGGCAAGCTCCGCGCAGCGCTGGACGCCGTGGGACTTCGGCTTCGTGTACACGCCGCTCGGCCACTGCCTCGGCGAAAAGGACGGCGCGCTGGACGCCGGCCGCTGCGCGATGCTCACCGCGCAGTATCGCTGGTCGCCGTCGCCGCAGAGCGTCTGGACCGACACGCGGCACGAAGGCGCGCTCTACGGCGACGTGAAAGGCACGGGGCGCGACAGCGTCGTCTATGTGCAGCGCCGCAAGGACGGGCCCGGCTTCAACGTGTGGGTCGCGGAGATGTCGCGCATCGACAGCGCTTCGCCGTGGTATCTGAACGCCGTGCCGTTCGATCCGCACGCGACGGAGGCGACCTGCCGCGGCGACGCGCTTTGCTTCGACAGCGCCCGCTTCCTGCTCGCCGACTTCGACGGCGACGGCCGCGCCGATCTGATGGTCGTCGCGCCGCGCAACGGCGGCACCGCGTTCTGGCTCCTGAAAAGCGCGGGCACGCATTTCGAAGCGCCGCGTCTGTGGTATCAGACGAGCGCCGACCGGACGCCCGCCCAGGCGCAGCAATACGTCGCCGGCGATTTCAACGGCGACGGCCGCGCCGACGTGATGATCGCGCAAAAACGCAAGGACGCCGGCCTCGACCTCGACGTGCTAACCGCGGGCCCGTCGACGGGCAACGCGCCCGCGCGCTGGCTCGAAGCGCGCGAACTGGATGCGGGCGCGCGCTTCATGCCGGCGCGCGTGGCGGGTTCGGAAGGATCGCGCAACGCGGGACTCATCGCGATCGAGGACGTGAACGGCGCGCTCGCGCTGTCGCAGTTCGCGAGCACGGGCAGCGCGTTCTCGCCCGCGTATCGCACCAACACGTATGCGCAGTTCAGGGCGGCGTTCGTGAAAGTCGTGGCGGGCGATATCGACGGCGACGGCATCGACGATCTCGCCGTTCTGGAACCGCGCGGCGCGGCGACGGGCACGCGCGTCTTCACGATGAAAGGCGGCAAGGTTTTCGGCGCCGCCCGCGACACCGCGACGCTCGCCGACACCTCTTACGCCGACTCGATGCCCGCGCTGATCCGCCGCAACGAGCACGACAATCACGCGACGCTGATTCTCTTCCGGCGGGCCAACGCGCTGCTCAAGGAGTTCTATTACACGGGCGGCGCGCCGAGCGTGTCGGGCTACGACTTCGACAGCGCGTTCGGCCTCGGGCCGGTGCAGATCTGGGGCGATCTGCCGGGGCTGTTTTCCGAATCGCTGTGGCTCAGGACACTCGCTTACTGGAGCCGATGAACCGATGAGCCGACGTGCCGCGCGCGATCAGCTCAGGCCGACTCGCAGGTTCAGCACGTCGCGGGCGATCGCGAGATACCGGTCCGCCGTGCTCTGCAGCGTCAGACCGTTGAGCGGACGCGTGGCGCGCGGCTGCGTCAGCGCATCGAGGAGTGCGCGGCCGTAGGCGTCGATATCGGCGGTATCGAGCAACTGCACGCCCGCGAAGTTGCTCGCGAAGGCGAACGCGGCGATCGCGCTCGCGACCACCGGAATGCCGGATGCCAGCGCCTCCAGAAAGCCGATGCTATGCGCCTCGAAGCTCGACGGCATCGCGAAGACGGTCGATGTGCGCAGAATCTGCGCGACGTTCGTCTGCGGCCCGTCGATCGCCACGCGATCCTTGAGCCCGAGCTTCGCGACGAGATCGACCACCGCGGCGTGATACGCGACGTTCTCGATCACGCCGCACAGCAGCAGACGCACGTCGGGATCGACGCGCGCGACCTGAGCGAAAGCCTCGACCGTCTGCAACTGGTTCTTCTCGGGAATGTAGCGGCCGACCTGCACAATCTGCCGGGTCGCGACGGGCGTGGCGGGCAGCGGCTCGTCGGTGAAGCGCGAGACGTCGACGCCGTTGGGCACGACGATCATCGACGGATGCGAGCCGACTTCCTTCACGTAGTCGTCGATATTCTTCTGCGACACGCCGATCACCGCCTTCGCGCGGCCCGACAGGATCCGCTCCGCGCGCAGCAGCGCACCGTTGGCGAAATCGTTGGCGCCCGAGTGCATCACCCAGACGATCGGCACGCGCGTCGGCAACGCGCGTACGTAGAGCGCGGGAATGGTGGCGTGCGCGAAGATGATATCGGGCCTGAAAGTGCGGATCGCCCGATGGAGAAACAGCAGACGCCCGAGCCTGCCGAGCGATTTCGTCGGAAAGAGACAGGTGACGTCGTGGGCGCGAAGCTCGGCGCTGATATGGCTGAAGTCGTCGTGTTCGGGCATCAGCGATGCGATGCAGACGTTGTGCCCTCCACGCTGATGCCCGATCGCGACGCCCTTGGCAAGAACCTCCGCCCCCGACAGACGAGGTGCCAGTATGACCTGGAGAATTCGCATTTATGCTTTCCCTCGGCTAATCCGAAGTGCGCCTGGAGGCCATACGTCCTGCCAACGTATCGTGGTCCCCGTCGCCGTTCGCCGCGCGCGATGGTTCGCGTCGTCGATGCTGCCGGCGCACTTCCTGTTTTTTTGTTTATCGATCTGATGAGCCGCGTGCGCCGGGAAAAATCGTCGGCGCCGCGCACGGTAAACGTACTCCTGACGTCATACCAAACGTCCGCCATCAGGTAGTGTTTTTCGGTCGCGGCATAAAAGATCGCGGAACCAGTGCGGCGGCGCGCACACGTGACTCATGTCGGGTGCGACTTCAAAGCGCCGGTGTGCGCTGCAGCAGCGCTAGGGAATGATTGCGAGGAAACGCATGCGCGGCGCGCGGGAAATGCGCGCCGCGTGATGATCAGGCGATCAGTTCGAGCCGTCTTTCGGGCACTTCAGATTGCAGCCGTTGGGGTCGCCGGCGTCACCGCGGCGACGCATCGCCGACGAACCGCTCTGATACTTCTCCGACGGCGCGGACGCGGCGAACTGCATCTGCGGATGCTCGTTCAGGCGGAACTGGTCTTGCAGCACGCCGCCGGGGACGCCCGGCGAATTCTGCGCGAAGGCGACAGGAACCAGATAGATTGCGCCGGCGAGGAGCGCGGCGGAGGAACAGGCAAGCAATGGCAATTTCATGGCGATTGTTTCGCGCGGCGGAACCGCGCCTCAAGCAGGTGAATTCGACGGCCTTGCAGGGGACCCGGATGCTGACGCGCCGGCTCTCGCCGGCAGCGAGTCCCGACAGCAAGCAAGCCGTTAGGTTAACCCAATTCGCCGCCGCTGGCAGTCCCGGACGCACCCTCTTCTTTTACGGCGTGTTTCCGTCGTTCCGCGCGCACCCGTCAACCGCGCGTCAGCCGCGCAAGCCTTCGTCGATATCGACGAGCGAACCGCAACGCGCCGGATCGTAGCCTTCGAGATGCGCGACGCTGTCGGTGAAGCCCGTGCTGCGCAGGATGCGCAATACGGAGGACAGGCGCGCCTCGTCGAGCCGCGCGCGTTCGCAGGCGAAAAAGTAATCCTCGTCGACGATCGGAATGAAATCGAGCGCGAAATGCTGGGCGGCGGGCTGCACGCCGAAGCCGAGATCGGCCATGCCGCTCGCGACGAACGCGGCGATCGCCGAATGCGTGAGTTCGGTCGTCGCATAACCGTTGATCTGATCCGGATCGACGCCGACGCGTCGCAGCGACAAATCGAGCAGCATGCGCGTGCCCGAGCCGGGCTGACGATTCACGAAGCGCACGTCGCCGCGCGCGAGATCGCGCAGGCCGGTAATGCGCTTCGGATTGCCCTTCGGCAGAAAGAGACCTTGCTTGCGGCGCGTGAGACGAATCAGCTGATGCCTGTCCTGATCCAGATACGGCCGGTAGATGTCGGCGCAAGTCGAGCGAAACTCGCCGATCGGCAAGTGGAAGCCCGCCAGTTCGCACTCGCCGCGCGCGAGCGCGCTGACCGCTTCGGCGCTTTCGCGATACTTGATCTCGACCGGCACGCGCTGTTCGCCGAGCGCGCGCACCAGCGTCGCGACCGCATAACCGTGCGACGCGTGAATGCGCACTTGCGTGACGGCGCCCGCGAGGCGCCGGTTCAGCTCGACGGAGACATCGTTGGCGACCGCCTGCAACGGCGCTTCGAGCCGCTCCCCGCAGACGCGCTGCGCACGCAGCACGGATTCGCCCAGTTCCGACAACACCGAGCCGCGTCCGCGCGATTTCGTGATGAGCGCGCCGCCCAGCCGCGCCTCGATTTCGCGCAATAAACCCCACGCATGCCGATAGGACAAACCCTTAGCGCTCGCGGCATTCGCGATGCTGCCCGTCTGTGCGACGAGCTGCAAAAGCGGCACAACCGCGCTGAGACTGGTTTCCCGGCCATCGGCGTCCCGCAGGACCAGTTCGGCCCGGCATTCGACGTCCACCATATGCACTCCCCCATCCTATTGCCAAGATATATCACGACGCCTATTGTTCTTTTACAGGCTCGGCACCTGACATTATATCGACACAAATATGTACCGACAAAACATATGCCGAGCGTTGGAGGAGCCCCATGAGACACGAGCAGCTATCCGCCGCTGCATCTGAAGAACTCGTTCGCCGGCACGCGGTGCAAGGCGCGACCCTGATGACCATCCTGCATGCGATTCAGGACGAAACCGGCTACGTGCCCGAGACGGCGGTCGCGCCGCTCGCGCGCACGCTGTCGCTGTCGCGCGCCGAGGTGCATGGCGTCATCACCTACTATCACCACTTCCGTTCCGCGCCGCCCGCGCGCGTGACCGTGCAGCTTTGCCGCGCGGAAGCGTGCCGCAGCATGGGCACGGAAGCGCTGAAAGATCACATCGAAGGACACACGGGCTGCCGCTTCGACAGCGGCCACGCGGAAGACACCGAGCTCGAATCGGTGTTCTGCCTCGGCCAGTGCGCGCTGTCGCCGGCGCTGATGATCAACGGTGAATTGCACGCGAAGGTCACGCCGGCGAAGTTCGATCGCCTGTACGCCGCCGCGCAAACGAAAGTCGCGGAGGTGACGGCATGACGCGCATCTACGTTCCGATCGATTCCGCCGCGCTCGCGCTGGGCGCGCAGGCGGTCGCCGAGGCCATCGCCGACGAGGCGCAGAAACGCGGTCTCGACGTGCAGATCGTGCGCAACGGCTCGCGCGGACTGTTTTATCTCGAACCGCTCGTCGAAGTCGAAACGGCGGCTGGCCGCATCGGCTATGCGAACGTCGACGCCGACGATGTCGCCGCGCTTTTCGACGCAAACTTCCACGAAGGCGCCGCGCACGAGAAAAACGTCGGCGTCGTCGAAGAAATTCCGTATTTGAAGAAGCAGCAGCGCCTGACGTTCGCGCGCATCGGCAAGACGGACCCGCTGTCCATCGACGATTACGTCGCGCTCGGCGGCCTGCAGGGCCTGCGCAACGTGCTCGACATGAACGGCGACGCGGTCGTCGCGGCGCTCATCGATTCCGGCCTGCGCGGGCGCGGTGGCGCGGCGTTTCCGGCGGGCATCAAGTGGAAAACGGTGCGGGCGGCGTACGCGGACCAGAAGTACATCGTCTGCAACGCGGACGAAGGCGATTCCGGTACGTTCTCCGACCGTCTCGTCATGGAAAGCGATCCGTACATGCTGATCGAAGGCATGATCATCGCCGGCGTGACCACGGGTGCGACGAAGGGCTACATCTACGTGCGCAGCGAGTATCCGCATTCGATCGAAACGCTCAACCGCGCCATCGACCGGGCGCGCGACGCGGGCTGGCTCGGCGCGAGCGTGCTCGGCTCGTCGCACGCGTTCGAACTGTACGTCGCGAAGGGCGCGGGCGCGTATGTGTGCGGCGAGGAAACCGCGCTGCTCGAATCGCTCGAAGGCAAGCGCGGCATCGTGCGCGCGAAGCCGCCGGTGCCGGCGCTCGTCGGGTTGTACGGCAAGCCTACGGTCATCAACAACGTGATCACGCTCGCGACCGTGCCGATCATCTTCGCGAAGGGCGCGACGTTCTATCGCGACTTCGGCATGGGCCGCTCGCGCGGCACGCTGCCCTTCCAGATCGCGGGCAACGTGAAACAAGGCGGACTCGTGGAACTCGCGTTCGGCGTGACGCTGCGCGAACTGATCTACGAATACGGCGGCGGCACGGCGAGCGGCCGTCCCGCGCGCGCGGTGCAGGTCGGCGGTCCGCTCGGCACTTATCTGCCCGAGAGCCAGTGGGACATTCCGCTCGATTACGAGGAATACGCGAAGGTCGGCGCGGTGGTCGGTCACGGCGGGCTCGTGGTTCATGACGACACGTCGAATCTCGCCGAACTCGCGCAATACGCGATGCACTTCTGCGCGCTCGAATCGTGCGGCAAGTGCACGCCGTGCCGCATCGGCTCGACGCGCGGCGAGGAAGTCATCGCGAAGATCCGCGAAGGCGACACGTCGGTGAAACAGATCACGCTCCTGCGCGAACTGTGCGACACGATGGTGTCCGGCTCGCTCTGCGCGATGGGCGGCATGACGCCGTTCCCGGTGATGTCCGCGCTCGACCACTTCCCCGAGGATTTCGGGCTGCCCCGCACGCCCGCACAGAAAGCGGCATAGAACAAAGGAGACGAACATGTCCAACACCATCAACGGCTGCGGCTCCGGGAACTGCGCGTGCAAGAGCGCGGCCTCGGTGCAGCGCCGCGATCCGTTCGACGAAACCGATTACGGCACGCCGCTGCGTCACGCCGATATCGACGTGACGCTGGAAATCGACGGTCAGTCCGTCACGGTTCCGGCGGGCACGTCGGTGATGCGCGCGTCGATCGAAGCGGGCGTCAACGTGCCTAAGCTCTGCGCCACGGATTCGCTCGAACCATGGGGCTCGTGCCGCCTGTGTCTCGTCGAGATCGAAGGCAAGCGCGGCTATCCCGCGTCGTGCACGACGCCCGTCGAAGCGGGCATGAAGGTGCGCACGCAAAGCGACAAGCTGCAGTCGCTGCGCCGCAACGTGATGGAGCTGTACATCTCCGATCACCCGCTCGACTGCCTCACCTGCCCCGCCAACGGCGACTGCGAACTGCAGGACATGGCGGGCGTGGTCGGCCTGCGCGAAGTGCGCTATGGCTACGAAGGCGCGAATCACCTGAAGGACAAGAAGGACGAGTCGAATCCGTACTTCACCTACGATCCGTCGAAGTGCATCGTCTGCAATCGCTGCGTGCGCGCGTGCGAAGAGACGCAGGGCACGTTCGCGCTGACCATCGCCGGACGCGGTTTCGAATCGCGCGTGGCGGCGAGCGAGAACGTGCCGTTCATGGAGTCCGAATGCGTGTCGTGCGGCGCATGCGTCGCCGCGTGCCCGACCGCGACGCTGCAGGAAAAGACCGTCATCATGCTCGGTCAGGCCGAGCATTCGGCGATCACGACGTGCGCGTATTGCGGCGTCGGCTGCTCGCTCAAGGCCGAGATGAAGGGCAACACCGTCGTGCGCATGACGCCGAACAAGAACGGCCAGGCGAACGAAGGTCACGCGTGCGTGAAGGGCCGCTTCGCGTGGGGCTACGCGACGCACAAGGACCGCATCAAGAAGCCGATGATCCGCGCGAAGATCACCGATCCGTGGCGCGAAGTGTCGTGGGACGAAGCCCTCACCTATGCGGCGAGCGAGTTCCGCCGCATTCAGGACAAGTACGGGCGCGATTCGATCGGCGGCATCACGTCCTCGCGCTGCACGAACGAAGAAACCTATCTCGTGCAGAAGCTCGTGCGTGCCGCGTTCGGCAACAACAACGTCGATACCTGCGCGCGCGTGTGTCACTCGCCGACGGGCTACGGTCTCAAGACCACGCTCGGCGAATCGGCGGGCACGCAGACGTTCGCGTCGGTCGAACAGTCGGACGTGATCATCGTGATCGGCGCAAATCCGACCGACGGCCATCCAGTCTTCGGCTCGCGTCTGAAGCGCCGCGTACGCGAAGGCGCGAAGCTGATCGTGATCGATCCGCGCCGCATCGATATCGTCGATACGCCGCACGTGAAGGCGCAGTATCACCTGCCGTTGCGGCCCGGCACGAACGTCGCGATGGTCAACTCGCTCGCGCACGTGATCGTCACGGAAGGCCTGCTGAAGGAAGACTTCATCGCGGAGCGCTGCGAGGCGCGCGCGTTCGAGCAATGGCGCGATTTCGTCGCGCGGGAGGAGAATTCGCCCGAAGCGATGGAAGCCGTCACCGGAGTGCCTGCGCAACAGGTCCGCGAAGCCGCGCGCGTCTACGCGCTCGGCGGCAACGGCGCGATCTATTACGGCCTGGGCGTCACGGAACACGCGCAAGGCTCGACCACCGTCATGGGCATCGCGAATCTGGCGATGGCGACGGGCAACATCGGCCGCGAAGGCGTCGGCGTGAATCCGCTGCGCGGCCAGAACAACGTGCAGGGCTCGTGCGACATGGGCTCGTTCCCGCACGAACTGCCGGGCTATCGCCATATCGGCGACGCCGCCACGCGCGCGCTGTTCGAGGAAGCCTGGAACGCGCAACTGCAGCCCGAGCCGGGCCTGCGCATCCCGAACATGTTCGATGCCGCCATGCACGGCACCTTCATGGGCCTCTATTGCCAGGGCGAGGACATCGTCCAGTCGGACCCGAACACGCAACACGTGGCCGACGCGCTCTCGTCGATGGAATGCATCGTCGTGCAGGACATCTTCCTGAACGAAACGGCGAAATACGCGCACGTGCTGCTGCCGGGCTCGACCTTCCTCGAAAAGGACGGCACCTTCACCAACGCCGAGCGCCGCATCTCGCGCGTGCGCAAGGTGATGCCGCCGCTCGCCGGCCTGTCGGACTGGGAAGTGACGATCCGCCTGTCGCGCGCGCTCGGCTACGAGATGAACTATGCGCATCCGTCCGAGATCATGGACGAAATCGCGCGCCTCACGCCGACGTTCCACGGCGTGTCGTACGAACGCCTCGACGAACTCGGCAGCATTCAGTGGCCGTGCAACGAACGCGCGCCCGACGGCACGCCGACGATGCACATCGACGAATTCGTGCGCGGCAAGGGACGCTTCGTCATCACGAAGTTCGTGGCGACGCCGGAAAAGGTCACGCGCAAGTATCCGCTGCTGCTGACGACGGGCCGCATCCTGTCGCAGTACAACGTCGGCGCGCAGACGCGGCGCACCGAAAACTCGCTCTGGCACGACGAGGACCGGCTGGAGATTCATCCGGTCGATGCGGAAGATCGCGGCATCCGGGAAGACGACTGGGTCGGCATCGAATCGCGCGCGGGACAGACCGTGCTGCGCGCGAAGATCTCCGAGCGCATGCAGCCGGGCGTCGTCTATACGACGTTCCACTTCCCGGAATCGGGCGCGAACGTGATCACCACGGACTCCTCCGACTGGGCGACCAACTGCCCGGAATACAAGGTGACGGCGGTGCAGGTGATGCCGGTCGAGCAGCCGTCGCAATGGCAGAAGGACTACTCGCGCTTCAACACGCAGCAGCTCGAGCTGATGAACATGCGCGATGTGGCGCCGACCACTTCAGGAAAATAACTCATGGATGTCGATAACCTGATCGATATGGCGAACCGCATCGGCGAATTCTTCGATTCGCTGCCGGATCGCCCCGAAGCGGTGGACAGCATCGCGGAACACATCCGCCGCTTCTGGGAGCCTCGCATGCGACTCGCGATCTTGGGCGCGCTTGACAACCCGGAAGCGAGCGCCGCGATGGAGCCGATCGTGCGCGAGGCGCTCACGCTTCATCGCGCCGATCTGCAACCGAAGACGGCGACGGCCTGAGGTTCGCGGAGCGAAGTTCGCGGCACGCAACACACGCCCTGCCGGCGCATCGCGCCCGCAGGGCTTTTTATTCCTCGCGGGATTCGTGCTCCGCGTGACGTTCCGCGCTCGTGTCCTGCGCGCCGAACCACATCTCGCAGTGACGCAACAGCGCATGCACGTCGGACGGCGCCCGCCCGCGCGCCGCGATATATCCGTCCGGGCGCACGAGATAGAACGCGGGACGCGTGCGGCCGTAGTTGTCCGTGAGCGAGTGCGCGCCTTCGCCGCGCGTATCGGTGATGCGCCACACGCGTACGGCGTTCGGCATGATCGACTCGACGGATTTCACGAGGCCCTCGAGATCCGGGTCGCGCATCGCGTGCGCGACCGTGATGGTCGCGGGCGCGAGCGCGATGTCGTCCTCGCCGGTCGGATTCACCAGCAGGAACAGCGAGAAGCAGCCCGGATCGTGCAGATCGAAAAGACAGCCGACGCCCGGCAGACGACCGAGCGGCCCGTCGACGACATGCACGCGCGCATCGGGCGCGCGCTCGCCCGCGCGCGGGCCGCCGTCGAGCAGACGCTCCAGCGTGAGCGGGCTCTTGCGATAGTTGATCGACAGCTCGCTCACCGTGCGCCGCATCGCGTCGCGCAACGGGCCGATCGCGGCGAGCGCGGGCATCACGTGATCGCGCATCAGCTTCATCGGGCCGTGCTCGGCGCCCGCCATCTGCGTGAGCATGCTCGATTGCCTGAGCACGTCGCGCTCGATCGGATGCCGCTCCGCGTGATAGCTGTCGAGCAGCCGCTCGGGCGCGCCGCCCGCGAGCATGCGCGCGATCTTCCAGCCGAGATTGAACGCTTCCTGAATGCCGGTGTTCATGCCCTGCGCGCCGGCCGGACTGTGCACGTGCGCCGCATCGCCCGCGAGGAACACGCGCTCCACGCGCAGGCGATCGACCATGCGGCTGTTCAGATGAAAGTACGACGACCACGTCAGATTGGACAGCGTCACCCGATGATGCACGCGCCGCTCGACGAGGGCGCGGCATTCCTCGATGCCCGGACCGGGCTTCGCTTCGTCGGCGTTCACGGCCTGGGCGACGGGCGTCGGCAGATCGGCGATCAGGCGCGCGCGGTCGCCGCCCATCGGAAAGAGCGCGGCGAGCCCTTCGCCCGACGCGAAAATGTGGAACTCGTCGTCGGGCCAGTCGCAGTCCGCCTGAAGGTCGGCGAGCAAATAGGTCTGATCGAACGTCTTGCCGTCGAAGCCGATGCCCAGCCGATGCCGCACGAAACTGTGCGCGCCGTCCGCCGCGATCAGATACGAAGGACGCAGCAACTCGTCGCGCCCGCTCGGATGACGCAGCGTCGCCTGCACGCCCGCCGCGCCCTGCGAAAAATCGATCAGCTCGACGCCGCGTTCGATGTCCACGTGCAGACTCGCGAGATGCTCGGCGAGCAGGCGCTCGGTCTGCGATTGTTCGAGAAAGAGCAGATACGGATAGCGCGTCTGCAAGGGATCGAAGTCGAGCCGCGCGAGACGCTGGCCGTTCGAGTAGAGATTCGCCACGCGCGCGCGATGGCCGAGTTCGAGGAACGGCTTGACGGTGCGGTGCTGCTCGAAGAGTTCGAGCGTGCGCGCCTGAATGCCGATCGCGCGCGAATGCGGCGACGGTTCGCGGGCACGGTCGACGAGCCTGACCGGGACGTGCGCCCGGGCGAGACTCATCGCGGCGGCAAGGCCCGTCGGACCGGCGCCGACGATCAGGACGGGCGCCACGTCCAGCTTGTCGTTCGGATTGAGCTTTGGCGCGAACATGCAGTCCTCCCCCAAACGTCACGGCGTCTAGTGTACGCCCGGACCCTTTTTCGGGGTTCAGTGTACGTGGCCGCGTTCGCTCAGCACGCACGCATGGCAGTCCGTGCCGAACTCCACCTGAACGGTCGCGTGATGCATCGAATATTCGCTGCGCAATGTCGTGACGACGCCCTGAACGAACGCGTCGCCGGGATGGCCCTGCGGCATCACGAGATGCACCGTGAGCGCGTTTTCGGTCGTCGAGAGCGCCCAGACGTGCAGGTCGTGCACGTTGAGCACGCCGGGAAGCTGCGCGAGATAGGCCTCGATGCGCGTCATGTCGACCGAAGGCGGGACGGCGGCCATCGCGAGGCGCATCGCGTCGCGTCCGAGCCCCCATGTGCCGACGACGATCACCGACACGACGATCAGGCTCATCAGCGGATCAAGCCAGCTCCAGCCCGTAAACAGAATGACGAGCCCGCTCACCGCGACGGCGGCGGAGATCGCGGCATCGGCGGCCATGTGCAGGAAAGCGCCGCGCACGTTCAGGTCTTCCTTGCCGCCGCGCATGAAGAGCCACGCGGAGAAGCCGTTCACGATCATGCCGAGCGTCGCGACGATGAACACGTCCAGCCCCGCGACGGGCGCGGGATTGATGAGCCGCTGGATCGCTTCCAGCACGATCGCGCCGCAGGCGAACAGCAGCAGCGCGGCATTGGCGAGCGACGCGAGAATCGACGAGCTGCCGAGACCGAAGGTATAGCGCGCGTTCGGCTGGCGCGTGCCGAGCCACACGGCGCCCCAGGCGAGCAGCAGGCCGAGCACGTCGGAGAGATTGTGGCCGGCGTCGGCGAGCAGCGCGGTCGAATGCGCGAGGAAGCCGTAGATGGCCTGCACGATCACGATCAGCACGTTCAGCCCGACGGCGAGCGCGAACGTGCGGCCCTGCCCCGCCTGCGGCGCGTGGTGATGGTGATGACCGCCCGGACCGTGGCTGTGGCCGTGCCCGCCGCCGCCGTGGTCGCGATGCTCATGCGCGTGATCGTCGTCCGGTCCGTGCGCATGCTGATGGTCGTGTTCTTCGTGTCGATGGGTACTCATCGTGTGCTCGCCGGCATGTCAGTCGATGTCCACGGGTTCGGACGGCGGCTCCGCGATATGTTCCAGCAACTCGCCGAGCATCCCGCTGATGTGACGGTCGGCGGCCACGTAGAACACCTGCTTGCCCTGCCGCTCGGCCCGCACGATGCGCGCGGCGCGCAAGAGCCGCAAATGGTGGCTCACCAGCGACGCCGACAGCCCGAGCGATTCCGCGATCGCCCCGACCGCGCGCTTCTGCTCGACGCACGCCAGCACGATGCGCAGGCGCGTCGGGTCGCCGAGCAGGCGAAACAGGTCGGCGAGCGGTACGACGCGGTCATCGGAGGTGATCGAAACGGCTTGCGGGAACGAGATGGAAGGCACGCTCAAAGGCACATCAATGACAAATAGTTGAATAGGTGTTCATAGGTTAAGTGCCATCGTCGCAACATGTCAACGGCGCTTTTGGAGGTCGGAGGCCTCCGGTGTGGGAAAATGCGAGGTTTGCAATCCGCGCCAGAAGTACTTCCCGTCATGGACACCGTTTTCGCCCGCGGTTTCGCGGCCCATCGTGACGGCCGCCTGACCGACGCGGAGCGCGACTATCAAGCCGCGCTCGCCGCGGAACCTCATCACGTCGATGCGCTGCACTATCTCGGCGTGCTGCGCCATCAGCAGGGCCAGCACGCGGAGGCGGCCGAACTCGTGCGCCGCGCGGTCGACCTGCGTCCGACCGACGCCGGCCTGCAACTGAATCTCGGCAACGCGCTGAAGGCGCTCGGCCGCATCGACGACGCGATCGAGCGGTTCCGCAATGCGCTCACGCTCGCGCCGGGCTTTCCGCTCGCGCAGTACAACCTCGGCAACGCCTACACGGCGGCGGGCCGTCACGAAGACGCGGCCGATGCCTTCGAAAAAGCGCTGCGTCTGCAGCCGAACGACGCCGCCGCGTGGAACAACTTCGGCAACGCGCTGTCGGCGCTGCGCCGCTTCAAGGACGCGGCGCACGCCTTCACGCGCGCGCTCGCCCTGCGCCCGCGGCATGCCGGCGCGCACAACAATCTGGGCATGGCGCTCAACGCGCTCGGCGACACGCACGGCGCGATCGAGCAATTCCGCGCCGCGCTTCAGGCCGAGCCGAACTACGTCGCGGCGCATTTCAACCTCGGCAATCTGCTCGACGCGAGCGGCAATCCCGAAGATGCGCTGCCCGCCCTGCGCCGCGCGGCCGATCTGCAACCGCGCTTCGCGCCGGGACATTTCGGACTGGGCCATGCGCTCGCCCGGCTCGGCCGTCACGACGAAGCCGTGCCGCACTTCGAGCGCGCAGTGGGGCTCGATCCGAAATATGGCGTCGCGTGGCTGTCGCTCGGCAACGCGCATCTCGCGCGCGGCGCGCATCGGGCGGCACTGCGCGCATTCGATCAGGCGCTGCGCCTCGATCCCGGCATGCGGGCTGCGCACCTGAACCGCGCCCTCGTTTTGCTCACGACCGGCGACTACGCGCGCGGACTGCCGGCCTACGAATGGCGTCTGCAGACGTCCGGCAGCGAAGCCGCGCCGCCCTTGCCGCGCTGGAACGGCGAGCCGATGCCGGTGCGCACGCTGCTCGTGCGCGCCGAGCAGGGTTTCGGCGACACCCTGCAGTTCGTCCGCTTCGTGCCGTTCGCGGCGCGGCTCGTCGGCAAGCTGGTGCTCGAAGTGCAGCCCGCGCTCGTGCCGCTGCTGGCGCCGGCTGCGCAGGCCGCGCGCGTCGAACTCAGAAGCCTGTCGGACGGTGCGGTACCTCGCACCGATGCGTTCTGTCCGCTGCTGAGCCTGCCGCTCGCGCTGGGCATCGCCTCGCGCGATGCCATTCCGGCGCGTGCGCCCTATCTCGTCGTGCCCGCCGATTACCGGCGCAAGTGGCGCGGCTCGATCGGCGGCGCTCAGAAGCGCAAGATCGGCATTGCGTGGTCGGGACGGATGCAGCCGGGCGAAACGCGCTCGATGCCCGTCGAGGCGCTCGCGCCGCTGTTCGCGGTCGAGGGCATCGACTGGATCGTGCTGCAGCCGTTCCTCACCGCCCATGAGCGCCGTACCGTGCGCGCGCATCCGAACGCGAAGTCGATTCATTGCCTCGAAGGCCGGCTGAACGATTTCGCCGACACGGGCGCGATCGTGGACCGGCTGGATGCGGTGGTATCGATCGATACCTCCGTCGCGCATCTGGCGGGCGCGCTCGGCAAGCCGGTCTGGATCATGCTGCCCTTCGCCGCCGACTGGCGCTGGGGCGTCGAGACCAGCGAAAGCGCGTGGTACCGGAGCGCGCGCCTCGTGCGGCAGCGTGCGCCGGGCGCGTGGCGGGAAGTCGTCGAGGAAACGGCGGCGGCGCTGCGGGAATGAAGGTGGGCGGATCGCTCGAATGCGCTGGCTTTTGGCGAGCTTCCAGGGACGGCGCTTGCCGAGCCGCGCTGGCCGTTGCATAGCGCCTCAATGCATTGGCAGTTCGCGAAATTTGCCGATCAATCTACATTTAGCGGCGTGCATCACACACCGCGGGAACGGTCTCAGGAACGGTATTGAAAAGCCCATGAAATGGGTTATCTAATTCTTTCTGCGTTTTCTCAAGAATTGCTATCTGCTTGTCTACACACGGTTCCAGTTCAGCAAGACTAGGAAAATTCACACCTGAGGTGTTTGCGGCCGCGGTGAAAAAAGCAGGCTTGTCGGGAGTCGATTTCTCCCAGCCAGCCATAACGACTTTATAGTTTTCAGTATGGGCTATTAGGAGGGCGAACACGGTTGGTATTCTGCCATCGACAAGCAAAGCGACATTCTTGCTGATAATGTCGCTCATTTGCTGATTCTCAGGCTGAGCCGTCATCCGTATATAGTTCCGCCATACTTCAATATCGTTTTCCGTTCGCATGCTCCCGTCAAAGTAGGCTGATCTGCCAGGGAAGTGGGCTTTCTGAAAATCGTCCCACGTCTGTTTATTGACTGCCAGTTCTGCACGCAAAGGCCTGTACACGACGTTCAACTGAGAATTGACGTGTTTGACCTGGTCCTGTCTGTGATCGACTAAAGAATGCAAAAAATATCCGGCGACTCCAGCTATAAACGTCTTCAACAGACCGAAGAATAATTTGCTCCATGCGGAGTCGGTCCCGTTCGATTGTCCGCCCATTTCTCCTCCGCTCGAATCCGGTCCGAACTAGCGTGACGCGCTGACTGGAATCGCTAAAAGTGTCCAATCAACTACGCGGTCCATCAAAACCGATTTGAATGGCCTCGAACAGACTCGTGGACGAGCGCATCGTTCGCACTCCACACATTCGCGAAAAGCTGCTTCTTGGCGCCGCGAACCGCGCGGCACGCCGCTCAGGGAGCGTTGATCGTTTCGTGTTCTGCCGGCACCAGAATCTCGAGCAATTCGCAATCATCCGACCAGCCGACAACGGTATGGCAGATGTTGGGAGGCTGAACCCAACACGATCCTGCCACCAGCCGCTGCGGACCGATGCCTTCGAAGTCGGTCTCAAACCAGCCCTTCAGACAGTAGACCAACTGAAATTGCACGTCGTGGTGATGCCGCACGCTTAATTCCGGATCGAACGGAGTGATCATGCGGATCACATGCGCTTTAGCGAGTCCTTGGGTTGCCTCCGCGACGCCGAGATCACGGTAAGCCGAGTAATCGCGCAGGCCATCTGTCTTGAAGTCGGTTTCGGCGTGATGGCTGATGACGAAGCGTTGCGGCGCATCGGGAGTTGAATGTTCCATACGATGCTCCGAAAGGTCGCCAAAAGGGAATGAAACGGCGAGTTGGTCCGAAAAGCAATCGGTAACGTCACCCACGCGGACGGTATACGCCGCGCACGGGTCCGTGCGGACCCGGGCAACCAATTGCAAGCCGGCGCTGACGACGACGCGAGGGCTTTTGCCGTGCGCCTGCGAACCGTCAGGCCATCGATCCGTCAGGCCGTCTTGTACTGATTGCGCGCCTCCGGCGAGCGATACAGCACGAGCGTCGCGATCAGGCCGCAGATCGCGGCCAGGCCCATCCACAGGCCCGGCGCCGCCTTGTTGCCGGTCGAATGGATCAGATACGTCGAAATGGCGGGCGTGAAGCCGCCGATGGTCGTCGCGAGACTGTAGGCCATCGAGAAGCCGGTCGTGCGCACATCGACGGGCATCACTTCGGTCAGCGCCACGACCATCGCGCCGTTGTAGCTGCCGTACAGGAACGAAAGCCACAATTCCACCATCAGCAGCCGTACGAACGACGGTTCAGCCACGAGCCACTGCACCGCCGGATACGACGTCAGAATCGTGAGGATGGTGAACACCAGCAGCACCGGACGGCGGCCGATGCGGTCGGATACCGCGCCCATCACGGGCAGCCAGACGAGATTCGAGAGGCCGACGCACACGGTCACGACGAGCGCATCGACCGCGTCGAGCTTCAGCACTTCCTTGCCGAACGTCGGCGTGTAGGCCGTGATCATGTAGAAGGATACGGTCGTCATGATCACCATGCCCATGCCGGCGATCACAATGCCCCAGTTCTGCACGATCGAGCGCGCGATCTCGCCCATGCCCGGACGATGCTTCCTCGCCAGGAACTCGTCGGTTTCGCGCAGCGAGCGGCGGATGATGAAGAGGAACGGCACGATCAGACAGCCGATCAGGAACGGCACGCGCCAGCCCCAGGCGGTCATCTGGTCGGGCGGCAGCAGGCGGTTCATGATCACGCCGATCAGCGCCGCGAACACCACGGCGACTTGCTGGCTGCCCGACTGCCACGAACAATAGAAGCCCTTGTTGCCCTTGGTCGCGATCTCCGACAGATACACGGACACGCCGCCGAGCTCCACGCCGGCCGAAAAGCCCTGCAGCAGGCGCCCGCCCAGCACGATCACAGGTGCGAGCGCGCCGATGGTCGCGTAGCCCGGCACGAGCGCGACGCACGCAGTGCCGATCGCCATCAGCGTGAGCGTGAGGATCAGGCCCTTGCGCCGCCCGTGATGGTCGATATACGCGCCGAGCACGATGGCGCCGACTGGCCGCATCAGGAAACCGGCGCCGAACACGGACAGCGCGAGCATCAGCGAGGCGAACTCGTTGCCGCTCGGAAAATAGGTCTTGGCGATGGCCGAAGCGTAGTAGCCGTAGACCATGAAGTCGTACATTTCAAGGAAGTTTCCGCTGACGACGCGAAATACCGTCTTGAACTTGGATTCGTCGGCAGGAGCTAGATGGGTCGTGGACATGACTTTCTCGACAATCTGAAGGTGGGCGCGAGTCGGCGATGGCGGCGCTGGGCAGTGTCGCGAACCATAGCGACGGGGAAGCGGACGGCCGCGCCGACTGAGGCTGAACCTGTTTCGTTTTTTGTAATGGCGGTCCTCAATCTTAACGCCTCGGCCCGCACCCCTGCACGCAACTTCGGTTATTTTCGCTTAAATTAACATTAACATCAGCTTACATATGCCTAACTTCAAGCCAACATCTTCATCTGGCGAAGCTCCGCAAGTGACGCTGCGCGAGGCGACGTTCGCCGATACCGCACTGATCGCCGACATGCACGCGCGCAGTTGGGCGTCGGCATACCGCGGCATCCTGCCGGACGACTATCTCGACCGCGGGCTGCAGGCCGAGCGGGCCGCACACTGGGACGCGCGCATGAAGGAGATCGCCGCGGGTGCGGGGCGCGTGCTGATCGCCGAACACGACGGCGAAGCGGTCGGTTTCGTCTGCGTGCTCGTACCGGACGCGACAGGCAGCGTGCTCGTCGACAATCTGCACGCGCTGCCGGGACGCAAGGGTCTCGGCACGGGCACCGCGATGCTGGCCGAAGCCATCCGCTGGGCGCGCTCGCGCGGCGCGCGCCAGTTGTATCTCTCGGTGCTGGAGCAGAACGCGGCGGCGATCGGCTTCTACGAATCGCGCGGCTGGCAGTGCGCGGCGCGTGAAGCCGACCATATGGCAGGCATCGACCTGTTCTCGCTGCGCTACGTCTTTCCGCTCGACTGACGCCGAAAAGCACGCCAGACGCCTAACACGAATTACAGCGATTCATCAATAAGCATTCCTGTCAAAAATTGACAATAGGAATAGTCTGGTCGCAAGAGACAAGGGCGTTTCGTATGATTTCGGGTCGGATTTTTTCGGCCTCTTCGCGTTCGACGCGCAATGTCGTCTCCCGCGCCCCGGCGCATGCACGTGGAATCTTCATGGTCGAACCCTTGATCGTTGTGGAAGGCAATCTGCGTCTTCCGGCGGTGCGCCCGCTGACGGACCCGTCCCTGAATTTCGGGCTCGAATGGACGCCCGCGCCCACGCGCCCCGTTCAGTCGCAGTCCGAAGTTCCATTGCTTGCGGCGCGTCTCCATACGACTTACATGCCCGCACTTCACGTGCCGGACTCGCGCGCGCCCTATCGCGCCGTGAGCCTGTGGAGCGTGTACACGATGGACGGCATGCCGCGCGCCGCGCTTGACCTGATTGCCGGCCAGCATGCCGCCGGCCGCGCCGAGGAGACCCCCGTCGATCCGATACGGCTCGCGGTCGATGCGCCCGCGCCCGTGTTCGTGCCCGCCGCGCGCAGGCGCTTCATCAGCCAGCCGGTCGCCATGGCCATCGCGGCGGGCGCCGGCGCGATATTCATCGCGTGGCTGCTCTTCGGGTACGACGGGCATTTCGGCTCGGAAAAGCGGTCCGTGGCCTCCACCCAGATCGCGGAGCCGGCCCGGCCGAATTCGATCGCACGACCCGCGGCCGAGCCCGCATCGGCTCCCGTAACGATCGCTCGCGTCGATGCTGACGCGTCCGCTCGACCCGCGCCGGTGCGTTCCGCGACTGCCGTCACGCCGTCCGTCGAAACGAAGGCCGCGAAGCTTTCGTCGGCGAACGCCGGCGGGCGGATCGTCGCCGCGCAGGCGCATCCGCGCAAAGCGGCGAAGCAGGCAGAGAAGCAGGCAGAGCCCGCCAGGCGCACCGCGAAGAAGCGCAAGAACGCGACCGCGTACGCGTGGGCAGAGCCGACGGAACCGGGCCACATGCGCCACGGCCGGGCGGAGCGTACGGCCCACACGGTTCGCACGACGCGTGCAGTCGATTCACGCCATCTGGCCGACGAGCGCGTCGCGGGGGTCGAGTCGTCATGGCGCGCGCGCACGACATCGAGCTACAACGAGAGAATCCAGACGCCCAAGGCGTCCGGCGCAATGAGTCCGGAGGCGCTCTACGCGCTCCTTCAGCACTCGCCGACGCTGGACAACAATGCGCCCACGTCCGGCGCACGCACGACGCGCACGGGAGGCGCATCTGGACATTGACAGAGACGAACCGCACAAAGCGCAACACAGAAGGCGCCCTGCCGGTCCGACCAACCTTTTCGGCCACGAGGCCAACATGAAGCAACTCAGTACTATCCGTTACGCGACGCTCGCGCTCGCTTTCTCCATCGGCTTGCTCGCGTCGCTCCCGAGCGCGTTCGCCGCCGCCCCGCAGACGAAATCCCCGGCGAAGGCGACGCAAGCCGCACAATCCGGCGACGATGACACCGCGCAGGCCGCCCCCATCGACCTGTCCGACCTGAAAGCCGATACAGGCGCGCCGAGCGTCGAGGGCAACATCGCCGAGTTGCAGAATCTCGTGCAGGCCGGCGGCCTCCTCGAACTGCGCGAAACGCGCAACGGCAGCTACGGCGCGAAGCTCTTCTTCCTCGCGCAGGACATGCTGTTTTACGTGGCGCTTTCGCAGAACGATCGCTGGTGGCGCGTGGTCAAGACGCAGGATCAGGCGCGCGCGGAATCGATCTACGCGCAATTTGCGCGCAAGAGCTTCGATCTCGCCGATGGCGAAATCCGTCGCATGCAACTGGCGGCGCAGAAGTCGTTGCTCGAACGGGTGATCGCGAAGTCGGCCGACCGGGCGAACCGCCTCACCGCCGATCTCGCGCTCGCCCAACAGCAGGACTCGCAAGTTTCGCAACGACAGCAGCAATTGCAGGTCGAGTCGGCCGCGCTGCAAAGCGACAAGCTCGAAGCCGAACGCAAGCTGCGCGCGCTGCAGATGCAGGTCGATCAGTTGCAGCGGCAGACGGAAGCCGGACTCGCGCCGGTGAACGTGATGCCGTCGCGCTGAGCGCCTCTTTTCTCGCGTAGAAACGCAAAGGCCCGCTCGAAATCGAGCGGGCCTTTGCGCATGATGCGGCCAACGCCGCTGGTTTCCGCCGCGCCGATCAGAAACGCGTTTCGCGCGCCACGCGCAGGAACGTATCGAGCAGCGGCGTGCAATCGAGCAGTTCCGCGCCGCCCGCCCGGTGAAACTCCGGGTGCCACTGCACACCGACCACGAACGGCGACTTCCGGTAACGCACGGCTTCGATGATGCCGTCCGCCGCCGACACCGCCTCGATGTTCAGATCGCGTCCGAGCGTCTTCACCGCCTGATGGTGAATCGAGTTGACGATCGCCTCGCGCTGGTTCGGGAACATGTTGACGAGCGTGGAGCCGTCGGGGAAGCGAATCGAATGGCGATGCTGGTCGTACTGCTCGTTGACGTGGATGCCGGCCGTGGGAACATCGGTCGCGATATCGCCGTAAAGCGTGCCGCCGAAAGCCACGTTGATCAGCTGGCAGCCGCGGCACACGCCCAGCACCGGCTTGCCCGATTCGACGAACTCGTGCAGCAGCTCCAGTTCGTACATGTCGCGCACGCGGTCGCCCGGCCATTCGGGCCGCGTCGCGGCTTCTTCGTACGACTGCGGCGAGACGTCCGCGCCGCCTTGCAGCAGCAGGCCGTCGAGATGTTTCGCGTAATCGCGCAGGCGGATATTGCTCGGATGCAGCATGCCCTGATGCCCGACCGTCGGAATCATGAAGACGAGCACATCGCGCGACATGACCCAGTGCGCGATCGATTCCTCGAGATATTGCAGCGTCTTGCCGCGCAGCCCCTTCGCGCCCGGCTCGGGGTGAAAGATGCGCGCCGACACGCCGATGCGCAACGTGCGCTGCGTGATGCGCTGCCCCGCGCGGTCGAAAATCTGCCGCGCCCGCGCCGCGATGATGCGCCCGAACACCGACCACGCCGAATCCGAATGCTTCAGATACGCGGGCTGCGGCGGCGCGCTCGCCTGTTCCGCCGCGGGCAGCGGTGGCGGATTGAGCTTGCCGAAATCGGGTGCTTCGGCGATGCCGGGAGGAAAGCCGACGGCGGGCGGCGGAACGGTGCGGCCCGTCGGGGAGTCGGTTGCGGCGGATTGGGCGTTGGTCGTGCTCGCGGCCTCCGCTTCGGTCGCGGTTTCGAGATTTTCGGCGAGACTCGCCTTGGAATCCGCGACGGTGCGCTGCTTTTCACGCACGGACGATTCCTGCGCGGCCGTCGCGCTCGCCGCCGATGCGCGGGCTTCGCGGGCCGCCTGCCGGGCATCGTCGCGGCGAGCCTGAACCGTGTCGACGGGTTCGACGTTCGATGCGCTCGAAGGCGCGTCCGTCGCAGCGCGTTCGGTCGCGCTCGCCTTCGGTCCGGGCGCGGCGGCTGCCGCTGCAGCCGCGGGCGATGCCGCGGGATTCGCGCCGTCTCGTGAAACTTCGCTTTGGCGGGCGTCGGTGCTGCTTGCGTCGTTGGACGTTTTGTTATCGCTCATTCCGATTTCAGGCGCTCGAGGCCGCAAGGAGAATGGACAGAGGCCGATTATCCGCCTCTGAACCGGACGGGGCAAACCAGCACACAATTGCTCACATTGGGTCACATTATCGCGGGAACCCGCGCTGCGCGCTTCTCAGGGCTATCCCGCGAAAGATGCCGTCAGTGATCGCGCGGCTCCTCGAAGGTTTCGCGCAGCGCGATCTGCATCGTCGCGTGGATTTTCACGCACCAGCGCCACAGCACCGTCAGCAGGAGCGCCGCGCAGAGCAGCACCCCGATCATCAGGCCGAACGGCGGCAGGATGCCGCCCGACAGCGCCGCGACGAGCAGAAAGACGCCGAACATCGCGACGATCGGAATGAGTCCGGAAATCGCCGAGCGGATCGCGCGCGTGAAGCGCCCCGCTTTCGCGGGCTGCACGCTCACCTCGGCGAGCAGCAGCGCGAGCGATTCGAGCTTGCGATACACGGCGACCAGAAACGGCAACGCGACAATCAGCGCCGCGCCCCACAGCACGACGCGCTGCGTGTTGTCCGTTTCGAGCCAGCGCGCGAGATGCGCGGACGCGAACGGCGCGGCATACGATGCGCCCAAGAAAATCGCCGCTACGAGCGCGAGATTGACGGCGATCTGCAGCACGATGCGCTTCGTCATCGAGAAGAGCGTCGGGCCGCCGGATGCGGGCGTGAGACTCGCGAGCCATTGCGAATAAAGCCCGAAGGTGTTGGCGAGCGGCGCGGGCATCGCGCGGGCGAGGCGCATCGTGAGCGGATCGGCGGCGCGGATCAGATACGGCGTGAAGAGCGTCGTCAGCGCGGACACGGCCACCGCGATCGGATAGAGAAAGCTGCTCGTGACCTTGAGCGACAACCCGAGCGACGCGATGATGAACGAGAACTCGCCGATCTGCGCAACGCTCATGCCGACCCGCATCGCGGTGCGCCCGTCCTTGCCCGCGAGAAAAGTGCCGAGTCCGCACGACACGATCTTGCCGAGCACCACCGCGATCGTGATGACGGCGATCGGCCACGCGTATTCGACGAGCACCGTCGGGTTCAGCAAGAGCCCGATCGTGACGAAGAAGATCGCCGAGAACATGTCGCGCACCGGCGCGATCAGATGCTCGATACGCGCGAGATTCTTCGACTCCGCCATGATCGCGCCGATCAGGAACGCGCCGAGCGCGATCGAATAATCGAGCTTCACGACGAGCAGGCAGAAGCCGAAGCAGAAGCCGAGCACGGTGACGAGCAGCATCTCGTCGCTCTTTGCGCGCGCGACGTAATTGAGCGCACGCGGCACGGTGAGAATGCCGACCACCAGCGACACCGTCATGAACAGCAGCAGCTTGCCGAGCGTGACGACCGCGATGCCCGCGCTCACCGAGCCCGTCTGCGCGATGCCGGACAGCAGCACGAGCATCGCGATGGCGAGAATGTCCTCGACGATCAGTATGCCGAACACGAGCTGCGCGAAGCCCTCGCCTTTCATGCCGAGCTCGGAGAGCGCCTTCACGATGATGGTCGTCGACGAGATGGCGAGCATCGCGCCGAGGAAGAGCGAGTCCATCGCGTTCCAGCCGAACCAGCGCCCGATCTCGTAGCCGATCCAGATCATCAGCACGATTTCCGAAAGCGCCGCGACGAAGGCCGTCGCGCCGACCTTGAACAGCTTGCGCAGGCTGAATTCGAGCCCGAGCGAAAACATCAGGAAAACGACGCCGAGTTCGCCGAGCGTCTGGATCGTCTGTTCGTCGTGGATGAGGTTGAACGGCGGCGTGTACGGCCCGATGATCACGCCCGCGACGATGTATCCGAGGACGACCGGCTGCCGCATGCGGTGGAACAGCACCGTCACGACGCCGGCGATGGCCATGATCACCGCGAGATCCTGGATGAAGCCGATCGCGTGATGCATCAAACGAATCCTTACAAAAATATAACCAAAAAGTCATGTTACCGCACGGATGCGAAATTCCTGCGATCCGGCAGTAAATACGGCGGAAAAAATCGGGGACGACGACGCGCATCGCGCTGGTGCACGCGCGCGTTCGAAAAGAGTGCTGCGGGAAGTTGCGAACGGCCCGCGCGGACGGGCGGGCCGGAATGCCGATGAAAAACGCGCGGCGCTCAGACCGCCGCTTCGTTTTCCTCGCCGGTGCGGATGCGGATGACGCGCTCGACATCGGCGACGAAAATCTTGCCGTCGCCGATCTTGCCGGTGCGTGCCGCGCCGATGATGGCGTCGATGACCTGGTCGGTCTGATCGTTGGCGACGACGACTTCGATCTTCACTTTCGGCAGGAAGTCGACGACATACTCTGCACCACGATAAAGCTCCGTATGCCCCTTTTGACGGCCGAAGCCCTTCACTTCCGTGACCGTCAAACCCGTGAGCCCCACTTCGGCGAGTGCTTCGCGGACTTCGTCGAGCTTGAACGGTTTGATGATGGCGGTGATGCGTTTCATGGCGGCCTCTTTTCAGATATCAATTCAAGGGTTCGGGAAAGTGTCGTGTCCGCGTGCGGACAGATGCTTTCGATTCTAGTCGCGTTTCAGCGTGCTCGTGGGTCGATACGCGCGTCGAGTCACTCGCTCGCGGGAACGCGCTCGAGATCCTTGAGCCATACCGTTGCCTGCGAGTCGCTCGGCGCGCGCCAGTCGCCGCGCGGCGAGAGCGAGCCGCCCGAGCCGACCTTCGGCGCATTCGGCACGCATGAGCGCTTGAATTGGCTAGTGCGGAAGAAGCGGTCCAGAAAGATGCGAAGATTCTTGCGGATCGCGGCGAGGTCATATTGATTGCGCGCCACGGTCGGGCCTTCCGGCCACGCGCCCGCATCGCGGTCGCGCCACGCGGCGAGCGCGAGAAACGCGACCTTCGACGGCGCGAAGCCGAAGCGCAGCGTGTAGTACAGGTTGAAGTCCTGAAGCTCGTACGGGCCGATGACGCTCTCCGTCTTTTGCTCGACCACGCCGCTCGTCTTGCCGGGGATGAGTTCCGGGCTGATGTCGGTGCTCAGGATGTTTTCGAGGACACCGGTGCCGGTGTCGCCGATCTGACCCGACTCGGCCACCCAGCGCACCAGATGCGTGATCAGCGTCTTCGGCACGCTCGCGTTGACGTTGTAGTGGGACATGTGATCGCCCACTCCGTAGGTGCACCAACCAAGTGCCAGCTCGCTCAGGTCGCCCGTGCCGATCACGATGGCGTTGTTGAAATTCGCCAGCCGGAACAGATGGCTCGTGCGCTCGCCGGCCTGCACGTTTTCATACGTGATGTCGTATTGCTCGGCGCCCGTGCTGTGCGGATGGCCGATGTCGGCCAGCATCTGCACGCAGCTCGGGCGAATGTCGATCTCGCCCGCCGTGCAGCCGATCACGTCCATCAGTTCGCGCGCCTGGGCGAGCGTGCGGTCGCTGGTCGCGAAGCCGGGCATCGTGTAGGCGAGGATGTTGGCGCGCGGCAGACCGAGCCGGTCCATCGCTTTCGCGCACACGAGCAGTGCATGCGTCGAATCGAGCCCGCCCGAAATACCGATGACGACCTTGGACATGCCCGACGACTGAAGCCGTTGCAGCAGCGCCTGCACCTGGATGTTGTAGACCTCGTTGCAGCGTTCGTCGCGGCGCGCGGCGTCGGCGGGGACGTAGGGAAAGCGCGCGACGCGCCGTTCGAGCGGCAATTTGGCCTGAGCGGGCACGGCGAGCGGGAATTCGATCACGCTGAATTGCGCGACTTCGTCCGCGTGCCGGTGCGTCGAGCGGCCGAACGTGGTTTGCCGCATGCGTTCGCGCGAGAGGCGTTCGAGATCGACATCGGCGAAGATGATGTGCGACTCGCCGGAGAACCGCTCGGATTCCGCGAGCAGTTCGCCGTTCTCGTAGATGAGCCCTTGTCCGTCCCAGGCGAGATCCGTCGACGATTCCCCGTTGCCCGCCGACGTGTATAGATAAGCCGCGACACAGCGCGCGGATTGCTGCCCGACGAGCTGATGCCGATACGCCGACTTCCCCACGACGATATTCGACGCCGACAGATTCACGAGCACCGTCGCGCCCGCGAGCGCCGCGAACGACGAGGGCGGAATCGGCACCCAGACGTCCTCGCAGATTTCGACGTGGAACCGGAAGAGCGGAAGATCCTTGATCTGGAACAGCAGCGACGCCCCGAACGGCACGTCCTGACCGCACAGCGCGAGCGTGCGGGTGGTCGCGGCATCGGCGGGACTGAACTGCCGCGCTTCGTAGAACTCGCCGTAATTGGGCAGATAACTCTTCGGCACGACGCCGCGAATGATGCCGTCCGCGATGACGATCGCGCAATTGAAGAGCTTGTGCTCCGCCCTGACCGGGGCGCCGACGATCAGCGCCACACTCAACCCTTTCGACGCTTCGACGATGTCGCTCAGCGCGTCTTCGCAGGCGTCGAGCAAGGCGCGTTGATGAAAGAGGTCGTCGCACGTATAGGCCGAAATGCCGAGTTCGGGAAACGCGACGAGCACCGCGCCGCGCGCCGCCGCCTGCTTCGCGAGCTCGATGGTCTGCGCCGCGTTGAATGCCGGATCGGCGACCCTGCACACCGGCACGCCGACAGCGACGCGCGCGAAATCATGGCTGTACAGGTTGAAGAAGTTTCTGCTCATGGTCGAGATTGGTTTGCGCGGATTGCGGCGCGAAAGACGCGGTGTGAATTGGGGCGAGAACCCGTAACGATTATCGCACGGGGTTTCAGGTCTTTTTTCTGAACGGCGTGTGCGCTTCGAGTTCGACGATGTGATGATCCATCGCCTCGGTTTCGGCGTCGAGAAACTCGGCGATCGCGTGCGCGAAGCGCTGATCCGCGATCCAGTGCGCGGACCATGTCGGCGTCGGCAGGAGCCCGCGCGACATCTTGTGCACGCCCTGCGCGCCGCCCTCGAAGCGCGCCAGTCCATGTTCGATGCAGTACGCGATGCCCTGCATATAGCACGTCTCGAAGTGCAGGCCCGAGACGAACTCGCGCGTGCCCCAGTAGCGGCCGTACATGGTGTCGCCGCCGATCATGTTGAGCGCGCAGGCGAGCCGCTCGCCGTCCGCCTCCGCGACGACGAGCAGGATGCTGTCGGGCGCTTCGGCGTGAATCCGGCCGAAGAACTCGCGCGTCAGATACGGCGCGTTCCAGTGCTCGCGATACGTGTTGTCGTAACAGTCGTAGAAGAAATCGAGCGCACTTTCGTCGATCTGCGCGCCGCGCAGCCACCTGTACGTGACGCCCGCATCCGTCACGCGGCGCCGGTCCTGCTTCACCTTCTTGCGCTTGTCGTGGCTCATCGTCGCGAGGAAGGCGTCGAAGCTCTCGTAGCCGTCGCCGGGCAGATTCTCCCAGTGGAACTGCACGCCTTCGCGCAGCATGTAGCCCGCGTCCTTCAGCGCCGCGACGTCCTGTGCGTGCGCGAACAGCACGTGCAGCGACGACAGCTCCATACGACGCGTGAGCTCGATCGCCCCGCGCGCGAGCAGCACGCGATCCTCGTGATCCGCCGCGATGAGGCGCGGGCCCGTCACCGGCGAGAACGGCACGGCGGACAGCGCCTTCGGGTAATAGCGCAGGCCGTGGCGCTCGAAGGCGTCGGCCCAGGCGTGGTCGAACACTTATGTCGTCAACACTGTAGCGAAGCGAAAGTGTCTAAATAGGGTTTACGTGCATTGTCTTTCTCCGTCTGTACGAGGGTCGAAGACCCGAGCATGAGGGCGAGCACGCCCCGAAATGAGGTGGGGGGTCCGGGGGGAGGGAAAACGCTTTGATACTCGGCACCCCACTGGCACCAAGCCCCGCCCGTCCTATAACCCATTGATACCAATCACTCGCAGCGACCCTACCATGCGACCAGAAGACCTGCAGGGCCTGGACGTCATCGTGGAGTCCGGCCGTGACCAGCGAACCCTTGACTACCTGATTTCAGTTTGCGGCCTCAAGAGAGTCAAGCGCGCCCGAGAACAGATTCCCGGAAAAACTCGCCCTTATGTTTCTAACCTGGCGAAAATCCTTCGTCACCATTCCCATTGAAGTGTTGGCAACGCCGCGACCAGAAGCGCAGGGACAGGTGCGCAAGCTGAAATAGCGTCTCGCAAAATGCGAATGGGACTCGGGTACATGTGACCGCCTAGTCGTTCTTCCGGAGTTGGAACTGCCGAACCGCGGGCGGCCCCACTCGCCGCTGGGAAACAAAGTCGCGTACGTTACGAATAATGAACTGGGAGGAAGCAACCAAGTTCAAGATGCATTTTCGGTCCAATAAAACAATTTTCCGAAATCATCCGGTGTGAGTTCGTCAATCCAGCCGGAAATTGAACCCGCGAGCATCATCTCCCACATTATTCGCAGCAGCGGGTATGAGGACTGTATTCGCCCATGGGTGAGTTCATCGCATACCCTATGCTGCACATGAACATAGGTAGGGTCGGGATTGCCTCTAAAGTTAACACTCGATGCTTTCTCAGACCACTGCCCTGAATCACACGGTATCAACGAATTGCTAACCCGCTCAACGACCCCGTCGTGAGGACGATTTAGCCGGACGGAGATTATTGGAAGCCTCTCAGACAGAGCTGCGGTCAAGTTAACCAGCCAAAAAAGTTTTTCCGGCACCTCGTTTCTTTTATAGATAGCGCGCCTTTCATGAAAGAAACAACCCGGTATCGAGATGTAGAAGATATCGTTAGCGAACTTAGACTTACTTTCGAATCCGTTTAATATGGAATAAGCATCCGTCAACTCTAATATGCCGCGAGCGCGCCTTTGGACAGCTCTTGCGGGAATTCCACTCTCTAGCATCGCAGCAAAGAGCGGGTCGAGTTGACGAGAGTGGAAGGCACCACGATTTGGTGTCCCTAGCATGAATAACGCTCGCAAAAATGGCATTGGAGAATCGTTCGCAAGAATGGACAGGCGACCGATTAAACCTCCCATACTATGACAAACCAAAGAAACCGTTGTTTCTCCATGCCCGTACCTCGACTTCAACGCAGTTCCCAGAGCTCTACCGTTTTCGACTAAGCCAAGTCGATAATCGTAGTCGAAATACGCAAGCTCCGTCCCGAGATTTTTCGACACGCGTCTGAAGTACTTATATGCCTTCAGAAACGTAACGTGCGAGGATAAAATTCCATGCACAAACACAAGCGCGTGCCTTGGAGGGCTGCCGCTGACTGCTGTGAGATTCGTGTCAAATGGCGTTATCGCCGGCGCATAAGAACTCATTGTTCTTCTCGATAATCAGACCAAAGCTGACGCGGTAACCTTTTTCAGACGGCGACGTCGAAGACCGCGTGCGTAGAAAATCAGAAAAATTGAGACGAATGTTCAGTTTACGACAGTGTCGTCCGCCATAATCGAACCGCTCGGAACTGACGGCATAAGGAATAGAAATTAACTCTGGCTCGGGGAATGACACGTACACTAAGACCGAAATGTCGCTATCCTCGGCGTTTTTCAATACAGAGGTTGGAACCCAAAGGACAGCGAATACGAACTTATCGTTTTCAACGTAGCCAAAGGTATCGTCCGAATATTCTGAGGTACTAGATTGTTCGAAGAGCACAAAAATATTAGGGCTCGCAGCAACTACTTGCTGACTCTCGTCCAGATGTGTCACGCTGCGTCCAAACCGCTCGATTTTCTTTTCCTTAAGCTCGGACATTTCCTCGAATTCTTTCATACATTTCTTCGGAACCAAGCTCATGAATTCGGGCTCGCAAATAGGGAATCGAGATTCAAACTTCCACGACCACACATAGCAAGGCCAAGTTGCAACTGTTGCGTCGGTTCCCGAGAACTTCGGCTGATTAACGAGATTATTTAACTTGGAGAAGAACGCCGGTATTGTCGATGGAGAGAAGAGTTGCAGAAGAGGAGAATCGAGAGCGCCGACAAATTCTAAGCTGTTTGCGGAAGTCATCAATGACTGGATAGCATTCAATAGAACTGTTTGCGACGCGCCGAAGTAAATCAACTCGCGCACGTCCTCTTCTTCAAACATCTCAATGAGCGCGGATATTATGTTCCATCCAGGCTGAAAGCCATATTGCTCCTCCGATAGTCCAGCTAAAGCTAATACTTGCAAATATCTGACCGCAGCCATGAGAACGCTAAGTCGTTGTCGGACATCCAGGGAGCGGGAAATGTAATGCCGTAGCGTCAGCCGAAACGAACTACTCGCCACATCAACGAGACCGTCGTGGGGGTCTACCCAACCAACATTCTGGTCACTAGAGAGTGAGAGATTCAACACGGGAATTAGGGCATCCTCGTTGAATCTGTTCACCACTTGTTGATACTGCCCCAAAGACGAGATGTTCCACCGAAAACACTCGAAGTTGGGAATAACATCAGCGAGCGCTTCGGCTATCTGAGGCGATTCTTCAGGGCCCAGTTCATGTACGAGACTGATGACGGACGCCGCCGGCGCAAAATCAAACAGGTCGCGCTGAACCGCTCGTGCTCCATCTCTGGCAGCGGCCAAAGCGAGGCGAACAGGTACGCCGCCCGTAGCTCGCAGCGAAGTCCCGAAGTGCGCTTCAAGTTCCGAGAGGCGTTCAAACGGCTTGACACTTTTCAACGAAGCGAAGACGGTGCGAACCGGGACGCTGTTGCTGACCTCAATCATCGAACTCCCCCACGTAAGCGCGGCGGCGACAAAAAGGACACTGTGAAGTCAAATCGTCACATCAATGGCTCAATAAAAACGACTTGGCCGCCACGAACCAAGTGGATGAGTATGATACGTTGTCGTCTGACTCTTGTCCGTCGGGCTACGCACTTCGCCTACCCAGCTTATGTCGTCAAGTCCATTTGCGAAAGTTTTGTGCCCCTACGAGACCCCGCTGGCACCAAGCCGCCCGTCCTGTAACCGATTGGTGCCCAACCATTCGCAGCGAGCCTACCATGCGACCAGAAGACCTGCAGAGCCTGGACGTAATCGTGGAGTCCGGCCGTGACCAGAGAACGCTTGAGTATCTGATTTCAGTTTGTGGCATCAAACGGGTCAAACGGGCCCGAGCAGACATTCCAGGGGAGCGCCGCCCCTATGTTTCCAATCTCGCGAAAATCCTTGGCGTCACCATTCCCATCGAAGTGTTGGCAACGCCGCGGCCCGAGGCTCAGCGAAAAATCAGCGACCTGAAGGACAAGCTCGCTAAGGGGAAGTGGGAGTGATTTGAGCCCAATAGCAAATCGGTCATGAGCCTAACGGGTCGTCTTTAACCTCTCGCCCCAGTTTCGCCTGCTCCAGAATCCAATCGCTCATCGAAAGCGGTCCCTCGCCCTCCTCCCAAAACGGGTTATTCAGATAATCGCAATATGCCTCTGTGGTGGTCTTCGTGTCGTCAGCAGGCACGAAATTCACCTTGTGCTCAAGCATTACCGCGAAGCCCTTTTCATTCTCATGCAAAGGAATCACATCGTGATAGGCCAGTTGGTAAAGCAACAACCAATACTCGTCACGCTCAAGATAATCTTGGTCGAGAAGGTCCTTCGCAAAAGCAATGATTTGGTCGTCCGCTTGATGCATCTCGAACAGCAAGGTGTAGGCGACGCAATCACGAGAAGCCAGAATGCTTTCAATGGTTTCGCTGGTAAGCTTAAGACCCGTCTTACGCATTAAATGAAGTGGCCAAGCCATGCCATCAGAACGTCGATGCTTCGCGTTCTCAATGATTATTGCATTCAATTGTGGCTCATATGAGTTCAGACTCTCCGGAAACTTATCGTGAAGCGAGTCGAGATAAGGAAGCAACGCCGGATAGTGCCAAGCTAGATTGATTAGATACTCCGAAACATCATATAGCGCGTTTTCGTGAATCCAAGCGATGAGCGAGCCAAAAGCGTACTTCAAAATGCTGCCATCGCGAGTCTCTCGATTTAATTTTATGGCAAGGTCAAGATATTGCGTTGCACCGTTAGCGAAGATTTTTGCATCCTCTTGCTCACTCGCGACCAACATAAGACTTTCGAGCGCGTTGCTCAATTCGGTAACCCAAGATGCGCTCAGTGGTTGCGGCAACTCCACTATAGATGTCTTCTGCAAGTTCAAATGCAGCCTGTAGTCCGAAAGAAAGCGACCGACGTCCGACAAAAAGCTTTGCGCCTTATCGTGCGTCTCGGCGAAACAAATGTAGTCATCGATGAACCGGCGAAATTCGTAGCCTTTTTCCCGAAGACGGGCATCGACCTTTCCGAGGATTATCTCAACGATAATACTTGATGTTCCAGGTCCAATCGATACTCCGACGGTTTCTTTCCGCTTCGCGGTTCGCTGCATTAAATCGAGCCGGTCGCTCCAGTGAGAAACTCCTTCTCCACGAAGTCGTGCTTTCTCGGCCTCAAAGCCCACGACCGCCCAAGGGATAGAGTGCGAATAAATGCTGTTGAAACAGCTCGCAATATCCGTTTCAACCTTAAAGCGCTTCCCAAAACTTGCTGACAGGATATGCCGAGACTTTGATAGCACGTCCTCGTAGTTCATTATCAGGATGCGAGCGTCATCGTGTCTTTCGGGTTTGATTGCACTGTTTTCGCTCCCGACCGCCGACGAAATCTCGTTCCAATGCGTCCAGATGTGACCTGCCATTCGGAGATAAGGAACGGGATGAATGAGCGAGAGACGCCGCGGAATGTTGTCATGCCTTGTCATCAAGTACGAGACCTCGTCGTATCCGACGGTAGCGTCTCGCGCTTTTGGCCCTTCTTCGGCGAGCACTAACTCAGCCACCTCTGGCGTCAATTGGCGACTCGTAATACATGGAGGCAGTTCGCCGATAGGCGCCTTTTGGTTGGGGAAAAAGTTGAACCGCGAGAGACCCTCGTACACCCAGCGATTGTCGTCAAAAATCATCAAGCGAACTCTTGAGTTTGGTGGTCACCAATATTAACCGCAAGACCGTGACGGTGCGGCGCTTACGCCTTTCTGAGGGTAAGGGCTTCGGCGTCAATTCCGCCCGAGTTGGAAGGTGAGGTAGCTAAATGGTCGAGGCGCTCAAGCTTTTTAGTGATGTTTGGACCTACCCAATCCCGCACGGCGCGAACAGCGAGCAACTCGTTCGACGGTCTCGTCTTCCGACCAATTCGAGGTCCGCCCGACTGTTGTTTGCGATTTCAACAGCATCGTTCCGCGAGCTAGACGCTGGCAGCGAAAGGCGGTCCCAAAGCAAAATCGACCGCTGGGCCTCAGCGGTCGCTCTCGAGTGTTTGGTCGTTTCTCGCTTAACCGCTAGCGATTCAAGCTGCGGAGATTTGCGTCTAGCGCAGCCAGGTGAGTGTTCAAGAAGTCGGGGCACGACAGGTCACTCGCCTGCTTGAGCAGCCCCGGTGCCATATCCGCCACGCTATCCTCTACGCCGGTGTCGCCGCCCACGACCATGATTTCGTGCATACGTTTTGGGTTGGTCAACAATTGCAGCCAGATGTGAAATGCTTTCATCTCACGAGCGAAGCGTTCCATTGACAGAGGGTCGCGCGGTAGCTGGTCAATTGTACGAACGTACCGCTCCGCCGCTGAAGGACTGGAGTGACCAAACGCCGCTCCCAAAGCCTTCATGAGCTTTCGATGTTCCTCTCCCGTCACAGGCCACGTGTACTGGTCCGGCCTCGTTCCGCTAATCCTCATCGCTTCCTCCTGATTGACTCGCTCGCTTCGCCACTCACAGGTAACCTGACGGACAAACTCCAGCCGCGCCACAGCGTGTCAACGCGACCCGCGCTTTAGCTTAGACACCAGGCCGTAAAAGCGCAAATCTGATTAGAGGACGTTTTTATGTCCTCTGTTGGATAAAATGCGAAACCGAATTGACCTCATAGGCGCGACGAGACAATAAGCATCGTTGGATGCGCAAAGAGCGTGCTACATATCGCCTTCGAGGTTGGCGTCATTGAGGCCCCAACCCAAACATGCCTAGCACTTCCGGCGACATGTTTCCCTTTCAGAAATTCTCGACTTCCACCGGTTCGATGTTCGCGTGGTGAAGAAGAATGTTCAAAGTGTCAACGACATCTCTGCGCAAGGCGTTCAACCTGTGCTGAAGTGATTCCTCTCGTATCTCGATGACCGTACCATGGTCGACAATCGCGCCGCGAACCAACCCGTCAGTCGCAAGATTTCTAACGTCCGTCAGCAGCCTACCAATCGCTTTGAGTTCGGGACCGAGCTTAGATGGTCGCCTCGCCTCATCTATTGTGTGGCCATCGCGGTCCTTCAGCGTTCCTGTTTTTACGGCCTGCTGCAAACCGGAAATCGCAGCAATAAAATCTGTTGCGCGGTTCTCCAAACGAAATGTGGTACGAATCGCGGGTCTGTCGAACGCTAAGGCAAGCATTCTGAGGTAATGCTCGTCTTCCGAATAGGTTTTGCGATACCGGAGAACCGAGGAGAAGTATTTGTACATCACGTTCTCGTTGCAATTGAGGAAATCGACGTAGTCGTCCCAAAACCAAAGAGCAACTTGAAACGGATGCTTATTCGCAGCGTTCAAAAGCCGGACGTGCCCCTGCATCTTCTCGTCCCGCTCCCCCGTGGTTGCAATGATGAATCGACGAAGGTGCGGCTGAAAGCTCGATGCCGCCGAAATTTCCTCGTCGATTTCCTCAGTAGACAGTGAATGAGCCGGTACCTCCAGGCCTTTCGACTTATTCTTGCGCTTCTTACATTGCACTCCACTGAGCTCACACGATGAAGCATGGTTGTGGCCATACACGTCGACTCCCGACTGAGACTGTCCGTCCCGACCGTGTCGCTCCGCGTAGTCATCTTTCCATCGGATGCGGCAGACATCAAGTGTGAGTCGCTCAAACTCCTGCCAGTACGACGGTGGCGGGATATCCATCAGTATGTTGTTCATAGTTCATTCTTGTTATCAGTTTTTGCCCACTAAGCTCCGAACAGCCGGAGCCTTCGTCCTTATTGATGTCGTTGATTGTGTATGCCTCGCGCAACGCGCGAATCCGTGCAAATCGCCATGGCTGCGCGCGTCACTGAGACCAGCGGAGGCGCTTTGGAGCTTCGCCCGCTTGGTCGACAACCTTGCTGTCACCTTCTCCGACGAGCGATTGCGCTTTGGTCTTTATTGTAATTAAACAAGCGGCGTCCCTGAAACGCGTCCGGGTGTCGTGAACCGCTCTGTAAGCCATTGCAGCACATGTGCATCCAGCAAGCCCGCAAGGAAAAGAGAATTCCAGTTGTTTTTGCCGCCATGAGTCTCGTCTGTCAACTGCAAGTCGCTCAGCACTATCTCTTGAAGTGCTTCTGCGGTTTGAGGCTCATTCGCCAAGGCACGAACTATTCGCGAGGGCTTCTGGCAGAGATGGGTCCAGCGCTCAATCAAATACTCCAGCACGGAAGTCTTCCCAACGATTCGTTCGACGTGAAATGAAACTGCCGAGAATTCCGGATGGTTGGGCGGGAGCAGAATCTGCAAGCTAATCGAGGGAACGCGACCCAAGTCATCGAAGCGTGCGGCCAACAACCGGTCCGACAGGCATTCGTCAAAATACGGATGCAGAATGCGCTCGTCTACGCCTGCGCCGGTCGTCGTCGTGCCACGCCGAGTATTGCACTTACAGGCTGGGACCAGATTCAACGAGAAGACGGCGAATGCAGCATGCGTCTCTTTTGGCAGGATGTGGTCCAACGTGCCGCTGTGAAGCGACCCGCACATGGGACACACGCGGTGCTCGCCGTCCTTTCGTAGGTTCGCGATGTGGGCGAGCGCTCTCGGTGGCCGGTTGTAGTGCCCGAGAAGCAAAGCCTTCTCTGCTCCGCTTATCGGCACACCCGCAATTCTCGCGACATTGCCATTCGACGCGGCGTATTGCGCATATCCTGCCAGAACCGCCGGCACGATTGGTTGCAGATTTGGATAGCTCGCTAGCCGGGCATCGGATGCCACGTTCTGGAAGGCAGCTGCATCGTTGTTGTCGGGCCTGGGAAGCTTATTCACCTGCGTCGGGCTCCGCGGCGGGCTCGTCCTTCTCTGACTCCAACGCCACTCTCAGCGACCCAAGCATCTCGGAAGACAACTCGTGCTTGTAACGCCCATAGAGTTGCTCCCAGCTCTGATACCGCTTCAGCAATCGGTCCTCGACCTCCGCGGCGAGCCGTGAAGGCTCATCCTCGCCAAAAACGAAATAGGAAATCGAGCCAACATCCGCACCGAAGGTTTGCAGCCGAAGCGGGCTTGTCGTCAGGAGCCCTTGCTCGTCGGTGCGTAGCACTGTCACTTGCTCTCGAAACACCTCCCGGACGAAGTAAGCCGAGTGCGTTGCAATCACAGCCGCAGACCCCGTACGGGAAAGCAGCCCGTCGAGCAGTGCCACGAACTGACTTATAAAATTCGGATGCAAGTGCGTCTCTGGCTCGTCGAGTAGGAGCAGTGAACCATTCTCGATGAACATACTTGCTTGCGCTGCGAAGCGCAGAAACGAGATTTCGCCGCTACTGAGGAGATACCCCTTGTCGGCAACCATCCGGACGGGGTCGCTATTCGAGTCAATGGACGCAAATAGCTCAAGCGCATCCGCTTCTTCCCGGCCGTCCAGGAGCGTCGCTATCTGCACCGGCGGCGCCGTTTTGTCCGTGCGTGGTAGAGCCAAATGCTCCCATCCGGAAATTGCCGTAAGCGCTGATACGAACAGGCGCCATCTCGTGTCGCCCCCTAACCTCTCTTCGGAACGGGCGACTTGAAGCACAGTGTCCGTCACACCGTTTCCTCGTCGTGACCGGCCAACGCGGTTCAACGCGAACCTTCGGTACCATACTCGGGCATTCTTGCGTCGGTCGGCCGGGAAAACCGATGCTGACTCGTTCGTCGGTGCAAACGCCAAGAGCCGATTGATAAGAACACGCCCCTGATTGCTCAAATCGATGAGCGCTTTGTCGTCCCCGCTTAACGCTGACCGCGCAATCTGCCCAAGCGCGAGGCTCTTTCCGACGCCGTTCTTCCCAATCATAACGGCGATTCGCTTCGGTAAGTCTGCCTCGTGGTCGAAATTGAATTCAAGAAGGCGTTCGGGCTCGCTACCAGCCAGCGAAAAGCGCAACCCGACGCGCTGCGTCATGTTCCCGAACTCTTCCATCTGCGTACCTCGCAGGATTGGCCCGGCGTTCTTGAAAGCGAAGAACGACTCCGACGTTCGCAGGAAGGACTTCTGAAACACCTCCATGCCCGGCGCCGCCTTCAACAGGGGGGAACGTGCCTCATATGCGCCCAGGGCTACGATGTCGTTGACTGCAAGCAGCAACCGCGCGGCGATGTCTGTTCCCAGCACACCGACAACTCGTCGGTAATCGTCCAGCGCAGGCAACATGGTGAAGAACTCACCTACCTTGCTCGAGTCGATGGCCGAACCACCATTGGAGTCGAACAATGACTCCAGTGCATTCAAGTCGCTCGGTCCGCCCGCCGACGCGGGAATGAATCCGATAAAGGAGCTGACAACCATCGACGCAAGGTCGTCAAGACGCCCGACATGCAGTTCGACCTGCGTCCGAAACCCAAAATCCGTCCTCGCCCCTTCGCTCGGAACGACGAAAACGGTGTAAGGACGAATCTCATCGTCGGTGGGCTCAGAACGTCGAAACATCACTCTGAACTTCGGACCCCTGTTGCCGCTTTTGGATGCTGCCATAACCTATCCGCAAGACAAGAAATGAACGAAGCCAACGCTAGTTGCTTCTTCCATGCGCGCAGCGAACAACGCCGAGCCGACATGCTCGCTTCGTTAGCCTCGTTGCCATGACTTTGGAATCAGCGCCTCACCATTGCGAAACTGCTTCAGCAGGTGCACAAATTCCATGCCGTCAAATGTGTCCGCCGGCACGTGTTCGAACACAATTATCTGGAACTCAGACTCATACTCTGTGTTCATGCGTCCAATGAAGTCATTGAGAAGTTGGAAGGCAATTGCCACCTCTTCGCTGTCACTGTCCGTAAGCTTAACTTTATCGTCAGCCTTCTTGTTAGGGTAGTACGGACGACTCGGCTGGTCGATGACGAGGAAGGTTGGAACGAACGGAGACTTGTGGCTTACCGCCACCTCATGCAACGCAAGGAACTGCAGCAGATGCAAGAACATGTGGTTCGAGCTGCTGCCAACGTTCTCAATCAGAGATGAACGAGGTTTGCGCAATCTCAGACGCTTCTCGGTGTATGAAAAGTCGGTAAGGTAGGTCGCGTAGTTCGCCAGCGCATTGCGTGTATCCGCAAGCAATCCCTGCGCAATCTCGTTAATCATAGAAATAACTGCGCTCCGCTTCTCGTCCACATCACGAACGTTGATACCGTCAATCTGCGCTTGGAGAGAGTCCTCCGTGGGCCCCGCAATTTGATGAAGGACGGCGGGGCCGCTGACCGAGTCGAACGTCCGAAATCGCCCTTTCGCTTCTCCGATGAATAGCCATTTGTCCCGTTCAGACGCGAATGATGCTGGCTCCTGCGGGAGGACGCTCAATTCCTTCTCTAACGCTGCCTTCTCGGCCTGGAGTTCCCGAGACATGGTGCTAATCTGAGCAGTCAATGGCTGACTCCGCGATGTCGACTTCTTCACCTCCAGCAGGTCCGACTTAAGCGTACTTATGAGTTCGCTGAAGACCTCCGATTTTACAAGCGCTGTAGACCGCGCAAGGAGCTGCTGGATGGGGAGCAGACTATCTTCAGCGTTCTTCAACGTATCTTTGTAGCCGCGGTATTCCGTCGTGAACTGACTGAGCCTCCGAAGCCTCCGGTCTACCGTGAACAGCTGCGCCGTCACCTCGGCGTAGCGGTCTAGCGCTTTGCCGGTATCAACGGAAGCCGCCGAGTTGATTGCGTTCTTTACAGCATCATGCGAGAGGCTCTTCGGGTCTGCCTGGAAGAGCCCATACTCTGCTGCCTTGACTGCAATATCACGGACTTCCTCGTCGAAATCCGAGCGCCCAGCGCGCACCTGAGCGTTCTTTCGTTCCGTCCGTCTCAGTTCCCGCTCGAGCAGCTCTTTTTGCTCCCGAGCGCTGATGTTCTCAAGGTCGTCGATTCCGAGCGCAATGTCGAATATCCTCGGCAAAGCCTCCCGATAGCGCTCTTCGACCTGCTTATCGAAGAACGTCTTGCTGTTGATGATGATGTCTTCCGAGATGGTGTTGAACAGCAAAAAGTAGCGAAAGGAAATCTTTGAGTTCTTCTTTATCGCTTTTCCGCCAAATGGCATCGACACCTTCTCATCGATGGAAAACTCGCTTTCAATAAGCTCCCGGAGGTCAGCTTCACGAATGTTGTCCTCCGGAATATCCGGTACAAACCCGTTTGGCGAGAAGTGATACTCGGACCCCACCTTGTTGCCAGTGGGACTCCGGCGCGCAAGCGCGAACGTCTTGTCATTCACATAGAACTTGAGCCCGTACCAGTCGACATTCTCGTTAATGATGCTGTCGGGCAGCTTGTGCGAGCTGGCAAGAAAGCAGTAGTCAATGATGTCGAGCAACGCGCTCTTGCCCGTCTTACTGCCACCCGAAAGAACATTGACTCGATTGCGATGGAACTCAAGAGACCGGCGCTCACCCGTCTTCGACCACAAAATAATAGCATCAAATCCGAATTTCAAAGCTTCACCCGAAAGTTCAAATATAGTTCATCGACCGGACTTTTCAACAGCGCGGCAATATGCTCAGCTGCCTTCGCTATCCGCTGCGCTCGCTTGCCGAAGCTTGGGTCAATTTTCACCGGGTTGACTAGAATAAGCTTGCCGTCAAACTTTACGTACTCTGCTTCGATAATCAGTTGAATAGCGTTCACAGACGTGACCAGACTTTCGGCGAATCTCGAATCGAAATTGAAGAACAGGTCAGGCCGGGAAGCTGCAAGTGTTGCGGCGCCTCGCCATGCAACGCCACCGTGGCCCAGGTATTTCACGGTCGCGTCGTGCATGACCAAGGGCATCACCAGCAATGCTTTCGGGAGGCTCAACCGAGGGGTGTGCGCCATAACTGCCAACAATGCTGTGGCGCCAATTCCGACGTTGTTGTATCCGGACCATCGTTCAATCATGCTGCTCCCAATCTCTGTGCCACCCGATGCGCCCCATGTCCGACAAGTAATACAGCTCGCCGTTGCTAAGCATTATGTTCAAGCTACTTTCGCCCAACTTGAAGGACACGCGTCTCAATACCCGAAGTATTTCCTTAGCAACTCCCTTTATCGCCTCGTCGGTTTCGTAGCCCTCAAACGCATGAATGAACTCATTCTCCCATTGCGTGATAACGTCGTCATGCAAGTCCGAGACGTCGGCACTAACGAGAGAGCCTTCTTGCACCCATTTTTCAAGATACTTGGCGATTTGAAGTTTCAGCGTCGTATACTTCACGGCACTTTCAACATCGGAAGCGGATAAGACGGAAATATCCATCAATCGGCGGATGAAACGCTGGTCGAATATATCGTTCGGCAATTCCGGCTTGAAGGGATACTGCACAAGCTTCTTGCTACGTGCGTCGTCAAATATCTTCCAGTAGCGCTTTCTGAAATCCTCGAAGCTGATAACAATCTTTTCGCCTTTCTTGATAGCAATAAAGTTGTCTTCGCGAATATTTGAGTCGAGCCGCTCGAAAGTCGAATCAATCTTCCCGTCGTCAATGAATGTTTCTGCAATTGAGCGCTTGACTAGCCCGATGATGTCGTCAAGGCCGAGCTCGAATCGAATGTTACTCAAGTATTTCTGCAGCACCGAATCGTCCAAATCCACGACTGCAGCGATGTACTTTTGTATCTCAGCATCCGTCGTTTTCCCTTGCAGGGCCAAGATGCAGTCGCGGATTTCGGAAAACTCTATCGTGCCGCCCTGGAAGTCGATTAGCGCGGCAAGGAAGTGATTCCTCTTGCTATGGGACTTATTCGATACGAGATGAAACTCTGCTTTGTCGACGAACTTCAACTGTGCCGGGACCGTGGCACGCCTTTCAGCGACATCGCCGATTATCCTCGCCCAGTTGTAAAGAGTCTTCCAGAGGTCCGAATCAAGTTCCTTTAAGGCGACGGGGAGGCCGGATGCACTGGTGCGAACAGTATGCTTAAGCTGAAAGAGAACGATGAAGCTGGCGTCTAGCTCAGTGTGTACGTCGTCCAAAATCTCGAGGCCAACGCTTTGCCCGACGCCTAGATTCAGGATGCGATGAAGGAAGTAATAGTACTGGTAGTCAAACCCGATACTTTTATCGTCAGCACTGGTTGTATCGGCGAAGCTTTTCTCTTGTGCCACGTGCTGGGCCCAGTTTTATTCTCAATTTAAACATCCTGCCCCCGTGATGCATCTGCACGACAGCTCACGGTGACCTCTCTCGTTCACAGCGACCTCGTCCGGGGCGCTGTCAGGTCCCAAATAATACTGCTTTCGTTGGCGTTTTTGGTGGTTTTAAGATTTTAACGAAGGAGAAATTTTCTGAATTAGAGCAAGTGCGGCAAGCGCGCGCCGACTAACCGAGACTGCGCGAAGTCACGATTTGGGCGCTGGGAGCCCAAGTCGCCCCAAGCCTCGTCTAGCGACGCGCTGGCGCGATTGGCCAATGACCCCGACGAGCCGGGGAGAGCTTTGGAAGCCAACGTTTCACGGGGGGTATCCTTGATTGCGCTGGCGGATACCACCCGGGCTATATCGGCACACTAACCCAGAACTTGAGGGAAAGTGATGACTTTCTCAGCGGGCGACCATATTGTCGGCATGTCGTTAGTCCAGGGGCCAACCCTCATTCTTCCGCTGTTGTGAACTCGTCTCTTGCGAAAACGCTCGATTCTCCTACATCGATGACTACGCTTAGATAATTCCCGTACTATCGTAGCGCCGCTTAGGTCATAGTTCATTGCGTTACCAGTTGGAGGTGAACATGACGACCCTCGAGAACATTCAGGCTCGGGTGAAAAAACTGCAAGCACAAGCGGAAGCCCTCCTGGCCAAGAACGCACAATCCGCGGTCGACCAGATTCGCAAATTGATGCTGAAGCACGGGTTGACCACCGCCGACATCGAAGCTAAGGCGAAAGCGAAGAGAGACGCAAAGGCAAGCGGCCGCACTGCCGCCAGTCGAGGCCTTAAGACACTCGCCGCTACCAAAGGAAAGCTGCCCGCAAAATACTTGAATCCAAAAACCGGCGAGACTTGGAGCGGGCATGCTCGACCGCCCGCTTGGATTAAAGACGTGAAAGACCGGACGAAATTCCTCCTTGACGGCGCCGGTACCGCGTCTTCAACAAAGACGGTCGGCGCAGGCGGCGGCAAAACCCCGGTTCGCAAAGTGCAATCAACAGGTGCGTTGCCTGCGAAATATGGTGACCCGAAGTCCGGAGCTACATGGAGCGGTCGCGGCCCTGCTCCGAGATGGCTGGCCTCCGCCAAAGACCGGACCAAGTTTTTGATTGAACAGGTATCGTCCGCTCCGGCAGATTCGTCGGCGACTCACGAATCGAGCCCGTCGAACGCCGCACCGAAGGTCCGCGCTGCGACCAAGAAGGTTGGCGCCAAGGAGGCGGTGGCATCCAAGAAGTCTGCAGGCGTGAAGAAGGCCGCGACGAAGGCTTCGGCAAAGTCAACCGTCACTGCAAAAACGGTTACTGCTCGCAAAAAGACTCCGCGCAAGGTCGCGCCTACGACCGCAGCGACAGCGGCGGCACTTGACGCAGTGAGAGCTGCATCTGCGTGAGAATGTCGATGCAAGCGGCGCTCCTTCTCGCGGATGTTTGTGAGTGGACTCCATCAACGTCCAGCCTTGTAGGCATTCATCGAGACCACGCGGTGCAATAGGTCGCCGTCAGCGTCGAATTGTGTTTCCGCCGCCATGCTGACATAGTTTGTTGCCGGCATGGCTACCAGCACGCTCGCCTTGGTCGGCTGAGTTCGCACGCTTTGCGGCGTGCACGATGATGTACGCTGCGTCGAACGTGAGCGGGGCGACGATTTGAGCGGGGCGCTAAAGCGTCGCGAACCTGTCTATAAAGTCTTCACCAGCCTTTCCCCTATATTCAGTCGACCGTGTCCGCCTTGGAAGCAGGTGACGTCCTCCGTCGCATCAACTGCAAGGCCGGCAAGCCCATCGGCCAGACACCGTGGCCTGCTTGGGACCCATGGTCATTGCGGACAAGCATCCCCCTTCGCGTCAGCGACTTTTCGACGGCTTGCTTCCTGTTGCACCTCGAAAAAGGCAGTGCAGCTCCTTTTTATCCATTGTCTCGCGGCTTGCGTACGACGGAACCGTGTGCGGCTGACTCGGGTTCGCTCGAGCATCGCTGACCATATTCACCGCGAGCGCCGGCGTTGAGTGACGCTGAACGGCATTGTGCGATTCCTGGAGTTGCTAGCAGTTTTCGATTCGATAACACATCCCTGCCGCATACACAGCTAGCGGCGGCTCCTGATTCGCGCCCTCGATAGCGACTCGTCAACAGCTTTCTGCCTGGTCCTCATCAAAGTCCAGTGGGCATCGTCAGTGCCAAGCCTCGCTGTATTTCTTTTTCCACTGGCGAAATTTTAGCAGTTGAAACCGGTAGCTATATGGGTTGTGAAGGAAATAACGGCTAGCTCAACAACCACAGGTAACACGATGAATACAAGACGACTTTCGGTAAAGCCACAGGCGATAGCATCGACGCACAGAAGCTCGAAGCGTACGCGCGATACTGGTATGCGCAAAGCGAGCGCTCGGAATGCACGACTATCGAGGAGGCAATTGCAAAATTCGAGTCGAGCGATGACACGGCGGTCAACCTTCTGCTTCTTCTACTGAAATGTGCGGGCGACGAACTCGGGTATGGTGGTCAATCGTTGACTGACTGCTGCCGAGAGTTAGCAAGCTACGGACTCGGTCACGAGCAGGAATTCGGTTGCCGCATTATTGAGACCCTCGACGGGAACCGCCATGTGGTATGGACGTGTAGCGACGATGCAATCTGGGTTCAACTGCGACATGTCTTGGAAGCCATGCAATCAGAGGGCGAGGTCCCAGACTGGTGGACTGACGATTTCACTGACTATGAGGTTCTCACAGACAGCGGAATAGCCCACGTTTCGCTCGAAGATTTGCCAACAGATGACCCGCGGCACCCGGACTACCACGACGAGCATATCGCTTGATTACGAGCCCCGCGACGCGGGGCTCATTTTTCTACGCGTCTTCGAGGAGATGATGGCAGGCTCCGCGCTTATATGTCTGGTTCCGAAGTCGGTCGTACACTCAAAGAAAGCTGAGAGACAAACAGTCCTCGCAGCGTCCAATTTGGACAAACGCGGAGACGGTTGGTCCGATTGTCGTCGAGTCGGCCTCTAAGGTGCAGAATTCAGCTGCCTGTTGATTTGTACCGGAAACTGACCCACTCATCACTGGAAGCAATCATAGTCTACCGTGAGGCTGCCGCGTCCCCATAGGTGATGTGTCGCATCGACATTTCGAGAGAACGCAGACGGTGCAGCGGGCATGACGCGCTCGCTCAGTTAATGCGCCTACAGGCATTGCAGACAAGATATTGATGGTCGTCGAGGAATACTTCTACCGACCCACCTGGAATGCGCCTCGGCGATGAATCGTCGCCGGCACGACCAACGCGGAAGAACAGCGGAAGCTCAAGAGGCAACCTACCATTGTTCAAAACTAGCGATATGTGTTTTCTGTATGTCGAGCTTTCCACAACCCGAGATTTTGCGTAGCCTAAAGCATGTCGCGCTCGAGTTTGCTTTATATTAAACGTGCTGGCACGAGAATAGGATACCTTATCGTCTTGCAGGGGGCGAGTCCTATCCTCGTCGCCGCTGCGCGCAGTTCTGGCCGTAGCATTTTATTATCGTTAGGAGGTGCCAGTCGTTCAGATTCGCGCCTGTCTTCCGCAAATTGTTCTTTTCAATTTTTCATGCCAAGAGTAGAGCCAATTCTTAGCGTGGCACCACTTTATGGCATGGCTGTCAACACCACCAGAAGCTGCGACTTGTCGCCAGATGTTTAAGACCTAAGGCCCGAAGGATAGACCAAGCATGACTGATTTCAAAGACGCGCAGGTCGTCTCGACGCACGATACTCGACGGCGTGTTCTCGCCATCGTCGGCGCCTCATCTGGCAATCTTGTCGAATGGTTCGACTTTTACATCTACTCGTTTTGCGCCATCTATTTCGCTCCCGCGTTCTTTCCGAGTGGCAACAGCACAACGCAGTTGCTTAATACGGCCGGCGTGTTCGCCGCGGGTTTTCTAATGCGCCCAATTGGTGGCTGGTTCTTTGGCCGACTAGCCGACAAGCACGGTCGGAAGAAATCGATGCTCGTATCTGTCTACATGATGTGCGGTGGTTCGATGGCCATCGCATTCCTGCCGACATACGCGCAGATTGGAGCGTTTGCTCCAGCTCTTCTCCTTGTAGCGCGTCTGTTTCAGGGCCTTTCTGTGGGAGGAGAATACGGCACGAGCGCAACCTACATGAGCGAAGTTGCGCTCAAGGGCCGGCGCGGCTTCTTCTCATCGTTCCAGTATGTGACGCTAATCGGCGGCCAGTTGTGCGCGCTGCTCGTGCTCATCATCCTGCAGCAAACCCTTTCCGTTGAAGACCTTAAGTCATGGGGATGGCGGATTCCGTTTGTAGTCGGCGCCGGCGCCGCCCTTGTCGCGCTCTACCTGCGCAAATCGCTCGAAGAGACGACGACAGTGGAATCTCGTCGCCTGAAGGAAGCCGGAACGCTGCGCGGCCTGTGGCAGCATCGCAAGGCATTCGCATCCGTTGTAGGGTTCACCGCTGGCGGCTCGCTTATCTTTTACACGTTCACCACCTACATGCAAAAGTACCTCGTGAACACTGCTGGGATGCACGCGAAAACCGCGAGCAATGTGATGACGGGCGCACTGTTCGTTTTCATGTGTCTTCAACCTGTCTTCGGCGTACTCTCGGACAGGATTGGTCGCCGAAATTCGATGCTAACATTTGGCGCGCTCGCAACGCTCTCCACAGTACCGCTCCTACACGCTCTCAAAGATGTATCGAGTCCCGTGCTAGCTTTCATTTTTGTGACTATCGCCTTGACCATCGTCAGCCTCTATACCTCTATCAGCGGCCTCATCAAGGCAGAAATGTTCCCACCTGAAGTGCGCGCACTGGGTGTGGGCCTTTCTTACGCGGTCGGTAACGCGATGTTTGGTGGCACCGCTGAATACGTCGCACTATGGTTCAAGCAGGCCGGCAGCGAATCGACGTTTTACTGGTATGTCACAGCACTCTGCGCACTCTCTTTCCTGGTTTCGTTTTGCATGCGTGATACATCGAAGGAAGGTTATTTACGTCACGAGCATTAGCGCGACACGCTTCTAAGTAAGACACGAAGCGTTAAAGACTCATGCCTGCTGCTTTTTCTGTCGCGTTCATACCGGTGCCCCACGAGTCGCGTCGTGGGATTTCAAAGATTTCCGTAATCTACGCGCTCCACAACTCCGGCTCCGGACGATATGCACTAAGCCCGCCAATCGCAGCGAATGGTCTGCTCACACAACTCCGGCGGACTGCACAGCACAGTGGGTGTGGGGGGTCGATGCACGTACTTTCGACGTACCGACGCGCCTTGACGGTCTGTACGTGAGCCTGATGAGTGTGTGGGAAAGCATGTGTAGGCCTTAGATGCCAGGTCGCCGTTAGGAAACTCGGTGGAACTTGGCTGCGGCCGATAGCAATTTCTAATGTTATCCGCCGCTTTCGCGACGCCAGCTTCCAGGAGTAGTTCCGGTTGCAGCTGAGAACGTTCTTGTGAAATGGCTCTGGTCGGCAAAACCGCACGCGGCTGCGATAGCAGCCAAGGACAGGGAAGTCCCGCGAAGCAACTCCTTTGAGCGTTCGACCCGAAAGGCACGCACCCATCTGAACGGCGGTACTCCAGTCGTTTTACGAAACGCGCTGACAAACTGACGCACCGGCAGCCCGCAGGCAGCCGCAATGTCGAGAAGTTTAGGCTCAACCGAGAGGTCTGCTACCAGCAACTCTTTGGCGATGCGCTCCTGTGTCTTTGAGAGAAGACCAGAATGCGTCGCTGCTGGCGCCCGAACGTGGCCGTACGCGGTGGCCAGGCGCTCATAGATTGCGTGGGCCACATGGTCGAAGAAAAGGCCGCCGGCAAGTTGAGGGTCTGCCATAGCTGGAACAAGGGCAAGGCTAAGATGATGCAGAACCGGGTCAATCCCGCGGTTTACGTCTTGTAGCTCTCCCACCGGTGGCAAAGCGGACAGACAGCAGAGCTCGTCAAAAGCAGCCCGCGGAAAATGAAAAAGTACGCATTCGAAAGGGTCGGGCAGATTCGCCACAGGCTCCTCAAAAAGGTGCCCTAACATTATCGACCCCGGTGAAAAAGGGTCCGTTGGGACAAGTCTTCCCCGTTTCCAAAGCTCGGCTTCGCCTGAATGCTGCAATTGCACTGAGAGAATGTATGCGTCTTCGGTCGGCAGGGGCGTACTCTTTCCTAGCCCGTGCACCAACGAGGACATGTGCGTGGCCGTCAGCTGGGCAGTTTTCAGGCTGGTAGTTGTCAACGTGTGCGCGGTTTCGACGTTGAACAGGTGGGCAAACTCCCGAACGTAGGCATTGGTCGCAGCTCTCGACGTCGCGACGCGCAATGTCCCGTCAACACTGTGCCTCAGCGAAGAACTCCCGCTTTCGTCCGTGGCGTTCGCCAATTCCGCGTCAGGCTTCGACGAAGACGTCGTTCCGCGCTTAGTCACCATTGCAGCCTCCTGCTATCCGTAGATTTGCACGTCCCCAGTAAGCGTTATTTATGGTGGCAGATTTGCCGTGTTATTCACCGATGAGCCCGCGCACCGGCAGCATCCAGGCTAAGCGTCAAAAATTCGTAATTCGGTTGTAAATCAACGGTAGCGCCACGTACAAATCCACTGTACTCCCGTTCTATACATGCGTTGCGGAGCATCGCACACTACACGCGCGATAACGGATGCGCGTCAAGGACTGTGGGCTCCAGCGGGGGTGTGGCGAGATGTCGAATGGACTTGCCGGCGAATCAACCGTGAAGGTTTTCAGCAATTCGGATAAGTATGAGGCCATCGTGTACGTCGTCGACGACGAGGCACCGATACGTCGTGCACTGGCGACGCTCATGCGCTCGGTGGACATGCACGTTGAGACATTCGCCTCTCCGGAGGAATTCTTGCAGCATCCCCGTCCCTTGGTGCCGAGTTGCCTCATTCTGGATGTACGATTACGAAATAAGAATGGTATCGCTTTTCATCAGGAGATTGTGCGATGCGGACTGCGCATTCCTGTTCTGTTCATGACCGGTCATGGCGACATTGAGATGAGCGTCAAGGCCATGAAAGCGGGTGCAATAGACTTCTTCGCGAAACCCTTTCGGGACCAGGACATCTTGGACGCTGTCGGCCAGGCTCTTGCCAAGGACGCAACCCGCTTGGCATCCGAACACACTGTCGCTGCGCTCCGAGCCTCCTACCACACGTTGTCGCCTCGCGAAAAAGAGGTATTGCCGTTCATACTAGCCGGTCTGCTCAACAAACAAATTGCCTCGGCAATGAATCTTAGCGAAATCACTGTTAAGGTCCATCGCGGACAGGTGATGCGCAAGCTTGGAGCTCGCTCACTGCCGGACCTCGTTCGCAAGGCCGAGGCACTCGGAATCGAGCCACATGAGTTGTCCGGCTCACAGAGTCGCCGTGGGGATTAGGAGAAGCCGACAGTAAACGTCAATTTGACTCGCCTAAGGATTGCCGAGCGCAACTGAGAGCCAATGAGTCATCGCAGAAGGCTGATAAGGCTTTTGTAAAAGAACAAGAGCTCCGTTTCCGGTAGCACGCGCATGCAAGGCCGGCGTCGGATACGCGCTGATAAAAATAGTTGCCGGTGCTGCGCCCTGAGCAACCAAGCGTTCATGCATCTCTACTCCGGAAATGCCGGACATCCGGATGTCTGAAATCAGGCAGGCCGTGACGGCAGCTTCACCGGACGCGAGAAATGCTTCAGCTGACTCAAAGAGTCGGGCCTCCCAGCCAAGTGAGCGTACAAGACTACTCAGCGCGCGACGTACCGCCTGGTCATCGTCGACAATGGATACCACAGGCGTTGTGTGCAAAAGCGCACCCCCTACTTCCTTCTTCCAAGGGATAACGGGGCGGTGAGTCGCGCCCGTCCGTCTTGTCTCCTACAGACTACCTTACAGGCGCGTCTGGCGCGATGATACGGTTGTATAAGCGGGTTGTACCGGAGGAATTTCGCCTTTCGCTAACCGGTCAGCCGTGCTGGTAGTTACTTCACTACGACGGCCGATTGGGAACGAGGCAGCGTCACACGAAAAGTCGCGCCACCCTCTGGATTGTTTGAAGCATTTATCTCGCCGCCGTGTGCTTCAACGATTGAGGTGCAGATAGCGAGGCCCATGCCGATACCCGTGCCGCGAGTGGTAAAGAATGCATCAAAAAGTTGGGGCAGGTTTTCCTCACTGATTCCGGGGCCGTTATCGCGTAGAGAGAGGACAACGTCCCCATCCGAATTAGTTGAAGAGCTCAGTGTCAGCCTATGTTTGCCCGAAACGGTCGCCATGGACTGCAGTCCGTTAATGATGATATTGATAAGAACCTGCTGGAGCTGAACGCGGTCTCCAGACACCGCGGGAAGCTCTGGCGAGAGGTCTCGAACAAGGCAGCAGCCGTGCCTTTCGAGCTCGCCTCTCGTGAGCGCAATCACTTCGTTGACCAACTCGTTAACTTCTAACGGAGCGTGTTCGGGAGCTTCCCCCTTCATCATTCTCCTCACCCGTTGGACTATTTCTGCGGCGCGGGTACCTTCGCTTGTCATCTCATTTACGCAATATTCGATTTCTACCAGGTTGGGCGAATCGCGATGCAACCAACGCAGGCATGCGTCGCCGCTCGTTATAATGGCCGCGAGGGGCTGGCCGACTTCATGTGCAATCGAGGCGCTCAGCTCGCCCAAAGCGGAAATTCGGCTCGCGCGGGCGAGGTCGTTCTGCGCTTGACGAAGTTGGGTCTCGGTCTCACGTGCGTCCGTCACGTCCATCACAGCACCGATGAACCAGCGGCTGCCGCCTGCCACGTCGGAGGTGTGCGCAACAACGTGCAGATGCTTTACTCGGTCGTCTTCGAAGAGCAGGCGATGCTCAATGTCAAAGTCATTGGGCGCGCCGCTTACCTGCGAAAGCATGCGTTCGAAAATATGGATGTCCTCCGGATGGAGCCGTTCTCGGACCGTCTCAAGCGTTGGCGCACACGCTGGGTCGCATTCGAAGATTCGGAAGGCCTCCTCGGACCAGAAAAGTTCGCCGGTAGCGATGTTCCAGCCAAAGCTCCCTGTGTGGCTAAGTTTCTGGGCTTCAGCAAGGTACTGTGCCTGACTATTTCTGACAAGTTCTTCCGCCTGCCTGCGCTGCGTTATATCGTTGTTCGTCTCCAGCGTTGCGCACGGTTCGCCACGACCGTCGTACTGCAGAGTCCAGCGGCTCGCCACAATGACTGTGGAGCCATCGCGCTTGGTATGTACAAGGTCGCCTTCCCAGTATCCATCACGCGACAGTACCCGATGTATTTCGACCCGCGGCACGAGAAAAACAGTTTTGAGTAGTTCATCAACGACCTTGCCGAGAGCTTCATCCTTACCCCATCCGTAGAGCACCTCCGCCGCGTGATTCCAGTATGTAATCACGTCCTGCCGGTCACGTACCAGGACCGTGTCGTGCGTCAGGTCAAGCAGCCTTGCCTGCTCACGCTGCAAGCGTTCGGCCGAGCGGATGCGCCGCACAAGAGATGTAATGGAAATCGAAGTGATGAGAAATGCCACTATGGGAAGGATGTCCTGCGGTTTATCAATTGCGAGACTGTAAATGGGGGGCGTGAAATAGATGTTGAGCAGCAAGCCCCCGACAACAGAGAAGATTGCCGACGAAACAAAGCTGTCGAGAAGAGATAGCAACACGATGACAATCAGCATGCCGAAACCGGTGGTGGCGATTCTGAGCTGGAGACTCAGACAAAGCCACGCGACGGCACACAAGACGAGGCTGCCGCCAACCCATAGGGTCACCAGGTAACCCCACTGACTGCTCTTGTCCGACGAACCTAGTTTGCCATCCACGCTACCTCCCGTGGCTTTCCGTTGGCTTTCCCCTCGTCATCCGCGTCAGCTCCCGTATAAAGTGGAACCGCCGCGCGACACGCCCCTGCTGGCCTGGCCTGCTCAACAGACCTGAATGGCTTTACACGTTTGAAAGAAAACGGCAATTCTATGCGACGTGTACAGATAGCATCATATACAAACATATAAGAGCAGTGTAATCTGAACTACTCGTTTCCCCCGAAGTTCGGCTTTGCAAAAACGCAAGGCTGACTCGCTGGCTTATATGGTTGTATACCGCGATTACGCCATCGCGGCATTGCCATACCCTACCGTAGAATAGATTCAACAGTTGGCCCCATCTACTCTTCAGTCATCGCAACTAGCGCTTGGCTGATGACACTACGGACCTTCGTCGTCCCACGCTGCCATCCTCGCCTCAGGGTGCTTTCTAGCGATGCGGCAAACCGGTACTTGCGCCCATGAGCAGCCTTACCGGACCGCTCTTCCTCAATGTCGCACCCGCCTCGAGGAGATGGTCATGTCACACACCCTGCATAACTGGATATACATCGGCGCAAACGCGTACGTCGAATACACCTTCGTCTCCTGGCTCGGTAGGAGCCTCTACAGGAGAACCGTGGACTACAAACACGTTTGCCTTCAATAGACGTTCACAGCCTCACACAGATTGTTCGTATGACTGCATCCACACTCTGGACACGAGGATGATGATGTTGAACGTTCAAGCACCTGCAGGTCCTGCGGACTCTTCGATTGAGTCGAACGAGCCAGATTCCGCCAGTCTTCTACCAGCAACACGGGGCCGCCGTCCATCTCCCGATACAACTACGCCCGCCAGGACTGACCCTTGGCCACGAACGCTGGCTGCGATTCTGAATTTTTCAGCGTCGCCGGACGAATCGCTCAACCCCTTCGGGCTACCCGGATATCGGTATGCGCCAGCTCGGACGCCTGCCGACAGCACCCGCGCCCAGTCGTTCACCGTAACTGTATTGGAGTACATGCACAATTCGCGCGTTTGTCTCTCTTGGCACGACTCGACCTTGTGCAATTATGAGGAACAGGTCTGGGCGCCGGCTCTGGCCCGTCGCTCTGGACATTGCGCGCTCTCCGGGGCTTGTATCCGCAGGGGCGACACTGTGTACCGTCCTCAGACACGCGGTCGGATAGCACCCTTGAACGCTGACGCAATGATTCTCGCGTCTGCACTTTCTCCGTTACGCGAGAGCTAACGGCGTGTCGGTAGTCGTCCGAGACTCCTTGCCAACCACGTATCGGGCGGCTGAGGTCTTCTCGAACGATTTCTGCCAACGTCTGGATTGTCGCTTCAGAGTGGTCAGAGCGTCTCCCAAAGGCAGATTTATCGGATGTACCTCAGCCGTCATACTGTCGCCGGACGTGGGAGCCGTCATTCCGGCGCCGTGGTCCCGCCTCGACGGGTACGTACCTCGAGCATTTCGAGTCGCTATCCAACTTATGGGCCCACGAGCGAACTGAGAGTTCGCTTACGGAAACCATGCAGAACAGACCCGCCGCCGCCGCGGCCGGCGGGTGGATTTTCTCTTACGGCTCCCCGATGTCGAACCCGGTGGTCGATTCCGAGGCGCAGGAGACGGCGATAGTGCACGGTTGGCATCAGCTTTTGCCTGCGGATGCTCGCGAGCCGAGGTAGCTCTGAAGGTCCAAGTCGCATCCTTGCATGGGAGCGCGGCGGGTACACAAAGGGCGTCGCGTTTAAGTTACCGCGCCACGCTCGACGAAGAGCTCCGTCTAATCTGGGTGCGGAAGATGGTGCTCGGGTCGTATCGGCCAACGTGGGTGTCCGTAACACTCGGCGATGGCGCAGAAACACAAGCAATTGCCTTCGTCGCCGATGAAGGTCACGAACAGCTTGATGCAGATTCAAGCGCAGCGACCGTTGCGCCGCCCATCGGCACCGCAACGGGAGAGTTCGGCAGCTCGCGAACGAGCTTGACCGTCTGTCGTGACAGGCGTGCAGCGAAGTGACGGACGCAAATAAATGACTGTGGCGGAGAGAACGACGCGCCTAGCCAAATTGCCATAAGTGAGAATCATGGACAAACTTCAAGCGATGCAGGTCTTCATACGCGTTGTAGACACAAACAGCTTTTCCGGCGCGGCTGACGCCATGCACATGACTCGCTCGTCGGTGACAACCATTATTCAGGGACTCGAGGCTTACCTTAAGGTGCGCCTGCTCAACCGCACGACGCGCCGCATCAGTCTCACTCCAGACGGAGCCGCCTACTATGAGCGCTGCTCGCGCATTCTTGCGGAGGTCGCCGATTCGGAAAGTTCGTTTTCACGGACGGCATTCCCTCGAGGTAAGCTCAAAGTTGACATGCCAGGCTCAATTGGCCGCCTCATAGTGGTCCCTGCTCTGGATGACTTCCATTCCCGATATCCAGAGATTGACCTTATGCTTGGCGTCGGAGACAGGGCCGTGGACTTAGTTCAGGATAGCGTCGACTGCGCCATCCGCATTGGACCGATGCAGGATTCCACACTTGTCGCGAGGCGGATAGGCGTGTCCGAGTTCGTTACTGCCGCGAGCCCCGAATACCTCGCCCGCAACGGCGCGCCATCATCACTAGAAGACCTGGAAGCGCACACCGCGGTCAATTACTTCTCCAGTCGAAATGGACGCATTGTGGAGATGGACTTCGTGGTGGACGGCAAGCCTGTCGAAATCCGCATGCGCTCAAAGCTCGCGGCCAACGATGGCGACGCCTACCTCCAGTGCGGATTACGAGGCTTAGGACTCGTGCAGGTTCCTCACTTCCTTGCGCTGCCCCACCTGGAATCGGGCTCACTGGTCGAAGTGCTTGAAAAATGGCGACCCAGCCCTTTTCCAATTTCGGCCGTCTATCCACAGAATCGTCACCTCTCTCCGCAAGTCCGGGTATTTGTCGAGTGGGTTGCGGAACTGTTTGAGAACTGTCAACTGCTTCGCGCAGACAACGTACTTCCGACCGGCATCGCCAAGTATGTCAAGCATCGCCAATCCTCGCGGGCTGCACGCCCCGTGCCAGAGTCCGCGCGGGCACCAAAGGCGCGCGACGGGACCATGGCGCAGATGTGAAGAGCCTTGTAGGAGGTTGAAGCGCCACCGAGTGACGTGTGCTCCTTCACAGCACAATTCGCTGCGAGCGAATTGTCTTATCGAAAGTGAAATGTTTATCGGGTCGCACGACGTATGCAGAATGCCGGCTGCTTCAACCTATTCTACTATTGGCGCATAGCGCAGACCCTTTGATGAAAGCCAAGTTGGACATCACGGACATCACGATTTCGGGACACGCACAAGACATTACTCTGCGTAGCTTCCATCCGTGCACTAACAATGCTGCACCTATCGTCCTGTATTTCCATGGCGGCGGCTTTGTCGAAGGTTCGCTAAAAGAAGCCAGCGAAGCGGCGTCACTCATTGCAGCAAGAGTTCCGGCATGGGTCATTGCCGTAGGCTATTCGCTCGCGCCAGAGTTCCCGTTTCCGGCCGCAACCGAGGACGCGCACCTGGCTCTCAAGTGGGCGGTGGAAAGCGCTCTCGAGTATCGCGCAGACTCAACCCGGATTGCGGTGGTCGGGCATGACGCGGGAGGCAATATCGCGGCTGGACTTTGCGCCATCGCACGCGACCGCGGTGTGCGACGCCTAGCGGCACAGGCACTACTCGCGCCACTGCTTGACCCGAGCATGACGCGGCTTATGGTTGGACAATGCCCAGGCAGGAGTGACCTTGCTGCGGAGGATTGCGCGCGCTCTTACCGCGCCTATCTGCCCAGCGCAACCCACCGTATTCATCCTTACGCAGCGCCGCTCGAATCCCGACGCCTTGCCACCCTGCCTCCAACGCTGATAGCAACCGCCGAACAGTCGCTTGTGCGCGCAGACGGGGAGACTTATGCGAGAGAGCTTATTACAGCAGGCGTGCCTGTCGAGATGACGCGACATGGCGGGGTGTCCCATGGTGAACTTGTCTCGCACGCGCCGGCCCTCAACGACGTGGTCGATTTTTTGCGCAAGCGATTCGCACCTGAGTGACCGCGCAGAATTGTCGCTTCAATGGATACAAAGAAACCACTCTTCCCTACTTTATAACTAGAAACACGGAGTCCATACTTCCGTAAACGCTATGCACCCAGAGATGGATGTGGAGCCGATATGGATATGAACTGAAATCCAGACCTGTCGAATTTTTTATAGACCAATTTGTATCCGTACGGAGAACTAAATGTTCATCAATCGCAAACGATTCGCTGCTGCGCTGGGTGCACTTGCTGCTGTCGGGGCTGTCGCGGGAATTGGCTTCACTCACGGGACCACATCAGGTCCCGTGAGTGAAGCTCAGGCCGCTAACGCGCCGTCGCCTCCGACACAGGTAGATGTCGCAACCGTCCTCTCACAGACCATCACGGACTGGCAAAGCTATTCTGGGCGGCTTGAAGCCATCGACCACGTCGAGGTTCGACCACTGGTTGCCGGTACTATTACTGCCGTTTATTTCAAGGACGGCGCACTGGTCAAAAAGGGCGACCCGCTTTTCACGATTGACCCGCGCCCCTACCAGGCTGAAGTCGACCGTGCTGCAGCACAAGTTGCGGCTGCCAAGGCACGCGCCACTTACACGTCGACTGATGCCGCGCGTGCCGAACGACTGCTCGCCGACAACGCCATTGCGAAACGCGACTACGACGAAAAGCAAAACGCTTCTCGCGAAGCCGGCGCAGGCGTAAAGGCTGCCGAGGCGGCCCTCGAAGCTGCTCAGGTCAATCTCGGATACACCCGAATTACCGCCCCTGTCACGGGCCGTGTTTCCCGCGCTGAACTCACAGTCGGCAATGTTGTTTCCATTGGTTCCAGCGCGCCTTTGCTCACGACACTGGTTTCAGTTTCGCCGATTTATGCCTCGTTCGAAGTTGACGAACAAACGTATCTGCAATACCTGGGCCGTGACCGCAATTCCAAGGTACCCGTGTCGCTGGGCCTCGCGAACGAAGACGGATACTCCCGCAAGGGCGCCGTGACGTCTGTCGATAACAGGCTCGACACGTCGTCCGGCACCATCCGAGTGCGCGCGACTATTGACAACGCAGACGGAGCGCTTGTACCTGGTCTCTATGCGAGGGTCAAAGTTGGTGGCGGCGAGGCCCATCCCGCCATTCTGATTGACGATGCAGCCGTCGGCACTGACCAAGCGAAGAAGTTTGTGTTAGTCGTGGACGGCGCGAACAAGGTCGTCTACCGGGAAGTTCAGCTTGGCGGCCTGCACGACAAGCTCCGTGTCGTGACCTCGGGACTTAAGGATGGTGAGCGCATTGTCGTGAACGGAATGATGCATGCCAAGCCGAGCGACACCGTCAGCCCCCACATGGTCGACATGGCCGACGCTACCAAGTCCGGCGCGTAACAGGCACGAAGGTCATCATGAACATCTCAAAATTTTTCATCGACAGGCCAATCTTTGCGGCCGTTCTGTCGGTGGTAATTGTGTTGGCGGGCTTCATCGCGCTTACAAAATTGCCGACGGCCGAATACCCAGAAGTGGTACCGCCGTCGGTCGTAGTTCGCGCCCAGTATCCGGGCGCGAACCCGAAGGTTATCGCCGAAACCGTCGCCTCTCCAATCGAAGAGCAGATTAACGGCGTCGAAAACATGCTGTACATGCAGTCGCAGGCGAATAGCGACGGTGCCATGACAACGACTGTGACGTTCAAGCTTGGCACCGACCCAGATAAGGCGCAGCAACTCGTCCAAAACCGGGTTTCGCAGGCCATGCCCCGTCTTCCAGAGGACGTGCAGCGCCTCGGCGTGACCACAATCAAGTCGTCGCCCACCCTCACCATGGGCGTGAACCTCGTCTCGCCAAATGGACGATACGACCTCACATATCTGCGCAACTATGCTCTCATCAACGTCAAAGACCGGCTCGCTCAGGTCCCGGGCGTTGGTGAAGTGGCGATGTGGGGCGCTGGCGACTACTCCATGCGCGTCTGGCTGGACCCGACAAAGGTCGCCCGTCAGAACCTTACCGCAACGGATGTGGTCAAGGCAATCCGTGAGCAGAACGTCCAGGTCGCGGCGGGTATCGTCGGCGGAGCTCCGATGACGACGAACGTTCCGATGCAGCTTAGCGTGAACGCTCAGGGGCGCCTGAAGACTGAAGAAGAGTTTCGCAGCATCATCCTGAAGACATCTCGAGACGGCGCAGTAACGCATCTGAGCGACGTGGCCCGGGTGGAAATGGGCGCGGCAGAGTATGCCCTTCGAGCGAGCCTTGACGGAAAGCCCGGGGTACAACTCATCATCTTTCAGCAGCCCAACGCGAACTCTTTGCAGATTTCGACCGATGTTCGGCGCATCACCGCTGAATTGCAAAAGGACATGCCTGAAGGTGTTGAAGCGAAGATTGTCTACGACCCGACGCAGTTTGTCCGGGAGAGTATCGATGCTGTCGTCCACACCCTCTTTGAAGCTATTGTTCTGGTCGTTATCGTCGTCATCATCTTTCTGCAAAACTGGCGTGCGTCGCTGATTCCACTACTGGCAGTGCCAGTGTCGATTGTGGGCACCTTCTCGCTCATGCTGGCATTCGGCTTCACTATAAACGCGCTGTCGCTGTTCGGCATGGTACTCGCCATCGGGATTGTGGTCGACGACGCGATTGTGGTTGTGGAGAACGTCGAGCGGAACATCGCCGCGGGCCTGACGCCGCTTGAAGCATCGTATGCAGCGATGCGGGAAGTGAGCGGACCAATTATCGCAATTGCGCTGACGTTGGTTGCAGTGTTTGTTCCGCTGGCATTCATGTCGGGATTGACTGGTCAGTTCTACAAGCAGTTCGCGATGACCATTGCGATTTCGACCGTCATTTCGGCGTTCAACTCGCTCACCTTGTCGCCTGCCCTTTCGGCACTGCTGCTCAAGGACCATCGCGCACCTAAAGACTGGCTGACCCGGGTCATGGACCGCATTCTTGGACCGTTCTTCAACGTGTTCAACAAAGTGTTCCACCGGGGCTCAGAAGCCTACGGTAAGGGCGTTGGCGGCATCATCAATCGCAAGGCCGCGATGATGCTTGTCTACGGTATTTTGCTGGGCGGCACGTTCCTGTTCGGCAAGGTCGTGCCAGGTGGATTTGTACCTGGTCAGGACAAGGACTACCTCGTTAGCATTTTGCAGTTGCCCCCGGGCGCATCGCTTGACCGGACAGAAAAAGTCGTTCATGAAATGGGCATCATCGCCCGCAAACAGCCGGGGGTCGTGCACTCGCCGGAGTTTCCAGGCCTGAACGTGACCGGGCTGATGAATTCTTCGAGCAGCGGCCTGGTGTTTCCGGTCATGAGCCCGTCGAAGCATCGCACCAAAGATGAATCAGCAGCTGCAATTGTCGGCAACCTGAACAAAGAATATGGTGGTATCAAGGACGCAATGATTGCAACCTTTCCTCCTCCTCCGGTCTCGGGCTTGGGGACTATCGGCGGATTCAAACTGCAAATCGAGGACCGTGGTGCACTTGGCTACGAAGCGCTGAACAAGGCCGTCCAGTCGTTCCTTGCGGCCGCAGCGAAGGCACCGGAACTGGGCCCGTCGTTCTCCAGCTACCAGATTAACGTACCGCAGCTAAACGTCGAATTGGACCGCGAGAAGGCCAAGCAGTTGGGTGTCTCCGTGACTGATGTGTTCGACACGATGCAAATCTACCTTGGCTCGCTGTATGTCAACGACTTCAACAAGTTCGGTCGCGTCTACCAGGTTCGTGCGCAGGCCGATGCCCCGTTCCGTACCTCGGCTGAAAGCATTCTTGAACTCAAGACCCGCAATGCCGCCGGTGAGATGGTGCCATTGTCGTCACTCATCAAAGTAACACCGACGTTCGGTCCTGAGACGGTGATTCGGTACAACGGCTTCCTCGCAGCAGACATCAACGGAGGACCGGCACCGGGGTATTCATCTGGCCAGGCCATGGCGGCCGTCGAACGCATTGCAGCCGAAACGCTACCCCGCGGCATCAAGTTCGAATGGACGGACTTGACCTACCAGCAAATTCTGACCGGCAACGCGGCCTTCTGGGTGTTCCCTATCAGTGTTCTGCTCGTGTTCCTCGTACTCGCCGCCATGTATGAAAGCTTGACCTTGCCCCTTGCGATTCTGCTGATTGTGCCGATGAGCATTCTGTCCGCGCTCTTCGGGGTCTGGCTCACAGGTGGCGATAACAACATCTTCACCCAAATCGGTCTGATGGTGCTGGTGGGGCTTTCGGCGAAGAACGCGATTCTGATTGTGGAATTCGCACGCGAGCTCGAAATGCAGGGCCGCACGATTGTTCACGCCGCGATTGAAGCTTGCCGTCTACGTCTGCGCCCAATTCTGATGACATCTATCGCGTTCATCATGGGTGTAATACCTCTAGTTATTTCCACCGGCGCCGGTTCGGAAATGCGTCGTGCAATGGGTATCGCGGTGTTCTTTGGGATGTTAGGTGTGACGTTCTTCGGCCTGATACTCACGCCCGTATTCTATGTAATTCTCCGCAAACTCTCCGGTGGCAAACAGCTCACGGACAAGCATGGCAACCATCCCCACTTCCGTGGCCCAGACGTCCACGATGGTGGCACCGACGCTGGCGTCGCCTCTGCGGGCATCTCTGGGAAACCGCGCGAGAAGGTTCCTGAACCGGCATTCGATGAATAAGGCGACCATTATGAAAATGAGTTTTTCAATGAGGGAAGGCTTTGCTGGCTCCCTTTTGATGGGCACCCTGCTGATTCTGGCCGGATGCTCGCTGGCACCGAAGTACGAGGTTCCATCCACGCCGACAACCGCGACCTTCAAGGAAGCACCGCGCCAACCTCTGTCTCCGGAAGAAGCTGGTACCTGGAAGACGGCGCAACCGTCAGAGGACGCCGCCCGAGGTGAGTGGTGGAAGGTGTTCGGGGACGAGAAGCTGAACGACCTCGAACAGCAAGCGCTGGATGCGAACCAGAACCTCAAAGCGGCTACTGCCCGTGTGAAGGAAGCACGGGCAATGAACCAGGCTGCACGCGCCGGTATGTTCCCGTCCCTCGACGCTGGATTTGGTCCGACGCGCCAACGCGTCTCCGCCGCGTCCCTCTTCCAGCCGGATGGCACGAATGTGCCGCAACAGACCTTCTGGCGCGCCCAAGCGAGCGCTTCGTACGAGGTTGACCTGTTCGGTCGCGTTGCGTCGACAGTTGATGCTGCGCGCGCCGACACGCAGCGCAGTGAGGCGCTCTTTCGTTCAGTGATGCTAGCCCTGCAGGCGGACGTCGCGCAAAACTACTTTGCGCTGTGCGAGCTCGACGCCGAGTCCGAGGTATTCAAGAACGCGGTCGACTTGCGGCAACAGGCACTGAAACTGGTTCAGCGTCGTTACGCCGAGGGCGAGATTACCGAACTCGACCTCTCCCGCGCCAAAGCGGAGCTTGCCACTGCACAGTCGGATGCAATGACAGTGCAGCGTCTGCGAGCCACCTCTGAGCATAGCCTCGCTGTGTTGCTGGGCAAGGCACCGGCCGAGTTCTCGATGGCGGCGAACCCCATCAAACCGGTCAACCTTAGGGTGCCGCCGGGTTTGCCCTCGTCGTTGCTCGAGCGCCGGCCGGACATCGCCGCCGCCGAGCGGGCGATGGCCGCGGCGAACTCGCGTATCGGCGTCGCAAAAGCCGCCTTCTTCCCATCACTCACCATAACGGGAACAGGTGGCTTCGAGTCAGCGACGATTGGCGACCTCTTCAAATGGAGCAGCCGCGCTTTCCTGCTTGGACCTCTTGCCGGAACGGCGCTTAATATTCCGATTTTTGATGGGGGACGCCGCAAGGGCAACCTCGCTAATGCGCGCGCCGTCTACGAAGAGGACGTCGCGAACTATCGCCAGCAGGTTCTCGTAGCGTTTCGTGAGGTCGAAGATAACCTTTCGGATATGCGTATCCTGGAAGACCAGACGACGACGCAGGACGAAGCGGTAAAGGCATCGCAACGAGCAGCAGACCTTTCTCGTTCCCAGTACACAGAGGGGGCAGTGAACTACCTCGACGTTATCGACGCGGAACGGACGGTCCTGCAAGCTCGCCGTTCAGCCGTGCAGTTACAGGGGGTGCAGGCGGCCTCCACGGTCAATCTGATTCGCGCGCTTGGCGGCGGTTGGGGAGATGTAGTGCCACCGCCTGCGCAACCGGCCATTGGACAGGCTGCCCCCTCAACACCGACGAAAACAGCCGTGGCACAGAAGTAACAGTGGCCATGTGAGTCGAGCATTATGCGGGCCCATCCAGAATCGGATGGACCCGTCGGTTTCTTGGGTGACGTCATGAAATCAGCTGTGACAGGCACGATTCTCGGCCGGCATATTGGCTGAATTTGATGTCGGGGCTCATTTTATCGTTATTCGACACCCCTGTTTCACGAGAATCCCGCGTCTCGCCCTCATCGCGTGGGGCACAGTCAGACTATGCTGATGTTATCGGCTATGGCACGGCGACCTAAGGCCTGCACGTTGCGAACACGGATTTCGAACTAGGTCGAGCCAGCTTTCTTCTAACCGGAGCGGTAGGGAATAAGAAAGCGCGAGGTTGCCGCGGTGACGCTTCTTTGGTCCGACGGAATCAAGATTGGAGTTCGTAGGCCATACCGCAATCGGAACACGAGAGAACCATTGTCGACATTGAGAGACCTTTTGTGCGCTCAGTTGCGTTGTCCCTAACGAACTCGAACATCACCTTTGCCTCCTCGGCGGCGACCACCGAAACGTCCGCCGAGCCACAGATTTCGCACTCGACCGGCAGCGCGATGTCAAATTTGGACATTTAAAATGTGCCCCTGGTTGCAGTCTATCGCGCCGTCCAAAAGTTCAACGCATCATCTCTACGTCGAAGCCGGCTCGGCTCCGCCGTCATGCTATCCCTCTCGAGCACGACTTCCGACGCCGTCACCACGCTCGCCATACGATGACAGTTCCCAGCCATCATTCGACAGGTGGCACGTCGTTGGCTGTGGCTATGCCGGTGCAGGCTCTTCAGGAACAGCGAATACATACTACGTTCTTCAGCAAGAAGCAACGCACAGATGGCAGCCCGGTCAAAACGATGAAGCCCACTCTTCCTCCACGTAATCTGAAGAAATGGAAGCGATGGATTATCGGGGTTTAGTGAAAGGCTCGAAGAACAATCAATTCCATTGACTCAGCTTCCGCCGATGTCTTCGTCGAATTGTCCGAAATGATACGAACAAGGTCGAGCATCTCGGTTAGGTCAAACATCTGACCGCGTGCCTCCTCTTGTTAACCCTTCTGCAACATCTCGGCAAGATGATTAACCACCGCCCGGGTTTTGGCTGTCATTTTCTGGCCAAGCGAGATGATTGCATGCACGGGCGGCCCATCAACATCCGCTTCGGGCAGTAGGTGTACAAGCCGAGCAGCACGAACGTGGGGCAACGCAACGCGGTCATGTATCTGCGCAATGCCGAAACCTGCAACCGCTGCCTCGACGAGCGCCTGACCGTCTGCAAGCACTAGAACCGGGTGCGGGACGATTTCCCGCAAGGTATCGCTTCCTCGCACTGTCCATGAACGTAGTCGACCCGTAGGCCCTCGAAACACAATCGCGTCATGGTCGGTCAACTCTGCGAGCGTCTTCACGGCGCCCCGACGCGCGAGATACGCCGACGACGCGTAGAGCCCAAGCCTCAGGTCGCAGAGCTTACGCACGGTGAACTCACAGTCGTCTGGTAATGCGCCAATTCGAACAACCACGTCCCAGCCCTCTCCAACCGGGTCGGACATCCGGTCCGTCAGAGCCATCTCCACCGTAAGCTTGGGGTACTTTTCGCGAAGCTCGATGAAACTCGGCAGCAACAGACGTCCAAACCCTGCGGGCAGGTCAATCTTGACTCGACCAGTGGGCTCAGCCCGCCGTGATGCGAGTTGCTGCTCCGCTTCACGAAGGCCTTCGAGCGCCTCCTGCGCAGCAAGGAGGTACGTCTCGCCGTCTTCAGTCAGCCGGACGGCGCGGGTCGTGCGCTGGAAGAGTTGGGAGCCGAGTCGGGCTTCAAGACGCTGGACAGCCTTCCCAACATTGGACTTACTGCTCCCGATTTCCTCTGCCGCCCGCGTAAAGCTCCCAGATTGGGCCACGGCCACAAAAACCGCAATCTCATTTATGGGTGCATCTATCCGCTCGCTCATCTCGTCGCCCCATTACGCAAGGTGGGAAATAAAAGAATGTAGCCGACGGCAGCCGCAAGCGCGTGCGCTGTGTGCAGTCATCGGGGCACAAGTGTGTTGTGCGGGCTTTCAAGCCAGTGAACGCTAAACAGACATGCGTCATCCACCCACACTGGACCAGGCCTGAATCCGGCGGCTGTCGCAATGTCCTGAAACCCCTCGACCGTGAACTTGTATGAATTCTCCGTGTGAATGGTCTCACCTTCGTCGAAACGAAAGTCGTGGCCGGCGACACGGACAGTCTGCCGTCTTAAACTTACTAGGTGCATTTCCATACGCTGCATGGGCTCGTTATAGAATGCTCTATGCTCGAAGCGGCCCAGGTCAAAGTCTGCTCCCAATTCCGCATTCGCACGCACGAGAAGATTGAGGTTGAATGCTGCGGTTATTCCCGCACTATCGTTGTAGGCATGATGCAAAATCTGGCCATCCTTAATGAGGTCAACGCCTACCAGCAGACCTCCGCCTGCAAGCATTTTCTGCGCTCGGCGTAGGAAGGCCACAGTCTCATGCGGCGTAAAATTTCCGATGCTCGAGCCCGGAAAAAAGCCGACTTTGCGCCCGCGCATCTCTTCGACGTATGCAAGCTGTTCTGACTTCATGTAGTCAGCAGGGATAGGTAGAACCTCCAGGCACGGGTATGCTCGGCGCAGACTCTGTGCCGAATCCTCCAGATGTTGTACCGAGATGTCGATTGGAATGAATCGGTCCGGCGCCATATCTGGCGAAAAGGCGTCGAGCAGAACACGTATCTTCGCGAGCGAGCCTGCCCCAAATTCGATGATGTTCACGTGAGCACCCATCTGCTCAACAATCTGCGAGGCATTGGAGCGCAGGATGTTGAACTCGGTCCGCGCTGGATAGTATTCCGGCAGCTCGCAAATCCGGTCAAAGAGAGCTGAGCCCGTCGAATCATAAAAATACTTTGGAGCGACGCTCCTGGGCAACCTGGATAACCCCAAGAGTAGGTCGTGCCCGTAGTCGCTTTTGTGGACTGCCTGAATGGATTCGCGCCCAGCGTTAAGCAACGCCTGGCGTTCAGATGTTCCTAACAAGACCCACTCCCGAAAATTGCCGGCGCGCCGCCGGCAGGAAGAAATTGCGGAACCGTCGACGCGTTTGCAATATTGGCTTGGTGATGCTGCGACGACGGAGCGCCTGCTGCCCGACTATAAATCCGCCGTAGCATTTCGCCGCAACGCGGGGCAACGGCCGAGAACTCGGATGCCACTGTTGCAAGTCAGTCCGTTTTCCTTTCCCCTCAAGCGTTATGCACTAGCAACCTTCTCACCGACGTCCTTCTTGTCAGACTTCGTGCCCGGCTCGTTATCCTGAGGCTCAGTTTTGCTCAGGAACGCGAAGGTTGCAATTGCCGAGAGCAGGGTTATGACAATCAGCACGTGCAAAAGGCTCGTGAATGCATCCGCATAGCTTGACGACAAAGCATGCCGGGTTACTTCGGGCAAAGTCGAAGCAGCGCGCACCATGTCGCCGGTGGTGACACGTTGTGCGGCCTCTGCAACACGTGCGGCAATGTCACCACCGTTGTCGGAAATGACGCGGGAAAGACTCGTATGCGCCAGCGCCCCAAGCACGGCGGTCGCAATTGCTAAAGCAATGCCCTCTCCTGCCACGCGGGTCGTGCTGAAGATGCCCGAAGCCATACCTGCTCGCTCTTTTGGCACCACGCTAACCGACAGACCGTCCATCAGCCCCCAAGGCATGCCCGCTCCAATACCAATCACTAGCATTGGCATGATGAGTTCAGTCTTAGGGCCACCAAAGTCGACCAGGCTCAACCAGTACAGGCCTGCGGCCGCAATCAAGAAACCGATACCCGACAGCACGCCAGCGGACATCCAGCGTGTGAACGAAGCAACCAGCATCGGTACAACGAGCATTGGCGCTGAGAGGGCAATCATCAGCATGCCAGCGTCTATCTCGTTCAACCCTTCAGCGCCGATAAAGCGCAGCGGCAGCATCACGATTAGCACGATGTAGCAGTAGCAGGTGCCGACTGGCAGAATCTGCACGCCGACGAAGCGCGGATACTTGAATAGGCTCAACTCGAGCATTGGTCGCTTGACGCGCGTTTCGACCGTGACGAATGCTGCGAGAAAGACAGCTGATGAAAGGAGAAGAGTCACAACCAGCGGGCTACCCCATCCGCTTTCCGGCGCCTGAATCACGCCGAAAGTAAACAATGCGAGCGTTGCGGTGAACGTGACTGTGCCAGGGTAGTCTAGTCCCGTCGCATTGGGGTCACGCGTCTCCCTCATTCGCGGCACCCCAAAGACGAAGGCGACAACGCCAATCGCAGCGATAACGAGAAAAATTGAACGCCATCCAAAATGTTCGATGAGCGTCCCAGCCATTAGAGGACCGAATGCCAGACCGATGCCGAAGCTCGTACCAAGCATGCTGAACGCCCGCGTACGCGCGTGACCGTCGAACTCTTGCGCAAGTGATGCTCCGCCGCTAGAAAGCGACGCCGCAGCCGCGATGCCTTGAACACCGCGCAGAATATCGAGCCACAGCACGGAGGGCGCGAAGCTCATAGCAAACGAAATGATGATGAAGCCACCCAGCCCGAGGACGAAAATTCTCTTGCGGCCGAATTGGTCAGCGAGCGCGCCGGCGGCCATCAAAAGGCTGCCAAAGCTCAACATGAACGCGTTAGTTACCCACGTGAGCATAGCGGGGCTGCCGCCCAGGTCTCGTCCAATTGCGGGCGTAGCGACAGCACCCCCTGAAAAGGCGAGAGGTAAAACAAGCGCGGACAGACAAACGGCTGCAAGAATTAGTAGCTTGTTACTATCTGTTCCGGATGACGTAGCGGTGTTCATCGGTGAACCTGTGGAGTGGTTGAATTGTGAGGCATGTCGACCGGCTCACGCGCGATGAAGCCTTCGAAGCACGCCATTCTGAACAACCAGTCATCAAAGATAAACAACGCTTCGGTGGTTAGAGCGTCTCCCCTCAGGCGACAATTCATCTCTCAGCGTGAAAAGGACAGTTCGGCGACTGTCTCCCAACAAGCGACTCTGCGTCTCCGGAGGACATCTTTCTCAAACCGGCCGGCTCGCCTAGGATGACTAGCCCTTTCCAGGCTAGACACGAGGCAAGTTCGATTATGAACATCACACCGTTTCGCATTGACATTCCGCAGTCCGACCTTGATGACCTGAAAAAGCGTCTGGACGAAACCCGCTTTCCCGAGCGCGAGACCGTGGACGACCAGTCCCAGGGAGCGCAACTGGACCCGGTTCGAAAGCTCATTGAATACTGGCGCACTCGGTACGATTGGCGTCGTGTCGAAGCTCGCATTAACAGCTACCCCCAGTTCAAAACAATTATTGAAGGCCTCGGCATCCACTTCCTGCATATTCGTTCGAAGCACGAGGATGCACTGCCGCTTGTAATGACTCACGGGTGGCCAGGGTCCGTCGTCGAATTCCTTGATGTAATTGACCTGCTCGTCAACCCGACGGCGCACGGGGGCAAGGCGGAAGATGCCTTCCACCTCGTATTGCCGTCAATTCCTGGCTACGGCTTCAGCGACAAACCGACTACGAAGGGGTGGGAGCGTAACCGCATTGGCCGTGCATGGGATAGCATCATGAAAGGCCTCGGCTACACCGAATATGTTGCCCAAGGTGGCGACTGGGGCAGTGTCATCACGACCGAGATGGGACGCATCAAGCTCGAGGGCCTGCGCGCAATTCACGTGAATCTGCCGTTTGTTGCACCGGCCCAGTTCCCAGATGTGCCCACGCCAGAAGAGCAGATAGCCATTGACCAATGCCTGCGATTCGCAAACGATGGCTCCTTCTACCACCACCTCCAAACGACGCGGCCGCAAACCATCGGCTACTCCTTGTCCGACTCACCCACCGGTCTCGCGGCATGGATTTACGAGAAGCTCGGTGCCTGGAGCCATAGCAACGGTGTCCCGGAACGCGTGTTCTCCTACGACCAGATGCTCGACAACATCACGCTGTACTGGCTGACGAACAGCGGTGCGTCCTCAGCACGTATGTACGCGGAGCATCCGGGTCTGACCTTCGCTGCAGTGCAAGTTGACATCCCCGTCGCCGTCAGCGTGTTCCCTGGGGAAATCTACACGCCACCGAAGGAATGGGCTGAGCGCACGTTCACCAACATGGTCTACTGGAACCAACCCACTGAAGGGGGCCACTTCGCCGCCTTCGAACAGCCCAAAATCTTCGCGGCGGAAGTGCGCGCGGCTTTCACGAAGATGCGCGAATCGCACGTCAAGAGCAATGTCTTGGCACCTACGCCAAACTGACACATCAGAGACGCGATTGCTGACTGGCAGCCTGTGCTAACGCGAATGGCACCCGGAAACCCCAAGTGCCATTTCCTCGGCGAAATTTACGGTCTTAAAGGACGAAAATCAAATTCACTCGGCTCGGGTAAAACGCGAAACACCCACTCATTCGAGCGCCACCGAGTGCTCATAAGCATTCGAAGACATGGCGTCGATTCCATGTCGACCGGCATGCACTTGCGCTCCGGCCACCTTCGTGAGAACAACACTCCTGCGACGTTGGCCGCCTTCGTAGAGTGGCTCGCGTTATCTTGAGGTGACGGGCACACCATAAAGTGTTGGCTAGTCCGTGTACCCCTCCTCCCCGCCACCAAAGAATGCCGCTGAATCGGGAGTGTTTAATGAGGCTCCTTGGCGAAACCCCTCGACAAGGTCCTGGTTGTCCATTCCGACTTACTACGTTTTCCTAAGCTAGTCACATCGTGTGCATTGTCTCTTTCGCGCAGACTGTGTGTCTCTCCGGTAGATATTTATCTGAGATGTCGCAACCCTCATAATTTGAACTTGTTGTTCCTTCACCAAACGCACAACAAACCACAAGCCGATGAAACCGTTTGCTCGCGGCCTCACTGCGCACAGCTTGGAGGCGAACGTTATGAGACAAGAGACATGTTGAACCGTAGTGTTATCAGCTCGGGAGCGTATCTTGAGAGTTTCGACTCGCTGCCCCCAGATATTCTCTGGACGCAATCGCAAATCGACCATTCGCTCGCGGATACTATGACCCGACGTCCGGAACAAACGGACCTTTGGGTGTTTGCTTACGGCTCATTGATGTGGAACCCCATCTCCGAATACGACTGCCGTGTAACAGCGACGCTAGATAATTGGCATCGCAGTTTTTGTATCCGGCTCCTCGCCGGACGTGGTAGCCCTAGAAACCCGGGAAGAATGCTCTCACTCGAACCAGGCGGCTCGACCGACGGGGTTGCCCTTCGCATCCCTGAAGCAAATCTGACTGAGGAACTCCGCATTCTCTGGATACGCGAAATGGTGACCGGGGCCTACACTCCGACGTGGGCGCCTGTTAGATTCAAGTCCGGCGGAGAGGCGATGGCCCTCGTATTTGTTGCTAACCCGCTTCAGGCTCAATTTGATGCAGACTCCCGACCGAAGTCAATTGCACCGCTCATAGCAGCCGCTTCCGGGTCGCTCGGAAAAAATTCCGAGTACGTCTTTAGACTGAAGCGTGCGCTCATCGACTGTGGAATGACCGACGGCTACATCGACGAGTTGGCCCGTGAACTGACCAGTCTTGGCACCAACAGTCTGTAATGCAACGCTTGTGCCAAAGTGAAAAGAAGCCGGTTGTGCAATCTCGTTGACTTGGCATTTTTCGAACGGCCAGCTCGGTTCCGCCGCATTCGTGTGCGATGACATCCGTTGCCTGATACTGTCAAAAACGAACGGTACGCAAGTTACTTGGCCTTCTTCCGGGAAATCAAACTCCGCTCCCTAGCCGGCACATTTGAGAGTCAGTATGGAGAAGCTTGCTTTAGCGTTCGCTGGAATTGCGCCTATCACCACAATTTTCTTTCCTGTGAAAGGGAGACGCCGCACTCTGTCAATCGTTCTGTTTTCCCTTGCCACCCTTGCATGTCTTTCTGCCGCTCCTCCAGAGTTAAGCTCTAAGTGGTGGTATGAACCTAGTCAGCGTGTCGCGTTGTTTCACCCGGTATTGTTGGCGGGAGCCGTCTCGAGCACCTGCTCCTGTGCGAGCCCTCGCACCTCGTTTTGGAAAGGCGTGTTTGCGGGTCGGGTGGCTACATTTGGCCTTCTGCTGGGCCTCCCCATGGCGACGTGGCTATCGTCCACCGGGTTGCCTCGTCAGTCAGCCTTTTCGGTGTTCGCGTGCATCACTGCCGTCGTTGGTCTGTCGATGCTTACAGGCAGCAAGACCGGGCGACCGCCACGCGCGCAGTATGGCGTGCTGTCGATTCGTATCACTCGCGAACTGCTGCTTGCAATATTGGCAACGGTTTTGCAGTACGCCGCAATGTTCGCCGTGTTTAGCAATGCATATTCTTACCTAGTGAACCAGTCGGCATTTGACGAGCCATCAGCGGCGTTCCTAATGGTGGTTTTCGGAGTCGGTGGCGTGCTAGGTGCTACGTTGGGCGGGCGCCTGCTCGCAGGTCACTCGGCCTCGACGGCTCTTGCCCAGCCTCTAGTCCTCGCGCTCTGCTACGTCCTTCTTTTTGTGCTCGACCACACTCCAGGTGTCGCTATGGCAACCGCAGTCCTGCTATGGGGTGCTACGCACAACGCAGGCACGGTGATAACGCGTTCGTTCCTAGTCGCGCTCGCTCCGCGTGCGCAAGAGGTCGCCAACGCCCTGCACGTATCGGCCGGGTGCGCAGGCGTACTGCTCGGGGTCTCACTCGCCTCTGTTTTTATGGATTCGTTCGGTCCTATGGGAGTTCTTCTAAGCGGTTTCGCGCTGACAATTGCGTCGCTAGCGGCCACTGCCGGACAACTCACTCACGTAGATGTGCGCACGCAGATTGTCGCTCGCGATTCTACAGACTGACTCTTGAACCGCTGTTTATCGAAGGCCCAACTTTAACCATACTTCATCTTAGCGGTGCGCTACAGCGCACCATCTGAAACCCGGAACAAACCGGTCACTTATCCTCGTAGGAAGAGAAAATGATGAAGCTCTACATCGCCCAAGCTACTTGTTCCCTCGCCGCGCAGGCAATCGCCAACGAAATCGGTCTGACACCGGAACTGGTCCACTTTGACGTATTTGGGAAGTCGACCTCCGACGGTTCGAGGTTCTCTGAAGTCAACCCGCTTCTCTACGTGCCGGCATTAGTTCTGGACGGCGAAAGGGAAGCTCTGACTGAGACCATCACCATCACGTCCTACCTCGCAGACCAACATCCGGAAGCGAAATTGATTCCGACTCACGGCACGATTGAGCGTGCCCGTATGGACGAGTTGCTGACCTTCATCGCCACCGAAATCGCACAGAAACACATTCCCTTGATGCGCAAGCTGATGACTCCGGAAGGCATCGAATTTCATACGAACAAGTTGCTCACGGCCTACGGTGTGCTCGACGAACAGTTGTCCGACGGGCGTTCGTATCTGACCGGCGAACAGTTCACAGTTGCCGACGCTTACGTGTGGGCAACGATGTGGCACGAGCGTTCGGGCGTCAACCTTGACCACCTCAAGAACTTGGCTGCCTTCATTGAGCGTATCGAAGCCCGCCCCGCGGTACAAAAGGCCTTGAAGGACGAAGCGGAACTCGTCGCACTGCACAAAGAAAAACTGGCGGCATAACGGGAATTGCTGACGCTGTCCGACACCCGGGCCAATAACTCCTCGCTTCGCAGCGAGGAGCCAATTTGTGACTTCGCATAACTCACCGCTGCGGTAGCACCCAACGAACCAGTGTCACGCTGCTAGTTCGATACTCTAGCCGGGCAGACATAGCCATGACCTCAAGAGTAACGCATCCTACGTGACGCGCTTCCCAATGGGAAGCCGAAAACGCGCTGCTCCGTTCGGCCTATGTGTCAAAACTCCGCGAAAGTTGGCATGCCCTCGGCATGCACTGCGCCTACTACCCATCCTTAGCTGCCGAACGCTTCGACGCTGTATCAACCGGGAGATGACTGGAATCGACGGCGTTCGGCTCGACACCGAACAAAGCTACCTGTTTGAAAGCGCTTTTGGGCTAACCCGAACAAGGTGAGGCAGATGGGGTGCGGTTCTCCGGACCTGCACTTGATGTGCTGAGTGCTATCAATCTGGACAAGCGAAAGAACTGTCATTCGTTTGGCAAGGAACAGAGGCGCGGTCTTCACAAATCGACCCATCAAAGGAAATCTCTTTGTCTAAAGGCGCTGCAGGGAATCATTCAAATTAGTAAATCCGCTTGTATTCGATGGTGCCTTTACTTATTTTGCAGAAAAAAGGCACGTCCTTTTTTCGTGTCGGCAGCAATCGCCCGCGGAAGGTGAGTGTCCGGCGGAGAGACTCTGCTCGAACGAGGGCGGGCCGACGTTATGGCTGCGAAATCCTGACTTGTCTTTCATGTTCTAGCTGAACAGCAAGCGCGTAAGGCCGTACATGCCAGTAGGCTGTATCGAGAACACCAAGTTGAAGGGCGCGAAGACGCAGACTTCCCGCCGGGTCGCGCGATTTCCGGTGCGCTTACCTCGCGTGATTTCGATGGAAGATTCGAACTGAATTGGTCTATCCGCCCAAACTGGGTTTCCCTTGTGCGAGAGAAGTTCTCTAGTCAGGGCGCAAGTCAAAGCATCACAACGCGCCGAAGCTAAGTGGTTGCGCGATGGCTGTGCTGTTCAAGTTGGCGAACATCGCGAGTGGTTGCTGTGGGTAAGTAATTGCGCAAGAATTCAATCCACGTACGGATTCGCGCATCCGTAAACTTGCGCGACGGGTTTAACGCGAAGATATTTATCTTCTGCAGGGTGTACTCGGGCAGGATTCTGACCAGGCTACCGTCAGCTAGTCCATCAAGAGCGGCATAGACAGGCAGTACGCCAATTCCCATGCTCGCGCGAGTAGCAGCCGCCATTGACTCGACCGTATTTAATTTTACGGGACCTGCTACTCGCATCGATTCGGTGCCCTTCGATGTTTCCAACAGCCATTCATATGCAGGGAACGCCGGCGTATCGAGGATGAGGCATTCGTAATTCGCCAGCTCCTCCGGCGTCTGAGGGCGTCCACGGGCTTTTAGAAATTCAGGAGATGCACAGAGCACGCTAAACGAGGCGCCGAGGAGGTGCGAGACCACCTCGGAATCTGGCAAAAGCGAGGAGGTTGCCACAATCGCCACGTCGGAGGTTCCCTCATACAGTTTCGGCACGAGGTGCGACAGCGTTAAATCGACCTCGACTTCCGGGTAAAGCTTGCGATATTCCTTTACTGCAGGCAGAACGTAATACTGTCCGAAGCCTGTAAAACTATGTATTTGAAGTTTGCCGAGCGGGCGTTGCTGCGCATCGCCGGCTTCTTCTTCCGCCTTTTCGATTTCGGCAAGGATATGCTTGCAGCGTTCAAAATAGACGGCCCCAACCGGCGTGAGGGCGACCTTCCGTGTTGTCCGGTTGAACAATCGTGTGCGCAGGCGTTGTTCGAGCTCTGATACCGCCCTCGAAATCGCTCCTGGACTTGTATCCATCGAATCCGCCGCACCAGTGAAGGTGCGCATATCTACGACACGTACGAAGATACGCATCTGATTGATGGTGTCCATTTGACGTCCGCCGTTTGTATATGAGAGGCTTCGCTAATGATACCGCCTTGAGACCATCTGGGCATTGCGGACGACAGTTTAAGTATAGCGATGGCAGTGGCTTGGCTATTCGCTGCGAGCATCTATTGCTAGGCGACATGCTTCGATAGAGATGGAGCGCGGCTTTGGCGCAAGTTCCGTCGTCAATCTCAAAGCTGACGACGTTCGTCCGTCCTCCCGGTGGTCGGAATCGCCGTGACGCCGTTCATTTTCTCAGTCAACATCATTAACTTAGCAATGCCGGGAGTTGCCCGATGCCCTATCCAATAAGCATGGACGGTCGAGCAAACCCCCAAGAGCAAAGAACCCGTCTTTTAGGACAGGCACGTGCTACGCGACAAACGTTTAATGCCCTGAATAGATTGGCTTCATTCCGTCATGAGCTCCGGTGGGGCGGTTAGCTCCTGATTCTGACGTGCCCGCGACGACATCGCCGGTATCGTTGGAAGCAGAATTCTGAGTCTTGGCTGCAGCGAGGTTCGCACGCTTTTGAGCTACCCTTGCCTGGGCGGCCTGAATTTCGGCAGGATAGGTCGCATCGCTCGTGGCCCAAGGCTTATATCCGGCTTGCTCGAGTTCAATCAGTTCTGCGCGAACTTGCGCGCGAGTCAATGGTGCAGTCGATTGCCCGAAGGAGATGACAGGAGCTACGAGTGTCGCGCTGATAATGAAAGCTCGGATAATGTACTTCATGGAGGTTTACCTCGACATTTTGGTTCGCTGCCCGGGCAGCCCTGCCCTCGGCTAGTGATTACAGTCTAGGTGGGAGACTAATTCGAATTAAGAAGAGCTCCCGTACAGGACTGTTGTTATCTGCGCGGTCAATACTTACGGATTGAAGCCCTTCGCGTTGTGCTGTCTCCAAGAGACTGCGTAATGACCGCAGATGCGCTGACCGCGTTTCTCTCCAGCGCCCTGACTCCAATTTTCAGTGGTCAATCGGCCCTCGCAGACATTGTTCGCCAACGGCGGGGCTTACCAGGATTCCGTGTCGGTCCATGACTAGGTCGCCAGTGACCGCGCGAGGGCTTTCCCTCACCCATGAGTATCTCGATATGCTCCGCCGTCGTGTTCCAAGTGTGTTGGCACGTCTCGGCAGTGAGGCACACGGTGGCGCAGCGAAACGTGCCGGGGAAATTGAATCGACTTCAACTACCGCTATACATATTGCAGAAGCTGACCGGCCCGGTGCAACCCGGAACGCGAGAAGCCGTGCCGGGTCCGACGTTGTAACCTCCGCGAAGCGTCACGTCGGGCGCAAGCGGTGGTGCGGATTCGGACGTCTGTACGTTAGTGCCAACAACCGTCTGCGCTTTTGTTTCAGTGCTCTGTTGGGCCTGCGCGGTAGCTAGGTCACTCACCAGAACGCTTGTCGTAAAAAAAACGCTTGCCGTGAAAATCTTTACCAAATTCGCTGTCCTCACGAATAGCTCCTTAACTTACTACAGATTGAATTTCCGTCGATGACCGCCCGGCCACCAACCCTGTGTCGCCGCTTACCTCAGAAACGATGGAGCATACCGACGACTGCTAGCTCCTGACTGGTGCCGCCGGTCACGCCGAGCGAGCCGATAGACGCCTGCGCCTCACGAATCCCACCGCCCGGCATCCGCTGTTGACCGCTCGCGTGCTGATATCCACCAAGAGCGTAAAGCGTAGTGGTGCGCGACAGGTCGTAAAGTACGCCGACGTTTGCCTGGTGATAAGTCGCAGATGTATCGCCACTCGCCTTGGTGAACGTGTAGCCAACGCCGACAGACGTGGAACGTGTAACATGGTCTGAGACGAAGAAGTTCGCAGCATTGATATGCTCACCAGAATGAAACGATGACTGTGCATCATGTTTGTATTGCACGTTACTGTAGGAGGCTCCCAGAGTGAAAGTTCCGATTGCGTAGCGGCCGGATGCTCTCGCAATCGACATCGCACTTGCCGACTGGTACCCGTCGTTGATGGGACTTTTGAACAACGAATCAGCGGTCGGCGCTGACCAGGTGGTACGGATGGCACTGCTCGACGCATTGGAGCTATAGAAGTATCCAGCTGCCAACGTGACCGGCCCAGACGCGTACTGCAAAGCCGACCCCCAACTCTGCCCTTGGCCTGGAGCGCCGGCAGTTCCACTGAATCCATAAAGAGCTTCGAAGGTCAGCCCGCGGTATGTTGGTGACTTGTATTTCACTGCATTATTGATACGGGCGTTGTTATCGTAGTTGTCGATGTCGCCGGGCGTGCCAAACGTACCCCCGTATATCGGGTCAGCCGTTGCGCCCTGAACCAGGTCGACAACGGGGTCATATTGCCTACCAAAAGTCACCGTCCCAAGAGAACGGCTCTGGAGGCCTACAAAGGCTTGCCGACCAAATTCACGGCCGCCCTGGTTAAAGGCACCTGTCGAGATGTTGAATCCGTTCTCGAGCGTAAAGATGGCGCTCAAGCCTCCGCCAAGGTCTTCGATGCCTCTTATGCCCCAACGGTCGCCATGGAGGGCACCGCTAAGCAGGGAGAACTGGTTTCCGGTGTTGGTACGGAGGTAACCAACGCCAGCGTCAACGAGTCCATACAAAGTGACAGAGGATTGCGCCTGTGCCGACGTGGCAAATGCCAGAGCCGTTGCTACAAATGCGTATGCAAGAGGAGTTCTGATTCTCATGTTCGAGCGCTCGTTCAACGAGTGAGTTTGGATGGGAAGATGTGTGGCGTCCGGTAGATTCACAGCTTCGGCATTTATGAATCGGTATTACGACGACATTCGTCGCGAGGCATATTCGTTCGAAAGCTACACAACTTCAATGCAGCAGCTGAAACTGTCCTATGCGAAATTCAGCAAAAATCGACGAGAAGCATATGTGCGGTCTCGTTTGTCGCGGCATGTTTAAGTTCGACAACCCTACTCTCGGACGCCTGTCGCTAGGCTTGCCGAGTCATCCCCAAGGGAGCTTATTAAATCGGTGGACTAACATGAACGGAGCCTCATTGCGAACTCGATGGGGCGCAGTATGGCCCGACTCCGAAAAACACGTCCGCCTCGTGTACAACCTAAGTTTCTACGAAGGCACTCGATACCAAGGAACGGCTCAATCAATGCTTCACCGCAGGTGGGTCCTCTGACGTCGAGGAATTTGCGCGCATCGCCAGATGCGCGCGGGCAGAGTCACAACTTGCCTTGAAACTTTCGGTGCATCGATTGGGGAGATGTGCAGGAAACGGCAAACAAAGCGAAGTCTCAGCGCCTTATGTCCCTGAAGTCGCCACCCAATTTTGGGGGAAGGTGAATCATGATTACGCGCGGACAGTGTGCTGCGGCACGCTTTCCGCCCGTCGTAGTTTTCCTGACGCGAAGTCGTCCCGGCCTCAATGGCCCCGACCGAATGCGCAGTGGCGGTGACGTTGTCTGCACATGACAATCACATTGTTGGATTTTGGCGAAGATATATTTCGAAATTACCGAACAGCATCCATTTGCATGCGTCCATTGATTCGCCGGATTGGCCGACCGGGTCAATAGCGTCTGCGCTTTCGGGCGAAGATTGCGCTTATGGGTGCGTCAACTAGACCAGTCGCTTTGGTCGGCCGCGCGTAGTTGCGCAAGCAGCCACTCGTGGAACTGCTCCCGGACGCCTGCGTCCTGCCAATTACGCAGGCGGCGCCAGCGACTCACGCCGCTGCCGCAACCCATCTCGCGAGGAAGTAGGTCGCAGCGCAGGCCAATCTGCAAGACAAAGAGGATGCCTGTAAGCACTGCACAATTGTCGAGAGCTTGCATCCTGGACAACGGTGCCGACGTGTTTTGGAGTGGGCAGCAAAGGTTCGATGAGCGTCCAGAGTTCGTCGTGAAGTATAGGTTTAACCGTGTCGGACACCTACTCGCGGCCATGTGACTGAGGATAGCGTTGAAAACACAACAGGCAATTGGCGCTCTAGAAGCGACAGAGAGTATCCGATTCGCTGCTTTATTTGGCTCCGCAAATATGCCAGTATTTGTCCGGACGGAGTGGCCGTGAACATACAAATATGACGCCGTCGAGTGCCCTGGCATTGACCTTCAGAGGCTGCATTAAGTCTATGTCCGAGCGGGTCCATATTGACTATCGTGCCGAATATCCCGAGCATCGTCGTTCATTTGGTCACTTGGTGGCGATGCTGAAGGAGCCCGCTTGAACCGTTTTCTCAGGTGTCGATGCATCAATTCTGCGAACTGGTTGCAGGGTACGCTTGGCAATAGGGTCGAGTGCCGGAAGATTGCATCACCTCGATTCGGGGAAGAATTTATACGTATTCCTTCCACAGGGAGGATAGCTAGAGAAATCTTCGTTTCCCCTTTGTGGCGACATGCGCGCGGTAACGTCAACAACAAAAAGCGCCAAATTCCGTACCTGATGGGAGGTAACAACCAAACCGGTAAGCGCATGCGAGAACGCAAATGGTTCATATTTTAATCGCGGACGACGACTCAAATCTTCGCGATGCCCTAGCAGACTTGCTAGTTAGTTGCGGTTACCTCGTAACCACCGCGAGCAACGGCATTGAGGCACTGCACGCAGCTGTCACTCACCGACCGGACGTTATCTTGTCAGATGTGAATATGCCTTTCATAGAGGGACCGGAAGTCGTGCGAATCTTAAGGTCGGCGCCGGATTTCCGAGATATACCGGTCATCCTAATGTCCGGATTGGTGGCTACCTCTCCAATTCCAGTGAGCGCGATACTTCAGAAGCCGGTACCGGCCGCTTTACTTCTTGGTTTGGTTGAGCAAATATGCCCACGCCAGGTCGGACAGCTAACGCTGACGACTGGCTCACTTTGATTGACGTCAAACCGTCGCTTATGAATTGGTAGTACGCGTTCGTGCCGCGACGCTAGAGCGCAATGCAGCTCTGTCCAAGCGCGTGTGTCTACGGGGACATCCAGCTCGCCGTTTTTCGCGTGACGCGGCGCAAACTGAAGCCGACCCTTGTCTGCGCTCGCCTGCAGGATTCTTTGGTAGGGAATCGAACATCCGGCGGTCAGGTGCGTCAACTACTACAGAGCACATCAACTTAGCCCATCAGTTTTGGGCTGTTCCGTCTAACTCGAGAACGACGCCTGCCTAGCAACACGCTAACCGCTGATGTGACTTGCGCGGGCGCAGCTGACGGCACGAAAGACTGGCCTCCGTCTAACCCGATATGGACGTGCCTGACGGAATGAATCTACGGTCAATTGCAGCCGTAGCCTGTACGACGATTCCACCAGCATATTGCTTCACCTTCGGTGCAAACGAACATGCTGCCAACCGCGTCGCATTGAACAGTCGTTTGTCGGCGACCATTTGACGTCGGACTGTCTTTCGTTAACTCTGAATCCGATGACGCGACTGCGCTCTCTATCGCTGCGCGAACCTTTGAAGTCCCTTCGGTAGGCTTCTTTGTTGCCGCGACGGGCGCGACGCTGCAAGCAGAAACGAAGGCGCACAGACAAATCAATATGAGCAAGCGGTTTGCCGAAACCATAATCTTCTCCCACTCCGTAACAGATGCGCGTTGCGCCTCATCATCTGAACGCCAAAATCGTCATGGTGAACGTGGAACGATTCTATCCCTACATCTGCGAAGCCGATTCAGATGACCTGGGAGACATCTTCGGCGGAGCCGCCTCGCCCATCTCCATGGAGTAATTGAACCGCCCGTCCCCGGGGGTGGAGCTTCACCAAGCTTTCAAGGGAGTGGCAACAGCGTGGCGATATGGCGCTGCACAAACGATTTCTACCGTCGAGCGTCAACGCCGCACCTTCTCGCACGTTAATCCGGCAAGGCGCACAGCCTTATATCTCCCGGAGAATAGTCATGAACAAGATTATCGCAGTCGCTGTGGCAGCATGTTTCTCGGTCGGAATCGCGTGCGCCCAAACGTCGGCGCCTTCCGCCGCGACAGTCAAATCCGCGCCGACAGCGGCAGGGTCGAGCTGTGAGTCCCAGGCAATCGGTAAGAACGGAAAACCGCTGGCCGGCGCAGCTAAGAGTTCCTTCATCAAGAAGTGCGAAGCTGGCAACAAGAGCAATGTCTCCACTGCGTGTGCGAGCAAAGCGGTTGGAAAAGACGGAAAGCCGCTCGCCGGGGCGGCCAAATCGTCGTTCATGAAAAAGTGCGAGGCTGATGCCGGCAAATAGTCTTCGAGCTAAGAAGGCTGGTCTGATTGCGGTCGGGTGAGCGTCCGTCTTTGAGCCAGCCAGCCTTCTTCGCCGCGTGTCGATTTTTGGAAGTCGAATTTCGCCGCCCCCTCTCCGTGGCTGCCCCTCCGTCCCGTATCACACTCTTCAAAAGTCTCCTCGCCTCGGGGAGCAACCTGATTGAGCTTCTGATACAAGCAAAGGTGTTTCGGTACTCTTTTCAAGAATGCTGTGTCATAGTTCCTTCTGCTACCACACGGAGGAGAACATGACTACTCTCGAGAACATTCAGGTCCGTATGAAGAGGCTTCAGGCGCAAGCGGAGACAATTCTTGCGAAACAAGCTCAAGCCGCAGTGGACCAGATACGTGAACTGATGCTGAAGCACGGGCTTACGACTGCAGACATTGAAGCCAAGGCGAAAGCGAAGAGAGACGCAAAGGCAGGGGGTCGCACTGCAGTCGGTCGAGCCTCCAAGGCGTCAACTGCTCCAAAAGGAAAACTGCCCGCAAAATACTTGAATCCCAAAACCGGCGAGACTTGGAGCGGACATGCTCGGCCGCCGGCTTGGATTAAAGGCGTGAAAGACCGCACGAAATTCCTTATCGATGGCCCAGATACCGCGTCTTCAGCAAAGACGGTCGGCGCGTCCGGCAGAAAGGTTCCGGTTCGCGAAGTGCAATCAAAAGGTGCCCTGCCGGCAAAATACAGAAACCCGAAGTCCGGAGCAAGCTGGAGCGGTCGGGGTCCTGCCCCCAAGTGGCTGGCCTCCGCAAAGGACCGAACCAAGTTTTTGATTGAACAAGCCCCCGCCGCTACATCGGATTCACCCGTGACTCACAAGGCGACCACCTCGAAAGCTGCGCCGAAGGTCCGCGCTGCTAGCACGAAGGTTGGCGCTAATAAGGTCGCGGCATCTAAGAGGTCTGCGGGCGTGAAGAAAGCTGCGACGAAAGCTTCGGCAAAGACAACCGTCGCGGCCAAGAAGGCGTCTGCTCGCAAAACGAATTCTCAAAAGGTCACACCTACGACGGCGGCGACAGTGCCGACTGCTTAAGCAGCGACCGCCGTTCCGGCGTAAGACTGGACCATGTGCAGCGCGAGCCATCAAACCACCCTTAAAGCGCGATTGTCCAGAGTTTGCCGGTGTATCGTCAGCATTGAATCCGACGTGATGAGGCGGGAAGAGCAACTCGCGCAGTCGGCAAGGCTTGAAAGGCGTTCGGTATCCCTCGACGCTTCGTTGCGACACTGTCGAAGCAAGTAAGGCGGGCGTTCAATCGCTGTGAATACATTGAACAGAGTTCAAGTCACCGAGCACTGTCCCGTTCGCACGCACACTGATTCGTTAATGCCTTTGATACATGCGCTCTGCACTTTGCTGACTAGCTTTTCGGTACAGGAACTGCGTCGCACTGAATCCGCAAAGGGCTGCGACGCACAGCCAGTACGACGCGGCGGCCGGGTCGCGCGTCATTTGAATCAGGTACGTGGAAATTGCAGGTGTGAGACCGCCAAACACGGCTGTTGCGAGCGAGTAGGCCAGCGAGAAGCCTGCGACGCGCACGTGCTCCGGCATCACCTCGGTCAGCGCAGCAGTAGCGGTGCCGTTATAGACGCCGAAGTAGAACGAGAATAAGAGCAGCACCGCCGCAAGGTGAGAAACACTCGGGGCCGAGGCGAGCCACGACATCGTCGGGTAGGCTGTAACCACTGCCATGATGGTGATGACCGAAAGGACAGGACGACGGCCGAAGCGGTCCGAGAGCGTACCGCCAATCGGCAGCCAGATGAAATTCGACACGGCGACCACGATTGTGACGATGAGGCTATCGGCGGTGGTCAGCTTCAGCACCGTCTTTCCAAACGTCGGCGTGTACACCGTGATGAAATAGAACGTGGTGGTCGTCATTGCGATAAGGCACATGCCTGCGAGTACCGTCGGCAGGTTCTGCAGTGTGGTCTTGAAGACCTCCTTGGTATCAGGGCGGTGTGAGCGTGCCTTGAATTCATCCGTCTCGTCGAGCGAACGACGCAAGATGAAAAGAAGCGGAACGATGAGACAGCCGATGAAGAACGGGATACGCCAGGCGAACGCCAGGATTTGACTGCCTGTGAACATTTCGTTCAGAACATAGCCGAGCACGGACGCCAGAATGATGGAAATCTGCTGGCTTGCGGATTGCCAGCTCGTGTAAAAGCCCTTGCGTCCCGGTGTTGCAATCTCCGCGAGATAAACGGAAACGCCACCGAGCTCCGCACCGGCCGAGAAGCCCTGAAGCAGTCGACCAGTGAGTACGAGCATCGGAGCCGTGATACCAATCGTTGCGTAACCCGGCACGCACGCGATGAGAAGCGTGCCTGCTGCCATCAAGGTCAGCGTGACGACCAAGCCTTTGCGGCGACCGACTTTGTCGATATAGGCGCCCAGGATGATTGCGCCGAGCGGACGCATCAGAAAGCCGGCTGCGAAGACCACGAACGTGAGCATCAGAGATGCAAACTCACTGTAGCTCGGAAAGAAGACCTTCGAAATGTACGTCGCGTAGAACCCGAACAGGAAGAAGTCAAACTGCTCAAGGAAGTTGCCACTGGTGACCCGCAAAATCGCACCTACCTTGGAACGGCCGGTCGAAAAATTAGTGTCAGTGGTGTTGTGCGATGAAGGGTTCACAGGACCTCCGTCCGATGGAAAACGATGCCGCGCGTCACCCTCAATACAAACTGCTGGCGCGACGCGCGGGTGGATGTACTCGTGAGTTTTTGCAGACGTTTTGCCCGGGCTAGTGCAACTTGACGCGCGGCGCCGTCGTGCGGCGCAGCCACTGAGCGACGGTGTCCAAGGCCATGCGGGAAATGCCGTGTAGCGCGGCGACGTGCATGCGATGCAAAGACATGTACATGAATCGCGCGAGCAACCCCTCGATGAACATGTTTCCGCCGATAACGCCGCCCATCAGGTTTCCGACTGCGCTGTGGTGTCCAAGCGAAACAAGGGAACCGAGGTCTCGATAGCTGAACTCCGGCAACGTGCGACCTTCGATGCGGGCTCGGAGCGAACGAAACAGGAAACTGGCCTGCTGGTGAGCGGCCTGCGCACGCGGTGGAACGTTTTTGCCTTCATGGGCTGGCCAAGGACAGGCAGCGCAATCGCCGAGCGCGAAAACATTGTCGTCAAGCGTCGTCTGAAGCGTCGAGCGCACTTCGAGCTGTCCGAGTCGGTTGACTGCCAGGCCGTCGAGCATACTGAGGACAGGCGGGGCCTTGATGCCAGCGGCCCACACCGTCAGGTCTGCCCATATCGTGTTTCCGCTTGCAGTGTGGAGGCAGCCCAGCGCTACCTCAGCAACGACTTCGCCGGTCATCACTTTCACGCCGAGCTGCGTGAGGAGTTCGGTCGTCGTCTGCGAGACCCGCTCCGACAACGCTGGCAGGATTCTCGGTCCCGCCTCGATGAGAACGATGCCGATGTCGTGACGAGGGTCGAGTTTATGCAATCCGTATGCCGACAAGACTTGCGCGGTGTTGCGCAACTCAGCGGAAAGCTCAACGCCTGTAGCGCCAGCTCCAACGATTGCGACCTGGACTTTCGGCTCTCCATTCGCCTTCGTCGGGCATTCGCTTGATTGGAACTCGGCGCGAACGCATGCCGAAATAAGGCGCTTGCGAAACCGTTCCGCCTGCCCGACCGTGTCAAGCGCGATGGAGTGCTCTTGAGCTCCTTTGACGCCAAAGAAGTGGGTGGTGCTCCCGATGGCGACAACGAGGGTGTCGTACTCAAGCTCGCGGCGCGGAAGAAGTTCGACGCTGTCCTCGTCGGCAATCGCACCCAGCGTTATCCGACGGCTCTCCCGATTGACTCCAATGAGTTCACCAAGCTGAAACTTGAAATTGTGCCAGCGTGCCTGCGCAGCATAGGAGAGTTCTTGCGTGAACGGGTCCATGCTGCCCGCCGCAACTTCGTGCAGGAGGGGCTTCCAGACGTGTGTGGGATTGCGGTCGACCAAAGTGATTTTCACGCCATCGCTCGCGCCTCGCTTTTTCGACGCATAGCGGTCACCCAGGCGCGTCGCTAACTCGAGTCCGCCCGCACCCCCTCCGACGACAATAATCCGATGCATTACCAATCTCCAAAGCTGCCGCTGACGGAATGAGTTGCCCCACCTAGGGGGCAGACCCAAGGCGACAGCACTCGCGCGGAAGAACGTGAACCGGTCAAGTTCGTTCGCGGGTCTAGATAACAGCGCAGTCGTTCCTGGATGCAGGAAGGCTGCGGCGAGAGTTTATGTGCGTTGTTCGCGCCACCGCTGACGTTGCGCCACCAGTCCGGATAGGTCTCGGGTTCTCGAGGCAACCGAAGGCGCCGGCGACTGCCGGAGGCTGCCAGGCCAAAAGTGCGAAGGAAGAGGCGAATGAACGCCGACATGAACTACTACGCGAGAATGCGGCCGTGCCGGGATGTCGCTTCGAGAGGACCGCCTAGACCCTCTCGAAGCCACGTAGGTTTGCTGTCTGCTTACGCCTTCTGCTCGACCGTCCAGTAGGTACGGGCGTTCGTAAATTCGCGAATGCCTGCTGCTGCCAGTTCGCGACCGTACCCGGACTTCTTCGTGCCGCCGAACGGAATGCGCGCATCAGAGGCCGTCACTGCATTGATGAATGCGGCGCCGGTCGTGACGCCTCGCGCAACCGCGAGCGCGCGGTCCTTCGACTTCGACCACACACTAATCGAGAGGCCGAACTGCGTTGCGTTCGCCAAACGAATCGCATCTTCGTCGCTCTTTGCGACAGCAATCGCGGCCAGCGGGCCAAACGTTTCTTCGTCGAAAGCGACCATGCCTGGGCCGGTCGAGCCGAGCACTGTTGGTTCATAGTAGTAGCCCGGACCGTCGACCGACTTGCCGCCAGCCAGGAGCTTCGCGCCCGCCTCGACGGATTGCTTGACCTGTCGGTCCAGCGCGTCGCGCAGGTCTCCGCGAGCGAGCGGTCCAACATGCGTGCTAACTTCGCGCGGGTCACCGACGACCAGGTCCTTGGTCAGTGCGACGAATTGCTCGGTGAACGCCTTAGCAATCGACTCGGAAACGATGAAGCGTTTCGCGCAAACGCAACTCTGGCCAGCGTTGTGGAAGCGAGCCTTGACTGCAGCAGCCACGGCATTCGACAGGTCCGCATCGTCGAGAACGACGAACGCGTCCGAACCACCAAGTTCAAGGACCGATTTCTTCGATGCGCGACCTGCTGCGGCACCCACTGCTGCGCCTGCGCGGTTCGAACCGGTCAGCGTCGTAGCAGCAATACGGTCGTCGGCGATGAGGCGCTCGATGACGTTCGGGACTTCCGGCTCGGCCACGACCAAGGTTGTTACGAGGTTTTCAGGAAGGCCTGCATCCTTGAATAGCTGTTCGAGTGCGAGCGCGCAGCCGGTTACGTTCGGTGAATGCTTGAGCAGGACGCCGTTGCCCGCCGTGATGGACGGAATGGCAAAACGCATTACCTGCCAAACGGGGAAGTTCCACGGCATCACAGCGAGCACCAAGCCGATGGGTTCGTACGCAACCCATGCGTCGACGCCGTCAATCGAAACCGCCTCATCGCCGAGAATGCGCTCGGCATTGTCCGCGTAGTAGAGTGCGGTGACTGCGGACTTTTCCATTTCGCCAGCAGCTTCAGCGGTGACTTTGCCCATCTCAGAGGTCACGAGCGCGGCGAACGAATCCGCCTGCTTCCGGAGCTCTTCGGCAAGCTTTCTGACCGCTGCAACACGCACGTTCAGCGGACGCGTACCCCACGCCTTTGCAGCCGCATACCCCTTGCTGACAGCGTCCTCAATCTCAGCATCGGTCATGGATGCGTAGGTCTTGAGCTGCTCGCCGTTGATAGGGCAAATAGTGGCAATCTGGTTGGTCATGGCAATCACTTAAACGTTACTGAGGTGTTTGAAGGCAGCATTTCTCATTGAACGAATGCTGCCTGGGGAATCAGGCGAGGTGCATGAGCTGCTTGGAGATGGTGTTCACCTGGCTGCCCGGGACAACGCATTCGGCAGCGGCTTCACGCCATTTGGCGAAATGTGGCGCTGCGCGATGCGCGTCGATGGCGGCCTCGTCGTCGTACAGTTCATAGAAGTGGAAATGCAGTGGGTCTTTCGTGTCTCGCAAGACGTCGAAATATCGGCAACCGACTTCATCATTGAACGTACGGGTCGAGTTCTCCTCGATTGCAGCCAGGAACTTGTCGAGTTTGTCTTCGTGCACCAGCAACGAAACATGCAAAGCGAGCATTCTTTGGGTCCTAGTTACGCAGCGTTATTTTCAGGAAGGGAGACGCCGGACTCGGTGGCCAGCTTCTGCATGGAGTGCCAGGTGTTGTCCGCGAGCGTGATGCCCGACTTACGCAGGCGCTCGGTGCTGCGGTCTTCGATTTCGCCAGGGAAGAAAATCTCGTCGATGCCGTGAGCGGTCGGCACAGACTTGACGTCGTCGATGAGTTCTTTCATACGTTGCTCGAATTCATCTGCGGGCATCATCGACTTCACGTCAATCGTGAGGAGCATGTGCCCTGCGCCTGAGACCTTGTCCGCTTCGTACGGGCCGACCACCTTCGAACCAAAGTGGCTTCCGGTCAGAACGCCTGCGAGCACATCCATCATGAAGGAGATGATGTAGCCCTTGTGGCCAGCCATCGGCAGAATAATTCCGTGAATCGCCTTGGCGGAGTCGGTCGTCGGCACGCCGTTCTCATCGGCTGCCCAGCCTTTAGGGATGGGCTCACCGCGCTCTGCTGCCAGATAAATCTTGCCGCGAGCCACAGCGGTATTGGCGATGTCAAGGACGGCAACGCCACGGTCGCCGCACGGAGCAGCAATGGACCACGGGTTCGTGCCTACGGCCTTCTCGCGGCCACCCCAAGGCGCCATCGCAGGACTCGCGTTCGTCGCGAGAATTGCGACGCAACCCTGCTCAGCTGCCTTACGCGTGAAGTACGCCGCCGTGCCAAAGTGATTCGAATTGCGCACGCCAATCGCGCTGACTCCGAATTCACGCGCTCGCGAGACGCCGAGTTCAACCGCTTTTGCCGTGAGTACCTGGCCAATGCCGTGGTGACCGTCTATCACCGCAATTGCGCCGTGGTCGACAACGAGTTCCGGCTTCGTCTGTGCGGACATGACGCCGGTACGCAGGCGCTCGACGTACCAGGGCAACCGGAGCATCCCGTGAGAGGAATGTCCCCACAGTTCTGCTACGACCAGGCTATCGGCTAGTAGGTGTGCATCAGCGGCGGGGACGCCTAAAGATTCGAGAACGGCTTCACCGAATCGGCTCAGCCTTTCCGCCTGAACGAGGTATGGCATGAAATCTCCAGGTCAAACAGACACTAATTGAAACTGCCTCGTTCTACATGAGCCGAAAGCGCCAGCAGAGCGCTCTCGTGACTTGACGTGGCAATGACGAAGGTTGCGGTTGGTTGAATCGCTGGCGCTATCGCGGCAGCGCTCAGGGCTTAACGCTTGACGTGTTCTGCAGAGACCGGAGCCGTTGCGCCCGATTCCGTCAGCGTCCGGGTTGCTTGCGGGTTCGCGTAAATCCACAGGATTTTCATTCCTTCGGTCTTCGACAGATTGCGAAAGCGGTGATTGACGTTCGGCGGGATGAAAGTGACGTCGTGCGGCTTCAGTTCGTATTCGAGACCGTCGATGTCCAAAATCGCGTTGCCCTCCATCAGCACCACACTTTCCTGCACATTGTGACTATGAAAAGGAATTTCGACGCCCGGGCCAAATGACGTGTAGCCCGTGATGAAGCTCGACGTTCCGACTTCGCGATTCACCAGCGGCGTCGTGCGCGCACCACCGCCACGTTCGTAGGTCGTGAGGTGTTCCGGCTGAAGAAGTGCGGCGCCAGAGGGAGTACGCGGAATCATGGGGATGCCTCCAATGTTTTGCTTGATGGCGGTCCAGCCATCAGCGGGAACTGCTCGTGCCCTGCGACCAGCGCGGTTCCGAGCAACAGGTGATGGCCTTCTCGACCACATCATGGAAATCAGTATAGCGTTTTGTGAGCACAGAATGCAATACGGGGTGGCGTTTTCCCCTAGGCACGACACCAGCCAGGGCGCAACGGTTCGACAAGGCGGGCGCGTCATGGTCCTTATGACGACGGTCCTGATGAGTAGGCAAGCTGCCAGCAATTCTGAACGGCAGCCGCGCCCCGCCAGCACGCTAAATCACGTGTCAGCCGGCGATTGGCGCCAGGCGCAAAAGTGCATTCCCGTCGATGACGAGAAGCGTCATCGCCGTCCCGACTTCGCCGGCATTCGCGACGCGGTATTGAGAAGGGTGAAGTTGATTGACCTGGTCGAGGCAATGCCAGAAGGCGAGCGTGAACCCAAGCTAGGACGGCGGCGTGCTTCCGGATGTCAGAATGACGGAGCCAACGACCATTGCGAGCGCAATGGCAGGAACGAGCAGGTCTTTGCCTATCTGCAGGCAGCCGGCAGCCAAGTGATGGCAGACGTGCGTGTACACAATGCCGCTCAGCGCAAGGTGGGGCCCCAAAAGGCGCGATGGTTTCCGGCGAAAGGCTCCGAACGCAAGCAAAAGACAAAAAAGGGGCGAATACGCCCCACTGCTTACACCCGCTCCGTGTCTGCCATAAATATCTCTGCAGACCGGGCCTTGGCCCGACGCGCTCCTTCAATATGCTCTCGAAGAAGGCCGGCCGCCTTGAGCAAATCCTGAGCGCCGATTGCGTCGAGAATTGCAAGGTGCTCGATGGCCTGTTGCTGCCTCGGTTTCCGCGCTTTCGCCTGCCGATATTCGACCAAACGCCGCAGCCGGTCCGTACGCCGAACCGATTGCAGGATGAACCGGTTGCCCGACCACTTCGCAATCGTTTCATGCAATTCGCTATTTGCTTCGAACAGCTCAATCGATGTCATCGTGAGATACCCACCATCCACGATGTACTGCTGGCGGCGGCGAAGTTGAGCCAATTCCACTGAATTGCATTTGAAAGATGGAGATAGCACGCCCGTCGGCTCAATTGCGGCCCGGAAGAAATAGCTTTCTTCGTAGGCCTCGACGGAATCAATCATGGGAAGGAACTGCCAGCCGTGGCCGACCTGGCGCTCTAACCAGCCCTCCTCCTGCATCAACGACAACACTTTGCGCAAAACACTGCGAGCGACGCTGTACTGCCGCATGAGGTCAGCTTCCGAGACGACGTCGGGCAAACGACGAGCAAGCCGGTCTTCCGCAATCTGCAGGTAGAGCGGCTCATCAGGCTCTTCGAAGAATTGCTTGGCGATGTCGTTGAGCTCACGCGCCGGCCTCGCAAGAAAGTAACCGCGATTATGGTCGTGCACGAGCACGCCCATGTCGGCGAGGTATCTCAACGCAACGTTCACCGGAGTTCGAGAGGTGCCAATGCGCTCGGCGAGCACTGATTCGGCCAAGCGTTCGCCCTCTGCCATGTCGTCCCGACGGGCGAGAGAGATGATTTCCCGCGTCACGCGGGTTTGAAGCGGAGTAAGTGACATCGTTCGCGAAGGGCAGGATGCAGCAGCTGAAAGTGCCTCGACAGGGGCGATGAGTGCACTTTCGTGCCCCACGGGGTCCGCCAACAATTTTGCCACATCCATAGCTGTCTCCCTTTCTGATTGAGCATTCTCAGGGTAAATGCGCACCAAATATTCAACGATAACCGCTTTACCTAACGCTTTTTATAATCATAAAATGCACTTTATCGCGTAGCAAGCCTGTGGGCAAAGTAGCGCTCAACAAATGGGCGCCCGGGATTTCGCAGTTTTGTCTCTTTGAGTGTGAGGAAGCATGTCGCAAAAATTCGCCTATGTTGGATGCCGGACGACCCGCGAGCGCAACGCACGCGGCAAAGGCATCGCGCTGTATAAAATCTGCGCGCGCACAGCGGCGTGGAGTTTCGTCGACGTCTTCCCAACAGCAGACAATCCATCCTTCCTTGCACTGAATCGAGCTCAGACCTTCCTGTACACCGTGCACGGAGATGGTGAGCAGGCGAGCAGTTTCCGGGTCGACCCCGAATCAGGGCGACTCATTCACGTCAACACCGTTTCGTGCAATGGCAGAAACCCCGTGCATTTGGCGTTCTCGAAAGACGAGGCCTGGCTCAACATCGCCAATTACGCGACCGGAAATGTGACCAGGATTCCGGTCGAAGCGGACGGAGGCCTCGGTTCGTCGAATGACGTGATGACATTTACCGGGATTCCGGGGCCTCACTCGAAGGAGCAGAAAGGCTCGCACCCCCATCACATCTCCCGTTACCAGACCTCGACCGCAAACACGGATTGGCACATCGTGCCGGACAAGGGTATCGACTCAGTGTCTGCAGTGCGCTGGCTTTCAAATGGCACGTGCGAAGTAGTGAGCCAACGTTGGAGCGCTGGCTCAGGTCCGCGTCATGCGGCGTACCACCCCACGCTTCCCCTGGTCTACGTCGCGAACGAACTCGATTCCACGATGACCGTGTGGAACTTCGACGCGGAGTCCGGAAAGCTCACACCGCGCGGCACAGTCTCGGTGCTTCCTCCTGACTTTGGCGGCGAGTCGAGCGCCGCCGGAATCGTTATTACCGCAGATGCCAAACAACTCTTCGTCTCGAATCGCGGGAGCAATACGGTAGCGTTGATTGCACTGGACGATGCCGGAATGCCGGGGCCCGCGGACTGGACAGCATGCTTCGGCGACTTCCCTCGTTTCATTGCGTTGGACCGGGAGAACAAGCACCTCTTCGTGGCCAACGAACGGACCGACACCATCATCGAGTTCGACGTCACGCCCTGTGGGCTCAAGCCGACCGGGCAAGTCATTGAAACCGGAAGCCCAGTCTGCATCGTCTTCAGCGAGCAATAACCGCGGTGCAGTGGTAGGCGACATCAGTCGCCTCTTCACCTCCATCACCGGGAAATGACGTTGGCATTTGCTGAGGCCCTCTGCCGAGTTCGCAATCGCGCCTGTCCAGCATTGCGCCGCAGGCCAATCGGCCCAACAACCGTCCATCGCAAGTAGACGCTGAACTCCCGTCTCACAGTTCGCCAGTCGCCGGTCAAGTTCATGGAGCGGTCCAGATTCGCTCGTCAGTTGCGCCGGTCGATTGTCGACTTCGGGGTGTTCCGCCGGCACGAAGCAAGCCTCAGCGCTAGCTCGTGCCGCATGTCGTCGATGAAGTGTGCGCCTGCGACGGGTCCGGTAGGTGTTTTCACCAAGAATCGCACCACGCTGTTGCGCTCGCTGGTTTTTGCGTTCTATGATTAGAAAAAGCAGTTTTGATTTCGTAAGATTTTAGAGGTCTGTGAGGCATAAGGCGGCGCCTTCGTCAGCCACCAAACGGACTTCACGCCAATTGCAACAGGCAGACCGCGGGAAGCATCGGCCTTAGAGGCTGTGAAAATGCCGAGGTGACATGAGCAACGATTTACGCGGCGTGACGCGTAGGCCAGGACGAAAACAAAAGTGCGTTTTTTCTTAACAAAATGCTGTACACGACCTGTGACGGACGAGGCAATTCGACGGGCGCGCCTTTGTGACCGACCGTCAGTCATAAACGGACTTTGTAGAAACACCGCGAGCGCCGGACAGGCACTCTGAAATTTCGGAGACAACTATGTCGTATCGTCGAGGCTGGATTGCAGTCTTCTTGTTCACCCTTGCAATGATTAACTACATGGACCGCATCGCGCTGTCGATTGCGGCCAAGCCGATTGCGGCAGAGTTCAAGCTGTCTGCCGTTGGCATGGGCTACTTGTTCTCATCGTTCATCTGGAGCTATGCCCTGTTCCTTATCCCGATGGGCATCCTCATTGACCGTTTTGGCGCAAAGCGCATGGCGGGCGTCGGCATCTTCATTTGGTCAGCCGCAACAGCCTTGACCGGTGCGGCGGGCAACTTCACGAGCCTGCTGCTCGCTCGCCTGGTGATGGGCGGCGGTGAATCGGTGAGCAACCCGGTAGGCGCGAAGGTCATCCGTCAGTGGATTCCTGCGTCTGAGCGCGGCATGGTCACCTCGATGTTCAATAGCGGCTCTTACGCGGGTCCGGCCATTTGCTCTGTCTTCCTCGGTGCTCTGGTTGCCGTGTACGGATGGCGCTTTTCGTTTGTCGTCGCGGGCGGCATCGGATTTCTTTGGCTGGCAGCATGGCTGCTTTTCTTCAACTCGCCCGACAAGGCCAAGTGGCTGTCCGTTGACGAGCGCGAAAAGATTATGCGTGAGCGCGATTCAAAGCCTGCCGCACGCAACACTTCGGAAACCGCGGATGCAGGCCAGACGGCGTCAGGTCTGCTGTCGCTGCTGCGTTCCCCGACGCTCTGGGGCCTCGCACTGACGCAGGGTTGCAACGTCTACACCCAGTACCTCTTTCTGACTTGGCTGCCAAGCTATCTGCAGGCAAGCCGCCACATGAGTATTTCGAAGACCGGTGTCTTCGCCGCAGTCCCCTACGCGGCGGCGGTCATTCTCTGCATCGTGGTCGGCCGTATCAGCGACCACTATCTCAAGAAGAGCGGTGTCGGCACGGGCCGCCGTCGCAATGCGGTTGCCCTCGCAATGCTCACAGGCGCCGCCATCCTGGCCGTTCCGTTCACGACTAACCTTGCGGCGCTTCTGCTCGTGTTCTCGGTGACGCTCACTGGCATCGCATCGACAACGTCTCTGAATTTTGCGCTATTGAATGACTTGCTGCCGAGCTCGAAAGACGTGGCGAAAGCGATGGCGTTCGTGGTCGTCGGCGGAAACATCTTCGGCATGATTGCGCCTATCGCGACAGGCTACGTCATCGATGCGACCGGCAGCTATGACTACGCCTTCGTTATCGCAGGCGCTCTGCTAGTTCTCGGCGCGGTGGTCGTGCTGACCATGACACGCCGGCCGATAGTGGCCGAATCAAAATCGACTCGAGTTCAAGCGGCAGCATAACCGTCCGCGCGATTTGCGCAGCGACGAGTCGTGTAGTGGCTCGTCGCTTCATTACCTCGCAGTGCAAATCCGCTTCCGCAAGTTGGTCACCACTCATACCCGTCATCGACCGCTTCTTTTTTGTTCATGTGAAGCACTTCTCTCTGGCGTACATGCTTCGTTTTTTGAATGCCCCTTGGTGAAGTAGAGCCCAGCATTATCCTAAGCCAGGCCTTCAGACACGTTCCAAAGCATCGTGAGATGCCCCTCGGAGCCAGCGTCGCCCGTCAGCCGTTCGTCTCAGGGCGCTAACTTCGCCACCCTGTCCAGTGTCTCAAGACTATCCCACAGTACCGGTTGTCCCATGGCCGCTGCCGTTGATGTCCGACCAGCCACGCGGCAGCTGACCAAATAGGTAGGCTGCTAAAAGTATACGTCGCTGGAAGGGCCATGATTTTGGCCGCGGCCCAGGAATTCGAGAAAAGTCTCGGCCTACGCGAGAGAATTTCGATGAAATATTTGCTGAGCGGCAGAGCGATACGAGCATATGTCTACGGCAGCCGCCCGCTCGTCTGAGCTTGACCGTCCAACTGTCAGGCTGCTTGGTCGGTGCCGACAACCCCGCTCGTCGCGATTTCGTTGAGCGCAATGTTCTGGTCAAAGTCGATAAAATGCATCTTTAACGTACGAGCCATTTCCATGCTTGCTCTCAAGCTCGCCCTGGTCCCCGCATTCCTCTGGTTCATCTCGATGGCTGGCAAATGGTGGGGACCAAAGGCGGCGGGATGGCTCGCCGGGTTTCCTGTTGTAGCCGGGCCGATACTCTTTCTGCTTGCAATGGAGAAGGGGCCGGAATTCGCTGCGCAAGCGGCGATGCTCTCTGTTTCCGCAATCTGCGCTTCTGAGGCGTTCAACTTCACTTATGCGTGGGCTTGCCGGACGGCGAGATGGCCGACCGCTTTTGCGCTGGCCTTGGTCTGCTGGCTCTTGGTCGCATCTGTGCTGTCCAAACTGCCTGCTGCTCTGCCGTGGTGCATCGGCGTCGCCTTCGTGGCGGTCGTAATCGGTCAGCGATTCCTTCCGCGCAGCACAGTTGAAGCACCAGGACTACCGCTTCGCCGTCGAGACCTGGCGATGCGAATGGTCCTGGGTGCCTTGCTCACATTGGTAGTCACCTACCTAGCTGCCGCTGTTGGGCCGAAGTGGAGTGGCTTGCTCGCGGTCTTTCCACTGCTCGGAAGCATCCTGTCGGTATCATCGCACCGTGCTCACGGTTCAGAATTTGTTGTTTCGTTGCTGCGAGGGATGGTTCTCGGCCGCTTTTCATTTGCCGCATTCTGTCTGACGCTCGCCGTGCTGCTCCCTAGCCAAGGCATTGGCATTGCTTTCGGACTTGCGCTAGTGCTGTCGATGCTCGTTCAATGGAGCACACGAATGTTTGCAAATACGGCCTCGGAGCCTTGCAGCCGAAACGCATAACGCTGCCAACGAAGGAACAGGTCATGACCAGCGCAGAACTGACGGACATCCCCAGCCGAGAACTGGTCCATCTACTTGACTGGATGGTTTGGGAGATGCACCACCGAGGGCGCGAGGACGTCCTGATGTGGCGCAAAGAGCTATTGGCGCGGAGCGACGCTGAATCGACAGATGTGACGCGAGCTATCGCCGTTTGCGACGATTACCTGGCGCCGGAGGGCTCGGAGGAAGCTCGGCTCGCCCAAACGAAGGCGTGGCCCGACCTCAAGCCATAGCGCGGGAGAGAGGGTGACGAAGATTTTATCCGCCTCCGGCGCGCGTGCGACTACATGCCGTCAGTGCTTCGGCTCGCTCTTGGTAATCTCGCCGGAATGCGGGTCGACATGCAGTTCATAGATTCGCCCACCCTTCGTCGCTTCGCCTTCCCAGTGTCCGTCGTCCGCCTTCAGATAAGATTTCGCGTAGCCTTGCTTGCCGAGCTTTTGTATCGCTTGCTCCTTCGGCATCCAGTCCGAACCTGGTGTGTCGGCATACGCCACCGACGCCCCCGCGAGTATCACCGTCGCAACAAATGCGCGTAGTTTCCCTGTAGTCATAGATTCTCCTGCGTTGGAATCGTACCCGCTTGCAAGGTCTGTTCCTCGCCATCTCTTCGACTTGACAAGCTGCTCAGCCGACTTTAATGTCCGGGCAGCCGTGATTCCGGTCGGTTCCGGTCGCGCGTTTTTCGTCAGAACGGAGGCAAACATGCAGACTGTTTGGGCGCGCGAGCCATACGCGCTGAACGTACATGTGCAGGATTTCGAGGGTGCAGTCATTAAACGGACGCGTCCCATCACGGCCGGGTTCGTTGCGGTCGTTTCGATTTCTCTATATTCGTCGACCACTCCAGTGTTCCCACCCTTGATGCTGGGCGATGACAGCGGAAACGCCTTCGACAACGAGTCGGCAGCTCTGTCAGCGGGTGTCGATGCCGCTAACAGAATGCTGGATGACCTGTTGGCGTGAGCAGCGGATGAGACCTGAGCGACCCTCAGCCGAGCATACTGGAACTGACCGCCGCGCCTGATTGAGCTGACCTTTCGGCCCTTGTTCTAATGCGATTCGGACTTGTCGTCCGGCGCGTCCTCCGACTCCGCACGCCGCGAGTGCTTCGACAGCCGCGCCTTTACGGCGAGGAGGAGTTGGGATATCTCCGCTCGCATGTACCAAGGCCACCACGCGATGTGATAAATCCAGAGAATCCAACCGCGGGCACCGGTCCGCCAACGGCGGGGAACTCCATCGGTAGGAAAGGTCTCCAGGTCGCGGTGCCCGATGCAGGCCGCTCCGACGAAGAGCCAGAGTAAAGCCAACATTAGGGTCGGCACAGATATAAGGCAGGCCGTGCCGAGTATGATGGCCGGCAAGCTGATTTCGATGCCCGAGCGCGACTTCATCACGGAGCTCGCGAAAGAACCTTAGAAGTCTCTAGGCTATATCATTCAGGATTTAGCCGCCCGTGATTCATGCCTCGCCTGGGTTGGCGATGACGAGTTAAAACCGGCCTGCACGTTCAACTAAACGCTGAGCCTATGAAACGCAGAGCGACGGTCATTTGTGAGCGCGACGGACGAGTTCTCCTCGTGGCACGAGCACGAGGACGGTGGGCCTTTCCCGGCGGCCGAGCCAAGCTGAGCGAGGAGCTTACCGATGCAGCGGTTCGCGAGCTGAGAGAAGAAACAGGGCTCGACGCTGCACATGTCCGATATGCGTTTCAGTTTCGCGGCTTGCAGACTCGGCACTTTGTGTTCGTAGTGACCGTTGGTCCCAAGGCCGAGCCAGTGCCCGCGAACGAGATTGCACGCTGCAAATGGTGTCGTCTAGACGAACTACGTCGTATTGACGCGAGCATTCCAACAAAGGGAATTGCGGAAATTTTCCTGAGGCAGGTGCGGACCGGCCGTCGCGTTCCGCTTGGGGAAGCCACGGACACCGTGACAGCGTAGCTGACTAACGCCGCGAACGACGACCGGACGCGACGCTGACAGCTGCATCTGCAGATGCGGGCAGTGCTCGTAATCCGTGACGCGATTTCTCGAATAGCGCGTACTTAGTTGAAGGGGCTGCCCCTAAGCGTCGAGTTCTAAGCTGCTCACCGCAACTGATAAGGGTTGCGACAAATCTCCCTCTAATTTCGCTCCGGGAACGCGGTGTGCGTGAGAGCGTAGGCATTTTCACTCACCAAGCGCGGTGCCTTGCCGCGTCCGCCAGAACTCAACGTTCTGAGACACCAGTCAGGGACGGCGATACGCGACAGCGTGACCCATCTAACGACTTCCAAAATCTGTCTCACCCAGGCGCCATCGACGAGCTTCGTCCGTGCCGCGCTTTGAAGGAGAACTCCATGTTTGTACATAACAAACGCCTGCAATACACGGTGCGTGTCGCCGCACCTAACCCCGGCCTCGCAAATCTATTGCTCGAACAGTTTGGAGGGCCACAAGGTGAACTTGGCGCGGCATGCCGGTATTTCACACAAGCCGTCGGCGAAGACGACCCTGGCCGCAAAGACCTACTTTTTGACATCGCAACCGAAGAGCTCAGCCATCTTGAAATCGTGGGCTCAATCGTCGCGATGCTAAATAAGGGTGCAAAGGGTCAGCTAGCGGAGGCGGTCGAGAGCGAAGCGGAGCTGTATCGTGCAATGACCGGCGGCGGCAACGACTCGCACACAACTGCGCTGCTCTATGGGGGAGGTCCGGCACTCACGAACTCAGCAGGAGTTCCATGGTCTGCAGCGTACATTGACACCATTGGGGAGCCCACGGCGGACCTTCGCTCTAATATTGCAGCGGAGGCGCGAGCCAAGATTGTTTACGAAAGGCTAATTAACGTGACGGATGACCCAGGCATCAAAGAAACGCTTGGATTTCTGATGACCCGGGAAATCGCACACCAGAAGTCATTCGAGAAAGCGCTTCACTCGATACAGCCGAATTTTCCGCAGGGAAAGCTACCTGGTGTGCCGGAGTTCACCAGTGTCTACTACAAGATGTCGAGCGGCGACGAATCTCCGCGGGGCCCGTGGAATGAAGGACCCGATTGGGAGTTTGTCGGAGCACCTGAGCCGGCAGTAGACGGCGGCGACGGCTTGGCGATGGTTAACGTGACTGCGGACGATGCCGAAGTGCTGCGGGCCATGGCATCCCGCACCGCGTCCGATACCACGGCCGACCCCTTAACTGGCGCCGACCTCGGAGTGGGCGAGGCTGTTAAGTGAAACATCGGAGCCCGCACGCCAGTGCGGGTTCCGTACATTGGAGGTAGCCTGACGGATAATCATGCGTAGCTATTTCAGACAGCGCGAATTTTTACCGTCGCAAACTTGTTGTTGTTTGCCATGGGGTTCGCGCAGACCTTTCAGTTCGGCGACTCTACTTCCCCTGCTTGGGCTCTACATGGCCTGATTGGCGGCCACCCACGTTTCTTCACGCATTGAAGCGCTAGTGCCGACGTCCATCATCGAGCACCTGGCGAACCTCACGCGCCAAGTCTGCTTGTCTGTATGGCTTGTGAATGACCCTGAACCGCGCGCCATTGACATCAGTCACGTCCACCACAGCCTGAGCATATCCAGTCGCTACGAGCACTCGGAGGTCTGGTCTCAGGCGCCTGGCTTCACGCGCCAGCCCAACGCCGGTCAGCATGCCCGGCATGACAAGGTCCGTAAAAAGCAAGTGGAACTCTTCGCCTGAACTCAGGATGGTCAAGGCGTCCTCCGCGTTCAACACGAGTCTCGTCGAATAGCCCAACTCGCTGAGCATCGCTTCGGCAACCTCGCCGACGTCCCTGCGGTCATCCACAATGAGGACTTTCTCGCTCCCTGTCTGACGAAGTACGTTGGAGACGCCTGGTTGCGGCTCCTGCCGTGTCTCAAGTGCCGGAAAATAAAACGTCAACGTCGTGCCCACGCCGTCTTCCGAAGATACGGTGATTGTGCCGCCCGTTTGATGTGCAAAAGCCGCAACAATGCTCAAACCAAGGCCCGTACCTTTTCCTTGGCCTTTGGTCGTAAAGAACGGGGTGAGGACTTTTTCGACAACCTCCGGCGGCATCCCGACTCCATTGTCAGAAATTGACAGCGTTACATAGTGTCCTTCTAGCAAGTCGACCGGCCCTTTCAATTCGTCCTTCGTTACCTCGAAGTTGGCTGTTCGCAGCAGCACTCGCGCATCAGGTCGGGCATTCAATGCGTCCCGAGCATTCAGAATGATATTAAGAATTGCCATTTCAAACTGCGCGACATCCAGAATGCAATTCCGGAGGCTGCTCGCAAAGTCGGTTCGAACCGAAACTGTGGCTCCAAGCGTTTGCCGCGCGAGCTCAAGCAAATCGTCGCAAACCCTGTTGAGGTTGACAGCACGACCAACGACTACCTGCTTTCGCGCGAAAAGTAGCAATTGTTGGGTCAAAGACGACGCGGTTTTGACTGCGCCGCGAATCTTCGCGATATTTGTTAGTAGCTGCTCATCTCCGGCAGCCATTTTGACGCTCAAGTCGAGGAGGTCCACATATCCCACCATGACCTGCAAAAGATTGTTGAAATCGTGGGCAACGCCTCCGGCCAGTTGTCCCAGCGCCTCCATCTTCCGAGCTTGATGCAAACCTTCTTCAGCCTCATGTCTGCGGCTCACGTCAACTTGCGACGCGAAGAAGTATATGAGCTCGTTTTCTTCGTTGAAAATCGGCGAAATGAACAGCTCGTTCCAAAAGGTTGACTTGTCTTTTCGGTAATTGAGGACCTCGGCGGCAAACTCCCGTTTCTCTGATAAGGCAATACGGAGCTCATTGAGCACTACTAGGTCGGTATCGGGACCCTGCAGGAACCGGCAGTTATGGCCGTATATTTCGGAGTCGCTGTAGCCCGTTAACCTCCGGAACGCATCGTTGGCAAAGATAATTGGATAGTCGGGGAGACGCGCGTCCGCAACCAGCATGGGCGTACGTGTCGTTGTCACGGCGGCGAAGAACAGGTCATCCTGGCGCGGAACGAACTCAGCGCTATTTTCTTCGCAGGCGCGGGGGTCGTCTCTTGCTAGACGCATGATTGATACTCCTCGGAACGTCGCTGCACAACACGCAGTTTCGATTCCCGATGTTTTTCGCATCCACGGGGATGCGATGTGGTGCAGGCAACCTGACCCGAGCGCCAAGGCGCACCGCAAGGATGCCGCGGCTACAGACGTTGCTGAGGCAATATTCGCTCAGTGCTAGCGCCGGAAGTGGAACCGAAACGCTCCACCGACGGGAGAAAGCCCAACACGTACTCTACTTAAGCTTGGGTCGCTCAATTCATTTGGCCCTTTGCGGGTGTTACTTTCGAGTCCTTGTCGTCGAAAGCACCTTCCGCGACCGCGTCACCCAACGCCAGCTTGGTCTAATCCCGGATTCGGGTTAAGCAAATGCTGCCATGCGGACAACGGCTACCGCCACACCATGATGGGCTTATCGTTGTAGTGCGGGGACAAAGATTACCGAAAGGTGCTTTGCGCTCGACGACCGGCGGACATGGGTAGTTTGCGCCTGAATGTACGGGAACCGGACTAGCGCCGACCTAGAGCACGGCAGCAATCAAATTTGGTCGTCTTCACTTTCGAACGCGTCGTCGAGTCCTCTCTCACCGACGGAGAAGTGACGAAAGTCGAACCCGCCACCAGGCATGGCGAGGAGGCACGCCACGGCTGACCTTAATTGTTCAAACGTCGATAGGCGTTTAAATGTCTAATTAGACCGCGGCGGTCGCCGCCCTTGTCTAACAAGATGGCGAGATTGTGATGGGCGTCGGCGTAGTCCGGATTCAGCGCCAGGCATTTCTCATAGCTCCTCCTTGCCTCATCAAGCCGCCCCATCGTGTCGAGCGCCACCGCTCGATTGAAATGCAGCACTGCATCGTCCGGGAAATGCTCAAGCGCTTGGTCGAACACGCGCAGCGCCTCACCGCATTGATGTTCGTCCTCGCACAATAAAGCGCCGAGGTCGACGTACGCAGCGTAAAAGGGCTCGAGAGACAGCTCGATGGCGCGCCTGTAGTTCTGCTCGGCAGCGTCCGGGTCAGCCGCCAGCAACTGTTCAGCCAAATCGTATCGTTCCTGTGCCTGCGCAGTTGCCGAGTTTTTGCGCTCAGGCGTCGCGTCAAACAGCACGACATCGCCTCCGACCTTGGCTACTTCGAAGTCGAGCAGCATCTGACCTGTTACCGCGTCCCACCGTGACGGCCCCGTCTTGACAACAATCGCGTCTCCCTCGGCAGCGATGCGGATGCCGGACAATGGAAGCTCGTCAGGAAGCTCGCGTTTGAGTCGGTCGAGCGCCTCCCGCAGCTTACGCGGCGTGGTCTTCGCAGTCCGCAACTGCAATGCCGTGCGCACAAGGACGACGTCTTGGAACGTGAAGCGCAACGCGTTGCGAGGTCCTCGGGTAGGCGTCACGAGACCTAACTCGATGAGGCCATCGACGACGCCGCGCGACACGCCAAGCATCGATTGAAGTTTGGCGAGTGACACGTAGTGCGATACGTCGCGCTTGCTCACTTTCGGGCGCGCACCTTCGCCGGAGTTTCGACGGCAACCTTTGGCGCTCGAGCGGCGGGTTTGCGAGTTTTTGGAACGACCGGCTCCTCCGCAGCTTTCGACGCGGTCTTCCGCTTGTCTGCCGGCTTCGCCTTCTCGCCGCTCTTCGCGAGACTAGCGCGCAGCGCTTCCATCAAGTCAATCACTTCGCCAGTTGGCGCAGCTTCGCCAGCCTCGGGCGCAACAATTTGTTTGCCTTCAATTTTGCGGTCGATGGCACCCAGGACGCGCTTTTTCTCTTCGTCTTCATACGCTGATGCGTCGTAGTTGTCCTCGGCACCCTGCTCGATGATTTGGACTGCAAGCTTCAGTTCCGATTCAGACACCGCGGCATGTTCGATATCGAGGTCTCTAAGAGAGCGGACTTCGTCTGCAAACAGAAGCTGCTGGAAGACCATGCCGTCCGGGGTCGGACGAACTTGGACAATGCGAGTCTTTCCCTTGTACGCCCACTTCGCCAACGCGCAGCGGCCAGTTCGGGAAAGCGCCTCCTGTAGAAGGCTGTATGGCTTGCCACCGCGCTTGTCGGGAGCGATGAAGTACGCCTTGTCGTAGAAGAGTGGGTCGACGGACTTTTCAGGAACGAACGACACGATTTCTACAATGTGGCTCGCGCCTTCCTCCAGCGCCTTGAGTTCATCACCGGTGAAGACCACGTATCGGTCCTTCTCGAATTGGTACCCCTTCTGCATCGAGCTTCGCTCGACCACTTTGCCCGTGCTCTCGGAAACGTATTGTTGCTTCACACGCGAGCCGTCTGGCGCAAGCATGTTGAACCGCACTTCGGATGAGCTCTCCGTCGCTGAGTAGAGTCGGACCGGAATCGAGACCAGACCGAAAGAAAGAGAGAGCGACGCAATCGAACGGGCGACCATGGGCTTCTCCTAGACGGCGGCATTATTCGCCTGACGTAACCACATGAGCGAATCGTCGACCGCGACTTGCGGGCGGCGGGATGGTCAGAATAGCACTACACGTGCCGGGCCACGTCCGCGCACCGAGCCATGGGTTTTGGTTAACTTGACGTCAGTATCGTAGACGGAATGGCGGCGACATACCCCAAAGCGCGGTCAGCCGCTCGACGCGTCGCTTTGGCGGCACGCGATTTGCAGTAATCAGCCCATCGAAACGAGGGAAACCGCGATGGTTTCATCCCGCAAAAATGCAGCGGCTACGCCACTCGAGCGCTATCGGAATAAGCGCGACTTTGCCGCCACGCCTGAGCCGTCCCCATCGAATGCGAGTACGGCAAACCGAACGCCACCCCATGGCTGCAGCTTTGTTGTGCAAAAGCATTGGGCCAGTCGCCTCCACTATGACTTCCGGCTCGAACACAACGGCGTGCTGCTCTCATGGGCTGTTCCCAAAGGGCCGTGCTATGACCCGGCCAAGAAGCAGATTGCAGTGCGCGTCGAGGACCATCCCGTCGATTACGCTAGCTTCGAGGGCACTATCCCTCCCAAGCAATATGGCGCAGGGACCGTCATTGTGTGGGACCGTGGAACGTGGGAGCCGGTCGGAGATGCTGACAAGGGTATGGAAGCAGGAAAATTGATTTTTCGTCTGCATGGTGAAAAGCTCGCCGGCCTGTGGGAGCTGGTACGGATATCAAAGCCTGGAGACAAGGCCGACCAGTGGATGATGTTCAAGAAGCGCGATGAGTGGGCGCGTCCGCTCGCCGAATACGACGTCATCAAGGCACTCCCCGACAGCGTCATCGCGAATCCCCTTGGGCCCGTCGAAGAACGCGAACCGCGCACTGCCCGGAATCCGCGCGCCGAAGCTCCGGAGATTGACCTCTCAGCTGCAGTGACGGCGTCACTGCCGGCTAAGCTTGAACCGCAGCTTGCGACACTCGCTCCCTCACTGCCAGCAGGCGGCGAGTGGGTAGTGGAGTCCAAGCTTGATGGGTACCGCCTGTTAGCGCGAGTCGACAAGAAGAGAGTGAAGCTCCTTACCCGCAACGGTCATGATTGGACGACTCGATTCCCGCTGCTCGTAGCCGAGCTTAAAAAGCTCCAGCTATCCAGCGCATGGCTGGATGGCGAAATCGTCGTGTTAAAAAACGGGATTCCAAGTTTCTCCGCGCTTCAGAACGCGGTTGATGGGCAATCGAACAAGGACATCCTCTACTTCCTTTTCGACGTGATGTTCCTTGACGGCAAGGACCTCCGCAAAGTGCCGCTGTGGTCAAGACGTGCGTTGCTTGCACCGATTGTTGAAAACGCAGGAGAGCGGCTGCTGTACAGCCAGGATTTTGACGCTCCGCCAGCGCAGATATTCGAAGCTGCGACAGGCCTTGGTTTGGAAGGACTGATGCTCAAGCGGCGCAATGCAGTCTATGAGTCGGGGCGTACGCAAACTTGGCTGAAAGCGAAAGCTCGGCTCAGACAGGAACTCGTCATCTGTGGCATGACCGCGCGTGGCGGCAACGACGGAGAGGTCGGCAGCTTGCTGCTCGGCTATTACGTGGGAAGCAAGCTTCATGACGCAGGGAGTGTCGGAACTGGTTGGGATTCGAAGACTGCGCGCGACCTCTGGAAGCAACTTACGCCGCTCGAAGTCGACGCAACACCCTTCAACACGCCCCTCAAGAAACCGGGTCGATGGTCAAAGCGCGCAGCGGGGAGTGAGAGATGGGTAAAGCCTATCCTAGTCGCGGAGGTAGAGTTCACTGAGTGGACCGCCGATGAAGTGATTCGTCAAGCGTCGTTCATAGGCTTGCGTCTCGATAAGGACGCTCGTGGCGTAGTCCGAGAAGGCGGAACGACGCAGGCCTCTGAGCCTTTTCCTCAACTGAAGATAACGCACCCTGAGCGCGTGATTGACGCATCAGCGTCGGTCACGAAGGCTGACCTCGTCCGGTTCTACGCCAGCGTCGCAGAGCGGATATTGCCCCACCTGAAAGACAGGCCCGTTGCCCTCGTGCGCGCGCCAGATGGTGTCGCCGGCAATCTGTTCTTCCAGAAGCACGCTGAACGCACCGCGATGCCTGGGCTTAAAGCGCACGACCGAGAATTGTGGCCAAAGCATCCACCGTTGCTGACGGTCGACACCGTCGACGCGCTGCTGTCCGCCGCGCAGATGAATACCATCGAATTTCATACATGGAACTCGGTAGTCCGACGCCTTGATGCGCCCGACCGGGTCATCTTCGACCTCGACCCGGGCGAAGGCGTTAAATGGAGTCACGTCCAGGAAGCCGCTCAACTTGTCCGCTTGCTGCTGTCGGAGCTGGGCTTGCAAGCGTGGTTGAAGACAAGCGGCGGTAAGGGCCTACATGTGGTCGTGCCGCTTGCTCCGCGGTTGGACTATGCGAAAGTCAAGGCATTCTCAAAGACATTCGTTGCGCATCTCGCGAAGACGATTCCCGAACGCTTCTCTGCGATTTCTGGACCGTCGAATCGGCTCGGAAAAATCTATGTCGACTACTTGCGCAACGGGAAGGGGCAGACAACTGCTGCAGCCTTCTCTGCTCGCGCTCGACCAGGTATGGGCATCTCGATGCCAGTTTCTTGGGAACAACTTGCCGACCTCAAGAGCGGCGCTCAGTGGACCGTGCAAACGGCGCGCGAGTATCTGAGCTTCCAATCTGGTGACCCATGGGCCGAATACTGGTCGACAAAACAGTCGCTGACCCAAGCGATGAAGCGACTGCCGTAGATTTGATTCAGCTGGTCGCTTCGTCCCTACGACGGCACTTCAGTCGTCCACGCGAAACCCTGCTTTCAGGGTTACCTGCCAATGCGCAATCCTGCCGCCTTCCATATGACCTCGGGTTTCTGTCACCTGAAACCACTCGATGTTCTTCACGGTCACCGATGCTTTCTGAAGCGCAACCTCGACTGCTTTATCGGATGACTCGGGCGAAGAGCCAGTGATTTCGAGAAGTTTGTAAACATGGTCAGACATACGAACTCCCAAGACAATATATCTCTTCAAAAGATGGTTTTTGGTTGCAGACTTCCATGAGAATCTGGGTTCTGGACCGTCGCTGCACGCGGTCAAACGCAGAAGGCGCCGAAAGTCCTCTGGGGAGCTAGCTTCGAGCTTCCGTGCCCTTCAACTCGTCGTGCTTGTGGGCATGAGTCGCGGCGTACTTCAATTCGAAATGCGCTCCCTTGCCGCTTCGCGTTGGGGGAAAGTGTTCGCCCTCAACACACGTAACTTCGAACGTATCTTTGCCGTCGTCGTGGACGACGGAATAGATGCCAGACACCTTCACGCGCTCGCCCGGTTTGTATGCAGTATCGCCAGCCATAGCTTGCTCCTTGAGTAGATGACGAACGCTGGACAGCAACTACCGTACCTTTGCTGCGGGGTTGGAATCAGTTCGTGCAGAGTGGCCACCGACGCTCCTATCAAAGCGGTCGCAGCACTGCCTGGTCCTCGAATTTGCAGTAGCAGATGCCGTGATATCGAGCGTCGAAAGAAGGCACAAGCGCGCGACGACGAGCAGCATGCAAACGTCCTGCCGAGGCGAAACGCGTCTTAATCGACGATTTGTACTTCCATCCCTTGGCGAAGCAGGGCCGCGAGCCAGACGGCCTCTTCCTCATCCTTCGCGAATGTGATGAATTGGTCGCCTGGCCGTTCGGCGTGAGGCAACGCGATGCTCCAGACGCCGCCGCTTTCTTTGCGGACAACGACGCATGGAAAGGCTTGCTGATTTTTTGTGGCCATCGTGCGCCCTCGAAAGCGCCAAACGCCGTCGCGATGTTCGACGGGTCTGCCAGTAATTCGGCCTATTCGGAAGGAAGGAAGGATTTTGTTTCGCGACTCGGGCCCGTAGTCGCATCTGCCTTGGAAAAGCGCCATAGCCCCTGTCGCTGCTCACCTGACTTACTGCGCTACCAGACGGACGCGAGTATGTGCGGAAGACTGTAGCCGCCGGGCACGTTTCAACGCGATAGGTCTGGGGCTAACGACGGCAGCCGATGCCCCCGGCATTGCGAGGAGATTTGATGCGCCAGCCGCCGATATCGCAAGTGCGAATGACTTGCAGCGTCGTGCGCGCCCTAAGTGTTCGCACGATTTCTACGCTCTTGACCTGGATGCCGGCTCCGTGTGTTCATTGTTGCACGCAAAACCTCGCCCATACGAGTTTAAAAATCATTTCCATACTTTCCGACCACGACCGGTGTATTTGACCGAAAAGTCTAAAAGCAAATGCTTGGATTCGGCCATTGTGCTCGCATGGTTACCGCATTGAATTCGACCGGCCGAAAGAGGCGTTGTCCGGCCCAGTTCGACTCGCACTCGGAGTCACGTCAGGTGCCGTCCGAACAAGAGAAACCTGGAATTCTCCTGCTGACAGGTGTCTGTGGCTCTCTTCTTGCTGTTTGACGGGAACAACCGCCACTGGACATTCGTATGACATCTGCTTCCCTGACTGTGCTCGTTCAACGAGAAGGCATATGGTCCTACGACGGCCGTGTGCTACTCGACGAAATGGCAGCAATGCAAGCCCTCTATTCGGGCGCCAGCGCAAAGTCACGCTTCTCGCAAAGTGAAATAAGCTCCGCCCGAGGGCGTTTTCTTATTGCTCGAACCGTGAAGGGTGAGGCTATTGGTTGTGGGGCATACAGGCGGCTCGATTTCGGTGTCGCTGAGCTCGTCTGCATATATAGTCGAATGCCAAACGCTGGCATCGGAAGAGCTGTGTTGGCGGGATTGGAGTCGAATGCCGCAAAAGCCGGCTACCATACTCTCATGGTCGAAATGTCGAGAACGAACCGGTCGGGAAAGCGGTTCTTCTGGCGCACGGGATTCGAGCCGGCTATTTCCACCAGCGCGGACCTCGACCCGGAGCAGCGCCTTTTTCTCGGGAAAAACGTGTTGTAGCCACGCTAGCATCCCGTGCAGCAATTGAGGCACAGGTCCTCGACCAATCGAACCAGTAAGGGTCGGCTAACGGCCTTCGAACCAAGCGCCAATCAGGGTTCCGTATTCACTCTCTGATGTCGCGACAATTTTCCGCATCATCGCGTCCAGCCCCGTGTGATTGGCTAGTTCGCGGACGAACACGCGAGCAGTGCGGAGAGTGATGGAGTCCGTCCGAGCCTCGGTACCGTCATCCTCTACGAGAAAGTGGAAACGGTGCGACTCTTTGTCCCCACTCTCCGCGGCAGTGTGGGCTGTAATAGTTATTTTCATGGTCAGCCTTCGAGAATGAGAGCTAACCACATTCAGCATTACCCGAGCCTGATGCCGTAGAAACCTTTCATGCGGTTCTTCTACGCAAAATCGTCAGCTCCTCGTCGCTTGTTCGAGAGGGGCAACTCATCATGCAGCGACTCTGAGGACTCTTCCGCGGGCAGAAGCCGAATTTGAGCTTTTGGGCGTAATTGTCGTGCAAGCGACAACGCTTCGTCCTGGTCGTTTGCTTCCCTGACAAAGACGCCGCCTTTACGAGGAAACTCTACACGCCAGACCCCACCTGGGGCAGGTCGAATGATGATTTCGGCGTCATCAGCGCCCTCATTCGTCAACATGTTAACCCCGCCTTCTCCATCTCACCGGTAGTGCTATTTTCCCACGCCAAAAGGGTAAGGTTGATGACTTTCCGCAGCAAGGTGATGTCGGAGATATACAAAGCAAGTTTGACCGACTTTTGTCGATTGCGCCGGCGCACTTAGAGGGCGCGCGGGAGCTTGCTAGCACAATCTTGCTCGGCAGCTCAAAAATTTTGGAAGAGGCGCAGCTGCACGCAGTCGGGCGTTGTCCAGTTGCCATAAACCGCTTGATTACGCCAGTATGTATCAGCAGAAATTGCGGCTCACCGTAGTGAGCCCGCCGAGCAAGTGAGACATGTCGACGAGTCTCTGCGCAACGAGATGTCGTACTTCGCCTTCGCACTGCCACGTCCCGTACACCGCAAGTAGCGCCGCACCGAGCGCTTCACGCCGAAACTTCTCGAGCAGAGAAGGCCAAACGATGACGTTCACATTTCCTGTCTCGTCTTCGATAGTCACGAACATAACGCCCTTTGCCGTACCTGGCCGTTGACGCACAGTCACGAGTCCGCATCCGCGAGCGAGCCGGCCATTCGGATAGGTCATAAGCGTTGACGCAGGCATAAGACGTTGTTCAAGAAGAGTTGGCCGCAAGAGCGAAAGCGGGTGACGGCCGAGCGTGAGACTCATTGAGTTGAAGTCAGCAATGATGTCTTCCGCTTCGGACGGTGCGCCGAGCGCGGGCGTTCCATCATCTACGCGCGCATCGAGGAGAAGGTCGCGGTCTGGCACAGCGGCGACCGACTGCCAGAGCGCTTCGCGGCGATTGCCAGCCAGTGATGAAAGCGCATTCGCGGCCGCAAGAACCTGGAGGTCTTTCCTGTCCAGCTGAGCGCGTTTTGCCAAATCACTGACGCTTGAGAACACCTGAACTGCTCTCGCGGCTTCAATTCGCTCGGCGGCGCCATCCTTCATTCCCTTTAGGAGAGACAGACCGAGTCTAACTGCTGGCTTCGTTCGAGCATCGTGGCACTCAAGAACCGAATCCCAGCCGCAGATTGTGACGTCTGCTGGAAGGACCTTTACGCCGTGTCGTTGCGCATCCTGGATGAGCTGCGAAGCCGAGTAAAACCCAAGCGGCATGCTATTCAGCATCGCGGCGAGAAATGCCTCCGGCTCGTGGCATTTCAGCCAGCTGCTCGCGTAGACGAGCAACGCGAAGGATGCAGCATGACTCTCAGGGAAGCCATACTCGCCGAAGCCATGAATCTGCTGAAAGATTGACTCAGCAAAGTCGCGCTCGTACCCGCGCTCCATCATTCCATTAACGATACGGTCGTAGTAGCGGTCGAGGCCACCCTTGCGTTTCCATGCTGCCATGGCACGGCGGAGCTGGTCCGCTTCGCCCGGAGTAAAGCCGGCAGCCAGGATGGCGACTTGCATGACCTGCTCTTGAAAGATGGGTACGCCAAGCGTCCGGCCGAGGGCGACCTTTAACGCTTCGCTTGGATATGTGACAGGCTCGATTCCTTGCCGGCGTCGCAGATAAGGATGCACTGCACCGCCCTGAATCGGGCCTGGTCTCACGATGGCCACTTCGATGACGAGGTCGTAGAACTCCCGTGGCTTCATGCGAGGAAGCATGCTCATCTGTGCGCGCGACTCAATCTGGAAGACGCCCATGGTGTCCGCGCGAGAAATCATCTCGTATGTGGCTTCGTCCTCAGGCGGTATGTCTTGCATCTCAAAGCGCTCGCCGCGCTGCTCAGAGATGATGTCGAGTGTGCGACGAATTGCGGACAGCATGCCGAGCGCGAGCACGTCAATCTTCAGAAGACCGAGTGCCTCCAGGTCATCCTTGTCCCATTGAATCGCCGACCTGTCCGCCATCGCCGCGTTCTCGACGGGTACAAGACGCGTGAGCTTGCCGCGACTGATGACGAAGCCGCCGGAGTGCTGCGACAGATGGCGCGGAAAGTTGAGGATTTGCGCTGCCAACGTCGCCCACAAACCGATGAGCGGATTCTCGGGGTCCAAGCCAGACTCCGCGAACCGTCGAAGAAGGTCCTGCGAATGGTCAAACCACTGATGTGACTTGGCGACTTTATCAACGATTTGCGGGTCGATGCCGAGCGCTTTGCCGGTTTCGCGAAGCGCGCCGCGCGGACGATACGTCGAAACCGCCGCCGCAATCGCGGCTCGGTCGCGTCCATACTTCCGGTAGATGTATTGAATGACCTCCTCACGCCGCTGATGCTCGAAATCCACGTCGATGTCCGGCGGTTCACCGCGCTCCTTCGAGATGAATCGCTCGAATAGCATATTGCCGCGCGACGGGTCGACTTCGGTTACGCCAAGGCAATAACAGACAGCACTGTTCGCAGCTGACCCGCGGCCCTGACAGAGGATGTGCTGACTACGAGCGAAGCGGACGATGTCGTAGACCGCTCTCGGAGACGCTCAACATCCTAGAGCGATGCAACTTCTCTCTGGACGAACTTCGATACGAGTATCCGGATGAACTCGTGCCGGATGGGTTCACTCACGAAGCGTATCTGAGGCAGGAGACCTACATCGGGGCCCATCGCCGGTTTCCTGGCGGCATTCCTCATGCTGTTCAAGAGCAAATCGAGCATGAGTTACAGCTTATTCGCGAGCTTCAGTACGAGGCCTACTTCCTCCGTGTGCGGCGGATACAGATTTGCAAGACGCAGTCGCGACCGAAGATGTCCTTCCGCGTTCGGCGCGAGGTCATAGCCACAATCTGCGACGGGCTTTCCGATTCGAATCGCCGTCATCGTATCCTGCAGTGGCTTCCTTGAGCGCACGTGCATGACGACGTTTCCTGTCGCCACGACGGGTACCCGGTATTGGTCCGCCACGAACTCGACTGCACCGCGATGAATGTCGTCCATCGCGCGCTGGTGCAACGTGAGCCCCACCCAGGCGCGTTCAGCAAAAACGTCGTTCATCCACTCGAGTTGCACAGCGAGCGTTTCTTCTTTTGCAGGGAAGTCGGGCACCAGGATAGCGAGGCAGTCCGGCATGCCTCTCAAGTGCACATGCTCTCTCTCGGGCCTTGAGATGTCATTTGGCGTCAGGAGGTACTCGCCCTTGGCTGCCCGCATGCGCCCTAACGTGATGAGCTCGGAAAGATTGCCGTAGCCGTTGCGATTCTGGGCAAGCAGGATGAGACCAAACGCTGGGCTCTTGTCCGCGTTCACCAGCTGAAAGAATGACCCGATGATGAGCGGAAGCTTTTCCTCCTTCGCCTGGACATGGGCGCGGACTACGCCGGCCAGCGAACACTCATCCGTGATGGCAAGCCCGGAGTAGCCAAGCTGCGAAGCACGCAACACCAGTTCCTCGCCATGGGACGCACCACGGAGAAAGGAAAAATTAGTGAACGCGAATAGCTCCGCGTAGTCAGGCAACGCCAACGATGGGAAGTCCACGACGACACCTGCTTACCCAAACAGACCGTGGAGGAACCAGCGCACTTCTTCCGACGTCACGCTCGGCCGTTCGCGATAAATCCAGTAGCAGCTCTTGTCGGCCGCTTCGGCGACGTAATAGTCGCGGGTAACCAGTTCGCGGTCATGCCAACCTGCTTCAATGCGCTCGCCAGTTGAAACGAGTTTAAGCGGCGAACCATAGAACGGTCGATGGTTCTTCACCATGAGGCGAACGGGCTCGTCGAGCAACCAGGTTGGCCGCGGTAGTCCTACCGGCGGTATGGTCGGCTTCGCTTCATCCTGAACCGGCACCCAACGATTTGCGTGTTCCGGCCGGTGGTCGGAGGTCGGCGCCGGCCGCAACACGTTCTCTGCACCAAGTCTCGCAACAAGGAGTTCGATGAGGCGATTGTGGTCTTCAGTAGACCCGCCAGGGTCAGGAAACAGCGAGTCGCTCGGCGGCTCGGCCGGCTCTACTTTGGAGGCCGTCAGTCGAACGGCAAGCACAGCAGCCGGCAGTTCGGTGCGCCCGAGCCGCTCCTTGAGCAATCGCACGAGATGCTCTTCATGCCAGGTCGGCTCTGCAAGAGCGATTTCAAGAACGGTGGGCTCGACAGCTTGGCGACCGCGTTCGTGCTCGAGGGATACGGTGGCGTGTGTCAGCGCGAGTTGCTGCGCGCTCAACCAGCCACAAAGCTGCACGATGAGACGTCGCGCGGAGAAAAGCACGGCTTCGGCGTGTTCGACGCGGTCGGGCAGTTCGGTTCGGGCGCTGAAGGTTGGAGGCACATCGAGCCACTGATACAACTCGGGCGAGAGACCATAGGCGCGGTCAAGAGAATCAAGCAAATCCACACCGCACCTCTTCTTCAGCCCAGCGCGCGGAAGGCGCCGGATGTCACTCAATGCTCGGCAACCGAGACCTTGAAACCAATCCGCGTAGGCGCGAACCTCTTGCACGACCACGAAAGGAAGCGCATCGAGATTGCGTTCGAGCGAGCGCATCTTGAGCACGCGGCATCGGCCACGCTTTGCAAGCAGCCATGCACCTTGTCCTGTTGGTGCAACGCTCATGCGAGCCGTCACGCCTATCGACTTGACGACGTTTCGTAGCTGCGAACAGATACTGCGGATGCCGCCAAACAGACGCAGGCTCGCCGTCACGTCGAGCACGATGGTTTCTTCATCGCAAACGGCAACCTGCGGTGAGAAGCGCAATAATCCGAAGGCGACCTCGCGCTGCATCTCCAGCTCGCGTTCTACACTTCTGTCGTAGACCGCCGCGTCAGGCGAAAGCGTTGTCACTCCGCCCCGCTTCATTCCTGGCAGCACACCAGCTTCCCGCGCTACTGCGTCCATCACAATCACCTTGTCGCGCTCCAGCACGACGCACCCGTGCTCAGTCGGCGGTGACCACCGCGGACGGAACACCTCCAGCGAAAGCCGGGGCAGGAAGATGGCGACGAACACGGCCATAAGGGCTGAGCAGAATCGGTGACGGTTGCAGGGCGACGGACAATGTTTCGGTTCGTGTCGGGCCTCGTCGCTTTACAACATCGACGACGAGGCCACCGTCAGCCGGTCTGACTCCCAATCGGAGCGTCGCCGGCGATGCGTCTTGAGCGCTGGCCAGCGGCCTAATTAACACCAGCAAGGTTTCCGTCGCCTGCGCTGCGAGGTGAAGCCGTCGCAGTGCCTCAGCCCGGATGTGCTGCTGCCAGAACACGAGGGCGCCGCAGGTTTTGGCCTGAAGCACGCGCTCGGCGCACCAGAGCGCGTCCGCCGTCTTCGGCGCTCGCAGTCTCATCAGCTTGTTCATCGGCAGCCCGAGAAACGAAAACGCCAAGGCGTTAGGAACGTGCGGTGCCTGCAAAAGCACCACTGGTCGTGCGCTCAATTCGGAGAGCGCTGGCCTCAACAACCGCATCTCGCCTATCCCTGGCTGCTGGACGAGCAACTCCACCAACGCTCCCAGTGGCCAGCCGCCACCAGGCAACTCGGCGCTCAGGGCCGCATACCCCGTGTCGATTGTCCTGCCGTACGCACGGGCGAGCTGCGACCCCCGCCAGAGGCTCGGGTGAATCGACTCGATGTGTTGGGGCAAGGCGGCCATTTCGCGAAAACACTGTATATTTATACAGTATCGTAACTCAAAATCCGAAGCAGTGAATTGCCCCTTTTAGGTCGTCACTGGACGCGCCAAGGGTTATGCTGACCGTCAATGCCAGTGCTTATCCCTCGGAGACAAGATTTGGAGCGGTGTTATGGCTGAATCCACAATTTCATCTAGGGGCCGAACAACCGTCCCCGCTCAAGTCAGAAAGGTGCTCAACGCCAAGTCAGGTACGCGCTTACACTGGCACGTCACGCCCGACGGTGACGTGCTCGTCAGAGCGAAAACCCTGTCGATTCGGGAATTAGCCGGGTCGCTGAAGGTCAGTAAGAGCGTTGATATTGACGACATGGACCCCTGGCGCAACTGACAGCGAAAATGGACAGACTCGACATCGATGAACTTCCGGGCGCGCGCGCCGCCCTGTTGTGTTTCCTGGTCGCAACCCTCGCTGCATCGCGAACGCTGACGTATGAGTGGCGAATGGACCATCTTGTCGAGAGCTGTCGAATCTGGCTCGCACGCAACGCCGTGGCGATGGATTGGCTCGACCGAGTGCTCCTCGGGCAGCTTGCGCTGAAGATTGCGAAGAACGAGTTGCAGGACGCCGGCATCGCTGTTCGGCAGAGCGACGTGCCGGCACTGTTCACCGGCGAAATGACGCTCAACCGCGCGAGCACGGTGGTCCAGAAGATGATGAAGCTGTGCAAGGAATCGCTCTGAGCTGGCCAGCCAGCGAATCGACCAAGGAAGACCACGCATGTGTTATTCGGCCCAAATTCAAGCGGACTATCGCAAGTACGTGAAGACCTTCGGCGCGCACATGGACATCGAAGAATTTGCGCGACTCTACTTCGAACGAGCCGAGGGCAGCAGAGCAAAGATTCCGAAGGCGGTCGACGACAGTTTTCGCGACCCGCAAACAGATGAAGAGCGACAAATCAAAGCGTCTATCGACCGGTTCAACGCGGAGCAAACGACCAAGCTTGAGCAGGAGCTTTTCAAACAACGGACTCGCCTCGCGGACGCTGAGCGAACGCTGCAGACCAAGGTGACCAAGGCCGCAACGGAGAGTAAGCGCATCGCGGCAGACAAAATTGACACGTCGCTGCGCCGCCTCGAGGACATCAACCGAACCGAGGCGAAGCCACGCGACTCACGAATTTTTCCTGGAACCTACGCACCTGTGCTTGCCATGGAGAACGGCAAGTACGTGGTCAAGCCGATGCGTTACCAGTGCCGAATTGCTGGCAAACCGGCGAACTACGACGTGAAGTATCCAGGCACCTACAACGCACGACGCGACAACCTCGAAGGATTCTGGAAGCCGTGTTTCGGCTACACGCATGGCGTGATACTTGTTGATGTCTTCTACGAGAACGTCAGCAAAGCAAAGATGGAAGGCACGTTGCTGGAGACTCATGAGAAAGACGAGAATGTCGTCCTCGAGTTTCGTCCGAACAACGGCCAACTGATGCACGTTGCTTGCCTATGGTCGAGATGGACCGCGCCAGGGCAACCCGACCTGCTATCGTTCGCCGCAATCACCGACGAACCGCCGGCCGAAGTTGAAGCTGCGGGCCACGACAGATGCATCGTCCCAATCAAACCTGAAAATATCGAAGCGTGGTTGAACCCAGAAGCTTCGGATTTGAAGGCAATGTATGCGATTCTTGATGATAGAGACAGGCCGTACTATGAGCACCGGCTTGCAGCGTAACCACGCATCGGGCGAACGAAGGTGTTGGTATCGGTGCCAGCGCATCGAGGTCGAGCCATTGGCTGCCTCGACACCGTAATGCCCGCGCTTTGATTTGGCGATGCTCCCTGACCCACTAATCGAGCGATTTCTGAAGGCAAGCCGCATATCGACCCTGGGTCGCCGAACACCCCCAATGCGCTAGACTGGCTTAGATTCTCGACAGGAGACTCGGGTGATACGCAAGACGCTTAATGCTTCGCGGCTTCAGCAAGAGGTCGACCGTCGAATTCATCGACTGCAAGAAGTCGTCGAGGATGGAGTGAAGATTCGTGTGCCGCGGCCCCTGTTGCAAGAGCCGGATAAAACAGGCTGCAACTGGAACATGACCAACTTCGGGAACGCAGTCGGCTTCGAGCGTGACATCGAGCGCGTGCTCAAAGCTGCGCGCGCGGAGTACAACCTCAGTACCGAAACGAAAGATGCTAGCAACCCGTTTGAGGACTAGCCGCAAAGGCCATCGGTTCCTAAATTTGCCGGTTTCATGTTTTTCCCCGGGTTCATGCCTTCGCCGTGCAACTTCGCGTGCAAGCGCCACGTGACGTAGCGGTGCAGACGCTACGCCACGCGGGACGCATTTCCTCGAAGAAATAGGCCCATGCCTTCTCAAGGCTCGATAGTTACAGTTTCATCGACACGTGACCGGGAGCCGGGTCGGGCGTGTTCTCCAAAGTGTTCATCGAGTTGATAACGCCGTAGAGTTCAACGAGCGCTTTTTCTTTTTCCACATCATGCCCACCGACAACGCGGGCCATCTCAGTACGAGACAGTTCTTCCTCGTGATGCAGGTCAACAATAGTCAGTGTGCTCATTTCGATTCACCCTAAAAGTAGTGTGGGGCAAGGGACGGATTTTGATTGAGCGGTTCGAATTTTCGCTCGCTTAACCATATCCACGTTCTGTGCCAAGCGCAGCTCCGACACTACCGAGGGCCTAACTTTCTGTTTACATGGAACAATTCTGGATTTCTCCTTTCCAGGATGTCGAGTCGCGGCGGCGACGTGTGTGATTGATTGCGACACACGACAAAGCTTCTGTTGGTCACGTTGAAACATTCCGGCCGTGTCTGTCAGAAGGTGAGAGCCGCCCAACCCAGCGAGTCGCCGGGCACGGTCTGCACGCTAATCTCGGGTATGCGTGACGAATCTGAAATCTCCTCGTCGGGCTCGCAGCACGCTGTTGGTACCATTACGTCGTCGCACATCATTACAACCGACAAAGGGCATATAGGCGAGAAATGGACATCTTTTTCTATTGGCAGAAGTTCGAGCAGGACTTGAAGAGCAGCCAGCTCGGCTACTTCGGCTCCAACAGCGCCAAGATTGCTGAACTCAAGGAGCGTTTGCCCATGCGCCTATGGGTTTTCAAAACGCCGAAGGGCATGAAGGGCTCGGTTCAACTGCTTGGCGCATTGCTGGTCAGTGATGAGCCCAAGGTTGCCGTGAACAGCGAGTATTCCCATCTGCTTTACTACGACCCGTTTTCACCGCAGTCGACGATGTTCACCGATTCGGACACGCGAGAGCGAATCGAGGGCGTAACCCGCCTCCTTCAGCATCGTCTCCTCCACGCATTCAAATCGAATTTTCAAGGTGACGCGGGACTGCAGGCACTGGAATCAAACGTAGTGCGCGAGCTGGAAGCAATGACGGCAGACTGGGCGAAGGTTCAGATGCTCGAGCGGATGAACGACGGAAAGAGGATTCAGCCAATCAACCCTTTCGCGCGTTCTGCACGGTAACAGGTAGCGCTTTGCACGAGCTTTTAAAAGTGCCCGCCGCGGATGACGGGCCAAGAGATGGCGCGCCCCTCACTAGGGGTGCATGGTCAATACAGAGGTATCTCGGTGCACGACTCAAGCGACAAATTGAAATGGAGTTTTTCGAAGAGTCGTGCGTATAGTGGGCGCAGGTGAAACGCAGGCCGTCGCCGCTGCATTTGTCATCGCGCTTTGCACGGTCGAGGTGCTCGCGCCCGATTAAACGCCGTTTTGCTCGGCCGGAGTTTCCAACCGTTCTGCCGACCTCGCAACTCTCTACCCGCCGCGCTTTTTGAACAGCATCTCGTGCATCCACCCGTCATTCGTCGCAACAAGCACCGCCTTATCCCCGGCGGTAGGAGCAAGGGCGGTCACTAAGTTCGGGAACTGCGCTTGAAGAGACGAATCCTTGGTCCACGCCGGCACGCCGTCTACTTCGTAGGTGTAGTTCACCTGCGATATTTTTGCACCAAACATATCTGCGGGCTCTGTGAAGTTTTCGACTTCCCTGACCTTATATTTGCCGCCGCAGAAACCGTCCCAGTTGCCTAAGTTGCCAGAGCCGCCCTTCACCAGAAACTTTTTACCGGAATCCGTCAAACTGTATTCAGTGCCAGCGACAAGCTTGTTAGTTCCAGGCTGCGGCATTTCAATATCGCGAGCAGACAAGAGCCCAGCGGATACCATCGCTGTCGCCTTTTCCTGCGCATGGATGATGTCAAAAAATGTTTTCTTCTCTAGCCGGAATGGTGCCTCTTTAGCAGGCAGGCTAATGCAGACGCCGTTTCGTGTGTCTAGGTAGCTCTGGATTGCATCGGCAAAGTTGCTCTTGCTAGCATCCTTTTTGCTGCCACAAGCAGACAGCAACATTGCGGCAGTTATGCCAATCGCAGAAACAATTTTCTTGTTCATTTTTCTATCGTGTGTATGCGCCGCTGGCCCTGCGGCAGATTCGCATTATGACTCGCATCGGAAATGCACTCAAGCGGTTGCCGACATTGACACTTGAATGTTCAAAAATCTCGTTAAAGATTTAGGTCGGGACGCCGTTAACACCGCCATTTAGTGCACGACGGAGATGTCAGTATGAAACTTGTTCTCGCTCTGCTCGCAGGGGTTATCGCGGTCGCTGGCTGCGCGGAGACAGGCGCGGCACTTCAGAGCCTCAACAACGGTCTAACTCAGGTCAATCAGACCCTTTCCGGCACACCGGGCAATTCGGCTCCGCTTTTTGGTCCGACGCTGTCAGCAGAACAGCAAATGCAGATGCGAAACTCGGTAGCTACATCGCTGTATTCGCGTGACACGGCGTTCAAGAGCCTTGTGGGAAGCGCTCAACCGACCGTCGTTTCCGTTCTCTCGAAGGCCGCGTGCTACCAAAATGACAATGACTCTCGCGTCCTAAGCATGTACACCTCCGCTCAGATTGGCAACGGATACATTCCCGCACCATGGGCAACGATGCGTTATGCGCCGAAAAGCAAGTGCTTGAGCGTTTTGAGGACCGACTCATGGTCGCAGAAGTCGCTGAATTCATTCCGCTTCAGGACTGTCTTTTACAGCCCAGAAAGCGGAGAAAGCCAAGCCGTAGTGTACGAGTTCATCAATCAGGATGGCTCCTGGTTGCTCAACTACGCTTCTTTCTAGAGTTCGACGCAGTTCGGGCCGGCAGGGTGACGCCAAGCCTAATCGTTGCCGCTCCGACCGATTCCTTACGGCCGGTGAGCCCCTTTTTCGCCGCGACCGATGTCCGACAGCACGAGAGAATGACTGGAGCAAAAAGATGGGTTGGAGCTTTCGGAAAAGCATTAAGGTCGCACCGGGAATTCGAATCAATCTCAGCAAGAGCGGTGTCAGCACCTCGATTGGTGGTAGAGGATTCACGTATAACTCGCGCGGGCGAGTTACCGCAAGCATCCCTGGCACCGGCTTACGCTTCACTCATAATCTTAAGAGCGGAAGGCGAACGACCCGGCCGGCCAGCTCGGTCGTGACAGGAAGCCGAAACCTGGACGCCGATGGCTACGAGCTGCTCTCCAAGCGCGAGCAGGCTACCCGCGACTTCGTCGAAAAGGTCCAGACCCGCACAGCGACCGCGCTGGTCGCCTACTTCTTTTCGCATGGGGTCTATGTTCGCGCCGAGGACTTGAGCGACGCGGTGACTCTCGAAGACCACCAGGACTTCTTGAACTCCCTGTCGCGCGAGTTCGAAATTACGACGGGCGCCATCCGGCTGGCTGTCGATATTGGTTCAATCTCCCTCGCAGAGAAAGAAAAGGCTATGCGAGCGGTGTACGAAATTGAGAAGCAGTGCACCGACCATCAAGGTCAGCAGGAGGAGCTAAGTCAGGCAGCGTCTGTTCTTCTTATCGCAGTGCGCAGCTATCCGTCGACGCCCTCTCTCGTGAGCCCCTTCATCATTGGGTTGGTGGGAGCGTTCATAGCCTATGCGGCAAGCATCGGCGCCGGTCTCGGCCTGACCGCCCTGGCGGTCCTCTACGGCGCGGCAAACGCCATGAAGTACCTTCGCGGGCGCAACGCCGCGTTGGCGGCTATCGAAGCAGCCGACCAGCGGTTTGATTCGCTGCTGACGGCAGAAATCACGGCGCGCCCGATGCTACGGGCTGACGTCGATAACGTGAAACCAAAGGCGGTCGGATTCGCCAGCGTAACGCTCGTTGCGGCACTGGCCGCTGCCATCATGCGTGTATCGCACCCAATTTCGGCCGTTGCGGACAACGTCCCGTCGGAGACGCCCGCCACTGCCTATACCAGCCTAGCGCAAGAGCGGAAATCCGACCCTAGGCAGACGACCGATGGATTCGCATCGATGGTTGGGAAGTATCCGTACGACGTCGTGAACGACCGTCGCTTCAAAGCAGCGTTCCGCGGCGTCTCACGCGCCGACTGGAAAAACATCGCCGACCGACTGACCGTCGTCAATCAATCAGGCATGCAGTTAAAGGACGGTTTCCTCGTTGGCGAGGGATGCAAGGCTCACGCGTGCAACTCCGATAAAGCCGCGTTTGCTATCAACGCGACAACCGGCAAGGGTGTGCTCATGATGATGGCGACACGCGGCGACGCTCCGGTTTTCACGACCTACGGCTGGAAGGAGTTGTCCATCGGACAAACACCGTTAGCCGATTGGAAACAGCAACAGCTTGCGGATGCCTTGCCCCCGGCTGGCTCGATGGCAGAACGGCCCGCGACGACTGTGGTGTCCGCTCCAACCTTCCCGACAAGCTTCGATTGCTCGAAGGCGCATTCGGACGCCGAGCGTCTTATTTGCGGCGACGCGGAGCTTGCCGCCGCTGACGTCGAGTTGGCGGCTGTCTATGCGAGGGCCAAGGCTGCAGTCTCCGACCAGACAGCTTTCCATGGCCGTACCCGCGCTCAATGGAACTACCGGGAGCAAACGTGTCACGACCGAGAGTGCCTGGTTCGGTGGTACGCCGACCAGAAAATCGCGCTCAACGAAATGGCGGAGACCGGGATTGTCGGCCCCTAGTGTTTGATTGAGGGGCCAGTTTCGCAGCTGGGCGAGGACGGTAAAATGCATCTTAACGCCCGAGCTGTCCCATGCTTGCCTTGAAGCTTGCCCTGGTCCCCGCTTTCTTCGTTTATTTCGATGTCGGGCAAATGGTGGGGACCAAAAGCGGCCGGATGGCTCGCCGGCTTTCCCGTTGTAGCCGGGCCGATACTTCTCCTTCTGGCAATCGAGAAAGCGGCCGAATTCGCGGCAGGGGCGGCCATGGTTTCTGTGTCTGCAATCTGCGCTTCTGAAGCATTCAACATCGCCTATGCCTGGGCGTGCCGCACGGCTAGGTGGCCGACCGCGCTTGCGCTCGGCTTTGTTTCCTGGCGATTGGTGGCATCATTGCTTTCAAAATTGCCCGCTGCGCTGCCGTGGTCCATCAGCGTCGCGCTCGCGGCGGTCATGTTCGGTCAGCGATTTCTTCCTCGCCGCAAGATGCAAGCACGCGGGCTGCCCCTTCTACGGCATGACCTGACCCTGCGAATGGTTCTAGGGGCGCTTCTCACGCCGGCTGTCACGTATTTTGCTGCCGCCGATGGCCCGAAGTGAAGTGGCTTGCTCGCAGTCTTTCCGCTGCTGGGAATCATTCTGTCCGTCTCATCAAACCGAGCTCATGGTTCAGAGTTTGTCATTTCGCTGCTTCGAGGAATGGTCCTCGGGCGCTTCGCGTTCGCCGCATTCTGCCTAGTTCTCCCCGTACTTGGAGGCAATGGAGGCGCATGTTCGGGCCTGGCCGCAAGACGCGGTTGTTGAAGTGGGTCGGTTTCCGGTGCAAATCAACACCTCCCATCACGTCTTGCGTTCGACTCACGATAGAGCATTAGAATATCGTAGCCCTGCTACCGTCGACACCGGTGCCGAAGCCGTGGGAAGCTTGAGCTAGCAAATGATTATTCAACTTTGAGCATCGAACCAACGAGATGATTTCCAGCATCCATTTAGAATCGCAAAAGCTTGATTTGCTAACGCGCTCGAATCGACCTATGGGGGACGCAGAAGGGTTCTTCAGCGTGGACAGCTTCTCCCTTTTGATTGGAAGCAATGGAGCTGGAAAAACTAGGTTTTTGCGACAAGTGGCGTGGGCTTTCCACGATGAAGAAGAAATAATCCAGGCCGACATACACTTCTCCGGCTCAGAAGTCCATAGCAAAAATCCGCGCCAGGACTTCGGAGTTATCTACTACACCCCGATTCCTTACCGAGTCGACCTTCCTCGAAGCACAAGAAACTTCTACAACGCTACGCCATCGTACGGGAAGTCCGAAGACCAGCTCGACGTGAATTTCCAATACTACCAAGTTGTTAGCGAGAGGCTCAATTTTGGCCTTCGACCGTTGGTCGTGTTGGGCTTCGACCGAGTTGCGGTTTTGACTGCCATCGGTCGGGTTGTTCTGACCCATCTTTCAAACCATTCAAAGACCAAGGATGTACTTTTCAGCCCACCCGGTCGTGAGCGCTTGCGCTCGGTGTTTTCGGAATTTCTTGATTCCTCCGCGTTGCTTCTGCGTCACTTCACAAATGCCTTTGCTGCTCACTTGTTAGCCGACGGAGAGAATAGCGAGTTTTCTGACGATGTCTCAGCGGAAGTGCAAGATATCGGGATAAACTTCATGCTGCGCATTCAGGCCCTGATAGATTCGTATCTCGGCGATAACCGAATTGCCATACTCTCAGCGCTTGAGCATGTCATCCATGTAAGCCGCAAGAAGACCGCGCCCGTCGAAGCGTTCTTGAGTTCATATCTTCTTGGTGGAGGGCCCCTTCTATCTGTTCGGGATGGTGGGATGTCGCATCAGTTGGAACGCATCGCCACTCGGAAAATCGAAATCTTGAACAATGGAGATAGTTGGAGCGACTATCGAGCAGACGATTGGGTTGGAAAGTCTACCTACGTTGATGACGACAAGAAACTTAAGCGCTACAACGAGAGTCGTACCAAACCCGCACTTGTGAGCCTTATCTGGGAAAATTTCAGCTCAGGTCAGCTCGCTCTTCTTTACCAGTTCTCCGCGATTCGACGTGCCATCGACGTCCTGAGGAGACGAAAGCTACGGAAATTTCTCATTCTTCTCGATGAAGGGGACATCTATCTTCATGCGGCTTGGCAGCGGGAGTACGTCAGGCTTCTTGACCATATGATGGGCAGCATGAAGGAAATTCCCAACGTTGAGAGCATCCAGCTCATTCTGACGTCGCATTCGACATCGCTTCTTACTGACGTGCCACGTGACTGCGTAACCAGACTCCGACGGAAACAAGAGCATGTTGACGGGCCCGCCGAAGACGTTCGAAGCTTCGCTGCATCGCTAGAAGATATCGTCAATTCAAGTTTCGAAACAGGGTCTCTTGGAAGTTTCGCTCAAGAGAAAATCAACGAGAGCATCCAGCGATTGAAGGCGAAGCGTGCGAACGAGATGGACGACCACCTCTTGACCATCATCGATGACCCGATTCTCCTTCGGGAAATGAGAAAGCTGCAGGCGCAGAACGACTAACAACTTCTAGGTGCAACGAAAGGCATGATTTCGATTAAGGATGTATGGGACGACGCCAAGGCTCATCATGAGGCTTACGTGACCGGCCGCCTTTCAGAGTTATTGAAGCTGAATGTGGGACAGTCCGGCTACATTGAGCCGCCGAGTCTTCGCAAGTTCATGGAGCGTAATCTGCCGCATTTCGCGACTGGCAACGTGGACACACTGAGAAAACTCATTGTCGATGCGACGAAAACACTTGATGCACTCCGGGCCGAGGACGAAAAGACCGCGTTCAAGAGAGCTGCGCGAAGGGCGTTTGACTATAGCACCTTTTGTCAAAAGTCTACGAAGCCTTGGTCTGCATATAAGCTTTGTGAAAAGGCAAAGCGCATCATTTGTCCGTATTGCAATCAGGCGTTCGCGTTCACCGTAGTGGGGACCAGTACGAGCTTCAGGCCGACGCTGGACCACTTCTTCCCCAAGGCTGATTATCCCTACCTTGCCCTGTCTCTCTACAATCTCGTGCCGAGTTGCTACGTGTGCAATTCAAGTCTGAAGGGGAAAAAGAATTTCTTCGTGGAGCATCACCTTCATCCGCTCGAAGATGGTGATGCAGACGAGGTCCGGTTTGACCTTGTGTCCTCGGATAATGCGTACACGTTCGCAGACCTACTACACGACGATAACCTTCTAAACGACTTTGGCCGCTTGGAGCCTCATCCACACTCACCGAAAGCCGCAGCGTCCATCGAAACGTTTCTCCTTAGAGAGCGCTTCGCAACAAACCTGCCGGCAATAAAACGGTTCATTCGACTTCGCAAGAAATTTCGACCCAGCAAGATTGAGCAATATCGACGCTTTTTCGGCGAAGACTTCAGTATTTCTGAGCATCTTCAGTTCGACGTGTCCGAATACAAAGACCACATGCTAGGGAAGGTTCTCCGTGACATGTACAGTGCGTTCAACCCTCTGAACGAAGGGGACGAGCAGTAGAAAATGCTGCGTAGCCGGGTGCCAAGGAAATTCGCCGGAATGGGATTCGGTTACAAGTGTCGCTCTCACGAGAGCCCATAACGACGGCATGGTTGTTCGTTTGCTCAACCAGTCAGTCTGCATCCGTCCGGGCGAGGCGCGTTCCCGCAAGTTGGAACAAAAATGCCGCTGCGGCGATAGCCACTGCGGCGCGAAACTCGCTCGCTCCCTGAAGAGGAAGAGGAGACGGAGAGAATGTTGGTCGATAAGGCCTTGCAATCGCTCAATCAGGAACTGGTTTCGGGCCTAGTTTCGCAAGGTTCGTCGTACACCTGAGTCGAGCCGGCGAGAAGTCGCTGTGCGTTTCTTTTCGTTCGACCGCTATATCGACAGCACGACGCGTACTTTGAATGCCATATGTTTTCGCGACTTCCTTCGCTTGCGTATCGCTGACTCACTGCTTTTTGCTGTCGTCGGGCACGGAAGCGGCAGACGCAGCGCTCGCCCCGGAAGCGGCCGCAAGAGATGAAGTCATCGGCACTGCGGCCGCTGAAGATGGTGGGACGAATGCCGCGCTGGCAACACCCGTCGCGGGTGCCGAACTCGCGCTTACCCCACGCGCGGTCAACGCCGCAGCCTTCTCTTCTTTGTGAAAGACCTCGGTTTTCTGCGCTGTTTTCGAATCCATTTCAGGGTTGGTCAGAGTGTAGTACACGAAGTGAGCCAGGACGAAGCCAATTGCGAGGACGACTCCGACCGCTTTTAGGGCGAAGCGTTGCCACCAGAGCCGCTTTTGAAGGAACTCGAAAACGCCGGAAAACTGGCCTGCAATGTCTCTGTAGTTTTTCTCAGTCTGCTCCTGCTGCCGCGTGATTTCGCTATCAAGGACAGCAAGCGTGAACCGTTGATTCACGAGAAGAAACGTCACCAGAATCGCGAAGACCCATACGCCAGCAAGAACCGCCGTATTTACCCAGAACTCATAGCCATAGTTGTTGGCCGCTTTCATCTGCGTGGCGACAACGACGGTGGCAACGGGAATGGTGAGAATCTGTGTCTGGATGTCGGTGAAGGCCTTGTGAATCTTTGCCGCGTACTCGACCTTGGCAGTTTCCAGCGAATCGCGAATCTTGTCGTAGGAGAACTCGGAGATGAAAACCCGATATCCATGCGTCGCCTTTTCCGACAACTCAGGCAGGTTGGCGAGAAATCCCTTGAACCGGTCGGCCTCAGCATATGGTTGGCACGTTTCGCGAATGGCGCCCTCGAGAATGCCGAGCTTCTTCTCGTTGAAGGCGTCGTCTCCAACGAATGCAAGCAGTTTGTCGGTGGCGGTCTCGTCCATGCCAGCCAAGTCTTTCGACGAATACTTGACAGGCATCTCAAACCGTCCGCCATGCACGAACACGAGCTTTCCCGCGTCCTTATCGAGGTACGCAGCCACTGTCTCCAGCAATCCGATGAGTTTCAGAACGCGGCGGTATCGTTGAACTTCGAGAGGAGGCTCGGGGTCGGTCTTCGCAAACTTGCAATCAAGCACGAAATAGTTCTTGGGCTCATTCAGGCGGTTTCTTGGAGCCTTTAATAGACCTGCGACGTCATCTGCGAGCAGGCCCAGTCCTGGCCGAGGGTCGCCGAACTCCACCCGCACTGTCTTGCCGACCACCACCGCACTTCTGTTCTCGATGATTTTTACCGCATACTCATGCGGGTCGTCGAGACATGCGCCCAGCGCATTGCAAATCTCCTGGTTTGCAATGTCCAACGAGCCTTTGCGGCCGTCGGTGAATACGGCGGCTCGGTAAAGCGTAACGAGATTGTCAAAGCTGACGTCACTCATCGTCTTCGGTGTTTAATTTCTGCTTAAATTCTTCCGGCAGGTTGTACAGGGTAAGCGTGCCGTCTTTGCGGCTATAGACTGCCTCACCGTCGTTGAAGGCTTTGCGCGAGACTTCCACCTTCCAGAAGGCCGTCTTTGCTTGGAACTTCACCAACGGGCTCAGCGCGCTTTTGTCCGGCACGAAGCCGTCAGAGAGTTCAAACTCCGCGCCGCTGAACACCTTGCTGACAAGCTTCGGGTCGTGCGGCCAAGCCGCATTGCAGAACTCTTCAATGACGAACGGCTCCTTCTTCTTGGCCAGTTCGTCGCACAGGTCGAACACCTTGCCCAGCCACTCGTCGCGCTCTTTCACATCGGCGATGTTTTGTTCAGCGAAGGCCTGCAGCGCAGACGTGAGCTTTTGCGTCTCTTCCTTCGGGAGCACAGCATCGTCGCAACCCATGAAGTGCCGGAAGTAGCCTGACACCTGGTCGCTTTTCTTCCCTTTCAAAAAACCGATATAGCGGTCGTTCTTCGCTGTCCAACCCGTGAGGTCGATGCGACCGGCAAGGCGGAAGTTGCTGAGGTCGATGTGTTCGCTGTCGACAATGTCGAGATTTTCCGTGATGGCGCTGCCGACGGTCTCGGTCACAATTGCAAACAGGAGGTAGTCGTGGCCGTTGCTCACAAGGTGACAAATGAGCACGTAGCCGCCGGTCGACAAAGGCGCATCGTCGGCATTGCCTTTGAGAATGCCCATGGCGGCCAGCGAGAACGCGAGGAAGTCGTCCTTCTTGTCGATGAAATATTCCCGCACCCGGCGCTGCATGGGGAAGTTGTCTTCGTTGTCCTCGAACTTGCCGTACCCCTTACTCGGCTTGTCGCTGTAGAGGTCATGCAAAGCGTCGACAAGGCGTTGAACTGGCGCCGTGACTGCGATGACGGCCTTTCGCGGAACAATGTTGCCCTTTTGATGCGTTTCCTTCTCGAACTTGTGAACAATAAGACCCGTAATTTCGTTTGCCACGCTGCCCTCGGTAGATTGTCTGGCCTTTTGATTTTCTCGCGCGAACGTCGCGCGGTGCGCAGGCAATGTAGCACAGGCTGCGTAAGGCAAAACGGGCTGGCGGCGAACTTTAGCGACACGAGACCTCGCAAAAATTTCGATGCTAAACGGACGCGGACGGCGACCGTCTCTACGAGAGAGAGAGGGCGTTTGTCCCGTGATTCCGGGTGCAAAGCATCGACTGCGCGGAGTTGCCATGCCAGGCTCCGGGCTGCGACGCTGTTGCCTCGAACGGTCTTAACACTGACAAGTTGTCTCCCCAAGGACGTAGCTGACGCGCCGTTTCCGGTCAGTTGAGCGTATAGTCTGCGCCGCAATTGGGACATTTTTTGTCGCTGTTCGCTAGGAAGGTAGGCAGAAGCGAGAAGCGCTAGTGAAGCGATTTGCGTACAAGCAGTCCGTCGAGCGCGTCACGCGCTGACTGGAGTTCTGTTATGGCTGCGGTTAGCCGGGCAAGCGCCAGCGTGCGACCTGCCTCGCCCGTTCCTGCATTGAACTGCTCTTCGAGAGCCTGGGAAGCCGACTGTACTTCTCTCGCGGCGCGCGCTACGCGCTCGACTGCAGCAACTTCGTCACTTTTTCTTTCTGTCTGTCCCATCCGAGCTTTCTACGGTTGTTGGCTGCTTCCCTCTTGCACACACGTGTACTGGTCGAGTTCCGGTCGGAGCGGTTTGTCATTCCGTCTGGCAACAAGGCGTTCGATTGCGAGCACGCCGGACTCCATTTTCACCCGCGCCGAGCTGTTCGCAGAGTGTACGAAGATTTTGGGCGGTCGGAAGCCGCGGAGAGCCACGGCCTCTTCAATCCATAAAACGACGTCGTAGCCGGTGCCGCGTTCGTCATCGCCCAAGTCGTGGTCAAGGCTTAGTTCTTCGACGGCCCCTGTTTCAAGCAGCCTGATTGCCTCGTGTGGCCAATACACGCGCGTCCAACCTTCGGGAGTGAGCCGCTCATCATCGAGGAAGACCTTCATACTGCAACGCCCAACTCCGAGTCATCGAAAGCGTTCGATGTGCTCCGAGGTTCGGCGCAGCTACGGCAATACACGGCCAGCTCACGCTCGTGAACCACTCGCGCAGAAACGAGCCACGGCTCCGAAGCGTCTTCAAATTGCATCATGGCCACAGAAACATGCGGTGCCGTTCGGTCGACGGGGCGCAGGCAGAGGGAGCAAGGGACGGTCACGTCGGCGGCCGGATATGGCGAGGTCAGCGTCGAGGAAATGGCTACTTCCGCATAGTTAGCGCATTCCTGTCCGCAGAAGTCGGTCAGCACGTTGTCGTCTGAAACCAAGACGACACCAGGCTCGCTGCCCGTTACAGTTTGGCTGCGCTTCGTCAGGCTGAAGAAGCCGTGCGAGAGTTCGTGGTCACAAACGCCGCAGTAACGACCTTGGTATGAATTGCTCATGCTTGTCTCTCCGTCATTTGCCGAGCAGATGGAAGTGGCTCGTGTGAGTGGAGGGCAGTCTATCCACCGACTGAGACAAGCGGCGTCTCGATTTCTCTCATGCGACTTTCCATTCCTCGAGAATCTGCTGGGCCAGATATTCACTTGGGGGTCGTGCAGAACGGGCACTGCGGACAAGCACGACCTCGACCTCGTTCATCGCGGGAACGCCGTCGCTCTCGGAAAGTTGAACGAGATGCGCCGGGATGCTGCATTTGGCGAGAGGTGCAATGGCAAGGCCGGCCTCCACCATGCTGAGCAGGCCGAGAAAACTCGGGCTTTCAAACGACATCCGGAATGTGATGTTTTCTCTGCGGAGCGCCCGTACAGCATGGTCGCGCGCCGTGCTGCCATCGGCAAAGACGGCGATTGGTAACGGACGCTCCAACCAAATTTTCCGCTTCGACGACCCAGTCCACACCATCTGCTCATGTCTGATGAACTCGCCCGAGATTCCCTTTCCTTTCGTGAGGCACGCAAGGTCGATGGTGCTGTCCTTGACCATAGGCATGAGCGCGGCGCTCGGTAGGCCAATGACGCGAATGTCCACCCGTGGGTGCATCAACGCAAACTTCGCTAGCACCTGTGGCAGCAACGAAGAAACATAGTCATCGGGGACGCCAATCGTCACCTGGCCTTCTACTTCGGGACGAACTATGGAAGCCCACGCCTCATCGCGCATCTCGAGCATCCGACGGCCATAGTCCGCCAGTCTTTTGCCTTCCGCGGTTGCCGAGACATTACGCGTGTCCCGAACGAACAGTTGTTTTCCGAGCGCTTCCTCGATTGTCTTGATTTGCATACTGACGGCAGAGGGCGACCGAAACACGGTCTGAGCCGCCTTGGCAAACGAACCCGAGTCCGCAACCGCTACAACCATTTCAAGCACATCAAAATCGAGCTTCTTCATATTGTTCAGAAAATCTGACGAGTACCATCAGTTTAATTTGTTTCACTTCATGGTCGTATGGTCCGACAATCGGTTCATCAGGTTTTTTGAAGGTGAAGCGCAATGCAAGACGCCGGGTCAATGTATCAATTCCTCGCGGTGGGCGGGATGCTCGCCATTACGCCTGGTCCGAACATGGTCTACGTGATGTCGCGTTCAGTCGCGCAAGGGCGCGCCGCCGGCCTGATTTCGCTTGCCGGCGTAATGCTGGGATACCTCTTCTACATGTTCAGTGCCGCGTTCGGAATCACGGCGCTGGTACTCAAAGTGCCAGGTGCGAGTGCAGTGCTTGGCGCAGCAGGCACGATGTACCTCGTTTATCTTGCGTGGCAAGCAGTGAAGCCCGGAGGGCGTTCACCGTTTCAGGTACGTCAGTTGACGCAGGAGCCGCCGCTACGTCTGCTTGCGATGGGGGCGACAACGAGCCTGCTGAACCCGAAGTTGGCGATGCTCTTCATTTCGCTGCTGCCGCAGTTCATCGACCACACGCGAAATGATGTGATGGGCCAATCCCTCATGCTCGGCTCGTTACTGATTGCGGCCTTCGCCCTCGCGAATGGTCTTGTCGCCGTAGGCTCCAGCGGGATGGCCAAATTTCTCAACGTTCGACCCACGCTACTGCTCGCACAGCGATGGGTGATGGGAGCAATGTTGACGGGCCTTGGAATCAGCCTGGGTGTGGATTCCGTGAGGTCTTTCCTCAATTCCTGACCGCGGTGCGCGTTTGCTTGACGTCGGCGGTAGAAGCGCGACGATTTCGAGTTAGCGAGCCAGCGCCGCTGTTCGCACGGTCGCACCATTCATGACTTGGTTCCGAAAACGTCGTCGAACAGCGGTACGCATATCTCCAGCGCGTACAAAAGGCGGACGCAAGGCTAAGTGCCACGCTCTAGACGTGGCATTACCACGTCAACAATCCCCACACAACCTGAAAACACGTCGCGGTCCGGAGACGGCGGTCGCCGGGCTGGATTTCTTCTCTCTGACGCCATCACCGATGTCGAACAACTCTCCCGCGAACTGTCTTTGGCGTCCGGGATGCTTGAACGTATGCGGCACGCACTAGATTGCCTGCAGCGCGTCGGGATGATTTTCGACACAGAAACGAGCGGTCAATTTGGTAGCACGGGTGACGGCAAGTCAACCATCGCCGCTCGGCTGCGGAAGCACTTGGGTGAATGGACTGACGGTAGCTTGGAAGTGCCGGCCGCAGATTTCCTGGAACCAAGACGCGAGACGTCTCGCTTCGACGGTACCGTCGTCGGCACAGAAAGTTCGCGCGGTATTGAGGAATGCGGGTAGCTGGGCTCTGGCGTCAGAGTCGATGCGGACCTAATTATAGATGCGGCTTTTTTGTTAAATTCTGCGGGCACTTTCGCAGTCGCTGGCAGGTGGCGAATTCACCCCGCTGAAGTTCTAATAGTTTCGCTTAAACCTTGCTGCATATGGCTTAAGCGAAACCTGGTTCCCGCTTAAGTGAAACTTTTCGCGGGTCGTTAAGTGAAACTATTAGAAGTGGCTAAACATCAACAGGCTGGGTATCAGCCTAATCCACCGTCACCGACTTCGCCAGACTTCGCAGATTCTCAACGTTGCACAGCCGGAGGATTTGACGCAGGAAGGCCAGCGCGGCGTCGGAGCGGTGGCCGAGGCAATGACGGTGCAATGGTCGTCGGGCCCAACGTTTTGGCCTTGCTCCGAGTATTTGAACCGGCGGTCGATAACACTCCCTTCGCGCAGTTTCGATTCGGGGTCGCGCGCCTGCATCCGTTACGCCGTGAGAAATTATAGGAAGCGCACGGCTATGACTTTGGTCCACGTCCGTCCGGCTTCAACTGAGACAGGTATGCCGGCGGCACTACCTCCGTAAGCCAAACCCGATTATCCGAGCAAGCGAAAGCGTACCCGTCGGCGTGCATCTGCCCGGCTTGCACAACCAGTACCAATGGTTGACCGTGGCGAGCACCCACTTTCCTTGCGGTGTCAGTGTCCATGCTCAGATGGACGGCGTGCCTAGTCCGAGATGTTAATCCTTCAATGGAGATACGTGGCCAATTGCTCCAAGCGGTGCCGTGATAAAGAATCGCTGGGGGTTCGAGTTCGGAATATCCGAGGTCCACATCTATCGAGTGGCCTTGTGCCGCGCGTATCCTTTTGCCGTCGGGCGAAAGCGAGAAGCGTTGTTTGTCGCTTGTGGCCACAACTGCCAGAACGGCATCGCGGGTCACTGTCGGTAGTGTTCTCAGACGCTTCGAGGCACCCACGGCACGCGCCGTCCGTTCGATTGCGCGTATCAGCTCATCAACCGCTACCCAACCGCGCCTGTCGAGGCGTATGCCAACCATCTCGGGTTCGTGACGAAGAATCCGGGAGAGAAGTCTACTGACCGCGACATAGTCGCTAGACAAACTCGAATCGTTATCCATGGTTATAGAGGCTAGACGGCTATGGTTCCATCGAGGACCAGCCGCGAAGTCAGGACTATGCAAGAGCGAATTTCAGCTCAACGCGCCTTTCGGCGCCTCGCGCGACAAAGTTCCAGTTCCTCGCTCAGCGCGTCAATCTCCGCCTGCATGCTGTCCGCACGCTTCAGGAGTTGGCCGACTCGGTACCAATACGCATAGCCCTGCTCCCCTTCCTCCATGTCGAGTTCTTGAAACCTTCGAAGGGCAATCCCGATGTCGATGGGGTTGTCCGCATTCATTTCATCGTCTTCCGATGATTTCGGCGAGCTGGGGTCACCGCCCTCGGCAGGTGCCCGCCCGAAGATGACACCTTCATTCACATACCGTTGCTTGACCCGCAAGAGAAGTAAGGTGATTGCAAACGCGATTGTTGGCAGGATTAGCAGCCCTGGGTTCTGGAGAGCGAAGTTCCAAAGTTCTTTCATGGTCGGGTGCGATGTGCTTCTGAGACGCGGTTAGCCGAGGACAGTCGCTGCGCTCAGCCACTAAAGACGCTGGCTGCCTTCATCACGTTTTTCACCTCGTTCACTCTCAAGAGTTGCAAGGGCGTGGAGCCACCGAGCGACTCAATCGGCGTAGTGAAGAAGTCCCATTTCTTCCAGCCATCTATGTCGCCCAGGCGACGCACGACCCTCGCGAGAACCTTGCGGTCAATCATCCTCGAAAGAAAAAACGCAGGGTAGTACGGCTCGGACCCGAGCTCCACCGCGAAAACTCGACCGGAGACAACGTTCTTGGCCAGCGCCTTCTCAGTGATGCCTGATGCCCCGATGAAGTCTTCCGCCTTCAAGACCTTCCCTTGAAGGAATAATTGGTATCGCTCGGATTCCCGTTCGATGCGTCCACGGAGCTTCTGCTCTTCCGCATGCATAGCTCGAAGGTCTAGTTTGAGCACGGTTGTGACTCCAACCACTTCCCATAAGCGCTTCTTGAAGCGCCTTCCAATCTCTGCATCCGACAGGTGGAGAAGCGCGTTGACGCCTTCGGGGTCGGAAAGAACCACCGCGACCACAGCCGCGCCGATGGCGTGTTGCGCCCGGGCGTCTTCGAGAGCGCTTGCAGCCTTCTGGTCATCTCCGGTTTCCGGCATTTCAATTCCAGTTTTGCATGGAGGCGGATACTCCTTTGCCGTAGCGCTTTGACGGCGGGAGTTATGCGGAAAACTGACGTTTCGCGAGAGCTCTCAACGCTGCCTCGCCGTAAGTACGGCCGCGCGCAGTTATATCTTCAAGAACACAGACCGCTTCTCGGCCTGCCGAGGAAAAACTGGCACCGTCCTTCAACGTGCATTCCAACGCGGTCAGCATCAGCATGGTCGTATCCGTGAAAATCTCAACGGCCTGGTCGCTCCGGGCGTAGACATGCAAAACGCCCGTGGCGGCATCAAAGTGCGCAAAAGCGCGCTTTGGGTCCCCCGCCACAGCAAAGTCGTCGTTCTTACAGATGAGGTGGAGCACATCGAAAGCGTCCATTGACTCGACGTCCGGATGTAAGTCCGCAGGCGGATGCTCAACTTTTACTTGCTCCCTGTCGGCGCCGCCGTCGGTGTTAAGCATCCAAAGCGACACTAAGGCCCTCTTGAAAAAAGCGCTGCGATTGGCTTTCATAGCTTCCTCATAAACATGAAATTGCGCTTTACGCAGCGACAAATCCGAGCCACCAACCCGCAAGAACGCCGGCCGCGCCTGTTTCCACCAAGTCCGCCATATGCCGATTTGGCAGCTGCACCCAACGATGCGGTTGGTTTCGCACCAAAGCCACCACAAATCCTCGGACGTCCCAAAAACGGCCCCGGCTCTCGGACCTCTCGACGACCAAGATTTGGCGCTCAACCGCCACAAAGGTGACTTGGGCTGAACCACCTTCGCACCTCTCCTCCCCGAAAACAGGCCGCGAATCGGTCTACGAAAGTCTCAATGCGGTTGTGTTACTGGTGCTTTGGGGACGTGCAACGTTCTGGCCTGGCTTACGTAATCCATGACAGTCGAAAGTCCTCCGCTTCCATCGACCTGCGAGCGTTTCCGTGAGGGCTTGTACAGCAGAAGTTGCGTCGACCGCGCACCACACTCAAGACACCATTCTATACGTTTACGCAGTATACGTACGGACAGTATATGAATAAAACGTAGTCGTTTACACGGTATATGGATATACAGTATATGTTTGAGAGGTAGACGTACGGGTCGTGTTGCGCCAACCTCCGGGCCATGACCAAGACAGAAAGCAAAGACATTGACCCTGTCCTCCGCCTCAGGCTGGCAGACCACGTCCGTAGGTTGCGCCTGGAAAGAGGTATGTCCCAAGAATTGCTCAGCGTGCGATGTGGATTCCATCGAACATACGTAAGCCACGTTGAACGCGCTACGACCAATATCACGCTCGACAACCTGCAGAAGCTTGCTGTCGGTCTTGGCGTAGAAGCGTCGGAATTGCTGCTCCCTTGAGTTCGCGGGCAGTATCAGTCATTTCAGAACATCTCGGTCAGCTCAGAATCGGCATGCATTGACATGCCCGGGCGTTTGCGCCGGCCGGCTCACCCATGTCTTCAATTTCAATGCGACCTGCGCGGGCGCCAAGCATCGTTCGCACCGCCGCCACCCTCGCATCAACTCCTCCGAGTGCCTGATATCGGCTCAGGCAAGCGGCGGCGACTTGTAGCAAAATGCTTCATTCGGGATGCGCAGTCGTCCCCTTGAGAATCTTTCACAGGTCCACCGCAGCGTGACTTCGAGCATTGAAATCCACGTAGTTGATTCCATCGAAGATGTACCGGCTCACGCCTGGAATGCTCTCGCAGGCAGCAACCCCTTTGTCCAGCATGCGTATTTGTCTGCGATGCACGTTTCAGGCTGTGCCTCGAAGCGGACCGGCTGGCAGCCCCGCTACCTTCTTATGCGCCGAGACGATGCTCTCATTGGAGCGATGCCGCTGTATCTGAAGAGGCACTCGAGAGGCGAATATGTATTCGACCATCTCTGGGCAGACGCCTTCCAGCGACATGGCTTGGACTACTACCCTAAGCTTCTCAGTGCGGTTCCGTTCACGCCAGTTACGGGCCCGCGCCTTTTAGCAAAGACGCACGAAGACAGGGTCCTGCTCGCGCGAGGCGCGATTCAGTACGCGCGCCAGGTCGACGTTTCGTCGCTGCACGTCCTTTTTCCTGAAGAGGACGACTTGGCGGCGATGTCAGATGCTGGCTACATGCAGCGCGAGGGTGTTCAATTCCATTGGAAGAATGACGGTTACACCGCTTTCGATGCCTTCCTCGCGACGATGAATCAGCAGAAGCGGAAGAAGGTCAAACAGGACCGTAGACACGTGGCGGAGGCAGGCGTCACGTTCAGTTGGCTGCGCGGAACCGAGATTGACGACGACGCGCTCGACTTCTTCTATTCGTGCTACGAGAACACGTACAAAGAGCACTGGAACCCTCCCTATCTCACACGAGAGTTCTTCGGCCTTATTCATCGGGCAATGCCCGAGACCCTATTGCTGGTGCTTGCTGAAGCAGATGGAAAAAGACTCGCCTGCGCGCTGAACATCATCAACGACGGTGTGATGTACGGGCGTTACTGGGGCACGCGAGAGTTCGTCTCCGGCCTACATTTTGAAACTTGCTACATGCAAGGAATTGAATATTGTATTGTGAACGGGCTAGACGCCTTCGAAGGCGGGGCTCAGGGCGTCCACAAAATGTCGCGTGGCTTACTACCCACGCCGACGTGGTCAGCTCACTGGATTGCCGATGACCGGTTTGCACGTGCCATCGGGGACTTCCTCGACCAAGAAACGGCCGCAATGGACGAGCACATTGGTGAGTTGGAAGCGCATACGCCCTTCAAAAGCAAAGATTGAGGTCCGAACGTCGCATAAGTGAGAACCACTATCGGTCGCTCGTGTTGCTCGAAAGGCGTCTCTCGATTCTAGGAAGTGCCTGCTCTCAACCGAGCCCCCTGATTGCTGCAAGCGTCGCCTCCAGAGATGCAATGTGTGCGTTAGCCTCAATCAGTTCTCGTTGCAGCCGTGCCTCAGCACTGTCCTCCGCAAGAATGTTCCTTGCCCGGCTGTAAGCACTTTGGCTTATCGTAGACGCATGTCCCATCTTGTCAGCGACCGCACGTTTAACGTCTTCGCTGTCCAATGACAAGCCCTCGCGTTTGCGGTACTGAATTTCTTGCAAGTGAGCGTCCATGAAGAACTTCCGCCTGAAGGATGTCATGCTCGCACCACGCGGAGCCCCGATTACCCGATAGGCATCACCGAAAATTTCGGTCATCGCTGCACGACTCAACTTCAGTCCACTTTTGGAACTTTCGAAGACATAGCCGTCGTCCTTGTCACATGATGCCGGTAGCCGAGCCCTAAGCGCTTGCCGCCCCGTCTTCTCATCCGTAATGTAAGCCCTAACGCTTGCATACAGTTCAAATGGAAGAAAGAAGGTGAAACCACGATTGAGCTTCTGCGTTGTGGGTTCAATCGGCACACCATACCAACCCCGCTTATAAGCATCCTCGGCAGCCTTTTCCGTGAACATATCCGCGGTTAAGCACCTTATGCTACTGGGTCGCCACCCCATCGCTCTGGCTACGCTCAAAATGGTTACGTTTCGATGGGCAATCCACGGAAAATGACACTCTCTCCAGAAATAATCCTCCAGTTCTCGAAAATCATCGTCGCTCGCCCAATACTGGGTGTCGGACTCTCTCGAACCTTCTCCGACCCTGAGAAAACGCACTGGATAAAGTTTCCTCCGGCTGAAGCCTCTGCCTTCCATCTCACGCAAGGCTATCGCTGATGTGACGCGGCATTGGCGCAACCCAATCATGCCACGACACAACAATGCATCCTCCTGAGCCCATCTGAGGAACTCGTAAATACGTACCATGTAAAGATTGGCGGTACGCTTTGCCGACCTCGGGGTGCGCGAACGCGGGTCCCGACGAATCCGCTCAAAGTTCCAACTGAGAAAGCGCCACAGAGTAGCGTCATCGACATCCCGCCAACTTAGCCGCTCCTCCGACAAGAACTCCAGAAGAAACTTGAGTGCTTCAGCAACCTGCTGCATCTCCGACCTCTCGGCAAGGTCATCGGACTCAGCATACGGTCTCTTTCCCAGCAAATTGATAACATGGTCAGTGAACGGTTCAACGAGCCTGAGACGTGCATCGCGAAACAATGGAACCTTGCGTCCGTCATCAAGCTGAACCCATTCCATGGTTGGCTCATAGCGCTTCAGCATGATTTTATACCTCGACCAAACTAGACTAGTGACGATTAACAATGGTTAATCCATACCCAAAGTATCTTCTTACCGAACCGCTCTGCCCAAGAGCCTTCGCTTGACGCGTGAGGTCGCCGACATAGACGCATCTACCGATTGCACGAGCACGCGCGGTGTACTTCCAAGTTTCCTCATTGGCATCCAAGCCGTCACAGCAGGCAATAACATTCGCCCATCGGTGGAGCAACGAAGCTTTTAGAGGGGCCGCATAGCCAAGGGCGACATTGCGCATCTGCTCGACGTTGAGTGTGGAGATTCCGCCCCCGTCGAATCTCACTACAAGGCGTTTAGCTCCTTTCACTTTCGTTCCGATAGCATCCTCAGCAATATCCAAGACCGTCCCTCTTGTTCCTTTCAGCAACCCGGCATCGAAGTCGTGAGACCGATAGACTATTCGGTCTCCGATGGTTGCTGAAGTTCGGTCGCTTAGTTGAACCGCCGGAACATCTAGCCCATTTGCCTTCCGAAATGAAAGGCCCTCTTGATGAAGGTCGGAGTTCAGCTTAATCGCCGCGGCCCAGGTGCAGGTGACAATCGCAGTTTCATTTTCTACGCAGGCAGCGAAGTATTCCGCCATCGCCGTGCGGAAAAGCTCGCGGACCGTGTGAGTGTCGAACTCTTCAACGTCAGCCATCTCAGAGCAACTCGCAATTGCAAATTGCTCAGTGCCCGTGGCCGCCGAAGCACTCAGCAGTAAGCCTAAAAAAGGCCGTCCGACACCGTCAATCTGTGTCTGATTTCCATCCCCTGTCAAGACGACGTTGCTCGATGGAGAGAGCCGTCTTAAGATACTGTAGAGCACGAAATTGTCATAGCAGTGTGCTCGTCGAACGACGACTGTGTGTCCTTGGCATTGCTCGAAGGTCAAGCTTTCATTCCTAAACACTCGTTCCAGGCTGATGCTCGTACGTTGGTTAGTGGTCGCATCCACTGCTTCTTTGTCTGTCGGCCACAGCTCGACTGTATCTGATACCGAAGCAGCGGTAGACTGCGTCAGCAGACGGCTTGCTTCGGGAATATGCTGGACGCTAACGCATAACAGACCCTTGCACCCTTTCTCCCTGTCCTGTGCCGAAAATCCAATCGGATGCTTAAGTCTACTGAAGATGTAGTTCTCGATTGAGAACATCGATTTCGACTGGTACAGAACTTGAGTGCCTTCACGAAACACGTACATCGCGCAATTGTCGGTGTAACGAACGACTGCCAAGTCAGCTAAAAGTCTTGTCCCTAAAAGTTTCTCCAAACGCCCCTTGAACCGAGCCTCTCCTATCGCGGTAAAGCCTTGCATTTGCTCTTGCCTGAAAGCTTGTTCACACGCCGCGTCGAGTCGCCGAGCGTCGCCTTTGTTTTCCACCGAGAACTTCGTCTCTGCTACATGGTCGACTAAGGCCCATTGGAATGCAGCGATAAGTCGATATGGATTCTCGTCGATAAGCTCGTTAACTCTTCCTCCATACGATTCGAGGAGCTTGGTGCTAGCCGACACAGAAAGTCCTAACTCAACGAGACTCTTAACAAGCCTAGTTTCCGTGCAATAAGCACTCCACCGGTCGAAAAGCAAAATTGTGTCATGGGCTGATAGACCTAAATTCCAAAAATCTCCGATATATCGATGGCTCAAGCTCTCAGAAAGCCGAAACCCCAGCTTTCGCCATAGCCTCTTGGCACGCCGTTTTCCGAGAAAGGCAAATGACGGATGACTGCACATGAAATCAAGCAGCCCTTCGTGGGTCGGCAGCGATTGCATCGCAGAGGTTGCGTGCAACTGACGTTCGTCATCGTAAAAGCCGCTGACGGTCCAGTAGGTCCCTACTTGTGGCGCGGTCGCCAGTATCTTGTAGGACGCGACGACCCTGAGGAGCCGCGGGCCTTTTGAGCACCGGAGACGGAATATAGCGCCGCCATTTGGTGGGGCGCTCAGAACGTAGGCGACAGTTCCGCTGACCCGGACGTCACCGGCTTCGCTCATGGAAGGCTCCAACCATAGGTCGTCATGTGCTCGAACATTTGCAATCTCGATGTCAAGACTGAAATCTCACGTTCAAGCTGCTCGCAACGCGCCGAAAGCGTTTCGTATGTGTAAATTGCAACCCCGTGCCGGGGCGGTTCGCTAACCTTCGCACCCGTGCTCGCAATAGAAGCGTCGAGTGCATCAAACAACTTACGGAGCCGCTGATTGCTCGTCACCGTGGAAGGGCTAATCTCCAACAACAGGCAGACGCGGCGACGTGCTACTCCGCCAAATTGATTTCGCGGAATCCGGTCGAGCGGAGTTACTGTAATCCATGCTTCCAGCCGGGCGACCTGCGCGATGCCTTTCGCTTGAGAAGAGATTTGTCTCATCATGCCTCCCTTTTGCTAACCTTCAGTGAAGTAACCTTTCTCAGCAGTGCCGTCAGGTCAGCAATCTTTCCCTCCAGACGCTGGACTACGCGCTGATGCTCAAGCTTCGCACCGGCGAGCGATTTCGTCTTCGTTTTATATTTGAGCTCGAGGGACCGGCGCCTGACCTGGAACGACGCAATTTCTTTATTTTGCTGCTTAATCAAAGCCTCTGCGTGTGAGAGCTTCTCTCGGAGAATTGAAATCTCTGTAACCTTGTTTAGCGCTGCCTTCTGCTTTGTGGCGCGCTCCTCTAAAGCTTTAATTGTTTCACGCAACTGCTCCTTCATTCTCGCGTGATAGGGTTGGTCAATGGTCATCCGCCCCGTTCTCGTTAGGTCGAGCCCATACCTGTCTCTCGTGGGCCCGCAATTCTGTGTACCATCCCAATCGGCCAATGCGGCAATGTTCGAAGGAAAATAGTCCAATTGTCGCTCGCCGTCGCCGTCGAGGACAGGCGTACCGTCGTCACGAACTAGGAGCGGTACTCCATCCACGAGCCATTGCTCCAGAACGGCCTTCTTTTTTTCAAGCATTCGCGCCGCCACATTTTTTCGGCGCACCGCTACATGAAGAGTTGTCATTGTCTGCCCCTCATCACTATCGGATGAAATGTCTCCGCCAACTTACGAAAGAACGTTGAGCTTTCCTTAGCACTTGCCGCCTGCCGCTTCGCCGATTCGAAAATCAGCGTCGCGCGCCTGGCAGCCATTAACCGCTGACTGGGGGCGACTCGTACGTCGTTGGCTAGAATCGTAAGGCGTTCATACTCCGCCTCATGCTCACGCAAGTTTCCGCTTGTACAGAGATTGTTGTTGCATTTCTCGCATTTCTCAGCGCCCGCTTCTTCGGAATGCACGACTCCATCTCTTTCACACCTAGCGTGGCGCAGGGCAATCCCAGACATGCCCGCTATGCAGAACCCAGGGGGTTTCTCTTCAAGACGGTATCCTTCAGACTCCAACCTTGAATAGACTTCGTGCGCCATTTCACTAAAGTCTAAGTCAACGAACCTCGCGCTTTTTGACAAGAAGGCAGTTGTTTTTCGAATCAACAATCCTGCTCCGCCTCCAATTTCCTCGCCGCGGAGAACTCTCTCGACCAGTTCCTCAAAAAATTCCGCTCGTGCGATATCTATTTCCTCCAACAAGGATTTCACCCGCCCCGCGAATAGAGTGTTGATTTGCTTTTCTAGAGCACGTGATTTGGGGTCCTTAATGTAACGCTCTAAGCTTGCGAGACTCATGTGGCGCATGTGCTGGCGGAGCGCCTGCAGCGTTGCATGGTCGTATCGACGAACGTACAAAACTGCAAAAAATCGCCTAAAGGGATGGAAACCGCCCATTACAGTGGGCGCAACGCCGGCGCGTTCGAAAAATGAGCCTGCATGATGCACATACTTATATCGCTGCCGGTCCTGAGCTGTGAATGAGGCGTAGTTAAACGGAACGGAAATGAAAAGCTTATCTCCACGAGCCCGCTCTACATCCGCCGAATACTCTTTCTTGGAAGTATGCAGCGGTCGGAAAATCTGAGAAATGTCTTCTAAAACATGCACAGAGTCAACGACAAGTTCGTTGCACCAAAATTCTGCAAATTCCTGCTCGGTTTTTTCTATATAGACGTCTATCCGATAGTTGTTGCTACCCTCCGCGATAGGCCGAACGCATCCAAAATAAAGACCGAACGCGCGTCGCTCACCAATAAGCTCCTCCTTTCGTCTAGAGTGGTTTATGCCTATAACAATAAGCGCGGATGTTTGAATGATATCTATCAATAAATTCAGCGGGCTTCGGCGTCGCCCTGTACGATTAATCGCTTTTGGCCAATCAAAAGGTAACCCGCCGGCTTCTTGAAGCTCGCTGACCCTTTGAGATAAGGCAGAGTTCATTTCTGCATTCGCTCGACGCGCTCGAAGGTGCCCAAACTCTTCAAATTTGTCTCTAGCCAACTGGCAGAGGTTCAATACAATTGGAGAATAATCATAAATCCATTTTAAAGCCTCGTTGAGAAGTTTAACGGCAGATTCAGGGTCCAAATTTTCGGTCGCCCCACCGCCATTAGGAAAATAGCGTTTCACTATCTTGTTAATTGAAGGCACTGCTAGAAACGGAAGGCTATCCACCTCTGAGGGAAGGAAACAAAGGGAATTTAATCCCTTTGCCGTCAGCGAAAGCGCACCCGCACTAGGCTTCTTTGCGCCCGCTGTCGAAACGCCGCTGCGTACGGCTTTACCGGCCACCTTGGCTAGTCTTTCAACGAAGCTCTTAGGAACTTCAGGGCCTGCAAGTGGCAAGCCTATCCGCCGTTCAATGTTCACTAGGTTTAGGTGCATTCTAGTCGCGTCCTTACTCCGGCCTGTCAGTTCGGCTAGAATCTCGGGATTCTCCTCTGCCTGACCGATGAGGCCTTCCAGGACAGCTTGGTAATTCAGGATTTCCCACCAACCCTCACTCGCCACACGATTCAGCAGTTTGTCGATGTCGTCCCTATCCCAGCCGACCATCTCGTGAGAATCGTCAGGTTGTCGGAATCGATAAATTCCTTCCTGAAGCATCCAAGCGAAAATTTTCCGACAAACACAAATGAGATTTCCTGGATCGTACCTTGACCTATGGTGGGATAACTCAGAGTTAACAGCATGCTTCAATGTTTCGGCGAGGCATGGCAGTTCGAGCAACGGGATGGCGCCTTCGTAGATTGCGCAAGTATTTCCCGCTGCAATTGTGTATGTACCGATTGGAAAATTCTTCTCGATAGGATGCCCGGTGTCCCCAACATCGACGCAGATAAAATCATCGGCCCATTGACTTAAATAGCGTTGGTGCCGTTTCATGGGCCTAAAGACATCTCCTCGGGAGACGTCTACCCCTAATTGATGAAATTTTCGACTTAAGGCACTGTTAGGCATCGAGCGTCTCCTCGAATTTTCTCAGGTAACTTCCGAGAGGGCTAGCTGAGATTATTCTGTACAGCGCGTAGCAAACAATAATCCTCGGGAACTCAAATCTTACAAATCTAATCGCGCTCCCTTGTAAGAGGTCGAGATAGCTCAAGAGGTAGTAGCGACGTTGTAAAACACATTGCTCGACTTCATTTCGCCCTATTACGATGCTAATTTCGCCCTGACTGGCAAGCCATCTATCTACAATACTTTCATCGTCTTCTGCCCAGAATCGGCTTACGGGAAATAAGGGAGCGTGCGATACGGGTGCTGGCCCTCGACCTAGCGAGAATTTTATTGACTTCGCCAGGATGTCCATATATGTCTTGAGGTTGGCTTCGTTTGTGCGAAACTCAATTTCACTGAATATATAGCTATAGGTTGTTGAAGCGCTGGCGTGGAACATAAATGCCGCTGTCGCGTGGATGTCGCGTCCCGACTTTATGAAATATGCGGCTGCTACCTGGTTCCTAAGAATTCGAAAGTTGAAATTCTGAACACCAGTCATGTCGACCAACCGATTTACACACCGAGTAGCCTCAAGTCTGATAGTCCGAAAAACGACGCGATTTTTGCGGAGGCATGGCGAGATGAAAATACCATCTCCGACCACGGTACAGAACTGTTGAGCTATCTCTCGATTTTTTATTAGGAGCTCCAGTTGCTCCACTAATAATGCATCGTCGATAGGGAGGCTGTCGACGTCTTGACGAAAGGGATACCTCAGGGACAGCTTGTGCCCGCTTGAAGTGGTGACGCTCTGCAGTTGGTCTGTTCGTCCTTTCAGTCCCGTTAGTTCCATCTTTGAACCGCGCCTTATTATGTTGTCCGCGCTGATTGTTTTTATCGTTTGTTGATTTAAGCCGTATTTCGTCAGCAGGCTTATAGCTATCGCGTCCACAACATGACCTGGAACGAAGTGTTCGCATAACGCCAGGAATACGAAGCCGTCATTTGCTAAAGGCGGCCACTCTTTCGGCAGTGACGATAATGAGTCGATTCGCCTATACACACCATTTATCGTAGACGCGTGCCACTGCTCGTTGTTTGACCTACTGAACAATATAGCAGTCTTGTCGGCTTCACTTAACGCCCCCCAGACATATCTAAAGTCTTTGTATTTCAACGTGAGGCTTAGATTTCTAATTATCTTCAAATTCTCGGAGAGTGCTTTCTCCTTTTCGTCTTTCACCCACGTTTTAACCTCTTTATATGCGGCGTAAACTCGGTCGCACGCTGAGCGTATTTTGGCAATCCGCGCTTCTAGGTGAGCAAGCAAGTTTTCATCCTTGTTCTCGCTCTCCTCGAAAAGTGCATTGATTGGCTGTCGCAGCCAATCTTCATTTAGGCTTCCATCATACGAATCGCTCAGCAATACCTTTTTTTTCTTGTCTTTGTACGCGTGTCTCGACTCATAGACAATGTGACTGAATGGAATACCATCTGAGGTGTAGATATCCGCCTCATTGAATAACTTTGTTGCTATTCTGAAGCTACCCCTTTTGTCCTCGTGCCCCATTTTGTCGATTGCGTCATCGACCGCTTCTAATAGTTGGTATGCCCCTACCGATGAGAGCTTATCCCATGGCAAGCGAACGAATTTAAATGCTGACTCGTTCTTCGAAAGTGCTCGAATCACTCGAATGTAGCTGACCACGTAAGTCCGCGAGAAATCAAACGGGCAAGGCAGAGAATCTATTACCGAGCACGCGTAGCTGTCGCGCGAAAGCCCCATAGCTCGAAAATCAAATCGAACGTGCCCAAATCGATTCAGGCTGTCACCCGCGCATATGATGCGTACGTGGTCATCGTGCCATTCGTGCTCGGTTGGCGGCGACGCGTAATCTACGTCCATGGCCCTCCCTACAACCGTCGAAAGGCTGCGACCCAGCGGCCTGGAACGACAGGCGACTCACTGCCACGTTCGCTAGGAACGCCTCCAGGGCCTACCAAGCTTCCCCGACCGATTTTTTTGCCCGATACACGTCTCGTGCTGTGTTGTATCGATAGAAGGATGGATTCGGCTTGACGTCAACTGGCGTAAACACTGACTTCTACGCTGGTCGGTCAGTAAGTCAGGTCTTTATTACGACATAACAATGAGTATTCGCCGCGCGAGTGCGACTTGAGATACAGCGGCATCGCGCCGGCGAACGCGCCGCCGCGCGTCAGAAGCAGATGATGCGCGCGCCAGCCGGTGCGCCGGACCGCGCATCCTGTCTCCTGCAGCGCCGACAGAAACGCGTGGCGCACGAACGGATTGTCGCCGGCGAGCCGGTTCCAGTCGTCGGCCGGGATCTCGGCAAGCGTATCGACCACATGAATTTCGACCTCGCGATTCAACAGGCTACCTCGCTGAAATATCGGCGGTGCGCGCCCTCGCCCTTCGAGACCGCGCCCCAAAGCGGCTATTCTCGCGCAAGTCGCCGCGGCCCGCCCGAGCCGCAAAAGCGCTCCGGCGCGGTGCTTTCGGCGATAATGCGCCGCACACTTCCTTCACTCGCCGATGCCCTGGTTTCTCTATCTGATCGAATGCGCCGACGGCAGCCTCTACACCGGCATCGCGACCGACGTCGAGGCGCGCTTCACCGCGCACGCGAGCGGCAAGGGTGCGCGCTACACGCGCGCGCGCAAGCCGCTCAGAGTGCTGGCGTCGTTCGAACTGGCGGGGAGATCGGAAGCGTTGCGCGCGGAATATCGCGTCAAGCGGCTGACCGCGCTGCAGAAGCGCGCGTTGATCGCGGGAGAGAGAACGCTCGAATCGCTGTTGCCTCGCAGCGAGGCAAACGAAGGAGCGGAAGAAGCGGAAGAAGAATGAGGCGCCGCCGCGCGTTGCGCGGCGCCCTGCGCGACTTACTTGCCGAAGTTCGCGACGCCTTCCGAAATTTCCTTGTGCGCGGCATCGATGCCCGCCCAGCCCTCGACCTTCACCCACTTGCCCTTTTCGAGCGCCTTGTAGTTCTCGAAGAAGTGCTTGATCTGGTCTTTCAGGTATTCGGGCACGTCGTCGATCGACTTGATGTTCGCCGTCATCGGGCAGATCTTGTCGTGCGGCACCGCGATCAGCTTGGCATCCACGCCCGATTCGTCCGTCATTTGCAGCATGCCGAGGGCGCGCGAGCGCACGACGGAGCCTGCCAGCAGCGGAAACGGCGTGATGACGAGCACGTCGACCGGATCGCCGTCGCCCGAGAGCGTCTGCGGAATGAAGCCGTAATTGGCCGGGTAGCGCATGCCGGTGCCGATGAAACGGTCGACGACGAGCAGGCCCATGTCCTTGTCGGCTTCGTATTTGACCGGATCGCTCTGCGCGGGAATCTCGATGATGACGTTGAAATCCTGCGGAAGATCCTTACCGGGAGGTACGTTGTTGAAGCTCATGAGCACTCTCTGGAGAAGTTGAGTCGAAGAAGAAAACGCACGGGCGGACGGTCGATGCACGGCAACCGGGCGGCCATGGCCGGCGCGCGCATGTCGGCGCGTGAATGCGTCATTATAGCCAAACGGACTCGCGCCCCGTCCGGCGGACATACGGCGGACGTTGGCGCGATAATCGATCCGGGCGTCGCGGGCAGCATCGAATTCCATCGGCAGGGTTGAACGCCCAAAATCAGGAGACATGCGTGGAAGAAGCGAAGCATTTCATCAACAACCGCTGGGTCGCGCCGTCGATCGGCGAGACGATTCCGGTGGTCGATCCGTCGGATGGCCAGATTTTCGCGCAGATCGCGCGCGGCACGCCGGCCGACATCGACCGCGCCGTGGCCGCCGCGCGCGCCGCCTACGAAGGCCCGTGGGGCGCGATGAGCGCCGCCGAGCGCGGGCGCATTCTGGCGCGCCTGTCGATGCTGATCGCCGCGTGCCACGAGGAAATCGCGCAGCTCGAGGCGCGCGACACCGGCAAGCCGCTCAAGCAGGCGCGCGCCGACGCCACCGGCATCGCGCGCTATTTCGAGTTCTACGCGGGCGCCGCCGACAAGCTGCACGGCGAAACCCTGCCTTATCAGTCCGGCTTCACCGTGCTCACGATCCGCGAACCGCACGGCGTGACCGGCCACATCGTGCCGTGGAACTATCCGCTGCAGATTTTCGGACGCAGCGTCGGCGCCGCGCTCGCGACCGGCAACGCGTGTGTCGCGAAGCCGGCGGAGGACGCGTGCCTGTCGCTGTTGCGCATCGCGGAACTGGCGGCCGAAGCCGGTTTGCCCGAAGGCGCGCTGAACATCGTCACCGGTTACGGGCACGAGGCGGGCGCGGCGCTCGCGCGTCATCCGGGCATCGACCATATTTCGTTCACCGGCTCGCCCGCCACGGGCGCCGCCGTCACCAAGATGGCCGCCGACAATCACGTGCCCGTGACGCTTGAACTGGGCGGCAAGTCGCCGCAGATCGTCTTCGCCGACGCCGATTTCGACGCCGCGCTCCCCGTACTCGTCGCCGCGATCGTGCAGAACGCCGGGCAGACGTGCTCGGCGGGCAGCCGCGTGCTGATCGAGCGCGCCGCGTACGAGCCGCTCATGGAGCGCCTCGCGCAGGCGTTCGCGGCGCTCAAGGTCGGGCCGAGCAAGCTCGATCTCGATTGCGGCCCGCTCATCAGCGCGAAGCAGCAGCAGCGCGTGTGGGACTTCCTGTCGGATGCGCAGCACGACGGCATCGCGATGGCCGCGCAAGGCGAAGTGGTCGCCGAGGCGCCCGAAGCCGGTTTCTATCAGGCGCCGACGCTTTTGCGCGACGTCCCGCCGGCGCACCGTCTCGCGCGCGAGGAAGTATTCGGCCCGGTGCTCGCCGCCATGCCTTTCGACGACGAAGCCGATGCGCTGCGCCTCGCCAACGGCACGGACTACGGCCTCGTGGCGGGCATCTGGACGCGCGACGGCGCGCGCCAGATGCGCCTCGCGCGCCGCGTGCGCTCGGGGCAGGTGTTCATCAACAATTACGGCGCGGGCGGCGGCGTCGAATTGCCGTTCGGCGGCGTGAAGCATTCGGGACACGGACGCGAGAAAGGCTTCGAGGCGCTGTACGGCTTCACGACCTTGAAGACCATCGCGATCAAACACGGCTGACGTTCGAATCGACAATAGGGAGACAGCATGCGACTGCAAGGCAAGACGGTGATCGTGACGGGCGGCGGCTCGGGTTTCGGCGAAGGCATCGCGAAGACTTTTGCGCGCGAAGGCGCGAATGTCGTCGTGAACGATCTGAACGGCCCCGCCGCCGAGCGCGTGGCGAGCGAGATCGCGCTGGCTTCGTCGCCGGAAGCGGCGCACGGCCGCGCGATCGCGGTGGCGGGCGACGTGACCAGGCGCGAGGACTGGCAGAAGCTGCACGACGCGGCTATCGAGGATTTCGGCAGCGTGCAGGTCGTCGTCAACAACGCGGGAACGACGCACCGGAACAAGCCCGTGCTCGAAGTCACCGAGGCCGAGTTCGACCGCGTGTATGCGGTGAACGTGAAGAGCATCTACTGGAGCGTCGAGCAGTTCGTGCCGTATTTCCGCGAGCAGGGCGGCGGCGCGTTCATCAACATTGCATCGACGGCGGGCGTGCGGCCGCGCCCGGGACTCGTCTGGTACAACGGCAGCAAGGCGGCGGTGATCATCGCGAGCAAGGCGCTCGCGGTCGAACTGGGCCCGGATCGCATCCGCGTGAACTGCATCAATCCGGTGATGGGCGAAACCGGCCTGCTCTCCGAGTTCATGGGCGTGGAAGACACGCCCGAGAACCGCCGCAAGTTCCTCGCGACCATTCCCCTCGGCCGCCTCTCGACGCCGCAGGACATCGCGAACGCCGCGCTCTATCTCGCCTCCGACGACGCCGAGTTCATCACCGGCGTCGCGCTCGAAGTGGACGGCGGACGCTGCGTCTGAACGCCGCTGCGCGCGCCGCGGCGGGTCCGCGGCGCGCCGGCTGCATCGGTGCTTTCCCTAGCCATGACGGGCACTTGGCGCCGAGGCTGAACGGCTAGAATCCTTACGCGTCTGTAAACGCCAGGCGGGCCCATTCCGCCTTCTGTCCGGCGCTCAAAAAACGAGAGGAGACAAGCATGGCCAGCACCGCCAATCCGATGCCCCGCCCCGGCGCGGGCGCGCCGTCGGCTTTCGAGGAAGCCACTTATCGCAAGGTCGCGTGGCGGCTCTCGCCGCTGCTTTTGATCTGCTATGTGGTCGCGTATCTGGACCGCGTAAACGTCGGCTTCGCCAAGCTGCAGATGGCCGCCGACCTGCAACTGTCGGACGCCGTGTACGGCTTCGGCGCGGGTATTTTCTTTTTCGGCTATTTCATCTTCGAGATTCCGAGCAACGTGATCCTGCATCGCGTCGGCGCGCGCGTGTGGATCGCGCGGATCATGATCTCGTGGGGCATCATTTCCGCGCTCACGATGTTCATCACCACGCCGACGATGTTCTACGTCATGCGCTTTCTGCTCGGCGCGGCCGAAGCGGGCTTCTTCCCCGGCATCATTCTTTATCTGACGTACTGGTTTCCGGCGCGCCGGCGCGGACGCATGACGACGCTGTTCATGACGGCCATCGCGCTGTCGGGACTGATCGGCGGGCCGATCAGCGGCTGGATCATGAAGGCCTTCGACGGCGTGCACGGCTGGCACGGCTGGCAGTGGCTGCTGTTGCTCGAAGGCATTCCTTCGGTGATCGTCGGGCTGATCGTGCTTGCGATGCTCGATGACCGCATTTCGAAGGCGAAGTGGCTCACGCAGGAAGAGCGCGAATTGCTCGAACGCAACATCGCGACGGATAACGTCGCGAAGGAAGACATGCCGCTCGGCAAGATTCTGTCGAGCCCGAAGGTCTGGCTGATGAGCCTCATCTATTTTTCGTTCGTGATGGGCCTGTACGGCGTGAGCTTCTGGCTGCCGACGATCATCAAGTCGATGGGCGTTTCCGATGCGTTGCAGGTCGGCCTGCTTTCCGCGATTCCGTACGGCGCGGCGGTGATCGGCATGCTCTACGCGGCGCGCAGCGCGGACCGCAGCGGCGAGCGTCGCTGGCATATCGCCATTCCGGCGTTCATCGGGGCGATCGGGCTGGTGCTGTCGGTGGTGTGGTCGTCGAACACGACGCTCGCGATGATCGGCCTCACGCTCGCGACGATGGGCATTCTCACCACGCTGCCCTTGTTCTGGAGCCTGCCGACGTCGTTTCTCGCCGGCACGGGCGCGGCGGCCGGTATCGCGATGATCAATTCGCTCGGCAACCTCGCCGGGTTTCTGAGCCCGTATCTTGTCGGGTGGCTCAAGCAGGTCACGTCGTCGACTGCCAGCGGCATGTATATGCTCGCGGGCTTCCTCGTGCTCGGCGCGTTGCTCGCGTTGAGCGTGCCGGCGCGAATGGTGAACCGGTAGCGGGTTTTTGTTTTCCCTTCCCGCGGGCGCGCTGCTTTCAGCGTGTGCCCGCGGAATCCCGATTTCGCGTCGGTCTGATGGCGCAGCTCGTGCCAACGGACCGACGCTGAAAACCAGCCGTCGCGAACGCGGGCTTCCACGAAGCCCCAATCACGCACCGCAACGATGCACTCCCCTGCGGCTGCGCACCAAAACATCTCCCGCCAGGCGCACCGCCCGCCGGTAAAAGCGCCCTGAAATTCCCCCAGACCCGCATCACCCGGGCATTTCGCCCCAATTGGCATAACCCTTGCAGAACGTGCCGGGCAATCGTCATTTGCTCAAACAAACACATCGGCAAGGGGAACACTCATCATGAAACGACGCAGTTTGCTGAAGTTCGGCTCCATGTCGGGCGCGCTCGCCCTCGCGGGTCAGCTTCCGATCACGAAAGCCCAGGCCGCCGATACGGGTCCGATCAAGGTCGGCATCCTGCATTCGCTGTCGGGCACGATGGCGATCTCCGAGACGTCGCTGAAGGACACGGCGCTCATGACCATCGCCGATATCAACAAGAGCGGCGGCGTGATGGGCCGCCAGCTTCAGCCCGTGGTCGTCGATCCGGCCTCGAACTGGCCGCTCTTCGCCGAGAAAGCGCGTCAGCTTCTCACGCAGGACAAGTGCGCCGTCGTGTTCGGCTGCTGGACGTCCGTCTCGCGCAAGTCGGTGCTGCCGGTCTTCGAGGAACTCAACGGCCTGCTCTTCTATCCCGTGCAGTACGAAGGCGAAGAGATGTCGCGCAACGTGTTCTACACGGGCGCCGCGCCGAATCAGCAGGCGATCCCCGCCGTCGAATATCTGATGGGACCGGAAGGCGGCAGCGCCAAGCGCTTCTTCCTGCTCGGCACCGACTACGTGTACCCGCGCACGACCAACAAGATCCTGCGCGCCTTCCTCCACTCCAAGGGCGTCAAGGATGCGGACATTCAAGAGGTCTACACACCGTTCGGACATAGCGACTATCAAACCATCGTCGCGAACATCAAGACCTTTGCCCAAGGGGGAAAGACGACCGTTATCTCTACGATCAACGGCGATTCGAACGTACCGTTCTACAAGGAACTCGGCAACCAGGGCCTGAAGGCGACCGACGTGCCCGTCGTCGCGTTCTCGGTCGGCGAAGAGGAACTGCGCGGCATCGATACGAAACCGCTCGTCGGCCATCTCGCCGCGTGGAATTACTTCATGTCGGTGAAGAACACCAACAACTCGAAGTTCGAGAAGGAATTCTTCGAGTACGTGAAGGCGCAGAACCTGCCGGGCGGCGACAAGCGCGTCACCAACGATCCGATGGAAGCGACCTTCGTCGGCATCCACATGTGGAAGCAGGCTGTCGAAAAGGCCAAGAGCGCCGATGTCGACAAGGTGCGCACCGCGATGATCGGCCAGACCTTCGCCGCGCCCTCGGGCTTCACGCTGTCGATGGACGGCAACCACCATCTGCACAAGCCCGTGATGATCGGCGAGATTCGCGGCGACGGCCAGTTCAACGTCGTGTGGAAGACCAAAACCGCGGTGCGCGCGCAGCCGTGGAGTCCGTATATCGCCGGCAACGAAGGCAAGCCGGACGTGGTCAGCTCGATCCCCGCGTTCCTGCGCCGCCAGCGCGTGCGCATGGCGTGATGCATTGACGGTTTGAAGCAGCCAGGCCGCGCGCCCGCAGACGACGCGCGCGGCCGTCGAAGTCTCACAAGAAAGGCCAACATGACCGGTTCGCTCGCCTCACCCTTCGTGCGCGCGTTGCTCGTGCTCTTCATCGCGATCGCCCCGTTCAGCGCCCACGCGCTCACCAGCGACGATCTCGCCCCGCTCGCAGGCGACGACTTCGAAGCGAAATCCGCCGCCATCGACAAGCTCATCGCCCAGGCGGATGCGCCGTCCGTCGCCGTGCTGACGGCGCTCGCCGACGGCTCGGCAGCGGCAACCGACAGCGGCCGCGTCGTCATCCAGACCGACGCGGGCAACAAGGACCCGCTCACCGGCAAGCCGATCGAAGCGCCCGATGCGCAGACCATCACGCTCAGCAACACGCTGCGCACCAAAGTGGCGGGCGCGTTGTCGGGCTTGCAGCTCGCGTCGCCCGATATCGCGAAGCGCCGTGAAGCCATCGGCGCGCTCTTGAAGAACCCGGACGCCTCGATGAAGCCGATGATCGATCGCGCGCGCGCCATCGAGAAAGACGCCGACCTGAAGAAGCGCCTCGACACGCTCTGGGCGATGACCGCCCTGCACGATCCCGATGTGAGCAGGCGGCTCGAGGCGGCGCAACTCGTCGCCGCGCGTCATGACCTCGACATGTACGAACTGCTGCGCCCGATCGTCGCGAAGAAAAGCGACGGCACCTTCAACGAACCCGACGAGCGCGTGCGCAACGCCGCGCAGGAAGGTCTTTACGCACTCGATTCGATCCAGCGCCGCAGCGAAATCCTGGGCACGCTCTTCGCGGGGCTTTCGCTCGGCAGCGTGCTGTTGCTCGCGGCACTCGGGCTTGCGATCACGTACGGGCTCATCGGCGTGATCAACATGGCGCACGGCGAGTTCCTGATGATCGGTGCGTATGCGACCTATGTCGTGCAGAACCTGGTGCAGCATTACGCGCCTGCCGCGTTCAACTGGTATCCGCTGTTCGCGGTGCCTGCGTCGTTCGCCGCGGCGGCGCTGGTCGGCATCGTGCTCGAGCGGCTCGTGCTGAAGCATCTCTATGGCCGTCCGCTCGAAACGCTGCTGACCACGTTCGGTATCAGCCTGATCCTGATTCAGGCGACGCGCACGCTCTTCGGCGCGCAGAACGTGCAGGTGACGAATCCGTCGTGGATGAGCGGCGGCGTCGCCGTCATGCAGAACCTGATCCTGCCGTACAACCGCCTGACGATCCTCGCGTTTTCGCTCGCGGTCGTGCTGATCGCATGGGCCGTGCTCACGCGCACGCGACTCGGCCTGTTCGTGCGCGCCGTGACGCAGAACCGCCGCATGGCCGCGTGCGTCGGCGTGAAGACGGCACGCGTCGATTCGTATGCGTTCGCGTTCGGCGCGGGCATCGCGGGACTCGGCGGCTGCGCGCTTTCGCAGATCGGCAATGTCGGTCCGGATCTCGGTCAGAGCTACATCATCGATTCGTTCATGGCGGTGGTGCTGGGCGGCGTCGGGCAACTGGCCGGCACGGTGATCGGCGGCTTCGGGCTCGGCCTCGTCAGCAAGGCGGTCGAGCCGTTCTGGGGCGCGGTGCTCGCGAAGATCGCGGTGCTCGTGCTGATCGTGTTGTTCATCCAGAAGCGTCCGCAGGGCATGTTCGCCCTCAAGGGCCGCAGCGCGGAGGCCTGATCCATGACCGCTTCGACCAATCTCGGCGCGAATCTCGACGTCGCGCCTCAACCGGACGCCGGCGCCGCGCGCGCGGGCTTCGCACTCGGGCTGCCGCCGCGCGCGGCGCTGCTGCCGCGCAACGGCTGGCTCGCGCTGATCGCGCTCATTGTCGCGATGGGCATCTACGTGCCGATCGCCGCGCTCGTGCTGCCGGAAACGAGCGCGCTGCATCTGTCCGCCTACGCGATGACGCTCACGGGCAAGCTCATGTGCTACGCGATCGGCGCGCTCGCGCTCGATCTCGTGTGGGGCTATTGCGGCATCCTGAGTCTGGGACACGCGCTGTTCTTCGCGCTCGGCGGCTATGCGATGGGCATGTATTTGATGCGCTCGATCGGCCACGAAGGCGTCTACAAGAGCGATCTGCCGGACTTCATGGTGTTTCTCGACTGGCACAAGCTGCCGTGGTACTGGGAAGGCACGGAGCATCTCTGGTTTGCGCTGCTGCTCGTCGTGCTGGTGCCGGGCGTGCTCGCGTGGGTGTTCGGCTTCTTCACGTTCCGTTCGCGCGTGAAGGGCGTGTATCTGTCGATCATCACGCAGGCGATGACCTTCGCCGCGATGCTGCTCTTCTATCGCAACGAAACGGGCTTCGGCGGCAACAACGGCTTCACGGACTTCAAGCGCATCGCGGGCTTCAACGTCACGCATCCGGGCACGCGCACGGCGCTCTTTCTCATCACGTTCGCGGTGCTCGTGCTCGCGTTTCTCGCGGCGCGCTGGATCGTCACCTCGAAGCTCGGGCGCGTCGTGACCGGTGTGCGCGACGGCGAGACGCGCCTCATGTTCCTGGGCTACAGCCCGCTCGCCTACAAGCTGTTCATCTGGACCGTGTCGGCCGTGCTGTGCGGCATCGCGGGCGCGTTGTATGTGCCGCAGGTGGGCATCATCAATCCGAGCGAGATGTCGCCCGCGAACTCGATCGAAATGGCGATATGGGTCGCCGTCGGCGGACGCGGCACGCTGATCGGGCCGATCATCGGCGCGTTCGCGGTGAACGGCGCGAAGAGCTTTTTCACTGCGTATTTCGCGGAATACTGGCTGTTTTTCCTGGGTCTCATCTTCACGCTCGTGCCCTTGCTGTTGCCCAACGGCATCATGGGTCTCATCGATCTCGCGCGCCGCAGGAAGGCGCATGCCGCGCACGTAACCGAGGCCGCCGAATGACTGCACACCACGCCTTGATCGTCGATTTGCCGCCGATTCCGCCGCTGCCGGATCCGGCTGAATCGAGCCACAAGAACATCAACGTCGTGTCGGGCCTCGGGCATGTGCTCACGCCTGGCGAGATCGACGTGTCGCACGGCACGATCCTGTATCTCGAAGACGTGACCGTGAGCTTCGACGGCTTTCGCGCGCTGAACAAGCTGACGCTTTCGATCGACGTGGGCGAACTGCGCTGCGTGATCGGCCCGAATGGTGCGGGCAAGACCACGATGATGGACGTCATCACCGGCAAGACCCGCCCTGACGACGGGCGTGTATTCCTCGGCCAGACCTTCGATCTCACGCGCATGTCGGAGCCGGTGATCGCGCGCACGGGCATTGGCCGGAAGTTTCAGAAGCCGACGGTGTTCGAGAATCATCCTGTGTGGGAGAACCTCGAACTTGCGATGAAGACGGACAAGCGCTGGTTTGCGTCCTTGCGGGCGCGGCTGGATCGTGCGGCGCAGACGCGTATCGAGGAGACGCTCGAACTGATTCGCCTGCAGCATCAGGCGACGCGGCTCGCGGGCGAACTGTCGCACGGACAGAAGCAGCGGCTGGAGATCGGCATGTTGCTGATGCAGCAGCCTGCCCTTCTGCTGCTCGACGAACCCGCTGCGGGCATGACCGATCACGAAACGATGGAACTCGCCGAGTTGCTCAACAAGTTGCGCGGTTCATGTTCGATGATGGTCGTCGAGCATGACATGGAGTTTGTGGCCGCGCTTGCGGGGGATCGCGGCAAGGTCACCGTCATGGCCGAAGGGCGTGTTCTTGCCGAGGGGACGCTCGAGGACGTCAAGCGGGATGAGGCGGTTATCGAGTCTTATTTGGGGCGGTGAAGGTTTTGGTTTTGGTTTTGCTCTGTTTTGGGCTTTCGCTGTCGGCTTTCGTGGAATCCTGTTTTCGCGTCGGTCTATTGGCACTGCCCCTGTGCGGGGCGGCAGTTACTTTCTTTGCTGCTGCAAAGAAAGTAACCAAAGAAAGCAGCTCTCCCCATCCAAAGTACCTCACGCCGGCCGCGGCACAGGCGAAGAGCCCGTGGCACGGCAGTAGCAACTGCCCTCAAAGGTCAACGGCCTTGGATCGCGCGCGATCCGACAAGCCAGACGTTTCAGGGCACTGGTTCAGCACCAA
>FCOH02000003.1 GCA_001544595.2 Caballeronia peredens | reverse complement strand
GGCCGACCGTGCACAGCGCAGTGTTGCCCGCCGTCACCCCCGACAGCGCGACGGATTTCTTCGGCTTGAATGCGCCGCCCGATGCGGTGCTGTTGTCTGCTTCACTCATCGATTCGTCTCCATCACAAGGTTATTTCTGCGCGGCAAAGAGTTGATCCAGCTTGTCCTCGTACGCGTGGTAGCCGAGATACTTGTACAGATCGGCGCGTGTCTGCATGGTCTCGACGGCGGCTTTCTGCGTGCCGTCGCGCTTCACGGTTTCGTAGAAGTTGAGCGCCGCGGCGTTCATCGCGCGATACGCGCCGCAGCAGTACAACGCGATATCGACGTTCGCGTCCTTCAGTTCATCGACGGTGAAGAACGGCGTCGCGCCGAACTCGGTCAGGTTCGCGAGAATCGGCACGCGCACGGCGGCCTTGAAGCGGCGATAGTCGTCGAGCGTCTTCATCGCTTCCGGGAAGATCATGTCCGCGCCCGCTTCCACATACGCGACCGCGCGCTCGATCGCCGCATCGATGCCTTCCGCGCCGGCCGCATCGGTGCGCGCCATGATGACGAACGACTCGTCCGTGCGCGCATCGACGGCGGCCTTCACGCGATCGACCATTTCGCCGGTCGGCACGACTTCCTTGCCCGGCCGGTGCCCGCAACGCTTCTGCCCGACCTGATCCTCGATATGCACGGCCGCCACGCCCGCCTTGATGAACGAGCGGATCGTGCGCGCGATGTTGAAGGCGCCGCCCCAGCCCGTGTCGATATCGACCATCAGCGGCAGCGACGACGCGTCGGTGATGCGGCGCGCGTCGATGAGCACGTCTTCCATCGTGCTGATGCCGAGGTCCGGCATGCCGAGCGAGTTCGCGGCGACACCGCCGCCCGACAAATACAGCGCCTTGAAGCCGACGGCTTCGGCCATCTTCGCGGCGTAAGCGGTGATCGCGCCGACGACTTGCAGCGGCGCTTCCTCGGCGACGGCGGCGCGAAATCGCGCGCCCGGCGTGGCGGCAGGTGACTGACTCATGTTCCGTTCTCCATTTGGGTGCACGGAAAAGGCAAGTTGCGGGCCACTCGCGGAATTTTCGCTAAGTCCTTGATTGAGTTGAGAACCGCTCACCGGGAACGCGACGCATGTATTTCAAATTTGAAATTATCATTTCAGTTTAGAAAAGGCGCACGCTATGATGCGGACATGGAAAGCTCCCACACGCCGCGCATCTGGGCCATCGGCATCAGCAAACTGCGCGATCTCTATCGCGATGTCGCCTCGGAATACAATCAGATCGCCGACCTGCGGATCATCGCGCGCGGCTACGAGGACGCCGTCAACGACGTCGAGCGCGCGGGCGCGGACCGGCCCGACGTGATCGTCGCGGCGGGATCGAACGGCAGCTATCTGAAAGCGCGCACCGACGTGCCGGTCGTGCTGGTCGCACCGACCGGTTTCGACGTCATGCACGCGCTAGCCCGCGCGAAACGCGAAGCGGACTCGGTCGCGCTCGTCACGCACGGCGAGACGCCGCCGGAGCTGAAGCGTTTCTTCGCGGCGTTCGGCGTGGAGGTCGAAAGCGCGTCGTATCTCGCGGCCGAAGACGCCGAAGCCTGCGTGCTCGACCTGCGCGATCGCGGCGTGAAGGCGATCGTCGGCCCGGGACTCGTCACCGAGCTTGCGGAAGCGGCCGGGCTCAAGTCGGTGTTTTTGTACTCGCGCGCATCGGTGCAGGCGGCGCTCGACACGGCGCTCGAAGTCGCACGCGCAACGCTCGCCGCGACGCTCCGGCGCCGCCGCCTCGATCAGGTGCTGCAAAATCTGCGCGACGGCGTCGTCGCGCTCGATGCGCAAGGCCGCATCGAAGCGCTCTCCGGCAAGATGGCGCTGCTGTTGCGCCTGAGCCCGTCGCAGGCGGTCGGGCGGCGGCTCGCGGAACTCGCGCCGGAAGTCGCGGCGGCGGTGCCGCCGGCGCCGGGTGAATCGCTCGAGACGGTGCGCGGCGCGAGCTATGTCGTGCATCGCAGTGCGTGGAGCGACGGAGCGGACGAAGCCGGCGGCGCGATCGTCACGTTCCAGGAATCGGTCGCGTTGCAACGGATGGACCGCTCCGTGCGCACGCGGCAACGCGCGACGCAGTTATCGGCGCGCTACGTGATCGGCGATCTGCTCGGCGAGAGCGCGGCCATCGGACGGGCGCGCGAGCGCATGCGCCGCTATGCGCGTTCGGACGCGACCGTGCTGATTCGCGGCGAGAGCGGCACGGGCAAGGAACTCGCGGCGCAAGGCATCCACAATGCGAGCGCGCGGCGCGAATTCGCGTTCGTCGCGCTCAATTGCGGCGCGTTTCCCGAGACGCTGCTGGAGAGCGAACTGTTTGGCTATGAGGAAGGCGCGTTCACGGGCGCGCGGCGCGGCGGCAAACCGGGGCTGATCGAGACCGCGCATCGCGGCACGCTCTTTCTCGATGAAATCGGCGAAATGCCGCTGCCGCTGCAAAGCCGCCTGCTGCGCGTGCTGCAGGAGCGCGAAGTCGTGCGGCTAGGTTCGACGGAGCCGCTGCAAGTGGATGTGCGCATCGTCGCGGCGACGCATCGTGCGCTGACCGAGCGCGTGGAGAAGGGCGAATTTCGCGCCGACCTGTTCTATCGGCTCAATATTCTGAATCTGGCGCTGCCGCCTTTGCGCGAGCGCGCCGCCGATATTCCGCTGCTCGCCGCGCATCTGCTCGCGCAGGCACGCAAGTCGAACCCGGACGCGGCGATGACATCGCTAGAACCGGTGCTCGCGCGCCTCTCGATGTATCGCTGGCCGGGAAACGTGCGCGAGTTGCAGAACGTGATCGAGCGTATCGCGGTGGAACTGGAGGACGCGCCGGGCGAGCCGCTCACGCCCGAGTTGCTCGAGGAAATCGCCCCGGAAGTCGTGCCGGCCAACGCCGGTGATCAACCCGATCTGACGCTGAAAGAACGCGCGAAGCGTACGCAGGCGGACGAAGTGCGCGCGATGCTCGACGCATTCGACGGCGATCGCGACAAGGCGTGCGCCGCGCTCGGCATCAGCAAGACGACGCTCTGGCGCAAGCTGAATCAGTGAACCGAACGCGCCGGGCTGATCAGCCGCGCTCTTGCACGCACACCCACGGCGAGATCACGACTGCCCACAGTTCCGGGTCGCGCGCGGCGACATCGGCGGCGGTTTCGGCCTGCATGCGCTCGATCAGGCCGGCGGACAGCCATTGCGCGACCTGTTGCGTGTCGTCGTTGGCGACCGCTTCCGCGACGCTCACGAGATCGAGGTCGCCCTTGATCCAGATGAGCACGCCCTTCGCGAAGAAGCGTTCCAGTTCGGACCAGCCGATCTGGGCGGTTTCACCGAGGAGCTTGGCGTAGAGAGGGCTGGGCGTGGGAGCGTCGGACATGGCGTGAAGCGGTAAAAAGAAAGCGTCCGACACTATAGCGCAGTGCCGGACGCCTTCGTTTCAAACGACTGTCCCGCGAGGCTTACAGGTCGAAAAAGACCGTCTCGTTCGGACCGCGCAGATGGATGTCGAAACGATAGATCGTGCCCGACGACCCCGGCTTGGCCGATGCATCCGCCTCGCGCTTCGCGATGAGCGTATGGCGGCGCTCGGCCGGCACGCTCTGCAGCACGGCGTCCTTCGCGTTGGCTTCGGTTTCGTCCTCGAAGTAGACGCGCGTGTACGTATGCAGCAGCATGCCGCGCATCAGCACGATGACATCGAGATGCGGCGCGGAATCGTCGGCGGTTGCGCCCGGCTTCACCGTATCGACGATGAAACGCAGCTTCGGATCCGTGCCCGTGCCCACGCGGGCAAAGCCGCGGAAGCCCGATTCGCGCGCTTCCTGCACGCTCTGCACGTAACGGCCGTTGGCATCGGCCTGGGCGACTTCGATCAGCGCGTCGTTGACGGCCTTGCCTTCGGCGTCGAACACGTTGCCCACGACGGCGATATGCTCGCCCGGCACTTCACGGTCGGCCGCCGATGCGGTGAACAGGCTCTTCAGGTCGAAGTTGTACTGCTCGGGAACGAGGCCGTAGGCGAAGTACGGTCCGACGGTCTGCGAAGGGGTCTGATTCAGCTTGGTCATGTGGGTCACTCCGTCGGCGTCTGGTCCGGGCCGCGCAGCACGATGTCGAATTCGTAGCCGAGCGCGTAGTTTTCCTGCGTCGTATCGATCGAGAAGCGCGACACGAGACGGTTGCGCGCATGCTCGGGAATGCCCTGGAAGATCGGATCGAGTTCCAGCAGCGGATCGCCCGGGAAGTACATCTGCGTGACAAGACGCGAACCGAAGTACTCGCCGAACAGCGAGAAATGGATATGGTTCGGACGCCAGGCGTTCGTGTGATTGCCCCACGGATACGCGCCCGGCTTGACCGTCATGAAGCGATAGCGGCCTTCGTCGTCGGTGAGGCAGCGGCCCGCGCCGAGAAAATTCGGGTCGAGCGGCGCATCGTGCTGATCGGCCTTGTGGACATAACGGCCCGCGGCATTCGCCTGCCACACTTCCACCAGCGTGTTGCGCACCGGACGGCCACCTTCGTCGAGCACGCGGCCCGTCACGATGATGCGCTCGCCGAGCGGCTCGCCGTTCTTCGCGGCATTGCGGGTGAGGTCGGCGTCGAGCACGCCCAGATCGTCGGCGCCGTAGACCGGCACGCGGCGGTTGCGCAGGTTTTCCTTCAGCGGAATCAGCGGCAGGCCCGGGCTGCGCAGCACCGACGACCGGTAGCCCGGCGACAGATACGGCGGATGGGATTCCCAGTCACGCGGCGTGAGGATGGGGGAGGTCATGTCGACTGTCTCCTGTATTTGTGAAGTTGATTAGGATGTTTCTGACGGCTACTTTATATAACGATGCAAGTTATGGAAAATGATGTTTTGTGCCATCTTGCATAACGGATCGTCATGGATACCGACTTCACCAACACCCGCGTCAAGTTCCGGCATCTGCAGTGTTTTCTGGCCGTCACGCAGCTCGGCAGCGTGCAGCGCGCCGCCGACAGCTTGTCGATCACGCAGCCCGCGGTATCGAAGACGATCGGCGAGCTCGAATCCATTCTAGGCGTGCGCCTGTTCGAGCGCGGGCGGCGCGGCGCGGTGCCGACGCGCGAAGGGCGGTTGTTCGCGCCGCATGCGAGCGCGTGCGTCGCGTCGCTGCGCGAGGGCGTCGACATCCTGCTGCGCGAACGTGGCGACGTGCCCGGGACGATCGCGATCGGTATCTTGCCGACGGTCGCGCCGGTGCTCCTGTCGCCCGCGCTGACATCGTTCCGGCAGCAGTGGCCGGCGGTGTCGCTGTCGGTGTGGACGGATTCGAACGCGCTGCTGCTCGAAAAACTGAAGGCGGGCGATGTCGATCTCGTGGTCGGACGCCTGTCCGAGCCCGAAGCGATGCACGCGCTGTCTTTCGAGCAGATTTATCGCGAGCCGCTCGCGGTGGTGGTGCGGCGCGAACATCCGCTCACGCTGGAGACGCCGCTCACGCCCGCGCTGCTCGCGCGCTTCGTGATCGTCGTGCCGCCGTTCGGAACGCTGATCCGGCAGTCTGCGGAGAGCGTGCTGACCGCGTTCGGCGCGCATGCGCTGACGGCGCTCGTCGAAACCTTGTCGGTGTCGCTCGGACGCTCGCTCGCGATGAACAACGACGCCGTGTGGTTCGTGCCTGCGGGCGCGGTGGAGCAGGATATCGCGCTCGGCCTGCTCACCGCGCTGCCGATGCCCTTCGCGGGCACCGACGAGCCCATCGGCCTGATCCGTCGCAACGATGCGGCGCGCACGCCGGTCGAGGAAACGCTGGTCGATGCGCTCCGCGAAGCCGGGCGGTCCCGCGCCGCGCGCAAATGACCGATGGACGAAGCGGCGCGCAAGTTGCTGAAACAGTATTTACCGCGCGGATTTCGCGGGAAAGAAATACTATGACAAAAAGCGGCGACGCTATGGAGTGACTGCAACAAACGCGCGTGGCGGCGGTCACACTCAGGTTGTGCGCGGGCCGCCGGCCGCGTTGCCTGACAGCATCGTCATGATTCCTCAGCCGCATGCACGCATCGCACCCGAATATGTTCGCAAGATGAAGACCATTCTGCTCGTCGACGACGACCCCGCCACCATCGAAGCCTGGACGCTCTGCATGCAGGGCGAGGATTGCACCGTCTTATGCGCGTTCGATGGCAACGGAGCGCTGGCGATCCTGGGCGAGCGGACGGTGGACATCGTCGTGTCCGACTGGATGATGCCGGGCCTGGGCGGCGCGTTGCTGTGCCAGACCATGAAAAACGACACCGCGCTCGCGCACATTCCTTTCCTGATGATTTCGGGCCATCCGAATCCGCCGGCGTTCGTCAGTTACGACGGCTATCTGCGCAAGCCGGTCGATATGGAAACGCTGATCGCGGCGGTCAATCGCCTGTGCGCCGCGAAGAAGCGACCGCTCTACTGACGCGCCGGGTTCAGCGCAGTTCGGCCAGCGCCTCGTCCATCTGTTTTTGCGCGAGGCGGTTCAATTCCTGCGGAATCTCGCAATCGAGCGGTAGACAGGGCGTGACGATCACGCGGATATGCCCGCCGTGATCCGGCCAGCCCTTCGCGGGCCAGACGCGGCCGGCGTCGTGCACGACCGGCACGACCGGCACCTTCGTCGCGCAGGCGAGGCGCACGCCGCCCGAGGCGAGCTTGAGCGGCGCATCGTGCGCGACGCGCGTGCCTTCCGGAAAGATCACGACCGCATCGCCTTTTTTCAGCCGCGCGGCGCACTCGCGCGTCACCGCCAGATGCGCCTGACGGAGCGAGCCGCGATCGAGATGCACCATGTCGAGTCCGCGCAGGACCCAGCCGAAGAACGGAATGCTCATGAGTTCGTGCTTGAACACGAAGCTGATGCGGCGCGGAAAGAGCGCCATGAAGGACAGCGTCTCCCACGTGGACTCGTGCCGCGACAGGATGATGCACGGTCCGTCCGGCAGATGCTCCAGCCCTTCGATCGAGCAGGTGACGCCGGTGATGACGCGCATCATCGTGACCATCGCGCGGCACCAGAGCCTCGCAAGCCGGTAGCGTCCGTTGCGGCCGACGAACGGAAACAGCGGCAGGATCAGGATCGACCACACGATGCCGCTGCCGAGCAGATAGGTTGCAAAGAGCCACTTGACGAGGGTGCGGCGCATCGAATTCGTAAGATGACGGATGAGTGACGGACGGCGGGAATCCGCAAGCATAACGTATCGGAAAAATCACGCTCTTTCGCTCGGCGCGGCGCGCGCGTCGTGCGGGCTCGCGCGAGCGATGCAACAATGGATTCCCGCGTTTTTGCGCAAAGCCCATCCGGCAAGGAACCATCGCAATGGAAACTCAATCGCCGAAGGAATTCGACGAAGGCATGCTCGACGTAGGCGACGGTCATTCGATCTACTGGCGCGCCCAGGGACCGCGCGACGCGCCCGCGCTGCTCGTCGTGCATGGCGGGCCCGGCGGCGCGATGAATCTGAAATGGGCCGAGGTACTCGAGCAGGACAAATGGCGCGTCGTGTTCTTCGATCAGCGCGGCTGCGGCAAGTCGACGCCCTTCGGCAGGCTGGAACACAACGGTATCGACGCGCTCGTCGGCGACATGGAGAAACTGCGCGTCGCGTTGAATATTGCGCAATGGGCGCTTTTCGGCGGCTCGTGGGGCACGACGCTCGGCCTCGCGTACGGTATCGCGCATCCGGAGCGCTGTCTCGGATTCCTGCTGCGCGGCGTTTTTCTGGCGCGCCGGGAAGACATCGACTGGTTCCTGTGGGACGTGCGCCGCGTGTTTCCGGAGGCGCATCGCGCGTTTCTCGATGCGATCGAAGCGGCCTGCGGCAAGCGCCCGGCCAGCGCGCAGCAGATTCTGGAGCTGACCGAGGCGCCGCTCGCCCGCTTCGACGAAGCTGGCACGCGGCTCGCGCGCGCCTGGACGCACTATGAGACGACGCTGTCCGTCGTCAACAAGCCGGAGAAAGAACCGACCGAGGAAGACAAGCGGCCGAGCGCTGAGGCCAACGCCGCGGCCATTTCGATGGCGCTGCTCGAACGTCACTACATGGCGAACGAGTTGCCGCCGGTGCCGCTTCTGCCGCTCGTCGCGCGGATTGCGCATTTGCCTTGCCGGATCGTGCACGGTCGCTTCGACATGGTCTGCCCGGCCGATCAGGCGCTCGATCTGGCCGCGCACTGGCCGGGCGCGGAACTGGCGGTCGTGAACGCGGCGGGGCACTGGACCTTCGAGCCGGGCAATCTCGCCGCGTTGCGCGCGGGCGCGGCGGCGCTTGCCGACGCGATCGCGCAGGTCAGGAGCGCAGCGGTCTGAGCGACGCAGGCGACTCCGGCGGCCCGACCCGCGCTCAGAAGATCGCGGGCGCCGCCTCGATCAACCTGCACCAGTCGAGATCCGCGCCGATCACCACCGGCTTGCCCGCGCGCTGCACGGCGATCGTGAGCGTCACGCACAGCGAGGTCCCCGTCACCGAAAGATACGGCGCGCTCGTGATCACCTGTTGCGGATTGGCGTGCGCATCGACGAAATAAGGCCGGTTATCCCAGCGTCCGGTCGACGGATCCGCGATCGGCGCGAAACGCTCGCTTGGCGCTTTCGCGGCCACGCCGGCCAGGCCCGGCATGAATTCGCGGCCGCCCTGATCGAGGAAGAAGCAACTGAGCGTGCAGGGCAGGGCGAGCATATCGGCGCAAGCGGTTTCGGTCGCCGCGCCCGCCCCGAAGCGCGCCGCCGCCTGGGTGAGTTTCGAGCGATACGGCAGCAGGAGCAGATCGCCCGCGAGCCGCTCGGTGCGGCGCATTTGGGCGAGAGCGTCGAAGACGTCTTCGAACAGCGGCGTCGCCGCGCCGCGCTCGGCGAGCCGCGCCGCCGGCAGACCGAACAGATAGCCCTGCACGAAATCGACGTTCGAGCGCGCCGCGAGCATCAGATCCTCGCCGGTCTCGATGCCTTCCGCGACCACGAACATGCCCGATTCGTGCAGCAGATCGACGAGTTTGGGCATTAGCGCGTCGCGCATGTGCGCGCTTTTCGTGCGCACGAGGCTGCGGTCGAGCTTGACGATATCCGGCTTGAGCGTGAGCAGCCGGTCGATATTGGAGTGTCCCGCGCCGAAATCGTCCACCGCGACGAGAAAGCCCTGCGCCCGGAACGCATGCGTCGCGCGCGAGATTTCGGCCAGATCCGTGCCGCCGGATTCCAGCACTTCGATCACGAGCCGCTCCGGCGCGAGTCCCGCTTCGCGAGCGAGCGCCGCGAGCCGCGCGGCATAGCCCGGATGCGTGAACGTCGCCGGATTGATGTTGACGAAGAGCCACTGCGCGTCCCGCAGAAGCGGTGCCGCGTTGTGCAGATGCGTGAGGTGGCTCAGGCGGTCGAGCTCGATCAGCTTGCCCGCGACGATCGCCCGTCCGAACAGGTCGAACGGTCCGACGAGCGCGCCGCCGCCCGCGTCGCCGCGCAGAAGCGCCTCGTAGCCGACTTCGCGCTGATGCGGCAGGCTGTAGATCGGCTGCAGGTGCGTGCGCAGCGTGATGCCGTCGACGATGTCCGTCTGAGCGGTCGCCACGTTCAGACGACGATTTCCGGCGCGGACCGCACAGCGCCCGGCGGCGGCGAACGGAACGCGCGCGTCGGCGGACGAACGCGGAGATGAGCACTCAGATCGATTGACGGCACGGCAGTCACGCGTTTCGGTGGGGATGAGCGCAATATCGGCCGGTCGCGCGCAAACTTGAGCGGGCGATCCGGCCATCCGTCGGGACGATTCCGGCGTCGTCCGGTTTGCCGCGGCCGCCCGCGCGACCTATCTTTGTTGTTGCAGCGCTAAGATTCGCCTGCAACTTAAAGCGGGCACGGCTCGTCGAAAGTTGCTACACACCCTTGAGAGAGATAGATGGCGCAACAGAAAACCAATCCCAAACTCGAGCAGGCGCTGACGCGCGGCGATCTCGCGATCCGTCAGGCCAACTCGGGCCGCGCCACCGCGGTGCTGCGCGCGCTCGGCAAGATGATCGTCGAGGCATCGGCGACGATCGGCGTCGAGGCGCACGTCGTCATTCACGACGGCGACAAGATCTACGATCCCGCTGACGGCGTGTGGCCGCAGCAATTGCTGATATCGCTCGATGGTCCGGTCGAGGAAAACGATCCGGACGAGATCCGCACGGTGACGCTGCTGGCCGACACGCCCGCGACGATCTTCCGCTGCGAGTGGCAGCGCGCCGACGGCAATCTCGGGCGCCAGGAAGGCCGGCCGCTCGCGATGGTCGCCTTCATTACCGACGTCGACATTCCCTGGCTCGACGACGACGACTGATTTTCTGTTTCGCCGCGGCGAATTCATGCAACCGACACGATTATGTCGTGTTAAAGGCGGGCGTCTCCATTAATGGAGACGCCCGCTTTTTTGCATTGACGGCCGATTGCACGCGCGGCTCATAAATCCCACATTTTGCGTTTTCGATGTTTCGCACAATCTGCGAAACGAATGCCGTCGCAAACGTTACCGTGTCCCTTTTTTTTAATGTTTTCCAGCGTTTACGCGATGCGCCGCAAGCGTTCTGCGAAGGCTATTCTTCGAGAAGCCTCTCGCGTAACAGGTGGTTGCTCGCCCTCGTCTCCCTTCACTCTTTTCCGGCACGCATATTCCTATGCGACATATGCATATTTCGGATTTCGGCGGCTACCCGGCGACAGGTTCGTCGATTAGAAGCTTTCTTCCATTTTTATAGCCCGAAAGTTGCTGAGAAACAGTGGCAAGCGCGCACCCCGTCATTTGACTTCGTGAGAGGCTCGAAGCGCCGTGTGAGGAACCAACCAAAAATTCCTTATCACGCGGCGCCTTTCCAATCGCCAAGAAAAAATGGGGTTTACAAATGGAACGTTCGAACCTTGCCAACGCCGCCGCTAACCAAACCGAACCGGCGGTTCGCCCGACTCTCACCGTGGTGCCCGCACTTCAGAAATCGGAGCGGATGCCGTTTACTATCCGTATCGTCCGTGATGATGAAGGGCTGCAAAAGGCCGTCTCGATCCGGCGTTCGGCATACAGCCGGCATCTGCCTGAATTCGCCGAAACGATGACGATCGAAACCGCGGATCGCGATCGCGGCACGGTCGTGCTGCTCGCGGAATCGCGGCTCGACGGTGCGCCGCTCGGCACCATGCGCGTTCAGACGAATGCCTATGCGCCGCTCGCCGTCGAGCAGTCGGTGCGTCTGCCCGAGCATCTGGCGACGAGCCGTCTCGCGGAAGCGACGCGTCTGGGCGTCGCGGGCGGGATGATGGGGCGGGTGGTCAAGGTGGCGTTGTGCAAGGCGCTCTGGATGTTCTGCGAAATGCACGAGATCGATTACATGGTGATCACGGCGCGTTCGCCGCTGGATCGGGAGTATGAGGCGATGCTCTTCAAGGATGTTTTCGGCGCCGGCGAATTCCTGCCGATGTCGCACGTCGGCGGCCTGCCGCACCGCGTGCTGGCGAAAGATGTCGCTGCGGCGCGCCAGCGCTGGGAAGAAGCCCGTCATCCGCTCTTCAATTACATGGTGCACACGCATCACCCCGATATCGATTTGCATTCTGTAGATTTATCTTTTGAGTGGGAACCGGTACGATGCCCGGAGGCTCCGATGATGGCTTATGGCAGATAAGGGCTAGAACGTTTCCAGGAAGGTAATAGCGAATAAACCGGACCACGGAGCGGTCCGGTTGGCCAAAAAGCGGCGGCGCCCGGGGTATTTCGCGGCTCCGCCGCCGCTTGCGTCTGCGCATTGGGGCGCGGGCGCACACGGGGGTTTTTCCAGGTATGGCGTCGGTTATTCCAGCTTCCTTATCGAGATTCAGACGCACGGGTTCGTGGATCGACGACGCGATTTACGCGGTCGCGGTTTATGCCGTGCCGTTCCTGATTCTGCTCGGTACGCTCGCGACGCTTTATTTTCTGCCGCGCCAATACGAAACGCGCGGCGCGGTTCCGCTTGCATTGCGCGTCGTCGCCGACCGCGGCGACATTTCCGATCCCGCCGATGCACTCGAAGCGCTGCGCGATGTCGCGCCCGTTTCGCGTTACAGCACACGTCTTTCCGAAAAGCCCGTCTGGTTCAGTCTCACCACGCCGAGCATGAGCGCCGATTCGTCGACGGTCGTCGAGTTGCCGTCCCGGCATGCGCAAACGCTTGCCTGCTGGAATGCGAGCACGCTCGCGCCGCTCGGACGCGCGGATCGCGACGGCGTGAGCGGCGAGATGCGCGTCGTGAAAGCCGGTTATTCGATTCAAATCGGCCGGATCAGTCAATCTGAAAACATTCTCTGCCGCGGCACCTTTTCAGGCCCCGCGCAAATCAATGCATTCGCGTGGGAATGGCAGGGTCTGCGCAGTTCGTCGCTCGATTTTCAGGAAAGCTCGGGGCTCATCGCGGGCGGCCTGCTGACGCTCGCGGTATTCGTGTTCGTCACGGCGCTCATCAATCACGAATGGACTTACGTGATTTTCGCGGTGTGGCTCGTCGGCAATCTGCGCCTGTGTGCAAACGCGATGGGCTGGGACATGCAATGGCTCGGCCGCATGCTGCCGTCGGATTTCATGCAGCCATTGCGCCAGATCACCTTCGCCGCCTATTACCTGCTGACCGCCGCGCTGTTCCAGCAACTCTTCCGCCGCGAGCTGCGCGTGGTCGGCTATCGCTGGCTGTTGCGCGTTATTCAATATGTCGGTTTCGTGCTGCTCGCCGCCGCGTTCGCGCTGCCGTATGCGTATTTCATCCCAACGCTATGGATCATCGCGGGATTCGGCATCTGCGTGCTGGTGTTTTTCCTCGCGCGGCTCGTGTGGATGGCGCGCTCGCGCACCGTGCTCTGGTACGTGGCGTCGCTCGGCGTCGTGCTGTTCGCGACCTTTTCGGAAGTGCTCGGCGCGGCCTTCGGCCTGAAGGTGCTGGTCGGCGGCGTCAATACGGTGATGGCCGCGCTTTCGTCGAGCATGATGGCGGCGTTCGCGATCGCCGAGCAGATGCGCGCCGAGCGCGACTTCCGCCGTCAGGCGCAGATGGAATTGCGCAACACGTATGAAGTCACGCCGATCGGCCTCTTCACGCTCGACTCGGACGGCCACTTCGTGCGCGCCAATCCCGCGTTGCGCGCGATGCTCGACCTGAAGAAGGCCGACTACAAGGCGCGTCACTGGAACGATTACTTCGAGGCCGGCGCGTGGGGCGCGTTGCAGGCGCTGGCGTCGAAGGGCAGCGACGGCGAACTGGAAATGAGCGGCTCGCCCGAGCGCGACACGGGCGAGCGGCGCTATCTGCTGAAGGCGATTCGCTCGAACGGCTGGATCGAAGGCTCGCTGCAGGATACGACCGAGCGGTCCAAAGCTGTCGAGCGCCTGCGCTTTCTCGCGGAGCACGATCCGCTCACCGGGTCGCTGAACCGGCGCGGCATCGAAAAGGCGATCTCCGCGCAAAGCGATGAAACGCTGCCGTGGGCGCTGGCTTATGTCGATCTCGACCGCTTCAAGCTCGTCAACGATCTCTTCGGCCACCGCAGCGGCGACGAAGTGCTGCGTCAGGTCGCGGCGCGCACGCGTGCGCATTTTGCGCGCAGCTATCCGGTCGGCCGCATCGGCGGCGACGAGTTCGTCTGCGTGATGAACGACACATCGATCGAAGACGCCATCACGCAATGCCGCGAACTCATTTCCATCCTCTCGGACGCGCCGTATCAGGTCGGCAATCGCGCGTTCCAGGTGAAGGCGTCGATAGGGCTCGTCGAATGTTCGCAGGGCGTGCGCGTGCAGGACGCGCTGTCGCACGCCGACCGCGCGTGCCGCGAGGCGAAGAAAGTCGCGCATACGCATCTCGTTACGTATCGCAAGGGCGCGGCCGCGTTCGAGGAGCGCGCCGAGGAACTGAAGCTCGTCGAAACGCTCGGGCGCAATCGCCTGCCGCCGGGCCTGTTCCTCGTGATGCAGCCGATCATGTCGCTTTCGGCGCCGACCGAATCGCTCAATTTCGAAGTGCTGCTGCGCATGCGTGCACCCGACGGCGCGACGCTGCCCGCGGGCAAGGTGATCGTCGCGGCGGAGGAATCGGGCAATATCGCGGCGATCGATCGCTGGGTCATCTCGACGCTGCTCGAATGGATCGAGGCGCATCAGCATCAGCTCGCCAACACGCAGTTCATCTGCGTGAACCTCTCGGGCGGCTCGCTCAACGACGAGCAGTTCATGGAGGACATCTTCGCGCTCTTCGCGCGCCATCAGTCGATCGTGCATTACCTCTGTCTGGAAATCACGGAGAGCGTCGCGCTGCACGACCTGGAGAACACGCAGCGCTTCATTGCACGCGTGCATGACATGGGCGGCAAGATCGCGCTCGACGACTTCGGCGCGGGCTACACGTCGTTCAAGTATCTGAAGGCGCTATCGGCGGACGCGCTCAAGATCGACGGCGAGTTCGTGCGCTCGATGTGCGCGCATCCGGCGGATATCGCGATCGTCGAGGCAATCGTCGCGCTCGCGCGCAATCTCGGCATGCGCAGCGTCGCGGAGTGGGTCGAAGACGTCGATACGCTGCGCGCGCTGCAGGAAATCGGCGTCGATTATGTGCAGGGTTTTCTCGTCGCGCGGCCGCAGGAAAGCTCGGCGATTCTCACGGCGAGTTCCGCCGCGAGCTTCCTGAAAGACGCCGAGGCCGTGAGTTTCGTCGAATCGTTATCGGAGCCGGCTCAGGCCACCGTGTTCGATTACGACTGGCACGCGCGCGCGTCGGGCACGCACTGAGCGCCGGTTTTCACGCCGGCTTCATCTCGTTCAGCACTTTTGCCGCCGCAATGGGAATGCGCGTGTCGTTCCATTCCGAGAGCCATTGAATCTCCTTGCGCGTGAAATAGCCGGGATGATTGCGCAGCGCGAACTGCAGCGAGTCCACGATGTGATCGCGAATGATTTGCGGCGCGGTCTGGTCATTCACGATCGCGTGAAGGGCTTCGAGTGTGCTCATATTCAATGGGGCGTGAGTGGATCGGCGTGAGGCGTTTCCGCCGAACATAACCGGCTAAAAATCGAGAAAAATATTCGCTGGCGGTGCGCGTGCCGCAGATCACGCGAACCGCGCGGACGAATGCGCGCTTGCTAAAATCGGCGCGGACGTCTTTACTAAATAAAAGCACTCGATTTAATCGAACGGGGAGCAGCACATGAACCATCTCCTGCGCGCGCGTCTGCGCCGCAAGGTTCGCACCGATGCCTGAGCGACCGGCGCGCAAGGTGTCGACGGCTTCGACGCACTCGGTCGGCTCGAATCAGCTCGGCATGCGCCAGTTCAACGAGCGCATCGTCCTGCAGGCGATCCGGCTGCACGGCGCGTTGCCCAAGGCCGACGTCGCGCGCCTCACGCGTTTGTCGATGCAGACGGTTTCGCTGATCGTCGATCATCTGATCGAGGACGGGCTGCTCGGCAAAGAGCCGCGTACGCGGGTGCGCGGACGCATCGGGCAGCCGTCGGTGCCGATTTCGCTGCGCGCGGACGGCGCGTTTTCCATCGGCGTGAAAGTGGGGCGGCGCAGTCTCGACGTGTTGTCGATGGACTTCGCCGGCAACGTGCGCACTCGCGAGACGCTCGAATATCCCTATCCCGATCCGCGCACGCTGTTTCCGGCGCTGGAGGAGCGGCTCGCGCGTGTCATCGGCGCGCTCGGCGACGGCGCGCGGAAGATCGCGGGGATCGGCGTGGCCGCGCCGCTTTGGCTCGGCGGCTGGCGCGACTTCTTCGACACGCCGCCCGATGTGCTGGCCGCGTGGAACGACATCGACATCGGCGCGCGCATCCAGGCGATGACGGCGTTGCCCGTCGAGTTCGCCAAGGACACGACCGCCGCCTGCGCCGCCGAACTCGTGATGGGTCAGGGGCGCGGGCTGCGCAATTTTCTCTACGTGTTCATCGGGACGTTCATCGGCGGCGGTCTCGTGATCGACGGCAGACTGCACGCCGGACCGGGCGGCAACGCGGGCGCGATCGGCTCGCTGCCGCTCGCGGGGCGCGGCCACGGCGGGCGCGCGGCGCAACTGCTCAATACTGCGTCGGTGTATGTGCTGGAGAAGGCGTTCGCCGCGGCGGGCGCGCCGGCCGCGGCGGCCCACGATGAGCGCGCGCTCTCGCCGGAACTGCGTCCGCTGTCGGAAGCGTGGATGCGCAAGACTTGTCCGGCCATTGCAACGGGCATCGCGTCGTCGTCGGCGCTGCTCGATCTCGAAGCCGTGGTGATCGACGGAGAACTCGACCGGAACCTGCTGCGCGAAGTGATCCGCAGAACCGACGACGCCCTCGCCGATTTCGACTGGCAGGGCATGACGCGCCCGCGTCTCGTCGAAGGTCAGATCGGCCCGGACGCCCGCGCAATGGGCGGCGCGATTCTGCCGCTCTATGCGCACTTCGCGCCGAAACACGAGCTTTTTCTGAAGCCGCTCGAAACCTGATTGCGGCGACCGGCGCGCGCCGGTCGCTTGCGGTCAGTCGAGCGACAGCCGCACGGCGAACGCCAGCAACGCGGCGGAAAAGGTCCAGCGCTGGACCGTCTGCGCCTTCGGATGACGCCGCAGCCAGCCGGAAATCCGCACCGCGCCGGCGGCCAGCGTCAGATCGAACATCATTCCGACGGCAACCAGCACGACGCCCAGTTCGACGACTTGCGACCACACCGGTCCCGCTTCAGGACGAACGAACTGCGGCAGCAGCACGGAACAGAAGAGCAATGCCTTCGGATTGAGGATGCTGCTCAGGATGCCTTTCGCGTACGCGGAACGCAGCGTCGATGCCGCGGCCTGGCCGGGCGCCGCTTCGAGCCCGAACGCTGGCGAGCGGAAAATCTGAATCGCGACGTACGCGAGATACAGGCCGCCTGCGATGCGCACGCCGTCGTAGAGCCACGGCGCGCTGCGCAGCAATGCGGCGACGCCGAGCGCGGAGAGCGTCACGTGCGTCGCGCGCGCGGTGGCCAGCCCGCCTGCGACGACCACGCCGTGCCGCAGACCGCGCGTCGCGCTCGTCTGGAGCACGAGCGCCATGTCCGGTCCGGGAAGCGCGTACACGACCGCGAGCGCGCCGATGAAAACCCCGAGCAAATGTGCCGAAACCATGATGAAACTCCTCATTCGAAGGCATCATCGTGCCATTTCGGCTGAGGCGTTTTCTGGCATTTATCGACATTAGGAAGTCGATTTAAGCCGCTTTCCGCTAGTATTCGAGTGACAGAAAGGGGAAAGCTTCATGACCGAACTCGACCGTATCGACCGCGCGATGCTCGTCGCGATTCAGCAGGACGGGCGCATGCCCGTCGCCAAACTCGCCGAGCGCGTCGGGCTGAGTGAGACGCCGTGCGCGCGCAGGCTCAAGCGACTGGAAAGCGAAGGCTACATCGACGGCTATCGCGCGATTCTCTCGCGCAAGGCGCTCGAACTCGGCGTCGTGGCCTTCGCGCAAGTGCGCTTCAGCGTGCACGACCGCGCGCTGTCGGACCGCTTCGAGCGGGAGATTCAGGGCATCGAGCGCATCGTGTCGTGTCACAACATTTCCGGCACGGCGGATTATCTGCTGCAGATCGTCGCCCGCGATCTCGACGAATACGGCCTGTTCATGCGCGACGTGTTGCGCACGCTGCCGGGCGTCACCGCCGTCGAGTCGATGCTGTCGCTGCGCGAACTCAAGCGCGACAGCGGTTTGCCCGTGCCGTGATCGCGTATTGTCTATACAAGAACAACTCGATCGAGCAATGACGGCTCCGGGAATCCCCTAATACAACCCAAGTTGTATATACAAGAAGATTGAATCAACTCGACGCGGGTTGTTTCCCGCGCTCGTTCGCCCTTTCACTTCTTGATGCGCAGGAGCTTTCCGTGACCTCATCCTCCCGTTTTCGCGATACCGAGATTCGCGCGCCGCGCGGCACCACGCTCAACGCCAAAAGCTGGCTCACCGAAGCGCCGCTGCGCATGCTGATGAACAATCTCGATCCCGAGGTCGCCGAGAATCCGAACGAACTGGTCGTCTACGGCGGGATCGGGCGGGCGGCGCGCGACTGGGCGTGCTACGACAAGATCGTCGAGACGCTGAAACGCCTCGAAGCCGACGAGACGCTGCTGATCCAGTCGGGCAAGCCGGTCGGCGTGTTCAGAACTCACGAGAACGCGCCGCGCGTGCTGATCGCCAATTCGAATCTCGTGCCGCACTGGGCCAACTGGGAGCACTTCAACGAACTCGACGCGAAAGGCCTCGCCATGTACGGCCAGATGACGGCCGGCAGCTGGATCTACATCGGCAGCCAGGGCATCGTGCAGGGCACGTACGAGACGTTCGTCGAGGCCGGACGGCAACATTACGGCGGCGATCTGAAGGGGCGCTGGGTGCTGACCGCCGGGCTCGGCGGCATGGGCGGCGCGCAGCCGCTCGCGGCGACGCTCGCGGGCGCGTGTTCGCTGAACATCGAGTGTCAGCAGAGCCGCATCGATTTCCGTCTGAAGACGCGTTATGTCGACGAACAGGCGACCGATCTCGACGACGCCCTCGCGCGCATCCGGCGCTACACGTCCGAAGGCCGCGCGATTTCGATCGCGCTCTGCGCGAACGCGGCGGACGTGCTGCCCGAACTCGTGCGACGCGGCGTGCGTCCGGACCTCGTGACCGACCAGACGAGCGCGCACGATCCGCTCAACGGCTATCTGCCGCAAGGCTGGAGCTGGGCGCAGTATCGCGATCGCGCGCAGAGCGACCCGGCGGCGACGGTCAAGGCGGCGAAACAATCGATGGCCGCGCATGTGCGCGCGATGCTCGCTTTCCGCGAACAGGGCGTGCCGACGTTCGATTACGGCAACAACATCCGCCAGATGGCGAAGGAAGAGGGCGTCGAGAACGCGTTCGATTTCCCGGGCTTCGTGCCGGCCTATATCCGCCCGCTCTTCTGCCGCGGCGTCGGCCCGTTCCGCTGGGCGGCGCTGTCGGGCAATCCCGAAGACATCTACAAGACCGACGCCAAAGTAAAAGAGCTCATCGCCGATGACGCACATCTGCATCGCTGGCTCGACATGGCGCGCGAACGCATCAGCTTTCAGGGGCTGCCGGCGCGAATCTGCTGGGTCGGGCTCGGCCAGCGCGCGAAGCTCGCGCTCGCGTTCAACGAGATGGTGCGCAACGGCGAGTTGTCGGCGCCGGTCGTGATCGGCCGCGATCATCTGGATTCCGGCTCGGTCGCGAGCCCGAACCGCGAAACGGAAGCCATGCGCGACGGCTCCGATGCCGTTTCCGACTGGCCGCTGCTCAACGCGCTCCTGAACACGGCGAGCGGCGCGACGTGGGTCTCGATTCACCACGGCGGCGGCGTCGGCATGGGCTTCTCGCAGCACGCGGGCGTCGTCATCGTCTGCGACGGGACGCCCGAAGCCGACGAGCGCATCGCGCGCGTGCTGCACAACGATCCGGCGACGGGCGTCATGCGCCATGCCGATGCGGGCTACGACATCGCCATCGAATGTGCGCGCGAACAGGGTCTCGATCTGCCGATGATCGACGGCGCCGATGGTCAGCGCAATGGCGCACGCTGAGTCCGACAAGCACGATAAGCCGATAAGCACACGATGAAAAAACTCTGGCACCACTGCCACGCCGCGACGATGGCGCGCGGCGAGTATTCGATCATCGACGACGCCGCGATTCTGACGGACGGCGCGCGCATCGAGTGGATCGGGCCGCGCGGCGCGATGCCGGACATCGGCGAATGCGAGCGTGTCGATCTGCAAGGCGCGTGGGTGACGCCGGGGCTGATCGACTGCCATACGCATCTCGTGTTCGGCGGGGACCGCAGCGGCGAGTTCGAAGAGCGGCTGCAAGGCGTGAGCTACGCGGACATCGCGGCGCGTGGCGGCGGCATCGCGAGCACCGTGCGCGCGACGCGCGAAGCCAGCGAAGACGCGTTGTTCGAGCGCGCCCGCACGCGCGCGCTCGGCCTGCTGCGCGAAGGCGTGACGGCGCTCGAAGTGAAATCCGGCTACGGGCTGGATCTCGCGAACGAGCGCAAGATGCTCGCCGTCGCGCGTCGTCTCGCCGATGCGCTGCCGCTCACCGTGCGCGCGACCTGCCTCGCGGCGCACGCGTTGCCGCCGGAATACGCGAATCGCGCGGATGATTACATCGCGTATGTGTGCGACGAAATGTTACCGGCGCTCGTCGCCGACGGTCTCGTCGATGCCGTCGATGCATTCTGCGAGCACATCGCGTTTTCACCGCAGCAGGTCGAGCGCGTGTTTCGTCGCGCGGGCGAACTGGGCGTGCCGGTCAAGCTGCACGCGGAGCAACTGTCGTCGTTGCATGGATCGTCGCTGGCGGCGCGTCATCGCGCGTTGTCCGCCGATCATCTCGAATACATGACCGAAGACGACGCCGTCGCGATGGCGCAAGCGGGCACGGTCGCCGTGCTGCTGCCCGGCGCGTTCTACATGTTGCGCGAAACGCAGTTGCCGCCCGTCGATGCGCTGCGGCAGCATCGCGTGCCGATCGCGATTGCAAGCGATCTGAACCCCGGCACGTCGCCCGCGCTTTCCTTGCGCATGATGCTCAACATGAGCTGCACGCTGTTTCGCCTGACGCCCGAGGAAGCGCTTGCCGGCGTGACCGTTCATGCGGCGCGCGCGCTCGGCCTCGCTGCGACGCACGGAACGCTCGAAGCAGGGAAGGCGGCTGATTTCGTCGCGTGGCAAATCAGCCGGCCCGCCGAGCTTTCATACTGGCTGGGCGGCGCGCTGCCGAACCGCGTCGTGCGCGGCGGCGCGGAAATCGACTTCGGCCACATCGGCGGATAAAACGACGCCTCGCCGAAGCCGGCGAGGCGTTGAGCGAATCTCGAAACGCAATGTTCCGATGCGGCGTTACGAACTGCGCTTGCGGATCATTCCCCAGACGACGAGCAGAATGATCGCGCCGATCACCGACGCGATCCATCCCGCGGGTTGCCCCGGCTGATACCAGCCGAGCGCGCGCCCGACGTAACCCGCGATCAGCGAGCCGGCGATGCCGAGCACGATGGTCATGATCCAGCCCATGCTGTCGTCGCCCGGCTTGATGGCACGCGCGATGAGACCAACGACGAGTCCGACGATCAAAGTACCGATGAATGCAAGCATGCGGTTGCTCCTTGTCAGAGTTTTACTGCTTCTTGGCTGTGCTGCCGCTTGAGTCTCGACTCAGTGCAGGTTGATTCCGGGCGACGTCCCGGTATATGCAAAGTAGCACGGCGTTATGGGTTTGGGTATGACACCCGCCGCCTTGGCGCCCGGATCGGCCATTCGGCCAAGCCTTCAGCACGAACGATGCCGCGTGCGCGCGGCGCGGTAAAATTCGTCGCATTGTCTCAATGCAGGCCAGCGCTGCCACGATATGACCACCGATTCCGATCTCACCCCCACCGATGACGCAATCCATGAAGACCGCCTCTGGCGCGACGACGGCTGGACCGCGCGCGTCATCAAGAACGAAGACGACGACGGCTGGGCCGTCGAGATGATCCAGGCGGGCGAGGCGGAGCCCGCGCTTGTCGGCCCGTGGACGATGGGCCGCGACAAGAAGAATCCGAAACCGCTCGACGCGGCGGCGTTCCGCACGCTGGTCAAGACGGCATCGGAAGTGTTGCGCCGGCATGAGCAGCAGCGTCATGCGATGCTGCACAAGAACGTCGCCATCGACGTGAACGGCGAGCAGGTCAACGTCGCGCTGGAGATCGTGCCCGACGAGGACGATCCGTATGCCGATCTCAAGGCCTTCGATGCCTTCGGCACGCAACTGGCGCACGTGCGCGTGTCGCCTGCGTTCAAGCTCACCAAGGCAAGCGCGGAGCGTTGGGCCGAGAACGATTTCGCGAAGCCGAATTGATCGCATCGGGCGCGCCGAAGCATCGGACGCGCCAAAGATTCGTGCGCGTAAATGTGAAAACGCGCGACGCAAAACGCAAAACGCCGTCGCGGTTTATCGCGACGGCGTTTTGCAACTAAGGTGTTTTGAAACGATAACGAGCGTCGTATCGGTTTCAGCCTTTCTTGACGACAAACGCGATACGCCGATTTGCAAAGCGACCGCTCGCGGTTTCGTTATCGGCGACCGGGTTTGCATCGCCATAACCTGCGGCCGTCAGCGACTGAGGCGGCACGCCCGCCCGCACCAGAAAACCGCGCACCGCCTGTGCCCGTTCCTTCGACACTTCCAGCTTCGCCGACGCCGTGCCTTGCGAATCCGAATAGCCGGCGACTTCGAGATTGACCATCGAACCCTTCGCCGCGCAGTTCTTCAGCAGCTTCGCGGTTTCGCCGAGCGTTGCATTGGCGCTGTCCGGCACCTGCGCGCTGGCACGGGCGAAATTGACGACTTGCAGGTCGAGCGCTCGGGTGAGCTTGTCGCCCGCGCAGGAATCGTTCGCGGCGAGCAGTGTCTTGATGGCATCCTGGAACGAGCGCGTGGCGCCGGCGACCACGCTGTCGGCATCGAATGACGAAACCTGGAACATGCCGCCGAGCGACGCCTTCAGGCGATCGACCCAGCCGAGCTTGCTGTCCGCCGCCGCGCCGCTGACTTCCACTTTGAAGCCGGTCAGCTTGGCTTCCGCGCCGGGCACGGTCATGAGTGGCGCGAAGTCGTTCAGGCGTGCGAGCCAGTTTGCCGGGCGCGTTCCGGGCACGACTGCCACGTTCGCCGTGTAGCCCTTTCCGAACCGGCTGGTCAGCGCATCGGTCAGTTGTGTCTTTTCCGCCTCGGTGCCGACCGTGGCCTGGATCACGGGACTGCCCGACGCGCTGACGTTGAACAGCAATTGCGCGTCTTTCGCGTCGGCGGACGATGCCGCCGGCGCCGAAGCAGGCAGCGCGGCTGCCGTCGGGGCCGACGCGGGCGTGCTCGCCGACGCCGGCGTTGATGCCGATGCCGACACCGGTGCCGATGCAGCCTCGGGCGCGGCATCGACGGGTTGCGCATCGAGAGACACCGCCGATGCAGCCGGCGGCACCGCGTTCTCGACCGGTTGCGTCGCCGGAGCGGCGCTGAGATCGATCGTGTTGCCGCGTGCGAAGCCGCGATAGTAGACCGCCGCCAGGACGGCAGCCAGCACCGCGAACAGCACCCAGACCCATTTGTTCGAACGCTGCGGCGCCCGCTTGCGCACCGGCGGGCGCAAGGTCTGAGCGGATGGCTGCGCCGGCGCGGCGGGCGGCGTGGCTTGCGCCGCAGTTTTCATGGAAGGCTCGGCGGCGGCCGCAACGGCGGTCTCGCTGTTGCCGCGCTGCGCCAGGCTGGATGCCGCGGCGTCCAGCCGCGTGACGATGCTGCCGGTGAAGCCCTCGGTATTGCCCACGCCGATGGACGAGGCCACCGCGTTCGACATCGACGCGCTGATCTCCGGAACCTGATCCCGCAAGAGCCTCGGCAATTGCGCCACGCTCCATTGCGCGAGGAGGAAGTGCCGCTTCAACACGCCGAAAAGCACCGCGGCGACGATTCCCGCCAGCGACGACGTGGCTTGCGTGGGAACGCCGGTTTCGGCGGAAACGGTGTCCGTCAGGGCATCGATGCGGCGGCCCGTTGCGATCGTGGCAAGCGAGTGGCCGACGGTTTCGAGCTGCTTGAGGCCGCCGGTCGTCGAAAGCAGTCGGGCCAGTTGTTCGACCATATGCGCGTCGGTTTCCGGCTGCATGATCACGGAAAAAACCGACTGCGAGCCAGGGACGAGCGTCGAGCGGTCCATGAGCGACGCCACGAGTCCGGGCGCGACGCGCGCCGCCACCTGGCGGACGATCTGCGCGGGAATCCCGAACTGTTGCGACAGCTGTTCCGCGATGTTGTCCGAAAACGCGGAATTGACTGCCTGGACCAGATTGATGCTCATCGAATGAATATCCTATTTACATGAGCGCTTGAAGCGAGCGCCCGACCGCGGCGCATTCTATATGCAGAGGCATCCTAAAAAGAGTCGCGCAAACTAATTGACGAAAACGATGTTTCGAGGCGACTCGATTGACGATTCTCAGCGTGCACGCGGCGCCATGGCCGAAATAAACCGAGCGATGCGCTGACCCGCAATGCCGAGCCATGAACGCTCTGCCGGAGCCGGTTCGGAGGTCCGGACAGTCAGCGCGACGAGCGACAGCATGGAATGAGAGCGAATGAGCGTGCGATAGGATGCGTCGAGCGGCGACGTCCACGCGCACGAGCGGCAGTCGTGCTTTGAGCAGGTATTGCAGGGAGGTTGATCGCGTTTCATGGCGGGGTCCTTAGCGAGTATCCGCACATGATGTTCGATGCGTTATTGTTAAGCGATCAGACGCGTCCGATTAAAGTCTTAATTCAGCTTTCAAAATTCGGACAAAATCACTTGATGCGAAACGGTTTGATCCACCGAAGGAGTGAGTAATGCACTATTTGTTGATCTATGAACTTTGCCCGGATTATATGGAGCGCCGCGCGCAGTTTCGCGACGCGCATCTCGCACTGGCGTGGGCGGCGGTCGAGCGGGGCGAGATCGTGTTGGCGGGTGCGCTCGACGCGCCCGCCGATCGCGCGATGTTGCTCTTCCACAGCGATTCGCCCGCCGTCGCGGAAGCGTTCGCGAAGGACGATCCTTACGTGACGAACGGGCTAGTCGAGCGCTGGGAAGTGCGCAAATGGAACACAGTGGTGGGCGCGAGCGCGGCCACGCCCGTGCGTTAGCCGCTGCGCCGTGACGGCGTCACGCGTCGGCGGTTTCTTCCTCGGGACGATCGCGCCGCGCCGGGCCGCGACGTTGCGCCGAGCGATACAGCGTCGTGAGCGTGTCGTCGATTTGCTGCGTACGCTCGAAGAGCGCAGCGAGCCAGTCGACGAACGCCGATACGCGCGGCGTCGCCTGTCGGCTCTTCAGAAACGCCACCGACACCTTGAGCGGCGGCGACTTCCATTGCGGCAGCACTTCGCGCAACTGGCCCGAGCGCAGATAAGGCTGCGCCGCGATGCGCAGCGGCTGGATCAGCCCGAGCCCTTCGATGCCGCACGCCAGATACGCGTGCTCGTCGGCGACCTGCACGAAGCCGCGCATCTTCATCGTGACGGGTTCGCCGTCGACATCGAAATCGAAATCGGCGGGGCGGCCGCTTTTCTCCGAGACGCAGTTCACCGCGACGTGTTGCGCAAGCTCGTCGAGCGATGCGGGCATGCCGTGTTTGTCGAGATACGTCGGGCTTGCGCACGTCACTTGTTCGAGCAAGCCGAGCCGCCGCGCGATGAGTCCCGAGTCGGGCAGCTCGCCGAGCTGGATGCTGCAATCGACGCCCGTGCCGACGAGATCGATATTGCGGTTGCCGATGCCGATCGACAGTTCGATGTGCGGATAGCGCGCGTGAAATTCCGGCAGCGCGGGCACGACGATCGATGTCGCGACGGTATCCGGCATTTCCACGCGCAGCCGTCCGCGCAGGCGCTCCTCGCCCGCGCCGAAACCGGATTCGAGTTCGTCGATATCGGCGAGAATCTGAGCGCAGCGTTCATAGTAGGCCGCACCGTCGACGGTGAGATTCAGGCGCCGCGTCGTGCGTGCGAGCAATTGCACGCCGACGAGCGCTTCGAGTTGTTGCACGGTCGTCGAAACACTCGCGCGCGGCATGCCGAGAGATTCGGCCGCACGCGTGAAGCTGTTCGTATCGACGACACGCGTGAAGACACGCATGGCATGGACGCGATCGATCACGTTGAGTTTTCCTTTTATGACGATTGAGTGGCGATGCGCGAGAAAAAGCGACTCCGCCGCAGTCATGAGACGGCGGAAAAAAGGCGCATCGGCGATGGTTAGATCGTACGGGCGGGACGCGTCAACGTGAATACACAAAACTGGAGGATTCTTGCCTGATTCTTTTTGGCGGGAAACATCGCGCGGGCTCAGAGCGTGGGCATTTCTCCGCGCAGACGGCCCGCCATGCCGCCGAAATCCGCGCCCGAGGGCGCCTGATAGAGCCGCAGGCCCATCTCCGGAAGAATCGACAGCAGATGGTCGAAGACATCGCCCTGAATGCGCTCGTATTGCGTCCAGGCGGTCGTCGCGGTGAAGCAGTAGACCTCGACCGGAATGCCTTGCGATTCCGGCTCCATCATGCGGACCATGATCGCCATGTCCTGACGGATCTCCGGATGACGCTGCAGATAAGCGAGCCCGTACGCGCGAAACGTGCCGATATTCGTGAGCCGCCGGCGATTCGCCGGTTCGTTCGCGAGTTCGCCGAGATTGCGGTTGGCCTGCTCGACTTCCGTCTGCTTCTGCTCGAGATAATCGTGCAGCAGTCGAAAGCGTTTCAGGCGCGAGGTTTCCTCGTCGGAGAGAAAGCGCACGCATTGCGCGTCGATCCGCAAGGTGCGCTTGATACGCCGCCCGCCCGATTCGAACATGTGCCGATAGTTACGATAACTCTCCGAAAAGAGCTTGTACGTGGGCACCGTCGTCACGGTGTTGTCCCAGTTCTGCACCTTGACCGTATGCAGCGCGATGTCCTTCACGAAGCCGTCGGCGGCGGCTTGCGGCATTTCGATCCAGTCGCCGATGCGCAGCATGTCGTTCGACGTGAGCTGCGTGCTCGCGACGAGCGACAGCAGCGTGTCCTTGAACACGAGCAGCAGCACGGCGGACAGCGCGCCGAGACCCGAGAGCATCCAGAGCGGCGAACGGTCGATCAGGATCGACAGCACGAGCACGCCGCACACGAGTGCGAGCGCGAGCTTGCCGATCTGGATATAGCCCTTGATGGAGCGCGTCTGCGCTTCCTTGGTGTCGGCATAGACGTCCTGCCAGGCGGAGAGCGCGCTGCCCGCCGCGAGGAACGCGCAGATCCACGCGCCGCCGTGCGCAAGGCGGCCGATCATCGTCGCCCAGTGGCCGACGTGCGGCACTTCGTCGATGTCGAGCGCGACGGTCGCGAAAGGCACCGCATACCAGAGCCGGTGATAGGCGCGATGCCGGATGAACGCGCGATCCCATTTCTCGTGTCCGGCAAGCACGAGCAGCCGGTGGGCGAGATACAGCACGACACGCGCGATGACCCACTGCGCGAACAGCGCGATCAGCACCAGCGCGACGAAGCCCGCGACGAGTTGCGCCCACGGATGAGCGGCGAGTTGTTGCGGCAGCGGATCGGGGAGGAAATCGAAATTCATACGGTTTGATCGGAGCTTGAAGAAGGCGCGCGCGTGCATCTTTCGCGGCGCAGCGCCCAGTATTGTGCATGAACGTGCGCGCCCGATCGCGCCGGATGTGCGGCAGCGCGCGTCCTATCGAAAACCCGAGTTCAATGAAAATAGATTTTTTTTGACGAAATTTTCGAGTAAATATAGTTTCATCGCCCACATCGCAACGAAGGTTCAGCGCCGTTCATGACCCGTTCGCTACCGGTTCGCGCGCCTGCCAAGGCCGACGATCTCATCTCCGCGCGCATCACGGCCGCCATGCCGACGCTCACGCCGATCCATCGGCGCATGGGCGCCTTCGTGCTGGCGAACCTGTTCCGCTCGGCGACGATGCGAATCGACGAACTGGCGGGCGCGGTGGGCGCGTCGGTCGCCACTGCAAACCGGTTTGCGCGCGCGCTCGGTTTTTCCGGCTATCCGGCATTTCGCGAGGCGCTCGTGCGCGGCTTCGAGGCGACCATCGCGCCCGTCGAACGACTGCGCACGGCGCTCGAGTCGCCTGCGAGCGGTGCCGAAGTGTTCGATGCATCGCTTGCGCAGGCGGCCGCGAACCTGCGTCTCGCGCAGACTTCCGTCGACGGCGCCAAGGCCGGCGCGATCGTCGACGCCATTCTCTCCGCGCCGCGCGTCTTCGTGGTCGGCTACGGCGCGAGCGCGTTTCTGGCCGGCCTGATGGAGCACGGGCTCACGCCGTATTGCGCGAACGTGCAGTCGCTCGCGTTGCCGGGCGGCCCGTCGCACGCGGCGCGCAGGCTGTTCACGGCAGCGCGCGGCGACGTGCTCGTCGCGATTGCGTTTCCGCGTTATGTCGACGACACCATCACGCTCGCGCGGCTTGCGCGCGAACACGGGCTGCGCGTCGTCGCGCTCACCGACAGCGCCGCGTCGCCGCTCGCGCACGTCGCGGATCTCGTGCTGCCGATCCGCGCCGAACGACGGCTCGCGGCGAATTGCGACACAGCCGTGCTCGCCGTCATCGAAGCATTGTGCGACGCCGTCGCGCACCGCGCGAAGCGCTCGGTCGAGGCGGCGTCGGGACTGACCGAATTCGTGTTGCCGTGGCTCGTCGCGCCGTCGCTGCTGAACGGCGCGAACGCGAACGAGAACGCGGAGACGCGCACCGCGGCGCGGCACCGCCACACGACGAAAAGAACCACTCACACGGAACCGCGCGAGTCATGAACGCCAAACCAGTCATCGCCATTCACGGCGGCGCGGGCACGATCCTGCGCAGCGCCATGAACACCGAAACCGAAGCGCGCTATCACGCGGCGCTCGCGGACATTCTGCGCGCGGGCGAGCGCATTCTCGCCGACGGCGGCAGCGCGCTCGACGCCGTGACCGAAGCCGTGCGCCTGCTCGAAGACTGCCCGCTCTTCAACGCGGGCCACGGCGCCGTGTTCACGGCCGCGGGCACGCACGAGCTCGATGCCTCCGTCATGGACGGCGCGACGCTCGAAGCCGGCTCGATCAGTTGCGTGACGCGCGTGAAGAATCCGGTGCTCGCCGCGCGCCGCGTGCTTGATGTGAGCGACCACGTCATGTTCACGGCCGCGGGCGCGGAAGCATTCGCGCAGGCGCAGGGGCTCGAGTTCGTCGATCCGTCTTACTTCCGCACCGAAGCGCGCTACGAACAATGGCTGAAGGCGCGCGGCACGTCGCGCACGATGCTCGACCACGATGCGCAGACGTTCGCGTTCTCGAACACGCCGCCGGAAGACGATCCGATCGATCCGTCGAAGAAGTTCGGCACGGTCGGCGCGGTCGCGCTCGATGCGCACGGCCATCTGGCCGCGGCCACGTCGACGGGCGGCATCACCAACAAGCAGGCGGGCCGCGTGGGCGACGCGCCGCTGATCGGCGCGGGCTGCTACGCGAACGACGCCACGTGCGCCGTGTCGACCACCGGCACGGGCGAGATGTTCATCCGCATGCTCGCGGCCTACGACGTCTCGGCGCAGATGGAATATCGCGGCGTGTCGCTGGACGCTGCCGCGAGCGATGTCGTGATGAACAAGCTGCCGCGCATCGAGGGGCGCGGCGGTCTCGTCGCCGTCGATGCAGCGGGCAACGTCGCGCTCACGTTCAACACCGAAGGCATGTATCGCGGACACGCGCGCGTCGGCGAGCCGCCGGTCACGGCCATCTATCGATGATGACCGCGATGCCGACTCCGCCGCTGGAACTGCCCGACGGGCGCGTCATCGACGTGCGCGATCTCTCGGTCTCCTTTCGTTCGCGCGCGCGCATCGTCGAGGCCGTGCGCCGGGTTTCCTTTTCCGTCGATCGCGGCGAGACGCTGGCGATCGTCGGTGAATCGGGCTCGGGGAAGTCGGTCACGTCGCTCGCACTGATGCGGCTCGTCGAGCACGGCGGCGGGCAGATCGTGTCGGGCAGCATCGCGTTCCGGCGGCGCAACGGCAAGATCCTCGATCTCGCGAAAGCCGGTTCCGCGACCATGCGCAGCGTGCGCGGCGCCGACATCGCGATGATCTTTCAGGAGCCGATGACCTCGCTCAATCCGGTCTTCACGGTCGGCGACCAGATCGCGGAAGCCATCGCGCTGCATCAGGGCAAAAGCCGCTCGGAGGCTCGCGCCGAAGCGCTGCATCTGCTCGATCTCGTGCGCATTCCGGAATCGCGCCGCGTGTTCGCGCGCTATCCGCATCAGTTGTCGGGCGGCATGCGGCAGCGCGTGATGATCGCGATGGCGCTGTCCTGCAAGCCCGCGCTCCTGATCGCCGACGAGCCGACCACCGCGCTCGACGTGACGATTCAGGCGCAGATCCTGCAACTCGTACGCGGCCTGCAGGACGAGATGAACATGGGCGTGATCTTCATCACGCACGACATGGGCGTGGTCGCCGAAGTGGCCGACCGCGTGCTCGTGATGTATCGCGGCGACAAGGTGGAGGAAGCGCCGTCGGACACGCTGTTCCATGCGCCCACGCATCCGTACACGAAGGCGCTGCTCGCGGCCGTGCCGACGCTCGGCGCGATGCACGGCACCGATCGTCCCGCGAAATTCCCGATTCTCGAAGTCGAACCGGTGGACGTGGCGCCCGACGACGCGAGCGCGCTGCGCCCGTCCGACGCGGTCGAAAAGGAAACGCAGCCGGCCGTCGACGAAACCGTCAGCCCGATTCTGCGCGTCCGCGATCTCGTCACGCGTTTTCCGGTCAAGACCGGTTTGCTGGGCCGCACGACGGCGGCGGTCCATGCGGTCGAGCGCGTGAGTTTCGACCTGCGTCCCGGCGAAACGCTGGCGCTCGTCGGCGAATCGGGCTGCGGCAAGTCGACGACGGGGCGTTCGCTGCTCCGGCTCGTCGAAAGCCAGAGCGGCTCCATCGAGTTCGACGGGCGCGACATCAGCAAGCTCCAGGGACATGAACTCCAGGCGCTCAGGCGCAACATCCAGTTTATTTTTCAGGACCCGTTCGCGTCGCTGAATCCGCGTCTGACCGTCGGCTTCTCGGTCATGGAGCCGCTGCTCGTGCATCGTGTCGCGAGCGGCAAGGAAGCGCAGGCGCGCGTCGACTGGCTGCTTGAAAAAGTCGGCCTGCCGCCGGAAGCCGCGCAGCGTTATCCCCATGAATTCTCCGGCGGACAGCGGCAGCGCATCGCGATCGCGCGGGCGCTCGCGTTGAACCCGAAAGTCGTGATCGCCGACGAATCCGTCTCCGCGCTCGATGTCTCCGTGCGCGCGCAGATCGTCAATCTGATGCTCGATCTGCAGCGCGAACTGGGCGTCGCGTATCTGTTCATCTCGCATGACATGGCGGTGGTCGAGCGCGTGAGTCATCGCGTGGCGGTGATGTATCTCGGCCAGATCGTCGAGATCGGGCCGCGCGCGGCCGTATTCGAGGCGCCGCGTCATCCGTACACGCGCAAGCTGATGAGCGCGGTGCCCGTTGCCGATCCGGCGCGCCGGCACGCCCGCCGCATGCTCGCCGCCGACGAGATTCCGAGCCCGATCCGCCCGCTCGGCGACGAGCCCGTCGTCGCGAAGCTCGTCGCCGTAGGACCGGACCATTACGTTGCCGAGCATCACGTCGGCGGCGCGTATTGAAGATGAAGACCCGACCATAACGTCAAGCCAAGGAGTCCAACGATGCCGTCTTCTCGTCCTTATCCGTTGCGCAAGCTGCTTGCAGCAGGCGTGTTCGTCACGCTGAGCGCCCTCGGTCCCGTCGCCGCGCACGCGCAAAGCACCGCCGTGATGGCCGTCGCCTCGACCTTCACGACAATGGATCCGTACGATGCCAACGACACGCTCTCGCAAGCGGTGGCGAAGTCGTTCTATCAGGGCCTGTTCGGCTTCGACAAGGACATGAAGATTCAGAACGTGCTCGCGACGAGCTACGAGGCGAGCCCCGACGCGAAGGTCTACACGATCCATCTACGCAAGGATGTGAAATTCCACGACGGCACCGACTTCAACGCGGACGCCGTGAAGGCCGTGTTCGACCGCGTGACCGATCCGAACAACAAGCTGAAGCGTTACAACCTCTTCAACAAGATCGAGACGACTGAAGTGATCGACCCGTACACGGTGAAGATCACGTTGAAGATTCCGTTCTCGGCGTTCATCAACGTGCTCGCGCATCCGTCGGCGGTGATGATCTCGCCCACCGCGCTCAAGAAGTACGGCAAGGAGATCGCGTTTCATCCGGTCGGCACGGGGCCGTTCGAGTTCGTCGAGTGGAAACAGACGGACGACCTGAAGGTGAAGAAGTTCGCCGGCTACTGGAAAAAGGGTTTGCCGAAGATCGACATGATCGACTGGAAGCCGGTGGTCGATAACAACACGCGTTCCGCGCTCATGCAGACGGGCGAGGCGGACTTCGCGTTCTCGATTCCGTTCGAGCAGGCCGCGACGCTCAAGGCGAATCCGAAGGTCGATCTGATCGCGGCGCCGTCGATCATCCAGCGCTACGTCAGCATGAACGTGCTGCAAAAGCCCTTCGACAATCCGAAGGTGCGCGAGGCGATGAACTACGCGATCAACAAGGAAGCGCTCGTGAAGGTGGCATTCGCGGGTTATGCCGTGCCGGCCGAAGGCGTGGTGCCGCCTGGCGTCGAATACGCGACCAAGCTCGGCCCGTGGAAATACGATCCCGCGAAGGCGCGCGAACTGTTGAAGGAAGCGGGCTATCCGAACGGCTTCGAGACCGTGCTGTGGTCCGGCTATAACCACACGACCGCGCAGAAGATCATCCAGTTCGTGCAGCAGCAACTGGCGCAAGTGGGCGTGAAGGCATCGGTCGAGGCGCTCGAAGCGGGCCAGCGCGTGCAGCGCATCGAGAGCGCGCCCGATCCGAAGACGGCGCCCGTGCGCATGCTCTACATCGGTTGGTCGTCGTCGACGGGCGAAGCGGACTGGGCGATCTCGCCGCTGCTCGGCGGGTCGTCGTTCCCGCCGAAGCTCTTCAACACCGCGTACTTCAAGAACGATCAGGTCGACGACGATCTGCAAAAGGCGCTCGCCACCACCGATCGCAGCGAGAAGGCCAAGCTCTATGCGGATGCGCAAAAGCGCATCTGGGCCGATGCGCCGTGGATCTTCCTCGTCACGGAAAAAGTGGTCTACGCGCGCAGCAAGCGCTTGTCCGGCGCGTACGTGATGCCCGACGGCTCGTTCAGCTTCGACGAGATCGCGATCAAGTAATCGCTTCGGCCGGGCTTCGTCCGCCCGGCCGCACTGCCTGAAAACGATGCTCAACTTCCTCGCCAAACGCCTGCTGGGCCTGCTGCCGACGCTTTTCATCGTGGCGGTGCTCGTGTTCTTCTTCGTGCACATGCTGCCGGGCGATCCCGCGCGTCTCGCCGCCGGCGCCGAAGCCGACGAGGCGACCGTCGCGCTGGTGCGTGCCGATCTCGGGCTCGACAAACCGCTGCCGCAGCAACTGGTCAGCTTCTTCGGCAAGATCGTGCATTTCGACTTCGGCATGTCCACGCGCAGCAAGCGGCCGGTGTCGGTGGAAATCGGCGAGCGCTTCATGCCGACGCTGTGGCTCACGCTCGCGAGCATGGTCTGGGCCGTGATCTTCGGCATGGCGATCGGCATCGCGTCGGCGGTATGGCGCAATCGCTGGCCCGACCGGCTGGGCATGACGATCGCGGTGTCGGGCATATCGTTTCCCGCTTTCGCGCTCGGCATGCTGCTGATGGAAATTTTCTCGGTGAAACTCGGCTGGCTGCCGATCGTCGGCGACGGCACGTGGAAGGGTTACGTGCTGCCGTCCATCACGCTCGGCGCGGCCGTGGCCGCGGTGATGGCGCGCTTCACGCGTGCGTCGTTCGTCGAAGTGCTCGGCGAGGACTTCGTGCGCACCGCGCGCGCGAAAGGCGTGCACGAGCCGATGGTCATCGTGAAGCACTGTCTGCGCAACGCGATGATTCCCGTCGTCACGATGATGGGTCTGCAGTTCGGTTTCCTGCTCGGCGGCTCGATCGTCGTCGAGAAGGTGTTCAACTGGCCGGGCCTCGGGCGCCTGCTCGTCGATGCCGTCGAGATGCGCGACTATCCGGTGATTCAGGCGGAAGTGCTGCTGTTTTCGCTGGAGTTCATCGTGATCAATCTGATCGTGGACGTGCTGTACGCGGTCATCAATCCGACCATCCGCTTCAAGTGAGGACCGCATGAGCGTGACCGCCGACAATGCCAAGGTCGCCGTCGCCACGGGGCGCGAAGTCCGCACGCCGTGGTCGGAGTTCTGGCGCAAGTTCAAGCAGCAGCCCGTCGCGCTGGCCGCGGCGGTGTTCGTGATTCTGCTGATAGTTATCGCGATCATCGCGCCGTATATCGCGCCCTACGATCCGGAGAACTATTTCGATTACGACGCGCTCAACGCCGGTCCGTCGGCGGCGCACTGGTTCGGCGTGGATTCGCTGGGCCGCGATATTCTCAGCCGCATTCTCGTCGGCAGCCGTATCTCGCTCACGGCGGGTCTGCTGTCGGTCGTGATCGGCGCGGTGATCGGCACGTTCTTCGGGCTTCTGGCGGGCTACTACGAAGGCTGGTGGGATCGCATCGTCATGCGCATCGCGGACGTGCTGTTCGCGTTTCCCGGCATTCTGCTCGCGATCGGCGTCGTCGCGATTCTCGGCAACGGCATGGTGAACGTCGTGTGCGCGGTCGCCATTTTCAGCATTCCCGCGTTCGCGCGGCTCGTGCGCGGCAACACGCTCGCGCTGAAACATCTCACTTATATCGAAGCGGCGCGCAGCATCGGCGCATCGGACTGGACCATCCTCGCGCGGCACATCCTGCCGGGCACGATTTCGTCGGTGGTCGTGTACTTCACGATGCGCATCGGCACGTCGATCATCACGGCCGCGAGCTTGTCGTTTCTCGGACTCGGCGCACAGCCGCCGACGCCCGAGTGGGGCGCGATGCTCAACGAAGCGCGCGCCGACATGGCCATGGCGCCGCACGTCGCGATCTTCCCAAGCCTCGCGATCTTCTTTACGGTGCTCGCGTTCAACCTGCTCGGCGACGGCCTGCGCGACGCGCTCGATCCGAAGCTCGACCGGCCATGATGCAGGCGCCGCACATCGGCATGATGACCCCGGGCGCGCGCGGCACGATCGCCGATGTCGCGGGCGTGACGGTCGGCCATTGCACGCTCAACCAGGGCGCGATCCAGACCGGCGTCACCGTGATTCGTCCGCATCCGGGCGACGCGTATCGCGAGAAAATGCCCGCGGGCGCGTGCGTGATCAACGGTTTCGGCAAGAGCATCGGGCTCGTGCAGGTGGAAGAACTCGGCGTGCTCGAAACGCCGCTCGCGCTGACTAACACGTTCGGCGTCGGCACCGTGGCGAACGCGCAGATTCGCGCGGCGATCAAGGCGAATCCGCAAATCGGCCGCGACGACCCGAGCGTGAATCCGCTCGTGTTCGAATGCAACGACGGCTATCTCAACGACATGCAGGCGCTCGCCATCGATGAAGCGCATTACCTGAGCGCGCTCGATGCCTGCAGCGAAGCGTTCGAGCGCGGCGCGGTGGGGGCGGGCCGCGGCATGTCGTGTTTCGAGCTGAAGGGCGGCATCGGGTCGGCGTCGCGGATCGTGCATGTCGGCGAACAAAAATATACGATCGGCGCGCTCGTGCTCGCGAACTTCGGCCGCCTGCCGCAACTCACGATCGCCGGCGACGCGGTCGGCCGGACGCTGCACGCGGAATCGGCGATCCAGCCCGAGCACGGCTCGATCATCATGCTGATCGCAACCGACGCGCCGCTCGATGCGCGGCAACTGCGCCGCGTCGCGATGCGCGCCGCCGCGGGCCTGGCGCGCACGGGCTCGGTCTACGGTCACGGCAGCGGCGACATCGCGCTCGCCTTCACGACGGCGTACCGCGTGCCGCACGATGCCGACATGATCACGATTCCGCCGCTCATCGCCGACACGCGGCTCGATCCGCTGTTTCAGGCCGCCGCGGACAGCGTCGAGCAAGCGATCCTCGATGCGCTCTTCAGCGCGGAGACGGTCGCCGGGCGCGACGGTCATCGGCGCATCTCGCTCAATGAAGCCTTGAGAACGCGATCATGAAAGTGCTGATTTCGGTGGATATCGAGGGCGTCGCGGGCGTGTTCCATCCGGAGCAGACGCGCGCGGGCAACGGCGAATACGAACAGGCGCGCCGCTGGATGACGCGCGAGGCCAATGCTGCGGCGCAGGGCGCATTCGACGGCGGCGCGTCGCAGGTATGGATCAACGATTCGCACGGCGGCTTTCGCAACCTCGTGCCGGACCTGCTCGATCCGCGCGCGCGGATCGTGCTCGGCAAGCCGCGTACGCTCGGCATGATGGCGGGGCTCGAATCGTCGCCCGAACTGGTGTTCATGATCGGCTATCACGCGCGTGCGCAAAGCCGCGGTATTTTGGCGCACACGATCAACAGCGCCGCGTTCGCGCGCGTCACGCTGGATGCGGAGGAAGTCGGCGAGGCCGCGTTGTACGGCAGGCTCGCCGAAGAGCGCGGCGCGCGCGTCGTGCTCCTGACCGGCGACGACGTGTTCGGCGCCGAGACACTGCCCGCGTTTCCCGGCGCGCGCTTTCTATGCGTGAAGACCGCGCACGGCTATTCGAGCGGCGTGACCGAAACGCCCGCCGCCGCATGCGACGCGATCCGGCTGGCCGCGCGTGAAACGCTCGAAGCGTCGTCGTCGATGCAGCGCGCGCCGCGCGCCGCGCCGCGCGTGCATCGCTGCGAACTGCGCGCGCAAAGCACCGCTTTCGCCGATCTCTTTTGCCAGTGGCCGGCGCTCGAGCGCATCGACGCCGTGACGCTCGCCTTCGATGCGCCCTCGGCCGAACATGTCGTGCGAACGCTCAATTGCCTTTCGGCAATGTCCTTCATGATACGGTGAGCGCCTTAACCGAACGCGTGGTCTGTCGTTAGAATGGAGCCTTTCGCAAGACTGGCTTGCGTGCTGACGGGTTTTTCCAGGCGACGCTCATGCACGACGTGAAGCTCGAACACAACGACGACGGGGCGCTCGACCCCGCCGAACCGCAGGTTGTCATGCGCGGCTCGCTTTTCATCGACGGCCACGAGGCCGGTTGCTGGGAATCGCGCCGCGACGGCACATGGGCGGCGCACGTGCGGCATCGCGACGGCTGGATCGTCGCATCGAGCCGTGGGGAACTGACCGAGCGGCTCGCCGGCGAAGCATGACTCCGAATAACTTCGAAACCGGTTCAACACTGACATGTATCTGTCGATCATCGCCGTGGGACTCGGGGGCGGACTGGGCTCGCTCCTCAGATGGGTCCTGGGCCTGCGCCTTAATGCGATTTTTCCTAATCTGCCGCTCGGCACGTTTGCATCGAACGTCATCGCGGGCTACATCATCGGCGTGGCGGTCGCCTTCTTCGCGCGCTTCCCGGACGTCTCGGTGGAATGGCGGCTTTTCATCATCACCGGACTGATGGGCGGACTCTCCACGTTTTCCACGTTCTCGGCCGAAGTGGTCGCGCATCTCCAGCAGGGGCGGCTCGGCTGGGCGCTCGCCGAGATCGCGATTCACGTCTGCGCGTCGCTTCTGATGACCGCGCTCGGCATCGCGACGGTGGTCGTGGCGTCCTGAGACGGCGCATCGCGCGCCCGTGCCGCATTGGCGTATTCGGCTATATCGCGGCCTAATCTCGGCTTCATCAAACGTTTGCGTGTCTCTCAATTTTTTCAGGCGTTTCAACGCACGACCCTCGCTGCTCAGGCAGCGGTTTTTTATATTGACAGTAATGAAGGTGACGATATGCCAGGGCTTCCGCTCATCGAAATCAGACCGTATCGTGCGAGCGATCTCGACAGCGTGATTGATCTGTTTCAACGCTCCGTCCGCGAGACGGCATCGGCCGATTACAGCCAGGCGCAGATCGACGTATGGGCGTTCGCGGACCGCGACGAGTGGGAACTGGCTCGCCTGAGCCGCCCGACGTGGGTGGCGTTCGTCGACGGTGAACTGGCCGGATTCGCGGATCTCGAGAAAAACGGTCTCGTCGACATGATGTTCGTGCATCCGAAGCATCAGCGCGCGGGCGTGGCGACGGCGCTGCTCGCGCGCGTGGAAGCCGAAGCGGACGAAGCCGGCATCGGTTGCCTGCACACCTATGCGAGCGTCACCGGGCGGCCGTTCTTCGAATATTGCGGTTTCACGATGCTGCTCGCGCGCGCGGTCGTCGTGCGGGAACAGCGGTTCGTCCAGTTCGTGATGGAAAAAGTGCTGTAGCGTCGAAAATCTGTATAGACAACATTCGCTTCGAATGACCGGGTGACCTAGGAGAATCCCGTAGTCCCTCTTGTTTCGTCCTGTTTGCACGTTTAGACTTGAGTCTAACTTGTATAGACAGGACGAATCATGATCACGCTCACGCCCGGAAAGCTCACTCTGCCGCAACTGCGTCGCATCGCGCGAGGCTCGGATCCGCTCACGCTGGATCCGGCCAGCTTCGACGCCATCGATGCAAGCGCGCGCGCCGTCGCCGCGATCGCCGCGAAGGGCGAGCCTGCGTACGGCATCAACACGGGCTTCGGGCGGCTCGCCAACACGCACATCCCCGCCGATCAGCTCGAACTGCTGCAGAAGAATCTGGTGCTGTCCCACGCGGTGGGCGTCGGCGAGCCGATGTCGCGTCCGGTCGTTCGGCTGCTCATGGCGCTCAAGCTGTCGAGTCTCGGCCGCGGTCATTCGGGCATCCGCCGCGAAGTCATCGACGCGCTCATCACGCTGTTCAACGCGGACGTCCTGCCGATCATCCCGGTGAAGGGCTCGGTCGGCGCATCGGGCGATCTCGCGCCGCTCGCGCACATGTCCACGGTGCTGCTCGGTCTGGGCGACGTCACGATTCGCGGCGAGCGCGCGAGCGCCGTCGACGGTCTCGCGGTCGCCGGTCTCAAGCCGCTCACGCTCCAGGCGAAGGAAGGGCTCGCGCTGCTGAACGGCACGCAGGCGTCGGCGGCGCTCGCGCTGTATAACCTCTTCGCGATCGAAGATCTGTTCCGCACCGGGCTCGTCGCGGGCGCGCTGTCGGTGGATGCGGCGGCGGGCTCCGTCGTGCCGTTCGACGCGCGCATCCACGAACTGCGCGGCCATCGCGGCCAGATCGAGGCGGCCGGAGCGTATCGCTCGTTGCTGAAGGGCTCGGGCATCAATTTGTCGCACGCCGACTGCGACAAGGTTCAGGACCCGTACAGCCTGCGCTGCCAGCCGCAGGTGATGGGCGCATGTCTCGACCAGATGCGCCACGCGGCCGAGGTGCTGCTGATCGAATCGAACGCCGTCTCCGACAATCCGCTGATCTTCCCGGACACGGGCGAAGTGCTCTCGGGCGGCAACTTCCACGCGGAGCCGGTCGCGTTCGCCGCCGACAATCTCGCGCTCGCCGCGGCCGAAATCGGCGCGCTGGCGGAGCGCCGCATCGCGCTTCTGATCGACGCGACGCTGTCCGGCCTGCCGCCGTTCCTGGTGCGCGACGGCGGCGTCAACTCGGGCTTCATGATCGCGCACGTGACGGCCGCCGCGCTCGCATCCGAGAACAAGACGCTCGCGCATCCGGCATCGGTCGATTCGCTGCCCACTTCCGCGAATCAGGAAGATCACGTTTCCATGGCGACGTTCGCCGCGCGCAAGCTCGGCGACATCGCCAGCAACACGGCCAATATTCTCGCGATCGAACTGCTCGCGGCCGCGCAGGGCGTCGATCTGCGGGCGCCGCATCAGACCAGCGCGCCGCTGCTCGAAGTGATGAAAACGCTGCGCGCGCACGTTCCGCACTACGACCTCGACCGCTATTTCGCGCCGGACATCGCCGCAATCGCGACGCTCGTGCAGGACGGCGCGATCGCGCGGCACAGCCCGTTCGCGTTCGCATCGGAACAGGCTGCATGAACACGCCCGCGTATCAGGAGATCAAGGACTACATTCTCCAGCGCATTCATATCGGCGAGTGGAAAGAGGGCGATCAGGTGCCCTCCGAAAACGAGCTTGCGCGCGAGTTCAAGGTCGCGCGCATGACCGTGAACCGCGCGCTGCGCGAACTGACCGCGGAGCAGATCCTGACGCGCGTGCAGGGCGCGGGCACGTTCGTCGCGCAGCCGAAATATGCGTCGACGCTCGTGGAGATCCGCAGCATTTCCGATGAAATCGTCGCGCGCGGGCATGCCTACGGCGCGCAGGTGCTGCTTCTGGGCGCGTCGATCGTCGATGAGGCGCTCGCCGCCGAAATGCATCTGACGCTCGGCAGTCCGGTATTCCATTCGCGCGTGCTGCACTTCGAGAACGACGAGCCGGTGCAGATGGAAGAGCGCTACGTGAATCCCGCGCTCGCGCCGGAATATGCGCGGCAGGATTTCACGGCCATCACGCCGAATCAGTATCTGATGGCCGCGGCGCCTCTGCAGCGCGTCGAGTACCGGATCGAGGCGTCGGTGCCGCCGGCGGAAATCCGCCAGGCGCTGGCGATGAAGGAGCACGAGCCGTGTCTGCTGCTGCATCGGCGCACGTGGTCGCGCGATGCCGTCGCGTCCGTCGCGAATCTCTGGCATCCGGGCGACCGCTATCAGTTCACCGGACACTTCTGAACATCATGATCATTCGCGCTGACTCGCTCACGCCCAGGCCGTGGAAGAACGGCGGCGGCGTGACGCGCGAGATCGCGGCGGGCCCGCCGGGCGCGTCGCTGGATGCGTTCGCGTGGCGTCTGTCGCTCGCCGACGTCGCCGCGGACGGCGCATTCTCGACCTTCGCGGGCGTCGACCGGGTGCTTGCGCTGCTGGACGGCGCGGGCATGCGCCTCACGGAAGCGAACGGCCGCGTGCATGCGCTCGATGCGCCGCTCGCGATCGCGCGCTTCGCCGGCGAGACGCCGATCCACGCCACGCTCAATGACGGACCGACGCGCGATTTCAACGTGATGGTGCAGCGGGCGCGCGCTCGCGCGACGGTGCGGGCGTGCCGCGAGTCGGCCGCGATCGCGCCCGCCCACGACGTGACGCTGATCTTTTGCGCGCGCGGCCGGATCGAGATCAAAGGCGCGGGCGACACGCGCCATACGCTCGAAACAGGCGACACGCTGCGGCTCGATCGCGCGAGCGCACTGGAATGCGCGGCGCCGGCGGACGCGGCGTGGCTGCACGTCGGCATCGACATGCTGTAAAGACGGCGCGCGGCCGCGCATCGATAAAAAAGGAGACAGACATGGACGCAGCACACCGCGCGTTTTTCGCAGACCACGCGCGCCTCGCCGACGGCTGGCGGCGCGACGTGCTGTTCGAATGGGACGACGACGGCGCGCTCGTGCGCGTCACGCCGGGCAGCGCCGCACCGGCGGGCGTCGAGCGTGCGCGCGGCCCGGTCGTGCCCGGCATGCCGAACCTGCACTCGCACGCGTTCCAGCGCGCGATGGCGGGCCTCACCGAATATCGCGCCAGCGCCACCGACACTTTCTGGAGCTGGCGCGATCTCATGTATCGCTTCGCCGCGAAGATCGGCCCGGAGTCGCTCGGGGACATCGCGCAGTGGCTTTACATCGAGATGTTGAAGGCGGGTTATACGTCGGTCTGCGAGTTTCATTACGTGCATCACGCCCCCGACGGCGCGCCGTATGCGAACCGCGCGGAACTCGCCGAGCGCGTCGTCGATGCGGCTGCGAGCGCGGGTATCGGCATCACGATGCTGCCCGTGCTCTACGAATACAGCGGCTTCAGCAAGGCCGCGCCGCGCGACGATCAGCGGCGCTTCCTCAACACGCCCGACTCGCTGCTCGACCTCATCGACACGCTCGCCCGCGCGCGGCCGGAGAACGGCGCACGACGCTACGGCGTGGCGCCCCATTCGCTGCGGGCGGTGTCCGGCGAATCGCTCGCGGCGCTGATCGAAGGACTCGACGCGCGTTTCAGCCGCGCGCCGGTGCATATCCATATCGCCGAGCAGGTCGCCGAAGTCGAGGCGTGTCTCGCGGGCACGCGCAGGCGTCCGGTCGAATGGCTGCTGGATCACTTCGATGTCGACGCGCGCTGGTGCCTCGTGCACGCGACGCATATCGACGCGGGCGAATGCGCGCGGCTCGCGGCCGGCGGCGCGGTCGCGGGGTTGTGTCTCACGACCGAGGCGAATCTCGGCGACGGCGTGTTTCCGTCGCGCGATTATCTCGATGCGGGAGGGCGAATCGGCGTAGGCTCGGACAGTCACATCGGCGTCGACTGGCGCTCGGAATTGCGTCTGCTCGAATACGGCCAGCGGTTGTGCCGCCGCCAGCGCAACGTGCTCGCGTCGGCGACGCAGAGCCGTCCCGCTGATCGTCTTTTCGACGCCGCGCTCGACGGCGGCGCGCACGCGACGGGCCGCGCCGTCGGCATGCTCGCGCCCGGCAAGCGCGCGGACTGGCTCGTGCTCGACGACGCGCATCCCGGCATCGGCGGCCATGCGCCGGAAACGTGGTTGTCGAGCGTGATTTTTTGCGAGCATGGAGAGACGCCGATCCGCGACGTCTTCGTCGGCGGGCGCAAGGTGATCGCCGCGCGCCGGCACGCGCAGGAAGAGGAATCGCTCGCGCGTTATCGTGCCGCGTTGCGCGGCTTGCTCGGCTGAGGTCATCAATGAACGATTCTTCGATCTTCACGCTGGAGTCCGGCAGCGCGCCGCTGCTGATCTCGATTCCGCACCGCGGCACGCGCATTCCTTGCGCGCTCGCCGAGGAGATGACGCCTGTCGCGCAGCTCGTCGAAGATTGCGACTGGCATCTCGAACGGCTGTATGGGTTTGCGCGCGCACTGGGCGCGTCGGTTCTGACGCCGGAATATGCCCGCTATGTGATCGACCTCAACCGTCCGCCCGACGACGCGAATCTTTATCCCGGCCGCGACACGACGGGACTCTGTCCCGTCGATACCTTCGACAAGGCGCCGCTCTACAAGCCGGGACACGAGCCGTCGCGCGAGCAGATCGATGCGCGCCGCGCGATGTACTGGCAGCCGTATCACGACGCGCTCGCGGGCGAACTCGAGCGGTTGCGGCATGCTCACGGCCGCGTGCTGCTGTGGGAAGCGCATTCGATCCGCTCGGTCGTGCCGCGTTTCTTCGACGGACGTCTGACAGACTTCAACTTCGGCACGGCAGATGGCGCGTCGGCGGCGCCGGGGCTGGCGGAGCATCTGGCCGGAATCGTCGAGCGTGACGGGCGCTACACGACGATCGCGAACGGACGCTTCAAGGGCGGCTATATCACGCGAAAATATGGCCGGCCCGCGGACGGCGTCCACTCGATTCAGTTGGAGCTGACCCAGATCACCTACATGAAAGAAACGGCGCCGTTTGCTTACGACGAAGCGCTGGCGAGCAAGGTGGAACCGCTCCTGCGCGAGCTGGTTACGTCGGCGCTGGCGTATGTTTCTGCGGCGTGACCCTGTCCGCGCGATGGCAATTGGCTGTCGAAGCTGCACCTCGGGAGCGGTGCAAATCGATTACATCCGGCGTTCGGTCGCCTCGGCGAGTGATAAAAATACTATAAAAATCAGTTGGTTGGGGCGCTAGATCGGCGTCTCTCGCATCGTTCGTCCGATTCACCTCGCGAAACGCATTGTTGCGATTCGAACAATTATGTTTCGTGAAAATTGGGGTTTCCCCTAGGTCATCGTCCTCCTACACTGTTTTCAAGCGAAACGAAATCAGAAACTACTTAACAAGCTTCCGATTCGGTTTCGATTTCAAAACAAGACTATTGGAGGTTCATCATGATCAAGGCATTCGTTCCGGCACTCGTCATCGCTTCTGCTCTGGCCGCTCCGAGCTTCGCGTTCGCGCAAGACAACGGCCCGGTGACCCGCGCTCAAGTGCGCGCAGAACTGGTTCAACTGGAAAAGGCCGGCTATAACCCGTCGGAAGATCGCGTGAACTATCCGCAGAATCTTCAGGCCGCACAGGCTCGCGTGAATGCGCAGAACGGCGTCAGCGCTTACGGTGCTTCGACGGCAGGTAGTTCGCAATCGGGCGTCGCAAGCTCGGGTGCACGCGCCAATGTGTCGATGTCGGATCGCAATTCGGTCTACTTCGGCCACTGAATTTCAGCCGGCATGCGCCGGGAAGCCTGACTCACGGCTTCAACATGCAGCAGGCAGTGCAGTAGCGGCAGAGAGCAGTAGCGGCAGAGAGCAGTAGCGGTTGACGTTGCAGCAGGCAGTAGCAGGTGGAGTTGAAGCAGTACTTGCGAGAAATGCAGTGTGCAGTACCGCAGTGGGCACGACCGTAGTCGGCAGTACAGCAGTTGGCTGTAACGCAGTCATGCATCAGACAGTACGCAGTAAGAAAGTATGCAGTGACGCAGTACGCAACAAAGCAGTACGCAATCAGGAAGTACGCAGTACGAAAACGCCGGCCGCTATCGAGCGACCGGCGTTTTTTTGTCTTCCGGCCCCGGCCCGGGTCTGGCTGACGCTTGTCGCTCGCCGGCATCGTGCGGCGACACCGCGCCGCATGCGCGGATCACGAGCCTCACGACTTCTTCCGTCTGCTCATCGAACGCGCGGCGCGTAAGTGCGCGTTTGCCCTTGAGCGCGCGGATCTGCGCATCGAAGTCGGCGTAGTGTTGCGTGATCGCCCAGATCATGAACATGAACGTGTCCGGCTCGACCGGCGCGAGCAAGCCGCGCGCGGTCCAGCTTTCGATTACCGTGACGCGCGTATCGAGCCAGGGCTTCACGCGTTCGTTGAGAATGTCCTGCATGTGATGCGCACCGTGGATGATCTCGCTCGCCCACACCTTCGAGCCGAGCGGTCTTCGTCTCGACAGCTCCATCTTCGCGCGCACGTAGCCGCCGATCGCCTCGACCGGATCGTCGCTGCATTCGAACGTATCCGCCGCGCGATGCCAGTCCTCGAACAGATCCTCCAGCACACGGCGATAGAGCGCGAGCTTCGTCGGGAAGTAGTAATGCAGGTTGGCCTTGGGCAGGCCCGCGCGCTCGGCGATCATCGCGGTGCTCGCGCCTTCGAGTCCTTTTTCCGCAAAGACTTCTTCCGCGCAGGCGAGAAGCTGCGCCTCGTTGGTCTCGCGAATCTGCGCGCGGCGGCGCCGCAAAGGCGGGGCCGCGTCTGCGGTTTCGGTGAGTTTGTCAGCCGTGTCGTCGTGTCTCATCGTCGAGTTCTTTCGCCGTGTGTGCCGCATCGTGCCTCAATCGCGTGGTTCGTGCACGCCGCGCTGCATCGCGACGAAAGTGCCGCGAGACTCAATGCCCGCCGATGCTGCATCGCAATGGCACGCTTATCGCTTTGTATGCTCGCACACGAAACACGTTGATTTGCTTATTTTAATCGGCTACAACCTGTCCAACTGGACAGGATTTGAAGAGCGCTCGACAGTCGAAGAAGCGCGGCGTTCGCATCAATCATCGCAGAACAGAAATCGTGCACCGGGCGCGTGCGGCTTCGCACCGCGAGCATTCGGCACGCACGAACCCAGGTCACTCACATACGAAGTCCGATCGTAAGGAGCGAGGCGAATGAACGCTGTAACGGATGCAATCAGAGAGGCTGGTCTCGATACGTCCATCAAGGTGAACGGTCAGCGCTTATGGGACAGTCTCATGACGATGGCCAAAATCGGCGCGACGCCGAAGGGCGGCGTTTGCCGTCTGGCGCTGACGGATCTCGACCGCGAAGGTCGCGATCTCATCGTGAGCTGGGCGAAGGAAGCGGGCTGCACGGTGAGCGTCGATCAGATGGGCAACGTGTTCATGCGGCGCGCGGGGCGCAACCCCGACGCGCTTCCCGTCATGACCGGCTCGCACGCCGACTCGCAGCCGACCGGCGGACGTTTCGACGGCATCTACGGCGTGCTCGGCGGGCTCGAAGTGATTCGCTCGCTTAACGATCGCGGCATCGAGACGGAGCATCCGATCGAAGTCGTCATCTGGACCAACGAGGAAGGTTCGCGCTTCGCGCCGGCGATGGTCGCATCGGGCGTGTTCGCGGGCGTGTTCTCGCTCGATTACGGCCTGTCGCGCAAGGATGTCGACGGCAAGACGATCGGCGAGGAACTGCAGCGCATCGGTTATGCGGGCGATCTGCCGTGCGGCGGCCGCAAGCTGCATGCGGCGTTCGAGCTGCATATCGAGCAAGGTCCGATTCTCGAAGCCGAGGACAAGACGATCGGCGTCGTTACCGATGCGCAAGGCCAGCGCTGGTACGAGATCACGCTGACAGGCCAGGAAGCGCACGCGGGCCCGACGCCGATGCCGCGCCGCAAGGACGCGTTGCTCGGCGCGGCGCGCGTGGTGGATCTCGTCAACCGCATCGGGCTCGATCACGCGCCGCTCGCCTGCGCGACGGTCGGCATGATGCAGGTGCACCCGAACTCGCGCAATGTGATCCCGGGCCGCGTGTTCTTCACCGTGGATTTCCGTCATCCGGACGATGCCGTGCTCGCGCAGATGGACGCCGCGTTGCGCGAAGGCGTCGCGCGTATCGCGGGCGCGATCGGCCTGCAAAACGATCTCGAACAAATCTTCTACTACGAGCCGGTCAAGTTCGATGCCGCGTGTGTCGCGTCCGTGCGCGCGGCGGCGCAGCGCTTCGGCTACTCGCATCGCGACATGGTGTCGGGCGCGGGCCACGACGCGTGCTATCTCTCGCAGGTCGCGCCGACGTCCATGGTCTTCGTGCCCTGCGTCGACGGTATCAGCCATAACGAAATCGAAGACGCGTCGCAGGAGTGGATCGAGGCGGGCGCGAACGTGTTGCTGCACGCGATGCTGGAGCGCGCGTCCGAACCCGTTACATCACCGGCCACGTAACGACGTTTTTCCGTTCTTACCTTGAAGCCGTCCGCGACCCCACGCGCGGACGGAAGGCATCGTCACGCCCAGAAAAAAGGAACGCGCATGACCCACAAAGCCATCGGCGATATCGCGAGCCAGCGTCTCACGCAGGAACAGCTCGCATGCGAATTCTCCGACGTCGCGCCGCTGCTCGACGCCACTGCCGCGGCCGCCGCCGCGAGCCGCTGCCACTATTGCTACGACGCGCCGTGCGTGCAGGCATGTCCCACGCAGATCGACATTCCCGGCTTCATCCGCAAGATCGGCAACGGCAATCTGAAGGGCGCGGCCGTCGACATTCTTTCGGCCAATCCGCTCGGCGGCATGTGCGCGCGCGTCTGCCCGACCGAGATCCTTTGCGAAGGTAGTTGCGTACGCAATCATCCGGGCGATGCGCCCGTGCAGATCGGCGCCTTGCAGCGTCACGCGACCGATGCGGCGATGGCGAAGGGCGAGCCGCTCTTCAGGCGCGCGCCGGAAACCGGCAGGCGCATTGCGATCGTGGGCGCGGGGCCGGCGGGGCTCGCGTGCGCGTATCGGCTCGCGCTTGCCGGACATCGCGCGGTGATCTTCGATGCGCGCGAGAAGCCCGGCGGGCTCAACGAATACGGCATCGCTGCGTACAAGACGGTCGAGGATTACGCGCAACGCGAAATCGAATGGCTGTATTCGATCGGCGGCATCGAGATCGAAACGGGCAAGGCGCTCGGCCGCGACTTCACGCTGGACGATCTGCGCAAGCAATATGACGCCGTGTTCATCGGCTTCGGGCTGGCGGGCGTGCGCGAACTGGCGCTCGAAGGCGAGTCGCTCGGCGGCGTCATGAACGCGGTCGATTTCATCGAGCAAGTGCGCCAGGCCGACGATCTCGCGAGCGTGCCCGTCGGGCGGCGCGTGGTCGTGATCGGCGGCGGCAACACCGCTGTCGATGCGTGCGTGCAGTCTGCCAAACTCGGTGCGACCAGCGTGACGATGGCGTATCGCCGCGGCGTCGAGAACATGAGCGCGACGTGGGCCGAGCGCGAGTTCGCGCAGACGAACGGCGTCACGATCGTCACGCACGCGAAGCCCGTGCGCCTGATCGGCGAGAACGCGCAGGTAACGGGCGTCGAGTTCGAGCGCGATGCGGAGCGCTTCGTGATCGCGGCGGACATGGTGCTGAAGGCGATCGGTCAGACGCTCGTGCCTGTCGGCATCGATCGCGAGTTGCTGACACTCGACGGCGGCCGCATCGTCACGGATGAAAACCGTCAGACGACGCTCTCGAAAGTGTGGGCCGGCGGCGATTGCGCCACCCACGAAGGACTCGATCTCACCGTGCAGGCCGTGCAGGACGGCAAGCTCGCGGCGGCGTCCATCGACGCGTCGTTCGAGCTGACTGCGATCAAAGCCGCCTGACCCAACAAGGAGCCGAACCAACATGGCCGATCTGACTTGCAACATCGCCGGCATCAAGTCGCCGAATCCTTTCTGGCTCGCATCCGCGCCGCCGACCGACAAGGCCTACAACGTCAACCGCGCGTTCGAGGCGGGCTGGGGCGGCGTCGTATGGAAGACGCTCGGGCTCGATCCGCACGTCGTCAACGTAAGTTCGCGCTACGGCGCGGTGCAGTGGAACGGGCAGCGCATCGCGGGCCTGAACAACATCGAACTGATCACCGACCGTCCGCTCGACGTGAACCTGCGCGAGATCGAGCAGGTGAAGCGCGACTGGCCCGATCGCGCGCTGATCGTCTCGCTGATGGTGCCGTGCAACGAGCGGGACTGGAAGTGGATCCTCACGCAGGTCGAGGACACGGGCGCCGATGCGGTTGAATTGAATTTCGGCTGTCCGCACGGCATGAGCGAGCGCGGCATGGGCGCGGCCGTCGGGCAGGTGCCGGAATATGTGGAGATGGTCACGCGCTGGGTGAAGGAAGGCACGAAGCTGCCGTGTCTCGTGAAGCTCACGCCCAACATCAGCGACATTCGCACGGGCTCGCGCGCGGCGTTCAAGGGCGGCGCCGACGGCGTGTCGCTGATCAACACGATCAACTCGATCGTCGCCGTGGATCTCGACCAGATGGCGCCGATGCCGACGGTCGATGGCAAGGGCACGCACGGCGGCTATTGCGGACCTGCCGTGAAGCCGATCGCGCTCAACATGGTCGCGGAAATCGCGCGCGATCCCGAGACGCCGAACCTGCCGATATCCGGCATCGGCGGCATTTCTTCGTGGCGCGACGCAGCCGAGTTCATGGTGCTGGGCGCGGGCAGCGTGCAGGTGTGCACGGCGGCGATGCACTATGGCTTTCGCATCGTCTCGGATCTCGCCGACGGCCTCTCGAACTGGATGGACGAAAAGGGCTACGCGACGCTCGACGACATCCGCGGCCGCGCGGTGCCGAACGTGACGGACTGGAAGAACCTCAATCTCAAGTACGACATCAAGGCGCGCATCGATCAGGACAAGTGCATCAAGTGCGGGCTGTGTCATATCGCATGCGAGGACACGTCGCATCAGGCGATCCTGAAGGAGAAGGACGGCCAGCGGCACTTCGAAGTGGTGGATGCGGAATGCGTCGGCTGCAATCTGTGCATGCACGTCTGCCCGGTCGAGCAATGCATCACGATGGAACGCGTCGATGCCGGCGAATACGCAAACTGGACCACGCATCCGAACAATCCCGCGCGCGTGGACGCGGAGGAAGCCGCGAAGGCGGCCTGAGCCATCGAAACAATCAACTGCACGTTCAACCGGAGTGCATCCGATGAAGCAGACAGGGCATAACGTCGAAGCGAGCAGTCTCTACAACGACGATCTCGCGCCGACCGGTCCCGCGCAACGCACGTGGAAGTGGTATCACTTCGCGGCGCTGTGGGTCGGCATGGTGATGAACATCGCGTCCTACATGCTGGCCGCGGGCCTCACGGAGCAGGGCATGTCGCCGGAACAGGCGGTGCTGACCGTGCTGCTCGGCAATTTGATCGTGCTCGTGCCGATGTTGCTGATCGGCCATGCAGGCGCGAAGCACGGCATTCCGTATGCGGTGCTCGTGCGCTCGTCGTTCGGCACGCAGGGCGCGAAACTGCCCGCGTTGCTGCGCGCGATCGTCGCGTGCGGATGGTACGGCATCCAGACGTGGCTGGGCGGCAGCGCCATCTATACGCTGCTGAACATCCTCACGGGCAACGCGTTGCAGGGCGCGGCGCTGCCGCTGATCGACATCTCGTTCGGGCAGCTCGCGTGCTTTCTCGTGTTCTGGGCTTTGCAGATCTACTTCATCTGGCATGGCACGGACTCGATTCGCTGGCTCGAAAGCTGGTCCGCGCCGATCAAGGTCGTGATGTGCATCGCGCTCGTCTGGTGGGCGACGAGCAAGGCAGGCGGCCTCGGTTCGATGCTCTCGGCGCCGTCGCAGTTCGTCGCGGGCGGCAAGAAGGAGGGCCTCTTCTGGGCGACGTTCTGGCCCGGCCTGACGGCGATGGTCGGCTTCTGGGCAACGCTTGCGCTCAACATTCCGGACTTCACGCGCTTTGCGCGGTCGCAGCGCGATCAGATGATCGGCCAGTCGATCGGCCTGCCCGTGCCGATGGCCTTGCTCTCGGTCATCTCGGTCGTGGTGACGTCGGCGACGGTCGTGATCTACGGCAAGGCGATCTGGGACCCGATCGATCTGACGAGCCGCATGACGGGCATCGGCGTGGGCATCGCGCTCGTCATTCTCACGCTCGATACGATGTGCTGCAATCTCGCCGCCAATCTCGTCGGACCGGCTTACGACTTTTCGAGCCTCTGGCCGAAGGGCATTTCGTATCGCGCGGGCGGCATGATCACCGCGACGATCGCCATCGTCATGATGCCGTGGAAGATTCTCGCCACCACGCAGGGTTATATCTTCACGTGGCTCGTCGGCTATTCGGCGCTGCTCGGGCCGGTCGCGGGCATTCTGATGGTCGACTACTTCCTCATTCGCGGCACGCGGCTCGATCAGCGCGAACTCTTCGACGAAAACGGCGAGTACTCGTACAGCAACGGCTGGAATATCGCCGCGGTCGTCGCGCTCCTGGTCGGCGTGCTGCCGAATCTGCCGGGTTTCCTGCATACGGCGTTTCCGGCTTCGTTTCCCGGCGTGCCCGCATTCTTCAATACGCTCTACACGTATGCATGGTTCGTGGGCCTCGTGCTGGCCGCCATCGTCTATGGATCGTGGATGAAGCTGCGCGGCAGCCCGCGCGCCGGCGTGCTGAGCGCCTGACTCGACAATGACTGAATACACGGAGGACGACTCATGCCTATCCTGATTCGCGGCGGCACCGTCATCGACGCGGACCGCACTTATCGCGCCGACGTTCTATGCGCCGATCCCCACGCGGGCGGCACGATTCTCGCCATCGGCACCGATCTCGACACGCCCGCCGACACTCAGGTCGTCGATGCGGGCGGCCAGTACGTGATGCCCGGCGGCATCGATCCGCACACGCACATGGAGCTGCCCTTCATGGGCACGACCGCGAGCGACGACTTCTACACCGGCACGGCGGCGGGCCTGTCGGGCGGCACGACGAGCATCATCGACTTCGTGATTCCGAGCCCGAAGCAGCCGCTCATGAGCGCGTTCAAGGACTGGCGCGGCTGGGCGGAGAAGGCGTCGGCGGATTACGGCTTTCACGTCGCGGTGACGTGGTGGGACGAGTCCGTGCATCGCGACATGGGACTGCTCGTGCACGAGCACGGCGTGTCGAGTTTCAAGCACTTCATGGCCTACAAGAACGCGATCATGGCCGACGACGAAGTGCTCGTGAACAGCTTCACGCGCTCGCTCGAACTCGGCGCGCTGCCGACCGTCCACGCGGAAAACGGCGAACTCGTGTTCCAGTTGCAGAAGCAACTTCTCGCGAAGGGCTTCAAGGGACCGGAGGCGCATCCGCTGTCGCGTCCGCCCGAAGTGGAAGGCGAGGCCGCGAACCGCGCGATCCGCATCGCGCAGGTGCTGGGCGTGCCGATCTACATCGTGCATGTGTCGGCGAAAGATGCCGTCGACGTGATCGCGAAGGCGCGCAACGACGGCCTGCGCGTGTTCGGCGAAGTGCTGCCGGGGCATCTCGTCATCGACGAATCGGTGTATCGCGATCCGGACTGGACACGCGCCGCCGCGCACGTGATGAGCCCGCCGTTCCGCACGAGCGAGCATCGCGAGGCATTGTGGCGCGGACTGCAATCCGGACAACTGCACACGACAGCGACCGATCATTGCGTGTTCTGCGCGTCGCAGAAGGCCATGGGCCGCGAGGACTTCACGAAGATTCCGAACGGCTGCGGCGGCGTCGAGGATCGCATGTCGGTGCTTTGGCATCACGGCGTGAACATGGGACGGCTCACGCCGAACGAGTTCGTGCGCGTGACGTCGACCAACGCGGCGCAGATCTTCAATCTCTATCCGCGCAAGGGCGCGGTGCAGGTAGGCGCGGATGCCGATCTCGTCGTATGGGACCCGAACGCGACGCGCACGATTTCCGTGAAGACGCATCATCAGAAAGTGGATTTCAACGTCTTCGAGGGCATGACGGTGCAGGGCGTTGCGATGCATACGCTCACGCGCGGCGCGCTCGCCTGGACCGACGGCGATCTGCGTGCGGTGCGCGGCGCGGGGCAGTATCTGAAGCGTCCGCCGAACGCGTCCTACTTCGATGCCGCGCGCGTCGCCAACAAGCTGAAGGAGCCGCATCCGGTGGACCGGAGCCAAGCTGCGTGATGCCCGCCCGATGACCCAAGCCCGCGCCGTGCTTGCGGCGCGAGCTTGGGTCACGTTCTGAGGCGTGTTCACGCGCTTGCAAGCATAATCCGGCAGGCTGAGTACTCTTGCTTACCGCCGGATCATGCTGATGAAAACCACGAAGAAAATCCGTCTGCTTGGCGCACTGGCGTGCGTGTGCGTGCCGCTCGCGTGCGCGGCCAATCCCAATGCGCTGTGGGAAATCGTCCACGATTATTGCGAGCCTGCCGCCGAGGGTGCGCACGTCCGGCAGAAATGCGCCGACGTGAACCTGGCGGGCGGTTATGCGGTGCTGAAGGATATCGTCGGCGTCGCGCAATATCTGCTGATTCCGACCGCGCGCGTGAGCGGCATCGAGAGTCCCGCGCTGCTCGAAGCGAACGCGCCGAACTACTTTCGCGATGCGTGGCAGGCGCGCGTCTACGTGGACCGCAAACTGCGCCGCACGCTGCCGCGCGATGAAATGTCGCTGGCCATCAATTCGGCCAGCGGGCGCACGCAGAACCAGTTTCATATTCATATCGACTGCCTGGCCGCCGACGTCGCGCAGACGCTGCGTGAAGTGGGACCAGGCATCGGCAAGGAGTGGGCGCCGCTGCCGGCGCGGCTGCGCGGCCACATCTACAGTGCGATGCGCATCGACGACGCCGAGCTCGCGCATACCGATCCGTTCAAGCTGCTGGCGCCTTACGCGGCGCGTCGCGGCCAGACGATGGGCGAGCAGACGCTGCTGCTGGCCGGCGCCGTGGACAGCGATGGCGCGCCCGCGTTCTATCTGCTCAATGATCACGTTCAGCCTGGCGACTGGGCGTCGTCGGAAGAGCTTCAGGATCACACGTGCGCGATAGCCGATCGGTCTATAGAAAAGCCTTGAGGTTTCGAAGAAGAATGGAGTGACGAGATTGCTTCGGAGTTCAGATCATCGCATCTGCAATTCGGAACTTTCGTGTCTTGTCGCTTCTACTTCTGGGAATCACAATGAATGCACTTCGACATCACGTTTGACCCGTTGAAGGATGCGATCAATCGCATTCAGCATGGGGTTTCGCTTGAGCTCGCGCGTGAAATCGCATGGCTCGACGTCCTGGGCTGGGTGGACGATCGTCGCGATTATGGAGAGGTTCGCGAGGTCGGTTTTGCGCCGCTTCGCGACCGTATTTTTTGCGTGGTGTTCACGCAAAGAGAAAACGCGCTACGCATCATCAGTCTTCGCCGCGCAAACAATAGAGAGGAAAGTCGATATGAACGAAGTATTCAAGTTCGCACGCAATACGCCGGAGGAGGAAGCGGAAATTCAGAGGGGGATCGATATGGACCCGACAACCTACGTCCTTTCCGACGAAGAGTTCGCGCAGTTGCGACCTTTCGTACGCAGGACGTTTAAGCCGGAGGAACAAGCCACCACTCCCGACGAATGAGCGTTCAACCCGCGTCGCGCGTGGCCTGCCGATGTGCAAACACCCTAGGCGCAATCCCTTCGACGCGTGCTTCCGGAAGCACGCGCCGGAGCGTGCGCAGCGTGAACGCGAGATCTTCGCTGGCGGTATCGAATTCGAGCCGCAGTTCGCAGCCTTCGCGCTGCGCCTGACTCACGTATATGCCGAGCGGCGAGTGAAACAACGCGCGAATGCGCTCGCGCGAGGCCTCGTTGTCCGCGAAGTGAGCCAGCGCCAGAATGCGCACGCGCTGGCACGTTGTAAGGCTTTCGTCGTGTGTGTTCCTGCGGCTGGCCACCCACGCAAGCGACATGTCCATGATCGTTGCTCCATGACGTTCTTCTTGTATAGAAGCATAGACGGCGCGGCGTCAACGTCGTATCAAGACATGCTTGCGTCGTGTAAAAAACGTATCAATCGAAGCCCTGAAACACCGCATCGTCCGGGCCGATGGAAGCGGGCGACTTCCACGTCGCATCACGCATGGAGTGGCGCACCTGGTGTTCGACGCCGAGCAACACGGCGAAAATCGCCATGCGCACCGCGATACCGTTGTCCGTCTGCCGGAAAATCGCGAGGCGGGAATCGTGATTCAGATCGGTTGCGAGATCGTTCGCACCGGGACGGCTGTCGCGTGGCAGCGGATGCATGATGAGCGTGTCTCGCCCGCATGCATCGTCGACGAGTGCCTGATTGATCTGGAAATCGGGCGTATAGCCTTCGATGTTCTCGTCGGCGAAACGCTCTTTCTGAATACGCGTCGCATACACCACGTCCGCGCCCGCAAGGCCCGCACGCAAGTCGCTCGTCTGCTCGATCACGTGATCGCCGCGCGCGATCCGGTCGACGATATGCGCCGGCATCTCCAGCGAGCGCGGCGAAACGAGGGTGAATTTAAGCCCTTTGTAAAGCGACAGCAGCTTCGCGAGCGAATGCACGGTGCGGCCGTACTTGAGATCGCCGACCATCGCGATATGCGCGCCGTCCACGATCTTCCCCAGCCGCGAAAACTCGCGCTGGATCGTATAAAGATCGAGCAGCGCCTGGCTCGGATGCTCGCCCGGACCGTCGCCTGCGTTGATCACGGGAATATTGGTCGCGCGCGCGAATTCGGCGACGGAACCCTGCTCCGGATGGCGCACGACGATGGCATCGGCATAGCCGCTGATGACGCGGCTCGTGTCGTAGATCGATTCGCCTTTGGCCATCGACGAGAACGTGAATCCGGTCGTGTCGCATACCGATCCGCCGAGCCGCGCAAACGCTGCGCCGAAGCTCACGCGCGTGCGCGTGCTGGCTTCGAAGAACAGGTTCGCGAGCACCGCGCCTTCGAGCACGCGCGTGATTTTCTTGCGACGCGCAATGGGCTGCATCGCGTCGGCGGTGCGGAACAGCGCCTCGGCCGAATCGCGCGAAAACTGGTCGATCGACAGCAGTTGCGGACGGCCTTCGAATGAAATCGATGGATATGCGCTTTGCGTATATGCATCGTTTTCCGTCATGCCCGCGAGAATCTCGGCCACATAGCGTGCCGCGATCTCCGGCATCGCCCGCGATTCCGGAGATTCGTCCGGAAGGAGCCATGTGTCGAGCGCTCGCCGCGACACGCCGATACGCGAGGCGAATGCATCGCGCGTCATGTTCAGGCGACGCATGGCGTCGCGCAGCAGCGCCTGCTGCTGAAGTTGCTGTTGCTCGATTTGCTGAGTCACCGTCACCGCTCCAATATATACGCGGTGCGTATACTAGGTTACTCGCCGATCAGATGCAAGACGAGTTCACGCTGATGCAGCGTGGTCCGATGCTCGAACACATAAATGCCTTGCCACGTGCCGAGCACCATGCGTCCGGCCTCGACGGGAATCGAAAGCTGGACGGTGGTGAGCGCGGTGCGCAGGTGCGCGGGCATGTCGTCGGGGCCTTCGGTGTCGTGTATATAGCGACCGGGCGCTTCGGGCGCGACCGCTTCGAAATAGCGCTCCAGATCGGCGCGCACGTCGGGGTCGGCGTTTTCCTGAATCAGCAGCGACGCCGACGTGTGCCGGCAGAACAGCGTGAGCAAGCCGGTGCGGATGTCCTGCAGATCGATCCAGTGATCGATTTCGCGGGTGACTTCGTGCAGGCCGCGCGAGCCTGTCGCGACCGTCAGATGGTGGAGTGCCTGTTTCATGTCGGTCTCGGTGCAAGAAAAGTGGGCGCCACCCGGTGAGTCTACCGGCTTGGGCGCGCGTCGATTCGTTCCGTTTCGATGAACTATGCTGATTGAACGATGGTTCGATAAAAGGCGCCAGCGATGAGCAAAAGGTCGTCCGGGGAAAGAACGGCATACGGAATGCTGACACTCGCGGCGGCTCTTAGCGCGTTTCCGCTCGCGACTCGCGCCGACGACGCGCGCATCAATCGCGGCAACGATCCTTTCCTGCACGTATCGAACGCGGTCGCCGGATGCGCCGCGCCGCGCGGGCCGTTCGAGACCGAACAGGAATGGCTGGACGAAGCGCATTACCGCATCGAGCGCGGCAACAGTTGCTGGATCGCGGGCCGCTGCCGTCTCTCGAACAGCTACGACTACGACAAGGAAATCGCCGACAGCGTGACGCGGCGCCTGAATTCGCTGAATGCGTCGCTGCAGTGGCGCGAGCGAACCAGCCTGTGGCTGACGATCCAGCGCCGCTTCATTTATCTCGATGGCTGCGTCGCGCCTGAATTCGACAAACTCGCCTTCGTGTCCGCACTCGGCGAAACCGCCGATGTCGAAAAGGTCATCGACCGCACGACGCGGCGGCCGTGATCGCGCATTTGGCCTAAGCTTGAAGAGAGACCAAGAGCGATGCCCGGGCGTCGCGAAAGAGGAACCGGCGGCGCGCCTGCAATGCCGGTTAAGCCGATGAGAACAAGCCTCGTAATCTGCTGGTGGACGTGCGCCCGCGCCGCGCGGACCGTGCCGGCGGCGCTATGCGCGCTGCTGCTGATGGCTTGCGCGATCGCGCCGATCGACGCATCGGCGGCGACGGCATCCGCGCCCGTCGTCGTGATTCCCCTGAAAGGCGCGATCGGCCCGGCGAGCGCGGATTTCGTCGTGCGCGCGCTCGCCCGAGCCGCCGACGAGCATGCGCAACTCGCCGTGCTGGAACTCGACACGCCCGGCGGACTCGATCTCTCGATGCGCTCGATCATTCAGGCCATTCTTGCGTCGCCGGTGCCGGTGGCCGCGTTCATCGCGCCGAGCGGCGCGCGCGCGGCGAGCGCGGGCACCTACATCACGTATGCGAGCCATATCGCGGCGATGGCGCCGGGCACCAACCTCGGGGCGGCGTCGCCGGTGCAGCTCGGCATGGGAGGCAGCGAGCGCGAGCCGTCGGGCGCTAGCAAGTCGGCGTCGGGCGCGGACGCTCAATCGACCGAAACGCGCAAACAGATGCAGGACGCCGCCGCCTACATTCGCGGCCTCGCGCAACTTCGCGGACGCAACGTGCAGTGGGCCGAGCGCGCGGTGCGCGAGGCCGTGGCGTTGTCGGCGAGCGAGGCGCTCGAACAGAAAGTGATCGATCTGACCGCCAACGACATCCCCGATCTGCTCGCGAAACTCGACGGCCGCCACGTGCAGACCGTGAGCGGCGCGCGCGTGCTCGCGACCCGCGGCGCGCCGCTCGTCGCGGTGCAGCCCGACTGGCGCAGCCGCTTTCTCGCGACCATCACCGATCCGAGCGTCGCGCTCATTCTGATGATGATCGGCATGTACGGCCTGTTCTTCGAATTCGCCAATCCCGGCATGGTGCTGCCGGGTGTCGCGGGCGCGATCTGCCTGCTCGTCGGCTTGTTCGCGCTGCAACTCCTGCCGATCAGTTTCGTCGGACTGGGATTGATCGTGCTGGGCCTGGGCTTTCTCGTCGCCGAGATGTTCCTGCCGACTTTCGGCTCGCTCGGCATCGGCGGCGTCATTGCGTTTGCGATCGGCGCGCTCATGCTGATCGATACCGACGTGCCCGGCTTCGGCGTGCCGGTGGGTGTCGTCATCGGGCTCGCGCTTTTTTCGGCGCTGTTCGTCTTCACCGTGTCGGGCGTCGCATTGAAGGCGCGCAAGCGGCCCGTCGTGAGCGGCGGCGAGGCGATGCTCGGCAGCATCGGCGTCATGTTGACGCGCGACGCCGGCAGCGGCTGGGCGCGTGTGCACGGCGAACGCTGGCGCGTGCGGACCGCCGCGCCGCATGGGTTGCCCGACGAGGGCGCGCGCGTGCGCGTGATCTCGCGTCAAGGTCTTGTGCTGACCGTCGAGCCGCTCGAAAGCGAGCCCGGCGCCGGCCATTCATGAACACATCGACCACGAGGCTCGAAAAATGGGGATTACCTTCGGATTCAGCGGCATCCTGATTGCGCTCGTCATCTTCATCGTGGCTTCGGCCGTGCGCATTTTTCGCGAGTACGAGCGCGGCGTCGTCTTCATGCTCGGGCGCTTCTGGAAAGTGAAAGGACCGGGACTCGTGCTGATCATCCCGGTCGTGCAGCAGGTCGTGCGCATGGATTTGCGCACCGTCGTGTTCGACGTGCCGCCGCAGGACGTCATCACGCGCGACAACGTGTCGGTGAAAGTGAATGCGGTGGTGTACTTCCGGGTCGTCGATCCGGAAAAAGCCGTGATACAGGTCGCGCGTTTCCTCGACGCCACCAGCCAGCTTTCGCAAACGACCTTGCGCGCGATTCTCGGCAAGCACGAACTCGACGAACTGCTCTCCGAACGCGAGCGCCTCAACAGCGACATTCAGCGCGTGCTCGATTCGCAGACGGATGCGTGGGGCATCAAGGTATCGAACGTGGAAATCAAGGACGTCGACATCAACGAGACCATGATCCGCGCGATCGCCCGGCAGGCCGAAGCCGAGCGCGAGCGCCGCGCGAAAATCATTCATGCCGAAGGCGAGCTGCAGGCGTCGGAAAAGCTCTTGCAAGCGGCGCAGATGCTCGCGCAGGCGCCGCAGGCCATGCAGTTGCGCTACCTTCAGACCCTGACGACGATCGCCGGCGACAAGAACTCGACGATCGTCTTTCCGGTGCCGATCGATCTCGTGAGCGCCGTGATCGACCGGTTCAGCAAAGGCCCGAACTCGGCCTGATTCACTCAGACGAGCGCGGGGAAGTCGAGCGTCGTGTCGTTCACGCGGTTCACGAGGTTCGTGAAGTTGATGACGCTCATTGCGAACAGCGTGTCGATCACCTGGGCTTCCGAGTAGCCGGCGGCACGCACTTCGTCGAGGCGCGCGGCGTCGATCGTGCCGGTGGAATTCGCGACATGACGCACGAAGCGCACGAGCGCGTCGCGCTTGTCGTTGCCGCTGGCTTCGCCCGCGCGGATCTGCTGCGTTTCAGTCTGCGTGAGTCCTACCATCTTGCCGATGACGGTATGCGCCGCGGCACAGTAGTCACAACCCGCCAGTTCGCTGACGGCGAGCTTGATCGCTTCGACATCGGCTTTGCTCAGGCTGCTCTTCGCGAGGATCGCATCGCCGTTGAGCGCGGCGCCGAGCGCGGCGGGGCTATGTGTGCCGATGGTCGCGTAGGCGTTCGGCACGCGGCCCGCGGCCTTCTTGATCGCGGCGAAGAGTTCGGCGGTGACGCCCGTGGCGTCGTTGATGTTGATTTGGGAAAGACGTGACATGGTGTGCTCCTGGGTTCGGTGGTTGGCCATCTGCATGGCATGGATCGAACTTTAGGCGCGCACCGCATCCGCGTGAATGCTCGATCGGCTCGCAAATCCGCGCGATCGTCTCAACCTGCAAGCGCAGCGTTTTTCGCGCCTTCATGCCATGATCGTGGCTTCGCCCACGCCCGCATCGCGCATCCGCACATGGACCATCTGACGAGCCTGAGGGTGTTTTGCACCGTCGTCGAAGCGAAGAGCTTCGCGCGTGCCGCCGACATACTGGGCTTGTCGCCGCCGGCCGTCTCGCGCGCCATCGCAGGTCTCGAGGAGCGACTCGGCAGCCGGCTCTTCAACCGCACGACACGGCAAATTTCGCTCACGGACACCGCCGAGCGCTTCTTCGCCGATTGTTCGCGCCTGCTCGACGAACTGCAGGCCATGGAAGAGCGCGTGTCGAACCGCGCGAGCGAGGCGACCGGGCTTTTGCGGCTCGTCGCGCACACCACGGTGATGACGAGCCGCTACACGCCGCTCGTCGCGAGCTTCAGGCGCGCGCATCCGCACGTGCGCCTCGACGTGACGCTGACCGAGCGGCCCGTCGATCTCGTCGGCGAAGGCTACGACCTCGCCATCGTGCTGCCCTTCATGCTGTCCACCGATACGGCCGTCACGCGTCTGCTCGAAACCATTCCGCTCGCCCTCGTCGCGAGTCCCGAATATCTCGCGCAGCACCCGGCGCCGCGCCATCCGTCCGAACTGGTCGATCACGAGTTCGTGCCGATGTCCGCGTCGATCCGCAAGCCGGCGCTCACGTTTCGCATCGGCGGCGAGGAAGTGCGGGTGCCGCTCAATCACGGCGTCTCGTCGAACAGCGCGGTGTTCAATCGCGATATGGTGCTGCAGGGCTTCGGCATCGGCGTACTGCCGACCGCGCTCGTCGACCGCGAAATCGCCTCCGGCCGGCTCGTCACGCTGCTCGACGCCTACGAACGGGTCGAAGCCGCCATCGAGATACGCATCGCGTACAGCACGCGTGCGCTTTTGCCGGCCAAAGTGCGCGCGTTCGTCGAACATGCGGTGCGCTTCTGCGCCGACGAAACCCTGAAAAACTGAGCCCGAGGCCCGTCCGGCAAGGCTCCGGCGATTCTTTCCGGCAACGTTATTCAATCGTGTCACCGGTGACGGTTGACTTGGTGCATATGCACAACTAGTCTTCCGGGCTATGACGGGCGGCGCAAGCGGCCCTTTTTCCAATTCAGACTGTGCATATGCACAAATAATCAGATGACGACACCTACGACGAATATCCCATCGGTCGCGGCGCCCGCCCTGACGCGGCCCGCGCGCCGCATTCCCTGGATGCTGCTCGCGCTCGGTCTGGTCGGGCTCGTGCTGATCGCGGCGGCGGCGTACTGGGCGCTCGTGCTGCGCTTCGTGCAGACCACTGACGATGCCTATGTCGGCGGCGACGTCACCGTGCTCGCGCCGAAGGTGAATGGCTTCGTCTCCGAGGTGCTGGTGCAGGACAACCAGCGCGTGAAGGCGGGGCAGGTGCTGATTCGCCTCGATGCACGCGATTACGACGCGCGCCTCGCGCAGACCGACGCGGAGCTGTCGAGCGCGCGCGCGGCCGTGACCGAGCTGCAGGCGAAGGACGCGTTGCAGGCGGCGATCATCAATCAGCAGCAGGCGGAAGTGCGTGCGTCGTCGGCGGAACTCACGCGCAGCGCGCAGGACCGCACGCGCTATCGCGAACTCGTGAAGGACGACGCGGTGTCGAACCAGATCGTCGAACGCGCGGATTCGGACTATACGAAGGCGCAGGCGTCGGTCGATCGAAGCGGCGCGTCGCTGGTCGCGGCGAAGCGCCAGTTGAGCGTGATCGAAGCGCAGATCGCGGATGCGCAGGCGCGCGTCGCGACCGCGGAAGCCGCCCGCCGCGTCGCGGAACTGAACGTGGAGTACACGACGATCCGCTCGCCCGTCGACGGCTATGTGGGCAATCGCACGGCGCGCGTGGGCGTGCTGGCGAACGTCGGCACGGCGCTTCTGACGATCGTGCCTTCGACGGGTCTGTGGATCGATGCCAATTTCAAGGAAGATCAGCTGAAGAAAATGCGCGCCGGCGACGAAGCCGATGTCGAACTCGATGCGTCGAGCGTGCCGCTCACGGGCCACGTCGAAAGCCTTGCGCCCGCGACCGGCGCGACGTTCAGCGTGTTGCCCGCCGAGAACGCGACCGGCAACTTCACGAAGATCGTGCAGCGCGTGCCGGTGCGCATCCGGCTCGACGTGCCGAAGGGCATGGAAGCGGTGTTGCGTCCGGGTCTGTCGGCGACGGTCAAGGTTCATCTTCGCCAGCAGTCGAACGGTTGAGGAGCGCGGTCATGACTCACACCGTTCCCTCCGATCCCGCGAACCAGCCGCTCAGGCAACGCGTGTTCGCTTTCGCGCTGATGTGCCTCGGCTTCTTCATGGCGACGCTCGACATTCAGATCGTCGCGTCGTCGCTGAAGGATATCGGCGGCGGCCTGTCGGCGAGCCAGGACGAGTTGTCCTGGGTGCAGACGTCGTACCTGATCGCGGAGATTCTCGTCATTCCGATGTCGGGCTGGCTCTCGCGCGTGATGTCCACGCGCTGGCTGTTCGTCGCATCCGCGGTCGGCTTCACGATCACGAGCATGCTGTGCGGCATGGCGTGGGACATCAATTCGATGATCCTGTTCCGCGGCCTGCAAGGCGCGCTCGGCGCCGCGATGATCCCGACCGTGTTCACCACCGCGTTCGTGATCTTTCCCGGCAAGCAGCGCCTGATTGCCTCGACAACCATCGGCGCGCTGGCGTCGCTCGCGCCCGCGGTCGGGCCGGTGATCGGCGGATGGATCACCGATCAATGGTCATGGCACTGGCTGTTCTACCTCAACGTGGTGCCGGGACTGGTCGTCGCGCTGCTCGTGCCGAAGTACGTGAACATCGACGCGCCGGATCTTTCGTTGCTGAAGAAGGGCGATTATCTCGGCATCGCGCTGATGTCAGGCTTCCTCGGTTGCCTGGAATACGTGCTCGAAGAAGGTCCGCGCAAGAACTGGTTCGGCGATAACGTGATCATCGCGTGTACGTGGATCTCCGCGATCTGCGGCTTTCTGTTCCTCGTGCATGCGTTCACGGCGAAAGACCCGGTCGTGGATCTGCGCGCGCTCGCGGTGCGCAACTTCGCGATCGGCAGTGTGCTGTCGTTCGTGACGGGAATCGGCATCTTCGTGTCGGTGTTTCTGACGCCGGTGTTCCTCGCCCGCGTGCGTGGCTTCGATTCGCTGCATACCGGTCTCGCGCTGTTGTCCGTCGGCGTTTTTCAGTTGCTTTCCATCGGCCTGTACGGCTTCGCTTCGCGCTTCATCGACATGCGTGTGTTGCTGGCGTTCGGTCTGATCTGCTTCGGCGCGGGCTGTTACTTCTATACGCCGCTCACGCACGACTGGGGCTGGCAGGAGTTCCTTCTGCCGCAGGCGCTGCGCGGCATCGGCCAGCAATTCGCGGTGCCGCCGATCGTCACGATGGCGCTCGGTTCGCTGCCGCCGGCGCGGCTCAGATCGGCAAGCGGCCTGTTCAATCTGATGCGCAACCTCGGCGGCGCGATCGGCATCGCGGTGAGCGCGACGATGCTCAACGACCGCCTGAACCTGCACTACCTGCGTCTGAACGAGAACGTGACTGTCGGCCGGCCTGTCATCGACGATCTGCTCGCGCGCAGCTCGGCGCATCTCGCGGCCGCCGCCGGCGATGCGCTGAACGCGTCGCAAGCGGGACTCGCGTCGCTGCATGCGCTCGTCATGCGTGAAGCACTCGTGCTGACGTTCGCCGATTGCTTCTACGTGCTGGCGCTGTGCTTCCTCTTCGGCCTCGTCACGGTGATGTTCGCGAAGCCGATCGCGAGCGCGCCGCCGTCGTCCGATGCGCATTGAACATAGTTATCTGGATGCTTCGATCATGAAGAAACTTGTCACCGAAATACTCGCGTGTCTTTCGCTGGCGGCATGCGCCGTGCAGCCCGCGACGCACGCCGATCTTCCGACGACCGTCAGTGAGACCGCGCCCGCCGACTGGAGCGTCGACGCGCCGAAAGACACGTCCGACCCGCTCGCCTGGTGGAAGCAGTTCAACGATCCGGTGATGCACGAACTGGTCGCGTCCGTGTTGAACGACAACCTCGATCTGCAGGCCGCGCTCGAACGCGTGAAGCAGGCGCAGGCGCTCACGACGCAACGCCGCGCCGCGCTGCTCCCGCAACTCGATGCGAACGCCGGCGCTTCCAACTCGCGGCAGAACACGCCGCCGCCGCTCGGCTATGTGCGCCAGGCGGGCGTCGGCCTCACGCTCAGCTGGACGCCCGACGTGTTCGGCGGCGAGCGCCTTGAACTGCTCGCATCGCAGGCGCAGCTCGTCGGCCGTCAGCATGCCGCGGATCAGGTGCGCCTCGCGCTCGCGGCGAATACGGCCGGCGCCTACGTCGATCTGCGCTGGGCGCAGGCCGAGCTGAAGATCCTGCAGGACAATCAGGCGATCCGCGAGCGCGCGCTGAAGCTCACGCAGCGCCGCCTGCAATACGGCCTCTCGACGAAGCTCGACGTCGCGCGTGCGCAGAATCAGTTGAGCGATCTGCAATCGCGCATCCCGCGCACGCAGGCGACCATTCAGCATCAGCTGAGCCTGATCGCCGTGTATTCGGGCCGCACGCCGGAATCCATCGACAAGCTGATGCTCGCGAATCCCGGCGCCACGCCCGTGATTCCGGTGCCCGCGAACGGCGCGCCGCAGATGTTGCCGTCGGACGCGCTGTTGCGCCGCCCCGATGTGCTCGTCGCGTACGCGGGCGTGCAGCAGCGCGCGGCGGAAGTGGGCGTCGCGCGGGCGGAGCGCTATCCGAAGTTCTCGCTGCGTTTGTCCGATGGTCTGCTCGCATCGTCGTATCTCGGGCTGCCGACGCTCACCGACAACCTCTTTTCGGCCGCGCTCAATGCGACGAGCCCGATCTTCAACGCGGGACGCATCACCGCCGAGATCGAGCAGAACGAGAGCCGCATGCGCGAGTCGGAACTGCATCTGCGTCAGACGATGCTCGAAGCGCTGAAGGACGTCGAGGATACGCGCAGCGATCTCGTCAGCACGAGTGAATCGGCCGCGCGTCTGACCGAGGCGCTCGCCGCGTCGGATCAATCGCTTACGTTATCGACGCAGTTGTACAAGGGCGGCGCGGCGAGCTTTCTCGACGTGCTCGATGCGCAGGAAGCCTATCTGCGCGACGCCGACGCGCTGAATCAGTCGAAGCGCGAACATGCGCTCGCCGCGGTCGCGCTGTATCGCTCGCTCGGCGGCGGATGGAGCGAGACCGGCAACGACGATGTCATCAAGACCGCGAGCGCCAAAGCGGAGGAGCCGAAATGAGTCTGATCGAAGAAACGGCCGCCGGGCTCGACGGCCTCGCGCAAATGCGCAAGCTGATCGCGAGCGGCCGCAAGCCGGGCATTCTCGTGTCGCTGGAGTTCGATTTCATCGAAGTCGAAGCGGGCAGGGCGGTTTTCGCGGGCGTGCCCGGCGATCACGCGTATAACCCGATCGGCACCGTGCACGGCGGTTATGCCGCGACGCTGCTCGATTCCGCGTGCGGCTGCGCGGTGCACTCGTGCCTGACCGCGACGCAGGCCTACACGACGCTCGAGCTGAAGGTGGCGTATCACAAAGCGGCCACGCGCGAGACGGGCCTGTTGCGGGCCGAAGGGCGCGTGCTGTCGATCGGGCGTCGCGCGGCGTTCGCCGAGGCGACGCTCAAGGACATGAGCGGCAGACTGTTTGCATCGGCGACATCGACGCTGCTCGTGATGGAGCGATGAAAAAAGCCCGGCTCCTCTCGCAAGGAACCGGGCCTGACCGTTGCCGTCAGCGGCGCTTATTTCACGCCTATTTCACGCTTTCCAGCGCCTTTCTCACCGTGCCGAAGATCTGGTCGATCTGATTGTCCTCGATGATGAGCGGCGGCGAGAACGCGAGGATATCGCCGGTGTAGCGCACGAGCACGCCCGCCTCGAAACATTTGACGAACACTTCGTACGCGCGCGCGCCGGGGGCGCCGTCGCGCGAATCGAGCTCGATGCCCGCGACCAGTCCGAGATTGCGGATGTCCTTGACATACGGCGCATCGCGCAGCGCGTGCACCGCGCTTTCGAACTTTTCCGCCTTCGACGCGGCGCGCTCGAACAGCTTGTCGCGCGCGTAGAGGTCGAGCGTGGCGATTGCCGCCGCGGTCGCCACCGGGTGCGCGGAATACGTATAGCCGTGGAACAGTTCGATGGCGTTGGCGGCGCCCGCATCGACGATCGTGTCGTGGATCGTGCGGCTCGCGGCCACGGCGCCCATCGGAATGGTCGCGTTGTTGATCGCCTTGGCCATCGTGATGAGATCGGGCGTCACGCCGAAGTACTCGCTCGCCGTCGCCTTGCCGAGGCGGCCGAAGCCGGTGATGACTTCATCGAAGATCAGCAGGATGCCGTGCTTCGTGCAGATTTCGCGCAGCTTCTGCAGATAGCCCTTCGGCGGCACGAGCACGCCGGTGGAACCCGCCAGCGGCTCGACGATCACGGCCGCGATGGTCGATGCATCGTGCAACGCGACGATGCGCTCCAGTTCCTCCGCGAGATGCTCGCCCCACGCGGGCTGGCCCTTCGAGAACGCGTTGTGCGCGAGATCGTGCGTGTGCGGCAGATGATCGACCGACGGCAGCAGCGCGCCCGAGAACGTCTTGCGATTCGGCGCAATACCGCCGACCGAAATGCCGCCGAAGCCCACGCCGTGATAGCCGCGTTCACGCCCGATGAAACGCGTGCGCTGCCCTTCGCCGCGCGCGCGGTGATAGGCGATGGCGATCTTGAGCGCGGTGTCGACCGATTCGGAACCCGAGTTCGTGAAGAAGATGCGGTCGAGCCCTTCGGGCATCAGGTTCGCGACCTTGGTCGCGGCTTCGAACGCAAGCGGATGTCCCATCTGGAAGGTCGGCGCGAAATCGAGCGTCGAGAGCGCCTTCTGCACCGCCTCGACGATCTCGTCCCGACAATGCCCCGCGTTCACGCACCAGAGCCCGGCGCAGCCGTCGAGCACTTCACGGCCGTCGGTCGAGCGGTAGTACATGCCTTTCGCGCTTTCGAGCAGACGCGGCGCGGCCTTGAACTGACGATTGGCGGTGAAGGGCATCCAGAACGACGAGAGATCGTCGATGACGGGGCGGGCATTCATAAGGGTCTCCTCATTAGGAACGGTCACTGCACTGTATTCCTCGGCAAATTTGCGCGGCATATACAGTTGCTTCACTGCGTTGCCAACTGTGCTGGCAAAATGGTGCAAACTGTACTGGTCGGCGCGCGTTCGGCGCGCTATGCTCGGATCCCATGATCGAACTCAAGCTGGAGCGTGGCTCGCGTCAGGCGCCGACGCTCGTCGAACAACTGGTGGGCGCGTTCGCCACGGCGATCGAGGAACAAACGCTGCGCGCGGGCGCGCTTCTGCCGTCCGTCCGGCGTCTTGCGGAGGCAGAGAATCTCAGCACTTTCACGGTGACGGAAGCGTACGGCCGGCTCGTGTCGATGGGCCTCGTCGCCGCGCGGCGCGGCTCGGGCTACCGCGTCGCTGTGCGCGCGCACAGCGAGCGCGTGCGCGCCGTCGAGTGGCAGCCGCCGAGTCTCACGGCGACCTGGCTGCTCTCCGACGTCTTCGCCGATCACTCGGTGCCGATCAAATCCGGCTGCGGCTGGCTGCCCAATGAATGGGTCAACGAAAGCGGCCTGCAGCACGCGTTGCGCGCGGTGAGCCGCGTGCCGGCGGCGCGTATCGCGGATTACGGGCACCCTTATGGATTCGCGCCGTTGCGGGAGCGCGTCGCCGAGCAACTGGATCGTCACGGACTGCCCGTCGATGCCGCGTCGAACGTATTGCTGACGGCGGGCGCGACGCAGGCGCTCGATCTCGTCGTGCGCACGTTGTTGCGTCCGGGCGATGCGGTCGTCGTCGAAGATCCGGGTTACTGCAATCTGCTGCAGATTCTGCGGCTCGCCGGACTCGAGGTGCATGGCGTGCCGCGCACCGTCGCGGGCATCGACACGGACGTGTTCGAACGCATCGTGATCGAGCATCGGCCGAAAGCGGTGTTTCTCAATACCACGCTGCAGAATCCGACGGGCGCGACGTTCGGCATGGCGTCGGCGTTTCGTCTGATGCAGATTGCGGAGCGCCACGGCCTGTGGGTCGTCGAAGACGACGTGAACCGCGAACTCGCGCCGCCCGGCGCGCCGCTATTGGCGTCGATGGAAGGGCTCAATCGCGTGCTTTACGTCGGCGGATTTGCGAAGACGATCACGCCCGCGTTGCGCTGCGGATATGTCGTCGCCGAACGGGAAGTGCTGCGCGAACTCGCGCGCACCAAGATGGCGGTGGGACTGACTTCATCGGAGGCGACGGAACGCATCGTCGAGAAAGTGCTCACGGAAGGGCGTTACGCGCGTCACGTGGAATTCGTCGTCGAGAAACTGAAGGATGCGCATGCGCTCGTCGAAGAGCGTATGGATGCGCTGGGCGTGGAGTTGTTTCGACGTCCGCGCGCGGGATTGTTCGTCTGGGGCGCATTGCCGATCGCTCCGGCCGAGGGAAGCGCCGTTGCGACGCGCGCATTGCAGCACGGAATATGGCTTGCGCCGGGTTCATATTTCCGCCCGGACGATGCGGAAAGTCCGTGCTTCAGATTCAATGTTCCCTATTCCGCCGATGATGCGCTTTGGGATTTTCTGGAAAAAACGATCAAGGAAAATCAAAGCGGACACGGCTTTTGAGAGCCATGTCCGCTTGAGCAATATTTATTGCTTTATTGCGAGACCTGATTCGAAGCAGAAGCCGAAACCTGTCCGTTTTGATTTTGCGCGGTGCGCGACGTATCGACGAAACCGCCGCGTCCTTGCGCCGCTTCTTCCGCCGCGAAGGTTTGCGCGCTTACGCCGTGCTGTGAAGCGGGCGCACCGACATCGGGACGATAATGCGGTGCAGGACCATATCCGCCCGCAAATGCAGAACCGGCAAAAACAGAACTCAATGCAATAGCAAAGCCCACTACGAGTCGCTTGTTCACGAGAATGCTCCAACGAAGAAAGGGAAGTTGCAGTTGAGGTGCAGGCGGCAACTGCAATCGGCGAACGTGTCGTTGATTTCGAAACGCCCCCGACATGTGAACGCAGTGTAGGTGGAGTGCGCGACGTTGTAATCTGGCCAAACGCCAATTGAGTTTTCGTCAATCTCAAACAATGGGAAAACGCCGCGTTTCAGAGCGGCGTTTGGTTGATGGTTTGGTACATCAAGAGCATTCAGGCCGTTGCGTGAATGATTTCCCGTTGAGCAAATGTGCGGACGCGTGCGTCGCGAATTGATGCGGACCGCGTGCGCGACGCGGCGAGATGTGCGCGCAAATGCTCGCAGACATCCTTGCGCCTCACGGGGTTGAGCGGATCGCAGAGGCGAATCGTCAGCGTCGATGCTTCGGCGCGGGCATTGGCGAGCGCTTGCGATTCGGTTTCGGGCGCTTCCCACAACACGACGGTGAACGTCCCGTCGGACACTTGTACGATCTGAAAACGTGAGAGATCGATCTGAGTCAGCTCATGAGGTTCGATCGAATGATGCATGGTGTCCTCGACGTGTTCGGCAGGTGCACGAACTCACGCAACTACCATGCCGATAACGAAGTCCGCATGGAACATGCGCGATGCATCGAAGGCGCGGGTAATTTTCTTCCTGACTTACGTGGAAAAAACGCTAAGGAAAAATAGCGCGCGCCATTTGCCGATTCGTCGGAAGCAATGTTTCAGGCTGTGGTGCTGCTGTCCGCAGGTGCTGGCGCGGTCGATGCCGGCTGCGTTTCCGCGACGTCTTGCGGAGCCGCTGCGGTCGCAGTCTTCTTGCGCGGCGCGCTGCGTTTGGTCGAGGTCTCGGCTGATTTGGATTTCCTGGCGACAGGCGCGCGCGCTTGCGACGGTAACGTTTTCTTGGCCGCTGCTTTCTTAGTGGCGGCTTTCTTAGTGGCGACTTTCTTAGCGGCAATTTTCTTGGCAGCAGTTTTCTTGACAGCCGCTTTAGGCTTGGTCGCGCTTTCCGTTTCGTCCGCATCGATCAGAAACTTGCTGCGGTCCTTGACGTTGGCGATCCACGCGGGCGGGCGCGCCCAGCCGCTCCAAGTCTCGCCCGTCTTCGGATTGCGATACTTGGCCGGCAGCTTGCCTTTCTTCGCCATCTTCTTGACCGCTTCACGCCGTCCCGCCGGCGCAGGCAAGGTGACATGCGGGCTGGCCGCGCGCTTCGATGTCCTGCCGTGTTTGTCGATATCGTCGGTCGTGAGGCCGTGCCGTTCCATCATCGCGCGGATATCGTCGAGCACGGCTTGCGCGCGCCTGGCGATCAGGCTTTCGGCCTGTGCCTGCAACTTCTTGAGTCTCGCCTGAATCTGCTTGAGTGTCGCCATCGTCATCTCCTCTTTTTCAGCGCGCTAATCGGCGCCCATTCTCGTTTCGTCGACGAACTTTTCGGTCGCTTCATCGATGCGCCGCGACTTGCGTCCCGCAGGCCCGTGCACATAGACGGCCTTGATGTTCGAGCTTGCATCGGGAGCAGGCGGCGGCGTCATCGTGTAGCGGACTTCGCGCGCGTGATCGCCGAGTTGCAGGCGTGGATCGAACACGGAGTTAAAGCGCCACAGCATGCGGATGAAATTCGTCTGCCCGTGCATGAGCAAATGCATCGCCTGACCGGCGGCGCCGCGTAACGCAGCCCAGCCCATGTGTTTGCGATTGAGCACCTGTTGCGTGCGCACGAGTTCGGCATAGAACTCGGGAAGCGGCAGGCGAGTCGGGAGGACCGCATGCTGAATGTCGTAGAGGCGGTAATCGAGGCTCGTCAGGCGACGCTGTTCGCGCAGCCAGATTTCCGTGCCGGGATACGGCGTGTTCACGCTGATGTTCACGATCTCCGGAATCTCCAGACACCATTGACGCACCGTCTCGAAGCGCTCGCGGTCCCAGTCGGGATCGGCAATCAGATTGAGCGCGACGGTAATGCCGAGCGAGCGTGCGAATTCCAGCGCCTCGAAATTCTTGTCGAGCGTGATGCGCTTGCGAAACGCTTTCAACCCTTCCGCGTCGATCGCTTCCATGCCGATGAACATGTACTGCAAGCCGAGCGTGCGCCAGAAGCGAAACACGTCTTTGTTGCGCAGAAGCACGTCGCCGCGCGTCTCCAGGTAATACTGCTTGCGGATGCCGCGTTTTTCCACCGCGCGGCCGATTTCCATGCCGTGTTCGGCGTGCACGAAGGCCACGTCGTCCACGATGAACACGCCCGGCTCGCGTATCGACGCCAGTTCGCCGGCGATGACTTCGGGACTGCGCGAACGATAGCTGCGCCCATAGAAGGTCCAGGCGCTGCAGAACACGCAATCCCACGGGCAACCGCGCGCAAACTCGATCGATGCGCAAGGGTCCAGCGTGCCGATGAAGTACTTGCGCCGATGCCGCAACAGATCGCGCGCGGGCAGAATATCGTCGAGGCTTTCGACGAAACGGGGCGGCGGCCCCGAGCCTTCGCTCGTCACCGCGCCCGGCACGGCGAGCAGATCGCCCTGCGTTGCGGCCGCTTGCAGCAGCGCGTTCACCGACGCCTCGCCTTCGCCTTTCAAAACGCAATCGATCGCGCCTTGCGCGTGGCGCAGCATGTCGCCGGCCGTGAACGATGCGCTATGCCCGCCGACGAACACGAAACAATGCGGCAGAACTTGCTTCACCGCGCGGGCGAGATCGATTATTTCGGGAATGTTGGCCAGATAGTTGCCGGAGAAGCAGAGCGCGTCGGGGCGCCAGCGGTGCAGAAGGCGATCGAGATCGCGATGTGTTTCAACCTGCAGATCGATCAGGCGGACTTCGTGTCCTGCCTGTCGCATGGCAGCCGCGACGGTCTCGAGCCCGAGCGGTTCGAGTCGGAGGAATACGCGGGTGTACATCAGACCGCTAGGATGGACGGCAAGCACCTTCATGGACTCTCCTTGCGAGAGTGGACGGCGCATCGTCAGCCGACGCGAAACGGGCCTGCCGTCCGGTCATGATTACATCGTGCGGATCGAATCTCCAATCGTGCGCGGCCTTGAATTGCTGCGATGGCCGTTGTTCTTCTTGCCTTGCTCCTGGCGCATGAAAAACGCGCGAGGTCGTGTTCATTCTACTGTCGGCTCTGGCCGGGCGCTCATTGCGCGTCAAAACGTGTCATTGCCTGATCGCGACGAACGCTGCCGTTTCATAAGGCACGGTGACTTCGTGCTTGCCGCGCAGTGACGGTTCTTCATCGATTAACGCGCGCACGGCGTGATCGATTTCGTCGCGTGTCGATTCGGGCAGAGCAGCAATGAAGCTCGTCGAACGCACGCGATGCACGATCACGTCGTCAGGCGACCCGGTATGTCCGATCGAGAAATGCGTTTCCGCGAGCGCGCCGAAGCCCGCGTGCGGAAAGGCGTGGCGCCACGCGCCGGAGTAATAGCGCGGCGTGTCGCCTTCGTACTGGTTGACGATGGCGTCGAGCTTCGCGATCCACGGCACGCGCGCATCGCGCATGTTCCAGACGAGACCGAGCCTGCCGCCCGGCTTCAATACGCGATGGATTTCGTCGAGTGCGTGACGCCCCGCGAACCAGTGAAACGACTGCGCGCACACGACCACATCCACCGACGCATCCGCGAGCGGAATCGATTGCGCCGTGCCGGCGAGCGCCTGAACATCGGGAAGCGCTGCGGCAAGCTTCGCGCGCATCGAATCGACCGGTTCCACCGCGATCACGCACGCGCCGGTGTGCACGAGACGCGGCGTGAACTTGCCGGTGCCCGCGCCGAGATCGACGACGCTCACGCCCGCTGCGAGCCCGAGCGTATCGGTGAGCCAGCCCGCGAGTTCGGGCGGATAGTCGGGCCGCCCGCGCACGTAACTTTCCGAGTTGGCCGTATAGCCTTCGACGGCCGCGTGATGGACGTTGCTCGAATCGCGTGCGGGCGGCTGGGTCATCGTCGTTACTCGCCGTAGATATCGAAATCGAAGTACTTCTGCTCAATACGCTTGTACGTGCCGTCCTTGATCATTGCGGCGATCGCGCCATCGAGCTTTTCCTTCAGGTCGGTGTCTTCCTTGCGCAGGCCGATTGCGGTGCCCGGCCCGAAGATCGCGCTGTCTTCCAGTGCGCCGCCCGCGAAGCCATAGGGCTTGCCGCGCGGCGTATCGAGAAAGCCGCGTTCGGCTTGCACCGCGTTTTGCAGCGACGCGTCGAGGCGGCCGGCCAGCAGATCCGCATAGACCTGATCCTGATCCGCGTAGGACACGACCTTCACGCCTTTCGCGCCCCAATGCGCCTTTGCGTAAGTCTCCTGCATCGAGCCTTGTTCGACGCCGACGGTCTTGCCCGCAAGCGAGTCCGCCGTCGGCTGGATGCTCGAATCGCGTTTCGCGACGAGTCGCGTGGGCACGTGGAAGAGCTTGCTGGAGAAGGCGATTTGCTTGACGCGCGCGGGCGTCATCGACATGGTGGAAAGCACGCCGTCGAACTTGCGCGATTTGAGGCCGGGAATCATACCGTCGAAGGCGTTTTCGACCCACACGCATTTCGCGTTGAGACGCCGGCAGAGTTCATTGCCGACATCGATGTCGAAGCCGACCAGCGTGCCGTCGGGTGCTTTCGATTCAAACGGCGGATAACTCGCATCGACGCCGAAGCGGATAGTGGACCACTCCTTGGCATGCGCGCCGATCGACACGGCCAGCATCGAACCCAACAACACCGTCAACAGCCTCTTCACGATAGTCCCTTCTTTGCATGAGTTTATGAATGTGGGCGGCGTGAACCGCCGTTGGCGATTATAGAGGCGCGTCCGTCATGCAAAGAAAAACGGCCGCGCGATGGCGGCCGTTCGAAGCGATGTTTCTGGCGGTATGCAGGCGATGGCGCTTAGCCCGCGCGCACTTCGACGCGGCGCGGACGAGCTTCCTCGCGTCGCGGAATCGTCAGCTTGAGCACGCCGTTGGTGAGATTCGCATCGATCCTGGCGGTATCGAAGTCGTCGCTCACCGTGAAGGCGCGTGCGAAACGCGGCGCGCGCACTTCGGTGTGATGCACGCGCAGCGCGCCTGACGGCGGCAACGCCGCTTCGGCTTCGATGACGAGACGCGCGTCGTGGATCTTCACGTCGAGCTTCTCGCGCGGTACGCCGGGCAGGTCGGCCCACAGCGTGATGCCGTGGCTGTCCTCGACGATATCGACGGCCGGCGTCACGGTCGGGCGACGCGTGGCGTCCTGGCTCTTGCGCGTCACTTCATTCGTGTTTTGCGGGGCGATTTGCGTGTTGTCGGTCATGATGGATTCCCTCTTACTGAATGGTGATCGCGCGCGGCTTCGATGCTTCGCGCTTGCCGATGGTGATGTTCAGCGTGCCGTTCTCATAGCGGGCTTCGACCTTGTCGGTGTCCGCGTTCTGCGGCAGCTCGATCACGCGACGGAAATTTCCGTTGAAGCGCTCTTTGGCGTAGGTGCGCGAGCCCTCGGCCGCGGCCTGTGCCCGACGCTCGCCGCTGATGGTGAGTGTGCCCTTGTCGACGGTCACATCGAGCGACGAAGGCTCGACGCCCGGCGCGAACGCGACGATATGAATGGCGTCGTCGCTGCTGCCAATGTTCAGTTGGGGAAACGCATCCGCGCGGCTCGAACGGATGCTCGAAGGGAAATTGCCGAAGAGCGAGGACACGTGCCGTTGCACGCGATCCAGTTCCGAGAACACGTCGCCGCCAAAATAAAAGTCACTCATGGTCGAGTCTCCGATGGTTGCAGCCATGAGGCGAATGCCTGCGAGGCCAGCAGCGGGAAATTGAAACGACAGCGGATGGTCGCTGCCTCTGCATCCAAGGTAGGTGCGAAGGCTATCGTTTCAATACCGAGGGACTATTTTTCGAGGGTGATTTATTTTTGCGGCGAAGCGCTTGAAAGGCACCGGGCCGCTCTTATATGTGTCCGAATCCGCATCAGCGCGGTGACGTCAAATCCTCTTGATAGAAGCCCGCGAAGCGCGCGAACTGTCGTTCGGCGTCGGCGGCATTCACGCCTTCCTTCAGCACTGCGCTGGAAAATCCGGTCCGCTCCATCTGCACGAGCTGGTCGATCAGCACATCGCCTGTCGCGCGCAAATCTCCGTTGAAGCCGAGCCGCCTGCGCAGCAAGTACGCCTGACTGTAGGCGCGTCCGTCGGTGAAATGCGGAAAGTGCAGGTCGATACGCGAGAGCGTCGACAGCCGGTCTTTGAGCGTATGCGGGTCGTCGTCGTTCGCGAGTGTCGCGACTCGTTCGTCCGTCTCCGCCTGATGATCAGGCTGCGTGAGAATGCGCATGCGATTGACGCCGTTCATACCGTTCATGCCGTCACCTCGTCATTGGCGCGTGCTGCATTTGCGGCGATTTTGAACGGATCAAGGCCCACACGCCGCACTGTTTCGATGAACCGCTCGCGGCCATCACGCATGTCGCGATAAGTCGTCAATATCGCTTCGATCACATCCGGCACTTCGGCCGCGCTGAACGACGGCCCGATCACCTTGCCCGGCTGCGGCGCACCGCTTGCCGCGCTGCCGTCCGAGCCGCCGAGCGTGATCTGATACCACTCGCGGCCGTCCTTGTCGACGCCGAGCACGCCGATATGCCCGCTGTGATGATGTCCGCATGAATTGATGCAGCCGCTGATATGCAGGTCGATTTCGCCGATGTCGTCGAGTTCGTCGAGATCCTGATAACGCTCCGCGATGGCCTCGGCGATCGGCAGCGAGCGCGCATTGGCGAGCGCGCAGAAATCGCCGCCGGGGCACGCGATCATGTCGGTCAGCAACTGCACGTTCGCGCTGGCGAAGCCCGCATCGCGCGCCGCCTGCCAGAGTGCAAAAAGCTCGCTCGAACGCACCCACGGCAGCACGACATTCTGCGTATGCGTGACGCGTGCTTCACCCGCCGAAAAGCGGTCGGCGAGATCCGCGACGATGTCGAGCTGGTCTGCCGTCGCATCGCCGGGCGATTGCAGCAGCCGCTTGAACGACAGTGTCACGATGCGCAGTGCAGGGTCCTTATGGCGCGCGACATTGCGTTGCAGCCAACGCGCGAAGAGCGGATGACGCGCGCCTTGCGCGGCGAGTTCTGTGTCGTCGAGCGCCGCTTCACGAATATGCAGCGCGGGCGGCACGAACAGCGCGCTCACGCGCTCCAGTTCGGCAGACGAGATGAGATGCGGTGCGCCGTCATGCTCGACGATCTGCCGGAATTCCTCGTTCACGTCGTCGATATAGCGCTGGCCTTCCGCCTTGATCAGTATCTTGATGCGCGCCTTGTATTTGTTGTCGCGCCGGCCGTAGCGGTTATACACGCGCACGATCGCCTCGATGTAATTCATGATGTGCCGCCACGGCAGGAACTCGCGCATCAGCGTGCCGATGACGGGCGTGCGTCCCATGCCGCCGCCGGCGCATACGCGAAAACCGAGTTCTCCGTGAGCGTCGCGCACGAGTTGCAGACCGACGTCATGCCACGCGGTCGCCGCGCGATCCTCGTGCGCGCCGGTGATCGCGATCTTGAACTTGCGCGGCAGGAACGCGAACTCGGGATGCAGCGTCGTCCACTGACGCATGATCTCCGCGAACGGACGCGGATCGGCGATCTCGTCGGGTGCGGCGCCCGCGCGTTCATCGCAGGAAATGTTGCGGATGCAATTACCGCTCGTCTGAATGCCGTGCATGTCGACGGTGGCGAGCAGGTCCATCACGTCGGCCGACTTGTCGAGCGGGATCCAGTTGAACTGAACGTTGGTGCGCGTCGTGAAGTGCGCGCAATGCGTCGGCAGGCGTTCGGTGCCGAGCGTGGCTTGCGCCGCGCTGGCCGCGCGATAGACCTCGGGATCGGGATCGTCGTAGTCACGCGCGATGCGCGCGAGCACGCGCAACTGCGCACTCGACAGCTCGCCGTAGGGCACGGCGACGCGCAGCATCGGCGCATGACGCTGCACGTACCAGCCGTTTTGCAGGCGCAGCGGCCGGAACTCGTCCTCGCTCAGGCGGCCGTCCTGCCAGCGTTCGAGTTGATCGCGGAATTGCGCGGCTCGGTTCCTGACGAATGATTTGTCGAACTCGGTGTATTGGTACATGGATGCGGCGGCCCGTCTGAGAGAGCGACAACGATAGAAGGCGCGGCCGCCCCGCGACAAGCAGCAGATGCGATGAATTCGACGGTAGCAGCGATCTTCCCGCGTCGTTCTGCTGCCGTCGAAGGCGCGGCAACTGCTGCTGTTTTTCGTCCGGCGCGGCGCGCATCATGAAGTCGTCAGAAAACGTATCCAGACGCAGGGAGCCGGTCATGAACCTCTTGAAGATGATGCGCATCGTATTGTGGAGCTTCTTCGGCGTGCGCAAACGCGCATCGCACAACGCCGATTTCGCTCAGGTCAAACTGCCGTTGCTGCCGGTCATCGCCGTGATCTTGGCGGGTGCGTTCGGTCTGACGCTGCTGTCGGTCGCGAAGCTGGCCGTCGGCATCGCGCATTGAGCCGATTTTTACGGCGCGTGACTCGTCCCGCTCTTACAATGGCAGACGGTTGATTGCCACACGCGAGGAATCGGGACGATGAAAGTATGCATATATGGCGCAGGCGCCATCGGCGGCTGGATCGGCGTGAAGCTGGCGCAAGCGGGCTGCGACGTGAGCGTGGTCGCGCGGGGCGCTACGCTCGACGTATTGAGGCAGGATGGACTGCGGCTCGTCGAGAAGGACGCGGCGCACACAGTGAAGGTCGCCGCGAGCGCGGAACCGTCGGACCTCGGTGTGCAGGATCTCGTCGTTGTCGCGGTCAAGGCGCCCGCCATGGAATCGGTCGCCGCGCATATCGCGCCGCTGCTCTCCCGCGAGACCACGGTTCTGACTGCGATGAACGGCGTGCCCTGGTGGTTTTGCGACGGCCTGGGCGAGCCCTTCAGAGGCAAGCGGCTGTCGTCCGTCGATCCGCACGGCACAATCGCCGCCGCGATCCCGGGCGCGCAGACGGTCGGGTGTGTCGTGCATGCGAGCTGTTTCGTCGAAGCGCCGGGCGTCATCCGGCATCATCAGGGCAAGGGTCTGATTCTCGGCGAGGCCACGGGCGCGCCCACCGCGCGCACCGAAGCGCTCGTCTCGCTCGTGTCGAAAGCGGGCTTCGACGCCACGCTCTCTCAACTGATTCAACGCGACGTCTGGTTCAAGCTGTGGGGCAACATGACGATGAACCCGATCAGCGCGATCACCGGCGCGACCACCGACCGCATTCTGAGCGACGATCTCGTGCGCGGCTTCGTGACGAACGTGATGCTGGAAGCGAAGGAAATCGGCGCGCGCTTCGGCATTCCGATCGAGCAGGCGCCGGCAGATCGTCACGCCGTCACGCTCAAGCTCGGCGCAATGAAAACCTCGATGCTGCAGGACGTGCAGGCGGGCAAGGCGGTCGAGCTCGATGCACTCGTCGCATCGGTGCGCGAACTCGGCGCGATGACGGGCGTCCCGACACCCTTCACCGATGCGCTGCTCGGCCTTGCGCGCCTGCATGCGCGCACGCTGGGGCTTTACCCGGCAGCGTGAAGGTCGATCACGCAACCACGATGCGCAACGGGTCGGCAGCCGCGAAGGCTTCGTCCCGTTCCGCGCTCGGCGGATAGATCCATTCGGTGTTGATGCGCGTCTTCAGCGCCTTCGCCTCCGCACCCGACAGCTTCACTTCGCGCTCCCATCCCTCCGTATAGACCGCGCCCCACGGGCCCAGATCGAGACACGTCACGTACTTCGGCTGGCTGTAGGGAATCGGCTCCGCGCCCAGCAGATCCGCCGCGACGTTGTGACCCGCCGAGCGGCCGAGGTTCATCGCGTGCTGGCAGGACATCATCGCGTGGTTGCCCTCGTCGTCGGTCGCGGCGTAGGCGACGTCGCCCGTCGCATAGACCGTATCGACACCGAGCACGCGCAGATTGCGGTCCACGTGCAGGCGGCCCAGCGCGTCGCGCTCGGCGGGAATCTGCGCGGTCAGCGCGCTCGCGCGCACGCCGGCCGTCCAGACGACCGTGCTCGCCTCGATGCGTTCGCCGTCGGACGTGGTGAGGCCGCCTGCATCGACGGACGTCACCGCCGCGCCCAAGCGCCATTGCACGCCGAGTGATTCGAGTGCCTCGACGATGACCGGCCGCGGACCCGCGCCGAGATCCGGCCCGATCTCCTTGTTCCGCTCGACGATGATCACGTTCACATTCGCGTTCTCGCCCAGCGCCGCGCGCAGCCGCGCCGGCATTTCCGCCGCCGTTTCGATGCCGGTGAAGCCGCCGCCCGCGACCACGACCGTGTTGCGTGCGGGCGTATCCGCCTGCGCCGCGAGGCGCTTGATGTGCGCTTCGAGCGCGGCGGCTTCGTCGACCTGATCCACGCTGAAGCTATGTTCCGCGAGCCCCGGAATCTGCGGGCGGAACAGGCGGCTGCCGGTCGCCAGAACGAGACGGTCGTAGTTCAGTGTCGAGCGCGAGTCGTCCGCGCCGAGCACATCGACCCGGCTGCGTTCGACGTCGATGCGTTCCACCGTTCCCTGAATGAAGCCGACGCCCGTGGACGCGAAGATGTCCAGCAGCGGCGCCTTCATGCCCGCCGCATTTTCCTCGTAAAGACGCGGACGCACGTGCAGATGCGGCTCAGGCGCGATCAGCACGACCTCGATATCGGTCCTGCCGTGTTGATCGATAAGACGCGCCGCGGAGAGGGCGCTCCACATACCGGCGAAACCGGCTCCGACTACCAGAATGCGCTTGGACATCTCGATGCTCCTTGGTTCGATGTTGAGTTCGCTCGACGGGTTCGAGGTTCGGACCGCGTCGTCGTCATTGATTAACTGCGATTCTATGAGTCGTAGATATCTAGTGCAAGAAATTTGCGCGGCTGACGGAACATTGTCTTGAGGGAGCATAATGTCGAGAAAATTATCGAGAATCGGACGTAGAACGATAAAATAAAACAATCGTGCATTTAATGGCGATAAAACTACGAACAAATAGATCGTAGTAATCGACGAGATGAACGAGGGAGTTCGACCGCCGCGTTAAGCTACGCGGCACGCGCAACGAACAGCAGAGGCTGCGAATGAATCAGCAAGACCAACAGGAAGGCGCGGGCGAACTCGCACAAATGCGCGACATGCTGCGCGAGTTCGTTCGCGAGCGCGACTGGAGCCGGTTTCACTCGCCGAAGAATCTCGCGGCGGCGTTGTCGGTCGAGGCGAGCGAGTTGCTCGAACCGTTCACGTGGCTCGCAACCGGCGAGAAAACCGAACTCGACGAGACGAAACTGCGCGCGATCCGTCACGAAATGGCCGATGTGCTCGCGTATCTCGTGATGCTGGCCGACGCGCTCGATGTCGATCTTCACCGCGCGTTGATCGAAAAGATGGCGCTGAATCGCTCGAAATATCCGGCGCACAAGGTGAAGGGCGACGCGCGCAAGTACACCGAATACGACGAATGAGCGACGAATGAGCGACGAACGAACCCGCGCGGGAAACCGCGACTGGCGCGCGATGTGCCCGGGCGGTTAAGCTTGCCGCTCGACGCCCGTTCCCTGGAGAATTGCCGATGGACTTCTCGCTGTCCCCGGAGTTGACCGAACTGCAGGCGCGCGTGCGCGCTTTCATCGCTGAAGAGATCGTGCCGTTCGAGCGTGATCCGCGTTGTACGCCGCATGGTCCCGACGAATCGCTGCGCGCCGAACTGATCGCGAAGGGCCGTAAGGCCGGGTTGTTGTCGAGTCACGTGTCGCCGGAATTCGGCGGGCTCGGTCTCGGTCACGTTGCCAAGGCGGTTCTGTTCGAGGAAGCCGGCTATTCGCCGCTTGGCCCCGTGGCGCTCAACATCGCCGCGCCGGACGAGGGCAACATGCATCTGCTCGAAGCCATCGCGACGCCGCAGCAGAAAGAGCGCTGGCTGCGTCCGCTCGCGGCGGGCGCGATCCGCTCGTGCTTCTGCATGACCGAGCCGCCGCCGGGTGCGGGCGCCGATCCCGCCATGCTGCAGACCACCGCGACACCGGACGGCGACGAGTACGTGATCGATGGCCGCAAGTGGTTCATCACGGGCGCGGAGGGTGCGGCGGTCGGCATCATCATGGCAAAGTTTGCCGACGGTCCCGCCACCATGTTCCTCGCCGACATGACGAGTCCGGGCATCGTGATCGAACGCGCGATGGATTCGCTCGATACATGTTTTCCCGGCGGACATGCCGTCGTGCGCTTCGAGGGCTTGCGCGTGCCGAAAGAAAACGTGCTGGGCGAGCCGGGCGAAGGCTTTCGCTATGCGCAGGTGCGCCTGTCACCCGCGCGTCTCACGCATTGCATGCGCTGGCTCGGCGCCGCGCGCCGCGCGCACGATGTCGCGACAGCCTACGCGCGGCAGCGCCACGCGTTCGGCAAGGCGCTCGGCGAGCACGAGGGCGTTGGCTTCATGCTCGCCGACAACGAAATGGATCTGCATGTCACGCGGCTCGCCATCTGGCATTGCGCGTGGGTGCTCGATCAGGGCGTGCTAGGCAAGCACGAGTCGAGCATCGCGAAAGTGGTGTCGTCGGAGGCGCTCTGGCGCGTCGTCGATCGCTCGGTGCAGATGCTCGGCGGCCAGGGCGTCACGCACGAAACGGTCGTCGCGCGGATTTTCGCGGACATGCGCGCATTCCGGATCTACGATGGTCCGTCGGAAGTGCATCGCTGGAGCATCGCGCGACGCATCCTGCGCGGCGAGAAGCCGCGCACGAAAAACGCCTGAAGAATCTCGATGAACGCGCGGCTCACTGCACCGCGCTGTTCCCCTGCGCCTGCCGTTGCGCGATGATGCGGCTCGCGCGCATCGCGTTGTCGGGATAGTTCAGCCAGTCGTTGGGATCGTAGCCGACCGAGCGCCACAGCAGGAATTCCGCGCGAACCTGCGCGCGCGTCTTCGGCGCGTTCGGATCGGTGGTTTGCGCCTGCGGTTGCGCGAGTGCGGAGGCGGCGCAGCACAAGGCGAGCGCGCCGAGAACGAAGCGGGAAACGGATGTCATGACGAGAACCTCGCACCGCGCGTAGCGGTCGTAAGGCGGACATTTCATTCTAGGTGACAGAACGAAAACGCGCAGAAGACCTTTTGCGCACGCACAGCGCATTGCGTCATGTCATCGGCATGCCGTGTACTGACGATGCGCCCTATACTCGGTTTTTTCTTCAGACGGGACCTTCCCGCGTTCCATGAGTACGTCGAGCGTCGCCATAACCAGCAGCTTTCCGGAGATGGACGAACTGCAAGCGATCCGCATCGCGGGCGGCGCGCGCTTCGAGTGGCGCACGGTCTGCGAAGTGCAGGCGCGCGGACGGTCGTTTCCGCTTCTGAGCGCATCGATCGGTTCCGACGATCCGCAGGCGCCTGCCATCGGTTTTTTCGGCGGCGTGCATGGGCTCGAATGCATCGGCACGCAGCTCGTGCTCGAATACATGCGCGCACTCCTGACGCGCCTCGAATGGGACGACACGCTGCATCAGCAGTTGCGCGCGATTCGTCTCATCTTCATGCCGATTGTGAATCCGGGCGGCATGTTCGCCCGCACGCGCGCGAATCCGAACGGCGTCGACCTGATGCGCAACGCGCCGCAAAGCGCCGAAGGCCGCGTGCCGTTCCTCGCGGGCGGGCAGCGCATCGGGCCGTGGCTGCCGTGGTATCGCGGTCCCGTCGACGGCCACATGGAGGCCGAAAGCGCGGCGCTTCTGTCGGTCGTCGAAACGGAGCTGATGTCGCGGCCATTGAGCTTCGCGCTCGATTGTCATTCGGGATTCGGCTGGGACGACAGCATCTGGTTTCCCTACGCGCGCACCGAGCGGCAAATGGCGCATCTGCCGGAAATGTTTCTGCTGAAGACGATGTTCGAGGAATCGTATCCGCATCATGGCTATGCGTTCGAACCGCAGAGCCATCAGTATTTGTTGCACGGCGATCTCTGGGACTTCGCCTACGATCGCGCGCGCGCGCCCAACATCTTTCTTCCGATGACGCTCGAACTCGGCTCGTGGCGCTGGATCCGCAAGAATCCGATGCAGATGTTCTCGCGCCTCGGCATCTTCAATCCGATCAAGGCGCATCGCACGCGGCGCGTGCTGCGGCGTCATCCGAATTTTTTCGATTTCCTCACGCGCGCCGCGTATTCGTCGCGCCGCTGGCTGCCGAGCGGCGCGTTCCGCGAAGAAATGCTGCTGCGCGCGCAGCAGCACTGGCCTCCCGCGGGCGCGCAATGAGCGACTGGATTCTCCTGCGCGGCCTCACGCGCGAAACGCGTCACTGGGGCGAGTTCGAGGTGGCGCTGGCCGCGCATGGACTCGTCGCGGCGGGCGAGCGCGTTGTGTTCATCGATCTGCCGGGCAATGGTGTCGAGCATGAGCGTGCAGCGCCGCATTCGGTCATTGCGATGATGGATTTCGTACGCGCGCGCGCCTTGTCGCTCGACGTGCGCCTGCCGTGCCGCGTGCTGGCGATGTCGCTCGGCGCGATGGTCGCGACTGCGTGGGCCGAGCGACATCCGCATGAAATCGCGCGGCTCGTGCTGATTAACACGAGCATGCGGCCGTATGCGCGCATGCGCGAGCGCTTGCGTCCCGCTGCGTGGCCGCTGCTCGCGCGCATTGCGATGAACTGGACACAGCCCGAACGATGCGAAGCGCTGATTCATCGCCTGACGTGCAATCGACGCGACGCCCGCGATGCGGACATCGCGCAATGGACGCAGCTACGCCGCACGCATGGCGCGAGCGCGGCGAATGCATTGCGGCAATTGCTCGCGGCGGCGCGCTTTCGCGCACGGGGTGACGCGCCGCGCTGCCCGGTGCTGCTGCTTGCCTCAGCGGCGGACCGGCTGGTCGATCCGGCGTGTTCCGCGCATGTCGCGACGCAATGGCGCGCGGCGCACGCGGTGCACCCGTGGGCCGGCCACGACCTTCCGCACGACGACGCCGGCTGGACCTGCAGCGCAATCGCTGGCTGGCTCGCCGAACATGACGCGACATCGAACGCGCGCGTGACAAGCCTGTAACAAACCGATCACAAGCACATGACAGACGCGTGACACACCCCATTCACCCGCGAGAACACGCCAAACATGAAACCGCCCATCGTCAATCTCGATACGCTCGACCCGCAACCGCTGCCGCCTCAATTCGCGCCCGCGGGTCCCGCTGCGGAACGCTTTGCGCCGCGCATCGCGCGAATCGGTGCGCTGCTCGGCGCGAGGAAACTCGGCTACAGCCTCATCGTGCTCGAACCGGGCAAGCGCGCGTTTCCGTTTCATCATCATCGCGTGAACGAGGAAATGTTCTTCGTCGTGGAAGGCGAGGGCGAAGTGCGCATCGGCAGCGAGCGGCACGCGATTCGCGCCGGCGACGTCATTGCGTGTCCGCCGGGCAATTCCGAAACGGCGCATCAGATCGTCAATACGGGGACGCATGCATTGCGCTACCTTGCGATCAGCACGATGCTTTCGCCCGAAGTGGTCGATTATCCCGACACGGGCCGTCAGGCCGTGCTCGTGGCCGACGAACCCGGCGTGAAAGGGCTTCGCGCGGTATTTCGCGCAGGCGATTCGCTCGACTACTGGGAAGGGGAATGAAACCCCGCACGAACGCACGAATGCTCGCGGACTGCGGCCATCGCGTCGTCTATTGCAGCCAACGGTGCCGAGATTCGTGTTATTTCGTCTGAGCGTGTTCCATTCCCGCGACGCCTAGGGGTATTCTCGTGTTGCAACGCAGCATCGCATTGCGTATGCTGTTTTGAGCGGGCGGCGGGGGCTGCCCGGACATCACTTCAACAGCAACGTATAAGCAAACGCCGGTAATCAAGGGCGTTCGTCGTAGGAGGCAGCAGGCCTTACGGACGTCAGCTTGAGGGAGCCGCACATATGGAACTGACCACATCGTCGAAACCGACGCTGCACGTCTTCCATCAGGAAGGCGGGTGGCATTGGGGAATCACCGTCGAACGGGCGGCGGGGGGCGGAATGAAGGTCGTCGCGTATAGCGACGAAGGCTTCGATTCCGAAGAACACGCGCGCGAGGACGGCGAGTACGTCCTGCGCTCGGAAGACTGGCGCTCGCGACAAAGCTTCGGCCGCGGCGAGCGGCGTCAAGGTTGTCCCTGAGCGGGGCGGCGCGCGTCCGTCCCGCTTTATTGCTTGTCTGCTCCGGTTTCATCTTCTCCGCTGTTCTTCACTTCTCGCAGCACTTTTCCCCGCAACCGAAACGCGCGACACTGAACGCACCTTCATTCGACGAGGCGCGCCGCATGTCATCCGTTGCCGATTCCGCCCACGCGAGCCCTGACGATGCGCGTTTTGCCGTTCGCCGCATGACGCAATCCGATGTTGCCACGGCGCTCGAATGGGCCGCGTCGGAAGGATGGAATCCCGGTCTCGATGACGCACGCGCGTTCTTCGCCGCCGATCCGCAAGGCTTTTTCGTCGGCACCTGGGACGGCGTACCGATCGGCTGCATCTCGGCGGTCGCCTATGGCGACGCATTCGGCTTCATCGGTCTCTATATCGTGCGGCCGGAATGGCGCGGCAAGGGTTTCGGCATGCGCTTGTGGAACGCGGGCATGGCGTATCTCGGTGCGCGCAACATCGGACTCGACGGCGTGCTCGCGCAGCAACCCAACTATCGCAAGTCCGGCTTCGTGCTGGCGTATCGCAACGTACGTTACGAGGGCGTTGCGTCCGCGAACGACGTTTCCGCCGACGGCATGACGATCGCCGATGCGTCGAATGTCTCCTTCGAACGCACGCTCGGTTACGACACACACCTGTTCGCCTGCCCGCGCGCCGCGTTTCTGCGCACGTGGCTCTCGCTGCCGCGCGAGAACGGGCGCGCGTGCGTGGCGCTCGATGGCGATGTCGTGCGCGGTCTGGCCGCGATCCGGCGCTGCGGGACCGGCCACAAGATCGGGCCGCTTTTCGCCGACGATCTCCCGACCGCACGCGCGCTGTATCGCGCGCTCGTCTCCGGCGTGCCGGGCGAGCGCGTGTTTCTCGACGTTCCCGAAAGCAATCCCGCCGCGGTCGCGCTGGCTGTCGAGCACGACATGCAGAGCGTGTTCGAAACGGCGCGCATGTACACGCGCGCGGCGCCCGACGTGCCGCTCGCGCGCGTGTTCGGCGTGACGAGTTTCGAACTCGGCTGAGAGCGATCAGGCGGGCGGCGCGCCTTCGTGGAACATCGTCTTCAGTTGCGCGCGCAGTTCGGGCGTGTCCGTGTGCTGATGGACGCTGACCGCATGCAGCACGGCGGCTTCCATCAGTTCGTCGTCCGAGTCGGCGCTGAGCGCGACGGTGCAATTCACATCGCTCGGGCACTCGCGGCAATCGATGTACTTGCGTGTCATGGCATCCTCCTCGCATGAGACGCTGATCTCAGTATAGGCGGCGCGCGGGCGCGACGGCCCGTTGTTTGCACGCTCGCGCACACTCCGGTAACGTGTGACGTCTGTGTCACTCGCGAGACCGCTGATGAGCCACGATCATCATCACGACCATGATCACGATCACGACCACGCCGGCAGCGCGTTGCCGGAAATGGACCTGCGCGTGAAGGCGCTCGAATCGCTGCTGGTCGAGAAGGGCTATATCGATCCGCAGGCGCTCGATGTTTTCATCGAAACTTACGAGCATAGAGTCGGGCCGCGCAACGGCGCGCGTGTCGTCGCGAAGGCGTGGAACGATCCGGCCTATCGCGCGTGGCTTCTCGACGACGCCACGGCCGCCATCGCCTCGCTCGGCTTCACCGGACGGCAGGGCGAACACATGGTCGCGCTCGAAAACACGGAGAACGTACATAACATGGTCGTCTGCACGTTGTGCTCGTGCTATCCGTGGTCGGTGCTCGGCCTGCCGCCCGTGTGGTACAAGTCGGCGCCGTATCGCTCGCGCGCGGTCATCGATCCGCGCGGCGTGCTCGCGGACTTCGGCGTGCAGTTGCCGGAACAGGTGGAATTGCGCGTATGGGATTCGACCGCCGAAGTCCGCTATCTGGTCGTGCCGATGCGTCCCGCCGGCACGGATCATCTCGACGAAGCCGCACTCGCCGATCTCGTCACGCGCGATTCGATGATCGGCACGGGTCTCGCGCTGAGTCCGTCGCAGGCAATGGGAGCATCGGCATGAACGCGGCGCACGACATGGGTGGCATGCAAGCCTTCGGTCCGGTCGAGGCCGATGCGTGCGACGCGCCGGGCGCATCGCCCTTTCACGCGGACTGGGAGCGGCGCGTGCTGGCCGTCACGCTGGCGATGGGCGCGACGCGTCAATGGAACATCGACACGTCGCGCGCGGCGCGCGAAAGTCTGCCGCCCGCGCAATATCTCAACAGCAGCTACTACGAAATCTGGTTCGAGGGATTGAAGAAGCTGCTGGTTGCAACGGGACTCGCGAACGCAGCGGAAATCGCCACGGGCCGCTCGCAAGGCGCGCCGCTTCGGGACGTGCGCGCCCTCAAGGCCGCCGACGTGAGCGCGGCGCTGCTTCGCGGCGCGCCGGTCGATCGTCCGGCCACTGCGCCGGCGCGGTTCGCCATCGGCGACGAAGTCCGCACGAAGCTGATCAATCCGCCGACGCATACGCGCCTGCCGCGTTATTGCCGCGGCAAGTCCGGGCACATCGTCGCCGTGCGCGGCACGCATGTCTTCCCCGACGAAAACGCCCTCGGTCACGGCGAGCATCCGCACTGGCTCTATACGGTGCGCTTCGATGCCGCCGAACTTTGGGGACCGGACACGACTGCATCGTCCGTGTGCGTGGATTGCTGGGAGCCTTATCTCGATGCAGCGCATGCATGACATGAACATCGGCGAGCCGAAGTTGCAGGCGTTGCGCGCCGCACTGCCCGCACTGCCTTTCGACGATAACGGTCCGATATTCCGCGCACCGTGGGAAGCGCAGGCTTTCGCGATGACGCTGGCCCTGCACGAACGCGGCGTGTTCACGTGGTCCGAATGGGCGCACGCGTTGAGCGAGGCGATCAACGAAGCGCAGGCGGCGGGCGACCCCGATCTCGGCGACACGTATTACGCGCACTGGCTGCGCGCGCTCGAACGATTGAGCACGGCGAAAGGGTGCGTGAGCGAGGGGACGCTGGCGCAACGGCGCATCGAATGGGACGAAGCTGCGCGCGCGACGCCGCACGGCCAGCCGATCGCGCTGAAGCGCACGCTCGCTCCTGCCACGCTCGCTGCGTATCAGGCGGCGATCTATCGAATCGACGCCCAGCCCGACATCGACATGAAGATCGGCGTCGCCAATCATGCGGTGGCGTCCTTGCTCGCGCGGCATGCTTCGTCGGGCGCGGTGTTCGTGACGGCATTCAATCCGTTCGGGCACGTGCTCTCGACCGAAGACAACGCGGTCCGCCAGCGCAAGCTGATCGAGCGCGTGGAGCGCATGGGCCTGCGCGCGCTACCTGGCGCAGGCATCGATCCGATGAACATCTGGCTCGCCGAAACGAGTCTGCTCGTGCTCGGCGCAACCACCGAAATTGCCGATGCGCTGATGACGGAGTTCGGGCAGAACGCCGTCGTGTATGTCGATGCCGCGGGGCTGCCGCAACTGCGTCTGCATCCGGATTACCGCTGAATCAGTCAACAGGGAGAACCACATGCCGCTCGTTCGAATCGATTTGCAGAAGGGCAAGGACAGCGCTTATCGCACGGCCATCGGCGACGTCGTGTACGACGCCATGCGCGCCACGCTCGACGTGCCCGAAAACGATCGCTTCCAGATCGTCGCGGAACACGGCGCGTCGGATCTGATCATCGACCGCACGTATCTCGGCATCGATCGCACCGACGATTGCATCGTGATCCAGGTCACGCTCAACGAAGGCCGCGACCTCGCGAAGAAAAGCGCGTTCTACAAGGCCGTCGCCGATGGCCTGCACGAGCGGCTGAAGTTGCGGCGCGAGGATGTGTTCATCAGTCTCGTCGAAGTGAAGAAGGAGAACTGGTCATTCGGCAACGGCGAGGCGCAGTACGCATCCCGATGAATGCAGCGCGCGAACCCGTTATCGAAGCCCCGAGGCCGCTTGCGCTTCCCGCCGGAGCGCCCGCCGACGTGCGCGTCTGGCTCGTCGCCATCGACCTCGACGCGCCGCCCGACGCCGCCGCGAACGCCGCGCTGCACGCGAGTGAACGCGCGCGGGCGGCGCGCTTTCTGCGTCACGAAGATGCGGCGCGCTTTTGCGTCGTGCGCGCGGCGCTGCGGTACGTGCTCGCGGCCGAAACCGGCGAAGATCCCGCGCAACTCGAGTTCGACGCCGGCGCGAACGGACGGCCCGCGCTGGCGCATCCGGACGCGCCCGACTTCAACGTGTCGCATTCCGGCGCATATGGCCTGATTGCGATGTCGCGCGAACGGCGCGTCGGCGTCGATATCGAAGCGGCGCGTGCGACATTCGACTGGCGCGAACTGGCGGCGTCGGTGCTGGCAGAGCGGGATCGGCATGAAATCGACGCCATGCCCGAAGACGCGCACAGCGCCGCATTCTTCGATTGCTGGACGGCGAAGGAAGCCGTATTGAAGGCGCACGGCGCGGGCATCGGCGGCGGATTCATTACGATGGACGGTTTTTCCGTGCTGCCGCGCGAACTCGGCCGCTACACGGTCGACCGACGGGCGGGCGCGTTCGAGGCCGCGGCGCTCGTGGCGCCGTCGGGATATGCAGCCGCGCTCGCCTGGTCGGTTTGATGCGGCGCAGCGACGGCTACGCGACTTTCGAGCGCGCGATATCCCGGTGCGTGAGATAAAGCCGCAGATCGAATTCGACCTGATGGTAGCCCGGCTGCATCAGTTCGCACAGACGATAAAACGCTTTGTTGTGATCGCTTTCCTTCAGATGCGCGAGCTCGTGCACGACGATCATCCGCAGAAACTCGGGCGCCGTGTCCCGGAACAGCGACGCGATGCGAATCTCCTTCTTCGCCTTGAGCCGCGCGCCCTGCACGCGCGAGATCGCGGTATGCAGGCCGAGCGCGTGACGGAGCACGTCGAGCTTGCTGTCGTAGAAGACCTTGTCGATGGCGGGCGCCACGCGCAGAAACTCCTGCTTCAGGTCTGAGCAATAGTCGTAGAGCGCGCGATCGGACTGCACCGCGTGTTTGCTCGGATAGCGTGCATCGAGATAAGCGCCCAATTGTTGTTGAGCGATCAGTCGGCGCACCTTGTCCTGCAGCGTGTTTGGGTAGGCGCTCAGGTATTTCAGGTGTTGCATGACGGCCAGTTCGGATAATTGCGTTCAATGCATGCCCGTGCATCACGGCACGAAACGCATGTTCCAAGCGTCCCGCAACGAAAAACGCGCAGCAATCTAAGAATCATTTTAGTCAACGCTGCGCCGCCTCGCCGTCGTTGTGATCACGGGCGTGTTTCCGGCGTCGAAATTGCGTAAGTTTATGTATCCGCCCGGCCCCATTTGGCGGCGCTGTGCGAACATGCGCGCTTTCTCGGCAAGGGCATCAGGGCAGGTTTCTTCATGGCATCGAGCAAGGCGCATCACGCGACCGGATGGGCGGCAGGCATCATCGCGGCGGCAATCGTGACGGCGGCGGAAAAGTCGGCCGGCGCGGGCGCTGCCGTGCTGTCGGGCGTGCTCGCGCTGTTGGCGGGCGTCGCCGGCGCCACCGCGCCCGACTGGCTCGAAGTCGCCTGGTGGTCGCGTGCGCGCAGGCTGTGGATCACGCATCGCACGCTGACGCACTGGGGCGTCGGATGGATCGCGCTGCTCGCGCTTTCTTATCACTGGCTCGGGCGGCATCCGGCGGCGCCGGTCGCGTTCGGCTTCGCGTGCGGCGGCCTCATGCATCTGCTCGCCGACTGGCCGAATCCGCTCGGCGTGCCGTGGATCGGCGCCCGCCACTCGCTCAATCTATGGACGAGCGGGCATTGCGATCTGATCGTCGTGGGCGCGGCGTGGGCTGCCGCGCTGTTCGTCGTCGACGATGTCTGGTTTCATCATGTCTATGGCCGCATGCTGCTGAATGTGCTGCGGATCTGAGCACGACATCGCGAGGAGCATTGTTCTCATGCAATCGAACCGGACGCGCAGGCGCTTCATTCTCTCTTCCGTCGCGTCGTTCGCGATATTGACGCTCGACGGCTGCGCGGGCTTCTTCAACCGCGACTCGCTGCGCGTGAGCGTCGCGGGCATCGAGCCGCTCGAAGGGCAAGGGCTCGAAATGCGCTTCGCGGTGAAGCTGCGCGTGCAGAACCCGAACGAATCGCCACTCGATTTCGACGGCGTCGCGCTCGATCTCGACCTGAACGGCCGCCCGTTCGCGAGCGGCGTGAGCGACCAGCGCGGTACGGTGCCGCGCTTTGGCGAGACCATCGTGTCCGTGCCGGTCACGGTATCCGCGATCTCGGTCGCGCGTCAGGCGTTCGGCTTCGCGACCGGCGACACTGTCAACAAGGTGTCGTACGCGGTGCGCGGCAAGCTCGCGGGCGGCGCATTCGGCGGCGCGCGCTTCGCGGACACGGGCTACGTCGATCTTCCGGCGGGCGGCGCGTCCGGCTATTGAGGCGCCGCGGGATCGTAGGGTACGACGCGTTCGGCCTCGTTGGCGTCGTTGCGCGCGACCACCGCGCGGGCCGGCTCCGTCGCGCTCAGATTGAATGGCTGATGCGGCACGCCGGGCGGAATGAAGAGAAAGTCGCCCGGCTCGCTCACGACCGATTCGCTCAACCCCAGCCCGTAACGCGTCTCGACGCGTCCTTCCAGCACGTAGATGCCGGTCTCGTAACCGCAATGCACATGCGGCTCGCCGTGGCCGCCGGGCGGCACGACGACCAGATGCATCGACAAGCCGCGCGCGCCCGCCGTCGCCGCCGATAGCCCGATGAAGTACGGCAGCCGCTGAACCGTCGCGATCTCCTGTTGCGGCCGCACGGCGACGACCGTTTGCGGCAGTGCATCTTCCTTCGCTTCCTGCATGGCGGCTCCTCCGCTCGGCGCGACGCGCCTCCATCGACAATAGCCGAAAGCCGGTGTCGCGCAAAGGTCACGCGATGCGGCTAAGTTAGCGGACGTGCGGCGCACTTTCGTTGTGCACCTGCACATGCCCGGTGCGCGGCTAAAAGCGCGCCCCGGCGCATAATCTCCGTGAACTCGAAGAGCGGGACTCAACGGCATCGCAACCGAAAGCCTCGGGAGGACACCATGCTGGTCAGGAACGAAGCGCGGGTCGAACAGCTCATCAACGATCTACTCGATTTCGCGCGAGGACGATTGCCGGAGCCAGGCTTCCAGATCATCGAGCCGCTCCTTCGCTATTACTACGAGCAGGTCGACGTCGAGGACATCGCGAGCCGCGACGTCGCCGATCTCTACGGCGCGGCGATGGCGCATTGGCAGACCGCGCAGAAGTTCGTGCGCGGCCGCGAGGTGCTGCGCGTCTACAACCCCAATCTGGAGCAGCACGGCTGGCATTCGGATCACACGGTGGTGGAAATCGTCAACGACGACATGCCGTTTCTCGTCGACTCGGTGACGATGGAGCTCAACCGCCTCGGCCTCGCGCTGCATTCGGCGATCCATCCGGTGTTTCGCGTGTGGCGCGCGGGCAAGGGCGCGCATGCGGGCGAGATCGAACGCATCGGGCAAGGCCATGCCGATGCGGGCGACGGCAACTCCGAGCTCGAATCGTTCATCCATTTCGAAGTGGACCGCTGCAGCGATGCCGAGCGGCTCGAAGAAGTGCGCGACAGCATCGCCCGCGTGCTCGGCGACGTGCGTGCGTCGGTCGAGGACTGGCCGACGCTCGTCGAATCGGCGCGCGCCGCGATCAACGACCTGAAGACGCGCGACACGACGCCCGACGGCCTCGAAGCCCGCGCGTTTCTCGAATGGATGGTCGCGGACCACTTCACGTTCCTCGGCTGCCGCGATTACGAGCTGGTCGAGCACGAAGGCGGCCTGGCGCTGCGCGGCGTGCCGGGTTCGGGCGCGGGCCTCCTGCGCGAGACGCTGCGCCCGCCCGCCGCGGGCAGTTCCTCCGGGACGCTCGCCGCGGGCGACCTGACGCCGCTTCCCGCGGGCGCGGCGGCGATCATCGAGGGCGCGACGCCCATCTTTCTGACCAAGGCCAATTCGCGCGCGACAGTGCATCGGCCGGGCTATCTCGACTATGTCGGCGTGAAGCGCGTGTCGCCCGAGGGCAAGGTAACCGGCGAGCGGCGCTTTCTCGGCCTGTACACGTCGACGGCGTATCTCGTGCCGACCTCCGAAATCCCGATCGTGCGGCGCAAGTGCGCGAACATCGTGCGGCGCGCGGGCTTCCTCGAAAAAGGGCATCTGGCGAAGTCGCTCAGGACGGTGCTGGAGCAATATCCGCGCGACGAGCTGTTTCAGGCCGACGAAGACGTGCTCTTCGACATCGCGCTCGGCGTGCTGCGGCTGCAGGAACATCAGCGCACGCGCCTGTTCGTGCGGCGCGACCGCTTCGACCGCTTCGTGTCGTGCCTCGTGTTCGTGCCGCGCGACAAGTTCAACACCGATCTGCGCCGCCGCATCAGCAAGGTGCTGATGGAGGCGTTCAACGGCAAGAGCATCGAGTTCACGCCGCTGCTTTCCGAGTCTCCGCTCGCGCGCATTCATATCGTCGTACGCGCGGATCGCGGCGCGATGCCCGAAGTCGATACGCGCGAACTCGAAGCGCGCGTCGTGCAGGTCGCGCGACGCTGGCAGGACGATCTCGCCGATGCGCTCATCGACAGTCACGGCGAGGAAGCGGGCAATCGTCTGCTGCAACGCTATGCGGATTCGTTTCCGGCGGGCTATCGCGAGGACTATCCGGCGCGCACGGCGGTGCGCGACATCGAACTGATCGAGGCGACGCACACGCGCCCGGGCGGCCTTTCGATGAGCCTTTATCGTCCGATCGAAGCGGGGCGGCGCGCGTTCCGCTTCAAGGTGTATCGCGCGGGCGATCCGATCGCGCTGTCGCTCAGCCTGCCGATGCTCGAACATCTCGGCGTGCGCGTCGACGAGGAGCGTCCGTATCTGATCGAGCCGACCGGCGCGCCGAACGCGTGGATTCACGACTTCGGCCTGGAATTGCAGGACGACGTCGACTTCGATATCGACAGCGTGAAGCCGCTCTTCGAGAACGCGTTCGCGGCGGTATGGTCGGGCGAAATCGAAAACGACGACTTCAACCGGCTCGTGCTGCGAGCGCAGTTCGGCGCCCGCGACGTGACGATCATGCGCGCGTACGCGAAGTATCTGCGGCAAGTGGGCTCGACCTTCAGCGACGCGTATATCGAGCGCGCGCTGACCGGCAATCCGCTGATCGCGAAGAAGCTCCTGCAACTGTTCATGGTGCGCTTCGATCCGGCGCGCGGCGGCGCGACGGAGGAGCGCGAGAAGGCCGCCGAACGCGTGCTCGCCGATATCGAAGCGGCGCTCGATCAGGTGCCCAATCTCGACGAAGACCGCATTTTGCGGCAGTTCCTCGGCGTGATCGGCGCGACGGTGCGCACGAACCACTTTCATCGCGATGCGAACGGCCAGCCGCGCCCGTATGTTTCCTTCAAGCTCGATCCGTCGAAGGTGCCGGGCCTGCCCGAGCCCAAGCCGATGTTCGAGATCTGGGTGTATGCGCCGCGGGTCGAGGGCGTGCATCTGCGTGGCGGGCGCGTCGCGCGTGGCGGGCTGCGCTGGTCGGACAGGCGCGAGGACTTCCGCACGGAAGTGCTCGGCCTGATGAAAGCGCAGATGGTGAAGAACACGGTGATCGTGCCGGTCGGATCGAAGGGCGGCTTCGTCGTGAAGAATCCGCCGCCGGTGACGGATCGCGAGGCGTTTCTCGCCGAAGGCGTCGCGTGCTACCAGATGTTCCTGCGCGGCCTGCTCGACGTGACCGACAACCGCAAGCCCGACGGCATCGTGCCGCCGCCCGACGTGGTGCGTCACGATCCAGACGACCCGTATCTCGTCGTCGCCGCGGACAAGGGCACCGCGACGTTCTCCGATTACGCCAACGCGATCGCCCACGAATACGGCTTCTGGCTCGACGATGCGTTCGCGTCCGGCGGCTCGGTCGGCTACGACCACAAGAAGATGGGCATCACGGCGCGCGGCGCGTGGGAATCGGTGAAGCGCCATTTCCGCGAGATGAACTTCGACACGCAGACGACCGACTTCACCGTGGTCGGCATCGGCGACATGTCCGGCGACGTGTTCGGCAACGGCATGCTGCTGTCGCGTCATATCCGGCTGCTCGCGGCGTTCGATCATCGGCATATCTTTCTCGATCCGGCGCCCGATGCCGCGACGAGTTTCGAGGAGCGCGCCCGTCTTTTCGCGTTGCCGCGCTCGAGCTGGGCCGACTACGACCTGTCGCTGGTCTCGCCGGGCGGCGGCGTGTATCCGCGCACGGCGAAGTCGGTGCCGGTGTCGCCGCAGGTGCAGGCGGCGCTCGGCATCAGCGCGTCGATGCTGCCGCCGAACGAGCTGATCCGCGCCATTCTGCTCGCCGAAGCGGATCTGCTGTACAACGGCGGCGTGGGCACGTATGTGAAATCGACGGCGGAGACGCATCTGCAGGTCGGCGACCGCACGAACGACGCCGTGCGCGTGAACGGCGCGGAGCTGCGCGCGAAGGTCGTGGCCGAAGGCGGCAATCTCGGCTTCACGCAGCTCGGGCGCATCGAGTTCGCGCAGCACGGCGGGCGCATGAACACCGATGCGATCGACAACTCCGCGGGCGTCGACTGCTCGGATCACGAAGTCAACATCAAGATCCTGCTCGGGCTCGTGGTCGCGGACGGCGAGATGACCGAGAAGCAACGCAACGCGCTGCTCGCCGAGATGACCGATGAAGTCGGCCTGCTCGTGCTGAAGGACAATTACGCGCAGACGCAGGCGCTCTCGATCGCCAAGCGCCACGAGGCCGAGACGCTCGACGCCGAAGCGCGCATGATGCGCTTCCTGGAGCGCGCGGGGCGCCTGAAGCGCAGGATCGAGTTCCTGCCGTCCGACGATGAAATCGGCGAGCGCGCGGCGGCGAAGTCGGGGCTGACGTCGCCGGAGCGCGCGGTGCTGCTGGCGTACGGCAAGATGTGGCTCTACGACGAACTGCTCGACTCCGACGTGCCCGAAGACGCGCTCGTCGCCGACATGCTGCCCGCGTATTTCCCGAAGCCCTTGCAGCAGCGCTATAGCGAGGCGATGCAGCGTCATCCGCTGAAGCGCGAGATTCTCGCGACGCATCTGACCAATGCGCTCGTCAATCGCGTGGGCTGCACCTTCGTGCATCGGCTGATGGAGGAAACCGATGCGCGTCCGAGCGATATCGTGCGCGCCGCGATGATGGTGCGCGACGTGTTCGATCTCGACGATCTGTGGCGCAGCATCGACGGCCTCGACAATATCGTCGCGGACGAAGTGCAGGCGCGCATGTTCGTCGATGTCGTGCGTTTGCTCGACGATACGTCGCTCTGGTTCCTGCGTCATCTGAAGCACAGCGGCGCGGGCGCGCACGAAGCGCGCGGCGTGCTCGCGCGTTGCCGCGAGGCGGCGCACCGGCTCGCGCCGCAACTGCCGGCGCTGCTTCCCGCGGCCCAGCTCGACGCGTGGTACGCGCGCCGGCGCGAATTCGAGGATGCGGGCGTCGAAAGCAGTCTCGCGGCGCGCGTCGCGAGCGGCGAGATCGCCACGGCCGTGCTCGACAGCGCGGAAGTGGCGGCGTGCTCGGAGCGCAGTCTGGAGCTCGTCGCGAGCGTGTACTTCGGGATCGGCACGCTGCTCGATTATCGCGGCATCGCCGAGCGGGCGATGGCGCTGCCGATCGGCACGCACTGGGACCTGCTCGCGCGCGCGGCGGCGCTCGAAGAGCTTGCGCGTCTGAAGCGCGCGTTGACGGTCAGCGCGCTGGAGCAGTCGCGCGGCATCGATGAAGCAGACGTGATCGTCGAAAGCTGGCGTGCGAAGCGGCAGGACGCGCTCGACCGCTATTCGCGGCTGCTGACGGAGTTGCGCGCGAGCGGCGCGGCGAGTCTGTCGATGCTGCTCGTCGTCGTGCGGGAGATGGCGGTGCTGGAACGGGCGTAGGGGAACGCGTCTTCGAAGGAAGCCGACGGGCGTCGCAAAGACGCCCGTTTTCATTTCTAAGTAAGCAGTGTGTCCTTAATCGAGATGCAGACATAAGGCATCCGAAGCATATTCATGAAGCATTGAATTCGCAAAACCACTGCTTTCCGCACTTTGTCCGATGCATGCTATATCGCATGCACGAATGCACTGGCCCGTCGCTTTACATCGCGTAAGTCGCAGCATCTAATCAACAGGCGGGCCGAAGCGTCCGTCATCGCAATTTCTCCCCGTTCTCGCGATCTCCTCAGCGTGCATTCGATCGATGCGCCACAGCCGGTCCGATGGCGGGTTCCTTGCGCTTTCGCCGTACCAGATGGCAGGGTCGGGCGCGTCGCAGCGCGTTATTTTGCAGCGAGGTCTCATATGATCAACATCTCAGGCGAAGTGATCGACACACTCAAGGCATCGGTGCGAGGCCGGGTCATCTCACCGGCCGATTCCGACTACGACGAAGCCCGCAAGGTTTGGAACGCCACCATCGACAGGCGGCCCGCGCTCATCGTGCGCTGCGCCGGCGCGGCCGACGTGATCGCCGCGCTGGCGTTCGCGCGCGGCAACGGCATGCTGGTCTCGATTCGCGGCGGTTCGCACAATATCGCAGGCAGCGCAGTCAGCGACGATGCCCTGATGATCGATCTCTCCGCACTGAAGTCCGTGCGCATCGATCCGCAAGCGAAGCGTGCCTATGTCGAACCCGGCGCGCTGCTCTCCGACTTCGACCACGAAGCGCAGGCGTTCGGCCTCGCGACGCCGCTCGGCATCAACTCGACGACGGGCGTCGCGGGCCTGACGCTCGGCGGCGGCTTCGGCTGGATCAGCCGCAAGTTCGGCATGACGGTCGACAATCTCGTGGCGGCGGAAATCGTCACGGCGGACGGCAAGTGGCGGCGCGTCAGCAAGGACGCCGATCCCGAACTCTTCTGGGCGCTGCGCGGCGGTGGCGGCAACTTCGGCGTGGTCACGCTGTTCGAGTATCAACTGCACGACGTCGGTCCGGAAGTCTACGGCGGACTCGTCGTGTTTCCGCTCGAACAGGCGGATACGGTGCTGCCGAAGTATCGCGAGTTCGTCGCGCAAAGCCCGGACGAACTCACCGTGTGGGCCGTGTTGCGTCTCGCGCCGCCGCTGCCGTTCCTGCCGGAAGACGTGCACGGCAAGCCGGTGATCGCGCTCGCGAGCTGCTACGTCGGTCCGGTGGAAAACGGTGAAAAGACGCTCGCGCCGTTGCGCACGTTCGGCACGCCCTACGGCGAGCATCTCGGACCGATGCCGTTCACGGCATGGCAGAAGGCGTTCGATCCATTGCTGACGCCCGGCGCCCGCAACTACTGGAAGTCGCACAACTTCGCCGAGCTGAGCGATGCAACATTCGGCATCCTGACGGATGCGGTGGGTTCGCTGCCTTCGCCGCATTGCGAGGTCTTCATCGGTGCGATGGCGGGCCAGACGAACCGCGTGCCTGTCGATGCGACCGCGTACGCCAATCGCGATTCGGTCTATACGATCAACATCCACGGCCGCTGGACCGAAGCCTCCGACGACGAGAAGTGCACGAGGTGGGCACGCGACATGTTCGCCGCCATGACGCCGCACGCGCTGGGCAGCGTCTATGTGAACTTCATGACGGGCGAAGAGGGCGATCGCGTGAAGGCGGCGTATGGACCGAACTATGAACGGCTGGCGCAAGTGAAGCGGCACTACGACCCGGAGAATCTGTTCCGCAGCAATCAGAACATCATGCCGGCGTAAAGCGCGCGGCGCGCCGTATTTCGCGGGGGCGGCGGCGCGCCGCAAGCAACAGAGTCAGGGCCGGTCGAGATGACGGCGGATGTCGCGCGTGTCCATGTTGGACACGTCGTTGCTGATTTCTTCGTAGACGAGCTTGCGTGTCTCGCTCGACAGGTGTTCACGCAAGAGCCCGAGAAACCTGGGCTCGACCGCCAGACGCAAGCGATCGAAACGCTGATGCAGACGGCTCTGTTCGAGATAATCCGCGACGGTCCTGGCGAACTTCTCGCGATCCTTGTCCGCCGATTCCGCCGTGCGCGGCGCCGGGTTCCTGAGGTCCTCGATCTGCCGCAGATCCAGCTTCAATCCTTGCGTCTCGAAGATCCGGGCGCGGCTGCCGTCGGCGGCAAGGACCCAGGTGATGGCGGTCATGATGCTCCTCCTGTTCGCCCACCCTCGCGCGGGCTCCCGCCATTGTGCGCCAAATCTTCGTGAAGTGGCTTCGTTCACGCCGTGCTTTGCTTTCGCGGCGCAGCAAAAATCCGCAGCCCGTTTTCAGGGCAGCATCGAGCCGGTGAGCGCGAAGCGCGTGTGCAAGGAAAACGCCTGATCGAGCCGATGCGGCGTGTGTCCGCCGAGCGCTGCTGCATCGCGGAAATAGTCGCGCAACAGATCGCGGTAAAGCGGATGCGCGCAATTCTCGATCACGTTCAGTGCGCGCTCGCGCGGCGCGAGACCGGTGAGATCGGCGAGACCGCGCTCCGTCACGACGATGTCCACATCGTGTTCGTTGTGATCGCAATGCGGGACCATCGGCACGATGCTCGAAACGCGTCCGTCCTTGGCAACGGATTTCGTCGCGAATACCGCGTAGGACGCATTGCGCGCGAAATCGCCGGAGCCGCCGATGCCGTTCATCATGTGCGTGCCGCCGACGTGCGTCGAGTTCACGTTACCGTAGATGTCCGCTTCGAGCGCCGTATTGATCGCGATGAGACCGAGCCGGCGGATCACTTCGGGATGGTTGCTCACTTCCTGCGGCCGCAGCACCAGCCGGTCGCGATAGCGCTCGAGGTCGCCGAAGACCTGCGCCTGCCGCTGCGCCGAAAGCGTGATCGACGCGCCCGACGCGAAGCGCGCCTTGCCGGAATCGAGCAGATCGAAGGTCGAGTCCTGCAGCACTTCGGAGTAGATCGTCAATGCTTCGAACGGCGACGCCGCGAATCCCGACAGCACCGCATTGGCGATCGTGCCGATGCCCGCCTGCAACGGCGGCAGTTGCTTCGGCAAGCGCCCGCGCGTGGCTTCGTGCTGAAAGAACTCGATCAGATGACCGGCGATCAGCGCGGTTTCCTCGTCGGCGGGAAGCACGGTGGAGGCGCTGTCGGGCGCGTCGCTGATGACGATCGCGGCGATCTTCTCGCGCGGAACATGAATGGCCGTCGTGCCGATTCGGTCGTGCGCGTGCGTGATCGGCAGCGCTTCGCGTTGCGGACGCCGCCCGGGAATCCAGATGTCGTGCAGACCTTCGAGCTCCTGCGGCTGCGCGAGATTGATCTCGACGATCACGCGTTCTGCGAGCGTCGCGAAGCTCGCAGAATTGCCGACGGAAGTCGTGGGCACGATGCCGCCGCTTTCATCGATCGCGACCGCCTCGATGATGGCGAGATCGAGCGTGCCGAGCCGGTTCGCGCGCAGAAGTTCCACCGTCTCCGACAGATGCTGGTCGACGAACATGACTTCGCCGCGATTGATCGCGCCGCGCAAGGTCGCATCGACCTGAAACGGCAGGCGGCGGGCGAGCGCGCCGGCTTCGGTCAGGATGCGGTCGGTGTCGTGTCCGAGCGATGCGCCGGTCATCAACGTGATGCGCAGCGGCTCGCTTTCCTCGCGTGCGCGGCGCGCGATTTCGAGCGGCACGGCCTTCGCGTCGCCCGCGCGCGTGAAGCCGCTCGCGCCGACCAGCATGCCGTCGCGCACGAGCCGCGCGGCGTGCGCGGCCGAGGTGATCTTTCCGCGCAACGCGGCACAGCGAATACGGTCTTCGTACATCGAACTCTCCTCGGTTTTCCGCATGACGCGCCAACTATAGTGGGCGCGACGCCGCGGATTAAGCGCCGCGCAAGGAAGGCACATTTGCACGCGCGAACAGGCTGGATTCAGCGAGACGCTTCGAACGGCGCATCGGGATCGACCAGCGCGGTGCGGACGAAATGCAGGCACGCGAGCACGCGTTGCGTGGTGTGTCGCACCTCGGGCGGGGCGTCGCGGTCGGCGCGCGCGCCGTCGAGCAGGGCTTCCGCGATGAGAATCGACGCGACAACCGAGCCGATCGCGCGGCGCAAGCTTGCACTGCCGGGTGCGCGAAACAGCGCGGCGATGTCACGCAGCACGCGCGCGAACGCCATGCCCCACGCGATGCGCCACGGTTCGGCAAGCTGCAGCGCGCGCGCTTCGTGGCGCAGATCGATCATCGCCTGGCCGACTTCGAGCGTGACGAGCATCCACGACAACGCCCGCCGATGCTCGCGCGACCGCGCCACCAGCAGCCCGCGCAATTGCGACATCAGATCGTGCGTGCCCGAGTGGAAGCGTTCGCTCAGATTCGCGAGCCGGCCTTCGCACGCGAGCGCCGCCTGAGCGCGCAACTCGGCGAGCGTCCGTCCGACGAGCCACGGCGTGCGCGGCGGCACGATCACCGCGCAGGCAATGGCCGCGGCGATCATCGCGACGAGAATCGCGATGCCGTTGTTGAGCAGGACGCCCGCGTCATAGACGATCCGGTTGTCGGGCGCGGCTAGCAGGCAGAAGAACACGCAGAAACCGATGCCGTATCCGGCGCTCGACGGGCGCATCGCGAGGAACGCGCCGGCGGCGAGCGGCGGCGCGAGCGCGACGCACAGCAGCGCGAAGCCGTCGATGGCCGGATACACGTGACACAGGAATACATAGCCGGTCACGACCGCGCAGGCCGCGCCCGCGGCCATCTGCACGATGAACTTCGACGGCCTCGCCGACGCCGACGATAACGCGCACGCGAGCGTCGCGCCGATCACCGCATCGCCGCCGCTCGGCCACGCGGTGACGATCCAGAACCACGCCGCCGCTGCAATCACGATCGATGTGCGCGCGAAGGTCGCCGCGAGCACGAAGCGGCTGGTTCTCGCGGCATACCGCGATGCAGCGCGCCCGGCCGGCGGTGCTTCATGCGCGATCGACACGTAGCGGATCGTATCGGCGACGAAGCGATAAAGCAGTTCCGCCGATGTCGTGAAATCGAGGATCGTGGCGCGGTCAGCGTCGACGAGGCCGCGCTGCGCCGCGCGCAGACGCTTCGGCAACGCGTCTTTGTAGCGCGCCAGTTGCATGCGTTGCGATCCGCTCTCGAACACGCCGGCAAGTTCGTCGAGATAAGGCGCGAGGGCGTCGTGCGCGCATCGCGTGCCTGGAGCGGCGCGCAGACGCTTTATCGACTGATCGAGCGCATGCAGGCGCGCGCACGCGTCCATGAACGCGCTGTTCAGATGCGCGAGCGTCGCGCTGCCCTGTCGCATCGCGGGCGATTCGTAAGCGGCGAAACCGCGCGTCGCCTCGAAACCCACGATTTCATCGACGAAATCGGCAAAGCGTCGTTCGCGCTCGATGCGCGATAACCGGCCGCGCAACACGCCGCCGGCGAACGCGGCGAAGCGGGCTTGTCGCGAATCGAGCGAATGCGCGAGCGTCGCGCCGGCATGACGTGGAAACACGAGCGCGCTGACGACTCCCGAACACACGATGCCGAGCATGACTTCCGCGCCGCGCATGAGCGTGGCGATCAGGAGGCCGTCGGGATGGCTGACGGCGGGAATGCCGATCAGCGCGGCCGTGTAGCCCGCGAGCACGAAGCCATACCAGCGAAACTGCCGGTAGCGCACGGCAAGCGCGGTGCATGCGGCGACCCATAGCGTGAGCGCGAGCGCGTACAGTTCCGTCTGCTGCACGAACATGGCGCCGAGCACGAGCGCCGCGACCATGCCGAGCGCGGTGCCCGCGAAGCGATAGACGCTTTTGGCGAGCACCATGCCGGAGAACGGCTGCATCAGCACGAACGTGGTCGTCATCGCGACGCGCGGCTGCGGCAGTTCGAGGCGCATCGCGATGCCCATCGCGAGGAACGCCGCGAGCAGCGTCTTCGCGAGATGCAGCCAGACGAGGCCATCGGTGACGAGCCAGTCGTGCCATGCTGCGCGCATCGCGATGCGTTGTCCCGCCACAAACGACATGCTGTTCGCCGATATCCCTGCCCGTGAAGGCGCCGATTTTAAGCAAAGCGTCTTGACGGATTAATGAGCGAATCAGGGAACATTCTTTCCTGATTCAACAACAATCGATATCGCTAAAAGGCGGACAATAGCGCCTTCAATGCATGTGTGACGGCGTCATGGATACCTTACAGAACATGCGGGTTTTCACTCGCGTGATCGAAGCCGGCAGCTTCACGGCCGCGGCGCAATCGATGAACTCGACCACCGGCGCCATGTCGCGCGCGGTGTCGGAACTGGAAGCGCATCTGCGCGCGCGTCTGATGAACCGCTCGACGCGGCGTCTTTCGCTGACATCGGCGGGCGAGCGCTATTTGAAGCGCGTGCGGCAGATTCTCGCGGATATCGACGGCGCCGAAGAAGAAGCAAGCTGCGCGCATGAACATCCGTCGGGCACGCTGCGCATGTTCAGTTTCGCGAGCGTCGGGCAGCATTACATCCTGCCGGCCATCGGCAAATATCGCGCGCTGTATCCGGATGTGAAGGTCGAACTCACGCTGTCGCAGCGCATGCCCGATCTCTTCGAAGGATCGAGCGATGTCGCGGTGGTCTCGGCGGGCGCGCTGTCGGATTCCGAAGTCATCTCGCACAAGCTCGGCACGACCTTCAGCATTCTGTGCGCGTCGCCGGAATATATCCGCGCGCGCGGTGCACCGAAGGAACCCGCCGATCTCGCCGCGCACGACTGCCTTACCTTGCAGACACCCGCGTTTCCCGCGCGCGAATGGACGCTCGACGGCCCCGAAGGCTGCGAGACCTTGCAGATCAACGGAACGGTGCAGGTGAATATCGCGGAGTCGCTCGCGGTGGCGATCCGCGAAGGCATGGGCATCGGCATGCTGCCGCTCTACGCGGCCATCGAAGGCCTGCGCAACGGCTCGCTCGTGCGCGTGCTGCCAGGGCACACGTTGCAGCGCACGAATCTCTATGCGCTTTATCCGTCGCGCAAGTTCGTCGATGCGAAAACGCGCACGTGGGTGGAATTTCTGCGCGCGCATCTGCCGGATCTCATCGCGCGCGACGAAGCGTTGCTCGCCGAAGTCGGGCAGGAATACACGCCGGGAGAAATCGCGGTGCCTGCTTCACAGCGCAGGCGCGCCGCCGCACGCCTGAATCACTGAGCGCTCAGTGAGCGGTCAGGTCTCGCTCCACATACGCAACAGGTTGTGATAGCAGCCGACGAGCGTGCGTTTCGCGGCTTCGTCGCCGTTGGTCGCGTTCAGGCGCTGGATCGAGTTGTCGAGATCGAAGAGCAGGGCGCGCTGCGAGTCCTCGCGCACGAGGCTTTGCGCCCAGAAGAAGCTCGATACGCGCGCGCCGCGCGTGACGGGCCGCACCTGATGCAGACTGGTCGCCGGGTAGACGATCGCATGTCCCGCGGGCAGCTTCACTTCCTGCACGCCGTAAGTGTCTTCGATGATGAGCTCGCCGCCGTCGTAGTCCTCGGGCGGCGTGAGAAAGAGCGTGACCGAGACATCCGTGCGCACGCGTCCGCCATGCCCCGGCACGATGCGGATCGCGCCATCGACATGACTGCCGAAATGCATGCCGCCTTCATAACGGTTGAAGAGCGGCGGATACACGCGGTTCGGCAGCACCGCGCTGATGAACAGCGGATGACGCTCCAAAGCGCCCACGATCGCATCGCCCAATTCGAGCGCGATCGGCGATCCTTCCGCGATCTGCATGTTGCGCTTGACCGGCGCGCCCTGATAGCCGGCGGTCGCGCGGCCATCGACCCATGAGTCGCTGGCTTCCAGACGGACGCGCATGGCGGCGGCGTCGTCAGGGCTCAGCACGTTCGGTATCGAGAGGATCATTGTTCTGGTATTCCGGCACTTGCCACGCGCGCCGTGCGGCACGGCGCGCGTGATTTCACATCAACGGAAGCGGTAATTCAACGTCGCGAGGAACGTGCGGCCAAGGCCCGGCACCGCGCGTCCGCCGTCCGACGGAATCAGGGCGTCGTAATACTTCTTGTCCGTCAGGTTCTGTATGTTGAACTGGATATCGTAGCGCTTCTGATGATACGCGGCCATCACGTCCCAGCGCACGTAGCCGCCCACTTCGACCAGATTGTTGTTCGCCGCATAGCGCGACGACACATACGAAGGTCCGCCGCCGATCTGCCACGCGGGCGTGAAGTCGTAGGTCGTCCACAGCGTGAGCATGTGATGCGGCGTGTTTGCGAGCTGGTTGCCGGTGGTGCCGTCGAGCGCGCTCAACACCGTGCCGTCCATGTACGTGTAGCCGCCGAACATCTGCCATTGCTTGGTGATGTGGCCCGCGACGCCCAGCTGATAGCCGCGCACGCGCACGTCGCCGTCGAGCGTGTATTCGCCGGTCGAGGTCTGCGTACGCGCATTCGTCTTCTCGATGTTGAAGAGCGATTGCGTGACCGACAGCCCGCCGCCCAGCAGATCCCACTTCGAGCCGATTTCATACGACTTGTTGTGCTCGGGCGGAATGTTCTGCTGCGTGTTGGTGAGCGTGAGCGCTTCGAGCGACGGATTGAACGAGGTGCCATACGAAACGTAGTACGACTGCGTCTCGGTCGGCTGCCACACGAGACCCGTGCGCACGCTCGTGAAGTAATTGGTCTGCGTCGCGTAGCCCGGCGCGTTGATCGAGTTGTTGATCGACGCCTCGTAGCGGTCCCAGCGCACACCGCCGATCCACTTCCAGTGCTCGCCGAGCGAAATCGTATCGTTCAGGTACAGACCGATGCCGTTCGCGCTCGACTCCGCGAGATTGGTCGCGACTTCCTGATAGTTCGCCGGACGCGGCGTATAGGCCGGATTGACGAGCGGCACGATTGCGAGCGTGTTCGACGGCAGCCCCGGCGTGGTCGCGGTGAAGGTCTGGTTGCTGTACGTTTCGTGGCTCAGATCGACGCCCACCAGCATGTCGTGCTTGAGGAAGCCGGTGGCGAACTTGCCTTCGAAGTCGGTCGTGTTGTAGACCGAGTGATCGTTGATGTTGCGGTCCTTGCCCTGCAGGCGCACGAACAGCGACGTGAGCGGCAGCGTCGTGTAGTTGCCGTTCGTGAGCGCCGGCGACGAGCCGAGCGGACCGGTCAGCACGGCCGCTGCGTTGGTCGCGCGCGCCTCGGTGCTGTAGTGGCTGAACTGCGTCTGGTTGCGCAGCGTGAACATATCGTTGAAACGATGTTCGATGCGCGCGTTCACCGTCTGCACGTCCTGGATCGTGCGGTCGTCGGTGAAGCCGTAGAAGGTCTTCGTATCGACCGGCGCCGGATGGCCGTTCAGCGGCGGGATGCCGTAGTCGGGCTGATCGCGGTTGTGCTGGATCAGCGCGGACAAGGTCACCTGCGTCGGCGTGCCGATGCCGAACTTCACTTCCGGCGCGATGCCGTAGTCCTTGTTGATCATCTCGTCGCGGGTCGAACCGAGCGACTGGCCGAACGCGTTGATGCGGAACGCCGAGGTGTCCGTCATCGGCTGGTTGATATCGACCGTCGAGCGGAAGCGGTCATGCGTGCCGGCCTGCAGCGAGACATCGGCGCGCGGCTTCAGGTTCGGCTGCTTGCTGACCTGATTGATGACGCCGCCCGTCGAACCGCGCCCGAAGTACAGCGATGACGGGCCGTACAGCACGTCGATCGAATCGAGGTTGAACGTATCGCGATAGTACTGGCCGCGATCGCGGAAGCCGTCGAGATAGATGTCCGTGCGCGCCGTGAAGCCGCGCAGGTTGATGTTGTTGCCGATCTGGCCGCCTTCCGCCGCGCCGAGCGTGACGCCGGGCACGTTGCGCAGCGCATCGGCGAACGAGCTCACGCCCTGCGACTGGATCACCGCCTTCGGCACCACGACGACCGCCTGCGGAATGTCACGCAGCGCGGTCGGCACCTTTGCGCCGACGCTCGACGTATCCGCCTGGAAATCCGGCGCGTCGGCCTGGCTCGTCACGTTGACGGCGGGCAGGGCGGCGGTTTCGGGTGCGGTGGCGGCGGAAGCGCCCTGGGCGGGAGCCGCGGCCTGTTGCGCGACCTGTACGGCGGCGGATGTGTTTTGCGATGCAGCTTGCGCGGCTTGCGGAGCGGTTTGGGCGTATAGCGGCGCGGCCATGGGAACCGCGGCAATAGTTACCAATGCCGCTGCGAGCGGCGTTTTCCTCAACATGTCGTAACCCCGATGCTTGTTAGTGAAATCCGAATGGCAGAGAAACGGGTTTTCTTCTGCCAGTAGCTGATCGAACCGAGATCGAAGCGGAGCGGGCGACGTCGTCGAGAATGAACCGGCGGCGGCGCCCTGTAAGCGCCCGGCGCATGCGGCCACAGGCGTCATTGACACTGCCTATCGCCGCAATTAAGTTAAATGCGAATCAGTATCATTACATGTCTCAGAAACATTTGGAAATAGTTGTTGTCGAAGGCGGGTCTTTTTTCCGCGCTCCGTGACGTTCACGCAACGAAAGAAAACTGTAAAAATGCGTCGAAGCGCGCGTTTTGGAAATGCGCGGGATGGCTTGTTGGATAAGGACTTACGGCAGACATGGCCGCGCTGGAGAACGCCGCAATGGATCGGATCGCGGCGGATTGCGGCCAAAAAGTGGCGGATGACTTCTTTACCGGCTGCGCGCGTAACGAAGGATCAGAGTCCCGCGACGCCGGACGTGACAAGCGCGTAGGGTCCGCTCGTCAACTGCTGTTCGAGAAACTCGATGCAGACGCGGATCTTCGGCGAATGCGAGGTGCGCGCCGAGGTTACCGCCCACACGTCGGCGCGCTGGCGGTATGCGGGCAGCACGGGCACGAGCGTGCCGTTCTGCAGGCTGGCGGCGATGTCCCACACCGAGCCCATCACGATGCCGAAACCCTGTTCGGCCCATTGCCGCACGATGTCGCTGTGATTCGACGCGATCGGCCCCGTCACCTTCACGCTTTCCTCGCCGCTGGGACCGGCGAGCCGCCAGACGCCGAAGCGCTGATCGCGTCCGCGAAAGAGCAGGCAGTCGTGTTGGGCGAGTTCGGCGAGCGTCTTCGGCGCGCCGCGCCGTTCGAGATAGGCGGGCGCGGCGGCCAGCACGCGATAACTTTCGACGATCCTGTGCGCGATCAGATGCGGTTCCAGCACTTCGCCCACGCGGATGTCGATATCGAAATTCTCGCCGACCAGATCCACGCGACGGTCGAGCAGTTCGAGCCAGACTTCCAGCCCCGGATGCCGGCGCTTGAGCAGCATCAGCGCGGGCGACACATGCTCGCGCCCGAGACGCAGGCTCGTGCCGATGCGCAGCAGGCCGCGCGGATCGTCGCGGCCGGTGAAGGCATCGGCCATGCCTTGCACGTCGTCGAGAATCTTTTGCGCCCACTGGAAGGCCGCTTCGCCGTCGCACGTGATCGAGACGCGGCGCGTCGTGCGCATGAACAGCTTCACGCCGAGGCTCGTTTCCAGCATGGCGATGCGCTTGCTGACGTGCGCCGGCGAGATGCCCGTTTCCGTGGCGGCGGCGATGAAACTCGAGCGCCGCGCGACCGTGCAGAACAACTGCAGGTCGCGCAGGAATTGGTCGTTGTTCGCGACGAGCGCGCTTTGCGTTTTCATTCGCCGTCTTCGTGCTTGCCGTGCCTAAGCCTAGCCGCAAGCGAAGCGCACGCGCAAGAACATCAGTTCGCGAGCGACAGATACGGCGAACTGAACGCTTGCGGCGGGAATACCGGCTGCACGCCGCCCTGACGCGAGAACGTGTAGCGCACGTACACCGCCGCGAGCCACTCGCGATACTGATACGCGTTGCCGAACGACGCCGTCGCGCCGACCGCCAGTTGCGGCGCGAGCTGATATTCGCCGGTGGCGTTGAGCGAGTACGACACGCCCGTCTTGCTCTGGCCGGGATATACCGCGCCCGCGTCCGGCGCGAGCCCCGAATTCGCCGCGGTCGACTGAAAGGTCGAGTTCGTCGGGAAATAGTTCGACGAATCCTGACGATAGTGCTGCACGCCGATCGAGCCCTTCAGGTCGTACGTGAACGGCCCCGTGCGTCCCGCATATTCGACCGGGAAGTTGAGGATCACGTACTGCTGCGGGCTGAAGTAGCCGCCCTGACCGTAAGTGAAGTACGAAAGGTTCTTGTCGTAGTGCATCAGCGTGGTGTTCGCGCCGATCGTGAGCGTCTGGTCCGCATCCTTGATGAGGCGCGTATAGATGCCGCCGCCGCCTTTCACCGCGTTGTTGGTCGCGACGTTCTTGCCGTCGAGGAACTGGTACGCCGCGTTCACGTAGACGCCGCTCGTGCCGTCGTCCCAGGCGAGATCGGCGCGTCCGCCCGTCGATGTCACGCCGCCCCATTCGAGGCCCGCGCCCTGATCGCGCGCGCCCGCGTAGGAGAGCAGGCTGTCGGTGACGGCGCGCCGCGCGATCGCGAGCGAGTACGACACCTTGTCGGTGACGGCGTTCTGATACTGCAATCCGCCGACGATATTCGTCTCGCGGAAGCCGAGCGGCGTCGTGCCGACATCGCCCTTGAAATTGCGGTTCTCGTAGCCGAGCGACAGGCCGACGCCCGTCGCCGTCTGCGAGCCGTAGTTGTTGCTGGGCGGCGTCGTCGTGGCGCCGAGTCCCGAGCCGAAGCGCGCGAGCGTGTTCGGTTCGTTGCTGGCCGTGCCGGCGTCGAGCGTGACGGGCGTCGCGCGCACTATCACGTGGCCGTTGCCCGCCTTGATGCGGCCTTCGATCGGCGCTTCGATGTCTGTCAGGTTCGAGAGGCCGTCCTCGCCGTCGCGGCTGCGGAAGATGATGCCGCCCGAGATCGTGCTCGCCTGTTCGCGATTGATCTGCGCGAGTTCTTCCGCGACGCCCGCCGTCTGCGAGTTCGCGACCGGCGCGGGCATGCCGCCGGCGCTCATCGTGGCTGCCGAGACCGCGCGCGGCGACTGCTGCGCCTGCGACGGGTAGTAGGGCTGCGCGTAACCCGCCGGCGGCTGCGGAATGTACGGCTGCTGCGCGTACTGCTGCGGCGGGTAATACGGCTGGGGCGCGTACGGTTGCGGCTGCTGTCCGTACGGCGCCTGCGCGTACTGCTGCGGCGGCGCGCCGTAGGCATAGGCATTCGCGGCGGCCGGCGGGTTCGTCTTGCGCGACGACGATGCCGGGCGCTTCGAACCCGATGCGCTCGCGCGATTGCTCGCGGCGGGCGGCGGCGCGTATCCGCCGGATTGCGCATTGCGCGCGCCGGGCGACATCGGCCACGGCGACGCATACGGATCCTGCTGGGCACCGTAGGGCGCTTGTTGCGGATACGGCTGTTGCGGATAGGCCTGCTGCTGCGGATAGGCTTGCTGCTGCGGATAAGCCTGCTGTTGCGGATAAGCCTGATACGCCTGCGCCGGATAGCCTTGCTGCTGCGGATAAGCCTGCTGTTGCGGATAACCCTGCTGCTGCGGATAACCCGGATACACACCCGACGCGCCCGCATCCTGTCCCGGATACGGCTGCAGCGGCGCTCCCGATTGCCCCGAGCCGTACGTGTCGGGACCATAGCCGCCGCTCGCGGGCGCGCGCGGCGCGGGGGCCGGCATCATCGGCGGAGCGGAGGAAGGCGCCACGTAGGGCGTCGTGTAGGTCGCGGGCTGGGGAGGCGGCAGATAGTTCGGCACGGGCTGCGAGTAACTCTGTGGAATGGCCTGGCGATACGACGCGCCGGAGGCGAGCGCCGAATTCGACGTCGTATCGACGGCCGTCTTGCCTTCGAACGGATTGGTGCCGGGCAGCGGATTCGAGCCGATGCGGCTCATCGCGGTTTCCCAGCCGGGCGGGACATTGCCGCGCGCCTGACCCGACGACGCCGTCACCGGCGTATTCGCAGCGAGGAGCGAGCGTTGCAGGAACTGCGCGGCGAGATCGAGCTTGCCTTGCGCGCGATACATCCGGCCGATCGCGGCGAGCACGCCCGGATCGTTCGGCGCGGTGTCGTAAGCCTGATTCGCGAGCGATTCGGCCAGCTTGAAATCACGCACGCCGCTCGCCGCGGACATCGCCGCCGTTTGCAGGCCGATATCGTCGGGGCGGCGCGCGAGCGCGTTCTGATAGCAGTCGAGCGCGTTGCGGTCATCGCCCGCCGAGGTGTACATGCGGCCGAGCGCGGCCTGCAGATCCGCGTTGTCGGGCATCGCGGCGAGCCACGGCGAGATCACGTCGTAGGCGGCGGCCAGATCGCCCTGCCGGCGCACGACGTCCGCCCGCGCGACGACGATGCCCACGTTCAGATTGTTGAAGTCGGCGCGCTGCTGTGTGGTGAGCGGCATCGACTGGAGGCGGCGCATCACCGAGCCGAGTTCGGCGTCCTGCTGCGTCGCCGACAGGATGCCCGCGTATTGCAGCAGAAGGCCGGTGTCGTTCGGCGCGCCGGCGATCGCGCCGCGCACGAGCGCCAGCGCCCGCGCCGGATCGCCCGCTTTCACGTACGCCGATGCCACCGCGCCCGTCAGTTCCGCATTGCCGGCCGCGACCGGCTCCGCGCGACGCAAGATCGAGAGCGCCTGCTGGCGCTGCCCCGCGGCTGCCGTGCGCGTCGCGAGTTCGGCCTGTTGCTGCACCCAGAGACGGTGTTGCAAGCCGATCATCGCGGGCGTGCGCTGCGCGGCGGGAATCCGGTCGAGCTGCGCGAGACCCGCGGCCCAGTCCTGCGTTTCGGCGGACAGCAGCGCGCTCGCGTAGAGCGCGTCGGTCATGTCGGGATGCGTCGCGAGCAGACCGTCCATCATGCTGCGCGCGTTGCCGACCGCGCCCTGACGCACGTAAATGCGCGCGAGGTCGAGCCGCAGCCACGGGTCGTCGGGATTGTTGAGCAGCGCGTCTTCGAAGAGACTGCGCGCCGCGCCGAGATCGCCGCGCGCTTCGGCGGCGCGCGCCTGCGCGGCCTGCGCTTCGCCGCGCAGCTTGTTGATGCCGCCCGCCTTGGCCTGCTGCTCCGTGTTCAGCCGATTGGCGAATTCGAGCGCTTCCTCGCCGCGTCCCTGTGCGGCCAGCGCGCCGACGAGTCCGCGAATCGCATCGGGATTGTCGGCCTGACGGCGCAATGCCATGCGATACGCCTGCTCCGCGCCGCGCGGATCGCCGTTGGCGAGCAGCATTTCGCCGAGCAGCGTCTGCGCGGTGACATCGGACGGATTGATGGCGATCGCGCGCTCGAACAGCGCCTTCGCCTGCGCGATCTGGCCGTTGCTGCGCGCGCCGATGGCGTCGCTCGTGTAGGTCCAGTAGGTCGCGCTCGTGAGCGCGTCTTTCCAGCGCGCCGGATTGCCGGCACGCGACGCGCGTTCGAGATACGTGCGCGCCTCCGCGAAACGCTCCTGCTTGAGCGCCGCGACGCCCATGCCGCCGAGCGCGTCGGCGTCGTTCGGGTTGCTCGCGAGCACGGACGAGAAGCGCGCCCGCGCCGTCGCGAGATCGCCGCGATCGAGCGCCGTGAAGCCTTCCGCGACGATGCGCCCGCGCGCATCGACGACGGCGTCGGCCTGCGCGCGTTCGCGTGCGGACTTGTCCTGCTGCACCATCGAATCGAAGCGCGCCTTGACGGCGGCGTCGTCCGGGGCGACCTGCAGATACGCCTGATAGAGCGGCGCATCCGATGCGCGCGCGCCGAGCCACAGCAGCGCCTGACGCCAGCTCTTCTTCGCGTCGGCGCCGACGGCGCTGTCGTTCGCGAGCTTCGCGAGCCGCGCGATGCCGTCGCGCCGCGTCGAATCGCGGTAGGTCAGATGCTGCGCGTAGGCGAGCTGATAGCGCGGCTCATCGGGATTGTCGCGCGCCAGTTGTTCGAGACCGCGGCGCGCTTCGTCCCAGCCTTGCGGCGTCGCCGCGAGCGCCTGGTAGTACTCCAGTTGCAGTTGCGGCGTCGTGGGCTTGCCCTCGATCGCGCGCTTGTATTCCTGCACCGCCGACGCGCTCTGGCCGCTTTGCGCGAGACGCCGCGCGTCGTTGACGGTCTGATCGCGCGAACTGGTTTCGCCGAGACGCCGGCCGAGTTCGTCGATGTTCGGATAATTCGGCGCGACCTGACGAAGCTGCGCGAGATATTGCTGCGCGCCGCTGCCGTCTTTGCGGTCGGCGAGCACCATGCCCATGCCGAACAGCGCATCGGGCTGTTTAGGATTGATGCGCAGCACTTTCTGCCACGCCTGTTCCGCGAGATCCCCGCGCCGGTGCGCCTGCCAGTACTTGCCCTGGTCGATGAGCACGTTCAGCGGGTCGGCTGCGGCCTGCGCGAAGGCGAGCATCGGCGCGCCCGCCGCGAGCGCCGCCGCGACGTGAATCGCCAGAGTGCGTTTTCTTGCCCGGATCAGCATGCGCTTCTCCACTTCGGCAAGAGACGGCCGTTTTCATCGAAGCGATAACGCCCCTCGACGAAACCGCCGCCGAACAGACCCAGCACGCGGTCGTAGTAGACCGGTTCGCGTCCGGCGCCCGGCGGCGCGGCGAGCACGTCGAGATGCGCGCGGGCGAGTCCCAGACCGCGTTCGTCGTTCAGCGCCTTGAAATACGGCGCGAGCGCGCCCCAGTAGGACAGCGGGCCTTCGCCGGTCGCCGCGCCGCTGATCGTCGAGACTTTCTCCGGCGGGAAGCCGTTCTGCGCGACGCTCTGACGCATGCCGCCGAGCGCATCGAGCCACGGCCGCGCGAGCGGATCGGCGCTTGCCGTCATGCCCGCCCAGAGATAGACGCGGATCGCATCGTAACTGCCGACGTCGCCGTTCTTCGGATCGACGACGAACTGATTCGACTGATAGGCGGCCCAGTCCGGCGCATAGCCGCGCGGCGCGGTGACCTTGATCATCTTCGCGGCGTTCTGCGCGAGCGACGTCCACGGGCCGTCCGGCATTTCGTGCGCAAGGCCGCGCAGGAGCGGCAGCGGCAGATAGCTCGGGTTCAGGCGCGTCACGTCGCCGGTGCGGAAGCCTTGCGGGCCGGGCAGCAGCATCGGCCCGAGTCCCGGCAGATCGACGATTTCCTGCTTCACGATCTGCGTCGCCATCGCGTAGGCGAGCTTCGTGTACGTCGGTTCCTTCCACAGCCGCCCGGCCTGGAACAGGTCGTAGGCGATCCACAGGTCCGAGTCGGAGGCGGAATTCGGGTCCATCACGCCGAACGAGCCGTCCTGCCTTTTGCCCCATTGCCACGCGGGCAGGCGCAGGTTGTTCGCATCGAACTGATTGGCCGACAAATTCGTGCGCGTCCAGGCGAGCAGGCGCTCGAAGGTCGCGCGGTCGTTGGCGACGAGCGCGAAGAACAGGCCGTAGGACTGGCCTTCGGACGTGGTCTGCTGCGCTTCGGTCGAGCGGTCGACGACGCGGCCGTCGGCCTGCACGACGCGCTCGACGAAGATGCGATACGCCGGCCAGTCGCAGGGCTGCGCGGCGGTGGCGCTCGCCGCCGAAGCGGCGATCATTGCACCAGCAAAAACATTGGCGGTGGATGCCCGCATATCAATCCCTCAGACGCCGTGCGGCGATCGCGCGCAGCGTACGGTAAAACAGTGCGGCGATGATGAGCGCGGCGAACAGCCCGCCCAGCACCAGCAGAAGCGGATGCGACGACAGCGCCCAGCGCATGTAATGCATCGGCGACAGATGACCGACGAAGTAGGCCTCGCCGTTCGACGTCACGGTCACCGTGCGGCCGTGGATCACGGCCATTGCGCCCTGGATGGACGGCAGCAGGTCGTTGTCGAGCAGGGCCGCGGACAGGTCGGCGTCGGACTGACCGGCCGCGCTGATGAGCGCCACGGCGCTGCGTCCGCTCTTGAGCGGCGATTCGAAGCCGGTCAGGAGCGCATCGCCGTTCGAGCTGACGAGCGACAGATCCGCGCGCGCCGGCGAGCGTTCCGGGCCTTGCTCGCCGTGCCACCAGTCGACCAGCTTGAACGCCACGTCGGAGAGCTGGAAGGTGCGCGCGTCGCCCTCGCCGGAGAAGGGCATCTGCTTGGCCCAGCGCTGCAGCAAGGGCTGGCGTCCCGGCGAGCCCAAAATCAGCAGATCCTTGTCGGCGAAGCGGTCGACGTCGTTCGCGGTCGTCACGGTGACGCCCGTCACCGGATAGCCCGTCGATGCGCCCATGCGGCCCATTTCCAGCAGATACAGGCTGTAGTCGGCGGAGTTCGGCTCGTTGGGCATCACGACCGCCGTCTGCGACAGATCGGCGAGGCGCGTGAACGGGAAGCCGCCGTTGGCGAACGCGGCCAGATCGGGCAGCGCCATGTAGTGCGGGAAGCCGGACAGATCGATGGTCGAGTTCGGATCGATCGCCCCGACCACGTTATCCAGCACGCGTCCCTGGCATTCGCCGGTCTTCGGGATGTCGTAGTAGAAATGCAGGCGCAACTGCGCGCGCGGCGTGATGAGCAGCGGCGGGATGAAAATCTCGCGGCGCGCGGCGGCGGTCTTGTCCGGCAGCACGCGGCTGAAATACTGGCCGAGATCGAACGTCGACGTGGACACGGCCGGAATCCGCAGCGACTGCACGAAGCCGCTGTTCACGCTGATGTTGAGCGACGAGCGGTCCGGCGCGGGGCGCACGGTGTAGCGGTAGCCGAGGTCGATCGGCACGCCCTTCGTCTGCCACATGAAGAGGTCGGGCGGCACGCGCAGATTCACGCGCACGGCGTCGGCGTCGTAGCCGTGGGCGCTCAGGTCGCGCGCCTCCGCTAGTTCGCCGAAGCGCACGGGGCGGTCGGTCGGCAGCCAGTTCGGCGCGTCGTAGGGGCGGCGCGGTTGCAGATCGGTGAACTGCGTGATGGTCGCGCTCGTGCCGCTCAACGTGTTCTGGCCCACGCCAAGCGCTTTCGCGGCGGTCTTGAGGTCGTTGTCGTCGCGGCCGAGCACGAGCAGAAGGCGGCCGCGCGCACTGGCGTCGCGTTCGACGAGTGCGATCGTCGGACCCGAGACCGGCGGAATGTCGACGCCCGCGATCTTCGCATCGCCGACGGCGAACACGATGGCGTTGCCCGAGAGCGGCACGTTGTCGCTCTGCGCCGGGAAAATTGCGCCGCGATAGCCCGCGAGCGAGCCGAAGTACGACGCCACGGTGCCGGCCGCTTCGAGTTCGCCCAGGCTCGGCTTGCCCGCGAACACGAAGGGCAGTTCGAGGCGGCGCACGTCGCGGCGGTCGAAGAACGGCTGCGGCAGCGCGGCGAGATCGGGCTTGTTCGCGATCGACGCATACGTGAGATCGAGCGAGCTCGCGTTGCTGACGGTCGCCCACAGCGTCGAGTTCGACGGATCTTCGCACTGCTGCGTGTAGTGGCCGATCAACTGCACGTTGAGGTGATTGAACTCCGTGATGAAGCGCGGATCGATGGCCACGTCGCGCGCGACCAGCATGCCGGCCTGCTCGCGCGGCACGGGCAGTGTCGCCGCCACTTCGCCGTTGATGAGCACTTTCAGTTGCGAGATCGCCGGCAACAGCGACGGCGAGTAGCTGTAGATCAGATGCAGGATCGCGCCGGTCACGACTTCGTCGCCGCGCACCGAAAACGCGATGCCGTTCTGGCCGTCGGTGCCGCGCAATTGCAGCGGATCGAGCGCGCCGTAATCGGCGAAGGTCAGCGTCTGGCGGCGTCCGCCCGGAACCAGCGTGCCGGGATCGGCCGTGGTCGGCACGCGCGAGGCGAGCGGTTTCTCGGGCTTGCCGGAGAACGCGGGCACGGGCATCGCGAGCGCGGGCTGCGCGATCGTGAGCGGGTTGTAGATGGCGGCGGGACTCGGCGCGGGCACGGCGCCCACGCCGGTCGCCTGCTGCGCGCCCGCGGCGGCGCTGCCCGAAGCCGCGGCCGGCGCGGTGGCGGCCGCAGCCGCTGTTGCGGTCGCAGCCGATGCGAGCGGCGCGGCGAACGCCGTCTGCAACGCCATCCAGACGGCCAGCGCGCGGCCCAGTGGTCTTTCGCAAAAACGCGGCGCGCGCTCGCCCGTTTCGTTTTCAACGCGCAACTTCGACATACCCGTGCCCATTATTGGTCTTTGGTTTTCAGCTTCTTCACATCGACTGGGCGCTTGTTCATCCAGGTACGAAGGTCGCTGTACAAATGCTCGAACAGTCCTGCGATGCCGCGCGTGCCCACCAGCAGCACGTGCGACAGGCCGCGCAGCGGCGTATCCGGACGGCGTCCCTCGGACCAGCCGGTCCACGCATCCGCGCGCGCAAAAGTAGTCTTGACGAAGTCGTATTCCTGCTCGCGCGTGAGCTGCGAAAAGCGCAGGCCGACGCGGCCCGGCTCGGTGTAGCCGACGCTCGCCGGAAACGCATATTCCTCGTCGCCCCGGAAGAGCGACACGGTGACGCGCTCGTGCATCGGCACTTCGATCTTGTTCGGCAGTGCGACGCCCACGCCGCCTTCCGAATAGTCGATGGTCTCGCACGCGAGCGTGCGGCCGGTCGAGAACTTGAGCATCACGGGCATCTTCATCGATACGCGATGCGTCGCGCGAACCTGGCGCCGCTCGCTCGCCGCCGCCACCGACGCGCCGAGAATCAGCATGTTGTAGACGGTCCAGCAGAGATTGAGGACGGTCGTGTTCACTTCGCTGCGGACGTGCCAGTAAATGACGATATGCACGATGCCCGCGATGAAGCCGAGCAGGTTCAGCAGCAGAAGCAGCAGATAAGGACGCGAGATGTACCAGTCGAAGTAGTCCTTCGAGATCTGGCCGCCCTTGGCCGTCACGTTGAACTTGCCGAGCTTCGGGTTGATGACGGCGAGCAGCGTCGGCGCGGTGATGTACGACGCCAGCACTGATTCATACACTTCGGCCCAGAACGAGTGGCGGAAGCTGCGCTGCATCCGCGAGTTCGTGATGCTCGCGTGCATCATGTGCGGCAGCGCGAAGATCGCGATGGTGCTCGCCGCCGCCTCGATCACGTGCGCGCCGAAGAACAGATACGACAGCGGCGCCGTGAGGAACACGAGACGCGGCACGCCGTAGAAGAAGTGCAGCATGCCGTTCAGATAGCACAGCCGCTGGCCGATCTTGAGGCCTTTGCCCGTGAGCGGATTGTCGATGCGGAAGATCTGCGTCATGCCGCGCGCCCAGCGGATGCGCTGCCCGATGTGTCCCGAGAGACTTTCGGTCGCGAGGCCAGCGGCCTGCGGAATCGCGAGATAGGCGGTCGTGTAGCCGAGCCGGTGCAGCTTGAGCGCTGTATGCGCGTCTTCCGTGACGGTCTCGACCGCGATGCCGCCGATCTCCTCGACCATCGAGCGGCGCAGCACCGCGCACGAGCCGCAGAAGAACGTGGCGTTCCAGAGATCGTTGCCGTCCTGCACGAGGCCGTAGAACAGTTCGCCTTCGTTCGGCACCTTGCGGAACGTGCCGAGATTGCGTTCGAACGGATCGGGCGAGAAGAAGTGGTGCGGCGTCTGCAGCATCGACAGCAGCTTGTCGCGCAGGAACCAGCCGAGACAGATCTGCAGGAAGGAGCGCGTCGGAATGTGATCGCAGTCGAAGATCGCGAGGAATTCGCCCTTGGTGATCTTCAGCGCTTCGTTGATGTTGCCCGCCTTCGCGTGCCGGTTGTGCGTGCGAATCGTCCAGTTGACGCCCACTTCCTCGCAGAAGCTCTTGAACTCCGGGCGGCGGCCGTCGTCGAGCACGTGGATCGACAGTTTGTCGGCCGGATAGTCGAGCGCGAGCGCCGCGTAGATGGTCGGCTTCACGACCGAAAGCGGCTCGTTGTAAGTCGGGATGAAGACGTCGATGGTCGGCCACAAACTGCGGTCGGCGGGCAACGGCAGCGGCTTGCGCTTCAGCGGCCACGCCGTCTGGAAGTAGCCGAGCAGCAGCACGAGCGCCGCGTAGACTTCTGCCGCGACGAGCAGGAGACCCCAGGCGGCGTCGAGCGGACGCTCCCAATACGTGGTTTCGGTGAGACGCCAGAACATGTAGCGGCTCGACGCGACCACCGAGAGCATGATCATCACGAGGGTCGCGTACTGGCCCTGCAGGCGCCGGAAGCCGAGTGCGCAGAGGAAGCAGATGGTCGCGAACGCGAGCTGCTGACCGAACGCGAGCGGCACCGTCACGACGAAATACAGCGCGCACGCAGCGAGCGCCGTCAGCAGGATCACGACGACGCGGCTGCGCCAGATGCCCGCATCGACGAAACGTTCGAGGCGCGAAGTCGCGACGCTGACCTCGGTTTCGGGCGACGGCTTGGCGGCGCTCATGCGAGTTTCCTCGGCGAGACGACCATCGCGTCGACGGCGGCCAGCAGCCAGTCGCCGCATGCGCGCAGATCGGCGGCCGCTTGCGAAAGCGGGTCGTAATGAATGAGCGTCGTGTCGCACGCGAGCGATTCGGAGACGCCTTCGTCCAGATGGATCACGCCCGGGAACAGCTTCGCGCCGAGCATGTTGCGCAGCACTTTCAGCACGTCCTTGCTCAGCTGGCGCGATTGATCGACCTGATTCACGACATAGCCCTGGCCCGCGAAATCCTGACGCGGCGCGGCGTAGGCCTCGATCATGCGTTCCATGCCGGGGATCGCGGCGTAGGACGCGGCGTCGGCCAGCACGACGTTCAGCGCGAAATTCGCGGCGGTGAGCGCAGTGCGCGTGTAGACGGACGAGCCCGGCGGCGTATCGACGATCACGATGTCGTTGGCGTCGAGCGCGAGCGAGGCGAGCGCGTGCGCGAGCCAGGCGGGATCGTTGTCGACGAGCGCCTCGAAGCGGCGGCGGTCGTCTTCGATCACGGCGCCATAGGGCAGCACGGTCACGCCGTCGACGCCGTCGAACATCACGGTCTGCCACGCGTCGCCCGCGAGTGTCGCGCGCGAGATGCCGTCGATGCTGTCGAGCGGAATGCCGAAGTGCAGGCGCAGCGCGTTCTGCGGATCGAGATCGAGCACGATCACGCGACGGCTGCGCGCGGCGAGCACCGAAGCGAGATTGGCGGCGAGCGTCGTCTTGCCGACGCCGCCTTTCGCTGAAACTACCGTGATGACTTTCATGAGCGTGAGAGGCGGCTCGCGCGGGCGGCGCTTGCTTGCGTGTTCGTGGAGTCGGCGCCCTGCGGGCTGGCGTGACGCAGGCGCTCGAACATGGCATCGAGCGAGCCGGCGGGTGCGCTCGCGGCGGTCTGCGTCTGCGGTTTGAAAAGCTTGCCGAGGATCGATTGCGGTGCGGCGGCCGTGGCAGGCGCGGGTTCGGCGGCGCGCGCGGCGGGCACCGACGGGACCGGCGCCGGTGCGGGCTGCGCGGACGCGCGGCGCGCGAGAAAGCTCGATCCGAACGTGGCCGTCGCGGCCTGTGTGCTGGCGCTGCCGTCGTTCGCTACCGGCTTGGCCGCGACCGGCGCGTGAACGGGCGGCACGTTCGTCGCGGGGGCGATGGCCGCGTCCGGCATCGTCGCGCTTTCGCTTGAAGCGGACTCGCCGAGCACCGAAAAGCGCAAGGCGCTGAGCGACTCCGCTTCCGGCGCCTTGACGGGCGGAATCGTGCGGCGATGCGGACGCGTGAAAAGCTGCTGCCTGCCGCGCAGGATCGGCGTCGGCGCTGCTGCTGCGGCGCTTGATTCGGCCCGTTCGGCATCCGGCTCGGCCGCATGCGAACGCGAGGGGTTCATCTGCGCGTCGCGGCGCGGCGCGATTTCCGGAATCGTCGGCTGTGCGAAGTCCAGCGTGGCGAGCAGCGGCCAGCGGGTGCGAGCCGTCCTGGCCTCGTTCTCCCGACCGATTTCCTGATAATCGCCTGCATTGCCGCCGAAATGATCGAACAGCTTCTCGATGTCGCGCGAAGTATTCATGATGCCGCTTCCTCGTCGTGCCTGCCTTGCGTGATGCTGGCCTGTGCTGCTGTCTGGAATCGCCCTCTGGGGCGATCGGTGCCGCCGCTTCGAGGCGGCGGTCGGAATGCGTCGGGCGCCCGGCTCAGGCCGCGCGCGCGAGCCTGAACTCGATGCCCGCGTCGTCGCCGAACTCGCTCGCCTGCCGGATCGCGAGTCCCTGCGCGCCGAGTGCGGCGAGCCACTGCTGATAGGCCCCTTCGAGAAACGCCGGGGTCCACGCGAGCGCGCTTTCTCCGAAGGCGGGCAGCGGCGCGCAGAAATGCGTGATGCTCAAATACTCGCGCTCGTCCGCCAGCTCGACGAAGCCCCAGTCACTGTCGCGCCACAGCGCATTGAGCGCGTCGGCGAGCGCCGCCGTGGAATCGCAGGGAGGCAACGGACGGGCGGCGGCGAAACGGCTGCCGACCCGATGCATCAGTTGACGCAGTTCGGTGCGCCCGATCTGCGCCTCGAACTCGTCGGCGAGCGCGGCCAGCAGCCCGCGCCATTGCCGGGAGGTGTGGCTGTCCAGCAGGTAATCGAAAATAGCGGCCATGTTTTCGTTCGGCAGGCGTGTGCCACACCGTGTGGTTGTTCGTCGTGTTTACGTCTTCGCGGGCGTTCCCTTTAACCCGCAAGCATTGATCCGGACGCTTGTCCAGGCGCTATTACACGTCTGAACTTACTTCAACGCGGTTTTTTTCGCCAGTAGAAAGACTAACAGCGGTTTTTTTTGTCGGATCGGGCGAAAAGGGCGGACTAGACAGTCCAATTTGAGCGTTCGGCGAAGCCAGGCCTGAACGAAACATCGACAGGCGTCGCGCGGTGCTCATTGCCCGGCGCGGCCCGCCCGCAGCGGAGCGGCAGTGTACCATCTCGTTAATCGACGAATAGGCGGCTGTCGCTGTGAATCCTACTGATTGACATTCGCCAAAAGCGCTTGCGGCCGCGATTTATTGGACAGACGGATAGGATTTGATTCGTCGTGCTGAGTGCTTGCGTGCAACACGTCAAACATATGATGGATCGGGCTCGCGCGTATTGCATGTCAGCGGCGGCGCGCTAAAAAAAAGCGCCCCGAATGGGGCGCTTCGCATGAACTTTGGGGCGTTCAGAGGTTGGCGCGGACTGCGTCTCTGACGGCGTCCATCACGATGCCGTAATTGAGCGGGATGTCCAGCGAATCGGAGTAGCCGGAATCTTCAGCGGACTCCTTTTGGACTGCGCGAACCGGAATCGGCTCATAGGCGGTTTCGCCTGCCGGATTTTCGCGTCCTTCGATGGCACCCTGCAATTGCGGATTCTTCACGATTAACTCCTCCGGTAATGGAGCGGCGAGGAACTGCAATATAAACCAATCCAATGACAATTTGACGAATTTCGATATGAAAACTCGTTCCGAGAACGCCGCGGTGGCACGCCGGGAATCGCCGCTGCGCCGCGTCTCGGTAAGAGTGCGGGGCTCTCCAGTTTAATGGCGCCGCGCGCAGAAGACTGTGCTCAACGATTATGACGGTGATGTGTCGGTATTTTCGTCAGCGCCGTAAAATCGGCCCGGAAATTGCATGACCATTATGTCCTTACGTATGCTTTTAAAGATAATGGCGTGCGGTCCGGTTCTCCGATTTCATCATTATCGGGAAAGAAATCATGGCAAAGGCGGCGACTGCGCGATAGTTTGTTTCCCTTTATCATGAAACCGGTTGCACGATTGGTGTGCGAATCGAGGTGAGAACGCCTGGAACAAAAAGGAGAGAGTGGCAATGAGCAAAATCGCGATCATCGGAGCGACGGGCAATGTGGGAAGCCGGCTCGTCGAGGAAGCGTTGCGTCGCGGACACACGGTCACGGCGCTCGCACGGGATACGTCGGCGGTTCAGGCGCGGCCGGGCGTGGACGCGCGCAACGTGGACGCGCTCGACGGCGACGCGCTCGCGGCAGCCCTCGCGGGACACGACGCGGTATTCAGCGCGACGCGCTTCGAGCCAGTTTCCGCCGGCGCGATCGTCGAACCGGTGAAGCGCGCGGACGTGCGACGCCTGCTGGTCGTGGGCGGCGCGGGCAGCCTCTACGCGGCCCCCGGTCAGCGCGTGCTCGATCTGCCGGAGTTTCCGGCCGCCTACAAGGCGGAAGCCACGGCGGGCGCGGCGTTTCTCGACGCGCTGCGCCGCGAGCGCGATCTGGACTGGACCTTCGTCTCGCCGTCGGCCGAATTCGTGCCCGGCCCGCGCACGCAGAAATTCCGGCTCGGCGTGGACGAACTACTCGTCGACAGTAACGGCCGAAGCTGGATCTCGTTCGACGACTACGCGATCGCCTTCCTCGACGAGTTCGAGAACGACGCCCACGTCAGGCAACGCATCACGGTCGGATATTGAAGACGCAGGGAAACGCGCGGCCGGCCGGCGCCGCCCGTTTCCCCGTGCATTCCGCGCCGGTCACTCGTGCAGGTCGACTTCCATTTCTTCGCTGTTCTTCGGCATGGCGGCGGCGAGGATCATGGCGGCCGCGTTTTGCGGCTTCGGATCGCGCTGCGACGGACGGTACACCTGATCCCCGCGATGAATCGGCATCCCGGAGAGCGAACAGACGCCCTCGGCCGTCGCGGTGGTCGCGCGCCATCCCTGATAGCCGTAGTGGCAGAAACCGGGATCGGACCAGTAGACGAGCGCCGTGGCGCTGCTCGGACGCTCGATCACCCGGACGACCGCCTGAGGAAACGGCAGGCCGTGGCCGGCGTGGTGCGTGTGCGTGCGATTCCAGTCCTGCGTCAGGCGTTCGAGAAACGTGCTTTCGGCGCGCGCAGATTTTTGGGATGGGGCAGTACGAACGACGTCCATCGGCGTCGCTTCGAGCTGGTGAACCGTCTGTGACCACGGGTCCGCTCTTTTCGAAAAAGCTGTCATGGCATTGTTCCAGGCTTTGACTCGACCTAGAACGTACGTCATTAAGCATATTCCGATAAATACTGCATCAGTGAATACACTATCCCGTTGTTACGAATAATCGAACGACCTCCGGTGAAACCCTTATCCGGCGGGGCTCCGCGGGTGCTCCCGAGCACTCGTCCGAGCGCTCGCCAGTCATAAACCCTGCTCGCGTCGGTACTAAGCAGCTACGCAGCAGCCACCGAGGAACCGCCGCCGATCACTAGGCGACCGCTCGTGCCGCCGCCCGGCCGCGCAGCCATTCGAGCGCCAGCAGCAGGCTCGTCGAGAACACGATCAGGATGGTCGCGAGCGCCGCAATCGTCGGACTGATGTTTTCGCGGATTCCGGTGAACATCTGGCGCGGCAGTGTCGTTTGATCGGCGCCGGCGAGAAAGAGCGTGACCACGACTTCATCGAACGAAGTCGCGAACGCGAACAGCGCGCCCGAAATCACGCCCGGCGCGATCACCGGCAGCGTCACGCGGAAAAACGTCTTCAGCGGGCTCGCGCCGAGCGACTGGCTCGCGCGCACGAGATTCATGTTGAAGTTCTGCAGCGTGGCGGCCACCGTCGTCACGACGAAGGGCACGCCGAGCGCCGCGTGCGCCAGGATCAGCCCGAAGTACGTGTTGGCGATTCCGAGCGGCGCGAAAAACAGATACATGCCGACGCCGACGACGATCACCGGCACGATCATCGGCGAAATGAGGATGGCCATCAGCACGCTCTTGCCGATGAAATTCGCTTTGGTCAGCCCGACCGCGGCGAGCGTGCCGAGAATGGTCGCAACGAGCGTCGCCGACGGCGCCACGATAAAGCTGTTCTTCGCCGCCATGCGCCATTCGTCCGACATGACGAGGTTGTGATACCAGCGCATCGACCAGCCGGGAATCGGATAGACCAGGAACGTGCTCGACGAGAACGACAGCGGAACGATGGCCAGCACGGGCAGGATCAGATACAGCAGCGTCAGCACGCAGATGATGCGCAACGCGAAGTACCAGATGCGCTCGACGGCGGACGTATGGGGCGCAAACAGCGGTTTGGCGAGTTTCATCGCGGGGTTTCCTGTCGTTATCCCAGGCTCACGTTCGAGCGCGTGAAGCGGCCGTAGATCACATAGAGCACCAGCGTGGCGGCGAGCAGCAGGGCGCCGAGCGCGCACGCCATGCCCCAGTTGATCGTGACGTTGGTGAAATAGGCGATGTAATAGCTGACCATCTGGTCGTTCGGGCCGCCGAGCAGCGCCGGCGTGATGTAGTAGCCGATCGCGAGGATGAACACGAGCAGCACGCCCGCGCCGATGCCCGGATACGTCTGCGGCACGTAGACGCGCCAGAATGCCGCGAACGGATGGCTGCCGAGCGACACGGCCGCACGCTGGTACGTCGGCGGGACGGACTTCATCACGCTGTAGAGCGGCAGGATCATGAACGGCAGCAGGATGTGCGTCATCGAGATATAGACGCCCACGCGATTGAACAGCAGCGCGAGCGGCGAGCCGATCAGGCCGGCGCCGAGCAGCGCGGTGTTCACGAGGCCTTCGCTTTGCAGCAGCACGATCCACGCGGCGACGCGCACCAGCACCGACGTCCAGAACGGAATCAGCACGAGCACCATCACGAGATTGGCGCGGCGCGCGGGCAGCGTCGAGATCCAGTAGGCGAGCGGGTAGCCCAGCAACAGCGCGAACAACGTCACGCCTACGCCGATCACGAACGTACGCACGAAGACGTTGATGTAGATGGATTGATCGGGACCGGCATGCACGATGTTGCCGAAGCCGTCCTGCTTGTGATCCAGCGACGCGAGCATGTAGAACGGCGAATAGCGTCCCGCGTTCTTGGCGATGGCCTGCCAGTAGGCGGGATCGTTCCAGCGTTCGTCCAGTTCGACGATTTTCGCGCGGATCTGCGGCGCGGCGAGCGGGTGGCCGTCGTCGCCGGTGAGCGGCATCGCGCGTGCGGTCTTCGCGACCAGCGAGCGATAGCCGGGGATTTCAGTATTGAGACGGCGTGCGAGCGCGCCCATCGACTCGCCGTCCGAGATGGCCGTCAGGTCTTGCGCGAGCGCGGCGTAGGCTTCGTCCGATGGCGGCGTCTTCCGGTCCCATTTCGCGAGCGCGGCGCCCGTGTGCGGCAGCGCATTGGCCACTTCGGGATTTTCGATGGCGCGCGTGAGCAGCGCGCCGATCGGCACCACGAAAATCAGGAACAGGAAGATGGCGAGCGGCGCGATCAGCAACAGCGCCATTGCGCGCTTTTTCGCGTCGGCGACCTTCAGTTCGCGCTTCAGGCGCGCGCTCGATTCGCCCGATTCATCCGCTGGAATCGTCATGGTGTTCACGCTTGAGTCTCCTTTTCGGTCGCGCCTCGTCGAAGCGCGACCGTCATGCCGCCCGACAGGCGCTTACTTCGACGCCCACGCGGTGAAGCGTTGCTCGAGTTCGTCGCCGTGATCGGTCCAGAACGCCATGTCCTGCAGCACGGCGTTCTTCGCGTTGGCCGGCGAGTTCGGCATGTCGGCCTGCGTCTTCGCATCGAGCGCGGCGATCGCGGCCTTGTTCACCGGACCATAAGCGATGTTCTTTGCATAGACTTCCTGCGGCTTCTGCGACACCGAGTAGGAAATGAACTGCGTCGCCGCGTCCTTGTTCGGCGAACCCTTCGGAATCGCCCAGTAGTCGAGGTCGTAGATGCTGCCGTTCCACACGACCTTCAGGTTCTTGCCTTCCTTGCGCGCCGCGTCGATGCGGCCGTTGTAGGCGGTGGACATCACGACATCGCCCGCGACCAGGAATTGCGGCGGCTGCGCGCCCGCTTCCCACCACTGGATGCTCGGCTTCAGTTCGTCGAGCTTCTTGAACGCGCGGTCTGCGCCGGCCTTCGTGCCGAGCACCTTGTAGACGTCCTTCGGCGCGACGCCGTCGGCCATCAGCGCGAATTCCAGGTTATAGCGCGCGCCCTTGCGCATGCCGCGCTTGCCCGGGAATTTCTTCGTGTCCCAGAAGTCCGCCCAGCCGGCCGGCCCGGACTTGAGCTTGTCCGCGTTGTAGGCGAGCGCCGTCGACCAGACGAAGAAGCCGACGCCGCAGGTTTGCGGCGACTCGGGCACGAGGTCCGACTTCTTGCCGATCTTCGACCAGTCGAGCTTCTCGTAGAGGCCTTCGTCGCAGCCGCGGCCGAGGTCGCCCGATTCGACTTCGACCACGTCCCAGTTCACGTGCTTGGCTTCGACCATCGCCTTGACCTTGGCCTGTTCGCCGTTGTACTCGACGGCCGTGACCTTGTTCTTGGTCGACTGCTCGAACGGCTGATTGAACGCGACTTTCTGCGCGTCGCCGTTCGCGCCGCCGAAATTGACGACGGTGATATCCGCCGCGTTCGCGACGGATGCGGTCGATGCACACACGAGCGCGGCCGCTGCCGCCATGGAGCACAGTGCGAACTTCTTCATGATGGTTTCCTCTGTCTGCTTGGTTTTATCGATGGACTTGCGGGTGGAAGACACAGCGCTTCGTGGCGGAAGCGGCCAGACTCAGGCGAACACGCGCAAATGCTCGGGCGCGAATTCGAGCGCGACGGGCGCGCCGGGCGTGAAGCCGTCGAGCGCCGGAGTGCCGAGCGGCACCTTGACGAAGCACTCGTCCTGCTCGCGCACGCCGCAACGCATGCGCACGTGATCGCCGAAATAGATGAGGCTTTTCGCTTCGCCCGACAGCGCGTTCACGACATGGCCGTTCGCATGTCCGTTGCCCGAGGTCAGCTTCATGCGCTCGGGCCGGATGCAGGCGATGGCGGACGCGCCGGGCTTCGCCTTCGCGACATTCAGACCGGACACGCGCGTGCCGTCCGCGAGACGGATGTCGCAGTAGTCGCCCTGCGTTTGCTCGATCGTGCCGCGCAGCCTGTTGCTGTCGCCGATGAAGTTCGCGACGAACTCGTTGCACGGAGCTTCATAAAGATGATCGACGGTGTCGAGCTGCTGCACGATGCCCTTGTCGAAAACCGCGACGCGGTCGGACATGGTGAGCGCCTCGCCCTGATCGTGCGTGACGTAGACGAACGTGACGCCGAGTTTCTCGTGCAGGGATTTGAGCTCGATCTGCATGTGCTCGCGCAGTTGCTTGTCGAGCGCGCCGAGGGGTTCGTCCATCAGCACGAGCTTGGGCTCGAACACGAGCGCGCGGGCGAGCGCGATGCGCTGCTGCTGGCCGCCCGACAACTGCGCCGGATAGCGTTTCGCGAAACTCTCCATGCGCACCATCTTGAGCGCGTGATCGACGCGATGCGCGCGTTCCTGGGCGGACATCTTGCGCACAGTCAGCGGATATTCGACGTTCTGCTGCACCGACAGATGCGGGAAGAGCGCGTAGTTCTGAAACACCATGCCGATGTCGCGCTTGTGCGGCGGCACCTTGTTGAGCAGCTTGCCGTCGAGCCAGATCTCGCCGCCCGTCGGGAATTCGAAGCCCGCGAGCATCATGAGACAGGTCGTCTTGCCGGAGCCGGACGGCCCGAGCAGCGTGAGGAATTCGCCCTGATAGATATCGAGATCGAGCGATTTGACGACGAGCGTCTCGCCATCGTAAGTCTTTCGAACGCCGCGAAAGCTGACGATCACCTGATCGGATTTCATCTTCCGTGTCTCCTTCGGGAAAACCCCATTGCTTCCGAGTGTCGCCGTGTGTGTTCAGTCAATCGGAAATTTTTTCTACTGCACGCGATAACTATAGCCCGGCACGGTTCTACAATGGGGAGCCATTTCAATATTCAAAATGGAACCACTTGGCTGCGTCCGGCGAGTGGCTCCCGGGCTGGAAATACACATCATGGATACCATCATCCTCGCCGACTGGCTGAGCGCGCGGATCGACCGCTCGGCCGCGGAGCCGATGTATCGCCAGGTGCTGGAAGGCATGCAGCAGGCCATCCTGACGGGCCAGCTCGCGCCCGGCACCAAGCTGCCGAGTTCGCGCACGCTGGCGATCGATCTCGGCATCGCGCGCAATACGGTGCTGCACGTCTACGAGCAGCTGACCGCCGAAGGCTACGTCACCTCGACGACCGGCAGCGGCACGTATGTCGCCGACACCGCGCCGCGCGAGGGTTCCGTGACGAAGGCGCAGGCCGAGGAAGCGAAGAAACCGTGCACGATCTCCCGCCGCGGCGAGCGGCTGATCGCGCAGGCGGGCGTCTCGCCGAAGCAGTGGGGCGCGTTCATGCCCGGCGTGCCAGATGTCGCCGAGTTTCCGTCGCGCACCTGGAGCCGTCTGCAGGCCCGGCTCTGGAAGCGCGCCAGCCCCGATCTGCTGACCTACGCACCCGGCGGCGGCTATCGACCGCTGCGTCGCGCGCTGTCGGACTATCTGCGCGTCGCGCGGTCGGTCAAGTGCCAGCCGGACCAGATCATCATCACGACGGGAATTCATCAGTCGATCGACCTCGCCGTGCGCCTGCTCACCGATTTCGGCGACCGCGCCTGGGTCGAGGAGCCGTGCTACTGGGGCGCGCGCAGCGTGCTGCAGTCGTCGGGGCTGACGCTCGTGCCGGTTCCCGTCGACGAGGAAGGGCTCAATCCCACCGAGCGCGACATGGCGACGCCGCCGCGCCTCGCGCTCGTCACGCCGTCGCATCAGTATCCGCTCGGCATGGTGATGACGCTCGCGCGGCGCCGCGCGCTGCTGGAGTTCGCGCGGCAGCACAAGGTGTGGATCATCGAGGACGACTACGACAGCGAGTTCCGTTACGGCAGCCGGCCGCTGTCATCGCTGCAGGGGCTCGACGACGCGGGGCAGGTCATCTACGTCGGCAGTCTCGGCAAGATGCTGTATCCCGGCCTCAGGATGGGCTATATGGTGGTGCCCGAAAATCTCGTCGATTCGTTTCGCACCGGCGTGGCGGAGCTTTATCGCGAGGGACAACTGATGCAGCAGGCGGTGCTCACGGAGTTCATTCTGGACGGCCACCTCACGTCGCACGTGCGACGCATGCGGGGGCTGTACGGCGAGCGGCGCGAGTTGCTGATCGAGGCGAAAAAGGCGCGTTTCGGCGATTCGCTTGCCGTGCGCGGCGACGAAGCCGGCCTGCATTTCGTGCTGGAACTGCCGCCCGATGCCGACGACCGCGCGATCGCCGCCGCTGCCATGGCGGCGGGCGTCGTCACGAGGCCGCTCGTCAATTACTACATGAACCAGGACGAAGCGATGCGGGGTTTGATGCTCGGATACGCCTGCGTGCCGAACGCGCAGATCGCGCCGAACTTCGCGCGCCTGGCGGATGTCATCGAGCATGCGTTGGCGCCGCTGGCCGTGGCCTGAATTCGCGCCGGGCGTCGGACTTTCTTCGAGCGTTATTCGCCGGCCGATTTCGCGCCGCGCCGGACCGCGCGCACCACGCGCGCGAGCGCCTTCAGGGCATCCGCGGGAGAATCCGCGAATTGCGCCGCGACGATCGCGCCATCCACCGCGAGCGCCAGCGCCTGCGCATCGGCTTTCGCGGTGCGCGACGCCGGCATGAGCGCCCGGATCGCCACGGTCATGTCGCGCTTGTGGCGCCGCGAGATGTCCATTGCCTGCGGCAGCGTGCCGCCCACTTCCACGACCGAATTGATGAACGCACAGCCGCGATAGGCGTCTGCGCCGAACCATTCTGCGAGCGCGGGCACGAGCGCGGACAGCGTTCCGCCGTGGCGCTGCAAGGCGTCGCGAAACCAGGTGATCCAGATTTCGTGCCGATAATCCAGGAACGCGACGATCAGCGCGTCCTTGCTCGGAAAGTAGCGATAAAAGGTCTTCTTCGCGACGCCCGATTCGGCGATCACGCGATCGATGCCCGTGGCGCGAATGCCATCGCGATAGAACAGATCGTGCGCGGTATGAAGAATGCGCGCATCGGGTGCGAGGTCCACAATATCGGCTGAGACGGAGGCAGTATTCATGCATCCGATTGTAGACAGGTTCGTCTACCTGCGCTAGAGTGCGCCGGGTAGACAGGGTTGTCTACCTCTCGCACTTCTTCACGCTGTTCGTCATCTACTTCAAAGAGGACTCGCCATGGAAAGCAAGCCGCCGTTCCCGCCGTTCGATGAAGCATCGGCCAAACTGAAGGTTCGACTCGCGGAAGATGGATGGAATACGCGCGATCCCGAGCGCGTGTCGCTTGCGTACAGCGTCGATACGCGCTGGCGCAATCGCGCGGAGTTTGCGAACGGCCGCGAGGAAGTGGTCGCGTTTCTGCGGCGCAAGTGGGCGCGCGAACTCGACTACCGGCTGATCAAGGAACTGTGGGCGTACACGGGCAATCGCATTGCGGTGCGCTTCGCCTACGAATGGCACGACGACGCGAACAACTGGTATCGCAGCTATGGCAACGAGAACTGGGAGTTCAACGAGGCCGGGCTGATGACGCATCGTCATGCGTCCATCAACGATCTGCCGATCAAGGAGGCGGATCGCAAGTATCACTGGCCGCTCGGCCGCCGGCCGGACGATCATCCGGGCCTGAGCGACCTGGGCTTCTGAGGTTTCGAAGGCCCGCCTGCGCTAGATATTGCGGCTGCGCCGGAACGCCCACCATCCCGCCAGCGCGGTGAAGCTCGCGACAATTACCACGAGCAGCCAGAAACCGTGATGATTCTCCGCGAGCGGAATGCCGCCGACGTTCATGCCGAAGAAGCCCGCGACAATATTGATCGGCAGCGCGAGCACGGTGACGAGCGTCAGCGTGAAGAGCGTGCGGTTGCTCTGTTCGTCCATGCGCGTCGCGACTTCTTCCTGCAGAAGCTTGATGCGCTCGACGAGGCCCGCGAGATCGTTGAGCACGAGTGAAAACTCTTCGGTTGCGTCTCGCAAATCCTGAATGTCCTGCGAATGCAGCCAGCGCGGCGGCCGCGCGAGCAGACGGAACACGGAGCCGGGCTCGGGCGCGAGCAGGCGCTGAAGTCTGACGAGCACGCGCCGCAAGCCGCCGAGATCGGTGCGCGTCTCGGTTACGCGCCGCGCGAGAAAGCGATCCTCGATGCCGTCGACTTCGACGCTCGTCCGGCGCACGATATGCACGAGCAGGTCGGCCTGATCGCGCAGCAGATGCGCGAGCAATTCGGCGGGCGAGCGAAACTGCTCGCCGCGCCGGACCGACTCGCGCAGCGAATCGACCGAACGCAACGGCTTGAGGCGCGCCGTGACGAGCAGCTTCTGATGCGTGTAGACCCAGAGCGTCGCGATTTCCGAGGGCGTCAGCTCGAAGTTGAACATCACGTCGTTGATGACCGCGAAGAGCGCGCCTTCCTGATGTTCGAGGCGCGTCGAGTGCGAACCTTCGTGCAGCGTGTCGAAGAACGCGTCGGGCAGGCCGAGACGTGCGCGCATCCAGCGTTCGCAGGCGCTGTTCGCGAGATCGAAATGCAGCCAGACGAATTCCTTCGCGGTGTCCTCGCGGGCGAGCCATTCGGTCGCGGCTTCGGCGTCGATCGGCTCGCCGGGCTCGTCGACGTGAAACCGGAAGCCGCAGACGAGGCCGGAGAAATCGGAACCGTAGGGCGGTCTTTGCAGGGTAGCGGGATTCATGCGGAAATTCGGTTGCGGTTCTGATGATTCGGCGTATTTGCTGCCGGCGCTCGCGTCAGCGCTCGCTCCGTGCGATGCGTGCGCGCCGTTCCGCGCTAGTGTGCCACCGGTCGCGCCCCGAATCGTGATGTCGCGCGTAAGTCGGCGCGACGGCAAGCGCGATCGTAACGCGTGAACGCGGGCGAAACGATCGCGGCGTATGCATCGGCGCGCGCAAATATGACTGTCATATTGACGGCGTATCATCGCGCCACGCAAGACGGGCGCACACGCGCCGCCGCGAGCCAACTTGGGGAGAAGGCTGTGGAAGATCGTGACGATCTGGATGGCGCGACGCAGACGACCGCCGGAGGACTGATCCGGCTGGCATCGGTGATCGCGGGACTCGCGCGCGAAGGCGTCGTGGACACGCGTTTCGGCGCCAAGCTGTTCAAACGCCTCGACAAGGAAGCGCGGCGCGTGGCGGAGCACGGCGAGACGCCGCTCGACGAAGTCGACCAGGCGGCGCTGATCGGCGCGCTCGGCGAGCTCGATATCGCGTTGCGCCAGCGCGACGCGGCCTCGCTCGTCGAAGCGAATGCGCGCCTGCGCGACAGCGAAGACGAGAGCGAAGCGGCGAGCGACAGTGCGCCGGGCAAGCGGCGCAAAAGCAAGAAAGAAGGCGACGCCTGAGCGACAGCCCATCTGTGCGGGCTCGAAACGTGCTGCGAATCGGACATGTGCACTCGTCGAAAAGCCATGTCCGTCTCTCTGCATTCCCCTCAATGTTCGCTGTGGACGAACCGCAGTGTCGGCGCGGATCGCGACGCGTGGCGCATCCTCATCGTCGACGATAACGCCTACAGCGCCGAGGCACTCGCGGCGGCGCTCACTTCCGACGGATTCGATACGCGGTTTGCGCTCTCCGGCGTCGATGCGCTGCATGCGGTCGACGGCTGGGTGCCGCATGTCTTCATCCTCGATATCACCATGCCCGAACACGACGGCTACGCCACCGCGCGCGTGCTGCGGCGTATCGCCCGCACGCGCGACGCGGTGATCATCGCGTTCACGGCGCTCGGCGAGGAGAGCGTGCGGTCCGAAGGCCTGCACGCGGGCTTCGACGGCTATTGCCAGAAGGGCAATACGCCCGCGATGCTCGTCCGCCTGATCGAACGTCTCGTCCACTGAGATAACGTCGAAAAAGCACGCCGAAGACGCATTTTTCGCACGTTCGTTCGATAAATAATTGTTCTGCCCCCGCCGAATGACTCCGCGCGAGCGCTCGCGGCACGATCCGCGCATCGCCTTTATGGACGGACTTCGCCGCGGATTCCGCACGCGCGTGCGGCCAGCGATTGTTGGCGGAGAACGAAAACTGAATTGAAATTTATGGGGATAAAAAAGCAATAGTAGGGGTATACACTGCATTCCATCGACGTAGCAGACAGTTTCTCGCAAGACCGCTGCGGCGCTTTCTGATTGAACGTCAACCGTCTTTGGAGCACACCATGAAACGCAACCTTCTCGCTACTCTCCTGATCGCCGCTTCCGCCACCGTCGCTGCCCCCGCTTTCGCAAGCGGCTACGGCCCGGCTCCGTTCTACCGTCCGGCAGTCGGCGCGCCGGCATCGCAACAAGGCCCGAGCGCACAAACGATCGCCGCCGAGGAAAACGCTCACGGCGCCGACACGCACGCTTTCGGTGGTTCGCGTGACACGCTGGCGCAATCGGGCAACCGTGCGCAACAAAGCAACAACCCGCAATCGGTCTTCTTCGGTCACTAATCGAATCGGCCGTCCCGGCTTATCCGCCGGGTCGATCGGCTGAAAGGCTGTTCCGGCGCCTGGTCGCGCAGACTCACGAGGTCTGCGCCACCGGGCGCCGGTCATTTTGCGCGCCGGATTTCGCGGCCCTTGGAGTTTCCGGCTCAGGCGGCCCGCACGAGCGCGCCGCGCATCACATCTGCAAGTTCGGACGGCTCGAACTTCGACACATACGCGTTTGCACCGACCTTGCGCACGTGCTGCTCGTTCGCCGATCCCGACAGCGACGAGTGAATCACCACCGGAATGTGCATCAGACCCGTGTCCGCCTTGATGCGGCGCGTGAGCGTGAAGCCGTCCATTTCGGGCATTTCGAGATCGGTGAGCACGAGCGCGATCTGATCGGCCACTTCCGTGCCTTCCTTCTGCGCCTTTTTGAGCGCCGCTTCGAGCACGTCCCACGCTTCCTGGCCGGTTTTCGTCATCACGAAAGGAACGCCCATTGCCGTGAGGCTTTGCTCGATGAGCGCCCGCGCCACGCCCGAGTCGTCCGCCGCGAGCACGCGCGCGCCCGGCTTGATGCGCAGACGGCCGGTGTTCGCCTCGGTGATGTCCGATTCCTTCGCCGGCAGCACGTCGCGCACGATGCGCTCGACGTCGAGCACCTGCGCCAGCCGCGAGCCGTCGACATTGCCGTCGAGCCGCGCGAAGCTCGTCACGGCGCTGCCGCCCGAGTGCGATTCCGCCGACAGCACCTGATTCCATTCCAGCCGCACGATATCGTCCACTTCCTCGACCGCGAAGCCCTGCGTGGTGCGCGCGAACTCGGTGACGAGCAGGATCTTCGGCCCGTTCTTCGGACGGCAGCCCGTGATGCGCGCGAGATCGATCACGGGAATGATCTGCCCGCGAATATCCGCGACGCCGAGAATCTCGCCGCTCGCGCCCGCGACCGCGGTGATCGTCGGCATCGCGAGAATCTCGCGCACCTTGAACACGTTGATGCCGTAAAGCTCCCGCTGTTCCGATCCCGGCGCCTCGCCGAGTCTGAACAGAAGCAATTCGAACATGTTGCTGCCTGCGAGCCGCACGCGCTGCTCGATATCCTGTTGTGAACTGCTCACCTTGTTCTCCGTGAACGGCGCCACTCGCCGCGTTGCCTTCGTGTCATGCTTGCCTGGGCGACGACTTTCTATGGAATGCCTGCGCCGAATGCCTGATTAGCGGCATGAATCGGCGAAACTGTAGGCATGCGATGCGCGCGGCATGTCACACGTGCTCGCCTCGCCGTGATCTATACTTTTTTTGAATGGTCGGGTTAATGCCGATGAAGGCGTCGAGCGCAAGGCTTTAGGCTCATCAGTGGCGCAGGACATCGCATCGCTCAGCAGCAGCACCGTTTCCCGCATACAACAACACGCGGCCGGCCGGCCGCACAAGCCAGTCGGAGGCGCTCGATGGCAACAGTCGCACAGGTTCTGAGTTCGAAACCCGAACAGACGGTCTATACGATCGCGGCAACGGCGTCGGTCTTCGATGCGATCAAGATGATGGCCGACAAGCATATCGGCGCGGTGATCGTCACTGAGGGCGACGAAATCGTGGGCATCATGACGGAGCGCGACTATGCGCGCAAAGTCGTCCTGATGGACCGCGCGTCGAAGCAGACGCCCGTGCGCGACATCATGACCTCGCACGTGCGCTACGTCCGCCCGGACCAGACCACCGACGACTGCATGGCCCTCATGACCGACAAGCGCATGCGCCATCTGCCGGTGATCGACAACGGCAAGCTCGTCGGCATGATTTCGATCGGCGATCTGGTCAAGAACATCATCTCCGAGCAGCAGTTCACCATCCAGCAACTCGAGTACTACATTCGCGGCGAACACACGTAAGCCGCGCGTCTTGCCGGCCTGCGCCGTACTCCGGCCGGCGATCCATTTGTAAGGCTTTCGTTATAATCGGCGAGCCTCGCGCGAACCTGCGAGGCCGGCTCGCCGTGTCTTCCGTGCACGGGAAAACGCAACGAAACCGCAAAGGATCGCTGCCGATGACCCCAACATCCGCCACCGCCGTCGCGGGCCAGCCGCTCGCCGCCGATACGCCGTTTTTCATCGTGATGAACGCAGGTTCGGGCCGCCAGCAAGCGGACGCGACGCGCGCCGTGCTCGAGCGCGAACTCGGCGCGGCAGGGCGTCATTTCGAAATGCACGTCGTCGACGATCCTCGCCAGCTCGAACGCATCGCGCGCGAAACGGCCGCGGCGGCGGCGGCGCAGGAAGGCGTGCTCGTCGGCGCGGGCGGCGACGGCACGCTCTGCACCGTCGCCCACGCGGCACTCGACGCCGGCTGTCCGTTCGCGGTGCTGCCGCGCGGCACCTTCAACTATTTCAGCCGCGATCACGGCATTCCCGCAGATCTCGATCAATCGACGAGACTGCTGCTCGACGCGCGCGCTTATCCCGTTTCGGTGGGCTTCGTGAACGGACGGATGTTCATCGTCAATGCGAGTCTCGGCCTCTATCCGCGGCTGCTGGAGGATCGCGAGACGTACAAGCGGCAGTTCGGCCGCAGCCGTCTCGTGGCGTTGTGGTCGGCGCTTTCCACGCTGCTCAAGCCGCACCGCCACCTGCGTCTGCATGTCGAACACGAAGGCAGCACGACGGAAATCCGTTCGTCGACGCTGTTCGTCGGCAACAACCGGCTGCAGATGGAGCAGATCGGCATGCCCGAGGAAGCGCGCGCGCTGGAACAGGGCTTGCTCGCCGCGATTGCGCCGCGTCCGGTCGGGCGGCTCATGCACCTGTGGCTGTCGCTGCATGGCGCGGCGGGGCGGCTGTCCGACTCGGATCACGTCGTGAGCTTCACGTTCGAGCGCATCGTCGTGACACATCCGTCGAAGAAACGCCGGCTCGTTAAAATTGCCACCGACGGCGAAATCACGCGCCTCCAAATGCCGCTCGAATTCCGCGTGTCTGTCAAGCCGCTGCTGCTGCTCAAACCCGAGGCGGCGGTGGCGCAAGCGAATCGCTCATGACCTTGCTGTTGCAGATTTCCGATACGCATTTCGGCACCGAGCGGCCGCCGGTCGTGGCGGCGCTGTCGCGTCTGTTCGATGCGTTGTCGCCCGATCTCGTCGTGTTGTCCGGCGATATCACGCAGCGCGCCCGCCGGAGCCAGTTCGCCGCGGCGCGCGCGTTCGTCGATTCGCTCGGCGCCGTGCCCGCGCTCGTGCTGCCCGGCAATCACGACATTCCGCTCTTCGATCCGTTCTCGCGGCTGTTCCGCCCCTACGCGAATCATCAGCGGGCGTTCGGCGCGGATCTGGAACCGTCGTTCGAAGCGCCGGGATTGCTCGTGCTCGGCGTCAACACGACGCGGCCGTACCGGCACAAGGACGGCGAAGTGTCGATGCAGCAGATCAGGCGCGTCGCGGCGCGTCTGGAGACGGCGGGCGCGGCGCAATTGCGCGTCGTGGTGACGCATCAGCCGGTGGCCGTCACGCGTGCGCAGGACGAAAAAAATCTGCTCCACGGACGAGCGCGCGCGGTGCAGCGCTGGGCGCGCGCGGGTGCGGATCTGATTCTCGGCGGCCATATTCATCTGCCGTACGTTTTGCCGCTGCACGATACCTTCGCGGGCTTGCCGCGGCGCGTCTGGGCGGTGCAGGCGGGCACGGCGCTGTCGTCGCGCACGCGCGGCACCATCGACAATTCGGTCAACGTGATCCGCCACGATGCAGGCGCGGGCGGCGCGCGGCAGACGACCGTCGAGCGCTGGGACTATTCAGATGCAGACAGCGAGTTCGAGATGATCGTGCGTCACGAACTCGCGCTCGACGGCGCGACGCCGCCGGTCGCCGTCACACTGGGCGGATGACGAGTTCCGCGAAGCCCGTCGCGGCGTCGTGTTCGCGCGTGTAGCGTGCGTCCGGCAGATTCGCGACGACCAGTTCCGCCGTGGTGCGCACGATGCAGCCCGGCGTCACGTGGCCGCCGAAGACGCGGCCGTCGGCGTCGGACACGCTGATGTGCAGGTGCGGACCTTGCGAGGACAACGAGCCGGCGAGCGTCAGGATTTCGAGGTCGCCGCGCAGTTCGGCGGCGTCGTCGCGGCCGGCGTAGCGAATGCGCGCGACGCTCAGGCTGCCGATTCCCTGCAGCACGAACGCGGCCGAGAGGCCGTGCGCACGAAAGGCGTGATCGAGCGCGGCGCGCAGATCGTCGCCGGGGGAAAGGCGTAAGGTCATCGCGTGCATGAGTGAAAGTCGGAGCCGGGTCGCATCAAGACTACACGCTCGCGGGTCGTGGTGGCATGATGGGCGCGACTCGTCGCAGGCAATTTTCCAGGAGACGCCGTGAGTTTCGAACTGACGATGCTGGCGTGGACGCTCGTGCTCGCGCTGGTGCAGGTCTTGCTCCCCGCCGTGGTGCGCAATCGTGAAGTCGGTCTCAGATACAACGCCGGTCCGCGCGACGGCCCCACGCCGCCGCCCGGCAGGCTCTCCGGACGCCTGATGCGGGCCCAGGCGAATCTCTTCGAGACGCTGCCGATCTTCGCGGCCGCGGTGCTGATCGTGCACGTCGCGGGGCGCGAGAACATGCTCACGCATTACGGCGCGCTCGCATATTTCGTCGCGCGGGTGGTCTACGTGCCGCTGTATGCGGCGGGCGTGCCGTTCGTGCGCTCGCTCGTGTGGCTGGTGTCGGTCGTGGGCATCGTCCAGATTCTCGTTCCCATCATCTGAAGCAGGAGTGCCCAGCATGGCCGATCAACCGTCCGTCATCGAGATCGAAACCGCGCCGAATCCCGAATTCGCCGTGATCCTCATGCACGGCCTCGGCGCCGACGCCAACGACTTCGTGCCGCTCGTGCCCGAGTTGCGTCTCGCCGATGCGCCCGCCCTGCGTTTCGTCTTTCCGAATGCGCCGGAAATCGCCGTCACCGCGAACAACGGCTACGTGATGCGCGCGTGGTACGACATTCTGTCGTTCGAAGGCATCAACCGGCGGGTGGACGAAGCCGGCATCGAGCAATCGGTGGAACGCGTGCGCGCGCTCGTCGCGGAACAGAACGCGCGCGGCATTCCGACCGAGCGCATTTTCATCGCGGGGTTTTCGCAGGGCGGCGCGATGACCTATCATGCCGGCCTCACGCATCCCGAGCGGCTCGCCGGGCTGATCGTGCTGTCGGGCTACATTCCGTCGGAAGGGCTGATCGGCGAATCGCTGAGCGAGGCCAATCGCTCGATCGCCGTTTTCGCCGCGCACGGTTCCTTCGACGACGTGCTGAACGTGAGCCTCGGCGAGCAGGCCTGCGAATTCGCGCGCGAGCAGGGCTGCAACGTCGAATGGCACAGCTATCCGATGCCGCATTCCGTCTGCATGGAAGAAGTGGAGGCGCTGCGCCAGTGGCTGGGCGCGCGGCTAGCTTCGTAGCGTTCGCGCGAAGAGTTCGAGCACCGCGGCGGCATCGACGCCGATGCACGCATCGCAAGGCGGACGCGTGTCCCAGTCGGGCGCCGGGGTGCGCATCGAAGCGGGCTTCTGCACCGTGAGACCGGCGGCGATGCCGTCGGTCAGCACGCGCACCGGCCCGCTTCGCGTCGTGTAGAGTTCGCGCGCGACGACGAACGCCGCCGCCGAATAATCGTGCGCGTAGATGCCGCGCGACATGCCGTCGTCAGCGTGAAAGCGCTCGTAGAAACGCGACACGTCCCACACGAAGCGGCCGGCGTCGCCCGCGTCGTCGCGCAGCGCGGCGAGAAAAGCCGTGCTCATGACGGTTTCGTGCGTGACGTCCAGCCCGACGATCGACACTTTCCACGCCGCGCCGAAGACGTTGTCGGCGGCGTCCGGATCGCCGTGCATGTTCGCTTCGGCGGCCGGTGTCGCGTTGCCGAGTTCGCCGCCCACGCCGAACGCGCCGCCCATCACGACGACTTCGCGCACGAGCGTCGCGATCTCCGGATCTTCTTCGAGCGCGAGCGCGAGATTGGTGAGCGGCCCGACCGCGAGCAGCGTGATCTCGCCGGGATGCGCCCGCACCGTTTCGACGATGAACCGATGCGCCGCGCGCCCGTCCTCCTGCGTGCTCACGCGCTCCGTGCGAGGGATTTCTCCGAGCGCGTCCTTGCCGTGGATATGCGGAATCGGCTCGGGCGGCGGGCGCAGCAAGGGCGCCGCCGCGCCGCGCACCACCGGCACGCCGGGCGCGAACCGCGATGCGAGATAGAGCGCGTTGGCGGTCGTCGTGTCGATATCCGCGTTGCCGAACACGCTCGTGATGCCGACGAGTTCGATCGCCGGATGCCGCGCCTGAAACACGAGCGCGATGGCGTCGTCGATGCCGGGATCGGTGTCGTAGATGATCTTGTGCTTCGTCATGCGGCCGTCGCGCATTCGCCCGCGATCAGGTTGAGCATGCCGCTGCGCAATTCCGCCGGGCTGACCGGCTTGGAGAGCACGTCCTGTTCGCACGCGAGCGGCACGATGCTCGCGGCGGGCTCGCCCGTCACGACGAGGCAAGGGCACGGACGGCCGAGCTTCACCGCGCCGAGCATCGCGACTTCGCGCGCCGTTTTCGAATCGCGCAGGCGGAAGTCGGTGATGATGAGATCGGGGAAGCGCTCGATATCGCCCAGTATGGTTTCGTATTCCTCGAAGCTCGCGGCGGAGTCGTACAGCACGCCCCACTGCGAGAGCAGCGCTTCCGTGGACGCGCGCACGAGGCCGTCGTCCTCCACGAGCAGAACGTAACGGCCCTTGAGCTGCGCCGCTTCGGCGGCTTCCGAACGCGCCGGCGCACGCGCCGACGGCTTGTCGGGCGACGGACCGCACAGCGGCATTTCGAGCGAAAAGCGCGAGCCGCGTCCTTCGGTGGACTTGAGCTCGATGCGGTGCTGATCGAGCATCGACATCACCGCGTTGACGATCGAGAGCCCGAGACCGAGCCCCTTGTCGCGATCCTGCTCGGGATTGTCGACCTGAAAGAACGGCTGGAAGATCGCGTCGAAATAATCGGCCGGAATGCCGATGCCGTTATCCAGCACGTCGATCCGCGCGCGCGTTGCCGAGCGCACCACGCCGACGATCACCGTCGCCCTCGACGACTTGCTCTGGTCCGCATACTTGATGCCGTTCGACACCAGATTCGCGACCGCGCGGCCGAGCCAGTGCGAATCGCTGCGCACGCAGACCACTTCCTCCTTCGGCAGACGCAGCCGCAACTCGACGCCGCGGCTCATCGCGAACGGCCGCAGTTGCGCGGCGGCTTCCTCGACGATCTGCCGCACGTCGAACACGTGATAGCGCGGCACGACACGCCCCGATTCCAGCCGCGACAGATCGAGCACTGCGTTCAGCAGACGCGCGAGGATCACGGAAGAACGCCCGCATTCGTCGATGAGCCGCTCCGCCTGCGCGAATTCGCCGTTGCGGATGGCCTCGGCGGCGGCCTGCAGAAACAGGTTGAGCGCGTGCATCGGCTGGCGCAGGTCGTGCGTCGCGGCGGCGAGGAAGTTGGATTTCTCGCGGCTCGCGGTCTGCGCGGCGATCATCTGCTGCTCGCGCAGCGCGAGCAGCGCATGGGTCTTGTTCTCCTGATCCTTCTTCGACACTTCCAGTTCGCGATTCTTGCGGCCGAGCGACACGTTGGCGGTGCGCAGTTCGTCGTTGAGCGCGGCGAGCGCGCGCTCCGAACTGTAACGCTCGCGCGACACGCGTTCGGCGTGCGTGCAGACGCCGTGACCCACGATCACGACGTTGAACATATAGAAGAGCCCGGCGAAGAAGTCCTCGGTGTTGAGCAGATGAATGGCGATCTGCGCAACGATGACCGACGCCATCGTGACGATGCCGACGCTCAGTGCGACCCGCGAGCGCAAATAGAAGAAGCTGAACTGGAAGAACAGCGCCAGATAGAGGCCGATGAAATACTGCGTGTAGTTATACGGCGCGGGCGTGATCGCGACCATCGTGAGGATCAGGCACAGCAGCCCGAAGATGCCCGTGAGAATGACGCGATGCGCGGTGGCGTGCGAGCGGAACGAGGGCCGCAGCACCAGCGCGCCCACGAAAATCAGCAGCGCGACGCCCGCGAAGCGCAGCGCGAGGATGTCGGCCAGGCGTACGTTGAGCGCCTTGTTGCCGCGCACGAAGCTGAAATCCCACCAGAGGAAGCACGTCCAGATGACGAGCGCCAGCAGCGCCGATGCGCGCCGGAACGCGCAGAAACGCTGGCTGTGGTCTTCGAGGAACTGCGCCTCGACGACGGGATCGGAGAACGGCGCCGGAATCGAGAGATTGCGCACCAGACTCGCGCCGGCTTCACGCGCGGCGGCGGACAGAATGCCTGGAGTACGCACGCCGGCGGCGCGTTGCGGTACGGCCATCTTCATGCTCGCTCACGGAATCGGGGAACTCTACTTTAGGCCAATGCGGTCATACCAATACGCCTTTTTTTAGCAATCAGCCGTTATAAACGGAAATTATTGCGGCTTTATTGCGGTCTGATGGCGGATTTTGGCGGACGATGACGCAAGTCGGCGCGTATGGGCGGTGCGGCGGGAGAAGAAAGAGAGTCGGAAGAGAGTCGAACGGCGAGCGCAGCGCGTGCGCACCCGCCGTTTCGAAGGACAGCCACAACGAATGCCCCCCGCACGACGACGAGGGCGAATCCTGCGTTGTTCGCTCAGGCTTTCGGCTTGGCCTTGGTGCTGCGCTTCGTGACCTGCATTTCCTTGGCGCCGGTGGCCTTCGCGGGCGAAGCCTTGGTGCCGGCGGTTTTCTTGCGGCTCGACATTTCCGTTTCAGCGGGCTGGCTCGCTTGAGCCTTGCGTGGGGATGGCATGCTGACCTCCTTCAGTGTGTGTCCATAGCGACACACTGATAAACATAGGATGCGTCCAGCCGGTATTCAAGACTCGGCGCGGCGTGCGCGCAACGTCTGGCCAAAAAAGCTTCTGAGGCCGAAGCATTTTCATCGGCGGCGGCGTACCGCGAAGCCTTCAACCGATCAGCTTCAACCCGGCCGGCAGCGTTTCGCCGAACACGCGGCCCACGTCCGCGCGATCGAGCTCGACAGTCTCGCGGACCATCGCGATCCATGCCTGCGCCGCGCCCATCGCTTCGAGGCGCTGTACGACGGCGGCGCGGGCATCGTCGGGGAGATCGCGCGAGCGGTCGCCGGTCATGCGCGCGATCTGCACGGCGGCGAACGCGGCCGGATCGACCTTCTTCCAGTCGAGCGCGAGAATCGCATCGAGCCACGTCACCGCGATGTCCGGCGGCACGACGCCATGCGCGCTGCCGTAGAACGGCTGACGCGCGCCGATACGGCCGAGCGCCCACCAGCTTTGCACGTTCTCCGAAGGCTTCTTGAGGCGTGTGAGCAGCCACTCGCCCGCTTCGATCTTGCGTTCGACCGGCACGCGTTCCAGCGATGCCGCGAGCCGCACCATGTCCTCGTAACCCGCGCGCGCCGCGCCCGCCGCCCGGCGATAGCGGCTCGTGCCTGGCGGCTGGAGCACGAAGGCCATGTCGTCGAGCAGACGCAGTTGCGCCGCTTCGGCAAGGCCGCCGGCCGCGCGGCGCCAGAGCGTCCACCATTCGGACCAGATCTGGCTCTCGTTGCTGTACTGGATGCCCTGGTCGAACAGCGTCCATAACTGCTCGACGCGCCATTCGTCGAGCGGAGATCCGAACCCCGGACGCATGCAAAAGCCCGTGAGATTGAGCCACAGACGCTCGTGATCGGCGGAGCGCCGGCGCTTCTTCGCGCGCTCCCACAGTGCGCCGAACAGCTCGCGCAGCAGCGCGATGTCCCACGTATCGCGCGCGCCGAGCGTCTGTTCGAGTTGCGCGCGCAGGCGCTTGACCTCCTTCGGGCCGATATCCTGCGCGCGCGTGCCGAACGCGCGGTCGATCAGTTCGATGGCCTTCGGCAGCGCCGGATGCGCTTCGGCCGCGGCGTCGTCGCTTGACGGCGCTTCCTGGCGCAGCTGGAATTCGAGCAGCCAGCGTTGCGAAGGATCGTCGACGGCGATGCAGTGCATCTCCAGCGTGCCGACTTCGGTGAGCGATGTCGTCAGTTGCACGGGCGTTTCGCGACGTTTGCCGTGGTCGCCGGCGCGCGGATCGACGACGGTCGCGATCGGCGGCAGACGCACGTAGTCGCCCGTGGCGGCGCTCAGGTCGGCGAGTTCGCCCGCCCGGTACGCAGTCTCCGTCACCGATGACGCCAGGTGAAAACGCACCGGCGCGCCGAGCGTGAGCGCGAACGTGCGGTCCGCGAGATGGATCGGCTGGCCTTCCTCGGTGCCGCGCGGCAGCACGCATACGCCGCGCGCGGCGTCGTCGGCCGGTTCGTCGAGGAGAAGGAAGAAGCTGCGCGCCGAGCCGCCGCCGATCTTCGGCGCATGGCCCGCGCGCGCGAGCGCATAGGCGACCGCGCCGCGCGCGACCGCGACGTCGGGATCGCCGTTCTCGAGCACATGGACGGCGTCGCCGCGCCAGGCCGACACGGTATCGGCGATGCGTTTCGCGAGCGGACCGGCGCGGAACACGCCGCCGTTCAGCAGCAGGGTGTCGGGAATCGCGGCGGCGTCGGGGGCAACGTCGAGCGCGCGGCGCGCCTCGTTCGCGTGCTGGCCGAGGAACGCGGCGACGTGCCGCGTGATGGCCGCATCGCTCGCATACGGTAGCCCGAATTCGACGATGCCGCCGCGCGAACGGCCGGGCCGGTCGCTCGCGGACACCATCGGAAAGAAGCCGTCGACGATGATCCGCTCGATTTCCTCGCGCGTGACATCGGCCGAACGCGCACCGCCGATCAGCTTCGCGCCCGCGCCGAGCAGCGTGATCGACGTGGAATCGGGCGCCTGTGCGCCGAGCAATTGCTCCTTCGCGGCGCGGCAGCGTTCGACCAGTTGCGAGAGGCGCGCGGCGGAGAGCCGCGCGTCGCTGCCCGCGAGACGCCTTTCGACCAGATGCGCGAGCGCGAGGTCCATGTTGTCGCCGCCGAGCATCAGATGGTTGCCCACGCCGATGCGCGTGAGTACCGGCTCGCCGTCCTGCATCGCGACCTGGATCAGCGTGAGGTCGGTCGTGCCGCCGCCGACATCGACGATCAGTACGAGACGCGTGGCCGCGAGTTCATCGGCGAGCGTCGCGCGGTGATGAAACAGCCAGTCGTAGAACGCGGCCTGCGGTTCTTCCAGCAGCCGCAGTTTTTCGAGGCCCGCCATGCGCGCGGCTTCGAGCGTGAGGGCGCGCGCGCCTTCGTCGAACGAGGCGGGCACCGTCAGCACCACGTCCTGCGCATCGAGCGGCGCATCGGGAAAGCGCTCGTTCCACGCCGCGTGCACGTGAGCCAGATAGCTCGCGCTGGCGATCACGGGCGAGATTTTCTCGACGTCGTCGCCCGCGCCCCACGGGAGAATCGGCGCGAGGCGATCGACTGCCGCGTGGGACAGCCAGCTTTTCGCGCTCGACACGAGCCGCCCCGGCACCTGCGCGCCGAGCGCCCGCGCGATCGTGCCGATGACGGCGGGCGCTTCCATCTCGCCCCACGGCAATTGCAGATCGGCGCTCTTGAGTTCGCCCGGCGCGAAGTGATAGCGCAGCGACGGCAAAAGCGGCCGCGCGGCCACTTCGCCGGGACTCACGAGCTGCTCGATGTCGAACACGCGGATATCGTTCGAGCCGGTTTCCGCGTAGGCGACGACGGTATTGCTCGTCCCCAGATCGATGCCGACGCTGTACCGCGCGCCCGGCGCCTTTTTCTTGCGTGTGGCCACTTACCGGCCCATGCCCTGATCCGCGCTGACGCCGCCGCGCACGTCGAACTCCACTTTCCAGCGCTCGGACGAGCCGCGCGGAATGGCTTCGAGTTCGAGCGTGCCGGCTTCGGTCACGCGCGCATGCAGCTTGACGGGCACGACTTCGCCCGGCGTGCGGCCTTCGGGCGGCAGCGAAGCCTCGATTTCCTCGAGCTCCTGCAACTCGTCCGGCTGCCAGTATTCGAGCAGCGTGCCGACCTGATCCTGGCGCCGCACCGACGAGCCGAAGAAGCGGAAATGCACCGGCTCGCCGACGACGAGCCCGAATTCCTGCGCGGGCAATTCGGCCTCGGTGCCTTCCTCCATGCCGAAGGGCGCGATGCACAACGCCTGCACGGGTGGCTCCAGTCCGGGCACGGCGGGCATGGCCGATTCGACCGCGACGTAATACGCGCGCGCCGTGCCGCCGCGGATGCGCACGCCACGGCCGTGCCGCACATAGCCGTAATAAGCGGCGCCGCGCGCGACCGCGAGATCGAGATCGGCGCCTTCGAGCAGACGCGCGGCCGGCGCGTTCTCGCCGGCGAGCCAGGCGTTGAGCGTGGCCATCACGCGTTCGACCAGCAGCGGCGACTTGAACACGCCGCCGTTGAAGAGCACGGCGGTCGGATGCAGAAGCGTCGCGCCGGGCGGCGCTTCGTGCCGAAGCCCTTCGACTTCCGCGAGCGCGTTCACCTGACGGCCGAGGAACGCGGCCAGATGACGCGTCACGGCGGCGTCCTGTGCGTAGGGCAGGCCCAGTTGCGTCAGGCCGACGCGCGCGCGGGAAACCGGCCGCGCCGCGGCATCGACTTGCGGGAAAAATCCTTCGAGCAGGATCTGCGTGAGTTCGGCGCGCGTGAGTTCGGTGCGCAGCGTCCCGCCGATCAGCTTCGAGCCGCGGCTCGGCACGACGAGCGGCACGGCATCGACGGATGGATCGGAGAGCAGCGTCTCCTTCGCCGAGCGGCACGCGTAGGTGAGCGCGCGCAACTGCCACGGATCGGGCTGCGTGCCGGATGCCGCGAGCTTGCGCGCGACGGTATGCGCGAGCGCGAGGTCCATGTTGTCGCCGCCGAGCAGGATATGCTCGCCGACCGCCACGCGATGCAATTCCAGATTCCCGTCGCGTTCGACGACCGCGATCAGCGACAAGTCGGTCGTGCCGCCGCCGACATCGACGACGAGAATCACGTCGCCCACGCGCACTTGCTTGCGCCAGCCGCCGGCCGACTTCTGGATCCAGCTATACAGCGCCGCCTGCGGCTCCTCTAGCAGCGTCATGCGCGTGTAGCCGGCGGCCGCTGCCGCTTCGGCGGTGAGTTCGCGCGCGGCCGGATCGAAGGAAGCGGGAATCGTCACGGTGACGTCCTGCTGATCGAACGGCGCGTCCGGATGCGCGTGGTTCCATGCCTCGCGCAAGTGCGTCAGATAGCGCACGGAGGTTTCCATCGGCGAGACGCGCGCGACTTCCTCGGGCGCGTCCGACGGAAGAATGGCCGCCCGCCGGTCGACGCCCGGATGGCACAGCCAGCTCTTCGCGCTGGAGACGAGGCGGATCGGCGTGCCCGCGCCACGGCTGCGCGCCAGTTCGCCGACGATGAACGTGCGTTCCTGCGTCCACGGCAGCGTGAGATCGCCGGGTGCGAGTTCGCTTTCGTGCGGCAGATAGAGAAAGGACGGCAGCAGATCGCGCTCTTCGGCGGCGCCGGGCGCGGTGAGTTGCGAGATCGGCAGCACGCCTTGCGCGGTCTTTTCGCCGTCGCTCGCGCTCATGTCGACATAGGAGAGCGCGCAGTGCGTCGTGCCCAGATCGACGCCGATCGAATAGCGCGCCTGAGTGGCATTCGTGTTGATGTCGCTCACAGTTCCACCTCCGCCGGCGCGACGATGCTCGCATCATGGGACGGCGCGAGCTTCGGCAGGCGCGTGTCCTCGACCTTCCAGCCGCGATGGCTGAGATTGCCGCTGAACGGCGCATGTCCGACGACATTGCCGGTCAGCCGCACCGCGGCTGCGTCGAAACCTTCCTGCAGCGTAATGCGGCTGCCTTCGGCTTCGCGACGCACGGGCGCGATCGTGAAATGCTCGCGCAGCACCGCGCGGCAGCCGTCGTGCACGAGGCGGGCAGCCGCGCCGATATCGGCATCGCCGTAATTGGTGATGTCCTCTTCGACGAAATCGATGAAACGCGCATCGCGCTGCAACAGCCCGAGCAGTTGCAGCGCGGCGATCGGGCTCGCTTCCTTCAGCGCCGAGGGCGCGGGCTGAACCGGCGCGGCGGCGGGTTTCGGTGCTGCGGGTGCGGCGGGTGCGGCTGGCGCGGCCGGCGCGGCTTCGGGCGCAAGCGGCGTTTCGCGCAGGCGCTGCACGCGGCCCGCGAACGCCGCATTGCCCAGAATGCCGAAAAAGGCGCCGAAGGCAATGCCTAGCCTGCCGAAAAAGCCTGGATTCATGTCGGTCATGTGATGCTCCTGTTGGCCGCGCGAGGACGACCCCATCCTCGGGCGGCGCGGGTGGCCGGTGTTCGATGCCGTATCGGCGGGGGTGATGCCGGGATTCTGCTGACGCGCGCCCGGACGGCGGCGCGCCTGGCCGCGCGGCGGGCTTCGCGCGCGATGTCCGGGACGCGGAAACGCCAACGGCGTTTATACCGCATCCCGATATTGTCCATGATGTCGCGCCCCGGCCGGAAAAACGCGCCGGACGCCGGGCGCGGCGGCGCGCCACATTCTCGCGATTTGCGCCGCCAAGTCAAGGCGCGGCGCGGCTTTCGGTGGTTTTCGAGCGCTCAGGCCTTATAGCCGATCTTGCGCAGCAGATCATGACGCCATTGCACGTCCTCGGCGGTTTCGACGCCGAGCGGCGGCAGCCCGTCGATCACGCCGACGATTCCGCGCCCCTGATCCGTCTGCGCGACGAGCACCTGCGTCGGATTGGCGGTCGCGCAGAAGATGCGGCAGACCTCCGGCACGGTCTTGACGGTATTGAGCACGTTCACGGGAAAAAAACCGTCGCCGAGCACGATGATGAAGCTGTGCCCCGCGCCGATGTTCTGCGCGTTGCGCGCGGCGAGATCGACACAATGTTCGTCCGTTCCCGACGTGCGCACGAGCCGTTTGCCCGACGCCTCGCAGAACGCGAGCCCGAAGCGGATGCCGGGCACGCTGCCGACGAGCGCCTCGTGCAGATCCTCGACCGTCTTGATGAAATGCGATTGCCCGAGGATGAAGTTGGTGTCCTCGGGCTTGTCGATGGCAATGGCGAGCAGTTCCATGGCGAATCTCCGGTGCGCGCTGGAGATTTCATGGTAGGCGCTTTTCTATGCGCCGATCCCGAAGCCCGCGAGATACTCCGCCGCGTCGCCGCCGTCCCAGACGTGGCCGTCGCAGAACGTGGCGGCGCGGCGTTCGCCGGGCACCGCGATGCCCGCCGCCTGCGCCGCGTCGCGATAGAGCGCGGTCTGATTGACGCTCGCGGCGACGGCTGCATCGTCGATATCGGCGTCGAGCATGCCCCAGCGCCGGTATTGCGTGATGAACCACAGCCCGTCCGACGCGCGCGGATAGTTGACCGCGCCGCCGTCGAAAAAGCGCACGGGGAGCGCGCGCGCGGCGCCGCCGTCGGTGGCCGCGAGCCGCGCTTCGATCAGTTCGCGCGACACGCCGAGCAATTCCTTCGATGCCAGCGCGCCGGCGATTTCCGCGCGATGCGCGGGCGCGTCGAGCCATGCGCAGGCGTCGAGCAGCGTGCGCACGAGTGCGCGCGCCGTGTTCGGATACAACGCGGCGAATTCGCGCCGGCACGCCAGCACCTTTTCCGGATGATCCGGCCAGATCTCGCTCGTGTACGCGACCGTGCGCCCCGCGCCGCGCGCCTGCGCGACCGCGTGCCACGGCTCGCCCGCGCAAAAACCGTCGAGCGCGCCTTCGACGAGCGCATCGGCCATGCGCGGCGGCGGAATCACGATGCTCCGCACATCGCGCAGCGGATGCACGCCCTGCGCCGCGAGCCAGTAGTAGAGCCACATCGCGTGCGTGCCGGTCGGGAATGTCTGCGCGAGAACCGGCGGCCGGCCGAGCGCGCGCAGCGCCTGCTGCACGCTCGCGCCTGCATCGATGGCATCGGCGAGCGGACGCGACAACGTGATCGCCTGACCGTTACGGTTGAGCACCATCAGCACGGCCATGTCCGCCTGCGGCCCGCCGATGCCCAGTTGCACGCCGTACACGAGCCCGTAGAGCGCGTGCGCCGCGTCGATTTCGCCGGAGAGCAGCTTGTCGCGCACGGCCGCCCACGACGGCTGGCGGCACAGTTCAATGGTGATGCCGTGCCGCGCGCCGAGATCGCGCAGCGCGGCGGCGGCGAGCGGCGCAGCATCGGAGAGCGCGACGAAGCCGAGCCGCAGATGCGTGCGTTCGGGCGCGGAGAGTATCGTGTCGGGCGAAGTCATATCGGATTCTTGAATGCGCCGGCTAGCGCAGAAGATCGGCCATGGCGAGAAGCTGGCGCGCGATTTCCGCGACCTTCACGCCCTGATCCATCGCGCGTTTGCGCAGCGCCGCGTAGGCGTCGTTTTCGGACATGCCGCGCTTGTCCATGAGAAGGCGCTTCGCGCGGTCGATGACCTTGCGCTGTTCCAGCTCGTCCTCCACCTTGGCCAGGCGCTGGCGCAGCTGTTCTTCGTGCGCGAAACGCGCGAGCGCGACTTCGATGATCGGCGCGAGCCGTGCGGGCGCGAGCCCTTCGACGGAATACGCAGTCACGCCCGCGCCGACCGCCGCGCGGATGAACTGCTGGTCGGCGTCGGTGCTGAACATCAGCACGGGACGCGGCGCGGCCTTGTTCATCACGGCGAGCTGTTCGAGCGTATCGCGCGAAGGCGACTCGGTATCGATGATGACGACATCGGGCTTCTGGCTCTCGACGGCCGCGTGCAGCGCCGAGGGCGCGGCGACTTCGGCGAGCATGTCGTAGCCCATGCGCGCGAGCTGCTCGCGCAGGTCGCCGATGGGCTTGGCGGTGTCGGTGACGAGCAGGACGCGCAGCATGCGGGAAGCGGGAGAGGCGGTCATGCGAGGAACGGCGAGGAAGGCTGATGCGACTTTAACGCGCCGCCTGCCGTTTGAGAACCCGCATCACGCCGCATGCGCGAGGCTCCGGGTGTCGCCGGCGTAGGCCGTGAACTCGGCCGCTTCGCCGATCGCCCCGCCGATGAGAATCACCGCGGGACTGCCGAGACCGGCGGCGAGCGCGTCGTGCGCGAGGCGATCGAGTGTGGTGACGAGCCGGCGTTCTTCGTGCGAGCCCGCGTTCTGCACGACGGCGGCGGGCGTGTTCGCGGGCAACGCGTCGAGCAGCGCCGCCGTGAGACTCGCGATGCGGCTCATGCCCATATAGATCGCGAGCGTGGTGCCGGTGGCGGCGAGCGCGGCCCAGTCCGGCTGGCTGTGGTCCTGCATGTGCGCGGTGACGAAGGTCACGCCCTGGCAATGATCGCGATGCGTGAGCGAGATGCCGAGTCCCGCCGCCGCCGCGAATCCCGACGACACGCCGTTCACGATATCGACCGGAATATGTGCTTTACGCAAAGCGGCGATCTCCTCGCCCGCGCGGCCGAAGAGCAATGCGTCGCCGCCCTTGACGCGCACGACGTGCAGTCCCTTCTTCGCATAGCGCTGCATCAGGCGCTGAATGAACGCCTGCGGTGTGGACTTGCAGCCGCCGCGCTTGCCGACGCGGATCACGCGTGCCCGCGGAGCCAGCGTGACGATGTCGGCGTTGGCGAGATCGTCGAGGAGCAGGATGTCGGCGGCGGCGAGCGCCTTCGCGGCGCGCAAGGTCAGCAGGTCCAGATCGCCGGGGCCTGCGGAGAGAAGGGTGACGTTGCCTTGTACGGTGCTCATCGTTGCTTCCTGATTCGGCTTCGCGAGTATGGGGATGCATCGGCGCGACGCGGTAAACGCAAAAAGCGTCCGCTCGTGTCGTTGCACGAAGGGGACGCCATTGTCCTTGCGTGGTGGGTTCGAATGCCGCGAACGCCGTTGCCCGCAGCGCGTTCATCAATGCAATAAGCGGGCCATTCGCGCGAGTGTGGCTCGCCGCGCCAGTGTTTTCGCGCCTTCGTGCATCTTCGGGCATGGCCGCCCGATGTCGATGCCGGCACTGCCCTTGTGCGCGTGGCCCGGCGTCGCACCGATGCGGCGCGTATGTGCGTCGTCCGGGTGAATGCGTGCGGGTCACCAAACGGTTAACCGGATTAACCGAATCGTACAAAAAGACCGGCTGCCGGATATTCGGTCCGCATCGCTGCCGCGAGCGTTCGCACGTCATCAGTGCTGCGTCGCACCATCGCTGTGCCTGCCTGCATCGAAACACGACGCGGCGCGTACGCGCATTAACGGTGCGTGTGTCCCGCAAAGCCTTGCCCGGAGCCGTTCTCCGGCCGATGCATCACGCATGGCATAGCCCTTGCCTTAAGCCTTGCCATCGGATCAACGGCGATCCGTCCTGAATACAGCGCCCGGCAGGTTGACGACATGCGGGCATCGGACAACGGCGTCCCCCGCATCGGCCAACCGGCTGCATGCGCGGGACGCCTTTCTTTTTTGGCGATCACAGGAACGACACAGCGATGGATAAAGCCACCCGGATCGATCTCTTCAGCATGCGCACGGCGCCGATGCGCGCCTTCCATCTCACCTGGATGGCGTTCTTCGTCTGCTTCTTCGCGTGGTTCGCGTGCGCGCCGCTGATGCCGCTCATCAAGCGCGAATACGGTCTCACGGCGGATCAGGTCGCCAACATCAACATCGCGGCCGTGGCGGTGACGATTCTCGTGCGCCTCGTAGTCGGTCCGATGTGCGACCGCTTCGGCCCGCGCAAGGTGTATAGCGTGCTGCTGCTCGCGGGCGCGGTGCCCGTGCTCGGCGCGGCGCTGTCCACGGGTTACGACAGCTTCCTGTGGTGCCGCCTCGCGATCGGTGCGATCGGCGCGAGCTTCGTCATCACGCAGTACCACACGTCGGTGATGTTCGCGCCGAACGTCGTCGGCACGGCGAACGCGACGACCGCCGGCTGGGGCAACGCGGGTGCGGGCGCGGCGCAGGCGATCGTGCCGCTGCTCGTCGCGGCGGCGATCGCGCTCGGCGCGGGCGCTGCATCGGCATGGCGCATCGCGCTGATCGTGCCGGGCGTCGCGATGCCGGTGATGGCGTACTTCTACTGGCGCTATACGCAGGACTGCCCGCAAGGCGATTTCTCGACGTTGCGCCGCGCCGGCATCGCGATCGACGGCGGCAAGAAGGGCGGATGGCAGAGCTTTCTCGCCGCGTGCTCGAACTATCGCGTGTGGATGCTCTTCGTGACCTACGGCGCGTGCTTCGGCGTGGAAGTGTTCATCCACAACATGGCGGCGGTGTACTACGTCGATCGCTTCCAGCTCACGCTCGGCCAGGCGGGCATGGCGGCGGGCAGCTTCGGCCTGCTCGCGCTGTTCGCCCGCGCGCTCGGCGGCTGGGTTTCCGATAAAGCCGCCGCGAAGAAAGGCCTCGACATTCGCGCGACGCTGCTGTTCGCGCTGATCGCGGGCGAAGGCATCGGCCTGTATGCGTTCGCGCATGCGCCGAGCGCCGCGCTCGCCGTCATCTCGATGCTTGTCTTCGGCCTCTTCACACACATGGCGTGCGGTGCGACCTATGCGCTGGTTCCCTTCATCGATCGCCGCGCGCTCGGCGGCGTGGCCGGCGTGATCGGCGCGGGCGGCAATGTCGGCGCGGTCGCGGCGGGCTTCCTGATGAAAGGCCTCGGCAGCGCGCAGGCGACGCTGTCGATGCTCGGCGTGATCGTCGCGGGTACTGCGCTCTGCGCGCTCGCCGTGCGCTTCTCGCCGGAACACAAGGCGCGCGAAGCCGCGTTGCGCGAAAGCGCACTGGCCGTCAACCGCGGCATTGCCAACTAAGAATCGAGAAAGGTCCCCGTCATGAAAATCGTCGTCATCGGCCACGGCATGGTCGGCCACAAGTTCCTCGAATGTCTCGCCGAAAGCGGCAACCAAGCCCTCGACGTGACCGTGCTCTGCGAAGAACCGCGCGCGGCCTACGATCGCGTGCATCTGACCGAGTTTTTCTCGGGCAAATCGGCAGACGATCTCTCGCTCGTGCAGGAAGGCTTCTTCGAACAAACCGGCTATGTGCTGAAGCTCGATGCGCGCGCGGTCGCGATCGATCGCGCGGCGCGCACCGTCACGGCATCGAACGGCGACGTGCTCGCGTACGACAAGCTCGTGCTCGCGACGGGTTCCTATCCGTTCGTGCCGCCGGTCGAAGGCCGCGACCGCGACGGCTGCTTCGTGTATCGGACGATCGAGGATCTCGAGGCGATGCAGGCGTGCGGCGCGCGCTCGAAGACGGGCACGGTGGTCGGCGGCGGTCTGCTCGGCCTCGAAGCGGCGAAGGCATTGCGCGACATGGGACTGGACACGCACGTGGTCGAATTCGCGCCGCGCCTGATGGCGGTGCAGGTCGACGAAGGCGGCGGCCGCATGCTGCGCGGCAAGATCGAGGAACTCGGCGTGACGGTCCATACCGGCAAGAACACGCTCGCGATCGTCGACGGCGTGGGCGCGGCGAACCGCATGAATTTCGCCGATGACACGCATCTCGACACCGACATGATCGTGTTTTCCGCGGGCATTCGTCCGCGCGACGACATCGCGCGCGCGGCCGGTATCAACATCGGCGCGCGTGGCGGCATCGTGATCGACGACGCCTGCCGCACCAGCGATGTCGATATCTACGCGATCGGCGAATGCGCGCTTTGGCAGGGCCAGTTGTTCGGTCTCGTCGCGCCGGGTTACGACATGGCGCGCATCGTCGCGAAGCAGATCGTGGGCATCGAAGCCGCGTTCGCGGGCGCGGACATGAGCACGAAGCTCAAGCTGATGGGCGTCGATGTCGCGAGCATCGGCGATGCGCACGGCAAGACGCCGGGCAGCCGCACGTATCAATACAGCGACGAGCGCAAGCAGGTCTACAAGAAGCTCGTCGTATCCGATTGCGGCAAGTTTCTGCACGGCGCGGTCATGATCGGCGACGCGAGCGAATACGGCACGCTGCTGCAGATGATGCTCAACAAGATCGAGTTGCCCGACGCGCCCGAATTCCTGATCCTGCCGTCGAGCGATGGCAAGGCGAAGCCCGCACTCGGCGTCGAAGCGTTGCCCGATGGCGCGCAGATCTGTTCGTGCAACAACGTGAGCAAAGCCGAAATCTGCGCGGCGGTCTGCGCGGGCGCAACGAGTATCGGCGCGATCAAGTCGACGTGCAAGGCGGGCGCGACGTGCGGCGGCTGCGTGCCGCTCGTCACGCAAGTGATGAAGTCCGAGATGAAGCGACAGGGACTCGCCGTCAACAATCACATCTGCGAGCACTTCGCCTATTCGCGTCAGGAGCTGTATCACATCGCGCGCGTGGAAGGCCATCGCACCTTCGCTTCGATTCTGGCGAAACACGGCAAGGGACGCGGCTGCGATATCTGCAAGCCGACGGTCGCGAGCATTCTCGCTTCGTGCTGGAACGAGTTCGTGTTGAAGACGGAGCACGCCAGCCTGCAGGATTCGAACGACTACTACCTCGCCAACATCCAGCGCGACGGCACCTATTCCGTCGTGCCGCGCATGCCGGGCGGCGAAGTGACGCCCGACGGTCTGATCGCCGTCGGTCAGGTCGCGAAGAAATACGGCCTCTATACCAAGATCACGGGCGGTCAGCGTGTCGATATGTTCGGCGCGCGCGTCGAGCAGTTGCCGTTCATCTGGGAAGAGCTGATCGCGGCGGGCTTCGAGTCGGGTCATGCGTATGGCAAGGCGCTGCGCACGGTGAAGTCGTGCGTCGGTTCGACGTGGTGCCGCTACGGTGTCGGCGATTCTGTCGGTCTCGCGATCGAGCTGGAAAACCGCTACAAGGGCTTGCGCACGCCGCACAAGATCAAGTTCGGCGTCTCGGGCTGCACGCGCGAATGCGCGGAGGCGCAAGGCAAGGACATCGGCGTGATCGCGACCGAGAAGGGCTGGAATCTCTATGTCTGCGGCAATGGCGGCATGAAGCCGCGTCATGCGGAACTGCTTGCGTCGGATCTCGATCACGCCACGCTCGTGCGTTACATCGACCGCTTCCTGATGTTCTATGTGCGCACCGCCGATCGCCTGCAACGCACGAGCGTCTGGCGCGACAACCTCGAAGGCGGCCTCGATTATCTGATCGACGTGGTGGTCAACGACAAGCTCGACATCGCAGCCGAACTCGAAACGGAGATGCAACTCGTCGTCGATACCTACGAAGACGAATGGAAGAAGGCGGTCACCGATCCGCAGACGCGCAAGCGCTTCCGTCACTTCGTGAACAGCGACGAGGGCGATGCGAACGTGACGTTCGTCGAGGAGCGCGGCCAGATTCGACCGGCCACGCCCGACGAGCGCAAGTCGAAGCTCGCCGACATTCCGGTTGTCATCGAAACCGTTTGAATCATCGCCACGCAAGGAGATCGTCATGAACGACCGCATCGAACAGGACTGGACCGCCGTTTGTGAACTCGACGACATCGTGCCGGACACCGGCGTCTGCGCGCTCGTGAAGGGCACGCAGGTCGCGGTGTTCCATCTCGCCGGCGACGAATCGAGCGTCTATGCAATCGACAATTACGATCCGCATTCGCAGGCCGCCGTGTTGTCGCGCGGCATCGTCGGCAGTCTCGGCGAGCGTGTCGTGGTTGCGTCGCCGATCTATAAACAGCACTTCGACCTGCGCACCGGCGAATGCCTCGAAACACCCGAACTTTCCGTCAGCGCGTATCGCGTGAAAGTTGCAGGCGGCAAGGTGTGGATCGCCGCATGAAGACCGAATATGCGGTTGCGGGTCTCGCCTCGTTGAATGAAGCGAAAGCGCGTCAGCGTCTGGTCGTCATCGGCAACGGCATGGCGGGCATGCGCACGGTCGAGGAGCTCTTGAAGATCGCGCCCGAGCTTTACGACATCACCGTGTTCGGCGCGGAGCCGTACGGCAACTACAACCGCATTCTCCTGTCGCCGGTGCTCGCGGGAGAAAAGAGCGTCGACGACATCATCCTCAACACGCGCGAATGGTACGACGCGAACGGCATCACGCTGCACGCCGGCGATGCCGTGACCGGGATCGATCGCGCGAAGCGTATCGTGCGCTCGCAGAAGGGTGTCGAAGTGCGCTATGACCGTCTGCTGATCGCGACGGGCTCGAAGCCGTTCATCATTCCGGTGCCGGGCTGCGACCTTCGTGGCGTGATTGCGTTCCGCGACATCCAGGACGTCGAGACCATGCTCGATGCCGCGCGCGATCATCGGCATGCGGTGATCATCGGCGGCGGACTGCTCGGGCTCGAAGCGGCCAACGGCCTGCAGCGGCAAGGCATGTCGGTGACCGTCGTGCATGCGAGCGAAAGCCTGATGGACCGCCAGCTCGATGCAACTGCGTCCGCCTTGCTCAGGCGCTCGCTCGAAGCGAAAGGCCTGCGTTTCGCGATGGCCGCGCAGACGAGCGAGATCGTCGGCGATGACCGCGTGCGCGCCGTGCGTTTCGCCGACGGCACGCAGATCGATGCGGACCTCGTCGTGATGACGGCGGGCGTGCGGCCGAACATCGCGCTGGCTCAGGCGTCGGGTCTGCATTGCGAACGCGCGATCGTCGTCGACGACACGCTGCAGACCTTCGATCCGCGCGTCTATGCGGTGGGCGAATGCGTGCAGCATCGTTCGGCGACCTTCGGTCTAGTCGCGCCGATCTGGGATCAGGCGCGCGTGGCGGGTGCGCATCTCGCGGGCGCGGGGCATCGCCGCTACGTGCAGCGCGCGACCGCGACCAAGCTCAAAGTGACCGGCGTGGACCTGTATTCCGCGGGCGATTTCATCGGCGGCGACGACAGCGAGGACCTCGTGCTGCGCGATCCGCGCCGCGGTGTCTACAAGCGTCTCGTGCTGCAGGCGGGACGCGTGATCGGCGCGGTGCTCTACGGCGACGTGAAGGACGGCGGCTGGTACTTCGACCTCATCCAGAACCGCACCGACGTGACACATCTGCGCAACGCGCTTCTGTTCGGCCGCGCCCTTTGCGAAGCCAACGGATCAGCATGAAGCATCAGCAAGAGAGACTTCGAACGTGAGCCTGCCCATCATCCCGATTCAACCTGCATCCGTGAAGACCACGTGTCCGTATTGCGGCGTCGGCTGCGGCGTGGACGCGACACCGAAGAGCGCGACCGAAGTCGTGATTGCGGGCGACGAAGCGCATCCGTCCAACTTCGGGCGTCTGTGCGTGAAGGGCTCGGCGCTCGGCGACACGGTGGGACTCGAAGGACGCCTGCTCGCGCCGAAACTGCGCGATCGACAGAGGGGTACGCTCACCGACGTCTCATGGGACGACGCCATAGGCACGGTCGCGAGCGGCTTCGCACGCATCGTCGCGCAGCATGGTCCGGATGCGGTCGCGTTGTACGTGTCGGGGCAACTGCTCACCGAAGATTACTACGTCGCCAACAAGCTGATGAAGGGCTATATCGGCAGCGCGAACATCGATACGAACTCGCGGCTGTGCATGTCGTCGTCGGTGGCGGGGCACAAGCGCGCGTTCGGCGAAGACCTCGTGCCGATGAACTATGAAGACCTCGAACTCGCGGACATGGTCGTGCTCGTCGGTTCGAACACTGCGTGGTGTCACCCGATCCTCTTTCAGCGCATTGTCAAGATGAAGGAGAAGCGGCCGGAGATGAAGATCGTCGTGGTCGATCCGCGCTACACCGCGACGTGCGAAATGGCCGATCTGCATCTGCCGCTCAAGCCGGGCTCCGACGTGCGGCTATTCAACGGCTTGCTCGCCTTCCTCGCCGAACACGGGGCGACCGATGCCGCTTTCGTCGACGCGCACACTCAAGGCTTCGACGCGGCGCTCGCCGCCGCCGGTCCCGCGGATCTCGCGCAGACCGCGAAGGACTGCAAGCTCGATCAGCACGACCTCATGGAGTTCTACCGGCTGTTCGCGCGCACCGAACGTGTCGTGACGGTGTATTCGCAAGGCGTTAATCAGTCGAGCGCGGGCACGGACAAGGTCAACGCCATCATCAATTGCCATCTGTTGACGGGACGCATCGGCAAGCCGGGCATGGGGCCGTTCTCGTTCACCGGACAGCCCAACGCGATGGGCGGCCGCGAAGTGGGCGGCCTCGCGAACACGCTTGCGGCGCATCTGGAATTCGGCGATCCGCTGCACGGCGAGATCGTGCAGACGTTCTGGAACTCGCCGGCTATCGCGCAACGCGCCGGCCTGAAAGCGGTCGAATTGTTCGAAGCCATCGAGGCAGGCCGCGTGAAAGCGGTGTGGATCATGGGCACGAATCCGGTCGTGAGCCTGCCCGACGGAGATCGCGTGAAGCGCGCGCTCGACCAGTGCGAACTGGTCGTGAGTTCGGACATCATCGAGAAGACGGACACCAATGCGTTCGCCGACGTGTTGCTGCCCGCGCTCGGTTGGGGCGAGAAGGACGGCACCGTGACGAATTCGGAGCGGCGCATCTCGCGTCAGCGCGCGTTCATTCCCGCGCCGGGAAAGGCGCGCGCGGACTGGCGCATCATCTGCGATGTCGCGCGGCGCATGGGATTCGACGGCTTCGCGTTCGCAGGACCGCATGAGATCTTCGACGAGCACGCGCGCCTGAGCGCGTATCGCAACGATGCTGCCACGGGCGTGCATCGCGCGTTCAATATCGGCGGCTTGACCGGCATGGACCGCGCCCGATACGACGCATTGAAGCCCGTGCAATGGCCGTTGCTCGCGGCGGCAGAGCAGGGCGTCGCACGGCTTTTCGAAGATCACCGCTTCAGTCATGCGGACGGCCGCGCGCGCTTCGTCGCGACGGCGCCGCGTAGTCCGGTGAGCGCGCCGGACGAAGACTATCCGCTCGTGCTCAATACCGGCCGCGTGCGCGATCAATGGCACACGATGACGCGCACGGGCCGCTCCGCGAAGCTCGCGGGGCATATCGGCGAATCGTTCATCGACATGCATCCGCAGGATGCGCTCGCGTGCGGCGTGCGCGAAGGCGAACTCGCGCGTGTGGCGAGTCGCTGGGGTTCGATGGTCGCGCGCGTGCAGCACGGCGGCGGCATGCCGCGCGGCAGCGTGTTCGTACCGATTCACTGGAACGATCAGGTCGCCTCCGATGCGCGCGTCGGCGCCGTGGTGAACCCGGTCGTCGATCCCGTTTCCGGAGAGCCCGAGTTCAAGCACACGCCCGTTTCGATCGAGAAATTTCACGTGACGTGGCACGGCTTTTCGCTGTCTCGCGCCGCACCGGATCTCGACAGCGTCACGCACTGGACGCGCGTGCACGGCGCGCGATTCGTGCGCTACGAGATGGCGGGCCGCAATCGCTTCGATGCCGCACACGGCGATCATCACGACTGGGCGCGCACGCTCTTTCGCATCGACGATCGGCATGCCGACTGGATCGAATACGAAGACAAGAGCGCGGGCGTATATCGAGCCGCGCATGTGATCGACGATCGCATCGAAAGCTGCGTTTTCATCTCTGAGCGCCCCGATCTGCCCGCGCGCGCCTGGCTCGCGAGTCTCTTCGACAAGGACTGCCTCGACGAGGAAGATCGCGTGAGTCTGCTGCTCGGCCAGCCGATAGGCAAGGGCGAGGACACGGGACCGACAGTGTGCTCGTGCTTCGGCGTCGGACGCAACACGATCTGCAACGCGATTCGCAACAATGGCCTGAAGAGCGCGGCGGAAATCACGTCGTGTCTGAAGGCGGGCGGCAACTGCGGATCGTGCGTGCCGGAGCTTAAGAAGCTCATCGTCGAAACGGAAATGGCACGGCTGAGCACCGTCTGATTTACGTGGTCTGCCGCACGCAAGCGCCGCGCACCGGCGACGTGCATCCGTGGAAACCCGCGAAAACAGGGCGTTTGCGGGCTTCTGCCCCTATCATATGAGCGTTGTCCAACTCAATTTCTCACGATCTGGTGCGACGTGAGATCGAATGTTGGCTCTCCCACGCTTGACCCGCTTCGTCTTCCGTACAGTCACCACAAAACACAGGCACTCAGTAAATACGAAACGCCTGAGAACATCATCGAAAAGATGATACGGGGATTGTGATGAAGAAGAACGCAAAGCAAATCAAAAGAACGGAAGGCCTGCGCGCCATGTTCCGTTCGACGGGGAACGACACCCTGTCTCACTCAAACATCGATCTGAAGAGTCACGAAGGGCGGCTTCGTTTCATCGAAGCGCACGACGTGATGGCTTCGCTCCGTTTCTAAGCGAACTGGCCCGCGCCGGCGCGCATTCCGTTCACTAGCTACCTGAGATTCGTACCGGTCCTCCGAGGCGAAATGAAGGCAGCTAGTTGAAATAGGAATACTAAATAAAGTTGATCGCTGTGCCTGCTACATATCGGCGTCGATGTAGCTGGATATAACCGTGCGCCACCATCTGGAGACCTCACCATGCAACGCAAACTGATCGCAGCAGCCGTCCTCTCGCTCGTTTCCGCCGCTGCTTTCGCAACGGGCACGAGCTCCAGCTCGAGCTCGACGTCGGGCGGCAACACCGCTGCGGCCGTCTACGGCTTCGGCTCCTTCACGGCGACCAACGCCGGCATCTCGAACGGCAACGCGTCGGCCACGGCTGGCTCGGGCTTCGGCGTGACGGGCAACAAGACCGACGCGACGACCGGTCACATCAACACGTCGTCGGTTGGCGGCAAGGGCTTCGGCGGTTCGTCGGCAACGGGCGTCTCGGGTGCGGATGCCGCGGCGAACGCCTGGAGCAAGCTCGGCGGCGGCTGGCGTTAAGCCACGCGGCGACGGACGGCGGACTGCGCCGCAACGCACGTTCGCTTTCCTCGACCGTAGTCGTCTGTAGTCTCAATTGGTTCGCTGGATAAAAAACAGAATCCAAACTTACTCAATCGATAAGGAATGAAAATCATGAAACGCACTCTGATCGCTGCTGCACTGCTCTCGTTCGTCTCCGTCGCCGCCATGGCCACGACCACGAACTCGTCCTCGAGCTCGACCTCGGGCGGTTCGACCTCGGCTTCCGTCTCGGGCTTCGGTCACTTCACCGCGACCGACCGTGGCACCGCCAACGGCAACGCGCAGTCGATCGCCGGCAGCGGCTTCGGCACGACGGGCAACTACACGAACGCGACGACGAGCCACACCAACACGTCGACCGCCGGCGGCTTCGGCCACGGCACGTCGCAAGCGGGCGGCCTCTCCGGCGCGGATGCTGCAGCGAGTGCCTGGAGCAAGCTCGGCGGCGGCTGGCGTTAAGACGGCCTGTGAGCCACCGGCAGGGGCGGCGTCGTGACGAGCCGCGGGTTGCAGGACGCAGCCTTTGCCGCAACCAATAAAAATTCTAAGTCGTGCTCCGGGATCGCCATGCGCCACGGCGTTCCCCTTTCCTTCCGGAGAACCAGAATGAACAAGACCACTTTGCAACTGGCATGTGCGGTTCTGTTTTGCGCCGCGCAACTTGCCCACGCCGATACCACGGCCAATTCAACATCGGGCTCGATCTCGGGGTCGACCTCCACCGGCATCGGCCAGGGTGGCGGCTCCAGCCTGAATAACATCGGCACGTCGGCGAACTCGACGGCCACCACGAATTCCAATTCGTCATCGGTCGGCGGCCTCGGCGTCGCGACGGCGAACGGCGGCCGTTCGTCGGCCACGGGCGGCTCGTCGAACGTGAACATCTCGTTGACGATGCCCGCGCTCACGAACTCCAACTCGAATTCCAGCTCGGCCTCCACGATGGCATCGAGCACCGGTGCCGCCGGCACCGCGGGCACTGCGGGCACCGCCGGCTCCACGGGAGCCGCATCGACCACCGGCGCCGACGCGACAGGCAAGGCCTCCACGCCGGGCTCCAGCGCCTTCGACACGCGCACGACCGTCGACTACAACCAGAGCTCGTACTCGGTGCGCACGACGCCGGCAATCGCCGCGCCTGCGCTCACCACGACGCTCTCCGACACCTGCATGGGCTCGGCGAGCTTCGGCCTCTCGGTCACCGGTTTCGGCGCGACGGGCGGCACCACCATGGTCGATCAGGCTTGCGTACGCCGTCTCGATGCCCGTGAATTCCGCGCGATGGGCCTGACCGATGTCGCGCTCGCGCTGCTGTGCCAGAGCGACGCGAACCGCCGTGCCGTCGAAGCGACCGGCCATCTTTGCCCGGGCACGACCACGCCGCTCGCGAAGTCGGGCGAAGGCGCGGTGCTGTCGGACGACGAGAAGTACCGCGATCCGCTCGTGCGCGCGCGTCTCGGCCTGCCGGTCACGGCGGCGAACAACCCCGACGTGAAGCTCAAGACGCAGGATGCGCCCGAGGTCAGGCAGCCTGCGCCGGCACCCGTGGCCGCGAAGCAGATCGCGCAGCCGGCTCCCGCCCAGGCAGCGGCTCCGGTCGCCGCGCGGGTGTCTGAGCAGGCTGACGACGTCGAAGTGGCGAGCGCGCCCATCGGCGAAAAGATCGAAGTCTCGCTGGTGAAGTAACAAGCAGTCGATCCGTGGCAGAGTGGTGCCATGGAGCAGAGGAGACGCGCCTCGTCATGCGGGGCCGTCTCTCCCTTTTAGGGGTTGACTCGGTTGTCTATGGTCCCGGAGAGTCAACCCTTGTTTTCCCGCTGAGGCATGCGATGAAGAGTCAGATGAAAGCGGCGGCCATCGCGCTCGCGGCAAATGCGCTGGTCGCGATGATGCCGACGAGCGCCCGCGCCGATGCAAGCGCCGGCGTGATCTGGGCTGCAAACCCGGGCGGCGTGCAGGCCATGCCCAACGCGCAGGCACTCGCCTTGCTGCCTTCGAGCGGCTACGTGCCATTGCAGACATCGGGCGGCAAGTGCCTGCTGGTTGCGCGGCGCGGCACGCAGATCGTCGCGGTGGAATTGTCGCCGCTCGCCATCGGCGCGAAAGTGATCGGATGGAAGCCGCAGGAAATCGACATGAGTACGCTCACGTCGAAGTGGGGCTACAAGGCCCCGGAATCGTCAGTGGATACGAAGAGTTTCGGCAATCCCGTGACGACGCAAATCTCCGCGCAGAGCAAGACGGATACGTCGAAGGACGGCTCGTTCGCCCGTGCGAGCGCGTGGAGCAACGGCCAGGTCGAAGCGCACAGCAGTGCGATCGCGTCGGGCTCGGGCGAGACCGAGACTGCCGGATCCGTGACGGTCAATGGCAAGACGTATCGCAAGTACAGTCACTTCAAGCCGGCGACGGCCGACGCACCGGTCGCGGCATCGGACGAATATTTTTGTCAGTGACAGTGAGCGTTCGGGCCGTGTGCCTGCTCACGTCGCCGCCGATTTCGTCTCGACGACCGGCGGCACCGGCAAGGAGACGTCGTGCGCGGCCCGCGATTCATGGCCGAAGCGCGCGACCGAAAACGAGAACGTGTTGATGCCGTTCTCGCTCGTGGCCGACACGGTGCCGCGATGCATCTCCGCTACCGCCTTCACGATGGCCAGGCCCAGGCCATGATTCTCGCGGCTGTTCGTGCGCGAGCTTTCCGCGCGATAGAAGCGATCGAACAGATGCTGCATCACATGCGGCTGAATCGGCGCGCCGGGATTGGCCACGGAGATGCGAATGCGTCCGTGCTCGCGCGTGACGGACACCGAAATCGTCGCGCCGGGCGCGCAATGCTGGATCGCGTTCATGACGAGATTGGACAACGCGCGGCCGAATAGCGACGTGTTGACGAAAGCGCGCGCGTCGCCGCTCGCGACTGCATCGACGTGTGCTTCCTCCAGCGGAATCTCCAGAAACTCCAGCGTGCGACTGATTTCCGCGGCGAGCGACACCTCGACGAGACCCGTCGCGCGTTCGCCCTGATCGGCGCGCGCGAGAAACAGCATGTCGTTGATGATCGCGCGCACGCGTTCGAACTCTTCGAGATTCGATTGCAGCGTATGACGCAGTTCGTCGATGGAGCGGTCGCGCGTCAACGCCACTTCCGTCTGACCGATGAGGATGGTGACCGGCGTGCGCAGTTCGTGCGCGACATCGGCGTTGAAGGATTCGAGGCGACCGTATGCGTGATCGAGCCGTTCCAGCGCGCCATTGAAGGACTTCGCGAGGTCTTCGAGTTCCATCGGCAGCGAGCGCGTGTTGAGGCGCTGCGAACGATTGTTCGGACTCAGCTTCTGAGCATCGCGCGTAAGACGCGTGAGCGGCGCGAGCCCGAGCCGCGCGACCGAATAGCTCAGCAGCAGCACGGCGACGGTGGCGAGCGCCATCAGCGCGGCGAGCGCGAGACCGAAGGCGCGCATCGTGTGGACGTTGGGCGAACAATCGATCGCGACGAACAATTGCAGCGGCGGACGTTCGGCGTTGGGCGGGATTGTCAGCGTGCTCATCAGCATGTCGTACGCGCGGTCTTCAGGCCGCACGAGTGCGTAGCCGCCCATCACACGCTTGATGATGCGCCCGGTGGGCGGCGAGCCGTATTCGAAGCGCGGATCGCTGCTGGACACGGCGAACAGCGTGGAGCCGTCGCGCGGGGTGATGTCCGCGAGCTTCTCTTTCGCGATCTTCCATTTGTCCGGATTCGATGCGTGCGTGACGATGAGCCGCGCCACTTCCGCGCGATTGTCCAGCGAGTCGCGCAAGTGTTGTTCGAGTTGCACGCGCAGCACGAGGAACAGCCCCGAGCCGACGAGCGCAAACACGAACAGCGCGACGAGCGCGAACATCACCGCGAGACGCCGGGAGATGGAGCGCTGCGTACGCGGCCCTTGCGGCAACGAAGCCCACTGCGTGTTCATGATGGTCTCGCGTCTTCTCTGGTTTCGCGCATGTCGCGGGCTTCGCGCACTTCGAGCACGTAGCCCATGCCACGCACGGTATGCAGCAGTTTCGTGCGGAACGGTCCGTCCAGTTTCGCGCGCAGACGCTTGATGGCCGTTTCGACGACATTGGTATGGCTCTCGAAATCGACTTCCCAGACGAGTTCGGTGATCGCGGTCTTCGAGAGAATGTCGCCGTGGCGGCGCGCGAGCACGGAGAGCAGCTGGAACTCTTTCGCGGTGAGATCGAGCCGCACGCCGTCGCGGGTCGCGCGGCGGCCGATCAGATCGACATACAGATCGCCCACGGAAATGAGCGTGGACTCCTGCGCGCGCGTGCGGCGCGCAAGCGCATGCAGCCGCTCGACGAGTTCGAGAAAGGAGAAAGGCTTGGTCAGATAGTCGTCCGCGCCTTCGCGCAGCCCGCGCACGCGATCGTTGATGTGATCGCGCGCCGTGAGCATGATGACGGGCGTCGATTTCTGCAGACGCAGCGCCTTCAGCACGGCGAAGCCGTCGCGACGCGGCAGCATCACGTCGAGCACGATCACGTCGTAGTCGTATTCGATGGCGAGATGCGTGCCTTCCTCGCCGTCCATCGCGACATCGACGACCCAGCCTTGCTCGGTCAACCCCGAGCGCAAGTAATCCACCACCTTGTGTTCGTCTTCGACAATCAGGACTTTCATGCCTGGCACCTGTGCGCGTTCAGTGTGTGTTTACCGTATTGTCTCACCGCTCACTATACGAGTCTCGCGGTCATCCTGCTTACGTTTTGTTCGACGTCAGCGCGCCGGAGTCTTGCTGGTTGCATCTGCAACTTCTTGTGCATGACGTGCGGCGAGCGGTTCTTGCGCTGCGTCATTCGCATCCGAGCCGCCGCCCAGCGCCTTGACGAGCGCGACCGCTACCGTGCGCTGTTGCCCGTGAATCTGCACGTCCTGACGTTCGCTCGTGAGCAGTTGCTGCTGTGCGGTGATCACGTCGAGATACGCGACGAGCCCGCCCGAATAGCGATCGTTCGCAAGCGACAGCAGGCGTTGCGCATCGTCGACCGCTGCGTGCGATTGTTTCGCCGCGCCATCGAGCACCGACAGTCCGACGATGCCGTCCTGCACCTGCTGAAACGCGCCGAGCACCGTTTGCCGATAGTTCGCCACGGCCGCGACATAGCCTTCGTTCGCGAAGTCGACGGCGGCTGCGCGGCGTCCGCCGTCGAACACGACCTGACTCGCCATCGTGCCGATGGTCCACAAGAGACTCGGCGCGGAAATCAGGCTGGACAGCGCGGTGCTCTCCCAGCCGACAGTGCCGTTGAGCGTCAGGCTCGGAAAGAACGCCGCTTTCGCGACGCCGATCTGCGCATTGGCCGCGGCCATCGCGCGTTCGGCGGACGCGACGTCCGGCCTGCGCTGCAGCACGTCGCTCGGCATGCCGAGCGGAATCGACGGGACGGGCCGCTCGGCGAGATCCGGCGCGATTGAAAATTGCGGCGCGGGCGTACCGACGAGCGCCGCGATCGCGTGCTCGAATTGCGCGCGCTGATTCACGAGCAACTGCGCCTGCACGCGCGTGGAATCGAGTTGCGCCTGCTGCTGCAGCACGTCGAGCCCCGACACCGCGCCGAGATCATGTTGCGCCTTCACGTAATCGAGCGCTTTCTTCTGCAGATCGACGGAGCGGTTCAGCACGTCGATTTCGGCATCGAGCTCGCGCATCGAGAAATAAGCGCTGGCGAGATCGGTCGTGAGCACGAGGCGCGCATTGGCGAGATCGTCGCGCGACTGCTCCGCCGATGCCTGCGCGCCTTGCACTTCGCGGCGAATGCGGCCGAAGAGATCGACATCGTAATTCACGGTCGGCGCGAGCTTCAGATCGTTCTGGACCGTGGTCGCATTGGGCGTGTTGTAGTTGTTGACCGGCCGATTCTTCGAGATACGCGAACGCGACGCGTTTGCGCCGAGATCGATTTCGGGCAACGCGAACGACGATGTCTGCGCGAGCGTCGCGCGGGCCTGCTCGTAATGCGCGCTCGCGGCGGCGAGCGTCTGATTTTGTGCGAGCGCCTGCGTTTCGAGCGTGTTCAATGTGACGTCGTTGAAGCCTTGCCACCAGTCGGGCGCGATGGGCGCATGCGATGGCTCACCGACGCGCCAGTACGAATCGGTTTGCCATGTCGGCGGCGTCTCGGCGGCGGCGCGCTTGTAGTCCGGCCCGACCGTGCACGCGGCGAGCAGCGAGAACAGCGAGAGCAGCGAGAGCGATGCAACGCGCTTCATGATGCGGCCTTCTGATTCGACGGATGCTGCTGGCCTTGCGGTGCGATCAGGACATGATCGCCATCCGCGATCGAGTCGCTCGGATTGATGATGACCTTGTCGGTCGGTTCGATGCCGCTCTCGATTTCCAGCGATTGTCCGAGATCCTGCGCAATCACGATCTTGTTCAGATGCACGTGTCCGTTCGCATCGACGACCGCGACACGCGGCCCTTCCGCGCGAAACAGCAGCGCATTGCCGGGCACGAGCAGGCGCGCGTGCGCGGCGGCGGGCAGCGCGACCTGCACGTAGGCGCCGGGCCGCAGACGTCCATCGGGATTGGGCAGCGTCACTTCGATCTGCAACGAACGCGTGGGCACGTCGATCGCGCCGGAGACATGCGTGATCTTGCCGCGAAACTGCTGGCCCGGCAGTTCGGCCTGCATGATCGTCACGTTCTGCCCGACCGATACGTTCTGCGCATACGCCTGCGGCAACTGCACGAACACGCGCAACGGATCCGACTGCGCGAGCGCGAACAACGCGCGGCTCGTGCCGCTGCCCGCATCGATGAGATCCCCGACATCGACATTGCGTTGCGTGACCACGCCCGCGAACGGCGCGACGATGCGCTTGAAGGATTCGAGCTGACGCAGGCGCTTCACGTTGGCATCGGCGGCGGCGAGGTTGGCGACATCCTGGTTATATGTGCTCTGGCGTTCGTCGAGTTCCTGTTGCGAGACTGCATCGCGCTGACGCAGTTGCTGCCATCGCTCGAGCGAACTCTTCGCGAGACCGAGGCTCGACGCGGTCTGATCCCGTTGCGCGACCGCTTGCGCGAGTTCCTGATCGATCTCGGGCGTATCGAGATCGGCGAGCAGCTGGCCTTGCTTCACGCGCGTGCCGATGTCCGCATACCAGTGCAGCAGATAGCCAGTCGCGCGCGCATAGATCGGCGATTCGACGAAGCCGCGCAGCGTGCCGGGCAGCGTTGTTTCGCCGCCGCCGTCGGTCTGTGTCGGCTGAACGACGTTCACGTATTGCTGCGCGTTCTGCTGCGTGCGCGTGGCGATCGAGCGGCTGTGCAGCATGTCGGTGACAACGGTGCGTGCGGCGCCGAGCGCGAGCAGCGCGAGCACGATGACGAGCGCGATCTTCGCGCGTTTCCATTCGACATGGCGCGGCGGCAGCGCGGGCCCTTCGTTCGGGTCGCGTGCGGGAATCGCAAGCGATGCGTGGTTCTTTTCGGTCATGTCCGTGATCTTGCTGTGATGTCAGTGTTGGCCGCTTGCGTTGTCATGCAGCGACTGCCCCTTGCTCGCGGCGCGGCGTGCGAGGCGTGCATGAATGCCTGCAAAAACGAGCGGCACGAAAAAGAGCGTGGAAACCGTGGCGAACAGCAGGCCGCCGATCACCGCGCGGCCGAGCGGCGCGTTCTGCTCGGCGCCTTCGCCGAGCCCGAGCGCCATCGGAATCATGCCGATGATCATCGCGAACGCGGTCATCAGGACCGGGCGGATACGGCTTGCGCCTGCTTCGAGCGCGGCCGTGAGCGGCGGCATGCCGGCGTTCAGGCGTTGCTGCGCGAACGAGACCATCAGGATGCTGTTTGCGGTGGCGACGCCCATCGTCATGATCGCGCCCGTGAGCGCGGGCACGCTCAGATGCGTGCCGGTGAGGAAGAGCATCCAGATGATGCCCGCGAGCGCCGCGGGCAACGCGCTCACGATGATGAGCGGATCGATCCACGACTGAAAGTTCACGACGATCAGCAGATACACGAGCACGATCGCCATCGCGACGCCGATGCCGAGTCCGAAGAACGACGTGCGCATCGTTTCGACCTGACCGCGCACGACGATCTGACTGCCGCGCGGAAGCGTCTTGCGCGCTTCGTCGACAAGATGATTCACCTGCCGCGCGACGCTGCCGAGATCGCGTCCTTCGACGCTCACGAACAGATCGATCACGGGCCGGATGTTGTAGTGCGTGACCACTGCGAACTGACTCTGCGGCGAGATGCGCACGAGATTGCCGAGCAGTTGCGTCGGTCCGTTGATCGATGCGGATACCGGCGTGCGCAGCAATTCGTCGATCGATGAAACCTGATATTGCGGCGTCTGTACCGCGAGGTTGTACTCGACGCCGTTACGCGGATTGAACCAGAAGCCGGGCGCCGTTTGCGAACTGCCCGAAAGCGAAACCAGCACGTTCTGCGCGACGTTGCTCGCGGAGAGATTCAATTGTTGCAGCCGCGTGCGGTCCATCTGCAGGTCGATGGTCGGCTCGTCGAGCTTTTGCTGGATATGAGTATCGACGTTGCCGGGAATCATGCGAATCTGCTTCATCAGCTTGCTTGCGACTTCGAAGTTCGCCTGCGCGTTCTGGCCTTGAATCTGCACGTCGACGGCGGCGGGCAGACCGAAGTTCAGGATCTGCGTGACGATGTCCGCCGGCTGAAAGAAGAATTCGACGCCGGGAAAGCGGCGCGGCAAAAGCGCGCGCAGTTCGTCGATGTAGGTTTGCGTCGGCGCGTGATCGGGCTTGAGTGCGACCTGAATCTCGCCGTCGAGCGTGCCGATCGTTCCGGCATTGCTGTACGACAGATTGATGCCGCTATAAGGCAGGCCGAGGTTATCGAGGATGGTCGCGAGTTCGTCCTGCGGCACGATCTGGCGCACGACCTTTTCGACTTCATCGGCAAGACGCGCGGTTTCCTCGATGCGCGTGCCGGTCGGCGCACGCATGTGCATGCGGATGTCGCCTGCATCGACGCTCGGGAAGAAATCTTCGCCGAGCACGAACACGAGACCCGCCGAGAGCAGGCAGAAGCCGAGGAACAGCGAGGCGAACATGCGCCTGCGCACGAGCAACGTGGAGAGAATCACGATATACGCGCCGCGCATGCGCTCGAAGCCGCGATCGAAACGGCGATGCATGCGCACGAAGAGATTGGCTTTCGCCTTCGCATCGGGCGCGTGCGCGTGGCCCATCAAGAGCATCGCGAGCGTGGGCACGAGCGTGCGCGACAGGATGTATGACGCGATCATCGCGAACACGACGGCTTCGGCAAGCGGCACGAACAGGAAGCGCGCGACGCCGGTGAGGAAGAACATCGGCACGAACACGATGCAGATGCACAGCGTCGAGACGAGCGCCGGAACCGCGATTTCGCCGGCGCCTTCGAGAATGGCGTCGTGCAGGTTCGTGCCCATGTGCAGATGGCGCTCGATGTTCTCGATGGTGACCGTCGCATCGTCCACCAGAATGCCGACCGCGAGCGCGAGGCCGCCGAGCGTCATGATGTTGATGGTTTGCCCGAGCGCATGCAGCACGATCAGCGACGAGAGAATGGAGAGCGGTATCGAGATCGCGATGATGCAGGTGCTGCGCCAGTTGCCGAGAAAGAGCAGGATCATCGCGGCGGTGAGGACAGCGGCAATGAGCGCCTCGCGCACCACGCCCTGCACGGCCGCCTTGACGAACACGGATTGATCGAAGAGCGCGCTGATGTTGAGATCCGGCGGCAGCGACGCGCGCGCCTGCGGCAGCAGGTCCTTGAGCGTATTGACGATGGAAAGCGTCGACGAATTGCCGTTCTTCAGGACTGAGATCAGCACGCCGCGGCGGCCGTCCTGCCGCACGATGTTGGTCTGCGGCGAGAAGCCGTCGCGCACATGCGCGACTTCGCGCAAGTAGGTGGTCGCGCCGTTGATCGTGCGCACGGGAATGTCGTTCAGTCCCGCGACCGTCGTGGGCGAACCGTTCATGTTGATGGTGTATTCCTTCGGGCCGATCTTCGCGGTGCCCGTCGGCAGGATCAGGTTCTGCGCATTCACGGCCTGCACGACATCGGTGGGCGTGAGGCCCTTGGCGAGCAGCGCGCGCGTATCGAGATCGACCGAGACGAGGCGCGTCTTGCCGCCGTAGGGATAAGGCACGGCGGCGCCGGGAATCGTCACCAGTTGCGGGCGCAGGAAGTTGAGCGCGGTGTCGTTGAGATCCTGCTCGGATTGTTTCGGGCTCGACAGTCCGAGCTGGATCACCGGAATGCTGGACGCCGAATAACTGATGACGAGCGGCGGCGTCGCGCCCGGCGGCATCTGCTTCAATTGCGCCTGCTCGACAGCGACCGTTTGCGCGATCGCGGTCTGGATGTTCGCGGTCGGCTGCAAAAACAGCTTGATGATCGCGATGCCCTGCAGCGATTGCGACTCGATATGCTCGATGTTGTTGACGGTGGTCGTGAGACTGCGCTCGTTGACCGACGTGATGCGATTGGCCATGTCCTGAGCGGAGAGGCCGGTGTAATTCCAGATGATGCTGACGACGGGAATATCGATTTCGGGAAGCACGTCCACCGGCGTCGTCAAGAGGACGAAGGGCGTCGCCAGCAGGATCATGATGGCCATCACGATGAACGTGTAGGGCCGCTTAAGCGCAACGTTGACTATCCACATTGAGTCGTTCGAAAAATGCTTTGGAGGGGCGCGGCAACGCAGGGACATGCAGCGCGCGAGACGCAATGACGGAGCGAGACAGGCGGTTCGCCATCCGTGCCGCTATGTTAGTGGCCGGGTGCCAACGACAATATGGCTTGAAAATGGCGTTTCTGTCAGATTAGGCGATTTGAAAGCAAGCTTGCGAAAGCGCGCGGTCAGGGCCGCGCGTTTTCGTTGACGAAAGGAATAGCCCGGCTTTAGCGCAGGTAACTTTCTGCATTGGGAGCGAGGTTCGGATAGCCCGGCTGAGTGCGATAAACGCTCGAACCGGTGTAGATGCCTTCTTTGATGTCGAGGAAACTGCCGGGATATTGCGCGTCATGCTCGGACGGACGATACCCGGCACGTTCGGCTTTGACGAGATCTTCTCGCACTTGCTGCCGTGTGAGTCCATTCGATTGCGCCAGCGCGGTGAGCGGCGTTGCGCAGAGAACGACGAGGGTCATGCGGATTGCAAGCTTCATGGCGAACTCCTCATACGGATGATGGGACGAACGCGGCTGGTGACGCGAGCGCGGTGTTCGAACAGCCGCGTTGCGATTGTAAGTTTCCGGGATGCCGTCGCTTAGCTTGTGTAAGGCGATTATCGATCAATCGCGCTAAGCGCAGAGAGGAGGGCGAGCGAGACGGCGCGGGATCGTGCGTAACCGGAAGGAGCCGCGCGTGTCTCGTGATACTGCGGCGTTTTATTGCGAATTCTGTGGGGCCGATTGTCCCGAGGCGGACGAGCCTTCCGACGACGAGCCATAAGCGGTCGACGATTGCAGCTTGTCTTCCGCCGCCTGAATGTTGTTGGGATAGAAGGCGTCGCGTTCGGACGGGTTATAGCCGGCTTGCTCGACGCGTTGCAGATCTGCTTTGACCTGGGCGCGCGTGAGTCCTTCGGATTGGGCGAATGCGGCGAGCGGTGCTGCGGCAAGTGCAATGACTGCGATGCGTGTGACTAGTTTCATGGCGTACTCCTCAAGCGTGTGAAGGATGAACGCGGCGTGCGGTTGCGCGATTTGCAGCGTCGGCACGGTTACCACAGCCACAGGCACATTCTATTTGTCGTACCGTGACGACATGCTGGCGTTCAGATGGCGCAATGGTCAGATTGGAGCGGGCGCTGAATGAATGTTGAAGGTGTCGTGAGGGCGTCTGTAAAGATGCGCGGCCGGTGATAGACTCGCCCGCGGCGCATGATCTGCCGCGATTTTTTCGCGGTTCGTAAGCTAAGGGAAGTCATCGTCGGTGTGTGCATCGTGCGCACTGAGCCTGCTCTGAACATCGCATCGGGAACCGATAAATTGCCGTTCAATCTGCCGACCACGGCCACCGCGCCGTTTTGCCCATCCGAGGTGAAGGGCTCCGTTGCCGTATCGCCGGCCGCGCCGCTTTGGAAAAAGCTCTTGCAGTTCGCGGGTCCGGGCTTGCTCATTTCCATCGGGTATATGGACCCCGGCAATTGGGCGACGGATATCGAAGCGGGTTCGCGTTACGGATATAGCCTGCTTTTCGTCGTCGTGTTGTCGAGCCTTGCGGCGATGGTGCTGCAATGTCTTTCGATGCGGCTCGGCATCGTCACGGGAAAGGATCTCGCGCAACTGTCGCGGGAGCGCTATTCGAAGCCGGTCGCGAACGTGCAATGGATGCTCGCCGAGTTATCGATCATCGCTTGCGATCTCGCGGAAGTGCTCGGCGGCGCGCTTGCGTTTCATTTGCTGTTCGGCGTTTCGTTGATATGGGGTGTAGTGCTCACTGCGTTCGATACGCTGATCGTGCTGGGGCTCAAGGGCAAGAATTTTCGCGATCTCGAAGCGATCATGCTCGGACTCATCGCGACGATCGGCGTGGGCTACGTTGTTGAGCTCGTGCTCGTGAAGCCGCACTGGCCATCGGTTGCCGCGGGACTCGTGCCGTCGATTCATGCATTGAGTGATCGCGAGCCGCTTTATCTTGCGATCGGCATTCTAGGCGCGACGGTGATGCCGCATAACCTGTATCTGCATTCGTCGATCGTGCAGACGCGAGTGGTCGATGGGGATGCCAAAAGTCTTGCCTCTGCGATCACGCTTTCGAGGATCGATACCATTGTGTCGCTCGTGCTTGCGTTGCTGATCAATGCGGCGATTTTGATTCTGGCGGCGTCGGCTTTTCATGCGACGGGGCATACGCAGGTTACCGAAATCGAGGACGCGTATAAGTTGCTTGCGCCGATCGTAGGGACGGGGCTGGCGGCGATTTTGTTTGCTGTGACGTTGTTCGCTTCGGGACAGAGTTCGACCTTTACCGGGACCATCGCAGGGCAGGTCATCATGGAAGGGTTTCTGCAGTTGAAGATTCCTTGTTATCAGAGACGGTTCATTACGCGGGCGTTGGCGCTCGTGCCGGCGTTGATCGGCGTGTACCTGCTCGGGAACGGAGCGGTGGGGAAGCTGCTGGTTGCGAGTCAGGTCGTGTTGAGTCTGCAACTGCCGTTCGCGCTTTATCCGCTGATTCGCATGACAAGCGATCGGGGGGTGATGGGGGAGTTTGCTAATGCGCTTTTTATGAAGGTTGTGGCGTGGCTGCTGTTCCTTGTGATCAGTGCGGCGAATTTGTGGCTCGTGGTGCAGACGGGGGTGGAATGGGTGGGGTGAGGGCGAGCGGTTCTTGGGGATTGAGGCTTTTTTGCGGGTTCCAACTGGCTGCAGCGGTGAAGCCTCAATATTTGGCGATGCGGTGTATTGCTGTGGGGCGGCTTATCGGCCTTTGCCGTCATTCGCAGTTAAGCCACCGTGCGGCGGCTGCGCGCCGCCTTACTGTCATTCGACGCGATGCGGCCGACCGTCGGCCTCCGGAACGGCGAATGAGCCTTGACGACCCGCAGGAGACAATCATGTCCCCCGAAAACGGACAGTCGCCCCAACGCAAGCATAATTGACTCACTTGTGTGCCAGAGCCAATGGACCGTATGGCAACGGAAACAATTTCACGTAGTCTTTGTTAGAAGTTGGACCCAGAGGCTCCGTTGTCACGATCTGTGGATATACCACCTGCCAGAGAATGGCAATAACGGCGATCGTCTTTGCAGTCAGTTCACAACCTCGGTCGAAGAAGCGATCGTCGAACGCCGGTGAAACACCCGTGGTATTTATCGCTGTAACAGGGTCTCCGTTGTTGGCGAAGGCTCCCGTGTGGGTGTAGGCACAAAGATATTTGAAATGCTTATACGCATATTCAACGATCTCTGTGCTATGGAGGCCGTCAAAGGATTTCACAGACGGTCGAGTCGAAATGAAAGTTTTCATTTCCCCCCAATTTGGTGTATCTCGATCGCCACGATCCCATTCCGCAAAGAAACGATTGTAGCTTTTAACCCCTGGCTCAGTGTTCTCTCGGATTTGAAAGTATAAGGACGCAGTCGCGATATCCAATGCGTTGCGGAGCGAGGCCGCCGATGCCTTATAGAACCCTGACGCAAGAAGCCAAATTGCACTTGCAAAGTCGGCTGGTGCTTCTGAGAAGGCCCAGTTCAGGATTTCGTCATCAGTATCTATGGCGGGATCATCGATACGCTCATAGCCGCGAACGAATGCTTCGAGGAAAGAAACGGACTTTGCCAACTCGTCCAATCTACGAGCCCGAGCAGGATCCGAAATCGTCGTGCTGAGCATGTCTTGACAATGCGGTATGAGATCGTTTGTGATTTCTGTCGTGGAAGACCAGTAAGTCATCGTTGAATTCCTAGATCGGAGATATATGGACGGTAGAACTGCAACGCTCCGAGACCCCAAGCGATACGCTGGGCAGCGGCTTTCAAATCTGTCATGACTCGGCCGCTTTCTCAAGGTGCAGAATTTCGCCAAGAAACAGGTATGTGTTCAAAAAAAGTGCGCGCGCCTCGTCTGGACTTACGTCTTTATGTACGCCGGAGGAAACTCGGTCAAATAGATTCCCTAGATTCTGCCGTATGCGTTGTTTTCTCGATTGACTATCGCATCTCTCACTAACGAAAGCGTTTATGCGGTTTTGGTGTTTTGATGCATCAAGCTTTAAAACATTTCCACCGATTTCAACCGTCTCATCGCTTGGCGGATAAATGGAGTCGGCAAATGTTTCTATAATTCGTCGGCACGTAGAGAGTGCTTGCGATATCGCCTCCGGCTCACCGGACGCGAGTCGATCCATTACAGCCGGAATTTTTGAAAGAACGTCGCCGCAGTGCTGAACGATGCGGGCATCTACATCTCGCTGATAACGCTCAAAGATAGATTCCGACAAGCTATCGAATTCTTTCGCATAGTAGATTTCGCTCACGAAACCATGTAGGAGTGCCAATACCCTGCTTCGAATACCGCTGATTTTCTGAATCATCGAAGCGGTTTCACTCATAGCTTTGTGCGTATTGAGAATGCCCAGATTCGCCCATTCCCCACCTATATCCGGGGTACGCATGGACGCCAGTTTAGCTTTCTGCGCCGCAATCAAGGCTTCCTGTTGAGCTAGCGGGCCCCACCAGCCCTTCTTCTCTTCGTAATTGGTCCATCGACCTGTAAGCGTCATATACTTCAACGATATGGGATCAGAGGAATTGTAGCCACTCATTTCCAATTTGAGCCATGCCCTCGTCTCGTCGCTACCCACCCAGCGAGCCAACCTAGATGCTTTAAGAATTAAGCGTTCACCTTCGGCACGTCCTAATTCGATATCGTCAAGGAGCTCACGTGCAAGTTCCAGTACATGTTGTGATCTGCTTTGTTGTGTCATGTGGCTCCTCCCGACTATATGTGGCCGCGTCAATTCCAGGTCGGAGTTTAACAAGTTCCAGATCCATCGGGGAAGCGGATCCGCCAGGGTTTCTCGAAGAAAAATGAGGCATGCATGGATATGCAGACTCTTCTTAAATCTACCGCTGCGTAGCGTGCTTACCTCGGCCCCACGGATGCTTACTCACGTAGATTTCCAAGCGACACGTTCAGATGCTTGCCGTTATAGCCGAATGCCCGAGAAGCGGCCATCGAAGGGGATAACGTGCAATCTCCAGAAAACGGCTGTCAGTCGGTTAGGCAATCCCTTTCTGTTAGATCGACGTATCGACAATCATGCACTCGAACTCGCCCGGCCATGAAGCTTACCGTTTCCAACCATCCCTTGCGATTGCCACAGTTATCGCAATAACGCCGCCGCGACATCGGGTGCATAGAAGCACCATCGCTGATCAGACAGCAAAGTCGGCGACCTTGTGACTGCCGATCCGATTGACATCCGCCGGCAGTGAAGCAAATGACGGGAAAGTAACCTGAAGTCGCCTCAGGAAAGGCGGCGCCTGAACGTCCGCAAAGGCCGAAGTCCTCGCGTCGCCGGGTCAGGCGCGGTTCGACCATGAAGCGTAGGTTCGATTCGGCCTTTGCGGACGATAGTGCGTCGGCACTGATCCGACCGTTCATCGACGCATACCGGTCATTCGAGCGGACAATAACGTACCGACCGAATTGGCGTCAACGAAACAGATAACCCTTACTCATAGAGCCGCCTCAACCGGCACCATTGAAACATTCGGTTGCTAGAGTAAATAGCGAGCCGCCCGGATTGCCCGGCCCGCTACTCGCGCCATTGGTCTTTGAAACGAACGCGTTCATTCGTCGGTCGTAGCTACCGATCCCTGCTCCGGGCAACGAGTAGTTTTCGGAGGGCGGAAGTTGAGTGCAACCAGCAATAGAACTGAGGTGGATGGAAGTTGGGGAACGCCTTTCTCAAATCTGCAAGCGAAACGGGGCGATTCATCTGTCTCGGATTACACACACCCATTGCGAAGGCCTCCGTTACCCCTTCAAAGTAACTCATAAAGTCAGAACGGATTAGGCCTGAGACGCTGCCATATCTAGTCCAAAGTGCGGCTGGCCCATCGGAAACACACTGTCCAACAACCGCGCAACCGACTACAGCCGCTACCGGAGTTTTGACATACAACCAAACAAGATCTCCCTCGTTGACGTGCATCCGCCGACGCCTCAATTCGACGGACTTGGTGCCGGCTAGGATGTTTTCCGCGTGACGGCTTTCAAGGGAAATGAGCAAGTGCTGTCGTCCTTTCATTGCATTCCTTTGCCCAAGATTTCCTGCACTTGTTGTGACGTAAGTCGGCGGCTAGTTTGTAATTGATGCGCCTCTCCACATCCAAGTTTCCGCAAATACGTCAGCGGCACAGGACAAGCTAGGCGCTGGAGGTTATCGAACGCCGTCACTGTCTTGGTCTTCGCCCTTCCAATGCTATCCAGGCGATCTTTTTCCAGGACGGACGGCATTAAGTCAGCGGCAACCAAGCTTTCCTCGCTTCGACGATAAGAGCGAAGCACTCTAGCCACCGCGACCACTGCGCCGGCGCCATGGTCCTTACCCGACTCATAGAACAATAGTAAGTCACCTCGTGCAAACACCCGTAATGTTGCGGGGCCACTAAGATAGTGCCTCTGGTTCAACAACTGAGCTCTAGCCTGAGGCAACAGGGATGCCTGCGGCGACTGCGGGAGGAGATGCTCTGCGAATTTGCGCTGCAGCGGAACCAGGACACCGCCTCGTCCAGGCAGGCATAGCAGCGCCGGTGCAAGATGGGTTTCAAGCGTGAACAGTGAAATGTATGCCCGCTCTCCATCAGGTCGGGCAATCGGCATCTGTTGGTCTACGTGGCGAAATCGGGGAGCCTCTGTTGGTAAGCCAATACCGCTTGCAATTGATAGCCTCTGAGCAGTCGAGGACCATTGGTCCTCAGTGACGAGTCGCGTCACTACTACCTTCTGTAGTTCATCTCCGTCCGTGGAGGAGCGCGTAAATCCAAACGACGCCGCAACCTCTCGAAATACCGCTTGGCGTCTAGGACAACGCAACCGAATCCTGACGAACTCAGACTTCGACGCTAGTTCAATCAGGTAGTTGAGCATCAGTTTGCACGCGTCCTGCGCCGCGACCTTTGCCTCGGAAACAGCAACGTAGGCGTTGATGGGACCATCGCTGATCGCTCGCGACCAAGCGAGGTACCCAACGAGGCCTCGCTCGTCTCTTACAAGTAAGCGAGGACTCGTGCTGGTCTCACCGCCAACCGCCGCCCAATGCGCCGCTTGGTCGGCCGGGCCTACATTAAGTCCAGTAAGCAGATCCCTTATCTCAGATTCATCAGTCTTCGATACCACATCGAGCTTCAAAACATGACCCAATGACGTGCCGAAAGATTCCAACGGCTGAGAATCGGTTTGATTGGCTTCGAATGCTGCGGGCGAGACAACCTCGATTCCATAGCGGCGACGCAATTCTCGCGCACAGCTAAGCACGCGCGCATCACTCGTCACTAAACCAGGCAGGCGATGGTGAATGGCCGTCGCAAGGTGTTTGATATCGGACACATCGTTCGCGGTCAAGCGTCCATTGCTCTCGCGCTCCGGAAAAAGCAACATCGCCAATTCGAGGGAGAGCCTGTTCCAGTCCTCACCGGACGCCATGGGAAAGCTTGGCAATGCTCTTGCCAGCGCTTGCATCGGGTCGGTTTTTCCCTTGTCCGCTGTCCGCTTCAGTTCGATTTCAATTTCCTCGCTGATAGCTAGTGAGCATGCCTGGCTCCGTTCAGCCCGGAAAACGGCAATAGCCTGTTCGTGGCGTGCCCGGCGAGGGCCAAGATCGAACAAAACATTTAGATCTAGGAGATAAAGGGGCCTTTCCTTGCCACGCCCAAAGTCAAGCCCTAATGGATCCGCTGCAGTAATCCCGCTCGATTGAAAGAGCTGAGGAGTTTTAAGCTCGTGTGCCCGCACCACGATAGTGCGCTGTCGCCGCGCGCCACCTGGAGTGATCTGCTGGGTATAAAATCCTTGGCTTTCCCAGAAACAGTTCGCAACATCTAAATCCTCAGCGACCCGTGCCGTTATGGAAATGAATTGAAGTGCAGTTAACTGGTCCTTCAACGCGTCAACCAGAACCTTCCCGAGGTTGAGTCTGCGGTATGGTTCTGCCACGAAAATCTGTCGAACTTTGGCCCTTGGAAAACGGACATCGAACAGCAGATGCCCGCCGTACATTTCTGTATTGCCATCCTTAACAAGTACAACGAAAACTAACTCTTTTCTGGCATAGTCCTCAAAAACGCGCGCAGCGAAAAATCCGAGTGCGTCTTTCGCGCTATCGGCGGCCGTTACTACGGCAGACAGATGCGGAAGAACGTCGTTGAACGCGTTCAATACCGAAATTGATACCTTAGAAAGTCTCATCTTCCTTACCTGCTTCGTTTGTTTATTTTTATCGGCATTGATGCTATGGACCGTGTTATCTTGCTTGTCAAAGGAGGATTATCCGCAAGAAAGCATTTCTCCATGTGACACGGAACCGCATGTGTTCGCCTTTTGACTGGCATAGCGTTACACAGGACCCTAAGGGAGACTGCCTTGTCGATGCGGCATGAACGGCAATCTTACCAATTTCCGCGCCAGATGAGGGTCAGCTGGATGTGCGGTCGCCAGCGACCAAAAACCGCGGCCCAGAGCGGCAGTTTATGCTTCCATTTGATCCGAGAGCACGCTCCCCCGCCCTCGGCGGCTAAAAATTGCTTACGTGCAGTTTCCCCTGAAGACAAAGTTCGAATGAAATGTCTTCCAGCAGGTGACGGCACGTCAAGAAACCGCACCATCGGCTCTCGGTGAAAGGACAAAACCAGGAGCAAGCGTCTTCTGAAATCTGCCAAGGCCGGAGTGCGCCCTTTATCGTCCAGCGCGCCTCAGTCACGAGAGCTATTTTGTTGATATAGCGGGACAGACAATGCATTCCTGCGTGCAAAGCACGCACGGTTGGTCGAGTCACGGCGAGCTAGGTGAGCGGTAGAGCTAGATGGCGATTTTGATGCGCTATCGGCCACATTTCAGCAAGCATGCTTGGCCACGCTCGACTAGATCTCGTTGTCATCGTCATCCCGATCAAGGAAACGCATGTGTCGGAAAATGTCGTCATCCTCCTCGTCGTAGTCCGCCCCCAGTTCCTCGTAATCTGAAAGAGGGGTATCCCGCTCCATCCAAATGTTTCCGGCCAGTACACCACGCCTACGTGTTCCAAGCTCACGCATGAAATCCCACGCGAGATTAGGAATTCCCCGCCGGCCGATTACGAGCCCTTGTTTCATAGAACGATACGCCTTTGTCGCGCATCCGAGAAAACAGCGGATCTCCGTCTACTGCGGATTTGGCTCCTGGAATGGACCAGCTATCACGCAGAGAGGATTCGTAGATCAGCAACCAGTGATTGCTGAGCAGATCTGAGCTAGAGATCGATCCGAGCCACGCCGCAACTTCTTTGCTGCTACCCGCAAGGCGGCGTTGCCGCATGTGGAGCGCAAGGATGGCGCAGATATCGTTTTCGATTCGGAAGATCAGATTTGATGCGTTTTGACTTAGCCGTATGTTCAAGCTGAGAGCCAACCATAACAACCATGAAACTTCGAAATGGTGGTTGTACAAAGCATGCTCTATTAGCAGTCTATCGATAATGCGGTGAATGCTATCGAGGATGGGATATCGTGCAGAGACGTACGTACATACAATCTTGACTATTGAGTCTAAGCAGTTGCCATGTTCTTGGCCGATTCTCAATAGAAAAGACAAGTAGATGTCCCAGTTTTCCTTTAATACCTTGATCTTCGCGCTCTTACGCACAGCGAAGCTAGCGATGCTCTCATCAGGAAGAGTCTTAGTGAGAGCAATTACTTCGGAGAAGAATCTCATCAACGAGCGACGTTGAGCCTTACCACTTGAAATCGAAAACCCGGATAGATTTCTGGCCCAAGTAACTTCATTGAACGCCGTTGCTATTAGGGTAGAAGTTTTTGCAGCGTTGAGTTGCAGGTCGTAATACATGCACGCCTCGCGGAGACCTGCTAGTGTCGATTCGGCCTGTGAAAGTGAATCGAAGCAAAGGAAAAAATCGTCAACGTAGCGAAAGCCCGTCGCGTTTCTCGCACTGGGAGTCAATCGCAATCGGTCCTCCACCGCGCATAACATGAGTTCAGAGATAATCCTTGACGTATCCGGGCCGACCGGAATGCCAATAGTCTGTCCATCCTGACAAGATCGCAGCAGGAAGTCGATGCGATTCCCATACATCGACGGATCGCTAGGGTTTCGGTTTGCCTTCGATTCGGCCTTACCGTGTATCGCCCACGGAACGGCGTGGGTGTAGATCGAATGATAGAAACTCAGCACGTCCGTCTGAAGTATCGCTCCTTGGCTCGCGTAGGCTAGGATGCGCGTTTCCGCTAGCAGAGACAGCGGAGGCATCGCGATGGCGCGACCCTTCTCGGTAATTTCACATTTCGTCAATGAAAAGGGAGATTGGTCGATGCGTGCTGAAATCGCTTCCCACGCGGGAAATCTCCCTTGTCAAAAAAATTGATTTATGGGATTTGGGAGCGAGATTGTTCGACGTGAATGACCCCGACGAGCCATGTCAAAGTGAACGGGGTGTGATGGTAACGGATACGCGTCTCTCTTTCTCTTTGCTAGACTTCCAAGGTAAGCAGAAAACTCGGTTGCAAGCTCGGCAGCGCATGCAGCGAACGAATGACTTTGAAATGGCGGCGGGAGTTCTTTTGGTAGAAATCCTCGATCCAGTAATGCTTCTACGCGCTCCTGCTCGTTCATTAGTCTGGGTCCGATGTACGAAAAAATTAGCTTTATCGAAGCGTGATGGTACCAAGATTCTGGATGAGTCAGTGATGATTCAAATATCTGTTCGCGGGCTGTTAAGGTCAGTTATGCTTCGGAAGCAACGAGGTTCTATCAGATTTTCAAGTTGTTGGATTCTCGGCCAACAGTCAGACGCTGGTGCGGCTGCAGAAGGGAGAACAACGGGGCCGGTAGACAACACCCGCGATGAACGGTTTTTCACGTCTACCAGTGATCTAGACGCGCTAAGCGGATTCTGAACAGTTGACGAAATCACACCCGTATTACTGGCCACTCAGAGTCCGAGTGTGTGAGTGAGTGCGCTGCGAAAGGGAGCCCCGGTCGAGTTGCTCGGCATCGTCGTTGTCAGCAGCTACCCCGAGAGCCGACGTATAGCCCAGCGCACTCCAATGTCCGCAAAGGCCGACAAGCCGTCACATCAAGTCTTAATCGCTAAAGCCTAGCGAACCACCCACAACCCCCCAACAAAAAAAGCGCCTCGCTCCACCAAGCAAGGCGCCCCTTCACCCTCACAACAACCCAACTACTTAACCACCCCCACAGCCGCATTCGATTTCGCCGCCACAGCCGCCGTCACCGCCCCGTCGATAGGCTGCGTCTGATCCACCGTAGTCCGCCCGCCATCGCGAAAGAACGCCTGCTCGGCCGCCTTGTTCAGCACAAGAATACTGATGCGCCGATTAGTCGGCTCATCGACGACCTCCTTATTGAGCGGCAGCGCATCGGCAAGACCGCGCACCTGCAAGATCTTGCCTTCCTTCATTCCGCCCGCAACGAGCGCGCGCCGCGCCGCATTGGCCCGCTCACTCGATAGCTCCCAATTCGAATACCCCGCCTGATTACCCGAGTAGGGCACTGCATCCGTATGGCCCGCAATCGACACGCGGTTATCGACATCATTCAACGACGACCCGATGTTGGTCAGAATCGTCGTCACATAACTTTCGAGCTTCGAACTTCCCGAAGCGAACATCGGCCGCTTGAGCGAATCGACGATCTCGATGCGCAATCCTTCGCTGGTAATCGCAATCCGGATCTGATCCTTGAACGCACGCAGCGCAGGCATCTGCTCGATCAGCGCCATCAGCTTCTGCTTGAGCTGCTGCAACTTCTGCATGTCATCCACCGCGACCGCCGCGCGCGCGATCGAGGGCGGCACCGGCTGCGTCTGACTCTTGTTCCCTTCGCCAGGCCGCGAACTCGACAGATCCTTGCCGCCGCCCGTAATGACACTCGTATGCGCGGACGCACCGCCATCGTTGCCGAACAGCGCGGAGAGCGGCGTATTGAAGTATTGCTCGATGCCTTCCTTGTCGTACTTCGATGTCGACCCGAGCAGCCACATCAGCAGAAAGAACGCCATCATCGCGGTGACGAAGTCGGCATACGCGATCTTCCACGCGCCGCCATGATGACCATGTCCGTGTGCCTTCTTCTTGCGCTTCACGACCACGGTCGGCGCAAGCACGGATTGCAGCGGATCGCGTGACGGTTTCTCAGCCATGATGTCCGGACTCCGTGATCAGGAAGCCGACTTCGGCATCTTGGTCGCGCGCACCGCGTCGTCCAGTTCCTTGAAGCTCGGACGGTCCGCCGTGAACAGCACCTTGCGGCCGAACTCGACGGCCACCGTCGGCGCATAGCCGTTCATCGATGCAAGCAACACCGACTTCACACACTGGAACGGCTTGGCTTCCGCCACGCCCTTAGCGTTGAGCAGATCCGCAAGCGGACCGATGAAGCCATATGCCAGCAGAATGCCGAGGAACGTGCCGACCAGCGCGCCCGCGATCATCTCGCCGAGCACGGCGGGCGCGGCACCGACGGAGCCCATCGTGTGCACGACGCCCATCACCGCCGCGACGATACCGAACGCCGGCAAGCCATCCGCCATCTTCTGAATGGCGTTGGCCGCGACCGAGCTTTCCGCGTGATGCGTTTCGAGCTCTTCGTCCATCAGATCCTGCATTTCGAGTGCATTGACATTGCCCGCCGACATCATGCGCAAATAGTCGACGATGAAATCGAGCAGATGATGATCGGCCATCACGTGCTCGTACTTCTGGAAAAGCGGGCTGGACTCGGGCGCATCGACATCGGCTTCGAGCGCCATCATTCCTTCCTTGCGCGCCTTCTGCAGCAACTCGTAGAGCAGGGCGATCAGCGCGACGTATTTCTCTTTCGTATAGCCGCCGCCCTTGAAGATCTTCGGGACGGCCTGCAGGGTTTTCTTGAGCGTCGATGTCGGATTGGACACGACGAATGCGCCAATCGCCGCACCGAAAATACAAAGCAATTCGAAGGGCTGCACGAGCGCGGCAAGATGGCCGCCCACGCCGATGAAGCTTCCGATCACCGAGCCGATGACCAACACCCATCCGATGATGACAAACATGATTTCTCCGCAAATGTCCGGGCGCCGCGGGCCGTGCGCGCATTCGGATAAGACGCGCACGGCTCGCGACGCATTGTTCGCTGTTGTTGGCTTTTAACGGCCTGGAACACCCGGAGATTTAGGGTCGCGCGCGCAAGTATTTCTGCGCAAATGTTTGCGCAGTAAATCTTACGTTCGTTCGATACCGTGAAATAGCATCGCGACCATTACTTCGCAGGTAATGGAACCCACGTGCGCGCTTCGTCTAAGATCGGCTGCATGAACTCGACCCTCGCGCATTCCTCCGTTCACTCGACGTCCGTCGGCACGCTGCTGCGCGAATGGCGCCAGCGACGACGCATGAGCCAGCTCGATCTCGCGGGCGAAGCGGACGTGTCCACGCGTCATCTGAGCTTCGTCGAATCGGGACGTTCCTTGCCGAGTCGCGAGATGCTGATGCGTCTCGCCGAACAACTCGACGTGCCGCTGCGCGAGCGCAACACGCTGCTGATCGCCGCGGGCTACGCGCCGCTCTATCGCGAACGGGCGCTCGCCGATCCGCAACTCGCCGCCGCACGGCGCGCGGTCGATCTCGTGCTGAAAGGCCACGAGCCTTATCCCGCGCTCGCGGTCGATCGTCACTGGACGATGGTCGCGGCAAACGCGGCGCTCGCGCCGCTGGTCGAGTCGGCGGATGCAGCGTTGCTCGCGACGCCGGTGAACGTGTTGCGTCTGTCGATGCATCCGCGAGGGCTGGCAGACGCCATCGACAACTGGGACGAATGGCGCGCGCATCTGTTCGCGCGCCTGCGCCGGCAGATCGAGGTTTCGGGCGATGCCACGCTCGTCGCGCTGCTCGCGGAACTCGACGGCTATCCCGCGCCCGCGCATGCCACACAGGCGCCGCGCGGCGAAACCGATCCAGTTGTCGTGCCCTTGCGCATGCGCACGTCGCACGGCGTCCTGTCGTTCTTCAGCACGACGACGGTATTCGGCACGCCCGTCGACATCACGCTGTCGGAGCTTGCGATCGAAGCATTTTTTCCCGCCGACGACGCCACCGCCGAGATCCTGCGTCGGCTGGCCGACGCGCGACGTTGAGCTTGCGTCAGCGCCCGCGAGCTTACAGAATTGAACCTAGCGCGCGCACGCGGATCAATCAGACACCAGACGCGCCATCGCGGCGCATGCTGGTCAGCTTTTGTCCAACCAACGCGGAAGGCAACGATGATTCAAACATTCGAGCAAGTGATCGGCGGGCAAAAGATGGCGTTCTGCGCGAGTCTCGCGGAGGGTGGCGGGCCGGCACGTGTCATCATCAGCCGTGCGGATTCGGCGGAATCGCTTGTGATCGTCGAGGCCGATGGCATCATCGGCACGATCAAGGCGGAAGTTGAAGCGCCCGGCACGCTCGTCGCCGATGCCGTGCGCAAGGCACAGCACGAAGCGCTGATCGAACGCGCACTGGAAACCGGTACCGTGCAGACCACGAGCCTGTAGTTTCCGGACTGCAAGCAACGACGCAAAAATGCCCGCGCGGCTCACGTAGCCGCGCGGGCATTGCTTTGTGCAGCCGATTCGAGCGAGCCTACATGCGCGGCTCGCCGTTCTTCGGATCGGCGGGCACCATCGGCGTGGCGGAATCGGGCCCGTCGGGCATGTCCGGATCGTCCGGATTAGGCGGCGCATCCGGGTCGAGCAGCTTGTCCGGATCCGGTTCGAGCGGCTCGTCGGGCGAGCGGGGCATCGTCGACATGGTGTTCTCCTTGATGGATCGATCGCGTTCGTTCCGGTTCCGTGCTGCAACGCGCGTTCCCGCTGCGTCGCCGTCGTCATTCGGCCTCGTCCGGAAGCGGGCCGCGCGCGTGTTTCGTGTCGCCGCCCTCGCCCGCGTTCGACGGATTGCGCATGTGACGCGCGCTCAGCGCCGCGCCCAGAAGCAGCGCGACGGAAATGGCCGCCGACCAGCGCACCGCATCGACGATAGCTTCCGCGCCTTCGCCGTGACTCGCGAGCGCGCCGAACGCCGCGACGCCGATCGCGCCCGCCGCCTGCCGCGCGGTGTTCAGCACCGCCGACGCGGTACCCGCGCGCTGCTGCCCGACTGTGCCGAGCAGCGCGGTCGTCATCGCGGGGACGGCGAGGCCCATGCCCGATGGAATCAGCAGGAACGGGACGAGCAGCGCGGCCGTGGGCGTCGTCGCGTCGACGAAGCCGAGTGCGGCGAAACCGGCGGCATCGAGAAGCGCGCCGAAAATCATCGGGCCGCGTGAGCCGAAGCGCGCCACCACGGGGCCGCTCGCGAGATTCGAGATGAGGAAGCCGCCCGTCAGCGGCAGGAACGCGAGGCCGGTCTGCAAGGGCGAATGGCCGAGCACGCGCTGCAAATACAGGCTCAGCACGAACACCATCCCATAATAGGTGAGATTCACCCCGATACCGAAGACGACCGCCGCGCTGAACGTGCGCTCGCCGAACAGCGTGAGCGGCAGCATCGGCGACGCGCTGCGGCGCTCGATCGCGATGAACGCGGCGCCTGCCGCCAGCGCGAGCACGAGGCCGCCCCACACGAACGGATGCGCGATGCCGAGCGGACGCAGTTCGATCACCGCGCCGACGAAAGCGGCCAGCGCGACGATCGCGAGCGCCTGCCCGGGCAAGTCGATGCCGCGTGTGCGCGACGGACTGTCCGGACGACCGTCCGCGATCCACATCAGCGTCGCCGCAATGCCCGCCGCGCAGATCGGCAGATTGACCCAGAAAATGCTGCGCCAGCCGAACGCCGCGATGAGCACGCCGCCGACGATCGGCCCTGCCGCGATCGAGACCGCGCCCGCTGCCGTCCACAAACCCACCGCGCGCGCCCGCAGACGCCGGTCGTGGCCGCACGCCGCGTTCAGGAGCGCGAGCGAGTTCGGCAGCATGCCGGCGGCGCCGATGCCCTGCAACGCGCGCGCGGCGATCAGTTGCGGCGCATCGCGCGAAAACGCGCACGCGAGCGACGCCAGCGCGAATAGCGCCAGTCCGCCGAGAAACATGCGCCGCGCGCCGAAGCGGTCGCCGAGCGAGCCCGCCGAGAGCATGAGCGCCGAAAAGGCGAGCGCGTAGCTGTCGACGGTCCATTGCAGGCTCGCGACACCCGCGCGCAGATCGTGGCCGATACTCGCCAGCGCGACGTTGACGATCGAGACATCGAGTTGGGAGACGACGAAGCCGACGCTGGTCGCCGTCACCACGAGCATCTGTCGCGGGGACAGATGCGTGGCGGATGAGGAAAGGTTCGAGTTCATGCCGTTCATCGTAGACGCGTCATGCGTTCGACGTTTCGGCGTGTCGTGAAACGTGGATGCCGGCGCGCCGCGCAAACGGCGCGCTATCGCCTGGAATCGGCAGGAATCGGCTGGATTGACGGCGTGCCGCCTAGCGCGCCTTGTTGAAGAACGGCGTCGTCAGCGCGCCGGTCACGCACAGGGCGGCGACGTAGATCGCGGGCGCCATCGGGCTCGATTTCATCATCAGCGAGACGACGATCGGCGTGAGTCCGCCGAACACCGCATACGCGACGTTGTACGAGAACGAGATGCCCGAGAAGCGCACGGCGGGCGGGAAGGCCTTCACCATCACGAAGGGAATCGCGCCGATCACGCCGACGAAAAAGCCCGCGAGCGCGTACCACGGCAGGAGCGCGGAGGCGTCGAGCGCGACGCGCTGGAACAGCATCCAGTACGACACGGCGAGCGCGATGCCGCCGATGAAAATCGTCCTGCCCGCGCCGATCCGCCCCGCGATCGCGCCGGCCAGCACGCAGCCGATCGTGAGGCACAGCGTCGCCGCGCAATTGGCGACGAGCACCGTCGCCGGCGCGATATGAAACTGCTTCTGCAGAAGCGTGGGCGTCATCAGGATCACGACGACGATCGCCGCGGAGAGCATCCACGTGAGCAGCATCGAAATGATCACCGCGCCGCGATGGTCGCGCAGCACGGCCTTAAGCGGAATTTCCGCCGCGAGCGACTTGCGCTGCTGCAACTCGGCGAACACCGGCGTCTCATGCAGCCAGCGGCGCAGATAGACCGAACACAGCCCGAACACGCCGCCCAGCAAAAACGGCAGACGCCACGCGAAAGCCGCGACATCGGCGGGAGCGAACGCCTTGTTGATACCCGTCGCGATCAGCGAGCCGAGCAGGATGCCCGCCGTCAGGCCGGCGGTCAGCGTGCCGCACGCATAGCCGATATGGCGGCTCGGCACGTGCTCCGAGACGAACACCCACGCGCCGGGCACTTCGCCGCCGACGGCCGCGCCCTGCATCACGCGAAACAGAAGCAGCAGCACCGGCGCCATCAGACCGAGCGACGCGTAAGTGGGCAGAAGGCCCATCAGAAGCGTCGGCACGGACATCAGCAGCACGGAGAGCGTGAACATGCGCTTGCGCCCGAGCAGATCGCCGAAATGCGCCATCACGATGCCGCCGAGCGGCCGCGCCAGATAGCCCGCCGCGAAGATGCCGAAAGTCTGCAATTGCCGCAGCCAGTCCGGAATCGACGCCGGAAAGAACAGTTGCCCGATGACCGGCGCAAAGAACACGAAGATGATGAAGTCGTAAAACTCGAGCGCACCGCCGAGCGCGGCGAGCGTGAGCGTTTTGTAGTCGCCGCGCGTGAGGGCGCGGCCGGCCGCGCGCGGGGCGTCGGACAGAGGAGTGGCCTGCATCGAAAAGTACAAAAGAACCGTTGAGTGGATGGGCCGCGCGCGAGGCGCGGCGGACGCGGCAAGGTCCTTTGCGGGGGAGTCGGACGCGCCGGGTGGGCACAACGAGGTTCTGGATGCGAACCAGGCCGATGAAGCGACGGACGCGGATTCGAAAGCCGCTGCCTGTCATCCGCGCTGCGAGACGCGACGAACAGTCGCGGCGCAGCTTGCTACGCGACGTCTCGATAAAACGGCGGAAGCGGGGACTTGTGAGCCAGACGCGCGATGTTACAGGATGAAAGCGGTGAAAAAGCGCAAAGCCGCTCTATTTTCGAGATGGTTGCGCGCATGAGACGCCGGCGAACGCAAAAAATGTGCCGTCACATGCGTTGACAAATTCGGACCAATCCGATGGGAAAGGGAAGCGCTGCTCTCCAGAATCCGCAGTTCGAATTCCCCGTCTCATCCCGCGACGAGACGCCTTGCGGGCGCCCCAAAAACGGCATCCGCCCATTGTCCCTTAGACTCATCAGGTTAGACACCATGCGCGTCGCCGTTTTGCAAACCGACCCCAGCTACCGAAATCTCATCAGCGACGTCGTCAAACGACTCGGCCATACCTGCGTCACGTTTGGCGACGGCCTCGTGCTGTCGAAGGCGCTGTCGCGCTCCACGGTCGATTTGCTGATTCTCGACTGGAACTCCACCGGTCTGTGCGGGCTCGACCTGCTGAAATCCGTACGCTCGAGCTTCGGCGAGCGCGTGCCGGTCATGTTCGCCACGCCCGACGGCGCCGAGCACAACGTGGTGTGCGCACTGACTGCCGGCGCAGACGATTACGTCGTGTACCCCGTGCGCCCCGGCGAATTCGGCGCGCGCGTCGAAGCGCTGCTGCGTCGCGCGTATCCGGGATCCTCCACGGCCTGCCTGGAAGTCGGTCCGTATCGTTTCGACGCTCGCCAGCAAACCGTCACGGTGCGCGGCAAACCGGTCCAGTTGAGCGGCACGCAGTTCCGTCTCGCGCAGCTCTTCTTCTCGAATATCGGCCGCGTGCTGTCGCGCGACCATATCTTCGCGATGGTCTGGGGCCGCGAATTCCGCGAAACCACGCGCACCATCGACAGCCACGTTTCGCGTCTGCGTCTCGCGCTCGAAATCGAACCGGTGAACAACTTCCGGCTGCAGCCGGTGTACAAGAGCGGCTATCGCCTGCTTCATCTCTACGATGAAGGCAAGGACACCGGCGAAGACCGCGTCGAGCCCGCGCCCGCGCAGATCGCTGCCTGAAGCATCGGTCGATTGAAATCGCCACGAATGCCGTCCCCGGACGGCATTTTTTATTGGCGCGCTTTCCGGTTCGCCGTGCTTCAGACGGCCGGCAAGGCCGGGCGCGTTTCGATGCTGCGCCGGATCAGCGCTTCCACGTCGCGCCGCTCCTCGCCCGCGAGCGGCAGACGCGGCGGCCGCACGGGCTCGGTGCCCAGGCCGACGATCGTCTCCGCAAGCTTGATGTTCTGCACGAGCTTGTGCGACACGTCGAGTGCGAGCAGCGGTGCGAACCAGCGGTAGATCGCGCGCGCTTCCTCCAGGCGTCCCGCGCGGATGAGCTTGTAGATCGCCACCGTCTCGCGCGGAAATGCGCATACGAGGCCGGCGACCCAGCCGTGCGCGCCCATCAACATCGCTTCCATCGCGAGATTGTCGACGCCGCAGAAAAGCGCGTAGCGATCGCCCGTTTCGTTGATGAGATCGGTGATGCGACGCACGTCGCCGCTCGATTCCTTGATCGCCGCGAACTTCCTGTCTTCGGCCAGTTCGGCGAACATCTTCGGCGTGACATCGACGCCATAGGCCAGCGGATTGTTGTACACCATCAGCGGCAGCGGGCTGGCGTCGGCGACCATGCGGAAATGGTTGAGCGTCTCGCGCCGGTCCGACAGATAGCGCAGTCCCGGCAGCACCATATAGCCCGCCGCGCCGTGGCTGGCGGCGCGTTCGGCCTGACGGCAGCCGTCCAGCGTGCTGTTTTCGGCGATGGTCAGCAGCACCGGCACGCGGCCGCGCGCGGCGTCCACGGCGATATCGAGCACTTCGAGCTTTTCGTCGAGCGAGAGCGTGGAGGCTTCGCCGAGCGATCCGCACACGATGATGCCGTCCACGCCCGCTTCGATCTGCGCGTCGACGTTCTTGCCGGTCCATGCGCGGTCTATGCTGAAATCGGCGTTGAACTTGGTGGTCACGGCAGGCATCACGCCTTCCCAGATTTGCGTCACGGCTGCTCTCCGAATGTGTTTTGACGTCAGGCAGTGTAAGCACCGGAAAATCGCGCGTCTTGCGCATTTCGCGCGCGCCGCGTGCCGATTTCGGCATAGCGGAATCGGCCGCGAAGCAGCGCATCGCAAGCCGCTCGCCGCGCTTCGTTCCTGTGCCGATATCGTCATCAAAACCGTCCAGACGCTTCAAGACGTCCGACGCGCGCATTTCTAGGATAAGCGGCATGAAAACCATCGACATCATCGACTCGCACACGGGCGGCGAACCCACGCGCCTCGTGCTCGCGGGCGGCCCGGATCTGGGCGGCGGCACCCTCGCGCAACGGCTCGACGCGTTCCGCGCGCATCACGACGACTGGCGTCGCGCGATCGTCACGGAGCCGCGCGGCTCGGATGTGATGGTGGGCGCGCTGCTCTGCGAACCCGATGACCCCGCCGCGGCGGCGGGCGTCATCTTTTTCAACAACGTCGGCTACCTCGGCATGTGCGGGCACGGCACGATCGGGCTCGTCGCGTCGCTCGCGCATGCGGGCAGAATCGCGCCGGGGCGGCATCGGATCGACACGCCGGTCGGTCCCGTCGACGCGACGCTCAACGCGAACGGCAGCGTCAGCGTGCGCAACGTGCCCGCCTACCGGCACCGGCGCGCGGTGACGGTTGAGGTGCCCAGCCACGGTCCGCTCGCGGGCGACGTCGCGTGGGGCGGCAACTGGTTCTTTCTCGTCGCCGACCATGGGCGGGAACTGTCGCCCGCGTCTATCGGCGAACTGACCGCGTTCACCGAGGCGATCCGCGACGCGCTGCACGCGCAGGGCATCACGGGCGCCGACGGCGCGTACATCGACCATATCGAGCTGTTCGCGGATTCGCCGGTCGCGGGCATCGACAGCCGCAACTTCGTGTTGTGTCCGGGCAACGCGTATGACCGCTCGCCGTGCGGCACGGGCACTAGCGCGAAACTCGCGTGCCTCGCCGCCGACGGCGTGCTCGCGCCGGGCGACGTGTGGCGTCAGGAAAGCATCATCGGCAGCGTGTTCGAGGGCAGCTACGCGATCGACCATGACGCGCTCGTGCCGACGATCACAGGCTACGCGCACATCATGGGCGAAGGCCGGCTCGTGTTCGACGAGCGCGATCCGTTCGTGCGCGGCATCGGGGCCGGGGCAAAGGCATGAGGGCATGACGGCGGACGTGATCGTCGTCGGCGCGGGCATCGTCGGGGCGGCTTGCGCGGCGGAACTGGCGCAGCGCGGCCTCGCGGTCGACGTGCTGGAAGCGGGCGGCATCGGCGGCGGCGCGACGGCGGCCGGCATGGGCCATATCGTCGTCATGAACGACACGCCCGCCGAGTTCGCGCTGGCGCTCGCGTCGCGCGACCTTTGGCTCGCACTCGCGCCGCATTTGCGCGCCCGCGACGCGTTTTCTCGCTGCGGCACGCTCTGGGTCGCCGAAGACGAAGCCGAACTCGACGCCGCCCGCGCCATGCGCGACGCGTTCGCGGCGGCCGGCGTGCGCGCGCACATGCTCGACGCCCACGCTCTGCGCGAAGCCGAGCCATCGATCAGCCACGCGATGCAAGGCGGCCTCGTGATCGACGACGACGCCATTGTCTACGCGCCCGCCGCGGCGCAATGGCTCCTGACGTGCTCTCCGGGCGCGGGGCGCATTCGCGTGTCGGCCGGCTGCTCCGCGCACGCGGTCGATGCGAACGAAACGCACGCGAGCGTCACGCTGAAAAGCGGCGAGCGTCGCACGGCTGCGCATGTCGTCGTCGCCAATGGGCTTGCCGTGGCCGAGCTGATCGCGGGCGTGCCGCTCGAAGCGAAGAAGGGGCACTTGCTGATCACGGACCGCTATCCCGGCACGCTCGAGCATCAGGTACTCGAACTCGGCTACATCAAGAGCGCGCATCACGCGCGCGGCACGTCCGTCGCGTTCAACGCGCAGCCGCGCCCGACGGGACAAGTGCTGCTCGGCTCGTCGCGCCAGTTCGGCACGCGCGATCCGGCCGTCGAATTCGACGTGCTTGCCGCGATGCTCGCGCGCGCGACGCGCTATCTGCCGGGCCTCGGCGCGCTGAACGCGATCCGCGCGTGGACCGGCTTTCGCGCGGCCTCGCCCGACGGCCTGCCGCTGATCGGCCCGGCGCGTTTTCCCGGCGACCGGCTGTGGCTCGCGGCGGGTCACGAAGGGCTCGGTGTGACGACCTCGCTCGGCACGGCGAAGCTCATCGCGGCGCAGCTTCTCGGCGATCCGGGGCTGCCGTTCGATCTGCCCGGCGCGCACGCTTTCTCGCCGCAACGTTTCGCCACGGAGCACGCCGATGGCTGATTTCGTCAGCGTGACGATCGACGGGGAACGGCTCACGGTGCCCGCATTCACGACGGTCGCGGCGGCGCTGGCGATGTCAGGCGTGCGCGCGACGCGCCGTTCCGTCACCGGTGCACCGCGCGCCGCGTTGTGCGGCATGGGCGTGTGTCACGAATGCCGCGTGACGGTCGATGGCCGCGCGCACGTGCTCGGCTGCCAGACGCTCTGCCGCGACGGCCTCGCGATCGAGACCGCGCGATGACGATCGAGCATGCCGATATCGCGATCGTCGGTGCGGGTCCGGCGGGCTTGAGCGCGGCGCGGACGGCGGCGCGCTCGGGCGCGCGCGTCGTGCTCATCGACGACAATCCGCGTCCCGGCGGACAAATCTGGCGTCAGGGGCCGGCGTTCGCGCCCGCCGCCCGCCTGCGCCGATGGCTCGACGAAACGCGCGCGCAGCCGAATCTCGTCGTCATGAATGCGACGAAGGTCGCCGCAGCGACGGGCGACAGGCGTCTGCTGCTGGAACGCGAAGGCGAGCCGCTCACGCTTGCGTGGTCGAAGCTCATTCTCGCGACCGGCGCGCGCGAGCGGCTTCTGCCGTTCGAAGGCTGGACCTTGCCCGGCGTGACCGGCGCGGGCGGCTTGCAGGCGCTCGTCAAGGGCGGGCTGCCGGTGCGCGGCGAGCGCGTCGTCGTGGCGGGCAGCGGGCCGCTGCTGCTCGCCGTCGCCGCTACGGCACGCCGCCACGGCGCCGATGTCCGCGCGTTGATCGAACAGGCGTCGTTCGGGCAGGTCGCGAAGTTCGTCGGATCGCTCGCGCGGACGCCGGGCAAGCTCGCGCAGGCTGCGGCGCTCGGCGTCGCGTGTTACCGCACGGCAAGCGTCGTCGTGAAGGCGCATGGCGCGGCGCGCGTCGAGGCCGTCACGATCCGCACGCGCGGGCTCGATACGACGATCGAAGCGGACCGCGTCGCGTGCGGCTACGGGCTCGTACCGAATGCGACGCTGGCGCTCGCGCTCGGATGCGCAATCGACGAAGCAGGCGGCGCGATCCGCCCCGCCGATGCGAGGCCGATCCGCGAGCGGGAGCGCTGGCGGGCGTTCGCCGGGCGCGTCGCGCGCGCGTTCGAACTCGGCGTCGCCGCGCGCGCGATGCCGCCCGCGGACACCGTGCTATGCCGCTGCGAAGACGTGACGCTCGGCGCAATCGCCTCGCACGCGGACTGGCGCGACGCGAAGTTGCAGACGCGTTGCGGCATGGGTCCGTGTCAGGGACGCATCTGCGGCGAGGCGGCTTGCCTGTGGTTCGGCTGGCCGCGTGCGAGCGCGCGTCCGCCGTTCGTGCCGATTCGCATCGACACGCTGATCGCCGCGCGCGACGCAGCCGCGCCGCCGGATGCATAGTGGGGCCAGCGCCGATTTTGTTTGCATGTGCGCGCTCCTATAATCGGTCGCCTGAAACTCACACTGACCACGCATGACGAGCTCGACGGCCACGCCACCCATCGCGCCCCCGCCGGCATCGACGCTCGCCGACATGCTGGCGCATTTCGCGCTGCTCGCGCCGGTGTTCGACGCGATGCCCGACATCGTGTTCTTCGTGAAGGATCGCGAAGCGCGCTACGCGATGGTCAACCGCACGCTCGCGCGGCGCTGCGGCCACAAGGACGACAAGTCGGCGCTGCTCGGCAAGACCGCGGAGGACGTGTTTCCGCGCCGCTTCGGGCGCATCTACACGGCGCAGGATCAGGCGATCATCGCGCAGGGCCATCAACTGATCGATCAGCTCGAACTGCATCTCTATCCGGGACGCGAGCCCGGCTGGTGCATGACCTGCAAACAGCCGCTGCACGACAGCCAGGGGAATATCGTCGGGCTGGCGGGCATCTCGCGCGATCTGCAGGCGGCCGAAGGCACGCATCCGGCTTACAGCCGGCTCGCCGCCGTGGTTCAGCACATTCAGGAAAACTTCGTGCAGCCGCTCAACATGCGCCAGCTCGCGCGGATGGCCAACATGTCGATCGCGCAGCTCGAACGCTATTTTCACAAGGTCTTTCATCTGACTCCGCGCCAGGTGTTGCTGAAGACGCGGCTCGACGCCGCGACCGCGCTGCTCGTCACGCACGAACGCGTCACCGACGTCGCCGCGCTCTGCGGCTACACCGACCACAGTGCCTTCACGCGTCAGTTCAAGGCGACGGTGGGCATTACGCCGAGCGAATATCGCGCGTTGCTGCAACCGGCCGCAACGCGCCCCGATTCCGCGCGCGAGCTAAAAGTCTGACGGGAAATAGGGGTAGGGCTGCTGCCGGAATTACACGGTCGTGCTTGCGGGTAGCGTAAGCTTGCTGCGCGAACCGGCGCGAAGGCGCGTCGGATAAGGCTTTGCGGGCGATGAGCGCAGATCGGTCCGGTTTTTGCTCAATCTGGCTCGCTGCGGCCGGACAGTCGGACAATGTTTCAACACGGCGCAGTCAAAACCGCGAGGCGTTCCGCACCGGCGTACGCGCGGCAAAAATAGCGGTGCGTTCGGAATTCCCGCCGCGTTTTCGTGTCAACCAGAGCGCGCAGTGGCGCTCGATGCGGCGAGCCGTGGAGACCGTCGCGAGAATTCCGTTTTTGGCAGTTTGAAAAGAACATCATGAGCGAAGTAGCAAGACTGGGGCATATGCGGATCGTGCTGATCGAAGACGATCCGGAGAGCAGGGCATCGTTGCAAATGTTGCTGGAAGAGGAAGGTGCCGAAGTGATTGCCGTGGCCGACGCCGAAGACGGCGCGCAGGCGGCGATCGAGCATCTTCCCGATGCGGTGATCTGCGATCTCGACCTCCCCGAAATGGACGGTTTCTATCTCATCCAACGTTTGCGGGATCACGAAATACGCGGCAATCTGCCGCCTTCCGTGGCCATCGCGCTGACGGGACACGGCGGCGAAGAGTATCGCCTGCGAAGTATCGGCGAGGGATTCCAGCATTTCATGACCAAGCCGGTTCATCCCGATGAACTCGTCACGCTGATTCAGGATGCCGCCGGCGCGCGCATGGTGACCTGAGGCGCGCGCGGCGGGTGTCAATGGTCAACGGGCGCCGGCGGCAGCGCGAGGGCGTTACGAGCGGTCGCGATTGCGCGCCCGCGTCGCGCCCGTAATGACGGCGATGCCCAGCATGATGACGGCGACGATCATGATCGTATGCTGCGACACGTGCATCGCGACCAGTCCCCACGACACGCCGCCGATCAGAATCAGCCAGCCTATGAGATAAATGATCAACGTCATCGGGTTCTCCTTTTCTCGTCGTCTCGTCGTTAAATGGTAACCGCCCGTAAGCGTCGTGCGGTCTTCATGAAAGGGTTTTATCCTTTCGACGCCCGGGCGCGCGCGAATTCCGTTGATGCAAGGGGCGTACCGCCGGCGGCATCGTCGGTGATAACCAAGAGAAAAGTATGCTGACCGTTCATCATCTCAACAATTCCCGCTCCCAGCGCGTGCTCTGGATGCTCGAGGAACTCGGCGTCGAATATGAACTGAAGCGCTATCAGCGCGATCCGCACACGATGCTCGCGCCGCCGGAACTGCGCGCGGTACATCCGCTCGGCAAGTCGCCGGTCGTGACCGACGGCGATCTGACGCTCGCCGAATCCGGCGCGATCATCGAATATCTGGTGGAACGGTACGGCGAAGGACGCTTTTCGCCGCCGCCCGGCACGTCGCCCGAACGCGTGCGCTACAACTACTGGATGCATTACGCCGAAGGTTCCGCGATGCCGCCGCTCTTGCTCAAGCTCGTCGCGCGGCGCCTCGAAAGCGCGAAGATGCCGTTCTTCGCGAAGCCGATCGCGCGGCGTATCGCACAGACGATGCAGAGCAGCTTCATCGATCCGCAACTGAAGCTGCATTTCGGGTATATCGAGGCGGAGCTCGCGAAGTCGCCGTGGTTCGCAGGCGATCGTTTCAGCGCCGCCGACGTGCAGATGAGCTTTCCGCTCGAAACCGGCAGCCAGCGCGCGGGCGCGAAGTCGCTGCCGCATGTCCGCGAATTTCTCGAACGGATCCACGCGCGGCTGGCTTACCGGCGCGCGCTGGAACGCGGCGGCCGCTACGATTTCGCCGGTTAGCCGATCGGCCATTCGGCCGACCTGCCGGCGCACGCGGCGCGTTGCGTACAATGGCCTGCACGACGCAACCCTTCAAGCTCCAAGGCCACGCATGGCTCGAATCGTTCCCGACGACTGGAAAAACCTCGCCGCAACCGGCGCCGCGGCGCGCGAACTCGAAACGCTCGCGATGCTCGAAAAGCTGCCCGACGACTACACGGTCTATCACGGCGTGCACTGGACGCGCGTGAACGAAGGCTTTTCCGTGTTCGGCGAGGCGGATTTCGTGGTCGTCGCGCCGTCCGGGCGCGTGCTGATGATCGAGCAGAAGGCGGGCTTCCTGCGCGAAACCGGCGCGGGACTCGTGAAGGTGTATCTGCAGAAGGAGCGCAACGTCGCCATTCAACTGGCGCGCACGCTCGAGAATCTGCACCGGCGCTTCACGGCGGCGTTCGGCGCGGGCACGTACCGGATCGAGGAACTGCTGTATTGCCCGGACTACATCGTGAAAGACGCGGCGATCGCGGGTGTGGCGCCCGCGCGCATCGTCGATGCAAGCCGCAAGACGCAGCTTGCGCGCGTCGTGCTCGAGATCCTGCCGCCCGACGAACCTCGCTTCGAATCGGCGGCGCGCATTCATCACTTTCTCGCGGACGAACTCTCGCTCTCGCCCGACACCAACGCGCTCGTCGGCGCGGCCAACACGCTCGTCACGCGGCTGTCGGGCGGGCTTGCGACGTGGGCGCGCCGTCTCGAATTCGAACCGTTCCGCCTGCGCGTGATCGCGACCGCCGGCGCGGGCAAGACGCAGCTCGCCGTGCGCGTGATGCGCGACGCGCTGGCGCAAGGCAAGAGCGTGCTTTACGTGTGCTTCAACCGGCCGCTCGCCGACCATATCCGCGCGATCGCGCCGCAGGAGGCGAAGATCGCGAACTACCATCAACTGAGCGCGTCGGTGGCGCGCGATGCGGGCAGTCCGCCCGACTTCAGCCGGCCCGACGTCTTCGCCACACTTGAAGAGCGCTTTGCGGCGGTGCCCGTGCCGGAGCACTGGAAGACCGATGTACTGATCGTCGACGAAGGTCAGGATTTCCAGGCCGCGTGGGTCGGGGCGCTCGAACGGCTGCTCAATCCGGACGGCGCGTGGTGGTGGCTCGAAGATCCGATGCAGAACCTCTATCTGCGCGAGCCGGTGCCTCTGCCCGGCTGGACCATCCTGCGCGAGACCACGAACTACCGCAGTCCGCGCGATCTGCTCGGCTTCATCCGCAAGATCGTCGGGCCGGGCGTGCCGATCGATGCAGGCAGCCCGTTCGACGGCTCCGACGTGAGCGTCTCGACCTACGAGGACGGCCATCCCGAGGAAATCGTCGAGGCCACGAAGCGCGCCATCACGCAGGCGCTGTCGCTCGGCTTTCGCAAGCAGGACATCGCCGTGCTGTCGTTTCGCGGCCGCGAGGGATCGGCGCTCACGGCCGTCGAGCAACTCGGTCCGCACCGGCTGCGCGCCTTCACCGGCTCGTACGATCTCTTCGGCAACCCGGAGTATCGCGAGGGCGACGTGCTGCTCGAATCGATCTATCGCTTCAAGGGGCAGTCCGCGCCGTGCGTGATTCTCACGGAAGTCGATTTCGACGCGCTCGACGAGCAGGCCGCGCGCAAGATTTTCGTCGGCGCGACGCGGGCGACCATGAAGCTGATCGTCGTCGCGTCCGGGCGCGCGGCTCAGGCCATCGAAGCGCTGCAGTGACAGATGGCTGTCACGAGCACTGAACCGTCGCCGCGCACGCATGCCGCGCGTCCGTGGTTCCGCCGCCTCTGGTATGCGGCGCTGATCGCGCTCGCCGTCGCGCCGCCGATCGGCGCGGTCGGCTACATGCTGTACTCGGGCTTGCTCGCGCGCGAGACGCACCGGCTCGTCGTGCCTTACGACGTCTACTGGGACGCTGCGCAGTTCCAGATCACCTATGAGCGCTTCGAGAACCATGTGCTGATGTACCGCGCCGGCATCGACGAAGACGCCGACGCCGTGCGCGCGAGCTATCGGCTGTTGCGCGCGCGGCTCTTGCAGGTGTCGGAATCGCCGGGTCTCTCGGGCGGTCACGAGGCGCTCTTCAACCGTCAGCGGGAAATACTCCGGCAGTTGCAGACCGCGCTCGATTCGATCCAGGCCGACGTCGAAGGATTTCAGGCCGAGCGCCAGCACACCTTGCGCGTGATCGGCGTGCTGCGCCAGAACGCGCCGGTGGTCGCGGAGCTGGCGAGCGGCCGGCGCCTGATGGACATCGACGAGCGCGAAGCGATCGTGCGCGATTTCGAGGCCAAGCGCCGCTATCTGATTCTGGGCGGCATTCTGCTCGGGCTGCTGTCGGCGGCGGCGACCTTGCTGCTGCTCTTCAACAGCTACCGGCGCACGCGCCTGATCGAGCAGCAGCGCGCCGCGCTCACGGCCGAGCATCAGGCGACACGCGCGGCGCGCGAGGCCGGCGTCGCGAAGGACACGTTCCTCGGCATGATCAGCCACGAACTGCGCACGCCGCTGCACGCGATCGTCTCGTCGGTCGAACTGCTCGGCCTGAATCTGCGCGGCGAGGCGGATCGCAAGATCATTCATCGGCTGGAGGCGGGCGCGCGCCATCTCGAAGCGCAAATGCGCGATCTGACCGACTACGCGCGGCTCGGCGCGGGCAAGCTGGAGTTGCGCATGACCGTGTTCGATCCGGTCGAACTGCTCGATTCGATCGTCGATGCGAACACGCCCGCCGCGAGCGCCAAGGCGCTGGAATTGCGCGGCGATTACGCGGGCGAGCGCGGCCCGGTCGAATCCGACCCGCACCGCGTGCGGCAGATCGTCACGAATCTCGTGACCAACGCGATCAAGTACACGGACGCCGGCTCCATCGACGTGCATTTCGAGCGCACGGAAAAACGTCTCGACATCTCCGTGATCGACACCGGTCCGGGCATTTCCCGCGAGCAGTTGCCGCTGATCTTTCAGGAATTCACGCAACTCGATTCATCGAGCACGCGGCGCTTCGACGGCGCGGGCATGGGACTCGCGGTCGTGCGCGGTCTCGTCGATCTGCTGGGCGGATCGATCGAAGTGTCGAGCGAAGTGGGACAGGGCGCGGCGTTTCGCGTGAGCGTGCCCGTCGTCGCGGCGGAGCATCTTCCGGAGCGCGGCGAGCAGGACACCGACGCGCCCGCGCGCGCCAGGTCGCGCGTGCTGGTGATCGACGACCACGAGACGATCCGCGAATCGCTGATGGAAATGCTCACGCATCTGGGCTATTCGGCTGTCGCGATGCCGGACGTGGACAGCGGGCTCGCCTGGCTGCGCGCCAACGACGCCGACGTGATCCTCGCCGACCTGCACATGCCCGGGAAAGACGGCTATTCGTTCGCGAACGAGTATCGCGCCCGTAGCGCGCCGGGCGCGAGCGTGCCGATCATCGCGGTGAGCGCGTATGCGCCGGAACTGGTCGATCCGAGCGCGGCCGTGCTGTTCTTCGACTATCTGCTGAAGCCGGTGCGCTACGAGGTCCTGAAGGGCGCCGTGCACCGTGCGGTGACGGTGCGCCGGCGCGTTGCCTGACGTTTCCGGCTAGCTGCGCATCAGCCGCTTGGAAAGATCCGCGACGAGAATGCCGAGCCGCGCCGGCTTCTCGAAACACGTCACGTTGTAGTCGCGAATCACCTGGCTGATCTCCGATTCGCTCGCTTTGCCGGTGGTGAGTTCGCCCGTCAGCACGAAGATGGGCGCGTCCGGATTGTCCGACTCGCGCACCGCGCGGATCGCACCCGCCGACGTATTCACGCCGAAGAGCCAGTCGATCACGACGGCATCGAATACCTGCGCCTGCAGCGCTTCGGCAAACGCGTCGAGACCGTAGAACGCCATCGCGGTGAAGCCGGTGCATTCGAGATAGTCGTGGAGATTGTCCGCGGAGGCGTGATCGTCGTCGACGACCGCGATCACCGGCTTGTCCGTATCCGCGCGGCGCGGCTGGATCTCGATCTTGTGGACGTCGCACGCTTCGTGCAAAAGCACGCCTTCATGCTTGCTCACAATCCAGCGATTGTTCAGCTTCTGCGCGATGAAATCCGGGCGGCTGCCGGCATCGAGCGAATTGCCCACCCACGCCATGCAGGGAATCTCCAGCGAACCGAGTTTGAGCACGGCGTCGTGAGCGGTGCCTTCGGTTTCGTCGGGGCGGGTGTTGATGGAATCGAACAGCTTCAGCGCGGGTTCGTCGAACGCGTCCGCGACGCGGCGGATCTGCGCGAGCGTCCACGGACTATTGCCGCGCAACTTGCGATGGCCTTGCGAAAAGCTCAGATCGAGGATGCGGCACAACTCGGCGGTCTGCTGCCTTTTCCCTATGCCGTGACGGTTCATAAGCTCGCGCACGCGTTCCGCGACAGCGAGCGATTCCGAAGAAGACGTTTCAGTGACCATACAGCCAGTCGGATGCGTGTGAGTGGGACTGCTTGGGCTTGCGGAAAGCAGGGCTCGATGCGGGTCGCACGGATCACGTGCAGTCGAATCCACATTGTAAGCGGCGCAGGTGCGCGCACTCAAAACGGGATGAGCGACGCCGCACGATGGCCGCACGTTTTTCGTCGCGCGGACGTTCCGCATAGAAATCAGAATGGCCCGGCCGATCAATCTTTACAATGGAAATATCTCTTGACGACAATGAGGCTCGAAATCAAAATGTGTCCACTGTAAAGATTGGCGGCGCAAAGGAACTTCGGTGCGAACTGAAGCACCCGCCGCCGATGAAATCGCGATCAATCGAGTCATAGCGTTCAGGAGAAACATCATGTCCTTTCAAGATATCTTGCTGGGTACGCCCGCCTGGGTTTGGGTTCTGCTCGCGGTGCTGGTTTCGCGCGGCATGCAGGCGCTCAAGGGCGGCACCGCGCCGCTCGCGAAACTCGGCCTCATGCCGGCCGTGTTCGCCGGCTGGGGCGTGCTGCATTTGCTGACGGAGCCCGTAGCAGGCTGGGACACCGCGCTGATGTGGATCGGTGGCGGCGTGTTGGGCGCGTGTGTCGGAGCGGCGCTCGCGAAGACGAGCGGCATGACGGTGGATCGCGCACGCCGCACGGTCACGTTGCCGGGTTCCGCGGTTCCGCTCGTGTTGATCCTCGTGACCTTCGCGATGAAGTTCTGGATCGGCGTCGAACTCGCGACGGCGACGCATATCGACCCGGATTCGATGTTCGTCGTGCTGAACGGACTGGTGTCCGGCACGGTGGCGGGCATCTTTGCGGGACGTTTCCTGGTCTACTGGCTCGCGCTGCGGCCGTCGGCGGCGGCGGTCTTGCGCGGATGCGAGTGAGCTGCCCGCCGGTCCGGCCCCGAAACGCGCATCACGCCAGAGCCGGCGCGCGCACTCGCTGGGGCGATGGCGCGACGGGGATTTCGTCGAGCAGGGTCGAGATCTGATGCCCGGCGCCGTTTCCGCTGAATTCGCGCAGTGTCGCGAGCAGCGTTCGCCACGGTGCAGGCCAGCGCGTTTCACGCATGCAGCGCCCTTGGGCGTCGGTGATGCGCAGCACGGTGGTGTCGGGGAAAAAGGTGAGGGTGACGGGCCTGCCGTCGAGGACGCAGGTGGCAGTGCAGGCTTTCGGAGTGAACATGTTTTTTCGCTGGGTGGTCGAACGCGCAGGTCGGCGCGGCTCTATCAAGTCGACGGCAGCAAAAGCAACGCTCGTGCCCGGAGAGATCAAATGCATAGAATCATCGGAAGAATCGGCGCGCTCCGAGAATTAGTTCGACGCTGATGAACGGAGTATTGTTGTTTTTCGCGACAATTACCGACTAAATGCGATATAGACTGCGAAGCAACATCGATTGGAGGTCTGCTGTGTTGCTCGCCGTTCTTCTGCTTTCGCCGCTCGGGATCATCGCCCTTTTTACGTTCGCTTTATTCGCGGACAAGAACTTCAGAGATTCGCTGGTGCGGCCCACGGACCGCCTGACCGGCTTGCGGACCATGAGTCTGCAAGGGCCGGTATCGTCGAACGGGCGACGTCCGGAAAGGCGCTGAGGATCAGGCAGAATCGGCGCGCGTCTTCGAGATTCTTTAACATTCATCGAGAAATACTAACTTTCGGCGCGAATTCCGGTTTCGAATCGAGAAATCCTAACGGGATGGCGTGGCGGCGCCGTTTGAAAACGCGGTCCGCACGACTTCCTCGATACGATCGAGGACCGCGCGCGGGACATGCTGGTACTGCTTCCTGCGATGTACCGACAGCACGCCGTTGTTCGACTGGACCATGCGGATTAGCGCGGACAGATCCCGCCGCGGCAGATCGAACTCGTCGTTCAGACGCGCGAACGCCGCGTCATAGCCTTGCAGCCAGGCAATCTCCCGCGGAATTTCCTCGCGCACGGCGAGCTTGATCATCGCGTGGAGAAACGCCACTTCGCGGTCGGCGTTGAAAAAGCGATAAGCGCGGCTCGAAGGCGCATGCAGCACGATCGGCTCGATATCGACGCGCCGGTAATTCCAGAGTTTCGTCACCGGACGCGAGAAGGCCGTCAGCACGGCGTGATACGCCGGTATGTTGCGCTCCATGACCGCTGAAACGGGTATCACGGTATCCGGTCCGAGCAGGCCCGAGCGCGCGAGCACATGCTGGATCAGGAATCGGTGCAGGCGGCCGTTGCCGTCGAAAAAAGGATGCAGATAGACGAACCCGAAGGCGGCGCAGGCCGCTTTCACGAGCACGTCGGGACAGCGGTCCGGATCGTTGACGAAGCGTTCCCAGTCCTGCATGACGCGCGGCAACTCGCCGACCGGCAAGGGAAAGAAGTCGATGCGTCCCGCCGCGTCTTCCAGCCAGTTCTGCCGGGTCCGGTACGACGCTTCCTGACTGAAGACGTCGCGCACGATGACGTTCTGCAACTGCACGAGCCATTCCTCGTCGACTTTCGCCGGTTCGCCCGCGCGCCTGAGAAGCTGCACGAAGCGCTCCTGTTTATCGGAACTGGGCGTCTCCGATTCGATCGCGTAACTGCCGCGCGTCTCCGACAGATAGAGGAACGCGAGCGCACGCCGATAGAGTTCGGCGTCCTGCATCGCATCGAGCGCGTTCTGCGCTTCGAGAAGCAAATCGGCTAGAGGCGGATCGTTGGGAATCGCGGAGCGATGCACCGTCGGGCAGAAATACGGCGTGCCGAGCGCATTGTCGCGCACGCGAAAGCGCGGCGCGCGCGTAGGCTGCGGCGCGGTGTAATAGCGATCGGTCGGGAACAGGTCGATGTAGCCGCCCCGGACGCTCACGCCCGCATCCAGCTCCTTGCCCGTGAGCCATTCCCACAGAAAACATGCGCGACGAATCTGTTCGCCCGTGGGCGACGCACGCAAACGCGCGATGAGATCGGCGGGATCGATATGCTCGAAAGCCGCATCGATGATTTCGAGGTTCACGCCCTCGTGACGCAGCGCGAATTCCAGATGACCGACGGGCGTATCGTCGAAAGCGACGCTGTTCGGAAACAGAATCTGGCTGTCGCTCTCGATGCGCCGGTTGACCGACGAACTGGCGTACGCGAGCTTCTGCGGCGGCGTCACGCGCAGTTCGCCGTACGCGATTAGCCGGGCGTAACCAATGGGCGTCATCGAAATTCCTTAACAATCTTCGAGAAATTATCACTTTACGCTGATTTTTCGACTTTTTATCGAGAAATCTTAACGATTGAGACGGCGGCCTGGACTGTCGATCCGCTTTTGCTATCGAACGATCGCCCTTTCGAATTGTTGCGCTATTGGCGCGGGACTATAGTGCCTGTCACGGCACGAAAGCCGCATCAAACGAACAACGAAAGGAGACGATTCATGAACCGTATCGACCTGGCGAACCGCACGGTGATCATCACGGGCGGCGCGCGCGGCATCGGCCTCGCGGTAGCTGAGCGGGCGCTGGAATCGGGCGCGGATGTCGCGCTGTGGGATGTCGACGGCGAACGCCTGCAACGCACCGCGGCCGAGCTTTCGGCGAAGCATGCCGAGCGCAGGATCACCGATGCCGTCGTCGAACTGACGGATGAGGCCTCCGTCGACGCCGCCGTCAAGAAAACCTTCGCCGCGCACGGCCGGATCGATGTGCTCGTCAACAATGCGGGCATCACCGGCGGCAACGGCGCCACATGGGAACTCGCGCCCGACGTATGGCGCCGCGTGATCGACGTCAATCTTATCGGGCCTTATCTGACGTGCCGCGCGGTCGTGCCGCACATGCTGAAGGCGGGCTATGGGCGCATCGTCAATATCGCGTCGATCGCGGGCAAGGAAGGCAATCCGAACGCGTCGCACTACAGCGCGTCAAAGGCCGGGCTGATCGGGCTCACGAAATCGCTCGGCAAGGAACTCGCGGGCAAGAACATTCTCGTGAATGCCGTCACGCCCGCCGCCGCCAAGACCGAAATCTTCGATTCGATGTCGCAGCAGCACATCGACTACATGCTCTCCAAGATCCCGATGAACCGCTTCCTGCAGCCGCAGGAAGCCGCCTCGCTGATTCTGTGGCTCGCGTCGGAAGACTGCGCATTCAGCACAGGCGCGGTGTTCGACCTCTCGGGCGGACGCGCGACTTACTGAGCGCGCGGCGGCGTCCAACGAGCCATCTGGAGGCACACATGAATCCATCCGCAAGCGCGGAAGGCGCCGTCACGTCCCGCGTGATGCGCCATCTGCTGCCGTTTCTGCTGCTGATGTATGTGCTGGCGTTTCTCGATCGCGCGAACATCGGTTTCGCGCAGAAGGCGCTGCAGCAGGACACCGGTCTCACGAACGCCGCGTTCGCGTTCGGCGCGGGCGTGTTTTTCGTCGGCTATGCGCTGTTCGAAGTGCCGAGCAATTTGCTGTTGCATCGCGTCGGCGCGAAGTTGTGGATGTGCCGCATCATGGTGACGTGGGGCCTCGTCTCGGCGGCGATGGCCTTCGCGCATACCGCGACCACGTTCTACGTGCTGCGCTTTCTGCTCGGCGTGGCGGAGGCGGGTTTCTTTCCGGGCATCGTCTATTACCTGACGCGCTGGTTTCCGCAATCGGCGCGGGCGCGCGCGCTCGGCGTGTTCTATTTCGGCGCGCCGCTCGCGTTCATCTTCGGCGCGCCGCTTTCCGGCCTGCTGCTCGATCTGCACGGCGCGCTCGGTTTCAAGGGCTGGCAGTGGCTCTTTCTCATCGAAGGGCTCTTGGCGTCGCTCGTCGGCGTGTGGGCGTTCTGGTATCTCGACGACGATCCCGCGAAAGCGCGCTGGCTTACGCAGGCGCAACGCGCGCTGCTGGTCGCGCGCCTCGCTGACGACGCCCGCGCCGCGACTTCGCACGGGCCGCGCAGCGTGCTGGCCGCGCTGGTCGATGCGCGCGTGCTCGTCCTGTGCTGCGTGTATTTCCTGATCCAGGCCGCGGTCTACGGCGTCGTCTTCTATTTGCCGCAACAGGTGTCGGCGCTGCTCGGCGCGAAAGTGGGCTTGCGCGTCGGGCTCGTGACGGCGTTGCCGTGGCTCGCCGCTGTCGTCGTCACGTGGATCGTGCCGCGTTACGCCGATCGCACCGGCAGGCATCGCGTCTGCGCCGTCGCGTTGCTGGTCATGTCGGGCGTCGCGATCGCGGTATCGGGCCTCGCGAACGCGCCGGCCGTCTCGCTGATCGCGCTCTGCTGCGCCGCGAGCGGTTTCATCGCCGCGCAACCGCTCTTCTGGACGTTTCCGACGCGCTATCTGACGGGCGCGGCCGCCGCGGCCGGCATCGCGCTGATCAACTCGCTCGGCGGACTCGGCGGCTTCTTCGCGCCGATGGCCCGCACCGCCGCCGAAGCCGCCTTCCATTCGACGAGCGCCGGACTCATGGTGCTCGCGGGCGCCAGCGTGCTTGCAGCGCTGGTCATCGTCGCGCTGGTGCGCGTACCCGAAAACAGCGAAGCCCGACCCATCGCCGACGCCGCGGCCAAGCCCGCGAAGGCGTCCTGAACAACGCAGCCATTCATCCGGAGCTCAACATGTCCATGCCCACGATTCGCCAGGTGCGCGCCTTTACCGTTCGCGGCGGCGGCGCCGATTATCACGATCAGGGCGCCGATCACTGGATCGACGACCACATCTCGACGCCGATGGCCCGCTATCCCGAGTATCGCAAGAGCCGCCAGTCGTTCGGGCTGAACGTGCTCGGCTCGCTGGTCGTCGAGATCGAAGCGAGCGACGGCACCGTCGGCTTCGCGGTGACCACGGGCGGCGAGATCGGCGCGTTCATCGTCGAGAAGCATCTGGCGCGCTTCGTCGAGGGACAGCGCGTGACCGACATCGAAAAGATGTGGGATCAGATGTTCAACGCGACACTTTATTACGGACGCAAGGGTATCGTGCTGAACGCGATCTCCGGCGTCGATCTCGCGCTGTGGGACCTGCTCGCGAAGGTGCGCAAGGAGCCGGTGTTCCAGTTGCTCGGCGGTCCCGTGCGCGACGAACTCCAGTTCTATGCGACCGGCGCGCGGCCGGATCTCGCGAAGGAGATGGGTTTCATCGGCGGCAAGATGCCGTTGCAGCACGGCCCGGCCGAAGGTGAGGAAGGGCTCGCCAAAAATATCGCGAAGCTGGCGGACATGCGTTCGAAAGTCGGCGACGATTTCTGGCTGATGTTCGACTGCTGGATGAGCCTCGATCTCAACTACGCGAAGCGGCTCGCGAACGCGGCGCGCGATTACGGCCTCAAGTGGATCGAGGAAGCGCTGCCGCCGGACGATTACTGGGGCTACGCGGAACTGCGCCGCTCGGTGCCGAACGGCATGATGGTGACGACCGGCGAGCACGAGGCGACGCGCTGGGGCTTTCGCATGCTGTTCGAGATGGGCTGTGCGGATCTGGTGCAGCCGGATGTGGGCTGGTGCGGCGGCATCACGGAACTCATCAAGATTTCGGCGCTCGCGGACGCGCACAATGTGCTCGTCGTGCCGCACGGGTCATCGGTCTATAGCTATCACTTCGTCGTGACGCGCCACAACTCGCCGTTCGCCGAATTCCTGATGATGGCGCCCAAAGCCGATCAGGTCGTGCCGATGTTCACGCCCTTGCTGCTCGACGAACCCGTGCCGGTGAACGGCCGCATGAAGGTGCCGGAGACGCCGGGCTTCGGCGTGCGGCTGAATCCCGAATGCACGCTGACGCGGCCTTACACACACTGAGACACGACGAGCGATTTCCCGGGATTGTAAAAGTTTGAGACGGATTCTGAACGTCAGCCGCACTCGCAAGAACTAAGAGTGGCTGGCAGTCATTGGGTTTGCCAAGTAACTGAACCGTCTTCAAGGAAGTCGCTCGAATGTCACCGTTATCTCAAAAATGGTCCGTGCTTGTCACGGCCACCTGTCTTGCGTTTGGCTTGTCGTCGGCGCATGCGGCAAATCCGCCATCCTCGGCGGCGGCGCAGATCGAATGGCCGCGTGAGCTCGACACAAGCACCCGGCGCATCGAAATGTATCAACCGCAGATCGAGCAATGGAACGGCAATCACATGGCGGGCCGCGCCGCGGTGGCCGTCGGCGCGGCGAGCGGCGACGCGTCGCCGACTTACGGCGTCGCGCAGTTCACGGCGGACGCCGACATCGACAAAGTATCGGGCCTCGTGCATCTGTCCAACATCCGCATCGGCGAAGTCACCGTGCCGACGAACGCGGCAGCCGCAGGCGATGTGAAGAACGCGATCGTCGCGCATCTGCCGGCTCAGGGCATGACCGTGTCGCTCGATCAGTTGCAGACGAGCTACGCGGCGTCGCAGCAGGCCGGCAACATGGATAAGCTCGCCGTGCAAAACCCGGTGCCGGATATCGTGTTCGCTTCGACGCCGACGCTGCTCGTCATGCTCGACGGCGATCCCGCCTGGCGCGACGCCGGCGGCGCGGGCTTCCAGCGCGCAATCAACAGCCGCGCGATGTTGCTCAGGGACGCGAGCGGCCATCTCTTTCTGCATGCGGCGGGCTACTGGTACGCGGCAACCGCGCTGAACGGCGCGTGGAGCGTGCTGGCTGCGCCGCCGCAGTCGCTCGTCGCCGCGGCGAAGAAGGCGGACGCCGCGCAGAAATCCGATCCCATGCTGCCGCAGGACGGCAAGCCCGCGCCGCAGGCGCCGACGGTGCTCATCGCGACGCATCCGACCGAACTCGTCGTCACGAACGGGCCGCTGAAGCTCGAACCCGTCGCGGGCGTCAATCTGCTGACGGTGACCAACACCGATCACGCGGTTTTCGTCGCGCCGCAGACGAATCAGACCTACGTGCTGGTGTCGGGCCGCTGGTTCCGCGCGTCGTCGGAAAAGGGGCCGTGGCAGTACGTGCCGGGCAGCGAATTGCCGCCTGACTTCGCGAAGATTTCGCCGAACGATCCCAAGGCGAACGTGCTCGTCTCGGTGCCGGGCACGCCGCAGGCGAAGGAAGCGGCAATCGCCGCGACCATTCCGCAAACCGCGACGGTATCGCGCACGAAAGCCGCGATGAACGTCGCCTACGACGGCTCGCCGCGCTTCGAGCCCGTTTCCGGCACGTCGCTGAAGTACGCGGTCAATACGGCGACACCGGTGATCGAGGTGAGCGGCAAGCAGTTCTACGCGGTGGAAAACGGCGTGTGGTTCACGGCGGCCGCGGCGACCGGTCCGTGGCATGTCGCGACCGACATCCCCGGCGCGATCTATACGATTCCCGCAAGTTCGCCGCTGCACTACGTCACGTACGTGCGCATCTATTCGGTGACGCCGGATGCGGTGATCGTCGGCTATACGCCGGGTTACATGGGCGTCGTCGTGAGCGGCGACGGCACGGTCGTCTACGGCACGGGCTATGTCTATCAGCCGTATGTCGGCGCGACGTACTACTACGGCTATCCCCCGACCTACGGTTACGACGCCGGCTTCGCGCTTTCGGCCGCCGAGGGCTTCGCGTTCGGTTTCGCCGCCGGCGCAATCTGGGGTTCCTGTTCGCCCTACTGGGGTCCGTACTGGGGCGGCGGCTGGGCCAACGTGAACATCAATCAACAGAATTTCTATGGCCGCTGGGGACAAGGCACCGTCACGCATTCGGTCGGCTATAACCCGTGGACCGGCACGTCGTGGCGCGGCACTTCGGCGGCGGGCTTCAATCCGGCGACGGGCGCGCACTGGCAGGGCAGCCGCGGCGCTGCGTTCAATCCGTACTCGGGCAACTTCGCGGCGGGACGTCAGGGTTCCTTCGCCAATCCGATGACGGGCCGCGAAGGCGCCGGACACGCGGGTGTCGCGGGCAATGTGTACACCGGCAATTACGCGGCGGGGCGTGCGGGCGCGGTGGCGAATCCGGTCACCGGCAAGGGCGCGGCGGGCCGTGCCGGTATCGAAGGCAACGCGTATAACGGCAACTACGCGGCGGGCCGGCAGGCCGCCGGTTACAACGCACAGACCGGTCGCGCGGGCGTGGCGGAGCGCGGCGTCACCGGCAACGTGCAGGACGGCACGGCGCAGGCGGTGAACAAGGGCGTGGTGACCAACGCGTCGCGCGGCAATGCCGTCGCGTGGAACAACGGCGATGTCTACGCCGCGCACGACGGCAACGTCTATCAGCACACGCAGGACGGCGGCTGGCAGCAACATACGTCGAACGGCTGGCAGTCGGTCGATCACAGCAACGCGCCGTTGAACAACAACCTCGACCAGATGCGCCAGGCGCGCGCCACCGGCGACGCGCGTTTCGGCAACCGGACGGGCGGCGGCTTCGGCGGCGGCGGCTTCCGCGGCGGATTGCGCCGCTAGCCGGACGGCCGGGCATACAAGCGGATGGCGGCGCACGCCGTCATCCTTTTCTATATCGACACGGAGGAGACACTTATGCTGCTGGAAAACAAGGTCGTCGTGGTGACGGGCGGCTCGCGCGGCATCGGCCGTGCGATCGCGCTCGCGAGCGCACGCGAAGGCGCGGACGTCGCCATCAACTACTGGGTCGACAACGACAAGTCTTACGGCAAGGAAGCGGCGGTCGAGTCGATCGTCGCCGAGATCGAGGCGCTCGGGCGGCGCGCGATCGCGGTCGTCGGCAACGTCGCCGAGCGCGAGACGGGCATCGAACTGGTTCGCCGCACGGTGGAGGCGTTCGGCCGCATCGACGTGCTGTCGAGCAACGCGGGCATCTGTCCGTTCCACACGTTTCTCGACATGCCGCCTTCGGTCTATGAAACCACCGTCGCCGTCAATCTGAACGGCGCGTTCTACGTGACGCAGGCCGTCGCCAACCAGATGAAATTGCAGGGCACGGGCGGCGCGATCGTGGCGACGAGTTCGATCAGCGCGCTCGTCGGCGGCGGCATGCAGACGCACTACACGCCGACCAAGGCGGGCGTCCATTCGCTGATGCAATCCTGCGCGATCGCGCTCGGACCGTACGGCATCCGCTGCAATTCGGTGATGCCTGGCACCATCGCAACCGACCTGAACGCCGACGATCTCGCGGACGCCGACAAGCGCGCCTACATGGAAAAACGCATTCCGCTCGGCCGTCTCGGCGCGCCCGACGACGTCGCGCAGTGCGTCGTGTTTCTCGCCTCCGACCGCGCGCGCTATGTGACGGGCGCATCGCTGCTGGTGGACGGCGGGCTCTTCGTCAACCTCCAATAACGCGCGTACACACGTTACGCGCTCAGTTCGAGAGCGCCGAGTACTTGCGCAGCAGCGCGATGAAGTACTCGGCCGGCTCGCTCAATGTCTCGAACTTGCGGCGCAGCAACCCGAAACCCGACAGGCTCTTGCCGATCTCGATCGGCAGTTCGATCAGCAACTGGGCGCGCAGATAATCGCGCACGACGGACTCCGGCAGCATCGCGACGGCGTCGCTGTTCTGCAGCAATTGCAGCGTCGCGAAAATCGATGCGCATTCGACGATATCCGCGGGCGTCGTCCGGCCGGCGCGCGCGAGTTCGTCTTCGAAGAGACCGCGCGCGGGACTCGCGATCGGCTGCAGGATCCACGGCCAGCCGACGAGCATCTCCAGCGCGAGCGCGGTCTTGTTCGCGAGCGGATGCCCCGCGCGCACGACGAGGCGCATCGCTTCGCGCGCAAGCGGTTCGAAGTCGAAGTCGTTGTGTTGCAGCGGCGTAGTGAGGCGTCCGAGCGCGAGATCGACTTCGCGGCGATGCAGCAATTGCACGACCTGATCGCTCGTTTCGCCGAGAATGCGCACGTTCAGCAGCGGCCGCTCCGACTTGAGTTCGGTGACGGCCATCGCCAGAACGTCCGGCGCGGCGCCCATGATCGCGCCGACCGTCAGTTGCCCGTGGCCACCGCGGCGCTTGGCGTCGAGATCGTCGGCGAAGCGCGTGAGATCCGCGAGCGAGCGGCGCGCGTACGCGAGCGCCGCCGTGCCGAGCGGCGTCGGCTGCATGCCGCGTGCGTTGCGCTCGAACAGCAGAAAGCCGAACGCCTCTTCGATATCCGCCAGCATGCGGCTTGCGCTCGGCTGCGCGACGTTGATCGCCTCGGCGGCCTGATGCAGATTGCGCGCATCGTCGAGCGCCACCAGCAGCGCGAGATGCTTGAACTTCAGTCGATTGACGAGCGCGTTCGGCGAAATGCTCGGCGACATACTGTGGGACACGTTCAGATTCATTCGACAGCCCGCGTTGAAGCGCGCGATGATACGGCGCAGCGATACGTTTTTGCGATCGGCCAATCCTGCTTTCGGATTGTCGTGTTATCGGTCGGCGAATTATAGTCGCAGCACAACGAGTCCCGGACACAGGGATTCACCCAATCAGAACGAGGCGGTCCGCCATGGAGACAGTGGCATTTCGCATGACCCTGAAGCCGGGCATGCGCGAGGAGTACGAGCGACGCCATCGCGAAATCTGGCCGGAACTGGCCGATGCCCTGCGCGCCGCGGGCATCCGCGATTACCGGATCTTTCTTGACGAGTCGACCGGCTATCTCTTCGCCAGTTACCAGCGCACGGCAACGCACACGACCGACGCGCTGCCCGCGTTGCCCGTCATGCGTCGATGGTGGGACTACATGGCCGAACTGATGGAAACCCATGCGGCGCGCGGCGACAACGCGCCTGTCGCGGTGCCGCTCGTTCCGGTCTTTCATCTTCCCTGAAAACGTTGCCGCTTTCGCGAGGAGCGCCACCATGCAGGTCGTCGATCCGCATATTCACCTGTGGGATCTGTCCACGCATCATTACCCCTGGCTCGCGAACCCGCAGACATCGTTCGTCGGCGATGCGCGCGAGCTGAAGCACGACTATCTGCTCGCCGATCTGCTGCGCGACGCGCAAGACATCGAAGTGTTGAAAACTGTGCATGTCGACGCGAATCACGATCCCGCCGATCCGGTCGAGGAAACGCGCTGGCTGCAAGGCATCGCCGACGGCGAAGGTCGCGGCATGCCGAACGGCATCGTGGCGGGAGCGGATCTCTCGGCGGACGACGCGCCCGCCGTGCTGGAAGCGCACGCGGCATTCGCGAATACGCGCGGCATTCGCCAGATTCTCAACGTGCACGAGAACACGCTGTACGACTACGTCGGGCGTCATTACATGCGCGAGCCGCAATGGCGCAAGCATTTCGGGCTGCTGAAGCGCTTCGGCCTGTCGTTCGACCTGCAGCTTTATCCGTCGCAGATGGAAGAGGCGGCGCAGCTCGCGCGCGAACACGCGGAAACACAGTTCATCGTCAATCATGCGGGCATGTTCGTCGACCGCAATACGACGCGAGGTTACCGCGCATGGCGCGACGGCATGCGCATGCTGGCCGCGTGTCCGAACGTCGCGGTGAAACTGAGCGGCTTCGCCATGTTCGATCACGCGTGGACCATCGAAAGCCTGCGTCCTTACGTGCATGAAACCATCGATACGTTCGGCTGCGAGCGCGCGATGTTCGCGTCGAACTTTCCGGTGGACCGGCTCTTCGGCACGTACACGGCGCTGTGGAACGCGTATGCGCAGATCGTGAGCGACGCCAGCGACAGCGAGAAGGACGCGCTGTTCGTGCGCAACGCCGAACGCATCTATCGGATCTAGAGGGAAACATGACGCCAAGACTCGAACTCAGGCGCGCCAGCAAGTCGTTCGGCCGCGTGCGCGCGCTCGGCGACGGCAGCCTGCAACTCTTTCCGGGCGAAGTGCATGCGCTGCTCGGCGAGAACGGCGCGGGCAAGTCGACGCTCGTGAAACTGCTCGCAGGCGTCTATCAGCCCGATTCGGGCGAACTGCTCGTGGAAGGCGCCGCGCGCCGCTTCGCGAATCCCGCCGAAGCGCGCGATGCGGGCATCGCCGTCATTTATCAGGAGCCGACGCTCTTCGCCGATCTTTCGATCGCCGAGAACATCTACATGGGACGCCAGCCGCGCGACCGCTTCGGGCGCATTCGCTACGACGAGATGCATCGCGAGGTCGATACGCTGCTCGCGTCGCTCGGCGTGAATCTGCGCGCGCAACGGCTCGTGCGCGGCTTGTCGATTGCGGATCAGCAAGTGATCGAGATCGCCAAGGCGCTGTCGCTCGATGCGAACGTGCTCATCATGGACGAGCCGACCGCCGCGCTCTCGCTGCCGGAAGTGGAGCGGCTCTTCGCGATCGTGCGCGCCTTGCGCGAGCGCGACGTGGCGATTCTCTTCATCACGCATCGGCTGGACGAAGTCTTCGCGCTGACGCAGCGCATGACCATCATGCGCGACGGCATGAAAGTCTACGATGCGCTGACCGCCGACATGAACATCGATGCGATCGTGAGCCGAATGGTCGGCCGCGATCTCGACACGTTCTATCCGAAAGCCGAGGTGACGCCCGGCGACGTGCGGCTTTCGGTGCGCAATCTCACGCGCGAAGGCGTGTTCAAGAACGTCTCGTTCGATGTCCGGGCGGGCGAGATCGTCGCGCTGGCCGGACTGGTCGGCGCGGGGCGCAGCGAAGTCGCGCGGGCGATTTTCGGCATCGATCCGGTCGATGGCGGCGAAGTGAAGATCGCGGGCAAGAAGCTGGCTTTGGGTCATCCGGCCGCCGCCGTGCGTGCGGGCCTGGCGCTCGTGCCGGAAGATCGCCGCGCGCAAGGGCTCGCGCTGGAGCTGAGTATCGCGCGCAATGCATCGCTGACGGTGCTCGGGCGTCTGGTGCGGCACGGGCTGATCTCGTCGCGCAGCGAGGCCACGCTCGCCGCCGACTGGGGCAAGCGCCTGCGGCTCAAGGCCGGCGATCTCGATGCGCCCGTCGGGACGCTGTCGGGCGGCAATCAGCAGAAGGTCGTGCTCGGCAAATGGCTCGCGACGAATCCGCTGGTGCTGATCATCGACGAGCCGACGCGCGGCATCGACGTGGGCGCGAAGGCGGAGGTGTATCGCACGCTCGCGGAACTCGTGAAGGAGGGCATGGCCGTGCTGATGATTTCGAGCGAACTGCCCGAAGTGCTCGGCATGGCGGACCGCGTGCTCGTGATGCACGAAGGCCGCATCAGCGCCGATATCGCCCGCGCCGATGCGAACGAGGAACGCGTGATGAGCGCGGCACTGGGCGCTTCAGCGCAGGCATTAGGACGCGCAGCATGATGACACGACACTCTCCCACGCTACCCGCGATGCCGCCCGCCGAAACGAAACGCGAAAGCCTCGCGGTCTCGATCGCGAAGAGCCGCGAGCTGACGCTTTTCATCGTGCTGCTCGTGCTGATCGGCGCGACGGCCGCGGTCAAGCCCGACTTTCTCAATCTGCAGAATCTGCGCGACGTGCTGCTCAACGTATCGATCATCGGCCTGCTGACGGCAGGCATGACGATCGTGATGCTGATGCGGCATATCGATTTGTCGGTCGCGTCGGTCGTCGGCGTGAGCGCCTATGCCGTCGGCAGCCTCTTCGTGATGTTCCCGCACATGCCGGTGATCGTCGCGTTGCTCGCGGGCCTGGGCATCGGGCTGGCGATCGGCATGGTGAACGGCGCGCTTGTCACGTTCGGGCGTGTGCCATCGCTGGTCGCCACGCTATCGACGCTCTATATCGTGCGCGGCGCGGACTACGCGTGGGTCCACGGCGGCCAGATCAACGCGACGAGCCTGCCCGATGCGTTCGCGTTCATCGCAACGGGATCGCTCCTCGGCGTGCCGAATCTCGTGCTGATCGCGCTGGTCGTGCTGATCGCGTTGTCGGTGTATCTGAAGCAGTATCGCGGCGGACGCGAGCATTACGCGATCGGCTCGAATCCCGAGGCGGCGCGGCTCGCCGGCATTCGCGTGGATCGTCGCGTGATGATCGGCTTTGCGCTGTCCGGCGCGATCGCGGGGCTCGCGGGCGTGCTGTGGCTCGCGCGCTTCGGCACCGTCGATGCCAGCACCGCGAAGGGCATCGAACTGCAGGTGGTCGCGGCGGCGGTGGTCGGCAGCGTCGCGATCACGGGCGGCGTCGGCACGATTGCGGGCGCGACGCTCGGCGCGCTGGTGCTCGGCGTCATCAACATCGCGCTGGTGGTGTTGCGCGTGTCGCCGTTCTGGCAGCAGGCGATTCAAGGCGCGCTGATCGTCGCGGCGATCGCGCTCGATACGTTGCTCGCGCGTTCGGTCGCGCGCCGCATGATGAGGAAACGCGATCATGGCTAAACCCGATTCCGCTTTGTCGACGAGCAAGCGCCGTCATCTGCAATGGGAGGCGATGCTCGCGATCGTGCTCGTCGTCTCGCTTGCGGGCGGGCGCACGCTGTCGCCGCTCTTTCTCTCCGCGGCGAATCTCTCGAACATGCTCGCGGATTTCACCGAAATCGCGCTGATCGCGTTGCCGATGACGCTCATCATCGTCGCGGCGGAGATCGATCTCTCGGTGGCGTCGGTGCTGGGCGCATCGAGTGCGCTCATGGGCGTGCTCTGGCACATGGGGTTGCCGATGCCGCTCGTGATCGTCCTCGTGCTCTTGTTCGGCACGCTCGCGGGCCTGCTCAACGGTCTCGTGATCGTGCGCTTCAATCTGCCGTCGCTCGCGGTGACTATCGGCACGCTCGCGCTGTTTCGCGGTCTCGCGTACGTGTTGCTCGGCGATCAGGCCATCGCGGATTTCCCCGCTTCGTACACGGCGTTCGGCATCGACACGATCGCCGGCACGTTTCTGCCGATGCCGTTCGTTCTCGTGATCGCGGGCGCCATCATTTTCACGGTGCTGTTGCAGGCGACGCCGTTCGGCCGCAGCCTCTTTGCGATCGGCGCGAATCCGACGGCCGCGCAGTTCTCGGGCATCGATGTCGCGAAGACGAAGCTCAAACTCTTCATGATGTCCGGCGCGATGGCGGCGCTCGCGGGCATCGTCTATACGCTGCGCTTCACGAGTGCGCGCGGCGACAACGGCGAAGGCTTCGAGTTGTCCGTGATCGCGGCCGTGCTGTTCGGCGGCGTGAGCATCTTCGGCGGACGCGGCTCGATGATCGGCGTGCTGCTGTCGCTCGTCATTATCGGCGTGTTGCGCAATGCGCTGACGCTCGCGGATGTATCGAGCGAAACACTCACTATCGTGACGGGCGCGCTGCTGCTCTCGTCGGTGCTGATTCCGAACCTCGTCGCGCGCTTTCGGGCGGCGCGCGAAAAGCGCCCGATGGCGCAGGCCTGAGCTCGATGATTTGCCGTGCTCGTTGATAACCAGCGCAAGGGTTCGCACGACGAAGCCCGCGCGCAAATGACAGGAGACTTTACGACATGAAAAACCCCATCCGATTCCCGCGCGGCCCGGCGCTGGCGGCGGCCTTGCTTGCCGCGACGGTCGCGCTGACGGCGAGCGCCGCCGACATCAAGAGCGGCCTGAAGATCGCCTTCCTGCCGAAGCAGATCAACAATCCGTACGAAGTGATCGCCGACGACGGCGGCATGGCGGCGATCAAGGAGATGAAGGGCGATGGCAAAGTGGTCGGGCCGTCGGATGCGGGCGCGTCGTCGCAGGTGAGCTATATCAATACGCTTATCACGCAGCGCCAGAACGCCATCGTGATCGCGGCGAACGACGCCAACGCGGTCGTGCCGTATCTCAAGAAGGCGATGTCGCAGGGCATCAAGGTCGTGACTTTCGATTCCGACACCGCGCCGGACGGACGGCAGATCTTCGTGAACCAGGCCGATTCGGAGGCGATCGGGCGCGGACAGATTCAGTTGCTGTCGAAGCTGATCGGCGGCGAGGGCGAATTCGCGATTCTTTCGGCGACGCCCAACGCGACGAATCAGAACACGTGGATCAAGTGGATGCAGGAGGAACTGAAGAAGCCCGAGTATTCGAAGATGAAGCTCGTGAAGATCGCCTACGGCAACGATGACGATCAGAAGTCGTTCGTCGAGACGCAGGGTTTGCTGCAGGCTTATCCGAACCTGAAGGGTATCGTCGCGCCGACGTCGGTCGGGATTGCGGCGGCGGCGCGCTATATCTCGAGTTCGCCGGCGAAGGGCAAGGTCGTGGTGACGGGTCTCGGCACGCCGAACCAGATGCGCGCGTTCGTGAAGAACGGCACGGTCAAGGCGTTCCAGTTGTGGGATCCGGGTCAACTGGGCTATCTCGCGGCGTTCGCGGCGGCCAATCTCGCGTCGGGCACGATCACCGGCAAGGAAGGCGATTCGTTCGAGGCCGGCAAGCTCGGCAAGCGCACGGTGGGCAAGAGCGGAGAAGTCATCCTCGGCCCGCCGACGACCTTCGACGCGGCGAATATCGACAACTTCAATTTCTGACGCAATGGAAATGCGCGGAGCCTGAGAGGAAGACGGAACGCCCTGCGGGGCGTTCTGCTTTTTTGGGGCACCTCGCCGGCGATCGAGTTCGGGAAAGCCTGGCCGATCAGCCGGTTGAATCGATGATCGGAAGGCTTTCCATAGAATCTGTCGTCAGTAGCCGCACACCCCTCACTTGATCGGCTGCCCATCCCTCAAAACCTGCACCGCGGTCGCCGATTCGAAGCGCGCCTGCACCATGTCTCCCGCCTTGATCCCGGCGAGCGACACGTCCGGCGCGACATCGAGCGTCACGGTTTTGTTCGGTCCGCGCAAGGTCACGCGCCGGTTCTTCGTGTCGACGCGCTCGATCGTCCCGATCACCTCGACGACGCGCACCTGCGCCGTCACGCCGCCCGAAGCCGGCACCGCCGCCTCGGTATCGATGCGCTCGCGTATGCCCGTCGATTTCACCTTGGTCGCGCGCACGAGCACCGCGTTGCGATAGTCGATGTTCAGCGTATCGCCGAGCCTGAGCTTCTTGACATCGCCGATTTCCGGATTCACCGCCACTTCCGCGATGCGCCCGCCCGGACCCTGCAGCATCACGCTATTGGTCGCGGGATCGATGCCAACCACGCGCGCCTGCACGTGCGCGACCATCGCGGCACCGCGCGCCGTCGGCGCCGATGCGGCGTCCTGCGCGCTCGCGCCCGGCGACGCGACGAGCCAGGCCAACGCGATGCCCGCGCACGATGAAACCACGCGCGACCGATGCGACCGAAGAGCAGAAGAGCGGAACATGCAGTATCTCCTTGTGTGCGAAAAGCCTTCGACGAAGAATCATCCACGCGAACAGCGACGCGATCAGCGGCGCGATTTCGACAGCAGATGTCCGAGCCCGAGGTTGGTGGCGATCTGCCAGACATAGACGCGTGAGTAGCGCACGCCGTAACGCCGTTCGATCAGTTCGCGCAGACGCGCATTGGTCCACGCATCGCTCTCGAAGCCGTGCTCGCGCGCCGATCCCTGCAAGGCGGCAGCGATCCAGTCGAGCGCGTCGCGATCCAGCACCGACGCGCGGCCGCCCACGCCCATCTTCGCGAGCGCATCGAGGCCGCCCTCGGAGACGATGGCCTTGTAGCGCTTCACCGTCTGCAGCGACAGATGCAACTCCTCGGCGACCGCTTCCACCGACGCGCCGTCGAGCAGCATGCGCCCGGCTGTCATGCGCCGCATGACGCTCGGAAGGGTGTCGGGACGAGAGAGCATGACGCGCGACGTCGATCGTTCGGATTACATCAGATCGCCCGAGGCATCATGCACGGCGGCGCACAGCGGCGCTCGCCGGTGCGCGTCCTCGCGGCGGGCAATGCGCTTTCGCGTCGAATGCAACGTTGCGGCGTCCGTATGCGTTCATGCGTGCCCCCTTGTCGAGTGGAGACGGCGGGACTTGATCGGGCGTGCCTGAAGTGAGATCGATGCGCAGCAGGCGTGCGTTCGCCGGCTTTCAAAGATGTACCAATAAACGTTTTCAGGCGCGATGGGCACCATTGCCGAAAATTTTTTGAACTTGATTAATCTCAGCGAATTGCCTATGAAAACGGCCTGTGAGCAGTTAAGCCGCGCGCGGATGATGCGCCGGGCGCAATGGTGCGCGCGTCTGTTTCGTCGCGGGCCGGATCACGCGCGAGCCTGTGCCCACGCGCGCCGGAACGAGCGTGCGCCGTGACCTCGCGGTATTCGTCGACGACCGCTCAAACGCGATAGAACTCGATGTCCTGACCGGCGTGAACCGCGCGTTTGAGCCACTCGGGCATATCGCCGAGTCCGTCCCATGTATCACCGCTTGCGTTGCGGAATATCGGCACGGCGTTGCCGCCGGAATGCGGCACGGAAGGCAGTTGCGGCATCGGCCGCGCTGCCTTGGCGCCATGAGCCCCGTTGGTCCTGGTGAAGGAGGGCGGCGGCTTGACCACCGGCGCTTCGGCCAGTGATTCAGCCAACGCTCCTTCCGTAATGCCGAACTCAGCCATTCGGCTGCGCAAATACGCAATGATGCTGTCTCGCTTTCTTTCGTCCACGGCTTTCCTGATTCAGCTTTTTGATTATCAGAAGACGAACCGAAACCCCGCGCGGACCGGGGCGGCTCGATGACTCGGATATAGGTGTTTTATGAAGCGTGGCGCAGTGCCTGCCTCGCGTCAATTAGTGTATTTACCGCACGATCGATTAATTCGCCGATGGCGCTTTGCCTTTAACCGCGGCATTTGCCCCAAATGCGAACGTTCGCCCGCTCGCACAGCGCCGTGACGGACGCGCGAAAAGCGTGCGCGCGGAAAGCCACGGCGGGGAGCGACGAACCGCCGAAAGCGAGGGTGCAGGCGCCCGAACCGCGCGGCCGCCGGAACCTCGTTTGACAGCTGTATTGTATGCTGCTTATGGCAACTATTAAATCGTTTTAACGACCGTGTTGTTCTCCCGGTAATTCCGCACCGTGAGCGCGAATGGCGGCAATCAGTTCCGCTGGCGTAATTTCATAACGCACTTCGCGGTGAATGCCGGGTTTGCGCTCGTCGATTTCGATCAGCAGAACGGCTTTGCCGTCTGCCGCGGGTTCGAGGCGCAGCGAACGCACTTCCTGTCCGCTGGCATCGTCGTATTCCGTCAGAAGCGTCATGGCGCCGCTGACGGCGCTTCTCGGCATTGACATTCTTCCTCCCGTCTTGCGACGTCATTGTTGTTGTTTCATCGCGCCGTGCGCCGGCGTGCACGAAATTCGGGCGCGCTCGACGATCTTTCTGGCTGGGCGTTTGAAGCGGACGCGAAGGGCGCCCGCATGCGGCGCCCCCGGAAGCCTCATTATTGCCCGTCAAAACCGCGCACGTCCAGCGCGACCGTTTGCGCCAACGCGCCAACGCGCCAACGCGCCAACGCGGCAACGCGGCAACGCGGCAACGCGGCAATGCGACACGGCGGCGCCGCAGCGTTCAGGCGCTCTGGCCGATCGCGTCGCGGGCCTGGCTCGCGAGCTCGAACGAGCGCAGCCGCTTCTGGTGATCGAAGATCTGCGCCGTGATGATCAGCTCGTCCGCCTGCGTCTGCTCGATCACCGAGCGCAAGCCGGCTTCGACATCGGCCGGATCGCCGACGACGGAGCACGCGAGCGAATGCTCGACACCAGCGCGCTCGGCCTCCGACCACGCGATCGATTCCGTCGGCGGCGGCAACTGGCCGGGCGTCCCGCGTCGCAGATTGATGAATTGCTGTTGCAGCGACGTGAAGAGAAATTGCGCTTCGTCGGTGGTATCGGCGGCGAAGACGTTCACGCCGACCATCGCGTAGGGTTTCTTCAGGGTCGCCGACGGACGGAACTGCGCGCGATAGACCTGCAGCGCCGTCAGCAGATAGTCCGGCGCGAAGTGCGACGCGAACGCGAACGGCAAGCCGAGCGCGGCCGCCAGCTGCGCGGAAAAGAGCGATGAACCCAGCAGCCAGATCGGCACGTGCAGGCCGGCGCCGGGCACCGCGCGCACGCGCTGGCCTTCGACCGGATCGCCGAAATAGCGCTGCAGTTCGACGACATCGTCGGGGAACGATTCAGCGCTGCCTTGCAGGTCGCGGCGCAGCGCCCGCGCGGTGGTCTGGTCGGTGCCGGGGGCGCGTCCGAGCCCGAGATCGATGCGTCCCGGAAAGAGCGACGCGAGCGTGCCGAACTGCTCGGCGATCACGAGCGGCGCGTGATTCGGCAGCATGATGCCGCCCGAGCCGACGCGGATCGTCTTCGTGCCCGCCGCGATATGGCCGATCACGACGGCGGTCGCCGCGCTGGCGATGCCCGTCATGTTGTGATGCTCGGCGAGCCAGTAGCGCAGATAGCCCCAGCGTTCGGCGTGCCGGGCGAGATCGAGTGAATGGGCGAAGGCGTCGGCCGGAGTCGAGCCTTGCGGAACCGGGGAAAGGTCGAGTAGCGAGAAGGGGATCATTGCGGCTTTCCGAAAGCGTGGCGCTCCGCAATGCCTGCGGGCATCGGGCCACGCGCTAAAAAGCCGATTGTGCCGAAACTCCCGCAAGTATGCAGGAACGGCCCGGCGCGCCGGAGTCAGGCGAGCCGCGGATAGCCGCGCGCGATGGCGTCGCGTTCGTAGTCGAGGATCGGTGCGTAGTCGGCGGGCGTGCGCCTCGCGAAACCCTTAAGCCGAAGCCGCCGCGCAAGCGGCGGGTCGTCTCTCGACGCGTCGGCGAGTGCGTGAAAAAGCGTGTCGGTCGCGTCTTCCGGCACGCGTGCGGATGCGATGAACGGCAACGTGCCCGCGCTCGCGGTGGTGCCCACGATGCGCACGCCGGTCGCGAGTTCCGGCAAGTGCGTCCGCACGAACGCGAAGGTGACGCAGTCGATTGCCGCGACGTCCGCGCGACCTTCGACGAGCGCACGCAGCGACGCCAGATGCGAGCCGGTTTCGGTCACCGACGCGAAGAATCGTCCGTCGCGGGCGAACGGCGCGACGGCGTGGCGCAGGAGGTTCATGCCGCTGTTGGAATCGTCGCCGTTATAGGCGGCTCGCAGGCCGCGGCAGGTTTCGATCGAGCGCGCCGCAGCCTGCGTGCCCGTCACGATCACGCTGTGATAAGCGGCGTCCGTGCAGCCGGGGACGTCGAAATCCGGCGCCGCGACGAGCCGGACGCGTCCTGCGAGCGCATGCACGAGCGGATAGCCGCAAGTCTGCGACAGGAGCACGTCGTCACGCAGCCAGAACGCGGTGAGATCCGGCCCCGGATCGACGAAATCGAGCGTGTCGCCGCGCGCTTCCAGCCAGGTCCCGAGATTCGTCCGGACGCGCTCGAGCAGCGCGCGCCAGTCGTCGGCGAGCGCGGGCGTCACGTTGTACATCGGCAGGGCGGCGATCCAGTGCATCGTGGCTGAGTGGCGAAACGATTTTCGAATCGTACAGCGCGGCGCGTCAGCTCGCGAGGCGGCGACGGGCAAGGGCGAGTTCGCCGTTGGTCCCGTCCACGTCGCGCGGACCCGTGAACGGATGCACCGGATCGGCCGCGAGCGCCCACGCGTGGCGGCTCGCCCATTCGCCGTATCCGCGCACGACGAAGCCGCCGTTGTCCGCGCGATATGCGTCGCGCCGGCGCGCGTAGATCTCGCCGAGCGCGAACCACGGTACGCCCGGCAGATCGTGATGCACGGCGTGGTAGTTGTTGTTCAGAAACAGCAGGCGCCACGGCCACGCGGCCTCGTTGATGACCGTACGTTCGCGCTCCCGCTCGGCGGCGCGATGCTCCTGAAACGAGCGCACCGAAGCCAGCGCGAGCGACGCGTAACCGACGCCGAACACGAACGCGCGCCACGGAATGCCGCAGCGCGTCTCGAGCCATTGCGCCAGCGCGGCGAGCGCCGCGAGATGCACGACCCAGCTCGCGACGATCCGCCAGCGCCGTTCCGCGACGGCCTGCACGGCCTCCCGCCACGATGCCGCGATCGCAAACCAGGGTCCGATCAGAACGCGCCCGACGAACGTATTGCGCGCAGCGAGCGCGGCGCGCAGCACGGCGCCCGCGTTCGCCCACTGCTCCGGCGTCACGTAATAGCTTTCGGGATCGCGGCCGGGTTCGGTCAGATGCGCGTCGTCGTGATGGCGCAGATGCGAATCGCGATATACCGCGTAGGGAAACCACACCGCGAGCGGCGCCAGCCCGAAGAGCATGTTGACGAGCGGCCAGCGCGTCGGGTGCCCGTGCATCAGTTCGTGCTGCAGCGACATGTACCAGCACGACAGCACCGCAAGCAGCGCGGTCGACGGCGCGAGGCCGAGCGTGCGCGCATTGAGCGCGACGCCGAACCAGCCGGCGTACACCGCGACGATGACCGCCCATGTCGGCCATTCACAGCGCCAGCGCCACGTCGAGCGTTGAGCTTGCAGTTCCTGGCGCTGGACGTCGTCGAGATAGCGGGGCATGGCGGACTTCGGATCGGGTCGAAAGGCGAAGCGCCATCGTAGCGGCGCGGCCCGCGCGTCCCAACCAACGAATCCGTCTAAGTTTTTCTCATCGTGCGGAATAAGCCCATTCGCGGTGCAGCGATTTTTGGCCACGCGGCCCCGCGCGTTATGCTGGGTCCCTTTGTAACATTTTGCGCGCGCATATGACCGAACCGATCGAGCCCGCTTCCCAGCCCGCTCCGGCGTCCGCTGCACGGCCCGCGCGCCTCGTCGCCGGGCTGATCGTCTTCAACGTGCTCGCGTGGCTGTGGGCGCTCGTCGCGTTCCGGCACTATCCGCTGTTGCTCGGGACCTCGCTGCTCGCATATTCGCTCGGCTTGCGTCATGCGGTCGATGCGGACCATATCGCCGCCATCGACAACGTCACGCGCAAACTGATGCAGGAAGGCCGGCGCCCGCACTTCGTCGGCTTCTTTTTTTCGCTCGGGCACTCGACGATCGTCGTCGCGGCCAGCGCGCTGATCGCCGCGACGGCGATGGCCGTGCAAGGGCGCTTCGCCGAATATCGCGAGATCGGCGGGCTCATCGGCACGTCGGTATCGGCGTTCTTTCTGTTCGCGATCGCCGCGATGAATCTGTTCGTGCTGCGCGGTGTGTGGCGCGCGTTCAGGCGCGTGCGGCGCGGCGAGCCTTGCCAGGACAGCGACGCCGACGTTTTCGCGGTCGGCGGCGGCCCGCTCGCCCGTCTCGCGCGGCCGCTTTTCAGGTTGATCGGCAGGAGCTGGCACATGTATCCGCTGGGCTTCCTGTTCGGACTCGGCTTCGACACCGCCACCGAAATCGGCCTGATGGGCATTGCCGCAGCCGAGGCCGCGCGCGGCATGCCGGTCTGGTCGATCCTCGTGTTTCCGGTGCTGTTCACAGCGGGCATGTCGCTCGTCGATACCGCCGACAGTCTGCTGATGACCGGCGCCTACGGCTGGGCCTTCACGAAACCGGTCCGCAAGCTCTACTACAACCTCACCGTGACGCTGGTGTCGGTGGTGATCGCGGTGCTGGTCGGCGGCATCGAGACGCTCGGTCTGATCGCGGACCGGCTGCAACTGAAGGGCGGCTTGTGGGATATCGCCGCGGCGATGTCCGAGCACTTCGGCATGCTCGGCTACGGCATCGTCGCGATTTTCGCCGCGTGCTGGCTGCTGTCCGCGCTCATCTACAAATGGCGCGGCTACGACGGACTTGACAGCGGCGTCACGCGCTAGCGCGTCGTGGGCATTCTTCCTGCTTCGTGGATGCGCCAGCCGCTCATCCACCTTCCGCATCGAGCGGCGCTCAGGGAGAACGATCATGAACGAGCCACACACCGCGGCATCGCCGAAAGGGGGCTCCGCGGGCGCGGATTCGCCGAACCTGGATAGCGCCGAGCAGGAACAGGCCGCCGAACATACCGCCCCGCATGCGCTCGTCATCCACGAAATCGTTCGCGAAGAAGGCGAGCTTGCGATGGAGCGCACGTTCGTCGCGCTGATGGCGTCCGCGCTCGCCGCCGGGCTGTCGATGGGCTTCTCATTTCTCGTCCAGTCCATCCTGGAAAGCGCGCTGCCGCAGACGAGCTGGAGCGGGCTGGTATCGAGCTTCGGCTATACGATCGGCTTCGTCTTCGTGATTCTCGGGCGTCAGCAGCTTTTCACCGAAAGCACGCTGACGGCGGTGCTGCCCGTGCTCACGCGGCGCGATCTCGCGACGCTCATGAAGACGCTGCGGCTCTGGGCGATCGTGCTGTTTTTCAATCTCGTCGGCACGACGATCTTCGCGGCCATCCTGCAGATTCGCGGCGTGTTCTCGCCCGAGGTGACCGAGGCGCTCGCCGAAGTCGCGATGACGCCGCTTTCCGCCGATTTCGGCGTGACCGTCGTGCGCGGCGTGTTTTCCGGCTGGCTCATCGCGCTGATGGTCTGGCTCCTGCCGAGCGCGCGTTCGGCGCGTCTTTTGACCATCCTGCTCGTGACCTACACGGTCGCCGTGAGCAAACTCACGCACGTGATCGCCGGATCGGTCGAAGCGGCCTACGCCGTGATGATCGACGCCGCCAGCGTGTCCGACTACTTTCTCGTGTTTCTGATCCCGACGTTCATCGGCAACGTGATCGGCGGCGTGTCGCTCGTCGCGATCGTCAATCACGCGGCGATCGCGCCGGAAATCGCCGATGTGCCGCGTCCGCGTCCCGACTGAGACCGGCGCGCGTCCGTGTCGCCTACTTGTTACTGCCCGCGCCCGTGCCGTACAGGCCGTTGTTGAAACCGCCGCTGCCGTCGGACTTCTGATTCTTTCCGGAAGTGGCGGCGCGGCCCTGCGCTGCGTCCTTCGATTGCGGCTTGTGCGACTCGTGCATCGCATTGCCGGACGGCTCGGCGCGTGAAGTCGAGTCGGACTGGCGGCTTTCCTGACGCTCGGATCCGCCGCCGTTCGGGATCTGCGCGACGCTATCGGTGCCGAATGCCGCGATGAAGCTCACGAGAAGCGCGCTCGCAAGCGCGGGCCAAGGACGGCGCGGGTGGCGCGCAAGGTCGTGTCGAAGCGTGAACATGGCGGCTCCCGGCGTGATCGAAAGAATTGTTCGAGCAGGAACGATGCCTGGTGAACCGGGATGAACGCGGCGAAGCGTTCGGGAGCGATGAGTCGGCGTGAGGCCGGCGTGAGCGCCGCGCGCCGGGCTCGATGCGAGCCGCGGGCGCGAACGTGGGATCGCGCCGCGGCGCGAGTGGCGAAAGCGGTTCTTAGGCCGCTTTCGCCCAAAGCCTGTTGGTCGATCTCCTGCCGCGGCCGGAGCCGTCGCGCGGGCCAGCGTCGACGGCGTCGAGCGCGATGCGCAGCGCCTCCACGCGCTGCTTCTGCGCCGGCACGAGCGCGTAACCCTTCACGACGGCCGCGAGCCGCTCACGCCAGTATTCGACGTTGAGCGTGCCGGAAGATTGGTTGTGCATCGTGCGAAGCTGCGCGAGCGCGCGCTCGATATGCTGAAGTTCGACGTCCGCCATCGCCGAGGGCAAAAGGCTGCCCTTGGTCTCACTATTCTTCTTTTTCATCTGTGGTCTTCCTCTCGGCCGTGCGGCGCATGTTCCGGTCGATGGATCGCGCGCTGCCCAGGCACCCCGTTCACCCACGCATTTTTTTGGAACCTGTCGCGGGTGGCCCTTGCTCTTCTCTTCGGATGACCGATCGTTGCCTGTTATCAACAGACACGATCGTTATCAAAAATGTACGCAACGCGGGCCGGTAGGCACCGTCTGTCATCGCACATTCATGCGAGAGGAAGGCCAGGCTTCGATGTTGCAGCGCGCAAGGGCCTGCGCGGGGGACAGCGGGAAGGGTGCTTATTCGTCCTTGCCGGCGTCGGGTGCGGCGGACGATTTCTTGCCGCTGCGGCCGATCTGTTCTTCCATCGCGAGGTCGAACTTGCTGACCTTGCGCGGCTTGGCCGGATCGCGTGCGTTCACGAACGCGACGAACGCGTCCATCGGCATGGGCTCGGAGAGTTTCGTCGAACCTGCGGACGTGCGTTCGACGAGATAGAAGAGGCCGCCGGGCATCGACACGGCGGCGTATTGCGCGTTGCCGGTGCGCGTCTTGAGCCGTTCGACGGCGCTGATGGCTTTGGTCGAGCGCATGATTTCCGTGCTTATTTTTGTGGTGTGTCCTGGCTGGTCGGGTCCGACGGCGCGCATTTCTTGCCCGCGCCCTCGATCCACAGGTTCGACGCGTGACGCTCGCCCGGATAGTAGCGATACGTGGTTTCGCCGTTGTCGTAGCGGACCTTGATGACGTTGGAGTCGCCGAATTCGAGCATCACGCCTTGCGGAATGGCTGTCTGCTGGAATTTGGCGTCGTGTTTCTTCGCTTCGCCGGCGATGCACTGGACGATGCTGTTCACCTTGTTGTCAGTCGACGATTTCTCGACTTCGGGCTGTCCGGCATCTTCGTTGTGGAATTGCCCGCAAGCGGCGATGAACATGGGCAGCGCGAGCGCCGCAGCAAGTTTTCTCATGGTCTTTCCGGTGGATGATCTCGGGCCATAACACGCCATTAGAGCACAGCGGGCGAGCGGCCCGGTCGGTTTCGCGGGAGGTGCATGACGATGCCGCAGCAAGCCCCGCGCCCGCATTCGGGCCGGATCAGGCGTCCGGCGGCACGCCGAGCAACGGCAGCGTCCCGCCGACGATGCCCGAGAACACTGGTCCGGCGACGGTGCCGCCGTAGTACGTGCCGCCCGTGGGCTCGTCGATCATCACGGCGACGATCAGGCGCGGATCGCTCATCGGCGCCATGCCGACGAACGACGCGCGGTATTTGTTCGCGGCATACGAGCGCCCGATCTGCTTGCGCGCCGTGCCGGTCTTGCCGCCGACGCGATAGCCCTCGACCGCCGCCGCGCGTCCCGTGCCGCCTTCGCCGATCGCCATTTCGAGCATGTTGCGCACGGCCTTCGCCGTGGCGGGCTGCGTGACCGGCAGGGCGGGCCGCCGCGTGTCGTCGTGGATCAGGGTGGCGGTGTGAAAGCGACCGTCGCCGGCATAGGCCGTGTAGATCTGCGCGATCTGCAACAACGACAGCGACAGGCCGTAGCCGTAGGCCATCGTCGCCTGTTCGATCGGCTTCCAGCGTTCGTGCGCGCGCAGCCGGCCGGTCGCGGCGCCCGGGAAAGTCAGCTCGGGCGCGCGGCCGATGCCGTATTCGCGGTACTTGTCCCAGATCGTCTTCGCGGGAAGCTGCAGCGCCAGCTTCGTCAGCGCGACGTTGCTCGACATCTGCACCGCCTGCGCCACCGTGATGACGCCGTGATTCGACGTGTCGTGAATCACGTTCGGACCGATCTTCATGCTGCCCGGCGCCGTGTCGATGCGCGTGTCAGGCCGCACGCGGCCGAGGTCGATCGAGAGCGCGGCGACGAGCGGCTTGATCGTCGAGCCGGGTTCGAAGGTGTCGGTGAGCGCGCGGTTGCGCAACTGCTCGCCGGTGAGACGCGCGCGGTCGTTGGGATCGAAGCTCGGATAGTTGGCGAGCGCGAGCACGTCGCCGCTCTTCGCATCGAGCACGACGACGCTGCCCGCCCGCGCCTTGTGCTTCGCGATCGCCGCCTTCAGTTGCGAGTGCGCGAGCTGCTGGACGCGCCGGTCGATGGTCAGCTGGATGGTCTCGCCGTTCTGCGGCAGATCGGTTTCGCCGATCTGCGAGACGACGCGCCCGAGCCGGTCGCGGATTACTTCGCGCTGGCCGGCTTCGCCCGTCAGGCGCGCGTCGGCGGCCAGTTCGACGCCTTCCTGGCCGTGATCCTCGTTGTTCGTGAAGCCGACCACGTGCGCCGCCGATTCGCCTTCGGGATAAAAGCGCTTGGTATCCGGCACGAGCGTGATGCCCGCGCGCCCGATCGTGGCGATCCGCTCGGCGGTTTCCGCTTCCACCTGACGTTTGAGCAACACGAACGCGCGCGTCGCCTCGATGCGCCGCTGCAGTTCCTTCGGCGGCATGTCGAGCAGGCGCGCGATCTCGTTGCCGTGATCGCCGTCGAAAAGCTTCGGCGTCGCCCAGACTTCGTAGGTGGCGAGGCTCACCGCGAGCATCGCGCCGTTGCGATCGACGATCTTGCCGCGCGTCGCCGACAGCGCCAGCGTGCGCTGATAGCGCTTTTGTCCCTCGCCGATATAGAACTCATGATCGATCACCTGCACCCACAGCGCGCGCCCGGCGAGCGCGAGAAACGCCGCCGTCACGCCGACGACGACCAGGCGCGAGCGCCAGGCCGGCAGCCGGGTCGCCAGCACCGTGCTGCGATGATGCGTCTGGAAATCGCTGCCGCCGCGCGTCTTCTTCTTGAACATCGTGGTCATGTGATTAAGCTTGGTTGTGCCGGTGGCGATGTCCGCGCGTCACGGAAGACGTGACAGCGCGGCGTCGAGGTCATCCGGCAGACGAATGCCGATTTCGGTTTCGAGCACGCGGCGCAGTTCGGCCACGCTCGCGAGATCGCGCTGTTCGCTGCCGGCGTGTTCTTCGTGCGTGTGATGAACGTGCAGGCGCCGGTTGAACAGGCCATAGCGCACGCCGGGCGCGAGGCGCGCGGCGAGCAGGTTGTGCACGAATACCGACTGCGGATAGGTCGACACGAAATGATTGGCCATCTCGTAGTCGGCGTCGTATTGCGGATCGAGATCGAAACGGTAGACGGGCGCCCAGCCGCCGTCCACGTACGCCTGCAGAACAAAGCTGCGCGGCTCGCCGCCGGCGTCCTCCAGACGGAACGCGCCGTGCGGCGTAATCTGTTCGAGGCCCGTCTCGAGCGCGAGCGGCGCGGACAGCACCATGCCGCCGAAGCCGACATCGGCGAGATACGTGCCTTCGTCGAGGTCGACCAGCAGCAGCATGTGGGTGCGCGCCGGCATGCCCGGCGCGTCGCGCCCCCACAGGACGCGGCCCGCGAAACTGCGCACGCGGAAACCCAGCGTCTGCAGTACGCTGCGCAAGAGCAGGTTGTGTTCGTAGCAGTAACCGCCGCGCCGGCCGGTCACGAGCTTGAGCTGAACCGACGCGAGATCGAGCTTCACGGGACGGCCGAGCAGCACGTCGAGGTTTTCGAAGGGAATCGCCTGCGGATGCAGCAAGTGCAGCGCGCGCAGGGTGTCGAGCGTCGGCGGCGGATGCGCCGGCCCGCTGAAACCGATGCGCGCAAAGTACGCAGTAAGGTCGATGGAAGTGTCGTGTGCGTTCATGTGGTTTTCGGCCCCGGTCGGCTTCGGTGTCGCAATGTCGGCGAGCGTCGTCACTGGCGCGCATATTTTACGACACGAAAGGTTAAAAATTACAAAAAGCATACGAACAGCGGTGCGCGTGCTTGCAACGCGACGTCCGGGTGAACTGTGCCGCAACACCCGTGGTCTTTCCAAGGTTCAAGCGCAACTCATAAGGGGCGACACGCCATGTCGAATGAAGCGAACGAAGCGAGCCAGCAATCGGATCAAGCGAATCAAGCGAATCAGTCGAAGCCGGTCGCGGAGACCTGCGCGGGCAAGCATCCCGCGCCGCCGTGCACGCTGGTGATCTTCGGCGCGGGCGGCGATCTTACGAAGCGGCTCCTGATGCCGTCGCTGTACAACCTCGCCGCCGACCATCTGCTCGACGACGACATGCAGATCATCGGCGTGAATCACGGCGAGCGCGAGACGTCCGATTGGCGCGACGAACTCACGCAGTCGCTGCGCAAGTTCGCCGCCGACAAGGCCGCGACCTTCCACACGTCGCAGCTCAACGAGCAGGCGTGGAGCTGGGTCACCGAGCGGCTCGAATATTTCCCGGGCGAATTCGCGGAGGACGAAACCTTTGCGCGGCTCAAGGAGCGGCTCGCGAAAGCGAAGTCGGGCAATGTCCTGTTTTATCTCGCGGTGGGCGCGCGTTTTTTCGCGCCGATCGTCGAGCATCTCGGCGCGGCCGGTCTGCTCGAAGAGAAGGACGGCAACTTCCGGCGGCTCGTGATCGAAAAGCCGTTCGGCAGCGATCTCGCGTCCGCGCGCGACCTCAACGGCTGCATTCTCAAGTACGCGGGCGAGTCGCAGGTGTATCGCATCGACCATTTTCTCGGCAAGGACACGGTGCAGAGCATTCTCGCCGTGCGCTTCGCCAATGCGATGTTCGAGCCCGTCTGGCGGCGTGAATACATCGACAACGTGCAGATCACGGCGGCCGAGACGATCGGCGTGGAAGGACGCGGCAAGTTCTACGAGCAGACGGGCGCGTTCCGCGACATGCTGCCGAATCATCTGTTCCAGCTGCTCGGCATGGTGGCGATGGAGCCGCCCAATTCGTTCGATGCCGAATCCGTGCGCGACAAGAAAGCCGAAGTCTTCGACGCGATCCGGCCGCTCTCGGCCGGCGATGTCGTGCTCGGTCAGTACGAAGCCGGGCCGGCGGGGCCGGGCTATCGGGAAGAAGCGGGCGTCGACCCGGACAGCCGCACCGAAACCTATGCGGCCGCGCGCGTGTATGTCGACAACTGGCGCTGGGCGGGCGTGCCGTTTTATCTGCGCACGGGCAAGCGTCTGACCGAGCGGCGCACGGAAATCTCGATTCAGCTGAAAGCCGTGCCGTTCCTGCTGTTCCGCGATACGCCCGTCGATGCGCTCACGCCGAACGTCTTTACGCTGCGCATCGATCCCGCGCACGGCACGACCTTCGATTTCAACGTGAAGGTGCCCGGCCCGGTGATGCAGATCGGCAAGGTGCGCTCGGCCTTCAATTACGCCGACTTCTTCGCGGAGCGCGCGAACGTCGGTTACGAGACGCTGCTCTACGACTGCATGCTCGGCGACGAAACCCTGTTTCAGCGCGCGGACAGCATCGAAACGGCGTGGGCCGCCGTGGATCGCGTGCTGCATCCGGACAGCCCGCTGCCCGTGCGCGGCTATCCGGCCGGCAGCGCCGGTCCCGCGGAAGCGGATCGGCTGCTGGCGGAGGACGGCCGCAAGTGGCGTTCGCTGACCGACACGCGCGACGCGGCCAAGAAGGACTGAACTCATCCCACCTATAAGGACAACAAGCGTGAGCACGGAATCCAGAACCAAACAGAAAACGCACGTGAGCGCGGACAAACTCGCGATCAAGGCCGAGCGCATTCTCGCGATCGATATCGGCGGGACGGGGTTGAAAGCCGCGATCATCTCGGAGGACGGCGAAATGAAGAGCGAGCGCCTGCGCGTGCCGACGCCGACTCCGGCGAAACCGCAGGCCGTGATCGAGACGCTGATCGAGCTCGTGAAACCTATCGTCGATGTTCCGCCGACGCACATCTCGATCGGCTTTCCGGGCGTCGTGCGCGACAACGTCGTGTTGACCGCGCCCAATCTCGGCACGTCGTACTGGCGCGGCGTACCGCTCGCGCAACTGCTCTCCGAGCAACTGGGCGGCGCGCCCGCACGCATGATCAACGACGCGGAAATGCAGGGGCTCGCCGCCATCGAAGGGCACGGCATCGAGATGGTGCTCACGCTCGGCACCGGCGCGGGCACGGCGCTCTTTCGCGATGGCGAACTCATGCCGCATCTCGAACTGGCGCATCATCCGGTCGCGAAGGACAAGACCTACGACGAGTACATCGGCAACGCGGCGCGCGAAAAGGCGGGCAAGAAGCGCTGGAGCCGGCGCGTGGAAAAGATCATCGACATCCTTGCGACGCTCGTGAATTACGACCGGCTGTGGATCGGCGGCGGCAATGCGGCGCACATCAAGTTCAAGCTGCCCGATAACGTGGCGATCGTGTCGAACGCGGCGGGCATCGAGGGCGGCGCGAAGCTGTGGCATCCGCGTTCGGTGCGCGAGACGCGGCAATTGCCGCACTTCAACCAGCGCGAAGGAGCGCACTGATGAGCGCCCAGGGCAAATACGGCCTGCACAGCGCGACCGGCGACGGCGCCGCGGCCTTCGAGGCGCTCGCGCGGGTGGAACTGGTCGTCACCGACTGCGACGGCACGCTGCTCTACACCGACAAGGCGCTCGGAGAACCCGCGAAGGACGCCGTGCGCCGCCTGCGCGAAGCCGGCGTGCGCTTTACGGTGGCGAGCAGCCGGCCGGGCAAGGGCATGCGGCATATCGTCGAGGCGCTGAAAGTGGACATGCCGTACGCGTCGTACAACGGCGGCAGTCTGGTCCGGCCGGGCACGTGGGAAGTGCTGTCGTCGCACAAGCTGCCGCGCGACGTCGTGCAGACTTCGCTCGAAGCGCTCGCCGCCGCGAATGTCGACGCGTGGGTCTTCATCGACGATGCGTGGTATCTCACCAATCCCGATGCGACCTACGTGCCGCTCGAAACGCGCACGGTCGGTTATGAAGGCGTGCGCGTCGCGCGTTTCGACGATGTGGATCTCGACGCGGTCGACAAGATCGTCGGCTCGACGCCCGATACGGAACGGCTCGCGCGCATCGAGAGTGACCTGCAGAAGCAACTGGAAGGCCGGGGCCACGCGGCCCGTTCGCAGACGTATTACCTCGACATCACCAATCTCGATGCGAACAAGGGCACGGCGGTGCGTGAACTCGCGCGCATCGCGAACGTGCCGCTCGAGCGCGTGGCCGTGCTCGGCGACATGGGCAACGACACGGCAATGTTCGAGATCGCGGGCGTGTCGATCGCGATGGGACAGGCCTCGGAGACGGTGCAGCGTCACGCGAGCCTGGTGTCGAAAAGCAACGACGACGATGGCTTCGCCATCGGCCTCGACGCCATACTGGCGGCGCGCGCCGGGAGATGAAGGAGGCACGGCATCGACGCGTGGCGCCGCCGGTGCGGCGAAGCGCGAGGCATGCCGCCGCGTCGAAGTCGGGACGATCCGCAGATGAGTTCAGAAGCGTTCGCGGCGGATCAGGCGGACGCTCGAAGCGGGGGTTGAGGCTGCCGCGCTTAGCGGCGGCGCATCGGCGCACGCGGGCCGCCGCTGCTTGCGCGTTCGTCCTTGTGACGGAAGTTGATGCGGCCCTTGGTCAGGTCGTACACCGACAGTTCCAGCGTCACGCGGTCGCCGGCGAGAATGCGGATGTGGTTCTTGCGCATGCGGCCCGAGGCGTACGCGCCGACCACGACGCCGTTGTCCAGCGTCACGCGATAGCGGCTGTCGGGAAGCACTTCGTCAACGATGCCGTCGAGTTCGATGAGTTCTTCTTTCGCCATATAGGGCTCCTGTGATGAGTAATGGTGGGGTGCTGCGCCTCTGCGGATCGCGCGTTCACGGCAATGAACGGTTGCGCGGCGCTGCGCGGAGGCGGCGTCGCTGCGATACATGAGAGGCTGCGTAAAGCGTGGTTCGGGCCGCCCGATACGGTTGAGCATGCAGGTTGAACATGCGAACCGGGCGCGCCGCGTCTCTCTTTCAGGCTCGTTGTGAGCTTGACGGCATAGGCCGGACCGTGGATGCGGCCGGCATGACCGGGACGGCGACATCGGCGAACAGCAATGCCGACGTGCGGGTTGATACGAAAGTCGAAAAATGCAGGGAAACCGCGGAAGTGTACGCGAGAACCCTGCGCTTACAGCAAATGCGGCCGGCGGACGGTTTTGCAAGCCCGCGACACATTCGTGCGCGAATCGTTGCTTAGACAAAGAAATTCGCCGAATGGTTCCTTTCAACGGCTTTCCGCGCGATCCGGGCGCGCACGCGCGCGCGGCTAAAACGACATTATAGCCAACCCGCCTTCTTGAAGCGCCAATAAAGTACCAAATCGACGATCAGCATGACCGCGAGACACGCCGGATAGCCGTAAACCCAGTCGAGTTCGGGTATCGATTTGAAATTCATGCCGTAAATGCCGGCGATCATGGTCGGGACGGCGAACAGCGCGGCGAACGAGCCGAGGCGCTTGGTCACCTCGCTTTCCGCGAGCGCGATGAGACCGAGATTCACCTGGATCGCCGTCACGATCATTTCGCGCCGTCCCTCGATGGTCTTCACGATGCGCAGCAGATGGTCGTACACGTCGCGGAAATATTCCTGCATGCCGGAACACACGCCGGGCGAACGACCGCCATACAGTTTGCTGACAGCTTCGAGCAAAGGCGCGGTGTGATGCTGAAGAATGGTCATGCGGCGCTTGAGCGAGTAGAGATCCTCGATGATCTCGCGCGATTCCGCCGAGCCCTTCTGCTCGAAGATGCGCTCCTCCACCTGATCCACTTCCGCGCCGAGCGTCTCCAGCACGGGAAAGTAACGATCGACGACAGCATCGAGCAGCGCATACATCACGAAGGCGGGACCGTGCTTGAGCAGATGCGGCTCGCGCTCGCAACGCTTGCGCACTTCCTGAAAGCCCTGCGTGGTGCGGTTGCGCACCGAGAGCACATAGTTCTTGCCGACGAACACGTTGATCTCGCCGACGAGCACTTCGCCTTCTTCGTCGAACTCGACCGTGTGAAAGACCGCGAACAGGGAGTCGCCGTATTCCTCGATCTTGGGCCGCTGATGGCCGTGCTGTGCATCCTCGACCGCCAGTTCGTGCAGGCCGAACTGCTGCGTCATGTGCGCGAGTTCGCCGGGGCCTGGCTCCTTCAGCGCAATCCAAATGAAAGAGTCGGGCAGGTCACGATATGCGTTGATATCGTCGATATTGACTTCAGCGAGCTTTCGGCCGTTTTGATAAGCCGCGCAATTGACCAGCATGAGGCGCCCTTTTTTATAGATGTCACCGGCCACGCGTCGATGGGCGCTCGAAGTCGCGATGCCTTCAGTCTTCGCGAGGGCGCGAGCGCGTGGTCTCCATCTTTTTTATCTTAGCGGATTTGACCGGTTACGACGCGCCTGCCGCGCACTCGTCAACTCGTTGCCAGGTCGTGCGCGAAGTCGGGCGCGGGCAGGCTCGGCTGGTAGTTCTGTTGTGCATCGAGCTTGGTGAGCTTGCCTTCGATGGTCGCGCCGATATCCATGCGCAACTGCTGATAGTAGATGTTGCCCTGCACGCGTGCGTTGGACTGAAGTTCGACGAAATGCGCGACCGTCACGTCACCGGTCACGCAGCCGTTGATGATGACGTCGTAAGCGCTGACGTTGCCGCGGATCGCGCCCTGATCGCTCACGACGAGCAGCGTTTCCTCGCCGGGGCGGCCCGTCACGTTGCCGGTGACCTGGCCGTCCATGCGCAGGCCGTCGCTGAATTCGAGATCGCCCGAGAGATGGACGTTGTGCGCGATGAGCGTCGTGAGCTTGGCTTGCTTGACGCTTTTGAGGTCTTTTTTCGATGAGAACATGTCGAGTCCTTGCGATGCATTGAAGAATTGAGCGAGGCGGGCACGCGCGGCGTGCTCAGTCGGGCTTGTGCTGTTTTTTCAGAAAGGCGAGGTCGGTCTGTAGCCGCTCGTTTTGCGCTGTAACCTCGGCGACGCGCTGTTCGAGCACGGCGCGCGTCGCCGCTCCCTGCTCGAGTGCGAGTTGGGCGTGAGCGAGTTGCTCGCGCAGCGTCTGCTCCGACGCCGGCGGCGCGCAGAGCGTGTCGAGCTTGCGCGCGTCCTCGTGCGAGCGTTGCAGCGCGAAGCCGGCTGCGGCGAGTGCCGCGACGGCGCAGGCGGCCGCGATCGCGCCGAGCCAGATGCCGGTGCCGCGCCTGGCCGTCAGCGAATAATTCCGGCGAGTGAGTTGCAGCGAGAGCCGCTTGGAATCAGCCTTGCGCATTCGGCTTGCGCTTGAAGAGCGCCAAGAAAGGAGAAGGATTGATCTGCGCGCCGCCGACGATCACTTCGAAATGCAGATGCGGGCCCGTGGAGCGTCCCGTCGAGCCGACTTCGGCGATCTCCTGCCCGGGCATCACGAAATCGCCGGGCTGAACGAGAACGCGCGAAGCGTGGCCGTAGCGCGTCACCATGCCGTCGCTGTGACGGATATCCACCGCATTGCCGTAGCCGCTGCGCTCGCCCGCCTGCAGCACGCGGCCGCCCGCGCTCGCGAGGATCGGCGTGCCGGTGGGCGCAACCAGATCGACGCCGGGATGAAAGCTGAGATGGCCCGTGAACGGGTCGTAGCGATTGCCGTAGGGCGAGCCGCTGCGCGCACCCGGCGCGGGATCGCGGCCGGGAAACGCCATGAACGCGGCGTAGTGCGCGAGTGTCGGCGTCTGCAGCGAGGAGACAGCGTCGTTCAGGCAATCGATGGTGTTTTGCGTTCCCTGGATGCGCTGACGCGGCGAACCGTGCCCGGCACGCGGGTTCTCGCAGAGACGCGGCGGCAGTTCGGGACCGCCGGCGCCGTCGAGCGCGGTGGACGGTTCCTCGCTGTCCGGCAGCGGCGGCACGTCATGCGTATTCGATGTGCCGCTCACGCCGTGCGCGGCCTTCAGATGGCTGTCGAAATCGCGTAGTTCGTCCACTTTCGACGACAGCGCCTCGACACGCGGCCGCAGTTCGATCAGCGCGGCGTCGAGGCGTCCGAGTTCCTCGATTTCATAGGAGCGCCGCGACATCAGCGCCTGCTCCTCGCCGAGATGACTGCGCGCGAACACGGTGCCGATCGCGATGCCGAGCGCGAGCGCCGCCACGAGCAACGCGACGCCGCCCACGATCGCGATCGCGCGCGCCGTGCGTGCCTCGACGAAGCGGATGCGCTGGCGGGACATGGTGCGCCGCGACCAGATGACGAAGGCCATCAGCGTGCGCGACGGCCCGGCCGGCCGATCAGAAAAAGATTAAGGAAAATCACGGAGTTGGAGCGCCGCGTTCTCCACGGCAAAGCAATGAAACCGGGCGCCGATTATGCCGCACGCTGCGGGCGTCAGACACGTTTCAAAAGGATATCGAAGCAAAATTCCACGAATTACATCGCGTCAAATTTTGTGGCGTGCGACGGCAAATCGATTCGACACAATCGATTAGCGCGATGTGTCAAAAATCATGGTCGGTCAGGAGGACTGGACATCGACCCATGCCATGTTCTCGCCGTCGCCCATCAGGAAGGCGCGGTTCGCTTCGGCGGCCGCGCGCAGATAGTCCCACACGGTCGTGATGCGCTTGAGCTTGCGCAGATCTTCGCGGCACGAGAGATAAAAGGCGCGCGTGACGACGATGCCATCGGGCAGCACCGGCACGAAGCGCGCGTCCGGCGACGCCATGAAGCACGGCAGGATCGCGAGCGCTCGGCCTTGCAGCGCGGCGTAATACTGCGCGATCGCGCTCGTGCTGCGCCAGCGCGACACCGCGCCGGGCACCGCGCGCTCCAGATAAAGGAGTTCGTGGCTGAAGGCGAGATCGTCGATATAACTCGCGAAACGATGATGGCGCAGATCGTCGCTCGTGCGGATCGGCGGATGCGCGTCGAGATACTCGGCCGTCGCGTAGAGCTTCAGCCGGTATTCGCAGAGCTTCGTATAGACGTACTGGCCCTGCTCAGGCCGTTCGAGCGTCACGGCGATATCGGCCTCGCGTTTCGAGAGGCTGACGAAGTGCGGCACCGGCAACAGGTCGATGGTGATGTTCGGATGCGCGTCCTGAAAGCGCGCGAGCTGCGGCGCGAGGAAGAAGCAGCCGAAGCCTTCCGTCGAACCGACGCGCACGTGTCCCGACAGCGCGTGTCCCGTATTGGCGATCTGTTCAGTGGCCGACTGCACGGTCGTCTCGATCGAATCGACGAAGCCGAGCAGGCGCTGGCCCTCGGCGGTCAGAATGAATCCGCCGCTGCGCGACTTGTCGAACAGGAGCGTGCCGAGGACGTCTTCGAGGGCGCGCACGCGCCGCGCGACCGTCGTGTAATCGACGCCAAGGCGCTTCGCCGCGCCGCTCGCGCGCTGCGTCCGCGCGACTTCGAGGAAGAAGCGCAGGTCGTCCCAGTTGAGTCTGGCGAGGTCGAGCTTGGGTGTTTGCATGGCCTTTTTTTGCATATCGATCGGGTATTTTTATAGTGCCATGATGGACTTTTGCATAACTATACTCAACGGAACGAGCCTGCAAAGTCGGGCAGATCCTATGACGGAGACACCATGCCTTTCCCCTCGGCGCCATGCCGGCGCTCGCCTCTCGTCCCCGTTTCACCGCTTCCGCATCAATCCAGTCAAGGAGACATCTGTGAATATCGCTGCTGAACATCCGGCGCAGAGTGCGTCCGTGCGCACGGCCAAACTGCTCATCGACGGCGAGTTCGTCGATTCGAAGACGACCGAATGGCGCGACATCGTCAATCCGGCGACGCAGGACGTGGTCGGCCGCGTGCCGTTCGCAACGGTGGACGAAGTGAACGCCGCCGTGGCCGCCGCGCAGAAGGCCTTTCTGACCTGGCGCACGACGCCGCTCGGCGCGCGCATGCGCATCATGCTCAAGTTTCAGGATCTGGTGCGCCAGAACCAGAAGCGCATCGCGCAGACGCTCACGGCCGAGCAGGGCAAGACGCTCGCCGATGCCGAAGGCGACATCTTCCGAGGTCTGGAAGTGGTCGAACATGCCTGCTCGATCAGTACCTTGCAGCAGGGCGAATTCTCCGAAAACGTCGCGGGCGGCGTGGATACCTACACGCTGCGTCAGCCGATCGGCGTGTGCGCGGGCATCACGCCGTTCAATTTCCCGGCGATGATCCCGCTTTGGATGTTCCCGATGGCGATCGTCTGCGGCAACACGTTCGTGCTGAAGCCGTCCGAGCAGGACCCGCTCTCGACGATGGAACTCGTCGAACTGGCGCTCGAAGCGGGCGTGCCGCAGGGCGTGCTCAACGTCGTGCACGGCGGCAAGGAAGTCGTCGATGCGATCTGCACGCATCCCGATATCAAGGCGATTTCGTTCGTCGGCTCGACGGCCGTCGGCACGCACGTCTACAACCTCGCGAGCCAGCACGGTAAGCGCGTGCAATCGATGATGGGCGCGAAGAATCACGCGGTCGTGCTGCCCGACGCGAACAAGGAGCAGACGCTCAACGCGCTCGCGGGCGCGGGCTTCGGCGCGGCGGGGCAGCGCTGCATGGCGACGTCGGTGGCGGTGTTCGTCGGCGCGTCGAAGGACTGGGTGCCCGAACTCGTCGAGCGGGCGAAATCGCTCAAGGTCAACGGCGGCACGGAGCCGAACACGGACGTCGGGCCGGTCGTGTCGAAGGCGGCGAAGGAACGCATTCTCGGGCTGGTCGCGAAGGGCGTGGACGAAGGCGCGACGCTCGCGCTGGATGGCCGCGGCGTCGACGTGAAAGGCTACGAGCAAGGCAACTTCATCGGCCCGACGATCTTCACGAACGTCGACACCGACATGTCGATCTACAAGACGGAAATCTTCGGCCCGGTGCTGTGCGTGCTGGAAGCCGAAACGCTCGACGACGCCATCGCGCTCGTCAACCGCAATCCGATGGGCAACGGCGTCGGTCTGTTCACGCAGAGCGGCGCGGCGGCGCGCAAATTCCAGAGCGAGATCGACATCGGCCAGGTGGGCATCAACATTCCGATTCCGGTGCCGGTGCCTGCGTTCAGCTTCACGGGCTCGCGCGGCTCCAAGCTCGGTGATCTCGGACCGTACGGCAAGCAGGTCGTGCAGTTCTACACGCAGACGAAAACCGTCACGGCCCGCTGGTTCGACGACGCCACCGTGAACGACGGCGTCAACACCACGATCGCCTTGCGCTGACACGGGAGCACGCGATGAAAATAGGCTTTGTAGGCCTCGGGCACATGGGCGGTCCGATGGCCGCGAATCTCCTGAAAGCCGGGCACGCGGTGACGGCGTTCGATCTGTCGCCGGAGGCGCTCGACGCGGCGAAAGCGGCGGGCGCGACACTCGCCGCATCGCCGCGCGCGGCGGCGGAGGGCGCGGAAGTCGTGATCACCATGCTTCCCGCAGCGCAGCACGTCAAGGCGGTTTATCTCAACGACGACGGCGTGCTGGCCGGCGTGGCGAAGGGCGTCCCGCTGGTCGACAGCAGCACGATCGACCCGGCCACCGCGAAACTCGTCGGCGAGGCGGCTGCGAGACAGGGCAATCCGTTCGCGGATGCGCCCGTGTCGGGCGGCGTGGTCGGCGCGCAGGCTGGCACGCTCACCTTCATGGTCGGCGCCGACGAAGCGCTTTTCGAGCGGCTGCGGCCCGTGCTTGCAGGCATGGGTAAAAACATGGTGCGTTGCGGCGAAACCGGCACGGGTCAGATCGCCAAGATCTGCAATAACCTGCTACTCGGGATTTCCATGATCGGCGTCGCCGAAGCGATGAAACTCGGCGAAACGCTCGGTATCGATCCGACGAAACTGGCGAGTATCGTGAATACGTCGACCGGGCGTTGCTGGAGTTCGGATACGTGTAATCCCTATCCGGGAATCGTAGAAACGGCGCCGGCATCGCGGGGTTATTCCGGAGGATTTGGCGCTGATTTGATGCTGAAGGATCTGGGCCTGGCCGTCGATGCGGCGCGCGGCGCGAAACAGCCGGTTTTCATGGGCGCGCTGGCACAACAGTTGTATCAGTCGATGAGCCAGCAGGGCTTAGGCGGGCTCGATTTTTCCGGCATTATCAAGCTGTACGCGAAGCAATAAAGCACTCAAAAAGCATGTCGATCCGGTACGCACGTGCGTGCCGGATCCGATGACCAAAATAACTGCTTTATTCAGTTGCACTGCACAACGCCGCTCGTAATCCCATACTGCGCAAGACCATCGGGAATACGATGATTCGCTTTCCCGAAAATTGTCCTATTCTGAAAGCACGACGCACTTGTGCTGTTCAGTCCGAACGCACCGAATGCGCCTCCGTGCAGGTAGAACGCCCGTCGTTTCGGGCAATCAGATGAGGAGTACGCGATGCAAGTAACACGACACTTAAATATGGAATTGCGGCATGCCACGGTGCCGACTTATATCGCCAGCTATTTCTTTCCGCTGCTGCTATTGGCATACGAAGTATGGCGAGTGGGGTCCTGGGTCGCGGTGAACGGCTTCAACTTCATGAACTTCAACTCGATGGGTTATGAGTTCGCGTTGATGATCGCCGTGTTCTGCATGCAGGTCATCGTGGAAATCGCGTTCCTCGCAGGCGCCGTTCTGACGAAACACAAGGACGTCGGCCATCGGCTGGCGAATCTGTCGCTGGGTCTTTTCTGCTCGCTGGTCGTGCTCGGTTTCGATCTTGCACTGCAATATGGCTTGAGCGGAAGTTGATCGCGACAATATTTGCGATTGATTCGGAAGACGAAACGCCGGTTGCCCGAGCAACCGGCGTTTTTCTTTTCTGAGCGTATGAATAAAAGGATTAATCACACTTCAGCAACCCGCCGCGCCGGGTAATGCCGGCGGCGTTTCCGAGCGTTCTTCATAGCATTTTCGGTCCGCATCCTTTAGCGCGCTGCGCAAGCCTTCTTCCACCACCGGGTGATAGAAAGGCAGCCTGAGCGTCTGGTCGAGCGTGAGTTCCAGTTGAATTGCCCAAGCGAGCAGATGCCCCAAATGCTCCATCGCCGGACCGCAACCCTGCGCGCCGCGCAGCCTGCCGGTTTTCGCGTCGGCGTAGACGTGCAGCAGGCCGCGATTCTGCCGCATCACGCGGCTGCGCCCCTGATTCTCGAACGACGCCTCGCCGGTCACGGTCATCTGTTTGTCGAGATCGTCGTAGGCCGCGCCCACGCTCACCACTTGCGGCTCGCAGAACACGATAGAAAAGGGCACCTTGCGTTGCACCGCCTGAACCTCCGGGAAGCGCGCCGCGTTGTCACCGGCGAGCTTGCCTTCGTCGGCGGCGTCGTGAAGCCATGGACGCGTGCCGTCGCAATCGCCCGCGATGAAAATGTGGCTCGTGCCGCACTGCATCGTGGTTTCGTCGAAGAGCGGCACGCCCTTGTCGTTGAGTTCGATGCCCGCCTTCTCCAGCGCGAGCGGCTTCAGATTCGGCGCGCGCCCGGTCGCGGCGAGCACGACATCGAAGCGCTCGACACGCACGCTTGCGTCCGGCGCGACGAAGCGCAGCGTCGGCTGCCCGTCTTCCAGCGACATGTCGTCGAATTTCGCATCCGCATCGAAATAAAACTCGTCGGCGAGGGCGGCCGCGAGCGTGTCGCGCACGGGCGTATCGCGCAGCGCCGCGACTCCGCCGCCCTTGCCGAATACGAAGACTTCGACGTCGAGCCGCGCCAGCGCCTGCCCCAGTTCCAGCGCGATCGGTCCCGCGCCGAACACCGCGATGCGCTTCGGCAGCGTGTGCAGCTCGAACAGTTCGTCGCTGGTGATGAGCTTGTCGCCGAAGATCTTCAGTTCGTCGGGCACGCGCGGTGCCGCGCCCGTGGCAATCACGATGCGCTTCGCATCGACGCGCGCGTCGTCGCCGACGAGAAGGCGCGTCGGCGTGTCGAAGCGTCCCTGTCCGCGCAGAATGACGTCGCGCGGAAGCGCGTCGATTTCCTCCAGCACGCCCCGGACGAAATGGTCGCGCTCGCGCCGCACGTAATCGAGCGCATGGGCCGCATTGACCTCGAGCGCGTGCGTGCCCTCGATGCCGCGCGCGGCGAGCGCACGCGCGTCGTGCAGGCCGTTGGCGGCGGCGAGCAGCAGCTTCGACGGCATGCAGCCGACGCGCGCGCAGGTCGTGCCGAATTCGCCGCCTTCGATCAGCACGGCGTTCGCGCCCGCGAGCCGCGCCGCGCGCAACGCGGCCATGCCCGCCGTGCCCGCGCCGATCACGGCGACATCCACGTTGATTTCCTTCATCCCGTTTCCTGTCGATCGATGGTCGAAGCGATGTCAGCCGTTGTCCGCGAAGCCCGGATAGAGCGTCATGCCGCCATCGACGAAAAGCGTCGTGCCGACGACGTAATCGCTCTCGTCGGACGCGAGCCACACAGCGGCCCGGCCGATATCCTCGACTTCGCCGATGCGCCCGTACGGGACCAGCTTCAGAAGGCGCTCGAGCTTTTCCTGCGTGTCCCAGGCGTCGCGGTTGATGGGCGTGCGGATCGCGCCCGGCGCGATGCCGTTCACTCGGATACGCTGCGGCGCGACTTCCTGCGCGAGCGATTTCATCATCATCTGAATGCCGCCCTTGGACGCCGCGTAGTTCACGTGTCCCGCCCACGGAATGACTTCGTGCACGGAACTCATGCAGATGATCTTGCCGAGCGCCTTCGACACGTCGCGCGGCCCGCGCCGTTCGAACTCGCGCACCGCGCGCTGCGCCGTGAGAAATTGCCCGGTGAGATTCGTTTCGATGACCGTGCGCCAGTCGGCGAGCGTCAGCGCGGTGAATTTCGCGTCCTTCTGCAAGCCCGAATTCGCCACGACGATATCGACGGTGCCGAAGCGTTTCACGACGGCGTCGAACATGGCGTCGACCTGCGCTTCGTCGGACACGTCCGCGCCGACCGCGAATGCGTCGCCGCCTCGCGCGGTGATCGCGGCGGCGAGCTTTTCCGCGGGTTCCGCGTGGGCGTGATAGTTGATCGCGACGCGCGCGCCGGCGTCGGCGAGCGCCGTCGCGACGCCCGAGCCGATGCCCGAACTCGCGCCGGTGACGAGCGCGATCTGGCCTGCGAGGGGTGAGTGCATGTGCGTGTCCGTGTCGAATCGTGATTCGTCTGGAGCAAGGCGCGCGCCCGCGAGGCGCGACGAAGCACGGACGTTCAGGCGCCCAGCAGTCCCTGATACACCTCCGCGTAGCGCAGCGCCGCCGTTTCCCAGCCGAAGTTCTGGCCCATCGCGCGCTTGACGACGGTCTTCCATTCCGTGCGCCGCGCCTTCAGGGCGAATGCCCGCCGGATCGCGCCGACGATGGCCGCGCGATCGAACACGTTGAAATCGAAGCCGGTGGCGAGTTCGTCGGCGAGGTTTTCGAGCGAGCAATCGACGACGGTGTCCGCGAGCCCGCCCACGCGATGCACGAGCGGCAGCGAGCCGTACGCGAGCGCGTACAACTGCGTGAGCCCGCACGGCTCGAAGCGCGACGGCACCATCACGATATCGCTGCCCGCGATGATCGAATGCGACAGCGTCTCGTCGAAGCCGAGTTCCACCGCGACCGCGCCCGGATGCGCCGCCGCCGCGTTCTTCATGCCGGTTTCGAGCGCCGGGTCGCCGGTGCCGAGCACGACGAGCTGGCCGCCGCGCTGCACGATATCCGGCACCACGGAGAGCAGCAGATCGAGTCCTTTCTGCTCGGTGAGCCGGCTGACGACGCCAAAGAGCAGGGCGTCGTCGTCGCGGGCGAGGCCCATGCGTTCCTGCAGCGCCGCCTTGCACTTCGACTTGCCCGATGGTTTCGCCGCCGTGTACTTCGCCGCGATGGCGTCGTCGACCGAAGGGCTCCAGATCGAATAATCGACGCCGTTCAGGATGCCGGTGATGTCGTGGGTGCGCGTCTGGAGCAGGCCGTGCAGCCCGGCGCCGTGCGCCTGCGTCTGGATTTCGCGCGCGTAGGTCGGGCTGACGGTCGTGATGCGGTCGGCGTAGTAGAGGCCCGCCTTGAGAAACGAAACGAGGCCGTAGAACTCCACGCCATCGACGGCGTAGAAGTCGCCCGGCAGTTGCAATGCGCCGAATTCCGACGCCGGAAACGTGCCCTGATACGCGAGATTGTGGACGGTCATCACGCTGCCGACCCGGGCCGCGCCCGCCCGCTCGAACGCGCGCAGATACGCGGGCGCGAGGCCCGCATGCCAGTCGTGCGCGTGCACGATGTGCGGTTTCCAGGCCGGATCGGCACCCGTGGCGATGCGCGCCGCCGCCCAGCCGAGCAGCGCGAAGCGGCGGTCGTTGTCGGCATACGGACGATGCGCGGCATCGAGATACGGATTGCCCGGACGATCGTAGAACTGATCCGCACGCACGACGTACACCACCACGCCGTGCGGTTTCAGGACGCCCCGTTCGAGCCGGATGTCGCCCGCGCCGAACGCGGCGCCGAGATGCGCGACCAGCTGCAGGTCGTCGAGGCCCGCGAGCACCGCCGGAAAGCCCGGCAGCACGACGCGCGCATGCGTGCCCAGTTGCGATTGCGCGGGCGGCAGCGCGCCGACGACATCGGCGAGGCCGCCGGTTTTCAACAGCGGAAACATCTCAGCTGCGGCATGCAGCACGCATACGGTCATCGGCGCTCCCGTCGACTGGTTTCGTGTTCGCGTAATGGGCCGGCGCGCCGGCGTCTGCCGCTACGACAGACGCGCCAGTGCGTCGCGCGTGATCAGCGTGACTCCCGATTCCGTGCGGAAGAAGCGCGCGGCGTCGTCGTCCGGATCCTCGCCGACCACGAGCCCTTCAGGCACCGTGCAGCCGCGGTCGATCACGACTCGCTGCAAGCGGCAACTCGGCCCGATCGTCACCTGCGGCAACAAGACTGCCTCATTGATGTTACAGAACGAGTGCACCCGCACCGCCGACGAAAACACCGACTTCGACACCTGCGATCCCGAGATCACGCAGCCGCCGCAGACCAGCAGATTCGTGATCGCGCCTTGCTGGCCGTTCAGGTCGCGCACGAACTTGCCGGGCGGCAGTTGTTCCTGATTGGTCCAGATCGGCCAGTTGCGGTCGTAGAGATCGAGTTCGGGGATCGTCGAGGCGAGATCGAGATTGGCGGCCCAGTAGGCGTCGACGGTACCGACGTCGCGCCAGTACGCGGGCGCGTCCGGGTCGCTGCTCGACGTCACGCACGACATGCCGAACGGATGCGCGATTGCCTTGCCCGACATCACGACGCGCGGAATGATGTCCTTGCCGAAGTCGTGATCGGTGCTCGAATTCTCGATGTTTTCCTGCAGCATTGCGTAGAGATACTTCGCGCTGAACACGTAGATGCCCATGCTGGCGAGCGCGACGTCGGGCTTGCCGGGCATCGCGGGCGGATCGGCGGGTTTTTCGAGGAAGGCGGTGACGCGGCGGTTTTCGTCGACGTGCATGACGCCGAACGCGACCGCATCCATGCGCGGCACCTCGATGCAGCCGACCGTGCAGTCCGCGCCGCTCTCGACGTGATCGAGCACCATGCGCGTGTAGTCCATCTTGTAGATGTGATCGCCCGCCAGCACGATGACGAATTCCGGCCCGATCGAGCGGACGATATCGAGATTCTGGTAGACCGCGTCGGCCGTGCCGCGATACCAGCTCGAATCGACGCGCTGCTGCGCCGGCCAGATATCGATGAATTCGTTGAACTCGCCGCGCAGGAAACCCCAGCCGCGCTGCAGATGGCGAATCAGCGAATGCGCCTTGTATTGCGTGACGACGGCGATGCGGCGGATGCCGGAATTGAGACAGTTGGACAGCGCGAAATCGACGATGCGGTACTTGCCGCCGAAGTGGACGGCGGGTTTGACGCGCTTGTCGGTGAGCGGACCGAGCCGGGTGCCGCGCCCGCCGGCGAGAACGATTGCGAGGGTCGACTTTTGCAAATCGGTGCGATTCTTAGCCAGCGTCTCCATATCTGCCTCCTGATTTGACCTGCGACTATTGGTGTCTTGCCGTGTGTTCGTCCTCTTGGCTTTCTTTGTGTCTGGCGCGCATGGCCGGGGCGGCGGCGCGCGTTCCGTCATTGCAGCATTATCGGGCGCGCATTCGAATTAGTGTGCGAGTCGCCCGATTTTTTCGCGTTGTCGTGCAAGTCGGCGAATGTGCGAAGTCCGAAGGAGTCGCGCCGGATGCGTCGAGCAAGCGCCGTGCCGAATCCCGCACGAACGTGCCTTGCGACACGCCCGCTGCACGCGCGATGTTGCGGGCGCGCGACCTTTTCGCCATCGCACGGATCGCGCCGCTCGACAAGTAGCGCCGCCGCAATTTATAACGGGCAGGCCATGCCGCAGTGCGTCGAGGCACGGCACAATACGATGAATGTGCCCGGACGATGCGCCCGCAGGCCGTATCGGCCCGCTCCCGGCGTACGAAATCTGTCCGCGCTGCGCTGCACGACGCCCGCGCTCACGCGCGACAGTGTCGAGCGGACAAAAATTTGACTTGACCGAACCATCCGGAATCCATCGGGAACAATCGGGAATCAGAAGATGAACAACGTCCTGAGCATTCAATCGCATGTGGTGTTCGGCCATGCAGGCAATAGCGCGGCGGTTTTTCCCATGCGCCGTCTCGGCGTCAACGTGTGGCCGCTCAACACGGTGCAGTTTTCCAATCACACGCAGTACGGCCGCTGGACCGGCAGCGCGTTCGACGCCGACGAACTGCAGAACGTGATCGAGGGCATCGGCGCAATCGGTGTGCTGGCGCGCTGCAACGCGGTGCTGTCGGGTTATCTCGGCGCGCCGGAGCAGGGTCGCGCGGTCGTCGAGATCGTGAAGATGGTGAAGGCGGTGAATCCGCGCGCGCTCTTCTTCTGCGATCCGGTCATGGGCCAGACGAGCGGCTGCACGGTCGAGCCGGGCATCGAGGATTTCCTCGTCACCACGATGCCCGAAGTCGCCGACGCGCTGATGCCCAATCACGTCGAGCTGGAAAAGCTCGTCGGGCGCAGCATCGAGACGGTGGAGGAAGCCGTCGACGCCTGCCGCGAATTGCTCGGACGCGGTCCGCGCATGGTGCTGGTGAAGCATCTGCTCGATCGCAACAGCCGCGCCGACACGTTCAACATGCTCGCCGTCAGCCCGACCGAATCATGGTTCGCGCAGCGTCCGCTCTACCCGTTCGCGCGCCAGCCGGTCGGCGTCGGCGATCTGACGAGCGGCGTGTTCGTCGCGCGCACCTTGCTCGGCGATTCACTACGCGACGCGCTCGAACATACGCTCGCGGCAGTGAATGCGGTCGTCAAGGCAACCTACGAGGCCGGCCGCTACGAGCTGGAGATCGTCGCGTCGCAGGACGAGATCGCCAAACCGACCGACCGCTTTCCCGCCATTCGCGTAACCGGCACGGACACGGCCCGACGCCGCTAGCCGCCGCCAGCCGCCGGCTGACGCGTCATTCGCCGCGCGCTTCCATGAAGCCGAAGCGCCACGACAACCGGCGCGTCGCGGCCAGGAGGGCGCGCGCCAGTGCGCCGTCGGCGGCGCTGTCGAAGCCGCCCGCCGAACCGATCAGCGCAATCACGAGACACACGCTGCCGGTGTGATCGAACACCGGCGCCGCCAGCGTGTGGATGCCGGGAACGGGCGCGCCGAGCGCAGAATCGAGGCCGCGCGTGCGAATCTCGTCGAGCCGCGCGCCGTATTCGCCCTTCAGCGCGTCGCTCCAACCTTCATCGCCTTCGACGACTTCGCCCGCGAGCCGGATGCCGTCCTGCGCCATCAGGCTCGCCAGCATGTCCGCGGAAAGATGCGCGGCGTACACGCGGCCGATCGCCGTATTCACGAGCGACATCACCGTGCCGACGCGCAAGCTCACGTGCTGCGGCCGCGCCGATTCTTCCAGGCGAATCACCGTCGGCCCGAGCGGCCCGAGCGTCGCCGCCGCGACGGTCATCGACGTATTTGCGGCGAGCGCGACGATCTCGGCTTCGGCATCGCGGATCGGCGAGAGCCGCTGCAGCGCGATCAGCCCGAGCGCGCGGCTCAGATCGCCCGCGTGGAAAAAGCCCGCCTCGTCGCGCGCGAGCAGCCCCACCTTCACGAGACTCACGAGATGGGCGAACGCCTTCGCGGGCGGCATGCCGGCCGCGGCGGCCAGATCGCGCAGCGTGAGCGGCCGGCCCGCCGCGACCAGCGCGCGCAGCAGTTCGCCCGTCGCGTCGAGCGCGTTGATGCCGCGTTGCGGGCGGGCGTCGGCGGTTTCGTCGAACGTCGTCGTCATGAAAGCAGCCCGGCGATATCGCGTGCGGCGTCCCTCAGCGCGTGCGCGAGCGCGCCGTCCCAGCCGACGTCGCACAGGCCGGTCGGGCCGATTGCGGTGAGCGCGAGCTGCATGCGCCGCGCGCCGTCGAACACCGGCACGCTCATGCTGCTCACGCCCGGACTCGGCGCATCGACGCCGCGTTCGATGCCGCGCGCGCGAATCGCGTCGACGCATTCCGCCATCGCCGGCGCATCGGCTTCGGCCTGATGCGCGAGCATCGCGGCGACGCGGGCTTCATCGTCGAAAGCGCGGAAGACGCGGCCCGTCGCGGTCGCCGACAACGACATCACCGTGCCGACGTGAAGATTCACGTGCAACGGATAGCCGCCGCGCTCGTAACGCACGATCGTCGGCCCCTGCGGCCCGGCCACGCTGACCGCGACGCTCATGCCGGTCGCGAGCGCGAGCGCGGCGACGCGCGGCGCGGCCGCGCGATACGCGGGCTGATGTTCTAGATTCAATAGACCGAGCCTGAGCGAAAGCGGGCCCGGCTCGTAATTGCCGGTCAGCGCGTCGCGCTTGACGAGCCCGAGGCGCGTGAGGCTCACGAGATAGGTATGCGCCTGCGCCGTCGACAGCGTCGCGGCGTCGGCGAGCGCGCTCAGTGCAAGCGGCTCGCGGCGCGCGGCGAGGGCCTCCAGCAGGCGTGCGCCGACTTCGACGCTCTGGATGCCGCGCTGTTTCTTTTCCTCGCCGGGGGCGGTGTCGGGCACGGCGTCGGGTGCGGCATGAGTGGAACGAGCCAAGAGCACTCCGGGTCGATAAAAATGGTCGAGCCGCAAATCTTATCCGAGCAGGAATCATCCGATGACGCCGTTCAGTATTTACCCGTAATTTGTAAATAGCAAATAAGCTTGCTGTTGACAAATATCGGCTTCGCGCCGATCATCCACCCATCCCCACGAGAATGGAAGCGAGACACGATCATGGCAAAAGCATTTGCATCGCAGGCCGATCTTGAAGTGAAGAAGATCACCTTCACGCAGTTGTCCGAGAACGCGTACGCGTACACGGCGGAAGGCGATCCGAACTCGGGCGTGATCATCGGCGACGACGGCGTGCTGATCGTCGATACCACCGCCACGCCCGCGATGGCGCAGGACCTGATCGCGAAGATCCGCAGCGTCACCGACAAGCCGATCAAATACGTCGTGCTGTCGCATTACCACGCGGTGCGCGTGCTGGGCGCGTCGGCGTATTTCAACGAGGGCGCGCAGCAGGTGATCGCGAGCCGCGGCACTTACGAGATGATCGTCGAGCGCGGCGAGCAGGACATGAAGTCGGAAATCGAGCGCTTTCCGCGGCTGTTCGCCGGCGTCGAGACGGTGCCGGGCCTGACCTGGCCGACGCTCGTCTTCGAAAAGGAAATCACGCTCTGGCTCGGCAAGCTCGAAGTGAAGATCGCGCATCTCGGCTCGGGCCATACGAAGGGCGACACGGTCGTCTGGCTGCCGTCGCAGAAAGTGCTGTTTTCGGGCGATCTCGTCGAGTACGACGCCGCCTGCTATTGCGGCGACGCGCAGCTTGCCGAATGGCCCGCGACGCTCGAAGCGCTGCGTGCGCTGAAGGCCGAGAAGCTCGTGCCGGGACGCGGCCCCGCACTGCTGTCGCCGGCGGATGTCGACAAAGGTCTCGACTACACGAAGGATTTCGTCACGACGCTGCTGCAGGCCGGCAAGGAAGCCGTCGCCGACAAGCTCGACCTGAAGGGCGCAATGGCGCATACCCGCAAGTCGATGGACCCGAAATTCGGCCACGTCTTCATCTACGAGCACTGTCTGCCGTTCGACGTCTCGCGCGCTTACGACGAGGCGAGCGGCATCAAACATCCGCGCGTCTGGACGGCCGAGCGCGACAAGGACATGTGGGCCGCGCTGCAGGACTGACGTTCACCTCTCGCGGCGCGTGCTGAAACGTGCCGCGCTTTCCCCTCAGGCTCAAGGCGCGCGAGACGCCGGCCTCTGCACGCCCATCTGGAGCGAGACATGTCGAAGTCGATCAGCACGGCGGCGCTCAGCCCGAGCGCCGCCGCGGATGCGCACATCCAGTCGGACGATGCGCTGTTCCGCAAAGTCGCGTGGCGCATCATTCCGTTTTTGTTCCTGTGTTATGTCGTGTCGTTTCTGGACCGCATCAACATCGGCTTCGCGCAATTGCAGATGAAGCACGATCTCGGTTTCTCCGACGCGATGTACGGTCTCGGCGCCGCCGTGTTCTATGTCGGCTATGTGCTGTTCGAAGTGCCGAGCAATCTGCTGCTCGCGAAGTTCGGCGCGCGCCGCACTTTTACGCGGATCATGCTGCTGTGGGGCGCGGCGTCCGTCGGCATGATGTTCGTCGCGACGCCCGGCCATTTTTATTTGCTGCGCTTTCTGCTCGGCGTGTTCGAGGCGGGTTTCTTCCCGGGCATCGTGCTGTATCTGACGTACTGGTTCCCGGCGAGCCGGCGCGCGGCGGTGATGTCGGTGTTTTTTGCGGGCGTCGCGGTCGCGGGCGTGTTCGGCGGGCTCGTGTCGGGCTGGATCATGCGCGACATGGCGGGCGTCATGGGTCTGCACGGCTGGCAATGGATGTTCGCCATCGAAGGCGCGCCCGCCGTGCTGCTCGGCTTGCTCGCGTTGCGCCTGCTGGTGGATGCGCCGCGCGACGCGCGCTGGCTCACGCAGGCGGAGCAAGAACGGCTCGCCGCGCTGTGTTCAGCAACGAGCGGCGCGCCGCATGCGCACGATCACCGCGGTCTCTTTGATGCGCTGCGCAATCCGCGTATCTATCTCTTTGCGTTCATCTATTTCTCGCTGACGTGCGCATCGCTCACGCTGAGCTTCTGGATGCCGCTGATGATCCGCGATTTCGGCATCACCGATGTGATGTCCGTCAGCCTCTATACGGTTGTGCCGAATGCGGTCGGCGCGGTGGGGCTGATTTTCATCGCGCGCCATTCGGATCGCGCGGGCGAGCGGCGCAAGCACTTCGCGTGCTGCACGGTCGGCGGCGGCATCGCGCTCGCGGCGCTGACGCTGCATCTTCCGAGCTTGCCGCTGATGCTCGCGATTTTGTCGCTCGCGGCCGTCCTGATCTTCGCCGCGCTACCGATTTTCTGGGCCGTGCCCGCCAGCCATTTGCCGGGCAACAGCGCGGCTGCGGGCATCGCGTTCATCAGCAGCATCGGCATCACGAGCGGTATCGTGAGCCCGTGGGTGATCGGGCAGATCCGCACCGCGACCGGCAACATGGATCTCGCCGTGCATCTGCTGGCGCTGCTGCTGTTCGCGAGCGGCGCGGCCCTGATGTTCGGCCTGCGCGGCGACGCGTCCGCGCCGCGCTGAGCGTTTATCGAGCGCCTGTTTCAGGCGCTCATTGCGGCACGGCGGCGGCCGCCGCCATCGCCTTGAAATTCTCGGGCGTCGCGAAGGCGAGATATTCGGCCTGCATGTCGGGCGTGAGGAATTCGAGCATCGTCGAGTTTTCGATCCAGAATTCGATCACATGAAAGAAGTTGTTGCCGCGCGTGCAGTGCACCGCACGCCAGCCCTCGCGCTCGCCGATTGCGATGACTTCGTCGCTCGATTTCTGCGTCGCGATGGCCATGTGGAAGGCGCTGTACTGCGGACGATGGGCAAGCGCCGCGCCATAGCTCACGCTTTCCTCGTGACCGCCGCCGGGCGTGATCACCTGGTCGCTCGGGTACACCTCGATGATGCTGCCGCGATCGTCGCCCGCGACCGCCATCCACGCATCGGGAAACGGCGAGAAGGGCGCAGCGAAGCCGTCCCACAGTTCGGCGAGCACGTGCGCGACGTGTTTCGGATCGTGGGCGGGAATGGAGGCGTGGAAGATCATCGCGGTGAACTCCGGTTGACGGGTGGACGTCGTGAAGATGACTGCGCGGCGATGCTTTCATGCGGCGCGCATCGCTGTCAATTCGCAGTGCTACGGTGTGCCGGGATTCTTCCAGAGTGTTTTGATATGAGTGTTTCGAAACACGCCGCGACTCGGCGTTTATCCGACAAACGCCGAGTTTTTCACACACTTTTAAGCCGTTGCCACAGAGCTGCTCGCGAACGCCGCGAGATCGGCGGTCAGGCGCGCGGCATCGGAGAGAAAGACGCCGTGCGGCGCGCCTTCGTACACCACGAGCCTGGCATCGGGGATCAGCCGCGCCGTGCGTTGCGAAGTCAGTTCGAGCGGATTGGACGCGTCGCAATCGCCCTGAACGATGAGCGTCGGCACATCCACATCGCGCAGTTCGGCCCGGAAATCGCCGCTGCTCACGGTTTCGTTGCACGCGTAGAGCGCCTGCTGCGAGGTGCGCAACGCCATTTCCCTGATCCAGCCGATCATCGCCTCCGACACGTCCGGGCCCGCGAACGGCCTAGCGTTGTCGGCGAGCCAGAGCGGATAGTCGGTCATCAGATCGTGCTGGAAAGCATCGACGCAGGCGCGCTCGATGCCGCCGGGATTGTCGGACGCCTGCGCGAGCATCGGCACGGTGGAGGCGATCAGCGCGAGTCGCGCGACCCGCGCGCTGCCGTGGCGCGTCAGATAGCGCACGGCTTCCGCGCCGCCCATCGAATAGCCGACGAGCGTGACGTCGGACAAATCGAGCGCGTCGATGACGGCGGCGAGGTCGTTCGCGAGCGTGTCGTAATCGTAGCCGCCGCCGGGATCGCTCGAACGGCCGTGACCGCGCCGGTCGTAGGCGACGCAGCGAAAACCCCGGCGCACGAGCGGCAACATCTGATAGGCCCACATGTCGCTCGGCAGCGAGTAGCTGGCGACGAACACGATCGTCCTGCCGTTGCCAGGAACGCTGTCGTCGCGCCAGTCGCGATAGAAGAGTTCGACGTCGCCGGCCGCGCGAATGAAGCCCGGGCGGGCGAGGGCGGCGTGATCTCGATGCAGTGCTGCGGGCATGTCCGTCTCCTTGTCGATGAACAGTGTGAGTGCATCGTCGCCGAGCGAAGGAGGGCGGACAATTACGCGGGAGGTAAAGCGCGCGCAAAAAAACGCCGCCTATATCAGGCGGCGAGGGCGCGTCCGGCTGTGGGTTCCGCAACTGCGATCGGACGCGAGAGGAGACAGAGCAGCCAGATTCAGTATGGCCGACGCCGGCGCGCAGGACAATCGCGGTTACGAAGCACTGCGTTTCAATTCGGCGACGTCATTCCTTCACCAGATAGTCGACGATCGCATCGCATACGCGGCCGAACATCTGCGTGCCCGTGACGGTCGTGCAGCCGCGAGCGCGGGCGGCTTCGATGAAAGGCGTGAGCGGCGGCTTGGTCACCACGTCGCCGACGAAGGTTGTCGCGGGAAGGCGCGAGACGTCGATCGGCAGCGGATCGCCGGCACGCATTCCCGCCGGCGACGCGTTCACGATCAGATCGTAGGTTTCCGCAGCGGCGTCGTCCGCGACGCTCACCGCGCCGCGGTTCAGCGCGGTCAGACGCGAGGCGAGGGCGCTCGTGCGCGCGGCGTCGAAGTCGCTGATCGCGAGCGAGCCGACGCCCGCCTCGACGAGCGCATGGCCGATCGCCGAGCCCGCGCCGCCCGCGCCGATCAGGAGCGCGCGCTTGCCCTTCGGCTCGCAGCCCGCATCGCGAAGCGCCGCGACCATGCCGATACCGTCCGATGCACCGCCGTGCCAACTGCCGTCGGCGTTGCGTTTGAGCATGTTGACGGCGCCGAGGAACGCGCCCTCGTCCGTCAGCGTGTTGCAGAACGCCGTCGCGCTGAACTTGTGCGGCACGGTGATGATGACGCCGTCGCAATTCTGCAGCCGCGCGATGCCCGCGAAGAATGCGTCGAGATCCGCGGGCGCGACGTGCGCCGGAATCACGATCGCGTCGCGTCCGGCCGCGCGCAGCGCCGCCGTCACGCCCGATGGCGAGCGCACCTGCGCAATCGGATCGCCGACGATGAAATACACGCGAGTCGCGCCGCTCAAGCCCGCATCGAGCGATGCGGAAAAAGATGTGTCCTGCGCCATTGCCTTGCTTGCCTCCTGATCAACACGTTTAGGTCTAGATATGAATGCTAGTTGAAATTGGAATAGCATTCAACAAATTTGCAATTCTCCGTTCAAAGCAACTAACGGTCGATGTTTGCGGCATCCCGGAAACCAGAGCAGTCTTCGCGTATTCAAAAAGCGCAGGCATGAACGCGCGCCTGCCACGGCCGGTGCATTGCGTCAGAGCGTATTCGGCTCATGTTTGAGCGGATTCACGCCGGCGAAGGCCAGCGCCTCGTGCAGCGTGGAGAACACGTTCGCGGCGCCCACCACCTGCGTCAGTCCGTGGCGGTCCATGTCGCCGCGCAGAAAGCGGTTCACGCGCCCGAAACTCACGACGACACCGCGATCCCGCAACGTCTCCACGAGATCGGCGAGGGTGCGCGCGGCGGAATAATCGAGATCCGTGATCGCGCCGGCATCGACGATGAAATGGCGCAAGTCATCCGGCGCCGTATCGACGAGTTTCGTCACTTCGGCGGCGAAGAAATGATCGTTCGCGTAGAACAGATCCGCGCCGAAGCGATAGACGATGAGATGCGGCGCGGTCATCGCGCCCGGTTTCGTCGGCAGGAACTGCCAGCGTTCGTCGGGCGCGGCGGGCGTGAGGACCATCGTGTGCGGATGATAGCTATGGCGCACGTGACGCAGCAGCGACAGCGCCACCGCGAGCAGAATGCCGTGCTCGACGCCCACCAGCACGACCGACGCCGCCGTGACGAGCGCCAGCAGGAATTCGCCCGGGCTTTCGGCGCGGATGTCGTTGAGACTTTTCAGGTTGACGAGGCCGATGGCGATCGTGAAGACGATGGCCGCCAGCACGCAGTGCGGCAGATAGCGCAGATAGTCGCTCAGGAACAGCAGCACGACCGCGACCACCGCCGCGAAGAACAGTTGTCCCAACTGGCTGCGCGTGCCGGCACGCTCGGCCATGGCGGTCTGCGTAGGGCTGCCGTTGACGACGAACGTGCCGCTGAGCGCCGCCGCCGCGTTCGCCGCCGCGAGGCCGAGGATATCGCTGTTGGTGTCGACGTCCTCGCGATACTGCTGCGCGAACACGCGCGCCGCCGCCGCGCTCTGCGCGATGATCATCACGAAGCACGAGGCCGAGACCGGCACGAGATCGAGACACTGCTGCCAGCCGACGGCGGGAAAGTGCAACGCGGGCAAGCCGCCGGCGACGGGACCGAGCACCTCGATGCCGTGCGCCGCGAAATCGAACGCCTTGCTCGCGAGAATGCTTCCGATCACGGCGATGAGCGGCATCGGTACCCGCGGCGCCACGCGTTTGCAGACGAGAATCGCGACGATCACGAGCAGGGCCAGCCCGAGCGTCGGCGGATTGAACTGCAGCGCATGCCGCACGACGTATTCGAGTTGCGCGACGCTGTGCGACGCGGACCCCGGCATGGCGATGCCGGAAAGATCGCCGAGCATCGCGATCGACACCTGGACGCCGACGCCCGCCAGAAACCCGACGAGCACGGTGCGCGACAGAAAGTCGGCGAGAAAGCCGAGCTTGAAGAGGCGCGCGAGCAACAGAAGCGCGGCCGTCTGCAGCGCCACCATGCCGGCCAGCGCGATGTATTCGACGCTGCCGGGCGCGGCCATCGACGAAAGGCGGCTCGCGAAGATCGTCGCCGTGGCTGAGTCGGCCGCGACGACCAGATGCCGCGACGCGCCGAACAGCGCGAACGCGACGAGCGGCAGAAACGCGGTGTACAGACCGGCCACCGGCGGCATCCCGGCGATGCGCGCGTAGCCGAGCACCTGCGGAATGTCCATCGACGCGAGCGAAATTCCGGCGAGCGCGTCGCGCAGCGCGGCGGCGCGGTTGATCGGGAGAATGCCTTTGAGAAGCCAGGCGCTCGCTGTCGGCTTGCGGTCGGAGTCTTGCATGCGGCGCACCCTGTCCGTAAAGAAGCGAATCGTGCCCCAATGAACCCGCGCTGCCAAGACTCCTTTCGGCTAACGATAGAAATCGACCGTCTGCCGCAGGCCGTCCTCGAGCCGGGTTTTCGGCAAACCCGGAAGCATTTGCGCGAGCGCCGGGTCGTCGGGGAAGGATGTCGCGATCGGCAGCGGCGCGCCCGCCGCGTCGATGCGCGCGCCCGGCACGATGGCGCTCAGCTTCGCGATGACGCTTTTCATTGGCGTGATGTCGCCGGCGAGCGTGAATGCGTGCGCGCCGCTGATCTCGCGAGTGAGCGCGAGTTCGTACGCGGCGGCGACGTCGTCGGCGTAGACGAGGCCCGTCGAGCCCGTGAAGGGAATCGTGTACGGCTCGCCGCGCGCGGCGGCACGGCACGCGAGGCTCGGCCCCGCGCTCGAGCCGGTTTCGCGCCCCGCGCCGTACACGACGAGCGGCCGGAAGCCGATGCTCGCGATGCCACGATCGTGCCAGTACGCGCGCGCCGAGCCCTCGCACGCCAGCTTGAACGCGCCGTAATGCGTCAGCGGATAGGGCGTGGCGCCGTCGTCGGGGCCGAAAACGCCCGCGCTGCTCGCGTAGAGCACGGAGCGCAGCCCGCACCCGATTGCCGCATCGAAGACATTCAGCGTGCCGGTCAGATTGATGCGCGCGCCGCGCACGGGATCGGCGGCGCATGCGGGCGTGAGAACGCCCGCGAGATGGATGACGCCGTCGCAGCCATCGAGTGCATGCGCGACATCGCGCGCTTCTCCGATATCGCCGGTGCGCCACTCGATCTCGTCCGCGCGCTCCGGCGCGAGCGTCCGCGCGAGCCTCGCGTCCTCGCGCACGTCGAACGCGCGCACCTGCATGCCGCGCGCGAGCAGCCGCCGCATCACCCACGCCGCCAGAAAACCGCTGCCGCCTGTCACCAGCACTCGCATATCTTTTCCTCCGTTTGTCTCAAAAAAGAACTTGGCTTGCGCCGTATTTGTGGAATAGTATTCCAACATAAAAGTGAGTTCTACAAGTAACACATATTTCGATTTGTCGGATGAACGGCAATCCGGAGCGAAACGGAGCGGAACAAGGATGGAGACATTGGACAGTCTGGGACGAAACGAGACCTTCGACGTCGTCGTGGTCGGGGCGGGCGGCGCGGGCATGTCGGCGGCGCTCGTGGCGGCCATCGACGGTGCGCGGGTGCTGCTTGTCGAAAGCACGGAGTACGTCGGCGGCACGACGGCCTATTCGGCCGGCACGACGTGGATTCCGGCGTCGAAGCACGCGGCGAGCGTCAATCGCGACGATACGTCCGCGAACGCCGAAGCCTTTCTCACTCGCGCGGTCGGCGGGCGCAGCGACGCCGCGATGCGTCGCGCGTTTCTGGAAGCCGGCCCGCAAGCCGTCGCGCATATCGAGGCGAATTCGGACGTGAAATATCGTGCGCGGCCGTTTCATCCTGACTATCTGTCGGAAATCGAAGGCTCGACGCTGCGCGGCCGCGCGCTGGAGCCGCTGCCGTTCGACGGCCGCAAACTCGGCCGCGCGTTTTCGCTGATCCGGCCGCCGATTCCTGAATTCACCGTGCTGGGCGGCATGATGGTCGATCGCGACGACGTCGGGCATCTGCTCAACATGACGAAGTCGTTCGCGTCGTTCGGACATGCGCTCAAACTGCTCGCGCGTCACGCGCGCGACCGCATGAGTTCGCCGCGCGGCACGCGCCTCGTCATGGGCAACGCGCTGATCGGCCGCCTGCTGTACTCGCTGCTCCAGCGCGGCGTGACCGTGCTGACGAACACGAAAGTCGAAGCGTTGCACACGGGCGCGAACGGCGTCGAAGGCGTAACGCTCAGTCACATCAACGAGCGGCGGCGTATCGGCGTGAAAGGCGGCGTGATTCTCGCGAGCGGCGGTTTCAATCGTCATCCGAAGCGGCGCGGCGAGATGCTCCCGGGCGCCGATCCCGCGTGGTGTCCCGCCGCGCCCGGCCACACCGGCGGCGCGCAGGATCTGGCGCTCGCGGCGGGCGCGCGGTTCGGCGAGGGCGCGCTGTCGAACGCGTTCTGGGCGCCGGTTTCCGTGCGCAAACGCGCCGACGGCACCACGGCCGTGTTCCCGCATTTTCTGATGGATCGCGGCAAGCCGGGCATGATCGTCGTCGACAAAACGGGCCGGCGCTTTCTCAACGAGAACACGTCGTATCACCTGTTCGGCATCGCGATGCAGGAAGCGAACCGGACGGCGCCTTCGGTGCCCGCGTATCTCGTCACGGACGCGCAAGGCCTGCGCAAGTACGGTCTCGGCATGGTGCGGCCGGGCGGCAAGGGACTCGCGCCGTTTCTCGCGGACGGCTATCTTGTCGAAGGCAATACGCTCGGCGAACTCGCGGGCAAGCTCGGCATCGACGAAGCCGGGCTCGCGGACAGCGTCGCGCGTATCAATCGCTACGCGCAGACGGGCGTCGATCCGGATTTTCAGCGCGGCACGACCGACTATCAGAACGCCAACGGCGACGCCAACTGGAGCGGCCCGAACAAGTGCCTCGGGCCGATCGGCGAGGCGCCGTTCTATGCGGTGCGGCTGTATCCGGGCGATATCGGCGCGGCGACCGGCCTCGTCACCGATACCGACGCGCGCGTGCTGGATCGCGACGACCGGCCGATCGACGGCCTCTACGCGTGCGGCAACGACATGCAGTCCGTGATGGGCGGCGTCTATCCCGGCCCGGGCATCACGCTCGGGCCCGGGCTCGCGTTCGGCTATCTCGCGGCGCGGCATGCGGCGGCGCGCGGCAGGACGCCGCAAGCCGCATTGACCGACGCGCGCGAAGAAGCGCTCACGTTGCCGATCGACGTTCACACGCACACGCACGCGCACGCCAAATGAAGCCCGAACCGATTCTCGAATGCGACGTCCTCGTGCTGGGCTCCGGCGCCGGCGGCCTGTCGAGCGCGGTCACGGCCGCCACGCGCGGACTGTCGGTGCTCGTCTGCGAAAAAGAGGACGTGTTCGGCGGCACGACCGCGTGGTCCGGCGGCTGGATGTGGATTCCGCGCAATCCGCTCGCGACGCGCGCGGGTATCGTCGAAGACAGCGAAATGCCGCGCACTTATCTCAGGAGCGAGCTCGGCGCGCAGTTCGACGGCGCGAAGGTCGATGCGCTCATCGAGCACGGCCCGCGCATGGTCGAATTCTTCGAGCGCAATACGTCGATGCGCTTCATCGACGGCAATCGCGTTCCCGATTTCCATACGACGCAAGGCGCGGCGAGCGGTGGCCGCTCCGTGTGCGCGATGCCGTTCGACGGCCGCGAACTCGGCCCGCTCATCGACAAGCTGCGCGCGCCGCTCGCCGAAGTGACGATCAAGGGCATGGCGATCGCGTCCGGTCAGGATCTCGCGCATTTTCTGAACGCGACACGCAGCGCGAAATCGGCGTGGCACGTGACGAAGCGCTTCGCCACGTTCGCGTGGCACACGCTGCGTCACGGCCGCTCGATGCATCTCGTGAACGGCAATGCGCTCGTCGCGCGGCTGCTGAAATCGGCGGCCGATCGCGGCGTCGATCTGCGTACGCGGGCCAAAGCCGTGTCGCTGATCCGCGAGGGCGAGCGGGTGACGGGCGCGCGCGTCGAAATCGACGGCATGATGCACGAGGTGCGCGCGCGGCGCGGTGTCGTGCTCGCGTGCGGCGGTTATCCGCACGATGCCAAGCGCCAGGCCGCGACGTTTCCTTACACGCCGCACTGGTCGGCCGCGCCGAAGAGCAATACCGGCGACGGCATTCGCATCGGCGAGGCGGCCGGCGCGCATTTCGACGCATCGCTCGAAGCGCCCGCCGCGTGGGCGCCCGTGTCGCTCGTGCCGAAGAGCGAAAGCGAGCCGGTGGCGTTCCCGCATCTGATCGAGCGCGCGAAACCGGGCGTGATCGCCGTGACGCGCGCGGGCCGGCGCTTCACGAACGAGGCGTCGTCGTACTACGACTTCATTTCTGCGCTCATCGGCACGACGGCGCCGGGCGACGAAGTGTGCGCGTGGCTCGTTTGCGATCATCGCTTTCAGCGCCGCTACGGGCTCGGATTTGCCAAGCCGTTTCCGTTTCCGCTCAGGCCTTACGAACGCTCAGGCTATCTGCACAGCGCGCCGACGCTCGACGCGCTCGCGCGGCAATGCGGCATCGACGCGCGCGGCCTCGCCGATACCGTCGCGGCCTACAACGCATATGCGCAAGACGGCTTCGATCCGCAATTTCACAAGGGCTCGACGCCGTACAACCGCGTCCAGGGCGATGCATCGCACGGGCCGAATCCGTGTCTCGCGCCGATCGTCGACGGACCGTTCCATGCGGTGAAGATCCTGCCGGGCAGCCTCGGCACGTTCTCCGGTCTGGCGACGGACGCCCGCGCGCGCGTGCTCGACGAAACCCTCGCGCCGATTCCCGGCCTCTTCGCCGTCGGCAACGACGCCGCGAGCATGATGGGCGGCCACTATCCGGCGGGCGGCATCACGCTCGGACCGGCGATGACCTTCGGCTATCTCGCCGGACTCGAACTGGCGGCGCCGCCGCCCGACGAAAACATCACGGATTTCTCAATCTTCAAACAGGCAAGGACTCTGCAATGACTCTGTACGACACAGTCACGTTGACGGTGAAGATCGGCGCGAACGCGCAGGTCTTCGAGAACATCAAGGCAAGCGGCGACGCGCCCGGCTCGAAGCTGCTCGGCTGCTGGTATTCGGACATCGGCGCGCTCGGCCGCGTGATGGTGCTGCGCGGCTTCGAATCGGAGACGGCGCTCGTGAAGGAACGGCAGCGTCTGCTGCTCGAAGGCAATCCGTTCGGCTGCGGCGAATTCGTCACCGATGTCGACATCAGCAGCTACGCGCTGTTTCCGTTTCTTCCGCCGATCGAACCGGCCATCCACGGCGGTCTGTACGAGATGCGCGTCTACGGCACGAAGCTCGCGAGCCTGCAGCACACGATCGACGCATGGCAAAACGCGTTGCCGGAGCGCACGAAGCGCTCGCCGCTCATCGGCGCGATGTACGCGCTCGACGGCACCGTGCCGCGCTTTCTCAACATCTGGCCGTACCAGAGCGTCGACGAACGTTCGCGGATCCGCGCCGAGGCGGTGAAGGACGGCATCTGGCCGCCGAAGGGCGGACCGGCCCACCTGACGACGATGGAATCGACCATCTACGTGCCCGCGCCGTTCTCGCCGCTGCGCTAACAGGAGATTCCGAGATGTCACGACGCAAGCTATCCCTGTCCGCGCTGACGGTGCTCGAACTGACGCCGCCGCAGATGGTCGAGTGCGCGGCGCGGGCGGGCTACGATTTCGTCGGCCTGCGCCTGCTGCCCGCGACCGACACGGAAGTGCGGCACGAGATCGTCGGCGCGACGCCGTTGAAACGCGAAACGCTCGCTGCGCTCAGGGACACGGGCATCGGCGTGCTCGATGCCGAAATCCTGCGCCTGAAGCCGGACACGGACGTCGGCGCCTGCGAGCCGATGCTCGCGACGGCCGCGGAACTGGGCGCGCGTTATGTGCTCGTCGCGGGCAACGATCCCGACGAAAGCCGCACCGCCGAGCGCCTCGCGCAACTGTGCGATCTCGCGAAACCGTATGGCCTGGCGCCGTCGCTCGAACCGATGCCCTGGACGGACGCGAAGGACATCGTGCAGGGCGCGCGCATCGTGAAGGCGGCGGGGCGCGCGAACACGGGGTTGATCGTCGATCCGATTCATTTCGACCGCGCGAATTCGTCGACGCAAACGCTGCGCGCGCTGCCGCGCGAATGGTTCGGCTACGTGCAATTCTGCGACGCGCCCGCCGAACGTCCGGCCGATCTGCACACGCTGCTTTATCAGGCGCGCGCCGAACGCATGATTCCGGGCGAAGGCGGGCTCGATCTCGCGGGCATCCTGCGCGCGCTGCCGGACGATCTGCCGGTTTCGGTCGAAGTGCCGATGAACGAGTGGGCAAAGACCGCCGACGCGCTCACGCGCGCGAAGCGACTGCGCGAAGCGACTCTTGCCGTGCTGGAGGAAGCCTACGCGCAACAATGAAGTTACAGTTGCGGGTTGAATTCCGAGGTGGAATCGTGTTCTCATTCCGAACCGGAACTTCGAGAGAATGAAACATGGCAGGAAATCTGGAGCGGGCGTTGTCGATTATCGAGTTGCTGGCGAAGAACGGCGGGCGCATGCAGCTTGCCGCGATCGCCGACACGCTCAACATTCCGCGCAGCGGCACGCATCGCCTGCTCGCGATGCTGATCGACGAGGGCTATGTCCGTCAGGACGAGGATCACGGCGAGTACATGCTCGCGCTGAAGCTCGTTTCGCTCGCGCTGATTTATCTGTCGACGGGCGGCGTGCTCGACGTGTCGCAGCCGGTGCTCGACCGGCTCGCGGCGCAGTCGGGCGAACTGGCGCGCGTGGGCGTCGTGGAAGACGATCACATTACGTTCGTCGGCAAGGCGCAGGGAGCGAAGTCTGGTCTGCGCTACGACCCGGACATGGGCAGCCAGCCACCGCTGCATTGCACAGCAAGCGGACAGGCGTGGCTGTCGTCGCTCACCGACGAAGAGGCGCTCGAACTCGTGTCGAAGCAGGGCGGACTCGGCAAGCCGGGCGCGGGCGGGCCGAAGGCGCCGAAAACCATCCAGCAGTTTCTGGCGGACTTGCACGCGGCGCGCGAGCGCGGTTACGGCATCGCGAGCGAGACGTACGAGGCGGGCATGACGTCGATGGCCGCGCCGATCCATCATCCGGTGACGGGCGCCGTGGTGGGCGTCGTGAGCCTCGCCGGGCCGACGAGCCGCTTGCCCGACGCGCGTCTGAAGGAGCTTGCGCCCGCACTGCTCGAAGCCGCGTCCGACATGGGCGCGGCGACGCTGAGTTCGCCGTATTTCAAGCGCTCGGCGGCGAAGGCGGGTGCTGTTTAACGCGGGCGGGTCGCGCGAAACTGGCCGAATGGCCGAGGAGACGCGCCGCGCGCCCCTGCGATATCATCGTTTTCATCATGAAACGAGAACCCGAAATGCCGACCCCGCTCGATCCCATCGTGTCCGAGTTCGCCACTGTCGAAGAAGCGGAAGCTTATGACCAGTGGTTTCGCGAGAAAGTACGGCGCTCGATGGCCGATACGCGGCCGCGTGTTGGGCATGCAGAGGCGATGGCCCGCATTCGCGCGAAGCTCGACGCCAAGATCAAGGAAAAGGAACGGGCAGGTTCCTGATGCTTCCGGTGAGATGGACTGTTGATGCGCTCGACGACCTCGACCAGATAACCGACTACATTGCTGAACGTAACCCTCGAGCGGCGATGACCCTGTTCGAGATCATAGAAAGTGCTGTGATTCCCGCTTCTGCAACGCCTTTCCTTTTTCGCGCCGGGCGTGAACCCGGCACTCGCGAAATCGTGGCGCACCCGAACTACATCGTGGTGTATCGGGTCATGGATGACTGGATCGAAATCGTCAACGTGGTCCACGCGAGACAGCGCTACCCGTTCTCATGACGGACCGCGTGTTCCGCCAGTGCTGAAGCGCCGCTGTCCTGGCGCGCTTCGCATCTTCCGCGCTGAGTTTCCGCCCCTGCACTATGCTGCACAGATCAAGCCCTCGCGAGGCCGATCATGCACGCAGCGTCCGCCGGCGCCTCCTTGCGCGAAGTCGATGATTTGCCGTCGCCGCGCGGCCTTCCGCTGCTCGGCAACCTGCATCAGCTTCCGCCCGCCACGCATCATCTGACACTCGAGCGCTGGGCCGCCGAACTCGGCACGCCGTACGTATTCCACTTCGGAACGACGCCCGTCACGGTCTGGAACGACATCGAACTGTCGCACACGGTCTTGCGCGAACGGCCGCAACGCTATCGCCGTTACGCGCCGATCGAGCGGATCCTGAAGGAGTTCGGCTGCAACGGCCTGTTCTCGATCGAGGGCGAAGCGTGGGAGCCGCAGCGGCGGCTCGTGATGCAGGCGCTGTCGATACCTCACATCAAGGCGTTCTATCCGACGCTCGCCGCGATCACCGAGCGGCTGCGTCGTCGCTGGGAAGCCGCCGCGCGCGCCGGCGACGTGGTCGACATGATCGACGATCTGAAGCGCTTCACCGTCGATGTGACGAGCACGCTCGCATTCGGCGAGGATCCGAACACGCTCGAGAACGAGCGCGTGCTGATCCAGGAGCAACTGGCAATGCTGCTGCCGATGCTGATGGCGCGCGTGAACGCCCCCGTCGCGTACTGGCATTACGTGAAGTTTCCGCGCGATCGAAAATTCGACGACGCGATGGTCGCCGTGCACCGGCACATCCGCGAGCTGATGACGCGCGCGCGAGCGCGGATGCGCGAAAACGCGGCGGCACAGGCGTGCGAAGCGCTGCTCGCGGAAACTTCGCCTGAACCGTCCAACCTGCTCGAAGCGATGCTCGCTCTGCGCGACGAACCCGGCTCCGGCATCACCGACGACGACGTGTCCGCCAACGTCCTGACGATGCTCGTCGCCGGCGAAGAAACCACGGCGACATCGATTGCATGGGCGCTGCGCTTTCTCGGCGCGGACGAAGCGCTGCAGACGCGCGTCGCGGCCCACGCGCGCCACGTGCTCGGCGATGCCGCCGTGTGCCCGAACTACGGCGCGATGCGCGAACTCGACCTGTGCGAGGCGCTCTGCACGGAAGCGAGCCGGCTGCATCCCGTAGCGCCTTATCTGTCGCTGGAACCGCTCGAAGAAGTGCGCTTGCAGGGCGTGCGTCTGCCCGCGGGCACGAAGATGTTCCTGCTGAACCGTCCCGCGATGCTCGACCCGCAAAATTTCGCCGATCCCGGACGCTACGATCCGGATCGCTGGCTGCATGATCATCGTCAGATACAGGACGCGGCGAGCGGATGTCCGGCGCATCGCGGCGCGCACGAGCCGCGCGCCTATCTGCAATTCGGCGCGGGGCCGCGCGTGTGTCCGGGCCGGCATCTGGCGGCGGTGGAAATGCGGCTCGTCTTGTCGATGCTGATGGCCAACTTCACGGCGCAACTCGCCGTCGATCCGGCGCAGATCCGCGAAATCTGCGCATTCACGGCCGTTCCGAGCGCCATGCCGATGCGGCTCGCGCTGCGTTAGAACGCGTCATTGCGCATCGACGGCATCGGCGGCGGCCGAAGGCGAACCCGTTGGCACGCCGCCGCCCGTGGCCATCCACAGCACTTCGGCGTCTTCTTCGCTCGTCGAAATGGCGGCGTGGCCGGTGCGGCTGTCGAAGTAGAGGCTGTCGCCGGCGTTCAGATGCGTCGGCGCATAGAGTTCCGAATAAAGGCACACGCTGCCGCTGATCACATAGAGAAATTCCTCGCCTTCGTGACGGCCCCAGTCGTCGAATGCGTCGAGCGTATGCGCCGATATGCGGATGCGAAACGGCAGCATCGCCTTGTGCGCGAGGTCGGTGGCGAGCAATTCCATCTGATAGCCGCGATACGCGTGACGCTGTCCCGCGTCCTTGCGCGTGAGCGCGCGGCGGCCGCTCGCGCTCGGCGCGGGCGCCGTGCCGAACAGTTCGGCGAGATCGATTTGCAGGCCGCGCACGATTTTCTGCAGCACGTCGAAAGTCGGCGACATCAGCCCGTTTTCGATCTTCGACAGCGCCGAACGCGACACGCCGCACAGGCGGCTCGCCGTTTCGAGCGTCAGGTCGTGCGCGAGCCGCGCGCGCTTCACCCGGCGTCCGAGATCGGTGGCGGACTGTTCCGCCGATTGGTTTGTGCTGAGGCTTGGCATGGGAAGATCGATCGATGGGGAACGCACAGCGCTCTTTGTTTCCGATAATAACATCGCGGCTGCGCCCGGCACGCCGGGCCGCGCTGCTCCGGAGCGCCGCAAGACTAGCCGAATCTACCGCGCGGAAAGGCGGTGTGCATGAGGGACAACCCCAATATTGTCCGCGGTTGTGGCGCGCGGCGGCAGCGCGTATAGTTTCCGAAGTTACGCAAGTTGCTTATCAGAAACATACCGGCTCAACATGCCCGTGCTTCGCGGCCGTCCGCGAAGCGATCCGACGAACGAACCCGTTTCAAAAGGACTTCACCGTGGACGCACACTCGATTCTTTCCGACCTCGGCATCGCGAGCCTGGTTGCCGACGGCGATCTGGCCGTCACGTCTCCTATCACCGGCGAGGTCATCGGCCGCGTGAAGCAGAACAGCACCGCCGACGTCGAGGCCGCGCTCGGCGCCGCCCGCACCGCATTCGCGACGTGGCGCAACGTGCCCGCGCCGCGCCGCGGCGAACTCGTGCGGCTGCTCGGCAACCGCCTGCGCGAGAAGAAGGAAGCGCTCGGCCGGCTGGTGTCGCTCGAAGCGGGCAAGATTCTTCAGGAAGGCCTGGGCGAAGTGCAGGAAATGATCGACATCTGCGACTTCGCCGTGGGCCTGTCGCGGCAGTTGTACGGCCTCACGATCGCGTCGGAGCGTCCGGGCCATCGCATGGCGGAGACGTGGCATCCGTTCGGCGTGTGCACGATCATCTCGGCGTTCAACTTCCCCGTCGCGGTATGGTCGTGGAACGCGGCGCTCGCGCTCGTCTGCGGCAACGCGGTCGTGTGGAAACCCTCGGAAAAAACGCCGCTCACCGCGCTCGCAGTCGACCGCATCATGCGCGACGCCCTCGATGAATTCGGCTCCGCGCCGGCCGGACTCGCGGCGGTGATCATCGGCGGGCGCGACGTCGGCGCGGCGCTCGTCGCGGACAAGCGCTCGGACATCGTCAGCGCGACTGGCAGCACGGAAATGGGCCGCAAGGTCGGGGTCGCGGTGGCGCAGCGTTTCGGCCGCTCCATTCTCGAACTCGGCGGCAATAACGCGGGCATCGTTTCGCAGACGGCCAACCGCGATCTCGCGCTGCGCGGCATCCTGTTCTCGGCGGTCGGCACGGCGGGGCAGCGCTGCACGTCGCTGCGGCGTCTGTTCGTGCACGACAGCATCTATGACGAAACCGTGGCGCGCCTGAAGGAGCTCTACGCGAAAGTGCCCGTCGGCAATCCGCTGGAGCAGGGCGTTCTGATGGGCCCGCTCATCGACGTACGGGCGTTCGCGCGCATGCAGGACGCGCTGGAGCAGGCGAAGGGCGAAGGCGGCAAGGTGTCCGGCGGCGAGCGCGTCAGCGTGAAGGGGCACGAGAACGGCTACTACGTGCGTCCGGCGCTCGTGGAAATGCCGTCGCAAACCGACGTGGTGCTGACGGAAACCTTCGCGCCGATTCTTTACGTGATGCGCTACTCCGACTTCGACGAAGCCATCGCCGCCAACAACGCCGCCGCGCACGGCCTGTCGTCGTGCGCGTTCACGACCGATCTGCGCGAGGCGGAGCGTTTCCTGTCGGCATCGGGCAGCGATTGCGGCATCGCCAACGTGAACATCGGGCCGAGCGGCGCGGAAATCGGCGGAGCGTTCGGCGGCGAGAAGGAAACCGGCGGCGGGCGCGAATCGGGTTCGGATGCGTGGAAAGCGTACATGCGCCGCGCGACCAACACGATCAACTATTCGTCGGAATTGCCGCTCGCACAGGGCATCGACTTCAATCTCGGCTGAGCCGAAACCTAAACCACACATAGCGAGGTCGGCTTGGCTTCTCAAGTGGTGATCGTGGGTGGCGGCGTGATCGGCAGTTCGGTCGCGTATTTTCTGCGGGCCGCCGACCCGACGGCGCAGGTCACGGTGATCGAGCGCGATCCGACTTACGCGCGCTCGTCGTCGGCGCTGTCGGCGGCGTCGATCCGGCAGCAGTTCTCGACGCCGCTTTCGGTGCGCATGTCGCTGTTCGGCATCGAATTCCTGCGTTCGATCGGCGAGCGGCTGGAAGTCAACGGCGAGCGTCCGTCGATCGATTTGCACGAAGGCGGCTATCTCTTTCTCGCGACGCCTCCGGGCGAAGCGACGCTGCGCGAGAATCACGCGCTGCAGCGAGAGCTCGGCGCGGACATCAGCCTGTTCGATCCCGCGCAATTGCAGGCGCGCTTTCCGTGGCTCAACACGGACGATCTCGCAGCGGGCGCGTTCGGCGAGAGCGGCGAAGGCTGGTTCGACGGCTACGGCCTCGTGCAGGCGCTCCGGCGCAAGGCGCAATCGCTCGGGGCGCGCTATGTGGCGACGGAAGTCGTCGGCATCGAGCGCAGCGGCCGGCGCGCACAGGCCGTGCGCGCGTCCAACGGCGAGACTTATGCGTGCGATGTCGTCGTGAACGCGGCGGGCGCATGGTCGCGACAGATCGCGTCGATGCTCGGCATCGACCTGCCGGTGCATGCGCGGCGGCGCAGCATCTTCAATGTTTCGTCGCCGGGGAAGCTCGAAGGCTGTCCGCTGCTGATCGATCCGAGCGGCGTCTATTTTCGTCCCGAAGGGCGCACGTACATCTGCGGGACGTCGCCGGCCGCGGACAACGATCCGGACGATCTGCCGCTCGACGAAGTCGATCACGCGCTGTTCGACGATGTCATCTGGCCGACGCTCGCGCATCGCGTGCCGCAGTTCGAGGCGTTGCGCGTCGAGCGCTGCTGGTCCGGCTATTACGAATACAACGTGCTGGATCAGAATGCGATCATCGGCCGCCATCCGGACGTGGAGAATTGCATTTTCGCGAATGGTTTCAGCGGGCACGGATTGCAGCAGGGCCCGGCGACGGGGCGCGGCGTGAGCGAGCTGATTTTGCACGGACGTTACGCGACGCTCGATTTATCGCCGCTCGACTGGACGCGCGTGCTGGAAGGCCGGCCGATAGTCGAAAAGAATGTCGTATAACTGATAGAAGAGTAAGAATCGATTGGATTGCGCCCGCTTTCCATAATCGATCGTTTAAGCCGCCCGGTCTTCCACCGGGCATTTTTTTCGCTACTAAAAGGATATGCAGACAGGGATATGCGGATTGAAGCGAGGCGGTTTGCGCTTCGGGCGGGCATTCTCGACATCATGGCGGCAGTGTCCGGCTTACGTCCATTAATGAAATCCACTAGGGCCAGCCGCTATTAAGAAGCGCATTCTGGAACCATCGAACGTTTTTTGCGCTTTTACCGAAAGGAGACATAACATGGAAGCCAATACGAGCGCGCATTTCTACGCGTGGATCGAAGACGGCGAAATGCCGCCGGACACGAGCGTCCCGGTTTCACATCGGTCCAGCCAGGTGGCCGGCAAACCCGAATATGTTGCGGAAATTTGCGGGCGTTTCGCTAGTGAAAAATCCGACGATGAACAAAAATCCTGTGTGATTCGCGGATATAACTAATTGCTGTAAAGCAATGTGTTGCGCGCGGGACACGCAGGGCGAGACAGTTTGTCATTTCACCTATAGACCTGCGTGAATGATACGCATACGCGATTCATGATGCTGTTTCATGAAACGTTCGATGCCGGGAGATTCTGCCGGCATCGCGTATTGATGTGTGCGAAATCAGACGGAAGCCGTTCTTTGTAAATTGCAGATTTTTCCGTGCGATTATCGCTGTGTCCGCCGTTCGAACGAAACCCGCCGTGCGCGGGTTTTTTTGCGCCCGGAGGCTTTTTGCCCGTTTTTGCTCCGCCCGGCATCCCGCGCGCGCCGATGGCACAATCGCCGCAACGCGGGCGCAACGTGCGTTCCGTGCACAAAAGGGAGCAAAGGTGGCCAATCTGGATCTGGACAATCCGTTTCTCGAAGCGCTCGGCGCGACGTTCACCGAATGGCGCGCGGGTTACGCCGAATTCCTGATGCCGATCCACGCCGGGCATCTGAACCGGCAGCGCATCCTGCAAGGCGGCGCGATCGCCACGCTGCTCGACGCCGCCTGCGGCTACGCCGGCCTCTTCACGTCGGGCGCCGCGCCCGTGCACGGCTTCACGCTCTCGCTGACGGTGAATTACCTCGATCGCGGCATCGGCGACAAGGTCGTGGCGAAGGGCTTTCTCGAACGGCGGGGCCGCTCGGTGTACTTCGCGCGCGGCGAGGCGTGGGTCGACGATCGCGTGATGATCGCGAGCGCGCAAGGCACGTTCAAGTACGCCCGCTGACGCACCCATCCGACGATGGCCACCCGCAATCTGCTCAGGCGTCTCGATCTCACGACGCTGCAACTCTTTCTCGCCGTGTTCGAGGAAGGCACCCTGACCCGCGCGGCCGAGCGCGAGGCGATCGCGGTGTCGGCGGCGAGCAAGCGTCTGCTCGAACTGGAACAGGCGGTCGGCGCCGTGTTGTTCGAGCGCAAGGCGCGCGGCATGGAACTGACGAACGCCGGCGAAACCCTCCTGCACTACGCGCGGCGCGTGCTGCGCGATGTCGAGAATATCGGCATCGAGCTGGCGGAGCATGCGAGCGGCGTGCGCGGCTACGTGCGGATGATGGCGAATCTCTCCGCGATCGTCGAATTCCTGCCGGAAGACCTGCGCGCGTTTCTGTCCGTGCATGACCAGATCAAGATCGATCTGGAGGAGCGGCCGAGCGGCGGCATCGTCGAAGGCGTGGCGGACAGTCTCGTCGATCTCGGCATCTGTTCCGGCGATGCCGACACGCGCGGCCTCGAAACCACGCACTACCGGCACGACCGGCTCGTCATCGTGACGCCGGGCGATCATCCGCTCACGCAGCGCGAAAGCGTCGCGTTCGCGGACACGCTCGATTTCGATCACATCGGCCTTCATTCGGCGAGTTCGATCAACATGCGCACGCATCTCGCCGCGCGACAGGCGGGCCGCGCGCTGCGGCTGCGCATCCACGTGCCCGGCTTCGACGCCGTATGCCGCATGGTGCAGGCGGGCATGGGCGTTGGCGTGCTGCCGCTGCACGTGTTCGAGGCGCTGGGCCGCCAGCTCGGTCTCGCCGCCGTCACGCTCGACGAGGAGTGGGCGGCGCGCAGTCTCATCATCGTCGTGCGGGATTCGGATGCGCTGTCGCCCGTGAGTCGGCTGCTGTTCGATCATCTGCGCACGATCGAAGCCGCCGGCACTCCGGACTAGCTTTCAAAACACCGGCGAGCGTTCGCGTTTGGCGAACGGTCATTGCCGAAATGCGGTTGGACGGACCGCAGCGTTCGCCAATAAGCTTGGCTCCACGATATATAAATTCTGGAGACAAGCAGCATGAGCGGACCTCTTCAAGGCATCCGGGTCATCGAAATCGGCACTCTCATCGCCGCGCCTTTTGCCGCGCGCATGCTGGCCGAGTTCGGCGCGGAAGTCATCAAGATCGAAACCCCCAACGGCGGCGACCCGCTGCGCAAATGGCGCAAGCTTCACGAAGGCACGTCGCTGTGGTGGTACCTGCAATCGCGCAACAAGAAATCGGTTTGCGTGAATCTGAAATCGCCCGAAGGCGCCGACGTCATCAAGCGTCTTGCCCGCGATGCGGACATCGTCATCGAGAACATGCGGCCCGGCGCGCTCGAGAAGCTCGGCCTCGGCTGGGACGTGCTGCACGGCATCAATCCGAAGCTCACCATGGTCCGCATTTCCGGCTACGGCCAGACCGGCCCGTACCGCGATCGTCCCGGCTTCGGTGCGATCGGCGAGGCGATGGGCGGCATCCGCTACACGACCGGCGACGCCGACGGCCTGCCCGCGCGCGTCGGCGTGAGCCTCGGCGATTCACTGGCGTCGCTGCACGGCGTGATCGGCGCGCTGATGTCGGTGCTGCGCGTGAAGACGGGACAGGGCGACGGCCAGGTCGTCGACGTGTCGCTCGTCGAAAGCGTCTTCAATCTGATGGAAAGCCTCGTCCCCGAATACGACCTGCTCGGCCATGTGCGCGAGCGCAGCGGCGGGGCGCTGCCGGGCATCGCGCCGTCGAACACGTATCGCACGGAAGACGGCGGCTTCGTCGTGATCGCGGGCAACAGCGATCCGATCTACAAGCGGCTGATGAACGTGATCGGCCGCCCCGATCTCGCCGACGATCCCGCGCTCGCTCACAACGACGGCCGCGTCAGGCAGAGCACGATGCTCGACGAAGCGATCACCGCGTGGACCTCGCATCACTCGATGGAAGACGTGCTCGCGACGCTCGAGCGCGAAGAAGTGCCCACGGGCCGCATCTACTCGGTCGCGGATATTGTGAACGACGCGCATTACCAGGCGCGCGACATGTTGCTGGAGGCGAATCTGCCGGGCGGCGCCACCGTGAAGATGCCGGGCATCGTGCCCAAGCTGTCCGACACGCCGGGCGAAGTGCGCTGGCAAGGACCGGCGCTCGGCGAGCATACGGCAGCGGTTCTGGAATCGCTTGGCTTCGAAGCCGGCGAGGTCGCGCGGCTGCGTGCCGAAGGAGCAGTGCAATGAATTTTGAATACAAGGAACCACTGATCGTTCAGGAAGTCGCGCCGCGCGACGGCTTGCAAATCGAAAAGCAGTGGGTCGATACCGCGGACAAGATCGCGCTGATCGACGGTCTGTCGGCGTGCGGCTTCACGCGCATCGAGGCGGGCTCGTTCGTGTCGCCGAAAGCGATTCCCGCGCTGCGCGACGGCGATGCGGTCTTCAACGGCATCCGCCGCGGACAGGGCGTGATCTACGTCGCGCTCGTGCCGAACGTGAAGGGCGCGGAGCGCGCGCTCGCCGCCGGCGCAGACGAACTCAACCTCGTGATGTCCGCGAGCCAGACGCACAACCGCGCCAACATGCGCATGAGCTGCGAGTCGTCGCTGGCCGGCTTCGGCGATATCGTGCGGCTCGTCGGAGGCGCGCCGTATCCGGTCTCGCTGAACGCGACTGTCGCGACGGCGTTCGGCTGCCCGTTCGAAGGACACATCGACGAAGACCGCGTCGTGTCTATCGCGCGCACGTATCGCGAGATGGGCATCGCGGGCATCACGCTCGCCGATACCACCGGCATGGCGAATCCGCGTCAGGTGGCGCGGCTCGTCGCACGCGTGCTCGAACACGTGCCCGCCGCCGATCTGACGCTGCACTTCCACAACACGCGCGGTCTCGGTCTAGCCAACGTGCTCGCCGCCTACGGCGCGGGCGCGCGCCGTTTCGATGCAGCGCTGGGCGGTCTCGGCGGCTGTCCGTTCGCGCCGGGCGCATCCGGAAACATCTGCACCGAAGACCTCGTGAACATGTGCGACGAGATGGGCATTCCGACGGGCGTCGATCTGCAGACGCTGATCGCGCTGTCGCGCACGTTGCCCGCGCTCGTCGGCCACGAAGTATCGGGACAAGTCGCGAAGGCGGGTCGCACTTGCGATCTGCATGCGGCGCCGGAATACGTACGAAGCATCTGATTCAAAAGACCAAAACAACTACCGGAGACAACCATGAGTGATCTGAGCGTCGACGCGGCAGGCAAGCCGCAGACTTCCGAAAACACCGCGGACATCATTCGCAAGGTGGCGTGGCGGCTCATGCCGCTCATCATGCTGTGCTATCTGTTTGCGTTTTTCGACCGCATCAACATCAGCTTCGCGAAGTTTCAGCTGCAAAGCACGCTCGGCTTTTCCGACACGGCCTACGGGCTCGGCGCGAGTCTCTTCGTGATCGGCTACGTGCTGTTCGAAGTGCCGAGCAACATGCTGCTCTACAAGGTCGGTGCGCGTCGCTGGATTGCGCGCATCATGATTTCGTGGGGCATCGCGACCGCGCTCATGGTCTTCGTGCAGACGGAATGGCAGTTCTACGGTCTGCGCTTCATCATCGGCGCGATGGAAGCGGGTTTCGCGCCCGGCGTGCTGTACTACCTGACGCTGTGGTTTCCGGCGAGCTATCGCGGACGCATCACGTCGCTGCTGTTTCTCGCGTCGGCGTTTTCGGGACTCGTCGGCGCGCCGCTTTCCGGCCTCGTGCTCGGGCACATGAACGGCGTGTTCGGCATTGCGGGCTGGCATTGGCTGTTCCTTCTGGGCGGCCTGCCGTGCGTACTGCTGGGCGTGCTCGTGCTGAAGGTGCTGAAGGATCGCATCGATGACGCCGCGTGGCTCACGGGCGCCGAGAAGACGTATCTGAAGAGCCAGATCTCGACGCAAAGCCAGCACACCGACACCGGCCATTCGCTGTTCGGCGCGATCAAGACGCCCGGCTTCCTGATGCTCGGCCTGATCTACTTTCTGATTCAGGTCGCGTCCTACGGCCTCAATTTCTGGGCGCCGCACCTGATCCGCGCGGCGGGCACGCAGAATCCGACGGTCATCGGTCTCCTGACCGCGGTGCCGTATATCTGCGGCGCGATCTGCATGGTCGTGGTCGGCCGCATGTCGGATCGGTCGGGCGAGCGCCGCAAGTTCGTGGCGACGCTGCTGGTTCTGGCGGCAGTCGGCTTCTTCGCGGCCGGCATCTTCGACAAGCAGACCACGCTTCTGATCGTCGCGCTCGGTGTGATGGGCGCGGGCGTGATCGCCTCGATTCCTGCCTTCTGGGCGCTCCCGCCGAAGCTTCTGACCGGCGCGGGCGCGGCGGGCGGCATCGCGCTGATCAATACGCTGGGGCAGCTCGGCGGCATCGTGAGCCCGGTGATGGTCGGCCGTATCCGCGACACGATGGGCAGCACGACGCCCGCGCTGTACGCAATCGGCGCGATGAGCGTGGTGTGTGCGCTGTTGCTGTTGTTTGGTTTGCCGCAGTCGCTCCGGCAGCGGGATCATTCGGAGCAAGGCGCCTGATTGACAAGCGACGCTTGCAACGATTCGGACGGCACGGCTTGCGCAAGCATGGCCGTGCCGTGAAACAACTCAACCCGTTACGACGTCTTGCCCGGATCTCTTGAAGCGCGCCGATATACGTTGTTTTGACGTTGCAACACCCCGCGATCGACAAGATATCGCCTGAGTCGCGCGTAATCGGTGGTGAACAACTGGCAAATTTTCGATATCTCCGCTTCGGAGTATTGAACGTCCGGGGCAAAGGCCGTGGTGATCTTTTCGACGGCGAAATCCGTTTCGAGCTGTCGATCGCTCAAATCTTCAGCGCCGCGATGCTGTCGATCGGCAATCTCTCCCCACACTATGTCGGCATCCGAAAACCCAATTTCATCTCGCCGAATCAGGCCGATGCTCAGCAACCGGGTCACGATTTTGCTGGCAGTCTTCGCATCGACACCGGCTCTCTCTGCAATATCGGCAAGGCGATTGACGCCGAGGACGATCGCAGCATACACAGCGCGTGTTTCGTGTGACGTCATCGCGGCAATGACGGCCTCCTTGCGAAGACGCTGCTTCCACGCCTCCTCGCCGATCGGCAAATAACCGCTGCGAATCGGAATTTCTCCCAACTCGACAAGCTCGGATTGCAGCGACTGCGAACGGAGCACGCGTTCGTTGTGTTGACGCTTCCGGACGATACCCAGACCGCTTTGGCGGTACTTGTGCAACTCGGGCAGAGTTACCAACTCGAATGAATCGTCCAGCCTGCGAAATAGCTCCTCCCAGATCGGCGTTCTGACACGTCGAACACGTTGCCGTCCACCTATGCTGACGGTGGTCAGCATCGTTGGCTCGTGCAGGCACAAGTAACCGCCGGGCGAGACGTGTTCCCAAAGCGCTGCGACGAAGCGGACATCGTCGGCCGGCGTACCCGCATCGATCCACGCGATGTCTATCGCGCCCCACGAAGCGATGGTGGCTTCGTCTAATGCGTAGAAGTTGCGTTCGACGAAGGTAACGAGGGCGGGGTCGACATCATTTTTTTTCAGTGCATCCCATGCTTCTTCGGCCGACGAGCCTTCGGCCGTAAAGTCGTCAATGGTGATCAGCCTGGGTTGATAGAAATCGGGAATGCCGGTCGGGTCCAGAAGTGCGCTGCGCTCGTGCCATGTCGAAGCATCGAGCAAATCCTTGTCGCGTCGCCAATCCTGCCGCGCCTGCTGGAGCGCCTTCGCGATGAATGTCGTGCTGTCGCCTGCGCCTATCTCGACGACCGTTGCGGGACGGGTCATGAGGATGAGCGCCGAGATCAGACTGGCGCTGTTCTCGGTGCCCATTCCGGGTCTAATCATGTGCACGGGCGTTCTCTCCGGAAATCAATCGCAACATGCCGGCTTTCACAAAGTGGTCGATACTCGAGTGCAGTGGTTCCGGTATCTCGTTCAAAAGCTTGTTCAGGGAGAGGATCTCTTGAGAGGTCTCGCTCAATCGAATGGTTCGACCGTTAAGCTGGTTGATGGCTACGCGTCCGATCCCAGGGGCGTCGGTAACGATGCAGGTGGGTTCGATGATGTAGCGCACCGGAGGGGATGCCGGGAACGCCTCGTCAGTTTCGATGAACCCATGTCGATACAGCGCGACCAATAGCGTGCTCGCGTCATGCATCACGCCATTGATTTCCATACGCGGCAGCGCGCCCACTGTTGTTCCTTCCGCGAGCGCCCGAGCGTCTTCACGGCGGAAGCCTCCAAACGCCTGTGCGCTTTCAACCACGACGAGCGACGATCGAATCCCCCGCGCACCGACGAGGCGCGGCGTGTCGTGGGTAATACGCACTGAACTGGACCATCTGACCGAGCGGTCTGGAGCCAGGAATGCACGACAGGGTGCGAGCGGGTTCCGCAATTCCGGTGGCGTTGACTTGCAGAGCGCGTAGTTGCCATTTCCGTCGGACTGGTCGCCCTGGAGATACTCGGCGAGTTGCCAGGCGTATCCCCCCGTTCCCTGATAAAAGTTCGGTCGAATCGGATCCGTTCTCATGGTGGTTCAAGCCAATTTCAGAATGACAATTGCCGTTGCCATGCCCACGGCGGTTCCGTCCTGAACTTCCGATGCAATCACGCTTTCGACCGTGAGACCACTGGCCTCCGCGATGGGGGCAAGGCTTGACGGAGTCCACATCCGATCTCGAAGATCGCATACGACCCCTTCGATATTTCCGTTTGCACGCAGTCCGGATTGCGCAAAGACCGATCGATGCATGATCAGCTTGTCGTTATCGTATTTGTAGGCCCACCAGATGAGCGCGGCTTCTCCGTTGCTCCGCCGAAACGGCACTACCGTGCATCGTTTGTCCATGAACGCGAGACGCTCCGGTGTTCCATCGCCGAAGACGGCGACCATGATCCGCGATCCGGAGTCGCGCAACTGCGCCTTCGCGCTGCGCAACAGCGTTTCGAGTTTGTCTTCGTCAAGAATGAAATTGACGGTCGCGTCGCCAAACGTAACGACGTCGAAGCGTCGTTGTGTGATCGGCGTCGGCAGATCGAATATGTCGCCTCGGAGCGCGTGAATATGGCTGTGATGGATGGACGCATTGAAGCGATCGATGGCGACCGGAGAGATGTCAATGCCAAAGCTTTCGTTCAGCGAAAACTTTTCGGCGAGATGCAGGAGCAGCCGACCATCACCGCAGCCTAGATCGAGAACATTATGCCCATCCCGGACAATGGATTCCGCCGCGGGAAAGTCCCATGTCGCGCGGACTGTCGTCAATTCATACTCGTCGAATAACGGCTCGTCGAAGTAGTAGTGACTGACTCGGAGATCCGCTATGCCCGATGCCACGATTCGATCCAAAGGGGCTTGCAGCTTGATTGAATTCGTATTGTCTGGCTTCGATCCGAAGCGCCCTATACCATCCATCGTTAAGCTCCTTCTGTAAGCAGGTTTGGTCGATTTTTGATATTCAGCACGAAGCCGCATGCGCCGATGATCGCCGTTGCAATTCCGACAACCGCGAGCGCCGTGGTCACGTGTGCAGTGCTAACCATCCCGGCGATCACAAAGCCGAGAAATACCGAAGTCTGGATGCAAAAGATGTAGGCCGGCATCAGGTTGATCCGCCGCTTTGGATCGATTGCCTTCATCATGAAGCTCGCAGTGAGCGCGTTCTGGATGCCGTTCGCCGATCCGATCAGAAACGTGGCGCACATGATGGTCCATACCACGTCGCTCGATGCGAGCCACACAATCCCGAAGCCGATGACACCGGCGGCAATGGAAGCGCCGGCGGCATCGCCTAATTTCGCGAACATCCCGGCGAAACCCACGGGACCGACGATCAGCCCCACACTCAATGCGCTAATAACAAATCCGTAGATTTCGGCACTGAACTGCAACTCGGTGCGAACCCGAAATATCAACAACACATTGAGCATGGATGTCAGCACGACCGTCGCCAACAACGGCGCGACTGCACGGATCACGCCGGCTGTGCGAAAGAAATCGGGCAGGTCGAGTCGCCCCTTCGATTTTTCGCGCGAGGGTGCCTGACCGGATGCTTGATTGAAAGACTCCAGCACCTTGAAACATAGCGCGGTGGCGGGCGCGGCGAGCAACACCAGCAATGCCAGCGACAAGAGTCCCCGTGAACGCTCGGCCATGCCGTATAGCAGGCCGCCGAGAGCCGGGCCACCCACGTAGCCCATGTTCCGCACCGATTGCGTAATCCTGTTTACTCGGTCGATGTATCGCTCGTCGTTTGTGTAGCTTGGAATGGCGACCATGATTGCCGCCCACAGAAGGGACCCGGTCGTCCCTAGCGCCATTGACACCACGACATAGCTCCAGAACTGATTCGCCAACGATGCGACCGCGATCAGAAGCGACTGAACGAGAAACACCGCGGGAATCGTTTTGCGGGGCCCGATTCGCTGAAGGATTGTGGGTGCAATCGGTCCGGACAGGATGCCTCCGACGAGACCGGCGGCGAGCAATAGTGATACCGAGGAAGTGTGGTCGGCCAGCCTCAGGGCAAAGGTCACTTGAGCCGCTTCATCTGCAAAGCTGCCAAACGACAGGGAGATACAAATAAAAACGAGCGCCCAGCGAAGTCTGATGTTCATCAAAATGCACCCCATCGCGCCAGCGATGCGGCGACTTGAACGAGCTCGTCATTAAGCAGCCTGTCTTTCCCGCTCGACAAATCCGCAATGTTCACTTGCTGACCGGCGGACAATCGATTCAGAAACTCGTGCAATGCGCGGCTGTATTTGAATCTGCCGCAGTGGCCGTTTGCCGCGATCAGGATCTCACCCTCGTCCAATACCGGCATCCACTGTAAAGTGCTGACGGTGTTGAGGGCGATGACATCATCCAGTTCCTCGACTTCGACGATCGGACGGCCGACATTCAGACGGCTGCTGGTATCCGAAATGAGTTGAGCAATCATCATTCGTCTTTTCAGAGATGCACCGTCAAGCAAGGCCTTGAGGGATGAAAGCAGAAGGTCGTCATCGGGGTTCAAGCTTGCGATGCCTGAAGAACGCACGTCATGACGGGTACGAGCGGGCGCCTGGAGCAGGCCCTTCACGTAATTCGCGTTATGCAGAGAGTCGTTGCCGGTTTCCCAGAACGCGATATTCACGTTGACCGAAATGTTGGATTTTGTTTCGGCAACGTGAAGCCAGTTCTCGGGGAAATAGGTTACCCGATTGGTTTTGTTCTCGAGCGGAATGCCTTCGGACTTGAATGATTCATAGTCGGGAAAGCGCATGCCGGCGAGATCCGAGCGGGTGCCGGGCCAGGTGAACATCGTTTTCCCATCGCGCAACGTGAAGCCGAAATTATGCGCATGATCGACATGGATTCCGACATGGGTGGATGAATATCGGCCGATAAAGCAATCGATATCGACGCGGCCGCCAGGCCGATAGCCTAATGACAACGCGAGCTGATCGGAAAAGACTTTTGCGATATCCCAGATGACTGGGCTTGCCGCGTGAAGCCCATAATACATGACGGTCCACTCGTCGTCGCCGGCAAGACGCCCGATTCTCGATACGTAATCCTCGAGTGTGTCGTCGGTGGAAAGCGCAAGAAAATCAGGGCGCGGCTCTGGCGTTCGCTCTCCATTGAAAGCGGTAATGGTTTCGGACTGAGCGTTGCGGGATCGAATGTCGTTCGCGCACAACGCGTATTGCTTGAGTGCATCTAATACATCCTTACCCGTGAAAGGGATTTGCGATATGGACAGCTCTGCCGCTTGTTTTCCCCATGATTCATTCACAAAATGCGACGACAAAAACGCGACCATATCCGACCCTCCATTCAGAGAAACGTGCATAAGGTGAGCAAGAGGTGAGCAAGAGGCTACAGCCTCTTGCTCAAGAAGCGGGTTCAGCAATGAATACGCTTCACCGCACCTTTTAGGCAGCCTCGGCAACCGCCATTACTTCTTCATCATTGCGCTGTGCGTATTTGACATTGGCCACGACCGGTTCCACTTCGACATCATTGCGCTGTGCGTATTTGACGTTGGCTACGACCGGTTCCACCTCGACATCATTGCGCTGTGCGTATTTGACATTGGCTACGATCGGTTCGACCTCGCCAGCGGTCAACTCATGATTTGTCGGTATGTTTTTCAATGAAATCGCCATAATGATATTCCTCTTTAACGAAACCGAATTTATCAGGCTGGTGACGCGTGCATTCTTTAGTTTCGCAGAAATGTTCCGCGCGATAAAAATCTGCAAGCGACATAGAATATTTTATAAAAGGCCTGGTATTCTAGTATGAGTAAATTCTTAGTTTCTAAATAATTCGGAGGAAAATCAAAATTACAACCGAGATGGAGAGAATTGACTTTGATAGTTCCAATGACGGAAAATTTAGACGCGTAGGGATTTTTTTATTTGCTGTTGAGCAAGCGTTATCAAGCGCCCGAGCCGATTTTATTGGAGCACGATGCTCTCTTCGACGCTCAGGCTCGGGCCAATCCGAGCCTGCGGCCGAGCATTTCCCGTTTAAGTGATCGGGAGGCGATATGAAAGTCCGGTTCGTCTGGGGCGCTCTGAATAGAAACGGCATTAGTCTTGTCGCTGCTTTTATTGGCGCGGCGACGCCGCGCTGTCGATCCTTTCTTCGCCCACCGCGCGTTTCGAGCCTGGCAGCGCGATGACGGTCACCCCTTCCATGTCCACTCACGAATCTCGTCGCGATCGATGCCTTCCTCGTGCGCATACCGCACGCTTTCGATGATCTGATTCCTGAGCCAGTCCTTCGTATGCGCGCCGCTGCCGGCGAGCCGCGGCACGCGGTCGATTACATCGATCGCGAGCGTGTAGCGGTCCACGCCGTTGATGATCGCGAGCTCGAATGGCGTGTTGATGTTGCCGCGCTCGCGATAACCATGCACGTGGATATTGTTGTGATTCGTGCGGTTGTACGTGAGCTTGTGCACGAGCGACGCATACGAATGGAAGTTGAAGATGACAGGCTTGTCGCGCGTGAAGATCGAGTCGAAATCCCGGGCGGAGAGGCCGTGCGGATGGTCAGTGTCGGGCATGAGCCTGAACAGATCGACCACGTTGACGAAGCGGATTTTCAGATCGGCGAAGTTCGTCTTCAGGATTTCGACGGCGGCGAGCGCTTCCATCGTCGCGATGTCGCCCGCGCACGCGATCACGACGTCCGGCTCCGCGCCCTGATCGGTCGACGCCCAGTCCCAGATGCCGATGCCTTTCGCGCAATGCACGATCGCGTCCTGCATGCTCAGATATTGCAGATGCGGCTGCTTGTCCGCGACGATCACGTTCACATAATCGTGCGTGCGCAGGCAGTGGTCCGCCACGCTCAGAAGACAGTTGGCATCGGGCGGCAGATAGATGCGCACCACGCCCGGACTCTTGTTCGTGACGACATCGAGAAAGCCGGGGTCCTGATGCGTGAAGCCGTTGTGATCCTGACGCCACACGAGCGACGTGATCAGCAGGTTGATCGACGGCACCGGGCGCCGCCAGTCGAGTTCGTTCTTCGCCTTCTCAAGCCACTTCGCGTGCTGGTTGAACATCGAATCGATGACGTGCACGAACGCTTCGTACGTCGCGAAAAGACCGTGGCGTCCGGTCAGCACATAGCCCTCGAACCAGCCTTCGAGCGTGTGTTCGGAGAGCATTTCCATCACGCGGCCGTCGATGGAAAGCGCGCCGCCGTCGGCGTCTTCGGGCAGCGTCTGCGCGAGCCAGCGTTTCCCAGACGCCTCGTACACGCCGTCGAGCTTGTTGCTCGCGGTCTCGTCCGGGCCGAACAGACGGAAGCTCGTCATGTTGCGGCGGATCACGTCGCGCAGGAACGTGGCGAGCACGGCAGTCGACGAGCGCTCGACGCCCGCCGCGCGTTTGAACTCGAACGCGTAATCGCGGATATCGGGCAGATCGAGCGACTGGCGTTTCAAGCCGCCGTTCGCGTGCGGGTTCGCGCTGATGCGCCGCGTGCCCTCGGGCGCGAGTTCGCGCAGCGCGGGGATCAGGCGGCCGTCTTCATCGAACAGTTCTTCGGGCCTGTAACTGCGCATCCAGCTTTCGAGCAGCGCGAGGTTGCGATGGTTGCTGGCCGGATCGGCAATCGGCACCTGATGCGAGCGCCAGAAATCCTCGACCTTATGGCCGTCGACCTCCTTCGGGCCGGTCCAGCCTTTCGGCGTACGCAAGACGATCATCGGCCAGCGCGGGCGCGTGACGTTCTCCGGGTTCGCGCGCGCGTTCGCTTGGATCGCGCGGATATCGCCGATGCAGCGGTCGAGCGTCGCCGCCATGCGCTGATGCATCGCCTCGGGCTCGTGGCCTTCGACGAAATGCGGCTCGTAGCCGTAGCCCCTGAAGAGCGCTTCGAGTTCGTCGTGCGGAATGCGCGCGAGGATCGTTGGATTGGCGATCTTGTAGCCGTTCAGATGGAGGATCGGCAGCACGGCGCCGTCGGTCGCGGGATTGAGGAACTTGTTCGAATGCCACGACGTGGCCAGCGGGCCGGTTTCCGCTTCGCCGTCGCCGACGACCGTCGCCACGATCAGATCCGGATTGTCGAATGCCGCGCCGAACGAATGCGACAGGCTGTAGCCGAGTTCGCCGCCTTCGTGAATGGATCCCGGCGTCTCCGGCGTGCAGTGCGAGCCGATGCCGCCCGGCGACGAAAACGCGCGGAACAGCCGCAGCATGCCGGGTTCGTCGGCGCTGCGGTCGGGATAGATTTCCGAGTAATGGCCTTCGAGATACGAATTGGCGAGCGTCGCGGGTGCGCCGTGGCCGGGGCCGGACACGAACAGGACGTTGAGGTCGTCGCGTTTGATCAGGCGGTTCAGGTGCACCCACACGAACGACTGGCCGGGGTCCGAGCCCCAGTGACCGAGCAGGCGCCGCTTGATGTGCTCGGCCCTGAGCGGCTCGCGCAGCAGCGGATTGGCGCGCAAGTAGATCATGCCGACCGACAGATAATTGCAGGCCCGCCAGTACGCATCGATTTTCGCGAGGAGATCGGGGGCGAGAGGCGTCTCGAGTGGGGGCGTGACAGTGACGTCGTCGTTCAATTGCTTCTCCTTGCGGTGAGATGATTGGTCGAACGTCGTGCGTGCGGCCGGCGCAGGATCGGTTCCTGCGCGCTTTGCTCTGCGGATTCCCGGACATGATTGCGCGTGTTTGTGGCGTTTTTCCGCACACGGCCGGCGCGACTGGACATCTTAGTTCGGTCCAGGCAATCGGGCAGAAGGGCGCGTCAATCCATCGCGGCTGACAGCGACATCGCGCCGGGATCCGCGCCGTTTCGGAACCGCCCCTAGAATAGGCGAATGCCCGAAAAAAACGCTTCCACGGATGACGCTCTGCAAGGCTTTCATCCCGCCGTCGCCGGCTGGTTCCGCGCGAGATTTCCCGCGCCGACTGCCGCGCAGGCGCGCGCGTGGCCGCTCGTGCACGCGCGCCGCTCGACGCTCGTCGCCGCGCCGACGGGCTCCGGCAAGACGCTGACGGCATTTCTCGCCGCGCTCGACGAACTCGTGCGCGACGGCATCGCGGCGGGCGGCCGGCTGCCGGACGAAACGCGCGTCGTGTACGTGTCGCCGCTCAAGGCGCTGTCGAACGACATCCGCGTGAATCTGGAGGAGCCGCTGGCGGGCATCGCGCAGAGCTTGCGCGACGCGAACGTGCCCGCGCCCGAGATCCGCGCCGCCGTGCGCACCGGCGACACCACGCAGCAGGAACGCAACGCAGTGAAGAAGCGTCCGCCGCATATTCTGGTGACGACGCCCGAATCGCTCTACGTGCTGCTTTCGTCGGATTCGGGGCGCGCGATGCTTTCGACCGTGCGCACGGTGATCGTCGATGAAATTCACGCCGTGGCGGGTAGCAAGCGTGGCTCGCACCTGAGCCTGTCGCTCGCGCGGCTCGACGCGCTGTGCGAAGACGCGGGGGCGCAGCGGCCGGTGCGGATCGGTCTGTCGGCGACCCAGAAGCCGATCGAACTCGTCGCGAAGTTTCTGGTCGGCGCAAACGCGCCGTGCGAGATCGTCGATGTCGGTCATGTCCGCGCGCGCGATCTGGCGCTCGAAATTCCGCCGATGCCGCTCGAAGCAATCATGTCGAACGACATGTGGGAGCGCGTCTACGACCGTCTGGCCGAATTGTCGGCGCTGCATCGCACGACGCTCGTGTTCGTCAACACGCGGCGCATGGCGGAACGCGCGGCGCGTCATCTGACCGAGCGCGTCGGCCGCGATGCCGTCGCGGCGCATCACGGCAGCCTCGCGCGCGAGCACCGGCTGGAGGCGGAGCAGCGGCTCAAACGCGGCGAGTTGCGCGTGCTGATCGCCACGGCGTCGCTGGAGTTGGGCATCGATATCGGTGACGTCGATCTCGTCTGCCAGATCGGCTCGCCCGGATCCATCGGCGGATTTTTGCAGCGCGTCGGGCGCTCGGGGCATCAGGTCGGAGGCATGCCGAAAGGGCGGCTCTTTCCGACATCGCGCGACGATCTGATCGAATGCGCCGCCTTGCTCGATTGCGTGCGGCGCGGCGAACTCGACGCCCTCGCGATTCCGCGCGCGCCGCTCGACGTGCTCGCGCAGCAGATCACCGCCGAAGTGTCGTGCCGCGAATGGGGCGAAGACGCGCTCTACGAGCGCATCACGCGGGCGTATCCGTACGCGGCGCTCGATCGCGCGCACTACGACGCCGTGTTGCGCACGCTCGCCGAAGGCTATACGGGACGGCAGGGCGTGCGCGCGGCCTACGTGCATCGCGATGCCGTTTCCCGCACGCTGCGCGGGAGGCGCGGCGGCAAGCTCACCGCCGTGACCTCGGGCGGCGCGATTCCCGACAATGCCGATTTCGCCGTCATCCTCGAACCGCAAGGCCTGCAGATCGGCACGGTCAACGAGGATTTCGCCGTCGAAAGTCTCGCGGGCGACATTTTCCAGCTCGGCAATACGTCATACCGGATCGTGCGCGTGGAGGGCGGGCGCGTGCGCGTCGAAAACGCCAACGGCCAGCCGCCCAATATTCCGTTCTGGCTCGGCGAGGCGCCCGGCCGCAGCGACGAGCTTTCGCACGCGATTTCGAGACTGCGCGGCGAAATCGATGCGCGGCTCGCGCACGGCAGCATCGAGGCCGCCGTCGCATGGCTGGTCGACGCGACGGGCATCGGACACGAGCCGGCGCAGCAGATCGTCGACTATCTCGCCCGTGCACGCGCTGCGCTCGGCGTGCTGCCGACTCAGGACACGCTCGTCATGGAGCGCTTCTTCGACGAATCCGGCGGCACGCAACTCGTCATCCACGCGCCGTTCGGCAGCCGCGTGAACCGCGCGTGGGGGCTCGCGCTGCGCAAGCGCTTCTGCCGCACGTTCAATTTCGAATTGCAGGCGGCGGCGACGGAAGACGCCATCGTGCTCTCGCTGACCGGCAGCCACAGCTTCGCGCTCGACGACGTCTGGCGCTATCTCAATTCCGCGACGGCGGAACACGTGCTGATTCAGGCCTTGCTCGACGCGCCGCTCTTCGGCGTGCGCTGGCGCTGGAACGCGACCAACGCGCTCGCGCTGCCGCGCTACACGGGCGGGCGCAAGGTCGCGCCGCAACTGCAGCGTATGAAGAGCGAGGATCTGCTCGCGGCGGTTTTTCCCGATCAGGTCGCGTGCGCGGAAAATCTGGCGGGCGAGCGCGACGTGCCGGCGCATCCGCTCGTCGAGCAGACGATCGACGATTGCCTGCACGACGCGATGGACAGCGACGCCTGGCTCGCGCTGCTGCGGCGCATCGAAAGCGGCGAAGTGCGGCTCGTCACGCGCGAGCTGCCGGCGCCGTCGCCGCTCGCGGCCGAGATTCTGTCGGCGCGGCCGTATGCCTTTCTCGACGACGCCCCGCTGGAGGAGCGCCGCACGCAGGCCGTGCTCGCGCGTCGCTGGACCGATCCGCAATCCACCGACGATCTCGGCGCGCTCGATCTCGACGCGATCGCGAGCGTGCGCGAGGAAGCGTGGCCCGACGTCACGCGCGCGGACGAAATGCACGAGGCGCTCACGACGCTCGCGTGCATCGCAGAATCGGAAGCGCAGCGCCACGCGGAGTGGCCCGCATGGCTCGATGCGCTGGCGCGTTCCGGCCGCGCAACGCGTCTCGTGATCGCGGAGCACGACGCGTTGTGGACGCCGGTCGAGCGGCTCGCGTGCGTGCGCGCTGTCTACGAACACGCGCCGATGCAACCGCCGCTGCAGCCGCCGCCCGGCTTCGACGATCCCTGGGCGCCCGACGATGCGCTCGTCGAAATCGTCCGCGCGCGGCTCTCGGGTTTCGGTCCGCTGACGGTGCCGGAGATCGCGCGTCCGCTCGCGCTGCCCGCGTCGGCCGTCGCGCTCGCGCTCACGCGTCTCGAAACCGAAGGCTACGTGATGCGCGGCCGCTTCACGCCCGGCGCGCAGGCCGACGAATGGTGCGAGCGCCATCTGCTCGCGCGGATTCATCGCTACACGGTGCGCCGGCTGCGTCGCGAGATCGAGCCGGTCGAGCGGCAGGACTTCATGCGTTTTCTGTTCGAATGGCAGCGCGTCGCGCCCGATGCACGCGGCGAGGGCCGCGACGCACTCGGCGCCGTGCTCGAACAGCTCGAAGGATTCGAGGCGCCCGCGGTCGCGTGGGAAGACGAAATCCTGCCGGCGCGCATCGCCGATTATTCCGGCATGGCGCTCGACGAACTCTGCCGCGCGGGCAAGATCGTCTGGACGCGGCCGGCCGGACGCGCGCGGGCGACCGGCGGCCCGGTGCGCGGCACGCCGATCGTGCTGCTGCCGCGCCGTCATCTCGACGCGTGGAATGCGCTGATGAACGCCGACGAAGCGCCGCAGCTTTCATCGCGCGCGGAACGTGTCTTCGAGGCGCTGAAAACGCACGGCGCGATGTTCTTCGACGAACTTCTGGCCGACGCGCGCCTGCTGCGCACCGAACTCGAAGACGCGCTCGGCGAACTCGTGTCGCTCGGGCTCGTCAACGCCGACAGCTTCGCGGGGCTGCGTGCGTTGCTCGCGCCGGCCGCGAAGCGCAACGTGTTCGCGCGACATCCGCGGCGGGGCGGCCTGTTCATCGGCGGAATGGACGATGCCGGCCGCTGGGCGCTCCTGCGCCGCGCAACCCGCGACGAACGCAACGGCGACGGCAACAACGATATCGAGCATGTCGCGCTGACGCTGCTGCGCCGCTATGGCGTGGTGTTCTGGCGTCTGCTGGAGCGCGAAGCCGGATGGCTGCCGCCGTGGCGCGAACTGCTGCGCGTCTATCATCGGCTGGAGGCGCGCGGCGAGATTCGCGGCGGGCGTTTCGTCGCCGGGCTCGCGGGCGAGCAATTCGCGCTGCCGGACGCCGTGCCGCTTTTGCGCGACATGCGCAAGCGCCCGAAGGACGGCGCGTTCGTCGCGCTTTCGGCGGTGGATCCGCTCAATCTCGTCGGCACGCTTTTGCCTGGCGAGAAGGTCCCGGCGCTCGCGGGCAATCGCGTGCTGTATCTCGACGGTGTGCCGGTCGGCGCGGTCGTCGCGGGCAAGACGCGCTATTTCGGCGATTTCGACGGCGCCGGCCGCGAACGCGTGCGCCTCGCGCTGGTGAGGCGCTCGGCGCGCTCGCTCGGAACGACGGCGGCAAGCGGAGTGACGGGCGCGGTCGTCACCGTGCGGCACTGACAGCGCGACGTGGGCCGCTTGACTGACGACGCGAAGGACGCAATCCCTCGCTCGTATCGAGGTTACTTCTTGTTGACGATCTTCGTCGTGAACGGACCGGGCTGCTCGACCGGCACGTCCTTCACCGGCACGCCCGGATAATCGACGACGCGATTCGCGTTCGACGCCGGCCGGATGCGGAACGACGTCCGCAAGCCATCGCGCGCGCCGCCGACGATCGCGTTCATCGCCTGGCGGTCCAGTTCGACGCTGTCGGCGAGATCCCTGATTTTGATGACGGCCATGACTGCTTCCTCCAGAAGTATGAGAGTCGATGCGCGCTGTTCGGCTCGTGGATCAGTATAGGCAATCCGCTTGCCGGCTCGTTGCGCGAACATCTGTCCGTTCGGCACGCATGCCGAAGGCGGCGGAGTGCCATGGCAATCCACCGCAAGGAGCGCAGTTACCAATGCGAAACCTGTGCCAGGCGCGCATCATTCCCCGACGAAATTCCGCAACATCCTGATTCTGCGACGTTTCTGCGCATGCGTGCGGCGCCGCGTTCGCGTTCGCGCGGGCGCAAACCGCGGCGTTTGCCGTCTTCGCACCAACACCTCGCGTGAATGTGTTGGTCTCCGAACGACATGTGCGCGATGCCGCTCATGATCGAAAACGCCATTTGCGAAAGGCGCATGCGGAGGCTAGTATCGAAAGAGCACCTCGTATTTGTTACGACAAGTGAATTGTCGATCGATTTGGAGCCGCGTCGCGTCGCACAGATGACAAGTTTTGCGCAAGCGATTCGTACATATCGGGGCGACGACGGGTCGCGCGACGAGTTCTTTGCACGGGTGGACGGCGCGCTGGCGACCGAGCAGACCCCGGCCAAGCGGCTCATGGAAATCCTCGACGAGGAACACGCGGCGAAGCCTCTGCCGCCGGATATCTACGCGGCCATTCGCCGTCGCGTGGAGCACACGGCGCGCATTCAACCCGATTCCGATTCAGGCACCGGCCCCATCGGCCGCGACGAAACACGTCTGCAGACCACGCCCGGCTTTCCGCCGCCGCCTGCGCCACAGCGCGATCCGAGCAGCGGCACCTTCGGCCAGGCGACGCAGGTCATGGTCGATCACGATCAGCGCATGAAGGGCGTCGGCGACACGCTCAACAGCCGCTTCGTGCTGGAAGAATGTCTCGGCATCGGCGGCATGGGCACCGTGTACAAGGCGCTCGATCTGCGCAAGCTCGAAGCGTCGGACCGGCGTCCGTATGTCGCGATCAAGGTGCTCAATCTGCAGTTTCGCGGCAATCCGAATTCGCTGATCGCGCTGCAGCGCGAGGCGCGCAAGGCGCAGCAGCTCGCGCATCGCAATATCGTCACCGTGTACGACTTCGACCGCGACGGCCAGATCGTCTATCTGACGATGGAATATCTGTCCGGCCAGCCGTTGTCGCGCTTGCTTCGGAACCCGAATTTCAAAGGCATGCCGTTCCCGGAGGTCTTTCCGATCTTCAAGGGCATGGCGAACGCGCTTGCCTACGCGCACGAGCGCGGCTTCGTCCATTGCGATTTCAAGCCCGCCAACGTGTTTCTCACGGACACGTCGGAAGTGAAAGTGATCGATTTCGGCATTTCGCGCGTGATTCAGCGGCCCGAGGAAGAAAGCGAAGCAACCGTGTTCGATCCCGGCAGTCTCGGCGCAATGACGCCGGCGTACGCGAGCCCCGAGATGATGGAGCATCGCGAGCCCGATCCGCGCGACGACATCTACGCGCTCGGCTGCATCACGTATGAACTGCTCACGGGAAAACATCCGTTCGACCGCGTGCCCGCGATGCAGGCGAAGAGCGCCGGCATGAAGCCGCATCGTCCGGAAGGGCTCGGCAGCACGGAGTGGAAAGCGTTGAAGGCCGCGCTCGCGTTCGAGCGCGAAGCGCGCACGCCGAGCGTCGCGCAGTTTCTCGAAGAGATCGGCGAGGAGCAGCCGTCGACCGCGACCGGCCGCAAGCCGAAGAAAAGCGGCACGCCGAAACTCGCGATCGGCGCGGGGGCGGCACTGGCGGCGGTGCTGATCGCGGGCGCGGGCTATTACTTCTTCGAACAGTCGCGAGGCGGCCCGGAGGAAGTGGCGCGCGAGGCGCCGCCGTCCGCGCCATCGTCGACGTCTGCGCCTTCAGCACCGTCGGCGCCGGATGCAAGCACGGCCGGCGCGGTGACGCCGCCTGCGCCTCAGGTGGCGGCGAAACCGGCGTCGTCGGTGGCGATCACGCCCGCCGTACCCGCGACGCCCGTGCCGGAACTCACGGTAGCGGCGGTTACGCCGGTGCTGGCGAGCGTGCCGTGCTCGGCGCTGGTCGCGTCCGTGCACGATCAGACCGTCGACGTCCAGGGCTTCGTCTCGCAGAAATACGGCCTCGCGCGGCTGAAGGAAGCGCTCGGCCGCGTGCCCGGCGTGAAGACGACGAATTTCGGCGTGCAGCAGGTCGCCGACGACAAATGCGATCTGCTCAAGGTGCTCGGCCCGTACTGGTCGGCGAACCGGCAATCGGGGCGGCCGGCTTCGGTGCACACTCGCTCGCGCGCCACGCGTCTCACGGAAGGCGAACCGCTGATCGTCGACCTGATGACGCCCGCGTTCGATTCCTACGTCAACGTGGATTACTTCACGCTCGACGGCAGCGTCGTGCATCTGCTGCCCACGCAGCGCTCGCGCGACAATCAGGCGCCGCCGAACTACACGGCGACCATCGGCACGATGGGCGACTGGGTCATCGGCAAGCCGTTCGGTTCGGAGATGCTCGTGCTGATGGTCACGCCCGCGCCGCTCTTCGATGCCGCGCGCCCCGACAGCGAGGCGCGGCCCGAATATCTGCGCGCCGTTGAAAAGCGGCTCGCCGCGCTGTCGGCCAAGTATGGGCGCGATCGCGTGGCCGTCGACCTCTTTCAGATCACCACGCAGGCAAAGCAGTAGCCGCCGCTCAGGGCCTGACCGCCGACGCGAGCACGCACGGCATCGGCACGAGCAGTTCGCCGTGCTGCGCGCCATGCTGGGTGCCGCGCTGCGAGTAGGCCATCGCGCGTGATTTCACTTCCTGCTCGATCGCCGCCAGCGCGCTTTTCGACTGCGCGCGCAGCAGCGCGGCCATGCGCACGCCGCCGTGCATCAGGCCGTCGAACGGCGTTTCCGGCAGCACGAGATGCCAGGTCTGCTCGACTTCCGCGGCGCGCGCGTCGGCGAAGCCTGCTTCGGTCAGCACGCGCACGCATTCGTCGGGATCGCTGAAACGGAAAAATGGCGGCGAAGGCGGCAGGCCGACATCGAGTTTGCCGTGAAGCTGCACGGCGTCGAGCACCATGCCGAAGCCGACCGCGCGCTCCGGCGGCGCCCACGCGGTGAACGCAATGCGCCCGCCCTGGCGCAGCACGCGGGCCGCTTCCACGAGCGCGCGTTCCGGCTCCGGAAAATGCAGCAAGCCGAAGCTGATGCCGACCGCGTCGAAGCTTTGCGCATCGAAAGGGAGATGCTCCGCCGCGGCGAACTGAAACTCGACATCGGGATGAAGCTGGCGCGCGTGCGCGATCATCGTCGCGGAGAAATCGATTGCGGTCGCCGTCGCGCCGCGCTCGATGGCGGCAGCGGCGAGATAGCCGGGACCGGCGGCGACATCGAGCATGCGCGTGCCGGGCCCGACGCCCAGCGCATCGAGCAGCGCCGGATGCGACTGGATGGTAAGCCTTCCGAAATAATCATCGTACGGCTGGACGACATGCTCCCAGCCGTCCTTCTCGAACGCCGCAAATTCATCGAATTGCATGGCGTACCTCCGCGTGCCGCGCGTGCGCGGCTGGCCGAAGCCGGAGGCCGGGCCTCGTCGCCTGACCGATAAGGCGTGAGGCTAGGTCTGAGGTTTCTCGATCGTTGCCTTGAGTTCCTTCAGCGCGTCTTCCATGCGCTTGCTGACGAGCGCGTAGGCTTCGGCCTGAGTCTGCTGGGTCGTGCGCGCGATGTCCTGCATGTCGGCGAGCGCGTTATGAAGCGCGCGCTGCACGACGTCGTTGGCGTTGAAGGGCGGTTGAGTGGACGAAGTGGCGAACTGTTTGGCGATGGTTTCCAGTTCGCTCAAGGTCCGGCGCAGGATTTCGACCTGCTTGTCACGCAATGCCTCCATGCCGCCGAACGCGACGCGGTTGGTCGCCGCGAGCGCTTCGACGTCCTTGCGCCGCGACTCCATGATGGCCGTGACGTCGAACCCGGGAAGCTGATACTGCTGGAACATCGCGGCAAACTGGCTGAACGGATCGCTGAAATTTTGATTCATCGTGCCTCCCCAGATTCGTTCGTTCGAGTACGCGCTCCGTGATCCGTCGTCCGTCACGCACCGACGGCGCGGATTGCCGGGCAGCAAACGCCGTGCATGCGCAATCCACGCCGATGCGCACCCGGCACCTGATACTACCAATATAAACCGCGAAGATGGGGCAAGGGAAAACACCAGAACGGGCGGTCTCATCGCGCCGCTGGCCGGCAGCTTGTTCGACGATTGATGCACGTCAATGCGTGCTGCGACACCGCAACGACCATGGAAGCATGGCGGCAGGGCAGCGCATGACCGCGCGAGCGGCCGGGCCGCCTGACGGTCGGGAGCACATCATGATCAAAGGTGAGGGGCGCATCGTCGCGGCGCTGGGCGCCGTGTTCGTCACGCTGGGCGGCATCCATGCGGCGCTGCGCGGCCTGCTGTTCGACGAGAACGCCGTCACGTACTACGGCGTGCTCGCCATTCTGGTCGGGGCTGCGTCGTTCGTCGTGATGCTCACGCCTTTTCCGAGCGACGAGCCCTGACACGTTCGCAGCGCTTCAGCTGTCCTCCTCTCCCGCGAACACGCCGTGCTCGGCCTTGATCTGCTCGCGGTCGATGCACTGCACATGCCAGCGCCCGGTGCTGTGAACGCCCGTGCCATCCGCATACCACAGCACGCGTCCGGCGAGGCCTTCGCACGGGCCGCCGGGCGAGTCGAAATCGAGGCGTTCGAGCACGCAGATCGGTTCCTCGACGCGCTGCCCGCAGATCATCGTGCCGTTCGATCCCGCGCGCAGGCCGCCCCAGTCGGGCACGTCGACGGCCTGATGACCCTCGCGCGACCAGCGGCGTGTTTCCTTGTCGAGCCACAGAATGGCGTAGGCCGCGGATTGGGCGCCTTCGAATCCATCCAGCTTGACGGTGATACGCATGTCATCCTCCATGAAACGATTCAATGGACGTGACGCTCGGCACTTTCGTACCGGCCATGAGCGTCGTCGAATGAGGGGCGGCGTCTCGAAGACGTGGCTTCGGGCGTTTCGCCGCGCGTATTGTTTGGGCTTGTGACACGGCCGGCGATGGCCGTAACGTCGGGTTCGAACGGCGCAAGGGCAATAAGTTTAATCGCGCCGCATGCAACAAGTTTCATCGCCGGAGCGTTCGGAAAGCGAAGCGCTATCGGACGTCTTGCCGCGTCGCAACAGCGACGACGATCATATCGATAAAGCAAGTCCGATGCCGATGCAAGTCATCGCTGCGCTGACCCGACGTTCGTGTTCTGACTGAAGTTTAGTATGACAATCTGACGCTTCCGCGACAAGCTTCGAAGGCATTTCGTCGCATCTTCGAGATCGCTCGCGCCGTGGTCATGCAGTGCGTCAACGTAACGGATGTCACGCCTGCATGCGCGCGTTGTTCGTGCATCGCTGCACCACGCCGGCTTGCGGCCGCCCCACGACATCGCGAAGCGCTCGCGCGTCAGCCGCCGTTCGTACGTCGTGTGCTGCGTCGCAATATCGGATTCAGAACGCGGCATGCAATAAACCAGGGAGACACGCCGATGCGTGCAATGGTCTTCGACGGCAGCGCCCCGCATCTGCAGGCGCTCGACTTGCCCGATCCGTCGCCGCGCGCGGGCGAGGTGCTGATCGATGTGCATGCGTGCGGCGTGTGCCGCACGGATCTGCATGTCGTCGATGGCGAACTCGCGCATCCGAAGCGGCCGCTCGTTCCCGGCCATGAAATCGTCGGGACGGTCTCGGAAGCCGGCGCCGGCGTGACGGAGTTCAGGCCGGGCGATCGTGTCGGCGTGCCGTGGCTCGGGCAGACGTGCGGGCGCTGCCGCTTCTGCGCGACGGGCCGCGAGAATCTGTGCGATTCGCCCGGCTTCACGGGCTATACGATCGATGGCGGTTATGCGGAGCGCGTCGTCGCGGATGCGCGTTACTGTCTGCCGTTGCCGGCGCGCTACTCTGACGTGGAAGCGGCGCCGCTGCTATGCGCGGGTCTGATCGGCTATCGCACGCTCGCGATGGCGGGCGACGCGCAGCGCATCGGCATCTATGGTTTCGGCGCGGCCGCGCATATCGTCGCGCAGGTGGCGCGGCATCAGGGACGCGCGGTCTATGCGTTCACGCGTCCCGGCGATGTCGACGCCCAGCGCCTCGCGCTCGACCTGAACGCGCACTGGGCGGGCGGCAGCGACGAGACGCCGCCCGACGAACTCGACGCCGCGCTGATCTTCGCGCCGGCCGGCGCGCTCGTGCCCGCCGCGCTCAAGGCGGTCGCGAAGGGCGGGGCCGTGGTGTGCGGCGGCATTCACATGAGCGACATTCCTTCGTTTCCCTACAATCTGCTGTGGGGCGAACGGCGCGTCATGTCGGTGGCGAATCTGACGCGCGAAGACGGACGCGCGTTCATGCGCGTCGCCGGGGAGTTTCATCTGGACATGCACACGCGCTGCTATCCGCTCGCCGAGGCGAATCGGGCGCTCGCCGATCTGCGCGAAGGACGGCTGACCGGCGCAGCGGTCCTCACCATGCACGCGTGAGTTCTCGATCGTTCGTCAGTTGTGCGCGAGTATCGCGCGATCGACGATGCGCACCTGGCGTCCGTTGAGCCCGATCGCGCCCTCGCGCTGCAGCTTCGACAGCATGCGGCTCACGGTTTCGAGTTCGAGCCCGAGATAGCTGCCGATATCGGCGCGCGTCATCGGCAGCAGCAGATCGGTTGCCTGTTCGCCCGACGACGCCATGCTCGCGTCGAAACGTTCGAAGAAGTCGAGCAGGAAGGCGGCCACGCGCTCGCGCGCCGGCATCGTGCCGAGCATCAGCGCGAGCCGCGACGCGCGCACGATTTCGGCGCTCATGATCGCGAGCAGTTCGTGCTGCATCGCCGCGTACTCGCGACACAGCGGCTCCAGGATGCCGACCGGCATGATGCGCACGACGCTCGCCTCCAGCGCGACGGCATCGCTTTCGTGCCGCGCCGTGCACACGCCGTCGAGGCCGAGCGTCTCGTTCGGCAGGTGAAAGCCTGTGACCTGCGTGTGCGGCGTGTTGGCGTCGTCGGTGCCGGGGAAGGTAGCGACGGTCTTGAAGCAGCCGCTTTGCACCGTATAGAGGCTGCGCAACGGCTCGCCGGCGCAGTAGAGCGCGTCGCCGCGCTCGATCGTGCGCGTGGGGAAGGGAATGGCGTCGGCGTCGGTCAGGCGGACGTGCAGTGTCGGCGCGACGACTCGCCTGCTCGCCGCGGCCGGATCGCGCGAAAGTTCCATGGCGGTTTCCTCCTACGTCATTCAGTATGGTTCACGGATGACGGAAAGGAAAACTCGCCGCGCGCGCTCGCGAAAGCAGCTTCAGAACTCGATGTCCAGTTCGTCGATCTCTTCGGCCTCGCGCTGCGCGTCGGCGATCCATTGGCGCATCTCGGGCATCGCCAGGATGCGCTCGCCATACGCGACGATATCGGCGTCGAGCTTCACGTCGTAGGTCACGAAGCGCGTGACGACGGGCGCGAACATCGCATCGGCGCACGTTCGTTCGCCGAACAGATACGGCCCGCCGTACTGCGCGAGGCACTCGTGCCAGATCGTCACGATGCGCTCGATGTCCGTCTGCGCCCGTGCCCAGACCTTGAAGCCGGGAAAGTGCGCCTTGAGGTTCATCGGCAAGGCGGAGCGCAGCGCGGCGAAGCCCGAGTGCATTTCGCCGCAGATCGCGCGGCAATGCGCGCGTTCGGCCCGCTCGCGCGGCAGCAGGCCGGCGTCCGGGCAGACTTCGTTCAGATACTCGGCGATCGCGAGCGTGTCCCATACCTTGATGCCGTCGTGAAAGAGGCACGGCACGAGAATCGACGGCGACAACAGCAGCAATTCGGCGCGTGCGCCGGGATCGTCGGCGGGCATGGCGACTTCTTCGAACGGCATGCCGCTGAACTTCACGAGCAGCCAGCCGCGCAGCGACCAGGACGAATAGTTCTTGCTGCTGATGGTGAGCGTGGCATTCGCCATGGAAGTCTCCTCGCACGTCGGCTCAGGGCGGTCGGCGCGCAGTCCGTGCACGCTCCGGTGCGTGCCCGCACCAAAGCGCGGCAAATTGCGCTCGCCGCCGGGAACGGTGCAAAGGCCATGCCAATCGACGGAACGCGCGACGACAGCCGCAACGCCGATCGCGTCGTCGATTGGCATAGCTATTGCCTTGTTTTCGTACTCTTCGTGGTGCATGCGACGTCCGCGTGAAAAGAAATGAATCCATTTGCGTACGCGGGCTATCAGGCCTGGTCCGATTCGATGCTGCCGATGCGCCACGCCGCCGCGCTCATCGAGGGCGCGTTGCGGCAGTGGCAGGACTTCGCCGGCACGCCGCGGGGCCGTGATCTCGCGGCGGGCTGCGAGTTGATCGCGCTCGCGGGGCTCACGCATGCGCGGCCGGCCTTCGGCATCGATGAAGTGGAAGTCGAAGGCCAGCCGGTGCGCATCGTGGAGCAGGTCGCGGCGCGGACACCCTTTTGCGATCTGTTGCACTTCCGCAAGGACGACCGCGCGATCGTGCAGCCGCGCGTGCTCGTCATCGCGCCGATGTCCGGCCATTTCGCCACGCTCCTGCGCGGCACGGTGCGCACGATGCTCGCCGATCACGATGTCTATATCACCGACTGGCGCAATCCGCGCGATGTCTCGCTGCTGCACGGGCGCTTCGGTTTCGACGAATACGTGCAGCACATCATCGATTTCATCGGCACGATCGGGCCGGGCGCGCATTTGCTGGCGGTCTGCCAGCCGACCGTCGCGGCGCTGTCGGCCGTGGCGCTGATGGCCGAGGACGCCGATCCCGCCGAGCCCGCGAGCATGACGCTCATGGCCGGTCCGATCGACACGCGCGTGAACCCGACGCGCGTCAACGAGCTGGCGAAGAGCAAGCCGATCGAATGGTTCGAGCGCAATCTGATCGGCGTCGTGCCGTTCGGTTTCGCGGGCGCGTGCAGGCGGGTGTATCCGGGCTTCGTGCAACTGGGCGCGTTCATGTCGATGAATCTCGCGCGCCATGTCGAATCGTTCGCCGACATGCACTATCAGCGCGCGAAAGGCGATCCCGCTCATGCGGACGCGATTCGCGATTTCTACGAGGAATACTTCGCGACGATGGATCTGACCGCCGAGTTCTACCTCGAAACCGTCGACACCGTATTCCAGCGTCACGCGCTGCCGCTCGGGCAGCTCGAAGTGCGCGGTCGCAAGGTCGATCCGTCGGCGATCCGGCGCACGGCGCTCTTCACGGTCGAGGGCGAACGCGACGACATCTGCGCCGTCGGCCAGACGCTCGCGGCGCAGGATCTGTGCGACCGGCTGAGGCCATATCTGAAGGCGCATCACGTGCAGACGGGCGTCGGGCATTATGGCGTCTTCAACGGCAAACGCTGGGAGCGGCAGATCTATCCGCGCATTCGCGCGCTGATCCACGACAACGAGCCGAGCCCGGCCGGCGTGAACGCGCGTGCGCAACCGGTGGTGCCGCTGCATGCGATAGCGCCGCTCGCGCGCGAATCGACGGTGACGCCGGAAGCGGCGCCATCCGACGGCGACAAACAGGCTATCGCCGATCCGGGCGACGCACGCGCGGCGGGCGCGTAGTGGCCGTGTAGCGGACGTGTAGCGCTTTCCCGTATTTGCTTCAGAAACGCCGTTTGGCGAACATAAGTCGCCCTGTGGGTCCGCTAGTCTCCCTTGACAAAAAAAGGGATCGACATGGGCGCCTCGACAAAACCAGCGGGCGGCGCATTGCCCGCGCTGACGAGCATACGGTTCATCGCCGCGATGACGGTCGTGCTCTCGCACTTCGCGGAACTGGGCCTTCTGCCGATGAACCGGGCCTTTTTCGATTTCGTCGATGGCGGCCGGCCCGCCGTGTCGCTTTTCTTCGTACTGTCAGGCTTTATCCTGACGTACACGTATCGCGAGCCGCTCGCGTCGGGCGGGCCGCGTGCGTTTTACATCGCCCGCTTTGCGCGGATTTATCCCGTGGTGCTGTTCGGACTGGCGCTCGTCGCGCCGGTGACGGCCTGGCTGCTCTATACCGATGACGCCGCGCGTCTGCTGCAATGGTTCGCGCTGAAAAGCTCCGTGCAGCTCTCGCTCGTGCTGAGCCTTCTGTGCCAGCTTCTTTTGCTTAACGCCTGGTTTCCGTTCGCGGCGATCAACCAGCCGTGGAATGGTCCGTCCGACAGCGTGTCGTGCGAAGCGTTCTTCTACGCGCTGTTTCCCTGGCTTTTGCGCAAGCTCGACGGGCACGGCACGCGGCGCATCCTGCTCGCCTGCGTCGGGATATGGATTGCGCAGGGCGCAGGCACCATGCTGATTCAGGCAACGCTGCCCGTGTCGCGCAGCGGCTTTCTCGTCGTGGCGTTGCCGCTGCTGCGCGTGGCGGAGTTCGTGCTCGGCATCGGCGCGGCACTCCTGTTCCTGTCGATGCGCGAGCGGCGCGCCGGCCGCCACGCGCTCGGGTTGACGTTCGTCTGCGCGGCGCTCGCGGCGCTGGTCGTGCTGGCGGCGTGGCATCCGTTCTCGCCGGTCTTCTACGTGGAAGCGCCGTTCTTCGCGCTGCTGATTCTCGGGCTCGCGCTGCTCGAGCGGCCCGTGATCGGATTGCTGAATGGCCGCCCGCTCGTGAGGCTCGGCGAGGCGAGCTATTCGCTGTACCTGATTCACGTGCCGATCGCGTATCTTGCGCTGCTCGCGGGTTTCGATCGCGCGAACGGCTGGATGGTGCTCGCGTTCGTGGTGTGGGCGAGCGTCGCGGTATTCCGCTTCTACGAAGAACCGATGCGCCGCGCGATCCGCGCGCGTCTCACCGGCTCCGGCACGGCGGAATTCACGCCGCTGCGCGAAGCGCGGGAATGAACGGCGCCGGTTTTCCTCGCGATCAGACCGGCAGTTCGATGCACGCTTGCGCGCCGCCGCCTTCGCGTGCCCGCAACTCCAGCGTGCCGCCATGCAGGCGCGCGATGCGCTCGACGATCGCGAGTCCGAGTCCCGTTCCCTTCGGCTGACCTTCGCCGCCGCCGCGCTTGAACGGCTGCTTGAGCGCTTCGGGATCCTGGCCACCTAGCCCCTTTCCGCGATCCGCGATTACGATGCACGCACGCTTCGTCCGCTCGTCGGTCCAGGTGCGCACTTCCAGTCCGGTGACGCCGTAGAGCACCGCGTTCTGCATCACGTTCATGAGCATGCGCATCATGCTGATCGGGCGGAACGCGAACGGTTCGATGCGGCCCAGATCGAGCGCGAACTCATGTCCGAGCCCGGCGAAATCGGCGGCGAGATTGGCGATCAGCGCATTGAGGTCGCCGACGACGGGCGCTTCCTTCGCGCCGCTGCCCGCGTAGTCCATGAACTGCTGAAGAATCATGTCGATGGTGTCGAGATACCCTTCCGCCGACGCCGCGAACGATGCATCCGTCGCGGGCACGGAGGACATCGCCATGGCGAGGCGCAGCTTGGTCATCGGCGTGCGGATGTCGTGCGAGATGCCCGCGAGCATGAGCGCGCGCGTCGCGTCCGCCTCCCTGAGCGCGGCCGTCATCCGGTTGAACGCGTGGCTGACCTGCGCGATCTCGGTCGGGCCGTCGGTCGGCAGCACGCCGGGCTCGCCGCCCGCGGAGACGAGGCGCGCGGCATCGGCGAGATGCGCGAGCGGGCGGTTCAGGTGGCGCTGGATCAGATACGCCGTCGCGATCGCGAGCGCGCCGAGGCCGAGCGAGAGCAGGAGCGCGGTGGTGAGGCCGTCGTCGTGCGCGGCTTCGGGAACCGGCAGCGCGATCCAGCGCGGCTCGCCCGACAGATGCGCGCGAATCCACAGGCGCTGCTGACCGTCGCCGCTCGTATCGGCGCCTTGCCAGCGCACGAGCATCTCGGCGGGCAAATGACGCCGCAGGCTTTCGATGAACGTTCTGCGCTGGTACGTCTGATAAAACCGCAGCCGCGATTCGGGCGCGGAGGGCGCCGCGCCTTCGGGCAACGCCGCGCGTACGTCGAGATGGGCGACGGCGGTGTTCGCGGCCTCGGGCGGCGTGGCGCGCAAAAGCGTATCGAGCGTGACGATATAGCTCGCGAAGGTCGCCGCCGCGCGCTCGATGCGCGGCGTCTGGATGAAGTGCAGCAGCACGGCGATCGCACACACCTGGCTGACCGCGACGAGCGCGACAAGCAGCAGGATGTTGCGCGCGAAGAGCGAGCGCGGCGCGAGGCGCACGGACGTCACGCCGCGACTTCGGCGAGGAGCATGTAACCGACGCCCCACACCGTTTTGATGAAGCGCGGCTTGCCCGGATCTTCCTCGATGAGCTGACGCAGCCGCAGCACCTGCACGTCGATGCTGCGATCGAGCGCGTCGTGATCGCGCCCACGCGTACGCGCGATGAGGTTGTCGCGGCTCACCGCGCGGTTCGGCGACGAGCCGAGCGCCGTGAGCAGTTGCATCTGCGCGGAATGGATTTCGAACGGTTCGCCGTTGCGTTGAAGTGTCTGCTTGCCGAGATCGAGGCGGAACTCGCCGAAGCGAAGCACTTGCTGCGTGTGCGTCGGATCGCCCGCGGCGATTTTCTGGCGGCGCAGAAGGGCGCGCACGCGTGCGACGAGTTCCTGCGGCAGAAAGGGCTTGGCGAGGTAGTCGTCGGCGCCGGTTTCGAGACCGACCACTTTGTCGACCGGATCGCCCTTTGCCGTGAGCATCAGAATGGGCAAGGTCTGGCCTTCCGCGCGCAGGCGCTTGCAGACCGAGAGACCGTCTTCGGGCTCCATCATCCAGTCGAGCACGAGCAGGTCATAGGGCTCGCGTTGCAGGTAGCGGTCGAGCCGCTTGCCGTTCTCGACGACGCGCACTTCGAAGCCCTGCGAGCTCAGAAAGCGCTGCAGCATGTTGCGTAGCTCGGCTTCGTCGTCGAGCACGATGATCTTCGGCAATGTCTCCATGGATGCTCCGGATCAGCGTTGGGCGGCGTGCTCGCGCATGAAGGCTTCGATCTGCGGCAGCGTCACGTAGCCGTTCTTTTGCGTGTCGATTTCGTCGAAGTGCTTGGCGACCATCGGCATGCCGGTAGATGCCTGTTCGCGCGTGAGCTTGCCGTCGTGCGTGGTGTTGGCGCTCGTGAAGCGCGTCTGCAACTGGCCGAGCGCGCGTTCGACGCGCGGGCTCGCGCCCATCGGCTGCGTGGCGGTTTGCGCGAGCGCCGCGCCCGACGTGGCGCAGGCCGCGCAGGCGGCAAGGATGGCCAGGATCTTTCGCATGATTCTCTCCCTGATTCGGATGCCAACGAACGTGAACGGTGATGCCATTCTATTGAGCCGCGCAGCGAACGCAATCTCGGGGAAGCGATGAATCGTGTCGCCGTATTACATGGGTGACGACGGACCTTCTGCCTGACATTCGCTGAAACAAGTTATGCCTCACGCTTTGCGCGGCGCGTCGCTATCGTTGTCATCGCCGGCTCGTTCACCGATGCCGATCACCGATTCCATCGCCTTCACAAGCACGAGGCCTTCACCATGAACATCCGTTTTCTGAGCGTTTTCGCCGTCACCGCCATCGGTCTCACCTGCGCGAAGAGCGCCGTCGCCGGAACGAGCGTGCAGGTGACGTACGTCGCGCCCGCCGTGGTCTATGCGCCGCCGCGTCCCGTCTACTACTATGCGCCGCCGCCGCGCCCGCCGTATTACTACGTGCCCGCGCGAACCGTCGTCGTGGCGCCGGTCGTCACGCCGGTGATGGTCAGCGCGCCTCCGCCTCCGCCGCCGAGGCCGCCGGTCGTCGTCGTGGCCGCGCCCGTTCCGGCCTACGCGGTCGCACCCGCCGTCAGGGTCACGTATGCACAGCCGTTGCTCGCGGCGCCCGTCGTCGTGATGCACTGAATCACGCGCGGGGCGGCGCCCGCCTGAACCGGTGGCAAGAGGATAGTGCACTTCCGGCGGATTGAATGCGTCATGCAAAACGCAGAATGCAATGCGTCGTCGCGCGGTTTGGCGCCTCCTATACTGGATGAACCGCGTCGTCCGAATGGACCGATGCGGCGGCGAGCCCGGTGCCCCGCGCCGGTTCATGGCGTTCCACAAGGAGGATCGAGCCATGCTATTCATCGTCAACTGGACGGCGCAGCCCGAAGTCGAAAGACAGGCGGCCGAGCGATTCCTGCAAACCCGCGGCGCGCCGCCCGACGGCATCCGTCTGCTGGGGCGATGGCACGCCATCGGCTCGATCTGGGGCATCGCCGTATGCGAAGTCGACGACATCGGGCCGCTCGCGCGCTGGGCGCACGAATGGGCCGATCTGTTCATGTTCGATATCAAACCCGCGATCACCGACGAGCAGGTCGGACTCATGCTGGCGGAGGATGCGCAAAAGAAGTGAGCGGGACGCCATCTCGATTCGTCATACGAACAGCGAACGTTCGTTCTCGATCGCCGGCGAGGAGTTAGGGTTTGTGTGGCTTGCAGGGCAACCGGCAATGCGTCAACATTGATAAACGTACTAGTTAGTTCAAATTCATGAGCGCCGTCCCTGTTCCCGCAGATGTTGCCGGGCCGGCGCCGCAAAGGAGCGAAGCGTGACTCAATCGAAGACGAATGAACCTTGCGTGATATCGGTCGCCATTACCGGATCGGTGCCGCGCAAGAAGGACAATCCCGCGGTGCCGATCACGATCGCCGAACAGGTCGAGAGCACCCACGAGGCCTACGAAGCGGGCGCGACGCTCGTGCATCTGCACGTGCGAGACGAGGATGAGCGTTCGAGTTCCGACCGTCATCGCTTCGCCGAATTGCAGGAGGGCATCCGCAAGCATTGCCCGGACATCATCATTCAGTTCTCGACCGGCGGCCGCGGCCGTTCATTCGAACAGCGCGGCGCGATGCTCGACCTGAAGCCCGACATGGCATCGCTCGCGACGGGCTCGGTCAATTTCCCGACGATCGTCTACGAGAATCCGCCCGATTTCGTCCGCTCGCTCGCGCAGATGATGCTTGACCACGACGTGAAGCCCGAGATCGAAATCTTCGACCTGGCCATGCTCTACAGCACGGTCGATCTCGTGAACCAGGGCTTGCTGAAATCGCCGGTGCACGTTCAGTTCGTGCTCGGCGTGAAAAACGCGCTTCCGGCGCGGCGCGAGATTCTCGAGTTCGAAGTCGAACAGTTGAGGAAGAATTTGCCCGATGCGACGTGGACGGCTGCGGGCATCGGACGCCATCAGCTGGAAGTGAATCACTGGACGCTCGAATTGGGCGGGCATTGCCGCACGGGTCTCGAAGACAACGTGCGCTGGGACAAGGACACGCTCGCGAAAAGCAACGCGCAACTGGTGGGCCGCGTGGCGGATCTGTGCGCGGAGTATGGACGTCCTGTTGCGACGGCGAAGGAGGCGCGCAAGCTGTTGTCGCTATAAAAGCTGCCTCTTGTCAGGAAGCGCGTCGCGGGGCAACCTGCGGCGCGCTTTTTTTGCTTGCGCGATGCAGCGTGTCGCCCGTTATGCATTCGCCTTCGCAACAATATTGCTGCCTAATATCCTTTGATTTGCGAAAGTGGATGACATAAAGCATTCATCGTCTCTTGCATTGAGTAACTTTTTTTTGAAAGCTTGGGCGCGTTGCTGATGAAAACAGTAATTTAGGAATTTGAGAATAGAAATAATCTTCTAATCAGAGAAGAATCCTCCTCGATTTTGCGCCGGTCGATTCTGGAATGTTCGCACAACGAAGTGTTAGGGTAATTTCGTTTTGCGGTGCCGTCCGGAGGACCAGTCATCCTAAAAGAAACGAGGACTCGAGGACATGAATAAGACATACAAAGTAGTTTGGAATGCTGCTTCGGAAAGCTGGATCGCGGTTCCTGAATTTGCAAAGGCCAAGGGTAAGGGACGAGGACGCGCGGTCGCGGTGGCATCGGTGTCGTCGGTTCTTTCGCTGCTGACCGGGAGCGCGCACGCGCTCGGGCCTGCGAACTCCTATTCGGTTGGATTGTTGGGGCCAGGAGGGCTGTGCCTGAATACGCAGACGCTCACAGGACTGTCGACCGGGAGTTCGTGCGACGGCGGCGGCTCGTTCGCGGCGGGCACGGTAGCCTACACTGCGACTGGCGCCATGGACTCGTGGATGATCATCGACGCCAACAAGACAATTTCGATGGGCGTGAACAAAAACAAGATGTTCACGATTTCCGCGAGCGCAGGAATCAACGCGTACGCCGATCTTTCGATGAACACGTCTAATAAGATCAAAGATCTGAAAGCGGGCGACGTGTACTTTGGGAGCCAGGATGCGATCAACGGTTCGCAGTTGTACGACTTGGCGTCGAGCACCGCGGCGTCGCTGGGCGGCAGGGCGGACGTAGAAGACGGCACGGTCACGCCGCCTACCTACTCGGTCTACGGAACGGCGTATCACAATGTCGGCGATGCGCTTGATGCACTCCAGATAGGTTTCGCCGACAAGAAATACTTCCACGCCAACTCGACGCTGGCGGATTCATCAGCCTCGGGCGTGGAAAGCGTCGCGATCGGCGGCAATGCGCAGGCCACGGCGGACAACTCGGTGGCGCTGGGTTCGAACTCGGTGGCAGATCGTGCCAACAGCGTGTCGGTCGGTGCGGCGGGCGCGGAGCGTCAGATCATCAACGTCGCAGACGGCGCGAATGGTACGGACGCGGTCAACGTGTCGCAATTGAAGAACGAGATCGGCACGAACCTGGCGAATGTCGTCAAGTACGACGCTGACGATCACAAGAGCGTGACGCTGGGCGGCAGCAAGACGGCGCCGGCAGTGACGCTGGACAATGTCGCCGCAGGCGAGGTGAGCGGCAACAGCCTGCAAGCGGTGAATGGCTCGCAACTCTTCGACGTGGCGCAGAGCACGGCCGATGCCTTGGGCGGTGGCGCGTCGGTGAGTCCGGACGGCAAGGTCACGGCACCGACCTACACATTCGCCGACAACTCGAGTTTCAACAACGTCGGCAATGCGCTGTCCAACCTTGATGGTCGTGTCGCAAGCAACACGAGCTTCATCAACAATATCAATAACGGCGGCGGCATCAAGTACTTCCACGCCAACTCGACGCTCGCGGATTCGTCAGCCTCGGGCGTGGAAAGCGTCGCGATCGGCGGCAACGCGCAGGCCACGGCGGACAATTCGGTAGCGCTGGGTTCGAACTCGGTGGCAGATCGTGCCAACAGCGTGTCGGTCGGTGCAAAGGGCGCGGAGCGTCAGATCATCAACGTCGCAGAAGGCGCGAATGGTACGGACGCGGTCAACGTGTCGCAATTGAAGAACGAGATCGGCACGAACCTGGCGAATGTCGTCAAGTACGACGATGACACGCACACGAGCGTGACGCTGGGCGGAAAGGGCGCGCCGGCAGTGACGCTGGACAACGTCGCCGCAGGCGAGGTGAGCGGCAATAGCCTGCAAGCGGTGAATGGCTCGCAACTCTTCAACGTCGCGCAGAGCACGGCCGATGCCTTGGGCGGTGGCGCGTCGGTGGATTCGGACGGCAAGGTCACGGCACCGACGTACACGTTCGCCGACAACTCGACGTTCAACAACGTCGGCAATGCGTTGAGCGATCTCGATGGCCGCGTCGCAGCCAACACCAGCGACATCGGCAATATGGTCAACGGCGGCGGCATCAAGTACTTCCACGCCAACTCGACGCTCGCTGATTCGCTGGCGACGGGAGAGGAGTCCGTCGCGATCGGCGGCAACGCGCAGGCCACAGCAAACAACTCGGTGGCGCTGGGCTCGAACTCGGTGGCGGATCGTGCCAACACTGTGTCGGTCGGTGCGAAGGGCGCGGAGCGTCAGATCACGAACGTCGCAGCAGGTAAGGAGGATACCGACGCGGTCAACGTGGCGCAGTTGAAGGCGGCTGGCCTGATCAATGGCGACGGCACCGCGAAGACCGCCGTCACCTACGACACGACAGCGAGCGGAGAAACCGACTACAGCAGCATCACGCTCGGCGACGGCAATAGCGGCGGCACGGTGATTCACAACGTCGCTAACGGTATGGATGGTACCGACGCAGTGAACCTGAACCAGATGAACGCCGCGCTCGACAGTGTGAAGAACATCGCTGAGAGCGGTGGCAATCCGATGTTTGCTGCACAGGGCAACCGAGACACCGAAGCCGCGATCGCGACCGGCGCGCACGCCACCGCGATGGGCGCGAACGCGAACGCCAGCGCGGACAACTCGGTGGCGCTCGGCGCAAATTCGGTCGCGGACCGCGTGAACACGGTGTCGGTCGGTTCGGCGGGCAACGAGCGGCAGATCACCAATGTCGCGGCGGGCACGCAAGCCACCGATGCGGTGAACGTGCAGCAGTTGAATCTCGCGGCCGCGCAAGCGCAGAGCTATACCGATTCACGTATCTCGGGCGTTCAGCAGCAGATCAGCGACGTGGCGAGCAAGGCGTACGGAGGTATCGCGTCTGCCATGGCGGTTGCGGGCCTGCCGCAGCCGACCGCGCCCGGCAAGACGATGGTCGCCATGGCCGGTTCGCGTTACGCCGGGGCGACGGGCGCGGCGCTTGGCGTCTCCTACGTCACGCAGGACGAGCGCTGGGTCGTCAAGCTCTCCGGTAACACCAGCAGCTACGGGAACGTTGGCTTCGTGTTCGGTTCCGGGTATCAGTGGTAAGCGTTGCTTGTCCGCGCAGGCGGACATAACGCTCTCTTGCCGGGCGGATTCGTCCGCCCGATGCTAGCGGAGCGCAAACAGGAAGGATCGGTCGATGCCTGCATCGTCCGATCCTTTTTTTCATTCGCCGCACCGCGAGTTCCGCGCGGAAAATCTGCCTTACAATCGGTCTCCTCCCTGACAAGTGCGGCTCCGCGCGATCATGAACGAGCGTAAGGCATCAGGTCTTGCCGACCGGATCTACAGCGACATCCTCAACAGCATCTTGGAAGGCGAGTTCAAGGAGGGCGACCGGCTTCTCACGGAACATGCGCTCGCCGAGCGTTTTGCGACTTCGCGTCCCACCGTGCGCGAGGCGCTCGCCCGTTTGCGGGCCGACGGCATCATCGTCACGCGGCGCGGCTCGGGTACGATCGTCGGACGTCGTCCCGACCAGGATGTGCGCCGCTTCGCTCCGCTCGAAACGCTGTCTGACATCCGCCGCTGCTACGAATTCCGCATGGTCACCGAGGCCGGCGCGGCCGAGCTCGCGGCCGCCAAAGCCGAAGAAGAAGACGTCCGCGCGATTCAGGACGCTTGGGATCGACTGGAACGCGTCGTCGAGGCGCAACAGGGCATCGGCGCGCAGGACGACTTCGCTTTTCATCTGGCCGTGGCGCGGGCATCCCGCAATCAGTTCTTCGTCTCGATGTTGTCGTCGATCGAGGAGCAGATCGTGTTCAGCATGAATCTGTCGCGGAACCTGTCGCGGGTAAAGACGCTCGACCGGCAGCGGCTGGTCCAGCGCGAGCATCTCGACGTACTCAAAGCCATCGAAGCGAAAGACGTCGCCCGCGCCGGGCAAACGATGAGACTGCATCTCGAAAACGCGCTCGAGCGGATGTTCGGAGATTAGCCGCGGCTGTGGCCGTCAGTTGTCACACAACATTAGCCTTTGCGCGCGAAGAATCTCAGCGGTTATAGAAGTTGTTTGACAACTTTAGGGACGAATTTGGCGGGAAACTTGCGGGAAACTCACGGGAAACTCAAGTTAAGGGCAGTTAATAGCGGCAGGTAACAACCGCTTGGGGTATATCCCGAGATTGCCATGCAAGCGCCTGTCGGCGAGGGTAAAGCTGGTTTTATCCTGTTTCGGTAACATGCGGCACAGATGGGATTTGCTTGACATCCTATAACCCTGTTAGCTATTTTTCAGCTTCCAGACGCCGAGAGGGACGCCCAATCAGGACGCAAGCGGCACGGGCGCGCGACGAATTGCAGTTACGCGCAGCCACCGCGAAGACCGACGAACCAGAACGTAACCCAAAGCACGCAGCATCAAGAACGAAGTACAAACAGGCCGTCGCTCGACACAATCGACAACATCGACGAAGCGACCGGACCTCTTCCCGACCCATGGTTGCGAGAAAAGTGAGGAGACAAAATGGCTTTCAAGGCAGGACTGTCAGTGAAGCTGGCGACGATTTGCATCGTGGTCAGCGCGGCATTCGGTGTGAGCGCGGCGCGCGCGGCCGATCCCGTATCGATCAACATCGTCGACGTCGCAGGCAATCTGCAACTGACACAAAAGGGCTTCGAGGCCTTCAAGGCGAAGTATCCCGACCTCGTATCCAGCATCACCTTCACGAACGCGCCGGCGCCGCAATTGCCCGGCAAGATCAAGGCGATGCAGGGCGCGGGCCGCTCGGACATCGACCTCGTCGTGACCGGCACCGATGCGCTCGCAGCCGGCATCCAGCAAGGCCTGTGGGAAAAGCTGCTGCCCGATAACGCGAAGGCGTTCCCCGGCGTGCTCGACAAATACGCGCCCGGTCCGCGCAAGATGCAGGACATCGCGCAGGGCTACGGTCTCGAAGTCACCTATATGCCGGCGGGTCCGCTCCTCGAATACAACCCGGCCAAGGTCACGGATGTCCCCAAGACGCCCGATCAACTGCTGGCATGGTGCAAGGCGCATCCGAACAAGCTGATCTACGCGCGTCCGGCCAACTCCGGTCCCGGCCGCACGTTCCTGATGGGCCTGCCGTACGTGCTCGGCGACAAGGACCCGACCGACCCGATCAACGGCTGGGACAAGACCTGGGCGTTCCTCAAGCAGCTCAACGACTGCATTCCCTACTACCCGGGCGGCACTTCGGCCGTGATGAAGGAACTGGGCGAAGGCACGCGCGACATGACCGTCACCGTGACGGGCTGGGACATCAATCCGCGCGCGCTCGGCATCGTGCCCGCCGAGTTCAAGGTGCAAGCCTTCGACAACATGACCTGGGTCAACGACGCCCACTACATGGTGATCCCGAAGGGCGTGCCGAAAGAAAAGCTCGACGTGCTCTACAAGCTGATGAACTTCATGCTCGAACCGGCACAGCAGGCGCTGACGTATGACGACGGCTACTTCTATCCGGGACCGGCGGTGAAGGACGTGCCGCTCTCGATGGCGCCCGCGAAGAGCCAGGAAGTGATCCAGAAGTTCGGCCGTCCCGAATACGCGAAGCTGCTCGCGGATCGTCCGCACGTCGTGCCGCTCAACGCGCAGGCGATGGTCGCGGCATTCCAGAAGTGGGATCGCGAGATCGGCGCGGCGAAGACGAAGTAAGCGCGTCGCGTTCGTATCGAAGAGAGTTGACCGAAAAGCGGCGGCGTTCCTCACGAGAGGGCGCCGCCGCTCTTGCACGAAGCGTCGGGAAATCAGGAAATCGTCATGAAGCACACATTTGAGCAGTTGCGCCTCGACTCTGTCTCGCGCAGCTTCACCAACGCCGAAGGGCAGCAACTCGCGGCGTTGAAGGGCCTCGACCTGAACATCCAGCGCGGCGAGTTCATCGCGCTGCTCGGGCCGTCGGGATGCGGCAAGTCGACCGCGCTGAACTGCATCGCCGGATTGCAGCCGCTGACCGGCGGCGGCATCTGGCTCGACGACAAGCGCATCGACGTGCTGCCGCCCGAGAAGCGCGGCTTCGGCATGGTCTTTCAGAACTACGCGCTGTTCCCGCACATGTCGGTGCTGGACAACGTCGGCTTCGGCCTGAAAATGCGCGGCGTGGCGAAAGCGGAAGCCACCAAGCGCGCGAAGGCCGCGCTGAATCTCGTGCAACTGATCGGCCACGACGCCAAGCTGCCCGGCCAGTTGTCGGGCGGCCAGCAACAGCGCGTGGCGATCGCGCGCGCGATCGTGATCGAGCCGCCGCTCGTGCTCATGGACGAACCGCTGTCGAACCTCGACACCAAGCTGCGCATCGAGATGCGCGCCGAAATCCGCCGGATTCACGGCAAGCTGGAGCGCGCGACCATCTACGTGACGCACGATCAGGACGAGGCGCTGTCGATGGCCGATCGCATCGTCGTGATGAAAGAGGGCGTCGTGCAGCAAGTGGCCGCGCCGAAGGAAGTCTATTCGCGGCCGAAGAACCTGCACGTCGCGCGGTTCATGGGCTTTCGCAACGTCGTGAAGGCGACGCTCGAAGGCACGCAGGGCGAGAGCGTCGCGGTGAACGCGAACGGCGTGCGGCTGCTCGGCATGCCGATGGAAGGCTTCGACAGCAAAAGCGTCAGCGTCGCGCTGCGGCCGGAAGACATGGAGCGCGCGGCGCCCGGCGCCGAGAACGCGTTCGACGCGCACGTCGAGATCGTCGAATACGGCGGGCGCGATTCGCTGATCATCGTGAACACCGCGTTCGGCAAGCTGTGGGCCCGCATCGCGGGCGAATGCAGCGAAGGCGAGCGCATTTCGCTGCGCGTCGCGCCATCGAAAACGCTCGTCTACGGAGAAGAAAAATGATCGCGCTTCCCGCGCAACGCGATCCGAAGGGCTGGCTCGTCACGCCGGCGCTCATCTTCATCCTCGCGCTGTTCATCTATCCGTTCGCGTACGGGCTCATGCTGTCGTTCAATCCGATGAACGGCGGCGGCGTCTGGGCCAACTACGTCACGTTCTTCACCGACACGTCGATGTGGCCGACGATCATCGTCACGCTCAAGCTCGCCGTGCCCGCGACGGTCATCAACGTGGGCGTGTCGGTGCCGGTCGCGTTCGCGCTCAGGCGCACTTCGCCGTTTCAGAAATTCGTGACGACGCTGCTGGTCGTGCCGGTCACGCTCGGCACCGTGCTGATCGCCGACGGCATGCTGACGTACTTCAGTCCGAACGGCTGGTTCCCGCAGGCGTTGCAGGCGCTGCATCTCTACGGCGATGAAGTGCGGCTCACGCATAACTACTGGGGCGTGCTGATTTCGCTGATCGTGTCGGGCTTTCCGTTCGCGTTTCTGCTGACGCTGTCCTATGTCACCGGCATCGATCCGACGCTCGCGCGCGCCGCCGCGACGCTCGGCGCGAGCCCGTGGCAGCAGTTTCGCCAGATCTACTTGCCGCTGTTGTTGCCGGGGCTCACGATGACCGCCTGTCTTTCGTTCGTGCAGGCGTTCTCGGTGTTTCCGTCGGCGGTGCTGCTCGGCGCGCCGGCCGGTCCCACGCGCGTGATTTCGATCGCGGCGGCGGAAGCGGCCTTCGAAAGCTACGATTACGCGCTCGCATCGACCATCGCCATCGTGATGGGCTTCGTGCAATTGCTGGTCGTCGGCGGCATGCTGGGCGCGCGCCGCTTCTTCTACACGGGCCCGGTGACGGGAGGCAAGGGATAATGACAACCGATAACCGCGCGGCGTCCGGCTGGCAGGCCGGCACGCTGAATCAAAGCCCGGGCAAGATCATGAAACAGCAAGTGAGCCTGCGCGACAGGCTATGGAAGTGCTTCGTCTGGGCGACGATGGGCTTCTTCCTCGTGAACGTGCTGCTGCTCATCGCGACCGTCGCCGTCAATTCGGTGGCGACGCGCTGGTTCGGCACGCTGCTGCCGCAAGGCTTCACGCTGCACTGGTATGCGCAGGCATGGAGCGATTTCCAGCTATCGAGCGTGTTGCTCGTCACGCTCGAAGTGGTGGGCGCGGTGGTGCTGCTGTCCATCGTGCTCGGCGTACCGGCGGCGTATGCGCTCGCACGCGTGCAGTTTCCGGGCAAGCGATTCGCGATGCTCGTGTTCCTGCTGCCGCTGATGGTGCCCCCGGTGACCTACGGCATCCCGCTGGCGACGGTCATGTACAAGTTCCATCTCGCGGGCACGCTGACCGGCGTGATTCTCGCGAACCTGGTGCCTGCGCTGCCGTTCGTCATTCTCGTGATGACGCCGTTCATCGAGCAGATCGATCCGAATCTGGAATCGGCCGCGCGCATTTTCGGCGCGAACACCGCGCGCTACTTCCGCTACGTGCTGCTGCCGCTGCTCGTGCCGGGCATGCTCGCCGCGGGGCTGCTCGTGCTGGTGCGTACCATCGGCATGTTCGAACTGACGTTCTTCACCGCCGGGCCGACGACCCAGACGCTCGTCGTCGCGCTGTACTACGCGGTGTTCTCCACCGGCGTGCGCGCGCCTCAGTCCATCGACGCCATGGCCATGATCTACATGGCGATCACGATGGTCTGGGTGCTGATCGCGCTGCAGTTCGTGAGCCCGACGCAGCTCGTGTCGCGCGTGAAGGAACAGAAGCAATGACGTTTGCCCGCGCGGCGACGCGCGGGCTCTTTTCATACCGAAGCCGTGTCGTGACGAAATTTCGTGAAGTCGTAGCGTTGCAAGCCGAGCCGCGTGTCTGCATTTCGAGCGGGCCGCATGTCATCGAGATCGCGCCGCAGGCGGGCGGGCGCATTACGCGCTTCGCCACGCAGGACGAGCGCGGAGACCAGGAATGGCTCGCGCCGGTGACCGTCGCGAGCTGGCCGTGCGACGCATGGCCGAAGGGCGGAAGCTATCCGCTGGTGCCGTTTTCCAATCGCGTGCGGGATTCGCGCTTTCGGGCGGCGGATGGTTCGATCGTCGAACTCGAGACGTTTCCCGGCATGCCGCACGCGCTGCACGGCTTCGGCCAGTTCGCGGCCTGGACCATCGAGCTTCAGGAGGCCGATTGCGTGGTGCTGCGGTACGCGCATCGCGAGGGGGAGCACGGCTGGCCGTGGGCGTTCGAGGCCGTGCAACTGATCGAGGCGAATGCCGATGGCGCTCGTCTGTCGATGCGCGTCGTGAACCGTTCGTCGCGGCCGATGCCGGTGGGATTGGGATTTCATCCGTACTTCAACGCGCAGGAAACGGAAGTCGAAACGACTACATCCTGGCGTCACGAAGGGGAAATTGCAGTCGAACCGACTACCGAGCGCCCGGCGCGCCGCCACGTCCGCGAAACGGAAGGCTACACGCGCTATCTGAGCGGCTGGGACGGCCGCGCGACGCTGCATTACGCGAACGGCCGCACGCTGGAACTGACTTCCGACGACGCGCTGAGCCACGTCGTCGTGCATTGTCCGGCCGGCGCCAACTATCTGTGCGTGGAGCCCGTGTCGCACGTCAGCGACGGCTTCAATCTCGCGTCGCAAGGCGTGGCCGGCACGGGCGTCGCCGTCATTGAGCCAGGTAGTGAAATACGGGCGTCGCTCGTGATGGCAGCCGGCGCGAACCCGGCCCCGCGCGACGGCGCCGCCGCCTGACGCGCGCTTCCATGACGGATCGCGAACGCGTCGAGGGCGCGCGCGACGCATTCGCCGGCAAAAAGCCTCCGACAACGAGGCAGGCATCCCTGTTCATGCGGCACCTCCTTCAGTCGATCAGCGCGTGAGCGGCGCCGAAAAAAACGCTTCGACGAGATCGACGATGCGCCAGGTCGCGCAGGGCCGGCGGCAATGCGCATCGAAACCGGCTTCCTTGAGCGTCTGCACCGGATCGGCCGGCCAGACGTTGCTCATGGCGACGAGCAGGCGTCCGGTCAGATCGGCGTCCATGCGCAGCGTGCGCAGGAAGACGTAGCCGGAATCGCTGTCGAGGTTCGTATCGAGCAGAAGCGCGTGCGGCTGCCAGCTGTGCACCAGCGCGCGCACGGATTTGAGATCCTGCGAATGAATGACCTGCAAGCCTTTGAGCCGGAGTTGCACGGCGAGCGAATCGCCGATCGACTTGTCCTTGTGGGCAATCAGCACGCGACGTGCAGTGCCGCTCGCGCGGGCCCGTTTGATACGCCACAACGCAAATTCACTTTCGTTGTCGGCTAGACGGCTTGACATCTCATCCTCCAGAACGTGGCTAACGTGGTTGATTCGACTGCGACCAGTTTCGACCGAACGTGCTTTATTCCAAACCCGGCAGCGGAAGGGAAAACGGAGGACTTTGGGAGACTGACGAATGTATCCCTGCGAAAGGGGGGTGGCAGTCGCGCAAGGCGCGCGTAATATCGGAACCGTTCTCGGAGCGTCGCAATGGAAAATGGCTATTTCAAAACAGTGTTGCTAGTAGAGGACGAAGGGCTCACCAGGAGCGCCATGAAAAGCCTCATCCTGGCGAACGAGCCCTTGCTCGAAATCGACGAAGCCGATGGTTTCGAGCAGGCGAAAGCGAAGCTTTCGACCAATACGTATGATCTGATGTTTCTCGATTACCACTTGCGCGGCCAGGCCACCGGCATGGACCTGCTCAACTGGATCCGCGAGGAAGAGCGCGAAATCCAGACAATCATGCTTTCCGCCCAGGACGACCGCGACACCGTGCTCGAGTGCATCAAGAACGGCGCGTGCGGCTTTATCTCCAAAGGCAGCGAGCAGGGCGCGGGCGTGTTTCGCGAGGCGCTCAAGACGATTCTCAATGGCCGCGTCTATCTGCCGAACACGGTGCTCGGCAAGGGCGGCCACAGTCCGAGGCCGGTTTCGCCGCATGCGGGCGTCACGGTCGAATCGCTCGATTTGCCGCCGCGGCTGACCGAAACCCTGCGCTATCTGCTGCAAGGCCTGTCAAATAAGGCGATCGCGCGCAAGATGAACATCAGCGAAAACACCGCCAAGGAATATTCGAGCGATCTGCTCGCGCGTTTCCATGTGACGCGGCGAACTTTCCTGATCGTCGAAATGGCGCGGCGCGGTATCGAAATGCCGATGAGCAACACGTCGTCGGCGTCCTGAATTCCGGTGTCAGTTTTTTGAATCGACGCGGGCGCACCCGAAAGGGCGCCCGCGTCGTTGCATTGTCGCGTCGGCGCTGCGTCCCTTTTCTGATCGTTCCGAGGAATGGCCGGTGAGATGGTATGGTAGAGCCCGGACTATTTTTAAGATGGATTCAGTGCAGGTGATTCGCAGGAAATCGTTCATTCAAATGCAAGGCGCAGGCGCCGCGTTCGCCGCAACCGCCGCGCTGCTTCTCGGCGCATGCGCGCCCCTTCCGCAGCAGAACGGCGCCGACGCGGCCGCGGCGGCGTCGGCTGCATCCGCCGTTCAGGCGGCTCAGTCCGCGCCGAAGGCGCCTGCCGCGCCGCTGCCGCCCGGCGAGCAGCGGATCATGGTCGGCGGCCCGAACGGCTACCACCTGATGGTCAAGACGACGCCACCCAACCAGGTCTGCGACAGCGACGCGTTCGCCGATGGCGTGCGCTACGGCTACGCGCTGACCTGGAACCGGCTCGTCGGCGAGGACGCGCGCAACGGCGGCAAGCCGAAGCGCAAGTTCGACGCATCCGCGATCCACTCGCAGGACGATCAGTACAAGATCCAGTGGAACGGCAAGGAACGCGTAAACCCGTGCGCATCGGACGGATATCTGATCGGGCGTATCGTCGGGACGCATTTGGCGGGCGTCGACATGCACGGCGGCAAGCCGTCGTGAGCGGCGGGTTCGCGGATCAGTTGCAGGCGCGCGTGGCCGCGACGTAGCGGCTCGCCCCGGCGACATCGCCGTAAATGGTGTAGCCGGTGCCGCTCGCGGACGCCTGCGCGATCAGCAGCACGACCGACTGACTCGTCAGACCGCCGCTCGGAACGGAAACCGCCTGCGTGTCCGTGCTCGGCGAATATTCGCGGACCTTGGGCGCGATCGGCGTCCACTTCGACTTCACGCAGCGGACGAAATCGTAAGGCGGCATCTGCGACGTTCCCGAACCGACCGGCACGGTGCGGAGCAGCGCGTCGTCCGTCGATACGCACGCGCTCAAGCTCGATGCGCCGATTGCCGCAAACAGGATTGCGATGGTTTTTCTCATTGGTCCGATCACCTTTTCTGTAGTATCCGCCTAATCTTCCGGTCGGTGTCCGTTCGACGTCGGTCACCTTCGGCGCTGTCGATTTTTACCGATTTTCTGACAAACCGTAAAGCGCGCGCGATTCGTGCCGCTAACCCTTTCATGTGGCGCGAAGCCGCGCCGGATCTGTAACAAACCTTTCGATCAGTAGTTTTCCCAATATTAGTCAAGTCGGGTCAACCGTCGCCGTTATATAGGCGTTTCACGCTTTAAAGCCTTTTGTATGGCGCGAGCGCGGGCGGCGGGAGCCGAGGTCACGCTCTCCGACCGCGTGACGTGCGCGGGTCCCCGATAACCGTGATTTGCCGTCGCTGTCGCCGTGTTACTGACGATAAGCAGCGGAAGCCAGTTTGATAGAACGCATGTCTCGCACAAAGTTGCTCGCCGGTATTCGCGCCATCTCTCCCATCGGACGTTCGTCCGGCGGCCTCAATCTTCAGCGGTTCGCCGCGCCCGTGCTGACGATCGTCATCTGCGTGCTGCTGCTGGTCGTCTTCCAGCATCTATCGCGCGCGGTCGATTACAAGTCGGTGATCCACTCGCTGCGGGTCATGACGCCGCAAGCGTGGATCGCGGCGCTGTTCGCCACGGCGCTTTCGTTCGCCGCGCTGGTCGGGCGCGACGCGGTAGGCCTGCGTCACATCGGCGTGACGCTGCCGCGCTCGCTGCTGTGGGTGGGCGCGACGGTCGGTTCCGCGCTCGGCAATGTAACCGGTTTCGGTGCGCTGACAGGCGGCGCCGTGCGTTGCCGGGTGTACGGCGCGGCCGAAGTCACGCCGGCGCAAGTCGGCCGTCTGACCATCTTCACGAGCGTCACGCTGGCGCTCTCGCTCGCGTTCATGGCGGCGGCCGGCATGCTGTTCGCCGCGGGCACGCTCTCCGGCATGATGCATCTGCCGCCCGCGGCCCTGCGCGCAACCGGCGCGGTGCTTCTGGGCGCGTTCGCCACGATGATCCTGCTTTGCGGCCGCGAGCCGCGCACGCTGCGTTCGCGCTACAAGTGGCTGTCGTTCACGGTGCCCGCGCGCCGCGATTTCGTCGCGCAGGCGGCGCTTGCCGTCGTCGATGTGTTCGGCGCCGGTCTCGCGCTCTGGGCGCTGCTGCCGCATGCGCAAGTCGGCTTCGGCGAATTCATGACCGTGTTCTCCGCGGCCATGCTGCTCGGCATGATCGGGCATACGCCGGGCGGCGTCGGCGTGTTCGAAGCGGCGATGGTCTTCGCGCTCGGCGGCAGCGCCCAGACGCCGGACGTGCTCGCCGCGTTGCTCGCCTATCGCGCGATCTACTTCGGCCTGCCGCTGATCCTTTCCGCCGGCGTAATGGCGGCGTTCGAAGGCCGTGCGCTGAAAGGGCGCTTCAACTTTCTGAGCCCGCATCACGTTTCGCAGCTTGCGCCGGTTTTCCTTTCGATCATCACCTTCGCGGCGGGCTCGATGCTCGTCATCTCGGGCGCGACGCCCGCGTTCAAGATGCGTATCGCGCTGTTGCAGACCATCGTCCCGTTGTGGGTGCTGGAAAGCTCGCAACTGCTCGGCTCCGTGCTGGGCGTGCTGCTGCTGTTCGTCGCGCGCGGCCTGCTCCGCCGCCTCGACGCCGCCTGGTGGCTCGCGCTGATGCTCGCCGTCACCAATCTGGCGCTGTCGCTGGCGAAGGGTCTCGCGTTCGTGGAGGCGGGCGTGCTGGCGTTTCTCATCGTGCTGCTGGTCGCGACGCGCGAGCGCTTCAACCGCCGCTCGTCGCTGTTCGCCGAGCGTTTCACGGCGACGTGGCTGATTTCGGTCGGCGTGGTCATGGCGCTGGCCGTGTGGATCATGTTCTTCGCCTTCCGCGATGTCCCTTACAGCGGCGATCTCTGGTGGCAGTTCGCCTTCGACGAACGCGCGCCGCGCGCGCTGCGCGCCACGCTGGCGGCGGCGGTGTTCGCGCTGGCGCTCGGCGTGTGGCAACTGCTGCGCCCGGCGGCGGGCCGGTTCGTGAAGCCCGCGCCGCAGGATCTCGCCGACGCCGCGCGCATCTTCCGCGCGCAGGAGCGTAGCGACGCCGGCCTCGCGATGATGGGCGACAAGAGCTTTCTCTTTTCCGAGTCGCGCGAAGCCTTTCTGATGTACGCGAAGCACGGCCGCACGTGGGCCGCGCTGCACGATCCGGTCGGCCCGCGCCGCGAGTGGGCGGAACTGATCCGCAAGTTCGTCGAGCTGGCGCATGCGCACAATGGCCGCGCGGCGTTCTATCAAGTGCGGGCAGATGCATTGCCGCTCTATCTCGACGCCGGTCTCACGCTGATGAAGCTCGGTGAAGAAGCGCACGTCGCGCTGTCGGAGTTCGATCTGAAGGGTTCGCACCGCGCGCATCTGCGGTATGCGCTGAAGCGCGGCGAGCGCGACGGCTTCGACACCGAACTGATCGGGCCGAAGCAGATCGCCGACAGCCTGCCGATGCTGCGCGCCATTTCCGACGACTGGCTCGAAAGCCGGTCCGCGCGCGAAAAGAGCTTTTCGGTCGCAGCCTTCAACGAGGAATATCTCGCGGCGCAGTCGGTGCTGCTCGTGCGCCAGCAAGGCGTGCCGGTCGCTTTCGTCACCTTCATGACGACCGACATGAACACCGAGGCGACCGTCGGCGTGATGCGTCATGTCGGCGAAGCGTCGGCATACGCGATGGAATATCTCTTCACGAAGCTCGCGCTGCATCTGAAAGAGGCCGGGTTCAAGTCGTTGTCGCTCGGCATCGCGCCGTTGTCGGGCATGGAACCGACGCCGCTCGCGTCGCACTGGCATCGCCTTGCCGGGCTCGTGTGGCGTTTCGGCGGCCGTTTCTATAACTTCCGCGGTCTGCGCGGATTCAAAAGCAAGTTTCAGCCGCGCTGGGAGCCGCGTTATCTGGCGGCGTCCGGTTCGGTCGGTGTGTTTTTTACTTTGGCGGATCTCTCGCTTCTCGCGGGTGGCTGGCGTTCATGAAATTCTTTGGCAAGAAAGCGGCGGCGCTGGTCATGGCCGCCGTCTGCGGTGTTTCCCTGTTTGATATGGCGCATGCCGCCGAATCGATTTCCGGCGGCCGCTTCGGCCAGGTCACGCTCACGAAGCCCGTCGGCGAGATGACCGGCTTCGTCGTGCTGTTTTCGGAGAAAAGCGGCTGGACGCCGGGCGACCAGCAAGCCGCCGAAGCGCTCGCCGCGAAAGGCGCGATGGTCATCGGCGTCGATACGGCGAAGTACGCCGCGCGGCTGTCGGCGGACAAGAGCGAGACGACGTGCCACAACCTCGTCGGCGATGCGGAAAACATGAGCCATCAGCTCGAACGCACCGTGCAGTCGAATCACTATTTCTCGCCGATTCTCGTCGGCACGGGGCAGGGCGCGACCCTCGCCGAAAGCGCGCTCAAACAGGCCCCCGACAACACCGTCGCGGGTGCCGTGTCGCTCGCGCCCGATGCGCGGCTCGACGCGCGCTTCGTTCCATGCCCGCCGGACCCGACCATCATCCACGCGAAAGGACTGCCGGGCTTCATGGAGCGCGCCGCGACGCAACCGGCCGGCTCGAAGGCCGAGGCGCTCGTCGCGATGACGGCGCCGCATCTGAAGGCGCCCGGGCCTGCGACGGACAGCGACGTTTCCGATCTGCCGCTCATCGAATTGCGCGCCGCGCAGCCGACCGATCTGCTCGCGATCGTCATTTCCGGCGACGGCGGCTGGCGCGATCTCGACAAGACGATGGCGCTCGCGCTCCAGCGCGACGGCGTCTCGGTGATCGGCATCGACGCGCTGCGCTATTTCTGGAGCGAGAAGTCGCCGCAGCAGACCGCCAACGACCTCGCCCGCGTGATCCGCGCGTACAACGCGCGCTGGCATACGAGCCACGTGGCGCTCGTCGGCTATTCGTTCGGCGCGGACGTGATGCCGTTCGCTTACAACCGGCTGCCGGACGCGGTGCGCGCGCAGGTGTCGTATATCTCGCTGATGGGCTTCTCGCCCGCCGCGGATTTCCAGATCCGCGTGACGGGCTGGCTCGGCATGCAGGCGAGCGACAAGGCGCTGAAGGTGCGGCCGGAGTTAAACAGGCTGCCGCCTCAGATGGTGCAATGCATCTACGGCGAGAAGGAAGAGGACACGCTGTGCCCGCAACTCACGAAGACGGGCATCGAAGTGGTGAAGCTGCCGGGCGATCATCACTTCGGCGGCGACTACGATGCGCTCGCGCGGCGCATTCTCGCCGGCTGGAGAAAGCAGATCGCGGCGCGGCAGGGCTGAGCGCCGGCAGTGGGCGTTTGTCCGTCGCGTGACGGTTCGGACGCTGCGTTACCATGTGCGGACCTCGTTCACGGAGTCCCGCATGTCCCTGATCGATCATCTCGACCATCTCGTGCTGACATGCGTCGACGTCGAAGCCACCCGGCGCTTTTACGTCGACGTGCTGCAAATGAAGCTCGAAACCTTCGGCGACGGCCGCATGGCCTTTCGCTTCGGCAACCAGAAAATCAATCTTCACGTGCGCGGCGCCGAGTTCGAGCCGAAGGCGCATCTGCCGGTGCCGGGCGCGCTCGATCTGTGCTTCATCGCCGCGGTGCCGCTCGATCGCGTGATCGAGCGGCTCGCGCAGATGAACGTGCCGGTCGTCGAAGGTCCGGTTGAGCGCACCGGCGCGACGCAGAAGCTGCGCTCCGTCTACGTGCGCGATCCGGACTACAACCTCATCGAGATTTCCGAGCTTATTTGAGCGGGCCGAGAAAGTCCCGCTTGCCGATCGGTGCGCCGAGATGGCGCAGGATGTCGTGCGTCGTGACGACGTGGAAATAGAAGTTCGGCAAGCCGAAGCCCAACAGATAATCGACGCCTGAGAACGACGGCGAAAAATCCGGAAACTTCAGCGTGACGGTGCGCGTTTCGCTGTCGGCGAGCGCGGCGCGGTCGATGCTCTTCAGGAAAGCGATCGTCTTTTCGATACGCGCCGCGAGCGACGGAAAGCTGTCTTCGTTGTCTTCGAAGCGCGGCGCCTCGACGCCCGCGAGCCGCGCCGCCGAAAGCTTGGCGGTGTCGCTCGCGCGCTGGATCTGCGCGGCGAGCGGCAGCATGTCGGGCGCAAGGCGGGCGTTGATCACATCGGCGTGGGCGAGGCCTTTTTGATCGGCGAAGGCGGCGCCTTTTTCGAGCAGATCCGCGCACACTTCGAGTCCGCGGATAAAGACGGGGATCGATGCGCGATACATCGTGAGGGACATGGGCTTGTGCTCCTTGAGTTCTTGTCGACAGGGGAGATAAGCATAGCAACAGGCGCATTCGCCTGCCGGAATCGCCGGGACGCGGCGCTCAGGACTTGCGACGCGCCGGCGACGCCGCATGCCGCGCTTCCCACGCACGCAACTGCGTCTCGTAACGTTCGAGCGCTTCCTGATACAAATCGAAGACGCACGGATTGCAGCCGCTCTGGCAGCATTCGTCCGGCAAGGGGCGCTCGGGCGGCGTCGGGCGTGGGTCGTCGTGGCGAGTCATCGGAGTGAGCGTGGTGGAATCGATGCATTGTGCAACGGCTTCGCGCCGCGGACGGGAGCGGCTAGACTTTGGCGGTGCGTCGGTCGCGGCGAATGCGATACTGCGCGCGGGACAGTCATCCGCCGTCATCACGTCGATCGGACCGAGGGACTCACGCGATGAATCACTTCGTCAGCCTTGCGATCTCCGGAGTGCTCGCGAGCGCCGTGCTGGCCGGCTGCGTCGTGCCGCCGCCGACGCCGGGCGCAGCCGCCCAGACGGGCGCCGCCTATCAGACCGGCCCGGCCGTCCAGAGTGCCTGGAGCGCAGAGATCCGCCGCACGCAGGACGGCATTCCGCACATTCGCGCGGCCGACTGGGGCAGCCTCGGCTTCGGTTTCGGCTATGCGCAGGCGCAAGACAACCTGTGCACGCTCGCCGACGCCTTCGTCACCTACCGCGGCGAGCGCTCGGCCTACTTCGGCGCCGACGCCCGGCCGCCTTCGACCGCCACCTTCGGCCAGCCGCGCAACATCGACGCTGATTTCTTCTTCCGCATGATCGGCGATCAGGCGACGGTCGAGCGCTACCGGTCCGCGCAGCCCGCCGAACTGCGCAGCCTGATCGACGGCTTCGCGAGCGGCTACAACCGCTATCTCGCCGATCTCAATGGCGGCAGCTTTCCGGGCGCGCACGCCGCGTGCCGGGGCAAGCCGTGGGTCGACAAAATCAGCGCTGACGACATCTATCTGCGCCTGATCGCGGCCAATCTCGCAGGCGGCTCGGTGCGCTTCCTGACGCCGATCGCGACGGCGCATCCGCCCAGACCGCCCGCTGCGTCGCCGCGCGGCGACGGCGAACCGCCGGCACAGACGGCTCAGACTTCGCTCGACGCGCTGCGCTTTGCCATCGGCGAGGATCCGGGCATCGGCAGCAACGCGCTCGCGTTCGGCGCGCCGATCACGCGCGACAAGCGCAGCATCCTGTTCGGCAATCCGCACTGGTTCTGGCGCGGCCCCGACCGCTTTTATCAGGCGCAACTGACGATTCCGGGCCAGGTGAACGTCGCGGGCGTGTCGTTTCTCGGCGTGCCGATGATCGTGCTCGGCTTCAACGAGAACATCGCGTGGACGCATACGGTGTCGAGCGCGCGGCGCTTCGGCATCTTTCAGTTGACGCTCGATTCCGCCGATCCGACGCGCTATCTCGTCGACGGCCAGAGCGAAGCGATGACGCCCGTGCCGCTCACGGTGCGCTCGCGCCGCGCCGACGGCACGTACGAATCCGTGTCGCGCACGCTCTACAAGACGCGCTTCGGGCCGGTCGTCGATCTGTCGTCGATGGCGCAGGGCCTCGGCTGGAGCGCGCAACGCGCGTATGCGCTCGCCGACGTGAACGCCGACAACACGCGTGCGTTTCAGAATTTCCTGGCGTGGAGTCAGGCGCGCTCGCTGACCGACTTCATGGCGATCCAGAAGCGCTATGCGGGCATGCCGTGGGTCAACACGTTCGCGATCGGACGCGGCGACGAGCGCGTCTGGTTCGCCGACCTGGGGCCGATTCCGAACGTGCCCGACGCGCTCGCGGACGCCTGCACGACGCCCGCCGGCCGCGCGTTCGCGGGCCGCGTGGCCGGCGTGCCGTTTCTCGACGGTTCGAAAAGCGCGTGTGCCTGGCGCGCCGATCCGGCGAGCGTGCAGCCGGGCGCGCTGCCCGTCGAACAGTTGCCGAGCACGGTGCGCGGCGATTACGTCGGCAATTTCAACGACAGTTACTGGCTCACCAACGCGAACGCGCCGATGTCGGGCTATCCGCGTATCGCGGGCGCGACGCGAGTCGAGCAGTCGTTGCGCACGCGCTACGGCCATCTGCTCGCGGCGCGGCTGCAGCGCGAGCGCGGCGGCGTCACGCGCGAGGCGCTCGAATCCGCCGTGCTCGAAACCAATTCGATGTCCGAGCGGCTGTTCCGCAAGCCGCTGCTCGACGCGGTCTGCACGGTCAACGATGCCGTGTCCAACCTGCACGACGCGTGTGAAGTGCTGCGGCAGTGGAACGGCACGGCCGACATCGACGCGCGCGGCGCGAATCTGTGGGACGAGTTCTGGCTGCGCGTGACGCGCATCGCACCGGAGCGCCTGTACGAGTCCGGCTTCGATCCGAACAAGCCGCTCGCGACGCCCGGCGGCTTCAACGTCGACAATCCGGCCGTGTTGCAGGATTTGCGTCAGGCGCTCGGCGGCGCGGCGCTCGCGCTCAGGCTGAACGGCTTTGCGCTCGATTCGCGGCGCGGCGACATTCTCTACACGATGCGCAACGGCGCGCGCGTGCCGCTGTACGGCGGCTGCGACGAGGCGGGCTATTTCACGATCGTGTGCGCGCGGCGCCCGCTCGATTCGAAGGGCTATCCGATGGACATCAGCGGCCAGGGCGACAGCTATGTGCAGGTCGTCACGTTCGGCGCGGCCGGCGTGGAGGCCGACACGATGCTGTCACATTCCGAATCCGACGATCCGGCCTCGCCGCATTCCGGCGATGCGACGCGCGCGTTCGCGGCGAAGCGCTGGGCGCGTTTTCCGTTCACCGATCAGGCGATCGACGCCGATCCGGCCGTGACGCGCGTCGTCGTGTCCGGAACGCGCGACGACGCGTCGGCCGCGCCGGCACGTTGAAAAAATCCTTCAATTCACGCGGGCGCGGCGCGCAGGCGGTCCAGTAAGGAGCAAATCCCGTCTATCATTTAAGTTTGCTCGAATTGGATACACGGTCATGACTATCGGCGATAGCGCGGGCGACAGCACGCAGCACGAAGAAGCGGTTCGGCTCGATTCCGCCGTCCTGCGGGAATTCGTGGAGCGCAAATGGAACGACGAGATCGTGCCCGCGCTGACCGACTACATCGCGGTCCCGGCGAAGAGCCCGATGTTCGACAGCGACTGGGCGCGCCACGGTTTTATCGAGCGCGTCGTGACGGATGCGGTCGACTGGGTGAAAGCGCAGCCGGTCAAAGGGCTCAAGGTCGAGATCGTGCGTCTGTCCGGGCGCACGCCGGTGATCTTCTTCGAAGCGCCCGCTACGCGCTCGGGTAGCACGGAAACGGTCGTGCTCTATGGCCATCTGGACAAACAGCCGGAATTCGAAGGCTGGCGCAGCGATCTCGGCCCGTGGACGCCCAAGTTCGAAGACGGCAAGCTCTACGGCCGGGGCGGCGCCGACGACGGTTACGCCACCTACGCCAGCATCACCGCGCTTGCGGCGCTGGATGCGCAGGGCGTCGAGCGGCCGCGCTGCGTGGGCATCATCGAGACGTGCGAGGAATCGGGCAGCTACGATTTGCTGCCTTACATCGACGCGCTGCGCGAGCGGCTCGGCGACGTCGGCCTCGTGATCTGCCTCGATTCCGGCGCGGGCAATTACGATCAGCTCTGGCTCACGACTTCGCTGCGCGGTCTCGTTTCGGGCGATCTCGAAGTGCAGGTGCTCGACGAGGGCATCCACTCGGGCGGCTACGGCGGCATTGCGCCGTCGACGTTCCGCATCATGCGGCAACTGTTCGAGCGTCTCGAAGACGCGAGCACCGGCGATCTGCTACCCCGCGATTTTCACTGTCCGATTCCAATGTTGCGCCAGCACGAAGCCGACGCCACCGCGCGCATTCTCGGCGACGACGTCTGGAAGAAGCTGCCGTGGAGCTGCGGTCAGGACGGCGGCAGCGTCCTCCCGACAACAACCGATCCGCGCGAAGCGCTGATCAATTCGACGTGGCGGCCGTCGCTCACGGTGACGGGCGCGGCCGGCCTGCCGCCACTCGCGGACGCGGGCAATGTGCTCGCGCCGCGCACCGCGTTCAAGCTGTCGCTGCGGCTTCCGCCGCTCGTGGACGCGACGGAAGCGGTCGCGCGCCTGAAATCGCTGCTGGAATTTGATCCGCCGTATAACGCGAAGGTCACTTTCAAGCCGGAAGCGGGCGCCGCGACCGGCTGGAATGCGCCCGATCTTGCGCCGTGGCTGGCGACCTCGCTGAACGACGCTTCGCAGCGTCATTTCGATGCAAGCGTCGCGTTCATGGGTCAGGGCGGCACCATTCCGCTGATGAACACGCTGAAGGAAGGCTTCCCGCGCTCGCAATTCATGGTGTGCGGCGTGCTCGGCCCGAAATCCAACGCGCACGGTCCGAACGAATTCCTGCATGTGCCGTACGCGAAGAAGCTGACGGCCGCCGTGGCAGAGGTGATCGCAGCGGCGCCCTGAGCGTTGCGCGTGTCGATCGAGAATGGAAGCCCGGCTGGCCCGGGCTTTTTTTTCGAGCGTTGTAAGTGAATTTTGTAAAACCAACTGGTAAGGCCAGTTGATCGTCTGTAAAGTGGGAAGCCCGCGCGTTTCTCGAAAAAATGGCGCGCGAGCAACCAACCAGGAGACGAGTGTCGCAATGAATGCATCCCCAACGTCCACCACTTCCGCAACCGAACAGCGCATCGCGGCCGACACGCTGCACACCTACGTCCGAGCGATCTGGGAGCACGCAGGCAGCACGCCGCGCGAAGCGGAACTGGTCGCCGATCACCTCGTGATGTCGAATCTGTCGGGCCATGACTCGCACGGCGTCGGCATGATTCCGCGCTACGTCGCGTCGCTCGGCGAAGGGCAGTTGAAGCTGAACACGCACGCCGAGATCGTGCGCGACGCGGGCGCGGTGCTGACCGTCGACGGCCGCAAGGGCTTCGGTCAGGTCGTGGCTTACGAAGCGATGGAATACGGCATCGAACGCGCGAAAAAGCTCGGTGTCTGCGCGGTCGGCTTGCGCAAGGCGCATCACATCGGACGCATCGGGCACTGGGCGGAACAGTGCGCGAAGGCCGGACTGGTGTCGTTCCACTTCGTGAACGTGGCGGGCGATCCGCTCGTCGCGCCGTTCGGTGGCATCGACCGGCGCTTCGGCACGAATCCGTTCTGCGCGGCTTATCCGCGCGCGGGCAAGAGCCCGCTCGTGCTCGATTTCGCGACCGCCGGCATCGCGTATGGCAAGACGCGCGTCGCGTACAACAAGGGCGTGAAGGTCGCGCCGGGCATGCTGCTCGATCACGAAGGCAAGCCGACCATCGAGCCCAAGGTGATGCACGAGGAGCCGTTCGGCTCGCTCACGGCGTTCGGACTGCACAAGGGATCGGGTCTCGCGGCGTTGTGCGAGATCTTCGGCGGTGCGCTGTCGGGCGGCTATACGACGCACGAAAGCACGCTGGAAACGTCGAGCGCGATCATCAACTGCATGACGTCGGTGATTCTTGATCCCAACGCCTTCGACGCGCCCGCCGCGCAAGCCGAAGCTGAAGCGTTCCTCGAGTGGATGAAGGCTTCGCCGCACGCAGAAGGCGTCGACGCGATCCATGCGCCGGGTGAGCCCGAGGAAGCGCGGCGCGCGGAACGCACGGCGAACGGCATCGCGATCGATCCGACGACCTGGAAGCAGATCCGCGAATCGGCGGCGACGTCCGGCATGCCGGAAGCGGAAATCGAGAAGTTTGCGAGCGCGTTGAAGTAAGGCGCGGAAGCGAATGGCGCGGCAAATTGGTCAAACCAGTTTGCCGCGTCTTTCATCCGCGCGCGGGCGCCGTTCAGACGACCATGTCCTTCTCGATCCACTCGATGACGGACGTTCGTTTCGGCTGCCAGCCGAGCAATTCACGCGTGCGCTTGCTGCGCACGCGGCTGTTCGAGCCGAGTCCGTACGAAGCCATCTCGTAGCCCCATTCCGCGATCGCCTGGTCGAGCGGCCAGTCTTCCGGTCCGCGCAGATGCAGCGTCTTAGCCATGGCGGTGGTCATGTCGCGGAACTGCGCCTCGCCGCTTTCGACGAAATAGAACGTGCCCGCCGGCGATTTTTCGAGCGCAAGGCGGTAGATATCGACGACATCGTCGATATGCACGTTCGACCAGATATTCAGTCCGCGTCCCACATGGCGCACGATGCCGCTCTTCTTCGCCTGACTTTCGAGCCGCGGCAGTTGCACGCTCGCCGCGCCCGGCACTGCGCCGTGACCGTAAATCAGCGTGTTGCAGAGCACGGCCGAGCGCACGCCGCGTCTGGCGGCGTCGAGCACCAGATTGTCGATCGCCACGCGCGGCGCCTTGTCGGGTGTCGGCTCGGGCAGGTCGTCTTCCGTGTAGATCGTGTCCGATTCTTCGCCGCCCGACGCGTCGCCGACGATGCTCGATCCGCTCGTATGCAGGAAAGGCTTGTTCGAGCCTTCGAGCGCGCCGATCAGCGCTTCGACCGCGCCGCGATGATCGCTGCTGGCCGCGTTGATGACCGCGTCGGCGGCACGCGCTTCGGCGGCGAGCAGGGCGGTATCGTCCAGACTGCCGATCACCGGTTCGATGCCGAGCCGCTTCAGTTCGTCGCTCTGTTCCGCGCGGCGGATGAGACCGCGCACGCGATGTCCGTCGCGCGCGAGGCCCGCGGCAATGGATCCGCCGATGAAACCGCTCGCGCCTGTGATAAAGATGTTCATGCTGCTCACGCTCCGTTGAATGTTCAAAGTCGATGAGCGCAGTATGGGCCGCTTCGACTTTCGCAAAAACGGTGCTAGTCTCAAATGATCCTTGACCCAAAATCAAGAATTCGCACTTGATCCCATCCGACAATGCCCCCAATCGAAACCATCACCGCGCCCGGCCTGCCCATTCCCGCAGGTCATTACAGCCACGCGACGCGCGCGGGCAACCTCGTCTGCGTGTCCGGCCAGTTGCCGATGCGCCCCGACGGCACGCACACAGGCGACCGCCCGTTTGAAGAGCAGGCCGAGCAGACGCTCGCCAACTTGCGCACCGTGCTGGAAGCGGCGGGCGCGGGCCTCAAGGATTGCATCGAAGTGACGGTGTATCTCGTCGGCGTCGAGCACTGGAAGGCGTTCAACGAGATCTATGCGCGTCATTTCGGCGCGTGGAAGCCGGCGCGCGCCGTTGTGCCAGTCGGCGCGCTCCACTACGGCTACTTGCTCGAAATTTCAGCGCGGGCGTGGGTCGAGCGGGGCTGACCGCGCGAGCCGCGCCCGACCCGCGTTCTACGCCAGATCGAGCGACGTCGTCAGGTCGCCGAGCGGCGCTTCGCCATTGGCGGCGAATGCGCGGTCGCGCGCGGCCACGCCGTCGAGCGGCGCGAGATCGTGCACGCGCGAAATGAAGCGCAGGATCGAGTTCGTGTCGTGGACCGTGTGATCGACGTAGCCCTTCTTCGCGAACGGCGAGATCACGAGCGCCGGAATGCGCGATCCCGGCCCCCAGCGGTCACCTTTCGGCGGCGAGACGTGATCCCACCAGCCGCCGTTTTCGTCGACGGTGACGATCACGACGGTATTCGCCCACTGCGGCCCGCGCTGAATGTGTTCGATCACGTTCGAGATATGCCGGTCGCCCGAGGCGACGTCCGCGTATCCCGCGTGCATGTTGAGGTTGCCCTGCGGCTTGTAGAAGGTGACAGCCGGCAGACGGCCTGCGTCGATGTCGGCAAGCAGCTTGTTCGTCGACGGATCGTCGCCCAGGCCCGCATCGCGCAGGTGTTGCGCGCGCGCCGCCGTGCCCGGCGCGTAGTTGGCGAAATAATTGAACGGCTGGTGATGGTACTGAAAATCCGGCACCGCGCCCGTGTCCCGATGCTCCAGCGCGTACTGCCACGCGCCGCTATACCACGCCCAGTCGATGTTCTTCGCCGAGAGCCGGTCGCCGATGGTCGCGTAGGTCTGGGGCGGCAGCACGAGCGCGTTCGCACGATCCGCGAGCCGCGGATCGCCTCCCGGTGGCGGCGGCACATTGCTCGGCTGGTAGGGCGGAAACATGGTGTTGACCGCGTAACCGTCGGCAGTCAGCGCGCCGTCGCGTACGAATTTCGGCGGTCCCTCGAGCGCGGATTTCGGCGAGTCGGGCGCGAGCCTGAGGCGCGAGCCGGCGGGATCGTCGCCCTCTAGGACTGCCAGCAGTTTGGCGGCCGGGCCGCTTTTGGCGTCCGGGTAGAAGGGCGCTTGCGCGGAGATCAGAAAGATGTGGTTGAGCCACGATCCGCCGAACGCGGACATGAAGAAGTTGTCGCAAAGCGTGTACTGCTGCGCGAGACCCCAGAGTTTCAGCGTGTCGGGCGAGTTCTGATAGTGCCCCATGACGAGGCCGCCCGAATCGCCCCACGCCGCGAACTGGTTGTTGCGTCCGGCGTTGATCTGCATCTGATTCTGGTAGAAGCGATGCACGAGATCCCGCGTGATGACGGAATTGGGCAGCGGCGCACCCTGCGCGTCCATGATCTGGAAGGGAGCGTTGCGCAAGCCGGCGATTTGCTGTTCGGTGATGGCATAGCGCTTGCCACCCACTTCCTGCGCCTGCGGCACGAGCCCGCCCCAGATTTTCGGCAGCGTGGGCATCGGCGTGACGCCGTCGCGGTCGAACTGCGTGTAATGCGACGCCGGCACCGCCGCGAGCGGATACTGCACGCCCGGATAATTGCCGTAGAGATTCGTGAAACTGCGGTTCTCCGCGTAAATCACGACGACGCGCTGTACTTTCGCGGCCAGCGTGCGGTCGAGCGCGAGATCGGCGGCGGTCTTCGGCGTGGCCGGCTTTTGATCGAACAGATTGCATCCGCCGAGCGACAGGCCCGCGAGACCGACGCCGGCAGCCAGAAGGCGCCGCCGCGCGGGATCCGCCGGTGTGTCGCCGGCTGGCGTGCCGTTGCTGGAAGTAAGCTCGTTTTGCGGATGATCGTTCTCATTCATCGCGTGACTCCTCGTGAATACGCGGAACGCGCCCCGATGACGCGCACCTGCATGATCGACGCCGATAGATGACGCGCCCATTACACGGCGCCCCGACTTGGCCGCCGTGCGACTGGCGGGTCAACTGAGCGGCAATGATGCCGCATCGCCCGGCAGCGGGAAACCCGGCCGAACGGCATAGGAGAAAATACGGAATGACACGAGAATCGGCTTAAATCTTCTGGCCGACTGGAAACCGCAATACGGCGTGACTAACATCAACTCAACACGAGCTTCACGCCGACGAGTACCAGCGTCGCGGCGAGCACGTGGCGCAGCAGCGCTTCCGGCGCCTTCGAGGACAGCATGCTGCCAATGGCGATGCCCGGTATCGAGCCCACGAGGAGCGAGACGAGCAGCGCCCAGTCGACGGAGCCGAGCATCCAGTGCCCCGCGCCCGCAATCAGCGTAAGGGGCACGGCGTGTGCCACATCCGAACCGACGATACGCACCGTCGCGAGGCGCGGGTAGAGCAGCAGAAGCACCGTCACGCCGATCGCGCCTGCGCCCACGGAGGTGATCGAGACGAGCACGCCGAGAATGGCGCCGGTGAGAACGGTCCAGGCTGCCGTGCGCGCCGGGTGTTCCGGGCGCCCGCGACCTTTCTGATAGGCGAGGCGCGCAAGTTGCGGCCGGAAGATCAGCGAGACGGCGGTAATGAGGAGCGCCGTGCCGAGAATCAACTGAATGAGCCGCGCGGTACTGGGCGAAGCAATGCCGTGCGCGTGCAGGAAATAGAGCGTGAGCGCCGCGGCCGGCACGCTGCCTGCCGCCAGCCGCCCGGTGATGCGCCAGTCAACCGAGCCTTTGATGCCGTGCACGAGCGTGCCGGCGGTCTTGGTGGCGGCCGCGTACAGCAGATCGGTGCCGACAGCCGTCGCCGGATGGATGCCGAACAGGAGCACGAGCAGCGGCGTCATCAGCGAGCCGCCGCCTACGCCCGTCAGGCCGACCAGAAAGCCCACCGCGAGTCCTGAGGCAGAATAAAGTAAGTCGATGTGCGGAAATGAAAATGACATTGCGCGCGGAGAACCCGTCAGGCGTGGTTGGGTCGAAAAACCGTCGATGATAGCGGGTAAGCGGCTCACTTGCTGCATGTAGGCTACGTCCATCCGGACGATGGCAGCATGACGGGCTACTCGGGCGCGTTCGAGAGCGGCTCACGAAACCCCTTCAGATTACTTTCAGGAAGGTGCAATGGATACACAAGAACAGTCGCAAGGCCAGGTGCAACAGCAGCAGCAAATCGCGGACGAGGCGTTCATCCCGACCGAGCATGCCAATATGCCGAGCGAACGTCAGTTCGTTTTGAAATCCGGCAACACCTTCGCCGTGTACGACGCCAACGGCGACATCCGTGGCGGCGACGACGGTTTGTTCGTCAACGACACACGCGTGCTCTCGGAACTGGTGCTCACTTTCGGAGGACGCGCACCGTCCCTGCTTTCGGGCAGCGTATCGAGCGACAACGCCGTCTTCACGGCGCACCTGACCAACCGTCCGCTGCCGCCCATCGGCGGGGCGCGTACGCCTGAGGGCGTGATTCACGTCGAACGCAAGCGCGTGTTGTCCGGACATGTGCTACACGAGAGCATCGTGCTCACGAACTACGGCACGGAGCCGTCCACCGTGCCGCTGTCGATTTCCTTCGCAGCAGACTTCCTGGACATGTTCGAAGTGCGCGGCGCAAAGCGCGGCAAGCGCGGCAACTTGCGGCCTCCGGTGGTCGAGAACGGTGAAGTGGTGTTGCGCTATGTCGGTCTCGATGAAGTGGAGCGCACGGCGCGCATCCAGTTCACGCCCGCCCCCGACGTGCTCTCGCCGACGCGCGCCGACTACGCGCTGCACATCCAGTCGGAAACGGCGATTTCCGTTTATTTGTCCGTGACGGCGGTGACGCACGCCTTGAGCGACGCCAGCGAGGAAAGCAAGCGCAACGCGGCGGAGGCGGCCGAATGCGCGCCCGAATCGGGGCGGCCGGCCATTCGCGAGGCGCTCGTCGAAGCGCACCGGCGCATGCGCGACAGGCGTCGTGCAAGCGCGCGCGTGCGCTCGAGCAATCCGCTCTTCAGCGAATGGATCGACCGTTCGCTGGCCGATCTCGGCCTGCTCACGACCGATCTCGAAACCGGCCCGTATCCATATGCTGGCATTCCGTGGTTTTCGACCGCTTTCGGGCGTGACGCGATCATCACGTCCTTGCAGATGCTGTGGCTGCATCCGACGCTCGCGCGTGGCGTTCTGCGCTTTCTAGCCGCGCATCAGGCGCGCGAGGACTCGGCGTTCCGCGACGCCGAGATCGGCAAGATCATGCACGAGACGCGCAAAAGCGAAATGGCTGCAACGGGAGAGGTGCCTTTCGCGCTGTATTACGGCGGCGTGGACAGCACGCCGTTGTTCATCGTCCTGGCGGGCGCTTATGCGGAGCGCACGGGCGACCGCGAACTGCTCGACGAGATCTGGCCCGCGTTGCAACTCGCCGCCGAATGGGTCGCGCGGCATTGCGACAAGAATCCTCACGGACTGCTCGACTATCAGCGCGCATCCGAACACGGCCTCGCGAATCAGGGCTGGAAGGACAGCCAGGACTCCGTGTTTCATGCGGACGGTAAATTTCCCATCGGACCGATCGCGCTCGTCGAAGTGCAGGGCTATGCCTCGACGGCGTTCTCCACGATGGCGCGGCTCGCCCGAGAACGCGGCGAAGATGAGAGCGCTCGCGAATTCGACCGGCGTGCGCGCCATATCCGCGAGCGCGTCGAGGAAATGTACTGGATGCCGGAGATGGATTTTTACGGTATCGCGCTGGACGGCAAGGGCGAACTATGCCGCGTGCTGTCGTCGAACGCAGGGCATCTGCTGGCATTCGATCTCGTCGACCGCACGCGCGGCGAGGCGGTCGCGCGCCAGCTCGAATCGACGCTCTTTCACACCGGCTGGGGCGTGCGCACGCTCGCGGCGGGTCAGCCGCGCTTCAATCCGATGTCGTATCACAACGGGTCCGTCTGGCCGCACGACACGGCGTTGTGCGCGCGCGGTCTCGCGCGTTACGGCGAGCGCGGCGCGGCGGTCGGCCTGCTGCAGTCGCTGTTCGAGGCGGCCGTCACCTTCGATATGCGTCTGCCGGAACTGTTCTGCGGGTTCACGCGGCAGCGCGGCGAGCGGCCGATTGCCTATCCGGTCGCGTGCCTGCCGCAGGCGTGGGCCGCGGGGGCGCCTTTCATGGTCCTGGAGGCGTGTCTGGGCGTGACCGTCGACGCCATCAACGACGAAGTGAGGATCGACCGGCCACAGTTGCCGGAGGGCATCGACTGGCTGGAAATCGGCGATCTGCGTCTCGGCGACAAGACCGCGACGATCACGTTCCGGCGCGTCGGCGGTCAGGTGATTCCGTCGGTTGAGGGAGACGTGCGGGTCGTCGCGGTTCTCTGATGAAAAAACGCCCGGCGCGGGTCGGCGCCGGGCGTTCGAGACGCGACAAGCCAGAGGCGTTTAAACCGCGACGCTGCCGACATAGTTCTCGGCGAGCGCGGTGGCGGCCGCCCGCGATGTCGTCACGTGCTCGAGTTCCGCCACTTGCAGACGCTGCTCGAAGGGCGATGTGTCGTCGAGCTTGTGCAGCATGCGCGTCATCCACCACGAGAAGTGCTCCGCGCGCCATACGCGCTTCAACGCCGTTTCCGTGTAGCGGGCGAGCTTGTCGCTGCTGGCTTCCTTGTAGAAGTCGATGAGCGCGGCGGTCAGCACGCGCACGTCCGACACCGCGAGATTCAGCCCCTTCGCGCCGGTCGGCGGCACGATGTGAGCGGCGTCGCCTGCGAGAAAGAGCTTGCCCGACTGCATCGGCGTCGAGACGAAACTGCGCATGCCGACGATGTTCTTCTGGAAGATCTTGCCCTCGGTGATTTGCCAGCCGTCGGCCGAATCGACGCGCGCATGCAGTTCGGCCCAGATGCGGTCGTCGGACCAGGCATCGACGGATTCTTTCGGGTCGCACTGGAAGTACATGCGCTGCACGCCCGGGGAACGCGTGCTGATGAGCGCGAAGCCGCGATCGTGGCGCGCATAGATGAGTTCTTCGGAAGAGGGCGGCGCCTCGACCAGAATGCCGAACCAGCCGAACGGATAGATGCGCTGATAGTCCTGCCGGACCGCTTCGGGAATCGACTGGCGAGAGACGCCCTGCGAGCCGTCGCAGCCGATGATGAAGTCGCACTCCAGTTCTTCGTCGCCGCCTTCGTGCTGATATTTGATGTGCGGACGGCGATCGCTGCCTTCGTGGAAATCGTGCAGCGACACGTTCGACACGTTGAACTTCAGCGCGCCGTCGGCCGCGAGCCGCGCCGCGACGAGATCCTTGATCACTTCGTGCTGAGCGTAGACCGTGATCGAATGTCCAGTGAGTTCGGTCAGCGCGATGCGGCGCCGCTGGCCTTCGAACGCGAGCTCGAAGCCGTGATGCAGCGCGCCTTCGGCCTGCATGCGCGCGCCGAGACCGGCCTGGTTGAGCAGATCCATCGTGCCCTGTTCGAGCACGCCGGCGCGAATCGTCGATTCGATGTCGTTCTGGCTGCGCGCTTCGAGCACGACCGATTCGATACCGCGCAGATGAAGCAGGTGAGAGAGAAGAAGCCCGGCCGGGCCCGCGCCGACGATGCCGACTTGAGTACGCATGTTTGTCTCCGTGAGGCAGTGGTGATGTTGTGCGTACAGTGTCGGCAGAGCGGCCTTATGCCGCAACGCGATACGGAGGATAAGGTCTATCTGATTTTGAGATAGAGGGCTGAAATCGGCCTGAAATCCCTCGAAATGCGGGAAAGTACCTACTAAAAGGGGCGACTCAAACAGCCGCCCCGCTGCGAAATTACTCGCCCGCCGTTTCCTTCAACTGCTTCAACCGATACTCCCCTTGCCGCGTGAGCATCCAGCCCGGATATTCCGCCGGCAATTGACTCACCTCGTCGAGCGCGGCGAGTTCGTCGTCGTTGAGTCGCACCTTCGTCGCCGCGATGTTGTCATCGAGTTGCTCGATCCGTTTCGCGCCGATGATCACGCTCGACACGACCTTCTGATGCAGCAGCCACGCCAGCGCGATCTGCGCCACCGACACGCCCTTGGCCTCCGCCATGCGCCGCATCACGTCCACGCAGTCGTGCGCGCGCTCCACATTCACCGGCGGAAAATCGAACTTGGTGCGCCGGCTGCCTTCTTCCTTGCCGCCGTCACGCGTGAACTTGCCCGAGAGCAGACCGCCTGCGAGCGGACTCCACACCATCAGGCCGACATTCTCGCTCTGCAGAAGCGGCACGATTTCGCGTTCGAGATCGCGCCCGGCGACTGTGTAATACGCCTGCAGCGATTCGAAGCGCGCGAGCCCGAGCCGCTCGGAAATGCCGAGCGCCTTCATGATCTGCCACGCGGCCCAGTTCGACACGCCGATGTAACGCACATGCCCGTGCTGCACGAGGTTGTCGAGCGCGCGCAGCGTTTCCTCGATCGGCGTCGCCGGATCGAAACCGTGAATCTGATACAGGTCGACGTGATCGAGTTGCAGGCGCTTCAGGCTCGCCTTCACGCCATCGATGATGTGATAGCGCGACGCGCCGCGCGAGTTCGTGCTCTTGGTGCCGGTTTCGCCGAGAATCTTCGTCGCGATGACCACGTTCTCGCGCGGCACCTGCAGGTTTTTGAGCGCCTGACCGGTGATGACTTCCGAACGGCCGTCGGCGTAGACATCGGCGGTATCGATGAAATTGATGCCCGCGTCGAGCGAGCGGCCGACGAGCTTGTCCGCTTCCGCCTGCTGCAACTGACCGATGTTGTCCCAGATGCCGCCGGTTCCGCCGCCGAAGGTCATCGTGCCGAGGCACAGTTCCGAGACGAAAAGACCGGTATTGCCGAATTTCCTGTAGCGCATGTTTGCTCCCGAATGGCTGGATGGGCGCGGCGTCGCTGCTTCGAAGGCAGGCAGGACGCGCCGGCAATGAAGTATCGTCCCGCGGCGCGCCCGGTTCATAGCCTGATCCTGCTCAATCCTTGCCTGTTCCTGCAAACGCGGCGGGCCACCCCGAGCAATCCCGCGCCCGCGCGAGTAAGCTAGACGGACTCCCATCTTCTCGAAAATGGTCCGCAAACCATGGCTTTGAACGACACGCCCGGCCTCGCCGGAAAAGACAGTCACGAACGGCCCGGTGAGGCGCGCAGCGGCGGCGGCGCGCCCGATGCCGCGCTGGATCAGGCTCGCCTCGATCTCGTCGCGCTGCTCGATCGCTTCACCGTCGGATGCGAGGGCTCGGTGGAAACGCCGGTGCCGGGACTCTTCCTGCATCGCATCATGAATCCGGGCGGGCCGAAGCACGGCATCCAGACGCCCGCGCTCGCGCTGATCGCGCAGGGCAGCAAGCGCCTGATGGTCGGGGACGAAACCTATATCTACGATCCGATGCACTATCTCGTGTCGTCGGTGGATCTGCCCGTGTGCGGACAGGTGTCGGTCGCGAGCGAATCGGAGCCCTATCTCGGTATGCGGCTGGATCTCGACGTCGAGGAAATCACGGCGCTGATCCAGGACGAGAAGCTGCCGCCCGCCGCGCAGGCCGACGCGTCGCGCGGCCTCTACGTGAACCGTCTCGGCAACTCGATGCTCGACGCGGTTCTGCGCCTGCTGCGCCTCGTCGATGCGCCCGAGGACGTGCCGATTCTCGCGCCGCTCGTGAAACGCGAGATTCTCTATCGCCTGTTGATGAACGGCTCCGGCGCGCGGCTGCGGCAGATCGCACTGCAGGACAGCCAGACGCAGCGCATCGCGAAGGCAATCCAGTTGCTGCGCCAGCACTTCGACCAGCCGCTGCGGGTGGAGGACATCGCGCGGGACGTGCACATGAGCGTGTCGTCGCTGCACCATCATTTCAAGGCTGTCACGGCGATGAGCCCGCTGCAATACCAGAAGCAGTTGCGGCTTCAGGAAGCGCGGCGCCTCATGCTGCTCGATATCGTCGACGCCGCCACGGCCGCGCATCGCGTGGGTTACGAGAGCGCGTCACAATTCAGCCGCGAATACAGCCGGCTCTTCGGCGCGCCGCCGCTGCGCGACACCCGGCGCTGGCGCGACGCGGCGGCCGCTGGCGTCTGAAGGCGGGCCGGGCGCGGTCTTGGCGCGGCTTTGACCCGTCAGGCGGCGAAATTTTTCGACGAACCGCTGGCCACGCGAGCGCGAATGGTCTTGAATGAATTGCCGACTGGCGATGCGAGGGCGCTGCCGCATCGATTTATTTCATCGTCCGCGGAATAGTGCAGCGCTTCCGAACGTTCTACGGATACTTCTACAACAAGGAAAGATGAAATGAAGAAGCGCATCGTGATGTCCGTCGCCGCTCTCGCCACAGTCGCTGCCGCTTTTGCTTCGTCCGCCAGCGCGGCAGCGCCGAAAGAAGCCAACGGCATGTACGTCGATGAAAACGGCATGACCCTTTATACGTTCGACAAGGACACGAAGGGCGGCCCGAGCGCCTGCACCGGCGGCTGCGCACAGGCGTGGCCCGCGGCGATGGCGAGCGACTCCGACAAGCCGGGCGGCAAGTGGACCATGGAAGCCGGCGAAGGCGGCAAGCAATGGGCCTATGACGGCAAGCGCGTCTATCGCTTCGCGAAGGACACGAAACCGGGCGACAAGAACGGGGACAATTTCCGCGACGTCTGGCATGTCGTGAAACCCTGAGCGGTCCGGAACGCGCGCAAGGGACACTGAAAGCGACTCGCAAACGGCGGACTCGCGGAATAAATCGGCGAGTCCGTTAGTCAATTCATGGAACGGGTAACGATCATGAAACGATCGATCGGAGTGACGGCGCTCCTGATCGCGCTCGGCTTCGCGCTGGGCGCGGCCGGCTGCGCGAGCGGAACGCAAAGTGCGCCGAACGGATCGGGCGGCTCGAGCAGTCCGAGCGGGCCGGCCGGCGGAGGAAGCTACTGATGGTGAACGCCACCCGCGCCACGAACGCCGCGCGTCTGCGAGCGGGCGCACGGCCTTGAGCTTCGAGAGCGATCTCCTCGCGCATCTGCCGCAGCTGCGCCGCTATGCGCGCGCGCTGACGGGCGATCGCGCCTGGGCCGACGATCTCGTGCAGGACGCGACCGAACGCGCGCTGAATCGTGCGAGTTCGTTTCACGCCGGCACGAACCTGCGCGCGTGGCTGTTCACGATCATGCGCAATTTGTACATCGACCAGTTGCGCGGACGGCGGGATATCGCCGTCGACGACGAAACCGCGCCCTGGCGGCAGATGGCCGCGCCGCGCGGCGAAGTGGACGGGCTCGTGCTGCGCGACGTGCAGCGCGCGCTCTATTGCCTGCCCGTCGAGCAGCGCGAGGTGATGCTGCTCGTCTGTGTCGAGGAAATGAGTTATCAGGAGGCATCCGTGGTGTTGAACGTGCCGACCGGAACCGTGATGTCGCGCTTGTCCAGAGCGCGCGAGCACATGCGCGTTCTGCTCGGCGAGGAACCGGGCCGCAAGGCGTCGGCGTCGTCGTTGAAAGTGGTGAGCCGCTCATGACGAATCAGGACCGTCCATCCGACCACGGCGGCCCGATGGGTCCGCCGAAGCCCGATCGCGACCTGCAGGCACTGTCCGCCTACGTCGACGACGAGCTGCACGGCGACGAGCGCGACGCCCTGGCCGAGCGCATCGCCAACGATCCCGCGAGCGGAGCGACCGTCGCCGCCTATCGCGCGCAGGACAACGCGTTGCGCGCGCTGTTCGCCGATCAGGGTGAGCCGCAGGTCATCCGCCTCAAGCCGCGCGCACGCGAGCGTTATCTGCTCGCGGCGTGTTTCATGGTCGTCGGCGTCGCGTGCGGGTTCCTGCTGCACATGCTGGTGCCGGCGCTCGGCGACTCGCGGCCGCGCTTCGCGGAGCGCGCCGACATCGCCTATGCCGTGTACGCGCCGGAGCAACGCCACGCGGTGGAAGTGGCGGCGTCGCAGCAGGATCATCTCGTCACGTGGCTGTCGAAGCGGCTGAATCGTTCGGTGACCATTCCCTCGCTGGCCGAGTACGGTTTTCAGCTTGTCGGCGGGCGGTTGCTGCCGGATGAGGAAGGCCCCGCCGCGCAATTCATGTATCAGAACGCGGCGGGCGAGCGGCTCACGCTCTACATGACGACGGCAACGATCCGGCGCAACGACACCCGGATCAAGACCCTGAGAGACGGGCAGCGCACCACGTTCTACTGGGCGTGGGATCGCGTCGGCTACGCGTTGTCCGGGCAGATCGGCGAAGCGAAGCTGCAGGCGATTGCGTACGACACGTGCAAGGAACTCGGCGGCGATCCCAAAAACTGGTAGTCATCTGCCGATGCAAAAAGGCCGCAGCGATCGATATTCGCTGCGGCCTTTTTTACGCCCGGTCGCGCTCAGTAGTAGCGATGCGGAGGCGGCGGCGCCACGTGATGCTCGTGCCGGCGTTCCCAATCGCGCCGCTCCCAATAGCGATGTCCGTCCCAGTAACGATCGCCGTGCCAGCCGACCTTGACGTGCTGCGGCGCGTAGTGATGCACGTCCGCCGAAGCGACATTGGCGAGGCCCATGCCCAGCGCGGCGGCCAGGGAGGCGATCAGCAGGCTCTTTTTCGTCTTGTTCATGATGTTGGCTCCTATCTCGTATGCTCGGCCTTCGCACGCGCGCTGCCTGAACTACGATTCAGCGGATGCGAGTTCACGGTGATTCGCTAGAGGTTCAATAGCGGTAGTAATCGCGATGATGGTGATATCCGCCATCGCCCGGAACGACGATGCAGCCCGACAGCGCGCTGCTCAACAACACACCCAGCGCTGCAAGGATCGCTAGCTTCTTCATTGGTTTCTCTCCGTGTGAACCATGGAAACCAATTTAGCGGTTCGCAAAATGACAAGCCGTGTTCGTTTGTAAGCAAACGTGTAATGTGAAATATTTGCGATGGGCGCCGGTAAAGCGCCGTGGCCCGCGTTCCGGCCGTTGCACGCGTGCGCGCAACGCGTTATCCTGAACTCCGATTCGATATGTCGGAGTGAATATGTCTCACATCAGCACGGGCGTGGAGTACGCGCTGCACTGCATGCTCTATCTCGCCGAGCCGCCGCACGGCGTACGCGAGGCGGGCGTGCGCGATCTCGCCGACCTGCAGGGCGTGCCGGCGGAATACGTGGCCAAGCTGTTCACGAAGCTGCACAAGGCGGGACTCGTCGTGGCGACGGAAGGCGCGCGCGGCGGTTTTGCGCTCGCGCGCCCGTCGAGCGAAATCAGCGTGCTCGATGTCGTCGATGCGATCGACGGCGACAAGCCGCTCTTCGATTGCCGAGAGATTCGCGCGCGCTGCGCGGTGTTCGGCGACGACGCGCCGCCCTGGGCGACGAGCGGCGTATGCGCGGTCCACGCGGTCATGAAGAACGCCGAGAAGCGCATGCGTGAGGCGCTCGCGGCGGACCGGCTGTCAGATCTGGCGGGCCGCGTTCACGCAAAGGCGCCGCGCACGTTCGGACCGCAGGTCGTGAAGTGGCTCGACGATCGCACGAGCCAGCGCCGCGCCGCGAAGAGTTGAGCGCTACCGAACGATCTTCGGCTTCATGTTCGGCGTGAGCGAAACGCCGACCACGTGACCGTCGCGCACGCCGCAGCGGCTGTCCACGCGGGTCCACTGCTGCTTGCCGCGAGCCTTGGCGAAGGCCCGCATCACGATCACCTTGTCGACCGGAATCGGATTGCCGACGCTGAAGATCGGAGTTTCGCTGTCGATCGTGGCGGACAGCACGCGGCGGTCGGGCACGATGAGCGTGTCGTACTTCGGCGCGCTCTCGACCCAGCGGTCGATGGCGGCAACGCACTGCACGACGGGTTCCGGCACGTGAAGCCTGGTCAGATACGAATAGTCTTCCGGCCGCGCCGGCGTTTCCTGAGCCTGGACGAGCTGAAACATCGGCGCCGACAGCGCGACTGCGAGCAATACGGGGGCAAGAGGTGTCTTCATGCGATGGCGATGAAAGGGGGCGTTCGGAGCGTGTGGGCAAAAGCGCGGATCGCCGGAGCACGGATCGCGTGAATGGCGCTGTGAGTGCGATGCGCGCGCCTGCGCAGGGATGGCGCGAAGTATACCGTGTGAAGTTTTGTGACGTCGAGCGAATCGCGTATTTCGAATGCCGGTCGAAAGCAAGGCGCGCCGCGTTGTATCCTTCGATGCAGGCCACTCATGTCGACGAGGTGCGCGATGAAAGCAGTGCGATGGTCGCAGCAGGACGGCACCGGGCTCGAGCATCTCGTGCTCGACGAGACGCCGGAGCGCATCGTGATCGAAAGCGCGGTCGTGGGCGAAGACGGCGCGCATGCCTTCGGCCTGATGTATCGCATCGAATGCGACGCGCGCTGGCAGGTCACGCGCCTCGCCCTGAAACTCGCGGGCGGCGCAACGCTCGATCTGCATCGCAAGGACGGCAACAACGGCGACGCGCACGCATGGACCGATGCGAACGGCGCGCCGCACGAGTCGTTGCGCGGCTGCATCGACGTGGACATCACCGCGACGCCGTTCACCAATACACTGCCGATCCGGCGCTTGGCGCTCGAGCGCGGCGAGCGGCGCGTGATCCGCGTCGCTTACGTGCGCGTGCCGGAACTGAGCGTGAGCGCCGTGGAGCAGGCGTACACGTGCCTCGAGCCGAATCATCGCTATCGTTATGAAGGGCTCGACACGGGCTTCACGGCGGAGATCACGGTCGATGCGGACGGCCTCGTCGTCGACTATCCGGGTCTGTTCCGGCGCGTCAAATGAAACGTCATTCACCGCAAGCGGCGATAATGCATCGCATCGCACGACTCATGCACACCTGTCAACGATGACCGATACGACCTCACCCCGTCTCACGAGTCTTTCCCACGGCGGCGGCTGCGGCTGCAAGATCGCGCCCGGCGTGCTCGCCGAGCTACTTAAGCGCGCCGCGCCGCTGCCCGCGTTTCCCGATCTCCTTGTCGGCAACGACACGGCCGACGACGCCGCCGTCTATCGCCTCAACGACGAACAGGCGATTGTCGCGACGACGGACTTCTTCATGCCGATCGTCGACGATCCCTTCGACTTCGGCCGCATCGCCGCGACCAACGCGCTCTCCGACGTCTACGCGATGGGCGGCAAGCCGATCCTCGCGCTTGCGCTCGTCGGCATGCCGATCAACGTGCTGCCGCACGAAGTCATCGCGCAGGTGCTGAAGGGCGGCGAAGCGGTTTGCGCCGAAGCGGGCATTCCGGTCGCGGGCGGCCATTCGATCGATTCCGTCGAGCCGATCTACGGGCTCGCGGCGATCGGCATCGTGCATCCGTCGCGCGTGAAGCGCAACGCGGCCGCGCGCGCGGGCGATGTGCTGGTGCTCGGCAAGCCGCTCGGCGTCGGCGTACTGTCGGCGGCGCTCAAGAAAGACAAGCTCGATGCCGCGGGCTACGCGGCGATGATCGCGGCGACGACCAAGCTCAACCGGCCGGGCGCGGAACTCGCGCAGCTCGACGGCGTGCACGCGCTCACCGACGTGACCGGCTTCGGCCTGCTCGGTCACGCGCTCGAACTCGCGCGCGGCTCGGGGCTCACGGCGCGCATCCGATACGCCGACCTGCCGTGGCTGCCGCAGGTTCGCGAGTTCGTGCGCGCGGGCATCTACACGGGCGCGTCGGGACGCAACTGGAACGCCTATGGCGCGGACGTGACGCTGGGCGCATCCGCCGATGCTTCGCTCGACGAGGCGCGCGCCTTGCTCACCGATCCGCAGACGTCCGGCGGCCTGCTCGTATCGTGCGCGCCGGAAGCGGTGAACGACGTGCTCGCAATCTTCCGCGCCGACGGTTTCGACGATGCCGCCATCATCGGCGAAATGGTCGACGGCGCAAGCCGCGTCGACGTCACCTGATCCGATCTGCATCCATTCAAGGACGGCATGAACGAAGAATCCCCGAAAGCGATTTTTTACGCGCTTGCCGCGAATTTCGGCATCGCCGTGTGCAAGTTCGGCGCGGCGGCGTTCACCGGCTCCGGCGCGATGTTTGCCGAGGCGATCCATTCCACCGCCGATTGCGGCAATCAGTTGTTGCTGCTTTTTGGCATGAAACGCGCGCAGGCGCCTGCGAATGCGTTGCATCCGCTGGGCTCGGGACGCGAGATCTATTTCTATGCATTGATCGTCGCGTTGCTGCTGTTTTTCGTGGGCGGCGCGTTTTCCGTCTATGAAGGCGCGCATCGGCTGCTGCATCACGAGCCGTTGTCGAACCCGATCGTCGCGCTCGTGATTCTCGGCATCTCCGTCGTGCTCGAAGCGTTTTCGCTCGCGGGCGCGATACGCGAGATCCGCAAGGGCACACCGAACAAGTCGTTATGGCGATGGTTCCGCGAGACGCGCGAATCGGAGTTGCTCGTGGTCGCGGGCGAGGATGTCGCAGCGCTGCTGGGTCTCGCGATCGCCTTCGCCGCCGTGTTGATGACGATGCTCACCGGCAATCCCGCCTTCGACGCGGCCGGTTCGATCGGCGTGGGCGTGCTGCTGATGATCATCGCGTATCTCGTCGCGCGCGAAGTGAAGTCGATGATCGTCGGCGAATCGGCGAGTCCGGAAGTGCGCAAGGCAATCGACGCGCATCTGCGCGCGCGTCCCGAAATCACGCGCATCATCAGTCTCATTACGCTGCAGTGGGGCAAGCACGTCGTGGTGGCGGTGCAGGCGGAGATGATCGATTACGCGAGCGGCCGCGCGATGATCGACGCGATCAATATCATCGAGGAAGACGTGCAGCGTGCGTTTCCGCAAGTGCGCTGGATATTCTTCGAACCCGATGTCGCACGCGACCGCGGTGAACCCGCGACGACCGCGTAGTGTCTACACAGAGTGCCGGGCGGGATCGCCGCGTGCTGACGGTGTCGAATGCGTCGATGACGCGCTTTCGTGGGGCTTTCGTCGCGGTTTCGTGCATTTTGCGAACCGGCCGCCTTCGTGCGGCGACCGCTTCTGCTTCGCGGATGGCATCGCGTTAGCATACGGCGTGCGCATCGTCCGCATCGAGTCCTTGTCATTTCGCGATCTTCATTCGACCCATGCGCAAAGTTCTGCTTGCCGTATTGCTTGTCACCGTGTCGGGTTTTCTGTCTGCACTCCCGACGTATTCCTTCGCGGCCGCCGCTTCGCAGCCCGCCGTCGCGCTGACGCCGCAGCAGGCGCGCGATGCGCTGACGGTGCTCAACGATCCCGCGCGCCGCGCGCAGGTCGAGGACACGCTGCGCGCCGTCGCCGCGGCGGGCGCGCTTGCTGCGCCGGCGCCGCCCGCAAGCGCGCCGCAGCCCGCATCGACTTCATCCGCGACGCCGGCATCGGGCGCGTCGAGCGTGCTCGCGCATTCGTTGACGGCGAACGGGCTCGCCTCGCAACTGTCGCGGCAGGCAGGGCACTGGCTCGTCGAGATCGGCGCGGGCCTGCGTCGATCGATAGCGGCGCTGCTCGACTTCGGCTCGGTCGGCATGTGGTGGCGCGATCGCACCGCGACCGACACGGGACGCATGCTGCTCGGCCATGTCGCGTGGACCGTGCTGGCGTCGCTTTTGCCGGCGCTGCTGCTCGAATTCGTGTGCTTGCGCCTGCTCAGGAAGCCGCGCGCGAAGATCGCGGCCCGCGGCATCGCCGATGCCGAAGTGCAGGAGCCGGAACTCGTCCACGAACAGCGCGCGGCCGAGCGCGCGGAGGACATCGCGGCAAGAAGCGGCGACGAAACCGCAATGCATCTCGCCGAGCGCAAGGTCGACAAAGCGCGCGGTCAGCGTCATGCGGCGCGCCACTGGACGCTGCTGCAACGCCTGCCGAGCGCGCTCATGCACGGGCTGCTCGCGCTCGTGCCGCTCATCGTGTTCATCGGCGTCGTGACGTTGCTGATGTCGTTTTTCATCGACGAAAACACACCCGAAGCGCGCGTCGCGGGCTCGTTGATCGATGTCTATCTGGTATGCCGCGGCATCGTCATCGTGAGCGGCTTCTTCCTCGCGCCGCGCGCGCCCGGACTGCGCCTCATCCAGATGCGCGACTACTACGCAGCCTATGTGCATGACTGGGTGGAGCGCGTCGTGTACGTGGCGGGCGCGGGCATCGCGCTCGCCAATGCGGGCGAGTCGCTCGGACTGTCCGGCGACGCCCGCATCGCGGTCCTGAAGGTCACGCTTCTGTTCGTGCATCTGATGATCGCGTATGTCATCTTCACCTGCCGCACCTCGGTGGCCGAACGCATTCGCGAGCAGGCGAGGGCGAATCGCTCGGTCAGGCTGTTCGGCAACTGGGTCGCCGATATCTGGGCCGCCGTCGCGATCTTCTTCGTGATCGCGCTGTGGTTCGTGTGGGCGCTCGACGTGCAGAACGGCTACAGGACGCTGTTTCATCTGGGCGGCGTGTCCTTGCTCGTGCTGGTCGGCGCGCGCGTGGCGGCGATCGTCGCATTCGGCGCGCTGGGCCGGCTTTTCCACCGCAGCGATGACGACGACGTCTCCGAGCAATCCGTGCTGCGCCGCCGCGCCTATCGCTATTACCCAGCCTTGCGGCGCATCGTGCAGGTGCTCATTTCCATCGTCACGGTGGTCCTGCTGCTACAGGTCTGGGGCATCCATATCCTGCGGTTCTTCATGTCCGGCGGAGTGGGCGACCGGCTCGTGTCGGCGCTCGTCACGATCGCGGTGGCCGCAGTCTTCGCGGTGCTCGTGTGGGAAAGCGCGAACATCGTCGTCGAGCGCCGGCTCGAGCAATGGACCGCGAGCGGCGAACGCCTGCGTGCGGCGCGTCTGCGCACGCTCTTGCCGATGATGCGCTCGGGACTGTTCATCGTCATCGCGATGATCGTCGTGCTGACGGGGCTCTCGGAAATCGGCGTGAACACGGCGCCGTTGCTCGCGAGCGCCAGCATCTTCGGCGTTGCGCTCGGCTTCGGCTCGCAGAAGCTCGTGCAGGACTTGATCACCGGCATCTTCCTGCTGATGGAAAACGCGATGCAGGTCGGCGACTGGGTGACGCTCGCGGGCGTGTCGGGCACGGTCGAGTATCTGTCGATTCGCACGGTGCGGCTGCGCGGCGGCGACGGCTCGCTCTACACGGTGCCGTTCAGCTCGGTATCGACGGTCAACAACACGAACCGGGGCATCGGCAATGCGGCGGTGCGCGTGTCGATCGCGCTCGGTCAGGACGTCGATCTCGCGATCTCCACGCTCAAGGCGATCGGCGCGGCGCTGCGCGAGGACGAAGCCTTCCGCGACGGCATTCTCTCCGACTTCAGCTTCTGGGGCGTCGACGCCGTCGACGGCTCGACCGTCACGCTCGCGGGCCAGATCCAGTGCCGCGACAGCGCGCGCTGGCCGGTGCAGCGCGAGTTCAACCGGCGCATCCTCAACGAATTCACGGCACGCGGCATCGAAATCGCGAATCCGCAGCGCAACTTCGTGATCGTGAGCGGTCGCGATCACGAAGCCGTCCAGGACGCCGACGAAGCAGGCGCGGATCAGCGCGGCGAACCTTCGCGGGCCGCGCAGCATCCGACGAGCGAGGCGTCGGGCGCGTCGAATGTCGCATCGGCTACGCCGCCGCCGCGCGCGACGCAAAGCGGCACCTGACGCGGCCGATTGCGCCAGCCGCCGTGTAATTAATGCTCCTATAATTGTGCGGGCCGATCGCGCCCGACCCCAGTCTGTATGCGGGCGTGGTCTTCTTCCGAAGGTCGAACCTTTACGAGGATCAACCCGCATGAGACACGCTCCCGCGTCACGGCATCGAGGGAAATTTCCCGCAGGAAAGCTAAAAAAGTTCGTCGGCGCGAGCGTGCTTGCGCTCGGCATGGCGAGCCTCACGAGCTTCACAGGCTGTGCGTTCGCGCAAGAACAGCAGCGCAGCGCCGGCGACGATCACGATCACGATCGCCACGGCAACGGCGGCCGTCCGGTCAAGGTCATGATCGTCACGATGTTCGCGCCCGAAGGCCAGATCTGGCTCGACAGGCTGGGGCCGTGGCAGGCGGTCAGCGTGCCCGGACTTTCGCCCGACTATCCCGATGTGCATTGCAACCGCGACGACGTCTGCGTCATCACGACCGGCATGGGTCACACCAACGCGGCGGCCTCGATGATGGCGCTGGCCTTCTCCGACCGCTTCGACCTGCGGGACACGTATTTCCTGATCGCGGGCATCGCGGGGATCGATCCGAAGCAGGGGACCATCGGCTCGGCGGCGTGGGCGAAATATCTCGTCGATTTCGGCATTCAGTGGGAACTCGACGCACGCGAAAAGCCCGCCGACTGGCCGAGCGGCTTTCTCGGCATCAACACGAAAGGGCCGAACGAGAAACCGCCGCTCGACTATCGGACCGAAGTGTTCGCGCTCAACGCGACACTCGCCGACGCCGCCTTCGCAATCTCGCGACACGTCACGCTCTCCGACAGCGACGAAGCCCGGGTCGCGCGCGCGAAGTTCGGCTATGCGCCGGCCAATAAGCCACCTCGCGTGATCCAGTGCGACACGCTCGCCGGCGATACCTGGTGGTCGGGCAAGGACATCGGCGAGCGGGCGCGCGCGTGGACGCGGCTTCTGACCGACGGCCGCGGCGTGTATTGCACGACGCAGCAGGAAGACAACGCGACCTTCGAGGCGCTCAAACGTGCTGCGAGCGTGAAGCGGGTGGATCTGGCGCGTGTGGCGGCGTTACGGGCGGGTTCGGATTTCGACCGCCCTTACGAGGGACAGACCGCCGCCGATAATCTGCTCAATTACGCCGCACAAGGCGGGTTTACGCCGGCTATCGAGAATTTGTATCGAACCGGCAATCCGTTTGTGCAAGAGCTTGTTACACATTGGGGCGCCTGGAAGCGCGGCGTGCCGCAAAAGTAACGGGCGTCGTTACAAACGCGGGTAACAAAGGCCGTAACACCCACGTAACACCTCATAGGTATTTATTACTCGTTATGCCGCGTCTCGGTAAATCCCGATTACGCGGCATTTTTTCGCCCTTAATCTTCAGATGAATTGTCGAGAGATTAGAGGGTGAGAGTGTCAACCGAATCCCGCAATCGCCCGTTGAGGCTGGCGGCAAGCCATTATTCCGACAAAAAAAATCCTTGTCTGAACAAATGCCGTAAACATCAGAAGAATAGAAAGAAGCCGGCAAAACCAGACGTAACAAGCACGTCGAAAAAATTACCGATACGAAGTGTTGTTTGCAACAAAATATTATTGAGATGACCTTGCTTTAGTTTCTGGTCGTACTTAGAATCCGTCTCACAGTGGTTGTTACAAGATGTAACGCACTGAAACAAAGATTACGCAGGACGTAGCCGGGCAGAACTAGTCCGGTGAGGCACAAAAAAGATATCGGCAAAAAGCCGGCGGGAAATCGGGGATTTACTGGAAGTTGCAACCATGAACGGTCGCGAAACGCTGGAATCGATCCGGGAAATCAACTTGTCGTACATCATGCTCGCGCAGCGTCTTTTGCGTGAGGACCGCGCCATCGGCATGTTCCGGCTCGGTCTGTCGGCGGAGCTCGCCGATCTGCTGTCGGGGCTGACGCTCGCGCAGGTCGTCAAGCTCGCATCGTCGGATAACCTGCTTTGCGCTTTCCGCTTCAACGATCACACGATGCTGTCGGCCTTGACGCAACCCGCGAAGAATGCGGACATCGCGCCGACGCACGCGGCAATCCTGCTGGCTGGCCAGCCGGCTGAACAGTTCGCTTAAGTGAATACGGAGCGAGCCATGCTGAAGAAGAGCCTCACCGAAGACGCCCAGGAAGTGTTCCGCGCCATCGCGCTGATCGAGCTCGGCGCGCGCATGCAAGTGCTGGAGAGCGAACTCACGCTCTCGCGGGACCGCATGATTCGTCTGTATCGCGAAGTGAAGGGTGTATCGCCGCCGAAGGGCATGCTGCCGTTCTCGGCCGACTGGTACATGACGTGGCTCGCCAATATCCACGCATCGCTTTTCTATAACACCTATACGTTCCTGAAGAACGAAGCCGGCTGTTCGCATCTCGATGCACTGACCAAGGGGTATCGGCTGTACCTCGAGCACTGCAACCATAGCGGTGCCGAGGCGGTACTCGACCTTACGCGGGCCTGGACTCTTGTGCGCTTCTTCGACGCGGGCATGCTGCAGATGACGGCATGCTGCCGCTGCACCGGGAAGTTCGTCGCACATAAACATGATTTGCAGAACAACGTGGTGTGCGGGGCCTGCCAGCCGCCGTCACGCGCGGGGAAGACCAAGAAAGCGGCGGCCGCAAGACAGGCCAGTCAAGAAGCCGCGCTGGAGGTGTCGATGTCGAAGAACGAAGTGCCGGAGCACGCGGAGCACACGGTACTCGGTAACGTAGCGGCGTTACAGTCGCAACGGGCGGGCCTGGTCGCACAGGCTGCTTAGGCGGTAGCGGCGCCGGCCGTTCTCCGGGGACCGTCCGCAAGGATGGTGGACGGCCGATTTGCCGCTACCGCGTTTTACTTTTTTCTCATTCCCGAATTCATCCGGCCCGACGCGATAAAGACGCGCCGGGCCTTTTGTTTGGCGGCAAGTAAAATGCTTCGATGGCACGCGCTCTCGAAGATAACGGCTTGGCTTCCACACGACAGGGTTTCCTGCTGACTCGTCACTGGCGCGACACGGCAGCCGGAACCGAAGTCGATTTCTGGCTCGCCACCGACGATGGCCCGAAGAAGATCCGCATTGCGCGGCAAACGAGCGTCGCGTTCATTCGTGCCGAAGATCGCGCGAAGGCAGAAGGGATCGTCGCCGGCGTGCGCGACGCGCAACTGCGCGATCTGCCGCTGAAGGATTTCCGCCAGAAGCCGGTGCTCGGACTCTATTGCCCGCAATATCGCCAGTTGCTGGCGCTCGAAAGAACCCTGAAAAACGCGGGCGTCAACGTCTATGAAGCCGACATCCGCCCGCACGAACGCTATCTGATGGAGCGTTTCATCACCGCGCCCGTGTCGTTCGAAGGCGTCGCGCGCGACGGTTACATATCGAGCGAGCTGAAGCCGGCGCCGGATTACCGTCCGTCGCTGAAACTGGTGTCGCTGGATATTGAAACGAGCGCGAAGGGCGAACTCTATTCGATTGCGCTCGAAGGCTGCGGCGCGCGTCAGGTTTATATGCTCGGGCCGCCCAACGGCGCCGCCGATACCGCACCAGCCGATTTCGCGCTCGACTATTGCGAAAGCCGCGCGGACATGCTGCACCGCTTCAACGCGTGGATGGCGCAGCACGATCCCGACGCGATCATCGGCTGGAATGTCGCGCAGTTCGATCTGCGCGTGCTGCAAAAACACGCCGACGACTACGGCGTGCCGCTCACGCTCGGCCGCGACGGCAGCGCCGTCGAATGGCGCGAGCACGGCATCAAGCGCAACCATTTCTTCGTGTCGGTCGCGGGACGGCTCGTGATAGACGGCATCGAAGCGCTGCGTTCAGCGACGTGGAATTTTCCGTCGTTCAGTCTGGAATATGTCGCGCAATCCTTGCTGGGAGAAGGCAAGGCGATCGACAGTCCGTACGCGCGCATGGACGAAATCGAACGGCGCTTTCAGGAAGACAAGCCCGCCCTCGCGCATTACAACCTGAACGACTGCGAGCTCGTCACAAAGGTGTTCGAGAAGACCGAACTGCTGCCGTTCCTGCTCGAACGCGCGACCGTCACGGGACTGCAGGCCGATCGCAGCGGCGGCTCGGTCGCGGCGTTCACGCATCTGTACATGCCGCGCATGCACCGGCTCGGTTACGTCGCGCCGAATCTGGGCGACGTGCCCGAGGAAGCGAGCCCCGGCGGCTTCGTCATGGATTCGCGGCCCGGTCTTTACGATTCCGTCCTCGTGCTCGACTACAAGAGCCTTTATCCGTCGATCATCCGCACGTTTCTGATCGATCCGGCGGGACTCGCGCAAGGCGTGAGCACGCCCGACGACGCCGATACCGTGCCGGGCTTTCGCGGCGCGCGCTTCTCGCGCGACAGGCACTGTCTGCCCGCAATCGTGGCGCAGGTCTGGGACGCGCGCGAAGCGGCGAAACGCCAGCGCAACAAGCCGCTGTCGCAGGCGCTCAAGATCATCATGAACTCGTTTTACGGCGTGCTGGGATCGAGCGGCTGCCGTTTCTTCGATCCGCGCCTGGCGTCGTCGATCACGATGCGCGGCCACGAGATCATGCATCGCACGCGCGAGCTGATCGAGGCGCGCGGCTACGGCGTGATCTACGGCGACACGGATTCGACTTTCGTCTGGCTGCGTCGCGCGCGCGACGAGGACGATGCCGCGCGCATCGGCCGGGCGCTCGTCGCGCATGTGAACGAATACTGGCGCGAGCATCTGCGCGAAGCGTTCGGGCTCGAAAGCGCGCTCGAACTGCAATTCGAAACGCATTTCAAACGCTTTCTGATGCCGACGATCCGCGGCACGGAAGAGGGCAGCAAGAAACGCTACGCCGGTCTGACGACGCGCGCGGACGGCGGCGAGGAAATCATCTACAAGGGGCTGGAAACGGTGCGCACCGACTGGACGCCGCTCGCGCAACGCTTCCAGCAGGAACTCTATATGCGCGTGTTCAAGGGCGAGGCCTACGACGAATACGTGCGCGATTACGTCGGCCGGACGCGGCGCGGCGAGCTGGACGAACTCCTCGTCTATCGCAAGCGGCTGCGTCGCACGCTCGGCGAATATCATCGCAACGTGCCGCCGCACGTGCGCGCCGCGCGCATCGCCGACGAGTACAACGCGCGAAAGGGGCGTCCGCTGCAATATCAGAACGGCGGCTGGATCAGCTATGTGATGACGACGGCCGGTCCCGAGCCGGTCGAGGCGCGTCATGCGCCGATCGACTACGAACATTACGTGAGCAAACAGCTCCAGCCGGTCGCGGACGGCATCCTGCCTTTTCTGCGCGACGACTTCACCGCGCTGATGTCCGGCCAGCAGGAGCTCTTCTAGAAGCGCACGCCGACGCCCGCCTCGATGATGTCCGCATCGCGGTCATAGCGCGTCACCATGCGGTTCCACGTGACGCGCGCAAGCCATCGGCCGGTCAGCCGATAACTCGCCGATACCGAAACGAGACCCGAGAAGCGGCCATCGCCCGCGCGGTTCGACGGCAGGTCGTCGTTCTGCGTGATCGACAGATACGGACCGGCGCCCACGCCGAGCGTGAGCTTGTCGTTGAAGAACGCACGCGTCGCCCAGAGCTGCGCGGCGAGGCCGTCGCGGCGCGATTGCACGTGGCCGCCCTCGTGCAGATAGGACGCGGTGAAGTCGAGGTAGTGCCACAGCCCGCGCCGATATTCGATGCTCTCCGCCAGGTTCGATTCGGAATCGAGGCTGTTCAGGATCGTCGTGCCGATCATCACGGTGACTTCGTTGTTCGTCACGTTCGTGGTGCGCGGCACGGCCCGTGCGCGCGGGCCGGGGCCGTCGGGCGCGTCGAGCTGATAGCCGATGCCGAAAAGCAGCGCCGTGGTGTCGGGGCCGCCGAAGGCCTGCACCCGATTCAGCTTCATCTCTGCAATCCAGCGATTATCGAAGTAGTACGCCGCGCGCAGCGTGAACATGCCGCCCCAGCCGTGCGTGTTCGAATAGTTGCCGCCGGCCTGCGCCTGACTCGTATCGAAATAGCGGTACGGGCCCGCGCCCGCCGAGAGTTCCAGCCGGTCGTTCCAGAGCGGCATGCGTCCCCAGAACTGCACGGCCTGTCCGTCGCGGTGGTGATCGGGAATATGACCTTCGTTCAGCCACGAGAAACTCCACGCGGCATAGCGCCCGAGTCCTTCGCGATAGTTGGCTTCCCACGAATACGTGTTTTGGCTGGCGCTCTTGAGCGGTCCGGCGAGAAAGGAGAACTCCTGCGACCGAGCGGCGCCGCTCGCGAGGGCCAGGCCGCCGCACACGATGAGCCGCGCGGCGATTCGGTAATGTCGTTCTTTGGAGTTTTTCATTACGCGCGAAGTCGGATTGCAGGAATTTCCGGCATCTTTCGTCGGGGCTTGTCCGTCGCAGAATAGCGGCTTCAGACAAATCGTGCAGAAATCACTCTCATTTCAAAATTCTTACCGGTGAAATCAAACGTTTGCGCTATTTTTGCTGCCGCCGTCGAAAACGGACAATCGAGTGGCCTGCGTTCGCAGCCACTCACACGCAGGGTTACGCGAGCGGCGGACCTTCAGTAGATTGAAGGCATCTCCCGAACGTTCCGCCAAGCGAGGTCAGCGATGGACTCCACCCCTGTCGAATATCGAGGCTGCGAGCTCTCCGCCATCGTGCGGCATCTCTCCGGCGAGTTCGTGGCGACGCTCCTGATCGAGCGGCCCGGCGGCGTACGGCGCGCGATCGGGCCGTTCCGCTCCTTTCCGACGGCGCATGACGCTGAACATTTCGCGATCGAATACGGCAAGGCTGAACTCGACGGCCGGCTCGCCGCGCGCGGGCCGCGCGTCGCGGTGTCGGGCTGAGCGCGCCGTCGCGCCGACTGGCTTACGCGCTGCGCGCCGTCGCTTCGTTCGTCGCCTGAGCGGTTCCTGCATGACGCGCGCGATACGCCGCGAGCACGCACACGCTGACCGCCGCGATCACGATCGGCACCGCCACCGCCTCGAAGATGCGCGGCGGCAACCAGTGGGCGGCGAGCATCGCGCCGCCGATCATCGACCCGACGATCGAGCCGACGCGGCCCATGCCGAGCGTCCAGGCGACGCCGGTCGCGCGCGTCGCCGTGCCGTAGTAGCCCGTCGAGAGGATGTTGGTGCCCGTCATCGTGCCGCCGGTGCCCACGCCCGTCACGAACAACGCAACGAGCGATAGCCACGCGAGCGCGGGATCTCCCGCGAGATGTCCGAACGACGCGAGAGCTGCCGCCGCACACACGAACGCGACGGCGAGCACGTATTGCGGATTGAAACGATCCATCAGCACGCCGAGCAGGATCGCGCCGAGGCTGTTGCCGGTCAGATAAAGCGCGGTCATGAGCGACGCCTCGCGAAACGGCACGCCGCTCTGCTGGATCAGGATCGGCAGCCAGTTACCGAGAAAATAGATCACGAGCAGCGCCATGAACGCCGTGATCCACAGCAACAGCGTGCCGCCGCCGATTCCCGGGCGCAGCAACTGGCCGATCGGAAAGCCGCGCGCGGGCGTCTCGCCGAGCGTCAACTCGACGCGCGACAGATCGATTTTGGGCGCGATGCGCGAGAGGATCGCACGCGCCTCGTCCTGACGTTCGCCGTGCGCCACGAGATGCCGTACCGACTCCGGCAGCCAGCGCGCCAGCACGAACACCAGAACGAGCGGCAGGATGCCGCCCGCGACGAGCATCGACGGCCAGCCGAACGCGCCGATCAGATGCGGCGCCGCCAGTCCGCCCAGCGCGCCGCCCGCCGCGATGCCGCAGCCGATCGGCGCGACGAGCGTCGAGCGCAGCCGCGCCGGGCAATATTCCGCGGCGAGCGTGTAGGCGTTGGGCATTGCGCCGCCGAGACCCAGGCCTGTCACGAAGCGCAACACGATCAGTGTTTCGATCGAGTTTGCCCACGCGGAGATCAGGCTGAAAAGCGCGAACAGCGCGATGGACACGATCAGCGTCGGCTTGCGGCCGAACCGGTCCGCAACGGGCCCGAACACGAACGATCCGACCGTGAGCCCGAAGAGCCCCGCGCCGAACATCGGCGCAAGTTGCGCGGGCGCCGCGCCGAAGTGCGCCTTGAGCGCCGGCGCGATATAGCCGACGACGACCGTGTCGTAACCGTCGAGCACGAGAATCGCGAAGCACAAAACAAAGGTCGCGATCTGGAAGCGCGACAGCGGCGCTTCGTCGATCACGGTCTGCACGGCGAGCGTGGCGGATCGCTGGGTCATGCGTGTCTCCTGCGCCTTGTGCGGCGCCTTTTTGATTGACCGGCGACGAAAGTATCATCGTGAACAAAAAACACAATCGGGTACGGCGCTATAAGATGGCGTCCTCGCTTAATTTCATGTCGCTTATGTTCGGATATCGAACGATCTCGATGCTGACGCTCGCTTGCGCGGTCGCCGCCATGCTCACGGCATGCGCCGCGACGGCGCAACGAAGCTGCGCGCCCGGCGAACAGCGCGTCGTGAACGATCTCGTGTATTTCGGCACGGCGAAACCGGCGGGCGTCGTGACCGCGGAAGAATGGGACGACTTCCTGCGTGTCGAAGTCACGCCGCGCTTTCCGCAAGGCTTCACCGTGTGGAGCGCGAACGGACAATGGCGTGCGGCGGATGGTTCCATTCTGCGCGAGGCGTCGTACGTGCTGAACGTCGTCCACGCCGACGACAAAGCCGGCGACGCGTCCATCGATGTCATACGCGCACACTACCGCGTGCGCTTCGCACAAGAGTCGACGCTGCGCGTGCGACATGCGGCGTGCGCATCTTTCCAGGAAACAGAAACCGATCGATGACCAGCCAGACACAAGAACATAGCGCGCACCGCATCAATTACTGGGCCGTGCTGTCGGTCCTGCTCGGCTCTTTTCTGGGCAATCTGGATTCGTCGATCGCCAATGTCGCGTTACCGACCATCGCGCATGACCTGTCGACGCCGGCCGCGCAGACTGTCTGGGTGGTCACGGCGTATCAGTTGGCGGTGGCGGTCTCGGTGCTGCCGTTCGCATCGATCGGCGAAATGTTCGGCTTCAGGCGCGTATTTCTCGGTGGCGTCGTGGTGTTCACGGCGGCTTCGCTTGCGTGCGCGGCCGCGCCGAGCCTGCCGCTGCTGATCGCGGCGCGCGCGCTGCAGGGCATCGGTGGCGCGAGCATGTCGACGGTCGTACCCGCGTTGTTGCGGCAGGTTTATCCGCCGAAGCTCGTCGGGCGCGGCATCGCGTTGCTGGGTCTGGCTGTGGCGCTTTCGGCGGCGCTCGGGCCGACTGTCGCGGCGGGGATTCTTTCGGTGGCCGGATGGCGATGGCTGTTCGCCGTCAATGTGCCTTTGGGGATTGTCGGGCTCTGTCTCGCAAGCGCGATGCTCCCGCGCATTGCGCCTTCCGACGCCGCGACCCGGCGCTTCGATTTCGCGGGCGCGCTGCTGAGCGCGGGAGCGATCGCGCTGTTCATCCTCGGCGTCGGCGGGTTGGGAGCAGGCGAGGGTGTGAATGAAGCAGAGACCGCCGCGACGCGGCTTCACGCGTGGCCGTTGATCGAGATCGCGCTGGCGTGCATCGCCGGCTTTGCGCTCATCCGACATCAGCGTGGACGCAGTGCGCCGCTGGTGCCGCTCGATCTGCTGCGCATTCCGATTCTGGCGCTGTCGAGCCTGACGTCGATCTGCTCATATGTCGCGCAGACGCTCGCGTATGTCGCGCTGCCGTTCATGCTGCAACATCAGTTCGCGCGCACGGCGACGACGACCGGTTTGCTCGTCACGCCGTGGCCGCTCGTCATCGTGTTCGTCGCGCCGCTCGCGGGACGGCTTTCAGATCGTCACGCGCCGGGGCTCGTCGGCGGCCTCGGGCTCGCGATCATGGCGGTGGGACTGTGTCTGCTGATCGGCTTGCCGGCGTCGCCGTCGAATGCGGATATCGTGTGGCGCGTCGCGATCTGCGGCATCGGCTTCGGTTTTTTTCAGACGCCGAACAACCGCATCATGCTGACGGCCGCGCCGCATGACCGCAGCGGCGCAGCCGGCGGACTGATGACGATGGCGCGCATGATCGGACTCTCGCTCGGCGCGGCGCTCGCGGCCGTAGCGTTCGGGCTTTACGGGCAGGGCGGCGCACGGGTGGCGCTGGTGGGCGCGGCGGTGTCGGCCGCGCTCGGGGTCATAGTCGGCGTGGTGCGGGTTATGCGCACGCGCTAGATGCGCCGCGCACCATTTGCCCGTCGATCAACCGATCAACCGATCAACCGCATGCGCGGTACTGGCGCGTCCTGCAGCGCGGGTTCCGGCGCGAGTTGCCATGCGAGGCCGCGGGCGCGCACGCGCCGCGTCGGTTTGACCTGCTGACGCCTGCGCACCAGCGTGCGCACTGCACGGGCCAGCGCGAGGTCGATCGCGCCTCGCCAGTCGCGCGCAATCGATGTCGCCACGACCTTGTTCTCGCGCCCCAGTTGCACCTCGACCTGGCAGCGCTTGTCGACGCCGCCGCGCGGGCCGTTGATATCGGACAGGCTGACCGTCGCCTTGGAAATGAGCCACGCGAGGCGGCGGAACACGAATTCGCTGCGTGCCTTCGCGAGCTCGTGCATCGCAATGGCTTCGGGATCGCGCGACTTGAACAGGACTTTCATGTACGTCTCCTTGTTGGACATGCGTTCAGACTAAGGCGCCGGAGACCTACGAAAAAGCAGAAGCAACGGAAGAAAAACTTCGAAAAAACCGAAGTTCAGGTTGCCGCGCGTGCGAGCACGAGTTGTGTGAGCGGATGATGCCGGCCGCGTCGCGAGACGATGGCATGCACTTCCTCTTTCACGTCCGGCGAGCGGCCGAGCCAGCGCAGTCCGCGCAACAGCGGTGCATCGCCCGCACCGAATTCGGCGAGCGGAAACACGCCGAGCCCGCGCGCGCCGAACACGGCCATGAGCGCGCTGTCCTCGAATTCGCCGACGATCCGCGGCGCGATGCCCTGCGTTTCGAGCCAGCGGTCGAGCCGGGCGCGCAGCGACGAATGCCCCGTCGGCAGAAGGATCGGCAACGAAGCGAGACTGTCCGGAAACTGCTCGATGGCGCTCTTGCGCACGATCGACGCCGGCCCGTACCAGTCCACCGGCGAGGCGATCAGCCGCTCGCTCGTGAGCCGCAGATTATGGTTGTGCGGCGCCGCATGGCTCGAAAGCACGAGATCGAGCCGATGCAGCGCCAGTTCGCCGAGCAGTTCGTCGGTTTCGCCTTCGTGGCAGAGCAGTCGTAACGAGGGATTGTCGAGCACCGGCGCGAGCAGCGCATGCGCGGCGAGCTTCGAGATGCCGTCCGACAATCCGACCGCGAGACGCGCCAGCGTGCCGCTTGCCGCTTCGCGCACTTCGTCGTGAATCAGCTGGCCGATCTGGAAGATTTCCTCGGCGCGTGCGTAGGCCGCCTGGCCTGCTTCAGTCATTGTCACGCCGCGCCCGGCGGGCTTGAGCAACTGGTGGCCGAGCGCTTTTTCGAGTTCGCGCACCTGCGCGCTGATGGTCTGCACGGCCATGTCGAGACGTTCCGCCGCGCGGGCGAAGCCGCCTTCCTTCACGACGACCCAGAAGTAATGCAGATGACGATAGTTCAGCATGCGTGCATCTCGCGGTTATGCATTTCACGATTTCGGACGCTTCGAGAAAACCGAAGTTTGTCTTCGATTATCGCTGATTTTTTCGACGACACGATACACGGATGATGGCGGGAATCCTCCAGTCGATTCGAACCATTCAAAACTCATGGAATATCTTCTCTCGCTTGCCGCCGATCCCGCCGTGTGGGCCGCGCTCGTCACGCTGATCGTGATGGAAGTGGTGCTCGGCATCGACAATCTCATCTTCATTTCGATACTCAGCAACAAGCTCCCGGTGGCCCAGCGCGCGCGCACGCAGCGCATCGGCATCATGCTCGCGCTCGTGATGCGGCTCGCCTTGCTCGGCACCGTCGCGTGGATCGCGCGTCTGACCGAGCCGGTCTTCTCCCTGTTCGATCATGCGTTCTCGTGGCGCGATCTCATTCTGCTCGCGGGCGGCCTGTTCCTCGTATGGAAGGCGACGAAGGAAATGCATCATCACGTCAACAAGGACGCACATGGCGCGCCCGGCGTCGCGTCGAGCGTCGGCGCCATGACGGCGTGGGCCGCGATCGGCCAGATCCTGCTGCTCGATATCGTGTTCTCCGTCGACAGCATCATCACGGCGGTCGGCATGACGGAGCATCTGCCGATCATGTATATCGCGGTGATCTTCGCCGTGGCCACGATGCTGTTCGCCGCGCAACCGTTGTCGCGCTTCATCGAGCGCAATCCGACGATCGTGACGCTCGCGCTCTCTTTCCTGCTCGTGATCGCGATGACGCTGATCGCCGAAGGTTTCGGCACGCACGTGCCGAAGGGCTACATTTACGCGGCCATGGGTTTTGCTGGATTCGTCGAAGGTTTGAATCTCTTCGCCCGGCGTGTGAGAGAGCGGCGAGAAGCGAACGCGCGGACACAAAGCACGCCGGGCTTATCCACAGAAACTGTGACCAACGCTGTGGACAAACCCGGGAGCCGTGCGCTATCGACTTGAAGCGACTGAAGAATTTCGGCGCGCGCCCGCGGGCGGCGCGCGTTGCGATAAAGGACGAACATTCGCGCGTCGATTCGCCTTGCCAATCGTGTCCCAAGTGACTACGGTATGCGTTGTAGCGATCGGCTCATTCCTTTCGGTTACCGAAATATTCCGATGAGACGGATCGCGTCCGCCGTGCGCAATCGTCGTCAGATACGGGCGCCAGACGCGCTCGGCGATATGAAGAATCGCATCGGGCCGCAACGCGTGCGGCCCCGCTTCCCCGGCACGCCGCAGGGAGGAGAGAATAATGAGCCCGCATTGGGAGATCGGCGCCGCGCGCGATTGCATCGACCCTGTCGCGCGGCCCGCGCTTGCGTCCGACACGCGGCTCGATCCTTACCTCGTCTGGGCAAACGTCACGCACTACCGTGACTCGGGCGGCGTGCCGCGCGTCCGCTTCCCCATCGCTATCGAAATGAAGCAGGGCGGCGACAGCGCGCAGCAGCTCGCGCACGCGATCGACCGCAACGGCTGGCAGGACTGGATCTGGATGTCGGCGCTCTATCGCGATCCGCCGTCCGTGCTCGCCGGCACGCGCTTCTGCACCGCCCACGTGACGCGCGATTTCTTCGCGCATCTGGGCACCGACCTCGCCGGCAAGTTCGAGCGCTTCACCGAAGCCTTTGCGATCTCGTCGCACGGCGACGCGCGCCTGCACCGCCTGCGCCCGGATCATGCGTCGCTCAGGCCCGCGCCGATGCGCGACGGACCCGGGCGCGCGGTCGTCGGCGTCTGCGAAGAGAACCTTTCGTTTCTGCATCGGCGTTATGCCGAAGATGCTTTCGGCACGCGCACGCGCTTTCAGTGCTTCTGGAATCAGAACGACACGGCGAATTCGGCGAGCGGGCTCGGTTACGGAAGCGAACTGCTGAAAAGTCAGATGGACGCGATCCTCGCCGACGCGTTCCCCGCGGACGAGATTCCCCGCGCCGCCGGCGACGCGCGCATCTATCGGCTCGATCGGCTCGACCGGCAGGCGAGCGACGGCGCGAGCGCCGCCGAGCTTGCGGGCCGCTATCCGTCGCGTGCGATGGGAAACGCCGACGATCACGAGCCGCCCCTGCCGATGATCGGCGTGCAGCTCAGGCGGCGCAACCGCATCGCGCGCGACGCCTTCGGACCGAGCCCCGACGCCGATCTGCTCGATGCGGTGCGTTACATCGCGCAGCGTGCGCGGGACATCGGCGGAGCGGACTGTCATGCGCTGGTCAGCCTGAACGCCGGCAATGCCGCGTGGCAGCAGGACGGCAGTTCGCTCATCGAAGGCGCGCTCGACGAACTGATGGACACGGGCGCGTGCTCGGTCGTGCTGCCGTCCGGCAACGGCGATCTGTCGCAATGCCGCAGCGCTTTCAGGATTGTGGATCGCGCGGAATTGCGCTGGCCGGTGCGCGCGGATTGCGCGTCGCCGGTTTTCGCGGAAATCTGGCTATCAGCCGACGGTGCCGACGGTACTGATGGCGCCGATCCCGACGTCGACGTCCAGATCGTGCCGCCCGACGGCGTCGAGAGCGCGTGGCTCGCGCGCGGCGAAATCGGCAATTACGTGCGCGGCGGCGACGCGCTGTGCACCGTCGTGCATCTCGGACGAGGCGCGCGCGGCGACGGCCACATGATTCTCGTCGCGCTCGCGCCGACCACCGTGCGGGGCCGCGTGCGCCGCGCGTCCGCGGGCCAGTGGCTCATCCGCCTGAAAAACAACGCGCGCGCCGGCGTGACCGCTCGCGCGTGGACGCCGTGCGACGATTCATCCGACGACACGCCGCTCGCCGCTCCATCGCATTCGGATGCTCAACCGCGCGAGTGAAGGGCGATGATCTCCTGCAGGTCGAGGTCGTGTTCCATCGAATGCAGAAGCTCGTCGTGAATCTGCCCGGCGCGATGCAGCCGCAGCAGTTCCGCACGCCCGGCCGCGATCGCGGCGAGCACGACGTCGTAATGCGCGTGCCGCGCGTCGGTCGGGAAATCCTCCATGTCCTCGAAGCGCTTCGTGAGCGTCGCGCGATACGAGTACTGTTCGAGCAGCCGCGGATGGATCACGTTGCCGTCGGCATCGTGCACGAGCGGCTGGATCGCGCTCAGTTGCGCGTCTTCGAGGCGCGCCCACGCCTGCGGCTCGCTGAGATGCCGCGCCGAGCGTTCATGTCCGCGCGCGAGCGACAGCCACGCGATCAGCGGTCCGATCGTCGCGCCTTGCAGGAGCACGGTGACGAGAATCACCGCGAAGCCCGCGAACAGAATCAGATCGCGCCCGGGCATCGTCTCGGGCAGCGACAGCGCGACCGCCAGCGTCACCACGCCGCGCATGCCGGCCCAGCTGACCACGGTTGCCGCGCGCCAGTCCGGTGCAATGGAGCGGGCCTCGCCATCGGAACGCTTGCCGCCCGCGGCGACCCACGCGATCCACTTCACCGCTTCGGTGCCGAACACCCACACGAAGCGCGACAGGATCACGACGGCAATCACCGCGATGGTCGCGGGCCCGAGCAACGAGAAGGCATCGCCGACACCGCCGAGGCGAATCGCGATGCCGCGCAGCGACAGCCCGATCAGCACGAAGACGAGCGCCTCCAGCACGAACACGACGACCTGCCAGAACGCCGTGCCGCGCATGCGCTGGGCCGCGGTGAACACCTCGTGCTGATGCCAGCCGACCACCATGCCGCATGTGACCGTCGCGATGACGCTCGACACGCCGAGCGTCTCGCCCGCGACATAACTGACCCAAGACGTGAGCATCGACGTGGTGATGACGAGATAGTCGTCCTCTAGCGCGCGCATGATCTTCACGGCGATGAAACCCGCCACGATCCCGACGACGATCCCGCCGATCGCGAGTCCCGCGAAGCTGGCGACGGCACGCGGCGCGCTGAACACGCCGCTCATCGCCGCGACGAGCGCGAAGCGGAACAGCACGAGACCGGCGGCGTCGTTGAGCAAGCTTTCGCCTTCGAGCAGCACCATCAGGCGGCGCGGCAGCGCGACGCGTTCGAGCACGGCCTTCGCGGCGACGGCATCGGGCGGCGACACCACGGCACCGAGCGCGAAGCACGCCGCCCACGGCAGTTCGGGCACGACGAGATGAACCGCCACGCCGACCACGAAGGTCGTGAAGGCGACCGCGCCGATCGCCAGCAGCAGAATGCCGCTCAGATTGCGCTTGAAGTCGTCCCACACGAAGAAGTACGCGCCGTACATCAGGAGCGGCGGCAGGAACACGACGAGCACCAGCTCCGGATCCAGTTCGACGGGCGGCAGGCCCGGCACGAAAGCCATCGCGACACCGCCGACGAGCAGCGCGGCCGCGGGCGGCAGCCGCAGGCGCCGGGCGAGCACTTCGAGCGCGATGATCGCAATGAGCGAGACGAGCACCAGATTGAATGCCGTGGCGGCGTGCATGAGTTTTCCTCGGGTTCGATTTGAAATGGCGTGTGCGGCAATGCGCGGCCGCCCACGCAGGCCCGGCGCCCCGCGCTGCTACCATCGACGCGGGGCCGGGCCGCGAGCCGGGGGTCATCGTATCCGATCGGGAGACAAAATGAGACGAAAGACGTCCGGCGTGGCGGTCGCGGCGGTGCTGGTGGGCGTCGCCGTGGCGGCCGTGCTGTATATCGCGAGTTTCGGCAGGTCGCGCCATGCGGACGCGCCCGTGCCGGCTCAGTCCGCGCTCGCCGCCACGCACGAGACGGCGGCGAGCGCGGCCGGCTTCGACGTCGCGCCGGCCGAAGCGCAATCGTCGCCGGGTGAACAAACCGTCGCCCGTTGAGCCGCGCTGTCCAGCGTTTGTCCCGTCCGGTGAATCTGTCGCTTTCGACAGGAATATGACTTGCTGCCCGACACGTGCGCCTTTCGGGGCTCGTCGGAGCACATCTCAATGGGACATCATCCCGCCAGGGTTTCACCGGACGCGTTGCCCGTCGACGGACGCGGCATGATCGGCAACATGAAGACGGCGGCGCTCGTGTCGCTGTGCGGCGCGATCGACTTCATGTGCTATCCGCGCATCGATTCGCCCACGCTCTTCGCCGCGCTGCTCGACCGCGAGCGCGGCGGCGCCTTCTCGATCACGCCGCGCGAGCCGAACGCCAACGTCAAGCAGATGTATCTGCCCGAAACCAACGTGCTGCTCACGCGCTTCATGACGCGCGACGGCGTGTGCGAACTGCTCGACCTGATGCCGGTCGCGCCGAGCGCCACGCCCGCCGATAGCGTGCCGAACTGCGTGCTGCGCATCGTGCGGCTCGTGTACGGCCGCATGACGCTCGACGTACGCTGCGATCCGCGCTTCGATTTTGCGCGCGCCGGGCATGCTGCGCGCGCGGTGGAGCAGGGCGTCGAGTTCGCCTGCGCCGATGGCTCGCCGCCCGTGCGGCTGCTTGCGAACGTGCCGCTTTCGATCGAAGAACAGGGCGCGCGCGCCACACTCGATCTCGGAGAAGGCGAGTGCGCGTGCTTCGCGTTCGGTGCGAGCGAAGGACTCGCGGAACTTGCAGCGAACCACGATGCCGTGCTCGCCGGCACCATCGACTTCTGGAAGGAATGGTCGTCGCGCTCGACGTATCGCGGACGCTACCGCGAAGTCGTGCTGCGCTCGGCGCTGACGCTGAAGCTCCTGAGTTCGGAGGAATTCGGCGCGATCGTCGCGGCGCCCACATTCGGCTTGCCCGAGGCGCAGGACGGATCGCGTCGCTGGGACTATCGCTTCACATGGATACGCGACGCCGCGTTTTCCGTGTACGCGCTGCTGCGGCTCGGCTACACAGGCGAAGCCGAACGCTTCATGAAATGGATCGCCGAGCGCAGCCGCGATTGCAGCGCGCACGGCCAACTGCGCGTCATGTACGCGGTCGACGGCGAAGACGCGCTCGCCGAATCGGCGCTCGAAAGCCTCGTCGGCGAGATGCCCGGAAAAGTGGTCATCGGCAATGAGGCGCGCGATCAGATCCAGCTCGACGTGTACGGCGCGCTGCTGGATTCCGTTTATCTCTACAACAAATACGGCGCGGCCATTTCTTACGATGGCTGGCGCCACGTGACGCGCACCGTCGATTACGTCGTCGAGCACTGGCGCGACGCGGATAACGGCATCTGGGAATTCCGCAACGGCATCCGGCCGCTGCTGCATTCGCGCCTGATGTGCTGGGTGACGGTGGATCGCGCGCTGCGCCTCGCGGAAAAGCGCTCGCTGCCCGCGCCGCTCGCCATCTGGTTCAAGACGCGCGATGAAATTCATCGCGACATCCACGAGCAGTTCTGGAACGACGATCTGCAGAGCTTCGTGCAGACGCCCGGTTCGACGACCCTCGACGCCTCCACGCTGATGATGCCGCTCGTGCGCTTCATCGGCCCGAAGGATCCGCGCTGGATCGGCACGCTCGATGCGATCGGGCGCGGCCTGCGCGTCGATCCGCTGATCTTCCGCTACTCGCGCGGCTCGACACTCGACGGCCTGCCCGGCACCGAGGGCGGCTTCTCGGCGTGCTCGTTCTGGTATGCGGAAGCGCTCGCGCGCGCGGGACGGGTCGACGAAGGGCGGCTCGTCTTCGAGAAGATGCTCGCGTATGCCAATCACGTCGGGCTGTTCTCCGAGGAAGTGGCGACGAGCGGCGAGGCGCTGGGCAATTTTCCTCAGGCGCTGACGCATCTCGCGCTCATCAGCGCGGCCTTTCAGCTCGACCGGAATCTGGATCGCGTGCACGTTCCGTGGACCTGAACGGCCAGCGTGCGCCGTCGCGACGCTGTATCCTTTCTGCTCACTCAGCCGTGAATGGAGGATCGGCGCATGAACGGCAAGACGGTCATGACGTGCATCGACGCGGCACACGCGTCGCTCAAGGAACATGCAGACGAAATCGCTTCGCTCGATCAGGCGATCGGCGACGGCGATCACATCATCAATCTGCTGCGCGGCATGGATGCGCTCGTCGCGATGCGCGCGCAGATCGAAGCCGAAGCGTTCGCGCCCGCACTCAAGCTCGCGGCGACGAAAGTGCTCTCGACGGTCGGCGGCTCGTCCGGGCCGCTCTTCTTTTCGATGCTGACAGGCATGGCGAAAGCCTCGCCCGACGAAGCCGGCGACGCCGGCGTGCCCGGCTTCGCGCGCGCGTTCGCGGCGGGCGTCGAAGCGGTCGGACAGCGCGGCAAGACCGGCACCGGCAGCAAGACGATGATGGACGTGCTCATTCCCGTCGCGCAACGGTTTTCCGCGTCGGCGGATGCGGGCGCATCCAGACAGGACGTGCTCACCGAACTGCCGCGTGTCGCCGAAGAAGCCATGCTCTCGACGCGCGACATGCTCGCCACGAAAGGGCGCGCATCGTTTCTCGGCGAGCGCTCGCGCGGTCACGTGGATCCGGGCGCGCGCTCGAGCCAGCTCATGATCGCGGCGGTCTGCGCGCGTCTCGCGCACGACGCCGCCTGAACACAAAAAGGAGACGGGGACATGAAGAAGTTCATCAATCGCGTGGACGACTATCTGACCGAGAGCCTCGCGGGCTTCGCCGCCGCGCATGCGGATCTCGTCACGGTCAGTTTCGATCCGGTCTATATCGTGCGCAGGTCGCTCAAGCCGGGCAAGGTCGCGATCATTTCCGGCGGCGGCGCGGGCCACGAGCCGTTGCATGGCGGATTCGTCGGGTTCGGCATGCTCGATGCCGCCTGTCCCGGCCAGGTTTTCACGTCGCCGACGCCCGACCAGATGCTCGCCGCCGCGCAGGCCGCCGACACCGGCGCGGGCGTGCTGTTCATCGTGAAGAACTATTCGGGCGATCTGATGAACTTCGAGATGGCGTCCGAACTCTGCGAGATGCCGAATGCGACGGTGCTCGTCAACGACGACGTCGCCGTCGAGAACTCGAGCTTCACGACGGGGCGGCGCGGCGTCGCGGGCACGATCATCGTCGAAAAGCTGCTCGGCAGCTACGCGGAAAGCGGCGCCGATCTGCAGGCGTGCCGCGCGTTCGGCGAGCGTGTCGCGGCGCGGATCGCGTCGATGGGCGTCGCATTTTCGAGCTGCACGGTGCCGGCCGCGGGCAGGGCGACCTTCACGCTCGGCGAGGACGAGATCGAGATCGGCGTGGGCATCCACGGCGAGCCGGGGCGCAGGCGCGCGAAGTTCGAAACGGCGAACGCCATCGCCGATGAACTGCTCACGGCAATCGTCGAGGACCTGAAGCCCGCCGCCGATGCGCGCCTGCTCGTGCTCGTCAACGGGCTCGGCGGCACGCCGCTGTCCGAGCTCTATCTGCTGTACGAGTCGGTGCGCACCTGGCTGGACGGGCGCGGGCTGAGCATCGCGCGCTCGGAAGTGGGCGCGCTGACGACATCGCTGGAAATGGCGGGCGCATCGATCACGCTCTGCACCCTCGACGACGAAATGACGCGGCACTGGGACAGTCCCGTGCATACGGCCGGGCTGCGCCGGGGCATGTGAGCCGGGCGCCACCTGCGCCGGGTGGTCTGCGGTGTCGCGTGAAATGGCTTACTTCTCGTTCGTGCGCATGTGCGCGCGAAGATGAGAGGAGAAGCCATGGGCGTATTGAACGGAATCCGCGTGCTCGAATTCGAGGCCATCGGGCCCGGCCCCTTCGGCGCGATGCTGCTGGCCGACATGGGCGCGGACGTACTGCGCGTCGACCGTCCGTTGCCGCCTGAAGATCTCGGCATCAAGACGACCGGCAAGCGTATCGACGTCAGCGGACGCGGACGGCGCTCAATCACGATCGATCTGAAACAGCCGACATCGGCGAACGTGCTGCTCGGCCTGATCGAGCGCGCGGACGTGGTGATCGAAGGCTTTCGGCCGGGCACCATGGAACGGCTCGGCCTCGGCCCGGATGCGGCGCTCGCCCGCAACCCGAAGCTCGTCTACGGACGCATGACCGGCTGGGGACAAACGGGACCGCTCGCGGCTTGCGCGGGGCACGATCTGAACTACATCGCGTTGTCGGGCGTGCTGTCGGGCATCGGCCGCGCGGACGGGGCGCCGGTGCCGCCGCTGAATCTCGTCGGCGACTACGGCGGCGGCGGAATGCTGCTCGCGCTCGGCGTCGTGGCGGCGCTGCTCAACGTGGCGCGCGGCGGTCAAGGCCAGGTCGTCGATGCCGCGATGACCGAAGGCGCCGCGCAACTCGGCGCGATCTTCTGGGGCCTGCTCGCGTCGGGCAACTGGACGGAGGCGCGGGGCGGCAATCTGCTCGATGGCAGCGCGCCCTGGTACGACAGCTATTGCACGCGCGACGGGCATTACATGGCGGTCGGCGCGGTCGAAACGCGTTTTTATGCCGAATTGCTGGGCAAGCTCGGCCTCGCCGGTGCGTCGTTGCCGAAGCAACACGACCGCGCGGGCTGGCCGGTTCTGCGCGAGGCTTTCACGAGAGCGTTCGCGTCCCGCACGCGTGACGAATGGTGCATCACGTTCGCCGGCAGCGATGCCTGCGTCGCGCCCGTGCTCAAGTTCTCTGAAGCGCCGATGCATCCGCATCATCGGGCGCGGGGCAGCTTCGTCGAAGTGGAGGGCGTCGTGCAGCCCGCACCTGCGCCGCGTTTCTCCGCGACGCCTTCGGAGATCAAGGGACCGAAGCCGCAACGCGGGCAGGGCGGTTCGAGCGCGCTGCGCGAGTGGGGCTTCGACGGCACTGACATCGATGAAATGAGGGCGCAAGGACTCGGCTTCATCGCGTGAGTCGATGGCCGGCGTCAGACGCATCCGTTATGCGGCTCACGTCGCTATTCGCTGCCGCCGGCGGTTTGCGGCTGAACAGGCGACGCGGAATGCGCGGGCGTTATCGCACGGCTACGTCCGAAGCGCAGCCGAGTTCGAAATCACGCACCCGCGCGACCGCTTCGTCGCGGCTCGACACGCCGAGCTTGCCGTAGATGTTTTTCAGGTGCCACTTGACCGTTTCGGGCGACAGGCCGAGCGTGCGCGCGATCTTCTTGTTCGGCAGCGCCTGCGACAGAAGCCGCACGACTTCCGTCTCGCGCTCGCTCAATACCTCGGCGCGCCGCACGTCCGCGCGTGTCGCGGCGCGCGCCGTCACGTTCGGGACCGCCGTCCGCGCGGCGGCATCGATGCGCGCGCCATAAAAGGCGAGCACCGGCTCGTCGCGCTCCTCCGCGAGCACGCTCCGGATCAGAGCGGCGGCGCCGGGATCGGCGTCGAGCAGTGTGCGCAGCAGTCCGAGCCGGTGTCCGCGGCGCAGTGCGGCCAAGGTGCCGTCGCGGGCGGCGTCGTGCCGTTCGAGCCGCCCTGCGACGACCGCCGCCTGCATCCGCAACCGGACCGCATGCCGCTGCCAGCCGCGTTCGTCGCAATGCGCGATCAGCGGTTGCAGGCGCACCGCGGCAGACTCGAAATCTTCGTGCGCAGCGCACCAGCCGACGTGCGCGTGCCCGGCTGCGAGCAGAACCTCGCCGCGCAAGCCGGGCCGCCCGGCCGGAATCGATTCGACGAGCGCGTCGAGCCGTGCGAGCGCCGCTTCGGCTGCGTCCATCTGTCCGATCGAGACATGCCGCTGTACGCGTTCCGCGAGCGCGCGCGCAACGAGGCGCGGCAGGCCGCGTTGCTGCGCGTATTCGTCGAGACGTTCGAGACACGCGAACGCGTCGAGCCGATGCCCCGCGAGCCAATGCACCGCCGACAGCACCGTATGCACGCGCAGCACCGAGTCGGGGATCGACACACGTTCGAGCAGATCGGCGCGTGATTCGATCAGCTTGCGCGCGTCATCGAGTTCGTTGAATTCGTAGAGCACTTCGGCGAGCAGCGCCGACGCGAAACAGTCGGCATCCGCGGCGGCATGGCCGTATTGTTCGGCCGCGAACAGCACGTCGCGGCAGATGCGTTCGGTCTGCGTGAACTTGCCTTCGAGCGCATAACTGAAGCCGACGAAACATCGGCCGCTCAACATGCCCGCGTGCGTGCCGATGAGCGGCGCGCCGTCGACGATGAGCGGCGGCGCGTCGAGCTGCACTCGACGCGCGTCGTCGTATCGCCCCCGATGCATGTACAGCCACGAAAGCAGATTGTTGCGTCCGCCGATGGTCAGTCCGTCGGCGTGCTGCGGTGGGTGCAGCAAGTCCGGCAGAATCGACATGGCACTGTCGGGGTCGTCGCGTTGCGTGGCGAGCGCGGCTTCGAGCAGCGTGAGCCGGTAGCGCAAGCCTGCATCGTCGCCGCCGATATCGCGCTTCAGCGCCGCGACGGCCGCTTCGCATGCATCGAAACGGCGGGCATACAGATGCAGATGCGCCATCCACAGACGCAAGCCCGGGCGCGCGTCGATCTCGGCCTCAGGCAACATGCGCATCAACGCGACGAGCCTGCGCAGATCGCCCTTCACCTGCAGCGGACGCGCGACTTGCAACACGAGATCGGCGGCGGCCGACGGTTCGCCTGCGAGCAGCGCGTGATGCACGGCTTCATCGGCGTGACCGTGATCGCGGAACCAGACCCACGCCTTCAGATGCACTTCGCGCTGGTGACGCACGTCGCGCGTTCGAAAACGTCCGAGGAGCGTGTCCCGAAAAAGCGGATTCAGCCGATACCAGGCATCCGCGCCGCTTGCCGCATCAACGGGCGCGACGAACAGATTGTCGATTTCGAATCGCGACAGGAGTGCGAGGACGTCCGCCGCGGCCTGTTCGTTCGCGAACAGCGCCACGCAAAGCGGCGCGCAGACCTGCGTGCACGCGGCCATGCGGAGCAGGAGTTCCACTTCGCGGGCATCGAGTCTCGCGAGCACTTCGCGATCGAAATAGTCCGCAAATGCCTGCGGATCATGAAGCTGCATCGGCGATGCGAGTTCTTGCGGCGAGCCGTCGCAGCCCGATTTCTTCTTGAGTCTGGCGCGAATCGCGAAGAGTTGAAGGCCGGCGGCCCAGCCGTCGGCGAGTTCGTGCAAACGCCGCGCTTCCGCGGTGGAAATTTCTCCGATCTGCGCCTTCAAAAATACCTCGGATTCCTGCTCGGTGAAGCGCAGGTCGCGCATGTCGAGTTCGAGGACGAGCCCCTGATCGCGCAGCCGCCCCAGCGCCAGCGGCAAGATCGTGCGCGACAGCAGCGCGATGTGCAGGTTCGGCGGCGCGTAGTCCAGCAGCCATTGCAGTGCCTCGTAATCGCGGGCGTCGATCAGACGATGCACGTCGTCGAGCACGAGCACCACGTCGGCCGGATGATTCGCGATGCCGTTCACGAGCGCGATCACGGTGCGTTCTACGGCTTCGTCATCGGTACCGCGTCCGCCGAGCAGCGCAGCTTCGCGACAGATCGATTCATCGACTTGCGCGAGACTCGTCACCAGATAATCGACGCAGGGTGTGGAGTCGGCAGCATCAGCGACGGGAGGGAAGGTGACCCACGCGATATCGAAGCCGAGCGGCAGCAATGCTTCACGCAGGGCAACGAATGTGGTGGTTTTTCCCGAGCCCGCTGGCCCCTGTACGACGATGCAACGCTTGCGGCGGGCATCGAGCAATTGGGAAATCAGCCGCTCGCGGGCCACGATGCGCGTGGCGCCACGGGGCGGTATCAATCTTGAATTGGAAGCGGATTTCTGGTCAGCCGGATTGCGCGGACACGCCGTGGAGAAAACTGAGCTTTGCTGCATATCGACCTGCGCCTTGCGCCTGCCCGGCCGTCGATCATCACGGCGAGGCATGACAAATTGAGACCGGCTGATTCTAGCTCAGTGATCGCACGCATCCGCTCAGTAGCGATACGGATATCGCGTGTTCAGGCGTTCCGGTAAGGGCTTTACGCCGGCTTCTATCGCGACAAAACTTTACAGTTATAAATAGGATAACTGCACGAATTCGTGATAACGCACCGCAGACTTCGCGGCGCGCCTGCTTCACTCATGCCGTCACCGACTTGCACTCGAGAAATTCGGCAAGTCCTTCCGGACCGTACTCGCGGCCGTTCCCCGACGATTTGTAGCCGCCGAAAGGTGCCGTGATGTCGAGCATGGCGCCGTTGATGCGCACGGACCCCGCACGCAGCTTCCCGGCGACACGCCGCGCGCGCGCGATGTCACTCGACGCGACATAGGCACAGAGCCCATACACCGAGTCGTTGGCGATATCGATGGCCTCGGCTTCGCTGTCGTACGGGATGATCACGAGCACCGGCCCGAAAACTTCCTCGCGTGCGATAGCCATGCCGTTGTGGACATCGGCGAAAATGGTCGGTCGCGCGTAGAACCCGCGCTCGATTCCGGGCGGTCTGCCGGGTCCGCCCGCCGCGACGCGCGCGCCTTCCTCGATGCCGGCGCCAATCATGCGCTGAACTTTCTCGTACTGAGCGCGGTTCGAGATAGGGCCCATTTTCGTGGCCGGATCGCCGGGTGCGCCGACCGTGATGGCGTTCGCGACGGCGGCGGCGATTCTGACGGCATCGTCATGGCGCGCGCGCGGCACCAGCATGCGCGTGGGCGCGATGCACGTCTGTCCGGAATTCGTCATGCACTGTGTGACACCGGCCGTGACTGCGGACTGGAGATCGGCGTCGTCGAGAATGAGGAGCGGCGATTTGCCGCCCAGTTCCTGCGCCACGCGCTTGACGGTGGGCGCCGCGCTGACGGCGACTTCGACACCCGCGCGGGTCGAACCGGTGATCGACACCATGTCGACGTCCGGATGCGACGAGAGTCGTTCGCCGACTACACGGCCCTCGCCGAAAATCATGTTGAACACGCCGGGCGGTGTGTCGGCCGCGTGCATGATCTCGGCGAAGATGACGGCGTCGAGCGGCGCGATCTCGGACGGCTTGAGCACCACCGTGCAACCGGCGGCCAGCGCGGGTGCGACCTTGGCGGCGATCTGGTTGAGCGGCCAGTTCCATGGCGTGATCAGCGCGGCGACGCCGATCGCTTCGCGGCGCACCTCGCTCTTGCCGCGGGTCTCGCTGAATTCGAAGGTACGGAGCGTGTCGAGCGCCGCCTGCAACTGGGCGAGTCCGATCGGTGCCTGAAGCGCCTTCGAAAGAGCAATGGGCGCACCGATTTCCGCGCATACCGCGTGCGCGATTTCTTCGATGCGCTCGCGATAGCACGCAATGATGCGCTCCAGTAGTGCGATGCGCGCCTCCCGCGTCGATTCGGACCAGGCGGGGAAGGCTGCGCGCGCGGCGGCGACGGCGCGATCGGCATCCTGTGCGCTGCCCAGCGTCAGTCGCCCGATGGACGTTTCGGTCGCCGGATCGATGATATCCATGTGCGAGCCGCCCGGGCAGGGCGCAACCCAGCGGCCTTCGCTATAGAACGTGTCGATGCTTTTCATCTTGTTCCCTGTGGAGGCCGATTGAAACGGCTCAGACCGGACGGTCACCGATGATCGTCGCGCGCATCATGTGCCGCACGGCGGGGTAGTAGTCCTGCACCGCGTAGTGCTGACACGCGCGGTTGTCCCAGAAAGCGATTGTGTTCGGCTTCCAGCGTAGCCGCACTTGATACTCGGGCGCTTGCGCCTGGCGGAAGAGATATTGGAGCAGATCCATTTCGGCGAGCTTGAAGTCGAAGCCGAAACGATAGTGGTCCTTGGTATGCATGCCGAAGTTGTCGATGTGCGTGGTAAACGCCTCGTTGACGAAGAGAATTTTCTCGCCGGATTCGGGATGCGTGCGCACGATCGGATGCAGGACGGGCGGAAACTGCTTACGCAGCGCGGCGTGGCGCGCTTCGTCGACGGCAATGCTGAAAAGCGGCATGAAGTCGTGCACCGCGTTCAGATTCTCGAGGGTCTGCTTGACTTCGACGGGCAAATTTTCATAGGCGGCGGCCATGTTGATCCAGATTGTGTCGCCACCGATGTCGGGGCATGTCACACAACGCAGGATGGAGCCCATGGACGGAATCTCGCGCCAGGAAACGTCGCTGTGGTAGAGGTTCTCGTGACCGCGTTTCGAGTCGTTGCGGCCGATGATCACGAGTTCCGGATGCGCCTCGTGATGCGGGAACGCGGGATGAACCTCGAGCTCGCCGAAGCGTCGTGCAAGCGCGACATGCTGCGCAGGCGTGATGTCCTGATCGCGGAAAAAGAGCACCTTGTAGCGCACGAGCGCACTGCGTAATGACTTGTAGATGTTGTCGTCGAGCGGTTGACGCAAGTCGAGGCCGCTGATCTCGGCGCCGATCGCGGGCGAGCAGCGCGCGACCTCGAACGGCCAGTTTTCGCTTGTAGCGTCGATTGTGCGAGTGCGCTGGATGGCTTCGTTGGAAGCGCTCTGGGTAAATGCCTGACCACGGTCCATTTCGTCTCCTTATTTCCGGAAGGCTTTGGACGACAGTACGAGGCATGGGGGAAAGTTTGACCACCCGGATCGGGTAGCCGAAGAGATGGCGGTCTTTGGGTGCGAATGCGGGTGGCGAGACTTGCCTAAAAGGCGGACGTTACTATTTAACTGCTACAGATAATGTCATGGCCAGATACCTTGGCGGCAAGACTGCCGAATCCGCAATGTCGCACGCTCCGGAGGCGAGACCCCGTCGGACAGACCGTTCAGGCGAGAGGCGGCCATTCCATCTATCTTGCTAAAACACGACATTTGAATCTGGGACCTACAATCAATGTCACGGCCAGATTGAAATGTCGGGGTTTGAACTTTTTAGAAATGTCGGGTTTTCAGTCATTAAATCTCTCTTTAAAAGCTCATTTCTCCACCGCGGCTGCCCGCAGTTCGGCGCTTCTCAGCATCATTGCATTCAGGTCGACCGGCTTCAGTTCGCGTTGCTTGCGCGTGTTGTTGGCCCGCATCTTCGGCCTGACCGGCTCGCCCTGATTCGTTCTTGATGGTGCATCCGAGGCGCGCCGGTTGTCGCGCTCCATCTGCACCTGACGCGATAGCGCCAGCACATGCTCCAGGCGTTTGTTATCCACTTCGGCACCCTGATCCGCCACGGATAACCTGTCGTACTGGCGATAGGGCAGCGCGTCTGCATCCGCCCGAATTTCGATGCGGCCATCCGGATACTCGTACACATCGATATAGCGATGGGCGAGGGCGCGTGTCTGCGGCGTGTCGTCCAGCATGTAGATCACCCGGTCGTACTGCAAGGTCAAACTATTCGACACGCAACGCGACACCCGATGCGTCAGAATTAGGTCGAGATTCTCATCTTCGCGCAGCGCGCGATGGGCATCGAAGCCACTGCGGGGCACCTTCCCAAAACGACCATTGAAATCAGCGATGAAGTGGGGCGCATAACCATTCGCCGCCTCCCACGTGTCGATCTTGCGCAAGCGCAACTCCTTAACGAGCCGATCCTGCAAGGTCAGATTGGCCCGTTCCACGCGCCCCTTCGCTTGACTGCTGTTGGCGCATAGCGTATCCACGTTGAGCTCGTACAAGGCCCGTCCGTATTGGGTCACGCCCTTGCCGGGCGTACTCGAATGACTGTTGCACGAGAACACGCTGGCGCGGTCGCTATAGAGTGCCACCGGCTTGCCGTACGCCTCGATGTATTTGCGCGTCGCCTCGAAATAGCTGAACGTCGACTCGGTGGCGGTGAAATGCAGGGTCATCAGCCGGCTCGTGGCATCGTCGATAAAGACCAGCAACGTGCAGGCCGGCGCGCGATCCTCGAACCAGCGATGATCGCTGCCATCGATCTGAATCAGTTCGCCCAGGCACGAGCGCCGATTCCTCGGCTGGTGAATCTTGGGCGGGCG
>FCOH02000042.1 GCA_001544595.2 Caballeronia peredens | reverse complement strand
GGCAGAAAACTTGTTCGACTTGTTCATAGCTCCATTCTCTCAAGAGTTGGAGCCTCCACCAAATCCGGGGCGGTTCATACCCATTCTGGAGCGGGCGTTCATGCAAAGTATGGGAGCCGAAAGCTGGGCATTATTACGTGAAGATAACTCCAGTCGACAACGATGATCCTTATGTCCTTCCGACTGTTTATGTCAATGCAGGTCATGCAAGATTCGGGGAAACCATATCTATTTCATCGTCAGCACCGTATTTGCCTCGCGTAGTCACTGTCGATCCGGTTGGACCCAGCGAAGCCGTCGAACACACGCTTTCGATGAAAAACATGGCCTATGGAGTACTAACCCCGACTAGCGGAGGCGGAAGGCTTTACGAATTTGGAGGAAACGATCCGATATCGGCTGGAAGCGGTCAGCCCTATAACTCGGCCTGGCTTCTTGTAAGTCCCGGAGGAACTGGTGTGGGGCTTTCAAAATCCACGCCTGAGGGCACTTCCATCAAGGTCGTCATTGATGCCCCAGACCAATACACCTACACGGCGCGAAAAGTAGCGAGATAAGGTTCCGCTCATAACGGCCAGATACGGCCTCGCTCTTGCTCCAACGTCGCCTTGACATTTTCAAGCCACAGCCTGGACCTCGTCCAAGGCGACGATATTCAAGAGTCTTGGCGGTACGTAAGGGAGCGACTATTGGACGGTGAACTTTCTGTATCGTACCTGATATCTACGTAGACTTAACGTACGCCCATCAAGGACTCTGGCACCTCACATCCTTCGCTACGTTCAGCGAAATCCGATTCTCAAATTTCACCATCTCGATAATATCTCAGATTCCAATACGCTCGATCTTTCGAGCAATTTGCCCATACATCAAGGCGGTGGAAAGACCATGTCATCAACTCTCGCCCACGCGCGCGCGCAGGAATGCCTTGAATCCGGAATCTCCGCGCATCATCAAGCGCGTCATGCAGAGGCTGAAGCGCATTATCGACGCGCAATCGATATACAACCCACTCACCCCGAAGCCCTGAATAACCTCGGCGTGCTGCTAGACGAAACAGGCCGCTTCGAAGAAGCTCAAGACTGCTACCAGCGAGCCATTTTGCTGCGTCCTGACTACGTCGATGCCCTGAGAAATTTGGCAGCAAGTCTGAGCGATTCGCAGCGATGGAATGAAGCGGAACAGACCTTGAGAAGGGCTCTCACCGTCGATGCAGCGAATGTGGCAATTCATCTTCACTTTGCACGCGTACTTCGTTGCATGGGTCGCATGGCCGATGCGGAAGCCGCTTTGAAGCGTGCCCTCATCGTGCAACCGGACAATGTTCAAGCTTGCTTGGAACTCGCACGTACGCTGGAAGCCATCGGCAAGCTGGCGGAGGCCGAAGCCCAATATCGCAAAGCCATTATTGTCGAGCCCCGTCGCGTGGAGACTCGTGTCGCATTGGCAAAACTTCTGATCGAGCGGAAGAGCCCGGAAGACGCCGAATACCAATATCGCGAAGTCTTGCGTTTGCAGCCGGATGACGTAGACGCGCTAAGCAGTCTAGGCTTGCTGTTGCAAGGCGCGCAGCGCGCGACTGAAGCAGAAGCATGTTTCCGTGCCGCGTTGAGAAGCAAGCCGGATCACATTCCCTCGCTGGGAAACCTGGCGGGTCTGCTCGACAACGACGCCCGTTACGCCGAGGCCGAAGCATGCTACCACCGCATATTGGAAATCGACCCGCGGTGCGTCGAGGCCTTGAATAATCTTGGACGCCTGCTCGAAGCCACGCGTCGTTTCGACGAAGCCGAGACGTACTATCATCTGGTGCTGAATATCGCGCCGGAACGAATTCCCACAGTACTCAATTTGAGCCTGTTGCTCCTCAAGCGTGGCCGCTTCGAGGAAGCGTGGCCACTCTATGAGTCGCGCTATTCCGATTCGCCCTACTGGGGCGACGAGTCCGCAGCGCATGCAAAACCGCCATTTTCATTCAAGCAATGGCAAGGCGAGTCGCTCACGGGCCGCTCATTGCTAGTATGGTCGGAGCAAGGATTCGGAGACAGCCTGCACTTCGTCCGTTATCTGCCCCTGCTCAAGCGCCTGGGCCTCGCGAAATTGACGCTCGCATGTCCGACCGCGCTCGTAAGTCTCTTCGAGAAGATCGAAGGCGTAGACGCGTGTATCAACGTAGCCGACATGAACAGCATCCCGGAGCATGATTTCTGGTGCTTCACGATGAGCCTTCCTTTGCGATTCGACACGACGCTCGGCACCATTCCCGCGTCCGTGCCCTATCTGCGTGCGCCGGCCGAACGCCTTTCGCGCTGGGTCGGACGATTTCCGCGAGACTCTCTGAAAGTCGGTCTGGTCTGGGCGGGCGATCCGCGACCGTCGCTTGCTAGCGCCAACCGAACGGACCGACGCCGCTCACTCGATGCGCAAGCCTATCTGCCCCTCCTGCGAATCCCAGGCATCACCTTCGTGAGCCTGCAGCTAGGCAAATCGACACGGCCGCAGCTCAACGAACTTCCACCCGAGTTGCGCCCTCTCGACCCGATGGACGAAGTCAGCGACTTCGCCGATACCGCGGCGCTCATCGAACAACTCGATTTGGTCATCACCGTGGACACATCGGTGGCGCACCTGGCCGGCGCGCTAGGCAAGTCTGTCTGGATTCTGTCGCGATTCGATGGCTGCTGGCGATGGCTTCTCGATCGCGACGACTCGCCGTGGTATCCGAGCGCGCGTCTGTTCCGGCAAACGCGACCCGGCGACTGGACAGGTGTGATCGATCGCGTGACGGAGACGTTACGGACTTGGGTGAAAAAGGAAACTGATTCAGCCGCATGAGCGGCACCCCGCCCCGCCGATGCGGAAAATGCCCAGTCGCGACTGCCCCGAGCGCATGACAAGGGCCTCGCAATGCTATCCTTGCGAGCGCCCTTATTCCATTTCGTTCTAAGCTTTCCACGATTTCGCAAAAGTGCTCTCATTCCTGCTCAAGCTCCGTACACGCGCCCAGCGGCTGTTCCGTCTGTCGGACTCGCATACGATGCTCGTCTGGGCGGTCGTCGTCGGCGTGGCGGGTGCCTTCGCGACCTCGGCGTTCCGCGAGGGCATCGATCTCCTGCAGCGGCTCTTCGGCGGCGAACCCGGCAACTTCGTGGAAATGGCGAAGAGCCTGCCTTGGCCCGTGCGCGTCGCGCTGCCGACCGCGGGCGGCCTGATCGCCGGGCTGTGCCTGATCATTGCGAAGCAGCGCGCGTGCAAGCAGACCAGCACCGACTACATGGAAGCCGCGACCATCGGCGACGGCGTCGTGCCCGTCTGGCAGAGCATGTGGCGCAGCATCTCGTCGCTCTTCACCATCACGAGCGGCGGCTCCATCGGCCGGGAAGGCTCGATGGTGCAACTGGCCGCGCTCGTCGCGTCGCTCATCGGGCGCTGGGTTCATTTCGATCCGCCGCGCCTGCGGCTGCTCGTCGCATGCGGCGCGGCGGCCGGGATCACGTCGGCGTACAACGCGCCGATCGCCGGCGCCTTCTTCGTGACCGAACTCGTGCTCGGATCGATGGCGATGGAAAGCTTCGGGCCGATCGTCGTGTCGTCGGTCGTCGCCAACATCACGATGCGCGAATTCGCCGGCTACAAGCCGCCGTACGAGATGCCCGTGTTCCCGACCGTGACGGGCATCGAAGTGCTGCTCTTCGTCGTGCTCGGGTTGCTGTGCGGGGTGCTCGCGCCGCATTTCCTGCGGCTGCTCGCGGCATCGAAGAAGCGCTTCTCCACGCTGCCGCTGCCGTTGCCGCTGCGCCTCGCGGCGGGCGGCTTCATCGTCGGCGTGATCTCGATTCGCTGGCCCGAAGTCTGGGGCAACGGCTACGAAGTCGTGAACTCGCTGCTGCACGAGCCGTGGACGTGGAGCGCGCTGCTCACGGTGCTCGTCTTCAAGATCATCGCGACGGCGGCCACGACAGGCTCCGGCGCCGTGGGCGGGATCTTCACGCCGACGCTCTTCGTCGGTGCCGTGCTCGGCTGCCTGTACGGCATCGGCGTGCACGCGATCTGGCCGGATTCGACCTCCGCGCCCTTCGCCTACGCAATGGTCGGCATGGGCGCGTTCCTCGCCGCCGCCACCCACGCGCCGCTCATGGCAATCCTGATGATCTTCGAGATGACGCTCTCGTATCAGGTCATGCTGCCGCTCATGTTGTCGTGCGTGATCGCGTATTTCATCGCGCGCACGTCCGAGCAGACGTCGATGTACGAAGTCACGCTGCGGCGCAATCGCGAGGAAAAGGAGCGCCTGCGTCTGGCCGCCACGCAGATGCGCGAGCTCGTCCGGCCTGCCGACACCGTCGTGCCGCTCACGGCGGACATCAAGGACATGACGCGCGTGTTCCTCGAATATCCTGTGAAGTATCTGTATGTGGTCGATGACGCCGAGCGCTTTCGCGGCGTGGTCGCGCTGAAGGACATCACCTCCGATCTGCTCGACGAACACGACACGAAAACCAAGACCGCCGCCGACTATCTTCAGCCGCAATTCGACGTGCTCACGCCCGACATGTCGCTCGGCGAAGCGCTCCAGCATTTCCTCGCGTTCCAGGGCGAACGGCTGCCGGTCATCGAAAAAAAGACCCAGCCGCTGCTGCTCGGGGTCGTGTACAAAACCTCCCTTCTGGACGCATACTTCCGTTTGAACCCGACGTCGCGCTGAAAGTGCGCAGCCGTGCAATTTCGCGGCGCGCAACGATGCGCACGCGCGTCCTTCGCGCGTGCCGGTTCCACTTCACATTTCACTCGAAGTCTGTCCGCGCGACGCCCACTCGTCGCGCCCGTGCGCCGATTGTCCGCGAGGACCGTGCGCACGGCGGGCTGCGGAAATGCATATCGGCATAGGCTTTGCTTGGTGCATTCTCGCTGCTTACGTGAGGAGGGGTTGCCCGATGAAGACCTCAACGTTGTTGTCGATGGCCCTCGTGTCGGTCTCGTGCTATGCGGCGCCGCTGCACACGAGTTCGACGGACGAATCGACCGCCGCTGTCGCCGCGACGCGCGCCGCGTTGCGCGTGAATGCCGCGCCCGTCGCGCCGCCCGCGCCGGAAATCGCGGCGCAGGACCTCGATCACGCTCGCTGGCGCCATGTGCCACTGCCCAAGTCGCGCGCGCCGAACCACGGCATGGCGAGCCAGCCCATTCAGGTACAGACCTGACGCCCTCTTCCGACGCCGTCGCCTGACGGCGTCTTCGCGACCCGCGCTCAACCCGGAAGCGCCCGGATCAACCTCGGACCTCGGCATGACCGACACGCACGCAAAGCACGCCCTGAACGACGAACCGATCGACGATGAAATCGCGCAGGTGCTGCGCATCGTGCGATACCCGGTCAACAAGGATGCGCTCGTCGACGCGGCGCGCGAGGCCGGCGTGAGCAACGACGTCATCACGCTCTTCGACGGACTGCCCGAACAGGATTACGCGAACGCCGATTCGGTCGAACAACTGCTGGGCAGCAACGGCGCGGCGGGGTTGTCCAGCTAATTTCGCAAGCAGCGGTGAACCGCTCTCGCCGGAATTCGCTCAGTTCATACAAATCGTTGTTCATCAAAGACTTAAATCGAATTCGAGCGATTTTTCAACACTACTATCCACAGAAACTGTGGATAACTCGAAGGTCGATCGGCGCGTCGGCTGCGGCACCGGAATCTGGCGCGATCCGCGTCGCACAAGGTTTTCAGCGCGAAATCAAGAATCTAGCTGAGTCGCCAAGCGGTTTTCCACAGCCCTTTCCCCGTCCGCTGGGGATAAGTTATTCAGAACGCGACGCCCGCGCGAGCACGTTGACGCCGCGCGAAGCACCGATGAATTTGCTTTTGCCCTCAATCAATTAGCAGACTTTTGCGCGCGTTTTCAACAAGCTCATCTACAGTTGGTGGGGATAACCTCCCACGGCCGCCGCACGACGCCGCGCAGACGATATGCAACCCCACTCATACCGGGAATTTTTGTCCTCTTTGCTTTGTAATACAAAGTAACCAGATGGCATAATCGCCGCACTCGGGCACCTCCACTATTCCTGGCTCTCATGCGCAGCCGCCTCTATCGACGAACGGGTTCACTGCTGGCATTGCTCGCAATGCTGCTGATCACGTTCGCGCCGGCGGTGTCGCAAGTGATTGCCGCCCACGCGCAGGCAGGCGAATTCACCGCCGAACTGTGCTCGGCGCATGCGTCCGCGGCCGAAGCGCCGGCCAGCCATCACGCGCCGGATACGCTCGCGCATCTCGACGACGCCGCCTGCGGTTATTGCCACTTCTTCGCACATGCTCCCGCCATTTCAGGCGCGCGCTCCACGACGGCGCTCGAGATCCCCGCGCGTCGTTTCGTTGCCGTCGCGCCGGTGCGCGGCGAGCGCCCCGCTTCCGCCTTCGCGACCGCGCAACCGCGCGCCCCGCCGGTTCTGATCTGACTTCGTCCTGACGTGTCGATGCCATCGCATCGACTGGTTTCGCACGCCGCCCGGTTCGTGCGAAGCGCCATTACGACCGCATTCGAAGAAGAACCATGCTCACTCTCTCAGACAGGGGCGGCGTCCGGCCGTCCGCGCACGCTCGCGCCACCCGAATCGCCAGACAAAGCGCCATCGTCACGGGCATCGCCGCGCTGTTCGCCACGCGCGCGTTCGCGCAAGTCGCGCAACCCGACCAACCCGCCGCACCGGCCCAGAACGCACAGCCCGGCGAGCCGGCCGCGCTGCCCGCCGTGATCGTGCAGGGACAGACGGAACATTCGCTGACCTCGCCGAGCGTCGCGGAGCAGAAGCGCACGCTCGAGCAGACCATAGGCTCGGTCGGCTTCGTGGACAGCGCCGACTATCAGAACACCTACGCCTTCACGCTGCGCGACGTCCTCAAGAATGTGCCGGGCGTATTCGTGCAGAACCGCTACGGACAGGAGTTGCGCCTGTCGATCCGCGGCTCGGGCCTCGCGCGCGGCTTCCACACGCGAGGGCTCGAAATCCTGCAGGACGGCATCCCGACCAATCTCGCCGACGGCAGCGGCGACTACTATCAGATCGATCCGCTCGCGCTGCAGGCGGTCGATGTCTACAAGGGCGGCAATGGCCTCGCCTACGGATCCGCGATGATGGGCGGCGCGATCAACTTCGTGACGCCCAGCGCCTACACCGCCGATGCGCCGAACATCCTGCGGCTCGAAGGCGGCAGCTTCGGCACGGTGCGCGGCAGCGCGCAGTTCTCGCGCGTGATGGGTCCGCTGGATTTCATCGGCACGTTCTCGGTGAATCATGCCGACGGCTATCGCGATCACGAGCGCGGCCAGTACGAGCAGTTCAACGCGAACATCGGTTACCGCTTCACGCCGGACGTCGAGACGCGCTTCTATCTCGGCGCCTATATCGTCGATCAGCAACTGCCCGGCACGCTGTCCCTGAGCGACGCGCTCAACAATCCGACGAAGGCCGCCGCCAGCGCGCTGTCCGGCGATCAGGCGCGCGACACGCGCACCGAACGCATCGCCAACAAGACGACCGTCAAGCTCGACGTCGGGCAGCTCGACTTCGTGACCTGGGCGATCCACAAGAGCCTCTATCACCCGATCTTCCAGGTGATCGATCAGGACGGCTGGACCTATGGCTTCGCGCCGCGCTACACCGCGACGTTCGACGTGAAAGGCATGCGCAACGATCTCATCGCGGGCGCGCGCGTCTTCGGCGGCAACACGCAGGCGCGGCAATACGTGAACGTGTCGGGCAACGAAGGCACGCAGACGCTCGACTCGACGCAAAGCGCCTACAACTACGAAGCGTATGTCGAGGACCGGCTGTTCTTCCTGCCGACGGTCGCGCTGATGGCCGGCTTCAAGGCGCTGCGCGACGTGCGCAAGTACGTCGATCACGGCGGACTCGCGGCCGATCCGGCCTACAAGTCGACGAGCGAAACCTTCAGCGGCGTGAATCCGAAACTCGGTCTGATGTGGCAGCCGAACCGCGAGATTCAGGCTTACGTCGACATCACGCGCAGCCAGGACGTGCCCGATTTCACCGATCTCACGCAGACCTTCGCCAACACCACGCAGTTCACGCCGCTCACGTCGCAACATGCGTGGACGCTCGAACTCGGTACGCGCGGCACGCGCGATCGCGTGAGCTGGGATCTGACCGCCTATCGCTCGCTGGTGCGCGACCAGCTGCTTCAGTACACGACGAATCCCGACGTGCCCGCCGCGACCTTCAACGCCAACAAGACGGTGCTGCAGGGCATCGAGGCGGGCGTGTCGGTCGACGTGCTGCGCGACATCACGCACGCGGGCGCGGGCGCGGGCGACAGGATCACCGTGTCGGGCATATGGAATTTCAGCGACTTCCGCTTCAAGGGCGATCCGCAGTACGGCAACAACCGCATCGCGGGCGTGCCGGTGAACGTGATTCGCGCGGCGCTCGGCTACTCGCGTCCGAACGGGTTTCACATTTCGGCGTCGGTCGACTGGGTTCCGGCCGGCGCCTGGGCCGACGACGCCAACACGCTGCGCGTGCCGGGCTATACGCTGCTCGGCGTGCAGGCGGGAATGGATTTCCGCAACGGTTTGTCGGTGTTCGTCGATGCGCGCAATCTGACCAACAAGCGCTACGTGAGCGACATCAGCACTGTCGCGGATGCGCGCACGGCATCGTCGACGGCGATCTTCTATCCGGGCGAAGGCCGCAGCATCTTCGCGGGCATGCGCTACGCATTCTGAGTCAGCTTCCGCGATACTGCGCCGCGCTCGCCGCAGCGGGCGTGGCGGGCGTGGCGGGCGTGGCGGGCTTTTTCGTCCCCTTGTCCGCCGCACCCGCCGCTGCGCCCGACGACATGTACGCCGGCGCCGCCTTCGCCTGCTGCTTCTTGCCGGCCGGCGGCGCGGTCGGGGCATGGCTCATGTCGGCGAGCATCTGCTGGCAGGGCAGCGGCTTGTTGTTGCTCGGCGCGATGAGCGGAATCAACGCCGCGAACGGATTGATGAGCCCGAGGCCCACCATCGCGCCTCCACGCACCGCGAGTGCGCCCGCGTTCACGCCGACCTTCGGATCCTTGAACGTGCCCTTCACATACAGCGGCGAGCGCAGCGAGAAAACGCGGAAGCCCTTCGTATGCGGATGGATGCCCAGATCCATGTCCTCGGTCTTCAGGTTGATCGTGCCGTCGACGTTGATGACTGCGTCGTCGGTATCGAGCGCGAAGACACGCGAATCGAGCACACCGTCCGTCACGACGAAATCCGCCGCCGCGCAGTTGATGTTCACATCGCGCTTGCCGAAGAGCTTCTCGTACACGACGTTCGCCACGTTCAGCCCCGCCGCTTCCATGTAGAGCCGGCTCACCGTGCCCTCCGTGATCAGCGCCTTGACTTCGCCGTTCGACGTCGCCGCGAGCGCCGCGGGCGAATTGCCGGTCGCGGAGAGCGCGGCGTCGCCGTTGACTTCGCCGAGTGCGCTCTGCATCGTTTTCACGGTCGGGAACAGTTGCCTGAGCTTCAGGTGCCGTGCCTGCGCGGACACGCGTCCCTTGAGCGGCGCGGCGCTGCCGTCGAGATGAATGTTCGATGCAAACGCGCCTCCCGCCACGCCGAACTTGAGCGGCTCGAACGAGAGCACGCCGTCCTTCATGATGACGTGCGTATACAGGTCCGTGATCGGCAGATCCGCATCCTTGACGATGCGCTGTCCGGTGAACTTCACGTCGGCGTCGATGGACTTCCAGCGATCGGTCTTGAACTCCTCGGTCGGCAGCGCCTTCGCGGACGGCTGCTTTTCCGACTCGCCGCGCCGCGCCTTGCTCGCGTTCGAGTCGGCGCCGATGATCGGCGCGAGATCCTTGAACTGCAGAAGATGCGACACGAGTTCGCCCTGCAGGAGCGGCCGCGGCTTTCTGCCCGCATAGACGAGCGAACCGTTGATATCGCTGCCGCCCACGCGGCCGGTGAAATTCTCGTAGTGGAACACGTTGCCGTCTTCGCGGAACTGGCCGGTCAGACGCCCTTCTGTTGCGAACGGCGGCGTTTCGGGCAGCGTGACGCCGGTGAACGGATACAGATGCGCCATGCTCACCGCCTGAACCCACAGCCGCAGATCGAGCGCGGCGAGATGCGCGGGATCGGTCACCGTGCCGACGAACGCGATATGCGTGTCGCCCAGGCGCACGTCGGCCTGCACGGGGAACGGGCGCTGCGCGTCCTGCACGGCGAGGACGCCGCCCAGCTTGCCGTCGCCCGACACCTTGCCGCCGTTGTAGGTGCCCTTCACGGTCCAGCCGAACGCGTAAGGCGGAACGGGCGGCTTGGGGCCGTCCTTCGTCGTGATGCTCGTATTCGCCGACGTACTCGCCGGATTCGGCGCCGACGCGTTGGCAGCCGCGGCCGCCGATGCCGCCGACGCCGCCGACGCTTCGGATGCCGCCGCCGCATCGGCCTGCTTGCCGAGCTTCGCCGCGCCGCTCTTGCCGACCATTTCCGCCGACGACTTCGCGGACGCCGCTTCCTGCTGCTTCATCGCTTCGCCGATCGGCACCGGCTGGCCGAGCGTGTCGATGACGACCTGCATCTCGGCCTTGGTCACTTCATCGGAGATGTTGACCGTGCCTTTTGCGAGCGAGATGTCGCCGAGCCGGAGATTCCACGTCGACGGCTCGTTCGACTGCTTGAACTTGAACGTCCAGTTATTGCGATTGTCCTTGAGCCGCTCGATGTCGATCGACGGGTTCACGAGATTGATCGCCGGAATCACGATGTCGTGCGCGAGCAGCGGCAGCACGGCCACCTGAAAGTCGATTTCATCGAGCGTCGCGAAGAATTTCTCGCGCGTCCAGTCGGGGTTGGCGATGGTGATCTTTTCGGCCGAAAAGCGCGGCCACGGCACCCAGCGTTTCCAGCCGGTCTCGTTCGGCGGACGCTGCCAGCCGACCTTGAGATCGCCGGTGATCTCGAAGCGCCGGCCGATGGCCTCCGACACCTTGTCGTCTACCCAGGGCCTCAGCCGGTTCCAGTCGAAAGTCAGGAAGATGACGACGAGGATCGCTATCAGAACCGCCAGAACGGCAAAAATCCATGTAACGATCCTTCCGATTTTTCCGCTCGTTCGGGCCTGCGCCATTGACGGCTCCATCCGTTTTTTCTGATTATCTGTGCGGCAGCACATAGTGTGCCCGCGCATGAGCGGCGGCCGCGCGCCATTTGTATCCACATGAGCGCGAATGTCCGTAAGATGTCCGCTCGAATGACGACTCCCCACACAAAAACGATGCCCGATGCGACATCGACCGAACTCGTCGCCGCACACGGCGTCGTGCGCCGCGACGCCATACGCGGCACGGTACTGCTGCAGCCGACCGATTTCACGCTGTATGCGGGCGAGCGCGCGGCCGTCACCGGGCCGTCCGGCTCGGGCAAGAGCGTGCTTCTGCGCACGCTCGCGCTGCTCGATCCGTGCGACGCCGGATACATCGGCTGGCGCGGCGAGCGCATCGTCCGGGCGGGCATTCCGGCCTACCGGCGGCGCGTCGCATATATCGCGCAGCGCCCCGCGATGCTCGACGGCACCGTCGAAGACAATCTGCGCTATCCGTTCACGCTGAAAACCTATCGCGACGTGCATTTCGATCGCGATACCGCCGCGCGGCTCGCGCAGGCGGCCGGACGCGGCGCGGACTTCCTCGACAAATTGGCCGCCGATCTCTCCGGCGGCGAAGCCCAGATCGCCGCGCTCGTGCGCGTGCTGCAACTCGCGCCCGACGTGCTGCTGCTCGACGAGCCGACCGCCTCGCTCGATCCGGCGTCGGCGCGCTCGATCGAAGCGCTCGTGTCCGCCTGGTTCGACGCCGCGGCCGAGCGCGCGTGCATCTGGGTTTCGCACGATCCCGAACAGGCGCGCCGCGTCGCCGCGCGTCATCTGACGATGAACGCAGGCGTGCTCGGAGGAGACTTGCGATGAGCGGCTATCAGGATCTCAGTCTCTTCGACATCGCCCTCGCGGCGGCGCTGATCGTCGTGAACGGGGCGTTGTCGGTGGCGCTCGATCTCCGGCTGGAGCGCAAGCTGCTCATCGCCGCGGTACGTACCGTCGTGCAGTTGCTGCTGATCGGCTATGTGCTCGGCTGGGTGTTTGCGTTCAATCGCTGGTACGTCGTGCTGCCGCTGATGGCGCTGATGACCGTCATCGCCGGTCTTGCCGCGTCGGACCGCGGGCGCCGCACCTATGCGGGACAGCGCGCGGACAGCATCGTGTCGATCTGGGGCAGTTCGTGGCTGATCGGTGCGTTCGGGCTGTTCGTCGTGATCCGGATTCATCCGTGGTACGAGCCGCAATACGCAATTCCGATTCTCGGCATGATCCTCGGCAACACGTTGACGGGCGTATCGCTCGGCATCGAGCGCATGACGGAGGAACTGACCGCCGGGCGCGCGGCGGTCGAAATGTCGCTCGCGCTCGGCGCGACGCGCTGGGAAGCGGCGCAAGGGCCCGCGCGCCAGGCCGTACGCGCGGGCATGATTCCGACGCTGAACCAGATGGCGGTGGTCGGCCTCGTCAGCCTCCCCGGGATGATGACCGGCCAGGTGCTCGCCGGTCAGTCGCCGCTACAGGCGGTGCGCTATCAGATCGTGATCATGTTTCTGATCGCGGCAGCGTCGGGGCTGGGCGTCGTCGGGGCGGTCGTGATGACCTACCGGCGGCTGTTCTCGCCGGATCACCGTTTCATGGCGTCGAAGCTCGTCGAGCGCAAGCCGCGCAAACGCACTGCGTGACGTTCCGCATCGAAGAATGCGTCAATCCCCGTTGTAGGCGCGATCCAGTTCGGCGATATCCAGCTTGATCATGCCTCGCATCGCCGTCATCGTCCGATTGGACTTCGCCGGGTCGGGATCCTGCAGCATCTTGGGCAGACGCCCGGGCGCAACCTGCCACGTCACGCCGAAGCGGTCGGTGAGCCAGCCGCACGCCATCGACTGTCCGCCGTCCAGCAGCTTGTCCCAGTAGTGGTCGATCTCCGCCTGCGTTTCGCATTTGATGAACATCGAAATGGCCGGCGTGAACTGGAAATCCGGGCCGCCGTTCAGCGCCATGAAATCCTCGCCTTCCAGTTCGAACATGATCGCGAGCACGGTTCCGGCCGGTCCCGGGCTGGAGTCGTTATGACGCAGGATTTCCTTGATGCGCGCGTTCCTGAAGATGCCGAGATAGGTGTCGACCACTTCCTCGGCGTTGCCGTTGAACCATAGACAGGGCGAAATCTTCTGCATGTGCGAGTCTCCTTTTCGTGTACGTCGCTCGTGCGGGTTATGCGCATCCCTTGGACATGGCGCCCTTCATTTCGTCCGGGCTCACGTCGCGCACGTGCGTGGCGACCGACCATTGATGACCGAACGGGTCTTCCAGGCGGCCGTAGCGGTCGCCCCAGAACATCTCGGCGACGGGCATCGTGACCTTGGCGCCCGCGTCGGCGGCCTGCTTCACGGTGGCGTCGGCGTCCTCGACATAAAGATGGATCGTGACGGGCGAACCCTTGATCGCCGTCGGCCCCAGCATGCCGAAAGCGGGGTTTTCGTCGACGAGCATCAGCTTGGAATCGCCGATCTGCACCATGGCATGCATGAGCTTGCCGTCCGGCCCGGGCAGGCGGCCCAGCTCGACGGCGTTGAAGGCGCGCTTGTAGAACTCGATCGCCTCGGCGGCGCCCGCGCAACACAGATGCGGCGTCAGCGAATGCATGCCTGCGGGAATGCGATCAACGGCGGAAGTGGACATATCGGCTCCGTGTAGTGAATGAGGTACGAGGCGCGCCGGCATCGGGCGCCGCTCTCATACCCTACAACGATCGGCCAAGCCGTCAATCGACATGTTCACCACGTGGAGCACGAAATTTTTCAATTCGCGCAAGCAGGCACGGACATACGCACAGACGCACGCCGCGTGCCGATAGCCTATTTCGAAGACTGTTCCGCCAGCGATTGAATCAGCGCTTCGAGGCGCGAGAAATTGACCGGCTTGGTCAGATGATCGCGAAATCCTGCTTCGCGGCAACGGCGAATGTCTTCGTCCATGCCGTAGCCCGTGATCGCGACTGACGGTTTGTCGGGCTGCAGGTTTTGCCACGCCCGCGCGATATCGAGACCGCTGCCGTCCGGCAAGCCGATGTCGCTGACAAGCAGATCGAATGCGCTGCTCTTCGCGCACTCGAGCGCATCCGCCACGGTGATGGCGACCGTCACTTCGTGGCCGAGCATTTCGAGCACTTCGGCCATCGCCGATGACGTCTGCTCGTTGTCCTCCACCAGCAGCACCTTGAGCGCGCGCCCCTGTTCCCGATGCGTGGCCTCGACGCGCGGTTCGTCCTCGTGTTCGGGCTGCGCCTTGGCGAGCGGCAGCGTGAGCGTGAAGCGCGCGCCCTTCTCGCGGCCTTCGCTGTATGCCGAGAGCGTGCCGCCGTGCTTCTGCGCGAGCGTGCTGGCGATCGCGAGGCCGAGCCCCAGGCCGCCGAACGAGCGCGTGATGGAGTCGTCGGCCTGCTCGAACGCCGAGAAAATGCGCGGCAATGCTTCGGCGCTGATCCCGATGCCGCTGTCCGTCACCGACACCGAGATCGTCATGAGGTCCGGATTCCACGTGCGCACTTCGATGCGCCCGCCCGCCGGCGTGAACTTCACGGCGTTCTTCATCAGATTCCAGACGATCTGCTGCAGCCGCGCGGCGTCGCCCAGCACGACGCAGCGGCTCGCGTCGAAACGCGTGTCCAGCGTGAGACCCTTGGTTCGCAGGTCGGCCTCGGACATGTCGAGCGCGCTCGTCAGCAACGTATCGAGCGCGACGCTCGCGAAATTGAGCGACAGCTTGCCGCGCGCGATGCTCGTCAAATCGAGCAGGTCGTCGATCAGACGTGCTTCCAGCTCCACGTTACGGCGAATCAGATCGAGCGTCGGGTGCGCCTCGCGCGGCAGCGAATGCTTCATTTCCAGCAGACGCACGGCCGCGAGGATCGGCGTGAGCGGCGTGCGCAGTTCGTGCGACAGCACCGCCAGAAAATGGTCCTTCGCGCGGTTCGCCGATTCCGCCTGATCCTTCGCGAGCCGCAGCGCGTCGGCGGCCATGTGGGCGTCGGTGGCGTCGCGCACGATTTTCGAGAAGCCGATCAGCTCGTCGTGCTCGCTGCGAATGGCGGTCGTCACGCCCGACGCGAAAAACGAGTGGCCGTCCTTGCGCCACAGCCAGCGGTCGTCGCTTGCGCTGCCCTCGCGCCGCGCCGTGTCCAGCTCGGCCTCGAACACGCCCGTTTCGCGATCTTCCTGGTTGTAGAAAATGCTCGCGGAATGGCCGAGCACGTCCTGCGCCGGAAAGCCCAGAATGCGCTCGGACGCGGCGTTCCACGTGCGGATGCGCCCGTCGGGATCGAGCGTGATGACGGCGTAATCCTTGAGCGCGTCGATCAGCAGGCGAAAGTGCGTTTCCGTTTCGCGCAGCGCGCGTTCGACCGCGATGCGCTGCGCGCGTTCGGCGCTCTCGCGCATCGCGCGGCGCACGACCGCGGGCAGACGTTGCAGGCGCTGCTTGAGGACGTAATCGGTCGCGCCGCGTTTCAGCATGTCGACGGCGTGCTCTTCGCCGAGCAGTCCGGACACGAAGATGAACGGCGTGTCCGGCAGGCGTTCGCTTGCGATCGCGAGCGCCTCGATGCCCGAAAACGTCGGCATGACGAAATCGGCGAGGATCACGTCGAAGCGCTTTTTCTCGATTTCGGCGATGAAGGTCGCGGAGTCGTACACGATCGACGCATCGACCGCGTAATCCGCGCGCTCCAGTTGGGCGATCGTCAGCTCCGCATCGAGTGCGTTGTCTTCGACAAGAAGCAGATGCAGCGGCTGCATGATCTAGGCGCCCTCGCGAAGAGACGAATGCATTGACGATGGCGCGGACATGGACTCGGCGGTCACAGCGGTCATTGCGCGGGCGGCGGACGGCGAAAGCGTGTCGAGCCCGGCGGCGGTTCGTTGAGCACGGCCCAGAACACGCCGAGATCGCTGATGGCCTCGACAAACTCGGCGAATTCGACCGGCTTCACCACATACGCATTCACACCGAGCTCGTAACTGCGCACGAGATCCTGCTCCTCGCGCGAGGACGTGAGCATGACGACGGGAATGCTCTTCAGCGACGCATTCGATCGAACCATGTCGAGGACTTCGAGGCCGTCGATCTTCGGCAGCTTGAGATCGAGCAGGATGACGGCCGGATTGCCCGGCGCACGTTCCTTCCAGTCGCCCTCGCAGGTGAGATAGTCGATGGCTTCCTGACCGTCCCGCGCGACGATCACCTCGTTGGCGAGCTGGCTCTTGTCCAGCGCCACGAGCGTGAGCTCGAGGTCGTTCGGGTTGTCTTCGACGAGAAGTATCGGTTTAAGCATGGTCTCTTCTTGACTTTGTGGCTGACGCGCCCTGCGCGCCTTGTGCGGTGTTGATACTGCGGAACGCGACCGGCAGCGAGAAATAGAATACCGCGCCCTCGCCCAGCCGCCCCTCGGCCCACGTGCGCCCGTCATGCCGCTCGACGATGCGCCGCACATTCGCGAGCCCGATGCCCGTACCCTCGAACTCTTCCGCGCGATGCAGGCGCTGAAACACGCCGAACAGCTTGGCGCCGTATTTCATATCGAAGCCGACGCCGTTGTCGCGCACGCCGATCACGTATTCGTCGCCGTTGCGGCTCGCGAATATCTCGATTTTCGCCGATTCCCGCGTTCTCGTATATTTCACCGCGTTCGAAATGAGATTGCGCAGCGCGAGTTGCAGGAAGGCGGCGTCGCCGGTGACGCGCGGCAGTTCGCCGATCGCCCATTCGATCTGCCGCCCGGATGCGTCCGCCTCGAACTCCTGCACGACCGAGCGCACGAGTTGCCCGAGATCGACCGGCGCGGGGCGCAACGCGGCGCGGCCCATCTGCGAGAACGTGAGCAGATCGTCGACGAGCGTGCCCGCGAAGCGCGCCGATTCGAGCATGTTGTTCAGAAAGCGCCGGCTCTTCTCCGACATGCGCTCGCCTTCCTGCTCGCGCAGCAGATCGCCGTATCCCGCGATATGCCGCAGCGGCGCGCGCAAGTCGTGCGACACGGAATACGAAAACGCTTCGAGTTCCTTGTTCGCGCGCGTGAGTTCGGTCGCGAGTTCGGCGCGCTCTTCGGCGCGGCGCAGTACGATATTGAGCAGCGCGCCGCGCAATTCGCCGGCGATTTCGATTTCGCCCTGACGCCACATCGCCGAATGTCCGCGCACCGTTTCGAGCCACGGAGAGAAGTTCGTGCGCGGGGCGCTCGCGCCGTCGGCGTCTTCGATCTTCACCGGCTCGCCCGCCCATTTGATGGTCTGCATGACTTCGGGGCGGAACCACAGCAGATAGTTGCGGAAAATCTGCGACACCGGCACCGCCAGCACGCCGCACGCGCGATCCGCGTGCGCCTGGGCCGGCGGCCATTGGCGCGCGAGCGAATCGGTGGCCCAGACGCCCGATGTGTGTTCCGCGAGCCAGTGCGTGAGCGCGCGCACCGTCTCTTCGTCGGGCGTCGCGCCAAGCAGCGTCACCTGATCGTCCATCACGATGGCCGCGCCCGCCGAGCGCGCGAAGCCCAGCACGTCCTGCGGCACCGACTGCAAGCCGGCCACGAAGTTCTTGTGCTCGCCCATCGCGCCGATCAGACGGCCCATCGTGCGGCGCAGGCCGGCGAGGTATTCGCCCTCGGCGCGCTCTTCTTTCGCCTCGATCTGCAAGGACAGCATGTGCCCGAGATGTTCGACCGCGACGCGCGTATCGAACGGCACGATGCGCGCATCGTGATCGTGACAGGAGACGAGTCCCCACAACTGGCCGCGCACAACGATCGATACGGACATCGAAGCATGCGTGCCCATGTTGCGCATGTATTCGAGATGCACAGGCGAGAAGCTGCGCAGCGTCGTGTAGGTGAGATCGGTGGGCCGGCCGGTGATCGGGTTCGTGGCCGGCACGAGTCGCGCGGGCGTGTAGTTGACGTCGGCGACGAGGCGAATTCGGTTCTTCAGATACAGCGCGCGCGCCTGACGCGGAATGTCCGACGCTGGAAAGAACTGATGCAGGAAAGACGGATAACTTTCGTCGCGATCTTCCGCGAGCACATGACTGCGGCCTTCTTCGTCGAAGCTGTAGAGCATGACGCGGCCGAAGCCCGTGATCGCGCGCACTTCGCGCACCGCCAGTTCGGCGAGTTCCTGCACGGTCGCCGCGTCCTGCAGCCCGCGCGCGAAGGTGCGCACGAGCGGATACATCGACGCGAACGCATCGCCTGCTCCGGCGGCGGCTTCCATCTCGATGATCAGCGTGCCGTCGTGGCGATGCATCGTCACGTCGAGGCGCAGCGCCTGCTGCCCGTTCGCGCGATCGCCCGGCGATAACGGCGTTACCTCGATCGCGCCGACATAGAGCGGCGAATCCTCGAGCGCCGCCATCGCCGCCGCATGCGCGATGCGCCGCGCGCCTGCCGCGCCGAGAACGACATCGAGCGGCTGGCCGAGCAGCGCTTCGACGCCGGCGCCCGTCAGCGTCGACAGATTCTCGCTCGCCTGCACGATACGCAGGTCGTCGGCGAGCGTGAGCAGATAACCGTGCGGCTGGATGCCGCCGGGAATGTGGATCGGCTCGGCGTCGCAGTCCTTGCTCGCAACGCCCGAGCTCAACGTGAGCCGGCGCGCTTCGGCATCGGGTGGTCCGTGGGCTTCGCGTCCGGGTCCGCTCATGAAGCCGCCCCCGGCGCGGGCTGCGCGCAACCGAGTTCGGCCGCCTCGGGACACAACCACGACTGAAGGCTTTCGAATGTGGCGATGGCGGCCTTCACCGCGTCGTCGTATTGAAGCTCCGGCACGACCGCTGCCGCGGTTTCGCGAAACGCCTTCCACATGCTGCCGGTGCGCGCGCCGTAGCCGTCGAAATAGGCATTGCCGACGCCGGGCACGAGATCGAGTTGCTGCGCGACGTGCGGCGCGATGAAGCGCCCGCCGAGCGTGCTGCCTTCCATCACGTACATCGACCCGAACGCGCTGCCGACGTTGTGCATGCGCGGCAGGTCGTAGCCGGCGTCCGCCTGCGGCACGGAGGCGACCGGACGGCGCTCGCCGAGCAGTGCGGCGAGATCGGCGGCGAGCAGCGGCGCCTTGCGGCGTTCGTCGAAGAACGCGGCGAGCGATGCCGGCATGCACGCCGAGGTTGCGTCTTCCCATGGCGCGACATAGCCATAGAAGCGTTCGAGCAAGGCGATGTATTCGTCGCGCTGAAGATCGTCCCGCATCAGATCGAGCGCATTCTCGAGCCGCGCGTGACACGCGGCGGTTTCGTGCTTGAGACGGGACAGAAGGTCGAGTGGCATGTTTCGTTCGGTTGACTGCAAGCCGCGACGCGGCATGATGATGCGGGCATCGGAAGCGCTTACCGGTCGCGGCGCGTCATGCGGTGCGCGTATCGGTAGAAAAAACGCGGCAAACGTTGCTGCCGGGCCCCGCGTTCGATGACTGAATCATTCTACGCAAAGCGGCCGCCGCGCTGCTATTCGTCGCGCTGGCTCACGCATGGTCACACGCGGCGCGCGCGTGCTTCCGCAACGTTTTCACCGTCTGGTTCAAATGCTTTTCTGTGTGCTTTTCTATGGTTTGCGAGGGCGCGTTTCGGCCTTTTTGCTTGGTCCGGGAGGAAAGCCGCGCAGCGGCTCGTCCGTATCGACGAGGCCGCGCTCGATGTCTTCGTGCGCCTGCTTGCCCACGTCGCGCGCTTCGTGCTCGTGCTGCGACTCGACGTTCTGGTCCGCTTCGTGAGGCAGCGGCGCGCCGGCGGCATCGTCGCGCCGTTGCGTGTCGCGTCCGCGTTCGGGCGCAGTGTCGGGCTCCTTCTTCGCTTGTTTCATCGCATCCTCCGTGCTTCGTTTGCTTCGCTTGTTCGTTGCATGCACGCTCACTTGCGCGAGCCGTCGAGCCCGAGCCGCTTCTTCATCGCGGCCGTGAGCCGCTTGCGCGCGCGCTCGTAGCCCGACCACGGATCGCTCTTCAGCGCATCGAGCCGTTCGCGCACGTTGCCGAGGTTCCATTGATCGCCGCTTCGCACATCGTCGAGTTCTTCCCAGGCGATCGGCATGGATGCGCCGAGTCCCGGACGCGCCCGCAGCGAGAAAGCCGCGACCGTGCTCGACCCGCGGTTGTTGCGCAAATAGTCGATGAAAATCTTTCCCTTGCGATTCTGCATGCCCATCTTCGCGGAGAAGAGCTTGGGCAAGGTGCTCGCCATATGCTGCGCGACCGCCTGCGAGAAGTCCTTCATCTCGTCCCAGCCCGCCTGCCTGACGAGCGGCACGACCACGTGAAAGCCTTTGCCGCCGCTCGTCTTGCAGAACGATTCGAGTCCGAGTTCGCCAAGAAGCTCCTTCGTGAGCCGCGCTGCCTCGATCATGCGCGCCCAGCCGACGCCCTCGCCCGGATCGAGATCGAACACCATGCGATCCGGCTTCTCGATGTTCGACGCGACCGCGTTCCACGTATGCAGTTCGATGGTGCCCATCTGCGCGGTGCCGACGAGCGCCTCGGGCGATTCGATCGTCAGCAGCGGCGGATGGCCCGGATCGATATCGGGATGCTGCGTGATATGCGGAATTGCGAGCTTCGCGCTGTGCTTCTGAAAAAACAGCTCGCCGCCGATGTCCTCCGGCGCGCGCACGAGTGACACCGGGCGGTCCTTCAGATGCGGCAGCATCCAGTCGGCGACCGACGCGTAATACTCGACGACATCGATCTTGCGCAGGCCCGTGGACTTGTCGATCACGCGTTCCGGATGCGTGATCTTCACGCCGTCGACTTCGGCCGACGCCGAACTGGTCTTCGCGGCGACGCTCTTCTTTGCCGCCGCCTTCCCCGCAGTTTTCGTCGCCGTTTTCGTAGCCGTTTTCGCAGCCGCCTTCTTTGCCGCCCTTTTCGCCGGCGCAGGCTCTTCCCTGACGATCTGCCGCGCCGGTTTATCGTCACGCAGACTGACGAACGATGCTTGTCGCACGATGCGCTCCTTGGTCCATTCCGCGAAATTGCACTCGGCCACGAGTTCCGGTTTCACCCAATGCACCGGCGTGCGGCTGCGTTCCTGCGGCTCGCTCGCGAACGGCATGCGCTTCGTTTCGCGGCGGTCGAGTTCCTTCTTCACCGCGACGAGCGTCGCGTGATCGAAGCCGCTGCCCACGCGCCCGGCGTATTGCAGCTTGCCGTGCGTGTCGTAGACGCCGAGCAGCAGCGCGCCGAACTGACCGCGGCTGCCCGCCGGTTCCGAATAGCCGCCGATCACGAACTCCTGCCGCCGGCGGCACTTGAGCTTGATCCACGCATTGCTGCGCCCCGACACATACGTGGCGTCCATCCGCTTGCCGATGATCCCTTCGAGCGCCATGTCGCACGCGCTTTTCAGCAGGTCGTCGGCGTGGAAAGCGAAGTCCTGCGAATAGCGCAGCACCGGATCGTCGACCGGCTCGATCAGCGCCTTGAGAATCGCGCGGCGTTGCACGAGCGGCACGTGGCGCAGGTCGTAGCCGTTCAGATACGGCACGTCGAAGAAATACACGACGATGTCCTGCGGCCGGCCCACATCGAAAGCGTTTTGCAGCGCCTGGAAATCGGGCAGGCCGCGTTCATCGAGAACCACGGCTTCACCGTCGAGCCAGCCGCTTTCGATGTCGAGCTGCTCGAGCGCCTTCACCTGCTTCGAGAACTTCGCGGTCCAGTCGTTGCCGTTGCGCGTGTCGATGCGAACGGCGCGTTTCCCCTTCACCGTCTCGATGCGCGCCAGCACGCGATAACCGTCGAACTTGATTTCGTAGGCCCAGTCGTCGCCGGGCGGCGCGGCATCGACGAGCGTCGCGAGTTGCGGCTTGAAGGTCGCGGGAAGCTTTGCCTTCAACGCGCCTTCGATCGCGGGTTCATGCGACAGCGTGCGCAACGATTCGGCGCTGCGTGTCGCGACGATGTCCGGATGCGCGTGGCCGTTCGCCTTCGCCGCCTTGTTCGTCTTCGTGGTCTTCGTCGCTGCTTTCGTCGCCGGCTCGCGCGCCGCGGCTTTCTTCGCGCTCGCCCGGCGCTCGGCACGATCGAGCAACGCGCCGCTCTTGCTGCGCGCGCCGAGCGATGTCGACAACACGCTGCCGGGCTTCTTCAGCAAGATGTCGTAGTCGGCTTCGGGCCGCGCTTCGTCGTCGCGTTCCTTGATGAGCAGCCACTGCTCCTTGTCGCCGCTGCCGCGCATGTGGCTTTTCACGAGCGTCCAGCCGCCGTGCAGCTTTTCTCCATCGAGCGTGAACTTGAGCTTGCCTTTCTCGTACTCGCGCGCCGCGTCCTCGATGCTTCCCGACTGCGGCGCCCACGTGCCGCGATCCCACACGATGACGCTGCCCGCGCCATAGTTCCCCTCGGGAATCTCGCCTTCGAACGAGCCGTAATCGAGCGGATGATCCTCGACATGCACGGCAAGCCGCTTCACCGACGGATCGAGGCTCGGGCCTTTGGGCACGGCCCACGATTTGAGCGCGCCGTCGAGTTCCAGCCGGAAGTCGTAGTGCAGGCGGCGCGCATCATGTTCCTGAATCACGAACGAGAGCGCCTGTTTTGCGGACTTCTTCGCGCGCGGACCGCGCTTCGCGGCGCCGGACGGCTCCGGCGTCTTTTCGAAGCTGCGCATGCGCTGATAGGTTTCGAGTTTTGCGGCCATCGTCGTCGGACTCGGGACTCATTCGGGACTCGTCGTGATTGACTCGCCGCTCATGCGCGCTTGCGGCGCGCCGTCTTGCGCGCTGGGCGTGCGGTTTCCTCGCCGCTGTCGTCGGTCGTATCGTCGGCGGCGGACGGCGCCGTCTTGCTGCCGCGCCTGGTCGTGCCGCCCTTCTTCAGGCTGCGCTTGAGCAGTTCGGACAAGTCGAGAATATCGGCCGATGCCTTGCGCTCGCCGCCCTCCTCGACCTTCATCACTTCGGCGACCTTGCCTTCCTTCACCTTCTTCTCGACGAGCGCGATGATGTCGTCGCGGAACGTGTCGTGATACTTGGTCGGATCCCAGGTGTCGCTCATGTCGTCGATGAGGCGCTTGGCCATCTCCAGTTCTTTCGGCGAGACGCCGGCCTTTTTCGTGTCTTCGTCGGGAAACTTGAATTCGCTGAAGTCGCGCACTTCGTCGCCCCAGCGCAGCGTGTTGAGCGCGAGCGCCGGCCCGACCGGAATCAACGCCGCGAGATGCTGCTTGTTGTGCAGCACGACGCTCGCGATACCGACCTTGCCCGTGTCCTTCAGCGCGTCGCGCAGCAGCGCGTAGACCTTCTCGCCCTTGCGGTCGGGCGCGAGGTAATAAGGCGTGTCGAGCGAGAGAAAGGAAATTTCGGGCGCATCGACGAAGGCGAGAATGTCGACCGTCTGCGTCGATTCCGGATTGGCAGCGCGGATTTCGGCGTCGGTCATCACGACGTACTTGCCCTTCTCATACTCGAAACCGCGCACGATGTTGTCACGCGTGACTTCCTTGCCCGTGTTCTTGTTGATCTGCTTGTAGCCGATCGGGTCCATCGAACGCTTGTCGAGCAGGTTGAAGCCGACTTTCTCCGACTGCGTCGCCGGATAGAGTTGCACGGGCACGTGGACCAGCCCGAAGCTGATCGCGCCTTTCCAGATCATGTGGGGCATCGCGGCACCTTCGCTGTCGGAAACGAATCGCGCGGGATCGCGCGCATCGACAGGATTCGCACGAAGCGTGCCAAGCTCCGCGAAAGCCTTGGCGTGCGGGCTCGTCCGGGCCGTCGCCGCCGTCGCGAGGCCGGCGATCTGTAAGCCTTACTGATCGGACGGGAAATTGAGAAAAATCGCGCCGCGCTTGCCCGATTCGCGGATGATCGAAGAAAAGACCGTTAGTTGCGAATTGGGCGAAAAATAAAGCGCGGCCGAGACCAGGCACCGCGCGCAAGAAGATTTATTTCCGGTTTGCCGTGACGGTCAATTGCGTGCCGTCGTCGAGCGTGACGGTCTTCTTCGAACCGGTCGATGTCGGCATGGAGAAACGCACGATCTGGCTGAAGCGATTGTCGACGGGACATTGCAGGCTCTTGCCGCCCACGGTCACCTTGCTGGTCCCCTTTGGCGCATAGGCGCGAAAGCTGATCTGCACGTTCGCCGCGCCATTGTCCGCGACGACCGGCGCGAAGCGTATCTGCACCTGCTTGACCGCCGCGCCGTCCGCGCTCTTCGGCACCGACGCCGCCTGCGGACAGCCGTCCGGCACGGCCTGCGCGCCGTTGGGCGCGCTGCCCTGCCAGGTGAAGTCGTCGGTCTGGCCGGAGCGGATGGTGCGCGTTTCCTGTTCGTTGCCGAAACTCTTCGACGCCATCTTCACCGTGTATTTGATGGGGCCGTCGTTGGGCGCTTCGGAGAGAACCTTGATGCCTGGCGTCGCCTGGGCGGTCGCGGCGAACATCGCGAGCGCGGCGACGGAACTGATGCGACGAACGATCGAACGACGATTCATGCCGCCACCTCCGTATCAAGCGCTTGGGGAAATCCGGCGCCGTGAAGCGCGCCGGGATGCCGAATTGAATACCCTGGGGCGAATTCAGTCTAGCGCCGCGCATGCCGGGTCATCCTAGTGGATAACCCCAATCGGTGGCTCGCCGATGACGACGTTCATCAACGCGATCAAAAACCGGTCATGACGATCTTGCCGACCGTGCGCCCTTCTTCCAGCAGGCGATGCGCCTCGCGCAGATTCGCCGCATCGATCTTGCCGAGATCGCGGCCGAGTGTCGTGCGGATCGTGCCTGCGTCGATCAGCCGCGCCACTTCGGAAAGCAGCTTGTGCTGCTCGATCATGTCGGGCGTCTTGAACATCGCGCGCGTGAACATGAATTCCCAGTGAAACGCCGCGCTCTTCGACTTCAGCAATTCGACCGGCAGCGGCTTCGCATTCTCGACGATCGTCGCGATGCCGCCTTGCGGCTTGATGACTTCGGCGGCGGCCGGAAAATGCTTGTCGGTGTCGTTGAAGATCAGCACGTAATCGACTTGCGGGAAGCCGATGTCCTTCATCTGCTTCGGAATATCCCCGAAATGATTGACGATGTGATCCGCGCCGAGTTCTTCCGCCCACTTCGCCGACTCGGGCCGCGACGCGGTAGCGATCACCTGGAGCTTCGCGACCCGCTTGGCGAGCTGAATGCCGATCGAGCCCACGCCGCCCGCCCCGCCGATGATCAGCACCGACTTGCCCGCGTCCTTGCCCTCCGCCGACACGCGCAAGCGGTCGAAGAGCGCTTCCCACGCGGTGATCGTGGTGAGCGGCAGCGCGGCCGCGCAGGCGAAATCGAGCGACTTCGGCTTCGCGCCGACGATGCGCTCGTCGATCAGATGAAACTCGCTGTTCGCGCCCTGCCGCGTGATGTCGCCGGCGTAATAGACCGGATCGCCTGCCTTGAACAACGTGACGTCGGGACCGGCCGCCACCACCACGCCCGCCGCGTCCCAGCCGAGCACGCGCGGCGTGTCCTCGACCTTGTCCTTCGGCGCGCGCACTTTCGTGTCGACGGGGTTGACGGCGATCGCCTCGATTTTCACGAGCAGATCGCGGCCGGAGGGCGTCGGCTTGTCGAGTTCGATATCGATCAGCGATTCGGGATTGGAGATCGGGAGATAGCGGGTCAGGCCGATGGCTTTCATAAATGGCTCCGTAGACGCGAAGATTGACGACGTGCGTTCATGTTAGTGCGCGCTCGCCCTTCCGAAAACCGTCATAATCGCTGAAACATTTTTCGGAAAATCCATCAAATGGCGAGCGAACTTCAGCCGCCGGAAACGGCGCGCGAGCGGCTCGATCTGCTCGACGTCGGCCTGTTCATGCGCGCGGCGGCGCTGGCGAACCTGTCGTCGGCGGCGCGCGAGTTCGGCCTGTCGCCGGCGGTGGCGAGCGCGCGCATCGCCGGGCTCGAGCGCATGCTCGGCGCGCGGCTTCTGCATCGCACGACGCGGCGCGTCTCCGTCACGCAGGAAGGCGAAATCTTCGCGGCGCACGCGCGCGGGCTGCTCGATGCCGCCGACGCCGCGCGCGCATCGGTCGGGCGCGCGCGCGAGCATCCGCACGGACGCCTGCGCGTGACGATGCCCTCGTCGCTCGGCCGCCAGCACATCTCGCCGCTGATTCCGGCGTTTCTGCGCCAGTTTCCGGGCGTGAGCGTCGAGCTGCGCATGACCGACCAGATCGTCGATCTCGTCGACGAAGGCATCGATCTCGCGATCCGCATCGGCGCGCTGAAGGATTCGACGCTCATCGCCAGGAAACTCGCGAGCAACCGGCGCGTGCTGTGCGCGTCGCCCGCGTATCTGGCGGAGCACGGCACGCCGCGCCATCCCGCCGATCTCGCGCAGCACGAATGCGTGATCCTCGCCGATCAGCGCGACTGGAGCTTCGTCACGCCGACGGGCGTGATCGACGTGCGCGTGTCGGGGCGGCTCGTCACCGACAATGGCGAAGTGATCCGCGATGCGCTCGCGGCGGGCATCGGCATCGGGCTGAAATCGACGTGGAGCGTCGCGCCTCTGCTCGTGAGCGGCGAACTCGTCACGCTGCTCGACGACTACCCGCTCGCGCAAACCGTCGCGATCTGGGCCGTGTATCCGAGCCGCGCGTTCGTGCCGCCGAAGACACTCGCGTTCATCGAGTTCCTGGCCGCGCAGTTCGGCGAGCCGCCTTACTGGGATGCCGATCCGGCGCGTGTGCAGCGCTGAGCGTCACGTCGCGTCACGCCGCGCCCGTACAATAGCGCTTTCGCGGTTTTTTACGACGCTTCCTTACGTTTTTCGCCCTCGATGAACCTCGTCATTCAAAGCACGACCCCGATCTCCGATTCGCATCTGCGGCCGCTCGCGGCGCTCGCGCGCTCGAACGAAACGCAGCGTGTCGACGGAACACTGCTGCGTCTCACCGACGCGGATCCGCTGCAGCGTCCCGATATCGATGCGTACTGCGGCGCGCACGGGCTCGACTACGCGTATGTCGCGCCGGGCGCGGCGCTCGCCGATTTCGGCCTCGTCGCGATGGACATGGATTCGACGCTCATCACGATCGAATGCATCGACGAAATTGCGGACTTTTGCGGGCTGAAGGCAGAAGTGGCGGCGATCACGGAAGCGTCGATGCGCGGCGAAATCAAGGACTTCAACGAAAGCCTGACGCGGCGCGTCGCGTTGCTCAAAGGGCTCGACGCGAGCGCGCTGGAACGCGTCTATGAAGAGCGCCTCCGGCTTTCGCCGGGCGCGGAGCGCATGCTCGAAGGCGCGCGCGCCGCCGGCCTGAAAACGCTGCTCGTGTCGGGCGGCTTCACGTTCTTCACCGAGCGGCTGAAAGCGCGCCTCGGCCTCGACTACGCGCGCGCGAACACGCTGGAAATCGTCGACGGCAAGCTGACGGGCAAGGTCGTCGGGGAAATCGTCAACGCGGACGTGAAGGCGCGCACGCTCGTCGAGACGTGCGTCGCGCTTGGCATCGAGCCGCGGCGCGCGATCGCCATGGGCGACGGCTCGAACGATCTCAAGATGATGGCCGAAGCCGGCCTGTCGATCGCGTTTCGCGCGAAGCCCGTCGTGCGGCAGTCGGCGAGCGTCGCGTTCAACTTCGTCGGACTGGACGGCCTGTTGCGGCTCTTCTGAGCGCGCCGCCCGCGTCCGTTTATCCCAGCGACCTGACGAGCGCGGCTTCCAGATCCGCGCGCAAGTCCGCTTCCGCTTCCAGGCCGATATAGAAGCGCACGAGCACGCCTTCGTGCGGCCATTGCGACGCGGTGCGCATCGAGCGCACGTTGTACGGCATCGCGAGGCTGTGCGCGCCGCCCCAGCTCCAGCCGATCGCGAACAGCTCGAGCGCTTCGACGAACGCATCGACCTGCGCGGCGCTGTAGCGGCCGTCGAATACGATCGAGAACAGGCCGCCCGCGCCGCCCGCGAAATCGCGCTCGTAGAACGCATGGCCGGGACAGTCTTCCAGCGCCGGATGCAGCACCGCCGCCACTTCCGGGCGTGTCTTGAGCCATTGCGCGAGCGCGAACGCGGTGCGGTCGTGCGCTTCGTAACGCGTTTTCATCGACGGCAGGCTGCGCAGCACGAGCGACGCGTCGTCCGCCGAGACGCCGATGCCCAGCCGCATGCGCGCGCGCTTGAGCTTCTTGTGCAGCTCGATGTCGCCCGTGATGGTGGCGCCCATCAGGATGTCGCTGCCGCCCGACTGATATTTCGTCAGCGCCTGCACCGAGATGTCGACGCCGTGCTCGAACGGCTTGAACGCGAGCCCCGCGGAAAACGTGTTGTCGATCGCGGTGACGATGCCCTTCGCGCGCGCAACGGCGGCGATCGCCGGGACGTCCTGCACTTCCATCGTCACCGAGCCGGGCGCCTCCAGCCAGATGAGCTTCGTGTTCGGCCGGATCGCGTCGGCGATGCCCGCGCCGGTCATCGGATCGTAGTAGCTCACTTCCAGTCCGAAATCGGCGGCGAGCCAGTCGGCGTGTTCGCGGTTCGGCGAATAGGCGTTGTCGGGCACGAGCACGTGATCGCCCGCCTTGACGAGGGCGAAATACACATTGGAAATCGCCGCGAGCCCCGAAGGCTGCAATAGCGCGTGCTCGCCGCCTTCGATCGCCGCGATGCGCTGCGCGAGCGCGATGGTCGTCGGCGTTCCGTGCAGGCCGTAGCGCCACTTCGAATCGTCGCTCCAGACGAGCGCGCGCATCGTCGCGAGATCGGGAAACACGACCGTCGACGCCCGCGCGACCGGCACCGAGAACGATTCGAAACCGGGCGTGATGCGGTCTTCCGGCTGCACGATACGAGTTTGCAGGTCGCGTGCGTGGTTCGTGGAATCAGTCATGACGTGAGGGGGAACGAAAAAAAAGAACGCGCCGCCGGATGCGCCCGGCGGCGTGAAGAAGGCGCGTTATTCGCCGATGATGACGTTGCTCGTGCCGCCGACGGCATTGCGCGGCGGCGCAGGCTCGAGCGACGGCGCGGGCGCCGCGGGTTGCATCTTCGCGGCGGGTGCGCCCGGGACCGGCGGCAGTTTCACGCCCGCGACCGCCGGGCGCAGATCGAACGGCTGCGCGTTCGAGTCGTCGGGATCCATGCGTTCGCCCGACACGCTGCCGTCCGCCGCGAATTTGCCGACCCAGTTGCCCGTGATGTGCGTGCCGTCGTTCGATTCCTCGATTTCGAGCGTGTCGCCGTCGCGATCGCCCGCGACGAGAATCACGCTCGGGCTTCCGGCAATGCGGTATTCGCCGTGCACGCCCGAAGGCTCATCGGTTTTCGCGCCGAGCTTCATCTCGATCTGCTTGTCGCCGAGTGTGCCGACATAGCGCGGAAAGTGCGCGTATTCCGGATTCGGCGTCAATGGCTTCTTCGGCGGCAGCGCGAGTTCCTTGATGGCCGCCTGCGCGCCGTGCGCGTCGGTGCCGGTCGGTTCGCGCTGATCGGGCGGCAGGACACCGGCTGCACCGGACGGCATCGTCGAGTTGCAGCCGGCGAGCGCGCCCAGTGCAGCGGCCAACACACAGGTCGCGGCCCATCGCAGGTTCCGCGGCCTCTTCATGCTTTGCGTCATCCTTCCGTCCTTCAAATGCGCTCGAAAATTGCCGCGATGCCCTGCCCGCCGCCGATGCACATCGTCACGAGCGCGTAGCGTCCGCCGATGCGCTGCAGCTCGTACAGCGCCTTCACCGTGATGAGCGCGCCCGTCGCGCCGATCGGATGGCCGAGCGAAATGCCCGAGCCGTTCGGGTTGACCTTCGCCGGATCGAACTTCAGTTCCTGCGACACCGCGCAGGCCTGCGCGGCGAACGCCTCGTTGGCCTCGATGACGTCGAGATCGGCCACGCTCAGGCCCGCGCGTTCCAGCACCTTCTGCGTCGCGGGAACCGGGCCGATGCCCATGATCTTCGGATCGACGCCCGCATGCGCGTACGCCACCAGCCGCGCCAGCGGTTTCGCGCCGCGTTTTTCGGCGACGCTGCGCTCCATCAGCACGACGGCCGCGGCCGCGTCGTTGATGCCCGACGCGTTGCCGGCCGTCACCGTGCCGTTCTCCTTCACGAAGACCGGCTTGAGCTTCGCGAAGTCGTCGGCGGTCGCGTTCATGCGCACGTGCTCGTCGCGCTCGAACACGGTGTCGCCCTTCTTCGATGCGAGCGTGATCGGCAGGATCTGATCCCTGAAGTAGCCGGCTTCGATCGCTTTCGCCGCGCGCCGGTGCGATTCGAGCGCGAGCGCGTCCTGCATCTCGCGCGTGATGCCGAACTTCTGCGCGACGTTCTCGGCCGTCACGCCCATGTGGATCTTGTCGAACGGATCGTTGAGCGCGCCGACCATCATGTCGACGATGCGCGCGTCGCCCATGCGCTGGCCGAAACGCGCGGCGGGCATGATGTACGGCGCGCGGCTCATGTTCTCCGCGCCGCCGCCGATGGCGACATCGGCATCGCCGAGCAAAATGGATTGCGACGCCGACACGATTGCCTGCAAGCCCGAGCCGCACAGCCGGTTCACGGTGAGCGCGGGCGCGTGCTGCGTGACGCCGCCGTCGAGCGCCGCGACACGCGCGAGATACATGTCGCGCGGCTCGGTCTGGATCACGTTGCCGAACACGACGTGGCCCACTTCGTCGCCCGTCACGCGCGCGCGAGAAAGCGCCTCGCGCACGACGCGCGCGCCGAGATCGCTCGGCGTGAAATCCTTGAGCGCGCCGCCGAAATCGCCGATTGCCGTGCGCACACCGCTGACCACCACCACTTCACGTTGCATGTTGTCGTCTCCGCTTGCTCGTCATGGATTGATTGAACGATGTCTTATTCCGTCAGCGCGCGCTCGACCGCCGCTTTGTCCGGGATCGGCGCGACCGCGCCGAAGCCTTGCGTGGACAACGCCGCCGCGGCGTTCGCGTAACGCGCCGCCGCGAAAGGGTCGTCGCCCGCGACGATGCGCGCGATGAACGCGCCGCCGAAGCAGTCGCCCGCGCCCGTTGCATCGACCGCCTGCACGACACGGCCGGGCACGACGCGCCGCTCGTCCGGCGTCGCGATATACGCGCCTTCGCGGCCGAGCTTCAGCGCGACGACCTTCGGCCCGAGCGCGAGCAGCGCATCGACGATCGCGTCCTTGTCTTCGTGGCCGGTGAGCAGCGTGACGTCGTCCCAGCTCGGCAGGCAGATATCGGTCGCGCGGACGGCTTCGAGCATCACCGCGCGGGCGCGCGCGAGCGGCCAGAGCTTCAGGCGCAGATTCGTGTCGAAGCTCACCTTCACGCCGTGCGTGCGCGCGTGATCGATCGCGGCGAGTGCGGCGTCGCACGCCGACACGCCGATCGCGAGACTGATGCCCGACAGATGCACGACCTTCGCTGCCGCGATCGCGTCGAGCGGCAGGTGCGACGGCGCATAGCGGCTCGCCGCGGAACCCGCGCGCAGATAGTCGAAGCGATGCCCGTTCTCGCCGTGCGACACGAAATAGACGCCCGTGGGCGCGTCGTGATCGACGCGCACCGTGGAGGTATCGACGTTTTCCGCACGCCACAGATCGAGCAACAACTGCCCGAAGTGGTCGTTGCCCACCGCGGACACGAAGCCCGTCGACGCGCCCTGTCGCGACGCCGCGATCAGAAAATTGGAGACGTCGCCGCCGAAGCCTTGCAGATAGTTCGGTTGTGCGCGGCTCGACTGGTTGAACTCGACCATGGCCTCGCCGAGCGCGAGAACGTGCGCCGTGTGCGGCATATTTACACCTCGCCCCAGAGATCGTGGCCGTCCGCGCCGGTGATCTTCACCGAGACGAAGTCGCCGGCCTTGTAGCGCTTCGATGCCTTGGTCGCCGGCGCGATGTACACGACGCCGTCGATTTCCGGCGCATCCGCCGCCGTACGGCCGACGCCGCCGTCCGTGCTCACTTCGTCGACGAGCACTTTCAGCGTCTTGCCGACCTTCTTCTTCATGCGCTTCGCCGACAGTTCCTCGGCCAGTTCCATGAAACGCGCGCGTCGTTCCTCGCGCACTTCGTCGGGCAGCGCGCCGTCGAGTTCGTTCGCGCTCGCCCCTTCGACCGGCGAATACGCGAAGCAGCCGACCCGATCCAGATCCGCTTCCCGGATGAAATCGAGCAGCGTCTGAAACTGTTCCTCGGTCTCGCCCGGAAAGCCCGCGATGAAGGTGCTGCGGATCGTCAGGTCCGGACAGATCTCGCGCCAGGTTTTTACGCGTTCGAGCACCTTCTCGGCGTTGGCCGGGCGCTTCATGCGCTTGAGGACCTCCGGATGCGCGTGCTGGAACGGCACGTCGAGATACGGCAGGACGTGGCCCTTGAGCGGACCTTCGGCCATCATCGGGATGACTTCGTCGACGCTCGGATACGGATAGACGTAATGCAGGCGCACCCACGCGCCGTACTGCGCGGCGAGTTCGCCGAGCGCGCCGACGAGATCGGTCATGCGCGTCTTGAGCGGCTTGCCGTTCCAGAAGCCGGTGCGGTACTTCACGTCGACGCCGTACGCGCTCGTGTCCTGCGAAATGACCAGCAATTCCTTCACGCCGGACTTGAAGAGATTCTCGGCTTCCAGCATCACTTCGGCGACGGGGCGCGATACGAGATCGCCGCGCATCGACGGAATGATGCAGAACGTGCAACGATGATTGCAGCCTTCGGAAATCTTGAGGTACGCGTAGTGACGCGGCGTGAGCTTGATGCCCGCGGGCGGCACGAGATCGACGAACGGGTCGTGCGGCTTCGGCAGATGCGCGTGCACGGCGTTCATCACTTCGTTGGTCGCGTGCGGACCGGTGACGGCGAGCACTTTCGGATGCACTTCCTCGATCAGGCCCGTGCCGCTCGCGCTCTTCTTTGCGCCGAGACAGCCGGTGACGATGACCTTGCCGTTTTCCGAGAGCGCCTCGCCTATGGCGTCGAGACTTTCCTGCACCGCTTCGTCGATGAAACCGCACGTGTTGACGACGACGAGATCCGCGCCGTCATAGGTGCCGGAGATTTCGTAACCTTCGGCGCGAAGCTGGGTCATGATCTGCTCGGAATCGACGAGCGCTTTCGGGCAGCCGAGCGAAACCATACCGATTTTCGGCGCGGCATTCGTCTTGGCGATTGAATCTAAAGAATTTTTCACGGGGAGCGACGGTGTTGTGGGCGCCTCGCGCGACGAGCAAGGCCAATCCACTATTTTACCCCGGAGCGTTGATCCGGCGGTCCGGCGCGGTTTTGCGCCGGCCGTCGAGCCGCTTTATCAGACCACGCGGGACGTGTGGCCGCCGCCGGAGGCGGTCTGAGGCAAAGGAAATGCGGTTGAAGCGGCACATCCGGCCGCGCGGGGAGCACATGCGCCCCGACGACCGAACGCGCGGCTGAAATGGATTACTTCTTTTCGGTCGAAGGCGGCGTAGGCGTCGGAAACGGAAACGTGTTGAACATCGATTTCGCCTGCGACTGCATCTGCTCCTGCATCTGCACGAACATGTTCTTCGACTGCTCGATGTAGCTCGTCATCATGCCCTGCATCATCGGCGCCTGCATGTTCATGAACTGCGACCAGACTTCCGGATTGAGCGCGTTGCCGTCGTAAATGCCCTTGCTCTGCTCGGTGAGCTTCTGCTGGATGTCGATGAACGCCTGGATATTCTTCTCCAGATACGTGCCCATCATGCCCTGCATCGCGTGACCGTAGAAACGGATGATCTGCGACAGCATCACCGACGAGAACATCGGCAGGCCGCCGCTCTCTTCCTCGAGAATGATCTGCAGAAGGATGCTGCGCGTGAGGTCGTCGTTGGACTTCGCGTCGAGCACCTTGAACTCTTCCTGATCGAGCACGAGTTGCTTCACATCCGACAACGTGATGTACGTGCTCGTCTCCGTGTCATACAGCCGACGGTTCGGATACTTTTTGATGAGTCGTTCGGCGGCTTTCTTTGTAGTAGTAGTGGTGGTCATTTAACGCCTTTAAACGCAAAACTTTACTGCGATGGCAGCAAGCAAGTCTTGCGTTGTCGCAAAAAAGCGCTGCTGCGTGTTCGCCGCATCGTTGATAAATCCGGCGAGTGGCGGCTCGCCCGGAAGGCGCTCGGGCGCCTCCCGGCCGGGCCTCCGCCCGTCAGCCCATGTGCAAGCCGCCGTTCAGCGAGAAATCGGCGCCGGTCGAGAAACCGGACTCGTCGGACGCGAGCCACGCGACGATCGAGCCGATCTCGTCGGGCGTGCCCAGACGCCGCACCGGGATCGTCGCGACGATCTTTTCCAGCACTTCCGGACGGATGGATTTCACCATGTCCGTGCCGATATAACCCGGCGACACCGTGTTGACCGTCACGCCCTTGGTCGCCACTTCCTGCGCGAGCGCCATCGTGAAGCCGTGAATGCCGGCCTTCGCGGTCGAGTAGTTCGTCTGACCGAACTGGCCCTTCTGACCGTTCACCGACGAAATGTTGATGATGCGTCCGAAGCCGCGCTCCACCATGCCGTCGATGACCTGCTTCGTGACGTTGAACAGGCTCGTCAGGTTCGTGTCGATGACCGCGGTCCAGTCTTCGTGCGTCATCTTGCGGAACACGACGTCGCGCGTGATGCCCGCGTTGTTCACGAGAATATCGACCTCGCCGACTTCCGCCTTGACCTTGTCGAACGCGTTCTTGGTCGATTCCCAGTCGCCGACATTGCCTTCCGAGGCGACGAAGTCGAAGCCCAGCGCCTTCTGGTCTTCGAGCCATTTCACCCGGCGCGGCGAGTTCGGGCCGCAGCCCGCGACGACCGTGAAGCCATCCTTGTGCAGACGCTGGCAGATGCTGGTGCCGATGCCGCCCATCCCGCCGGTTACATACGCTACGCGCTTCGTCATTCCTCACTCCATTTTCGTTATGCGGACGGCGATCTCCATGCCGGCCGCTGGCCCTTCCCAATCCTGCTCTGCCCGACGCCTGCCTGTTACGGACGTTCCACCGCCAGCGCCACGCCCATGCCGCCGCCGATACACAGCGACGCCAGTCCCTTCTTCGCATCGC
>FCOH02000047.1 GCA_001544595.2 Caballeronia peredens | reverse complement strand
CGTGAAACGACTCCACGCCGATGATAGTGCGGATCTCCCGTGTGAAAGTAGGTAATCGTCAGGCTCCTCATGCCTCAGCGCCAAAACCCCACCCCACAAAGGTGGGGTTTTTGCGTTTCTGGCCGGAAATTTCTGTGCGCAATTCACGCGCGCTTCCTCCCATTTCTTCATCCCTAGCGCGCTTTGCTTGCACGCTTCTGCCTATCCAGATGTTTACCTTCCCGTCTCAAAATACTGTATAAATATACAGTAAAACCAGAGGCCGTCGAATGCTCGAACCCTGAGCAGGCCCCTTGCATCGCGCTGGACGGGGAAAACTCATGGGTGCAGCACTTTCATTGCTCGATATCGGGCTGACCTCGCATCTGCAGCGTCAGCTCTGGCAGGGCAGTCCGATCAATGATCCGGATTCCGACATCGTATCGAGCGGCTATCGGACGCTCGATCTCGTCTTGCCCGGCGCGGGCTGGATGCCAGGCAGCGTCACCGAATTGCTGATCGAAGAGAGCGGGGTCGGCGAAATCAGACTGCTCGCGCGTGCGCTTCGCGAATTGACGGTGCACAAAGGCCGCTCGGTCATCTTCGTTGCACCACCGTGGAAACCTAATCCTGCCGCTTTTCGGGCGATGAACATCGCGGTGAACAAGCTGGTGTGGGTCAAAGCACCCGAGGACCAGACGCTTTGGGCGGCGGAGCAGTCGCTCAAGCAGGAGGGTATCGGCGCCGTGCTGATCTGGTTGCCCCAGGTCCGTCCGGAAGCACTTCGACGGCTCCAGGTGGCGGCTCAGGAAGCGAAGTCTCTGGCGTTTCTGTTCCGACCGCTCAAGGCCGCCCGGCAATCGTCCGCGGCGCCGTTGCGCATGGTCTGCAAGCCGATTCTCCCCGCGAATGCGCAGACGATGAATCGCCGTGAGTGGATGCAAGCCGTCATGCTCGAAATCGACATCATCAAGCGGCGTGGTCCGTTGCTGGACAAGCCGTTGCAGCTGAGCTTGCCGCTGCAGTTGCCCGCGTTGCCCGAGCATATTCGCCGCGCGCATCTCGGCAGGAAAGCACGAGAGGTCAAACATGTTGTGGATAGCGGTGACATTGCCGCTTTTATCGCTCGAAGCAGTCAGGCCGCCCTCGATGCCCTCGGCATCGGCGAGTTCGATTTCGCTTCGGGCAACATCGGCGTCGAATGACGGTCGCATCGACGATATCGAGCAGCCATGCTTCGCGCTTGCCGATCACGCGCGCATTCTGATGCCTGATCTCGTCGCGTTCCGGCTCGGCGTGCGTCCCGGCAGCACGCGCTCGCACGCGTTCGCGCTCGCGCCGCATCTGACGCTGCTCGCCGTCGATATCCGCGAGGAGCAGAACGCGCTCGAAGCCGTCGCGCTGGCGCTGCTCGCGTTCACGCCCAAAGTGGTGCTTGCCCACGCGAATACGGTGCTGCTCGAAGTCGGCGCGAGCATGCGGCTGTTCGGCGGATTGCGCGCGTTGTTGTCGAAGGTGACATCGACGGTGAAAGGATGCGGCTTCACCTCGCGCATGGGTTGCGCGCCCACTGCCTGGGGCGCGTGGCTGCTGGCGCACGCACGCACGCGGCGGGTCGCGCGGCGCGTGCGCCTCCTGAAGGAATCGACGCTCGCGCGCGTGCTCGACGACCTGCCCGTATCGCTCGTGCCGTCGGCGCATTCGCACGGCAACGTGTTCGAGCAGATCGGCTGTGCAACGCTCGCCGATTTGCGTCGCTTGCCGCGCAAGGGCGTCGCGCGCCGGTTCGGACCGGGCATCCTGCAATGGCTCGCGCAGGCGTACGGGCAGGCGCCCGATCCGCGTGAGGCGTTCTGCGCGCCGGCGTCGTTCGAGGCGCGGCTCGAATTGCAGGCGCGCGTGGAAAGCGCCGATGCATTGTTGTTCGCCGCGCGCCGGCTCGTGCTGCAACTCGCCGGCTGGCTGAGCGCGCATCACGCGGCGGTCAGCGAGTTCTCGCTGCTGCTCGAACATGAACTGGCCGCGCGCCATGCGCCCAGGACGTCGACGTTCAAAATAGCGTGGGCCGTGCCGACGCGCGATGCCGATCACATCCTCTGGCTGCTGCGCGAAAAGCTGAATCAGACGGCGCTTGCGGCACCCGTGATCGAGATGAAGCTTCTGGCCGACAAGGTCAGCGAGCATGCGCCGCCGCCCGACACCTTGTTTCCGATGCCGGGCACCGACCGCGAATCGATGGCGCAACTGCTCGAACGCCTGAGCGCGCGGCTCGGCGCGGAGAATGTCGTGCAACTGGTCGCGCGGGACGATCATCGGCCCGAAGCGGCGATGACGGTCGAGGCCTGCAAACCCGCGAGTGAAGCGAAACCTAAGCGCGGAAAAAAACCGGCGAACACGCAGACAGCACAGGCTGAGGAATCGCCCGCGCCGATAGACGCAGAACCCGGATCCGGCGAACCGCTCGAGCTTCCCGATCGGGCCGTGCCTTCGCAGCCGCGCCCGTCGTGGATACTCGAAACGCCGCAAAAGCTGATGTTGCGCAACGAGCGGCCGTTCTACCGGCGTCCGCTGAAGCTGATCAGCCGCACGGAGCGCATCGAGGCGGGATGGTGGGACGGCAACGGCGTCCAGCGCGATTATTACGTCGCCGCCGACGATCGCGGCCGCATGTTCTGGCTCTATCGCGAACGTCTTACCGGCTTCTGGTTTCTGCACGGTTTTTTCGGATGATGCCGTCATGGACGATCTGAACGACATCATCGGTTTGGGCGATGGCAGCGAGGACCACGAGAAAGCAGCGTTTCTGGGCTCGATGTCGGCCTCGGCGCTCTTGCCCGACTACGCCGAACTGCATTGCCTGAGCAATTTTTCGTTCCTGCGCGGGGCATCGCATCCGCAGGAACTGGCCGCGACGGCGCTCGAGCACGGCTATACCGCGCTCGCGATCACGGACGAATGTTCGCTCGCGGGCGTCGTGCGCGCGCATGCGGCCATCAAGGATATCGAGACGAAAGCGCAAGCGGCCTTCGAAGCCGCGCGCGAGGCCGGCGAGCCGCCGCCGAAGAAGCAGGATCTGAAGCTGATCATCGGCAGCGAATTGCATCTCACCGATGCCGACGGCGAGCCGTTCTGCACGCTGATCGCGCTGGCGACGAATCGCGCCGGCTACGGCAATCTGTCTGAACTGATCTCGCTCGCGCGCTCGCGTTCGCCCAAGGGCACTTATCGGTTGGGCCCGGAAGATTTCACGGATCCCGCGGCATCGTCGGGTGCGCCGGATGAGACCGATTTACGCGGCGACATCGCGCATCTGAAGCATCTGCCCGACTGCCTGCTGATCCTCGTGCCGCAGCGTTCGGCGACGCTTGCCGACACGCTCGACCGCGCGCACTGGCTGGCCGGTTTCGCCGCCGGCCGCGCGTGGCTCGCCCTGGAGCTATGGCAGGACGGCAGCGACGACGAGCGCCTTGCGTCGTCGCGTGTGATCGCCGAGGCGAGCGGATTGCCGCTCGTCGCGGCAAGCGGCGCGCTGATGCATGCGCGCTCGCGCAAACCGTTGCAGGACACGCTGACCGCGATCCGCCTCAATCGTCCGCTCGCCGAATGCGGCTATGCGCTCGAAGCGAACGCGGAGCGGCATCTGCGCACGCGGCTGCGTATCGGCGCGCTATATCCGAAAGAGACGATTGCCGAGACGTTGCGAGTGGCGTCGCGCTGCACGTTCCGGCTCGACGAATTGCGCTACGAATATCCGGAAGAACTCGTGCCGCCCGGCGAGACACCCGCCAGTTATCTGCGCAAGCAGGTGATCGCGGGCGCGCTCAGGCGCTGGCCGAACGGGCTCGATGCCGAGACGATCGGACTCATCGAGAAAGAACTGGCGCTCGTTGCCGCGCTGGAATACGAGAAGTACTTCCTGACGGTCTATGACATCGTCGCCTTCGCGCGCAGCCAGGGAATTCTGTGTCAGGGACGCGGTTCGGCGGCGAATTCGATCATTTGTTTCTGTCTCCGCATCACCGAGCTCGATCCGGTCCGGATGGACCTGCTGATCGAACGCTTCATTTCGCAAGCGCGCAACGAGCCGCCGGACATCGACGTCGATTTCGAGCATCAGCGGCGCGAAGAGGTCATCCAGTACATCTATCGGAAGTACGGGCGGCATCGCGCGTCGCTGGCGGCGTCGGTCATCACGTATCACACGCGCAGCGCGCTCAAGGACGTCGGCCGTGCGCTCGGGCTGGATGCATCGCTGATCGAACGGATCGGCAAGTCGCAGCAATGGTGGGACGGACCGTCCGCGGTGGCCGGCTATCTCAGGGAAGCGGGCTTCAGCGAGGATTCGCACGTCACGAAGCATCTGATCCGTCTGACGCGCGAGCTGCGCGGCTTTCCGCGGCATCTGTCGCAGCACGTCGGCGGTTTCGTGATCGCGCGGGAGCGCCTGTCGCGACTCGTGCCGATCGAAAACGCCGCGATGAAGGACCGCTGCGTGATTCAGTGGGACAAGGACGACATCGATCAACTGAAGCTGCTGAAAGTGGACGTGCTCGCGCTCGGCATGCTCTCGGCGATCCGCCGCGCGCTCGAGTTCGTCGCGCTGCGCCGCGGCGTGCCGGGCTTCGGCATGGAGCACATTCGCCGCGAGGACCGGGCCGTCTACGAGATGTGCTGCCGTGCGGACACCATCGGCGTGTTTCAGATCGAATCGCGCGCGCAGCAGAGCATGCTGCCGCGCCTGCGTCCCAACAAGTATTACGACCTCGTGATCGAAGTGGCGATCGTGCGACCCGGGCCGATTCAGGGCGGCATGGTGCATCCGTATCTGCGGCGCAAGCAGGGATTGGAGGAAGAGGAATATCCGAAAGAAGAACTGCGGCCGGTGCTCGGACGCACGCTCGGCGTGCCGATCTTTCAGGAGCAGGTGATGAAGCTCGCGATGGTCGCGGCGGGCTACACGGCCGAGCAGGCCGACCAGTTGCGCCGCGCGATGGCTGCCTGGCGACGCGGCAGTCATCTGGAGGTGTATCAGGCCGACCTCATGAAGAAGATGCTCGCGCGTGGCTACGAACACGAGTTCGCCGCGCGCGTATGCAAGCAGATCGAGGGCTTCGGTGAATACGGCTTTCCGGAGAGCCATTCGGCAAGTTTCGCGCTGCTCGTGTACATCAGCGCGTGGATCAAGCGTTACGAGCCCGCGGCGTTTCTGGCCGGCTTGCTGAACAGCCAGCCGCTCGGGTTCTATTCGCCGTCGCAACTCGTGCAGGATGCGCGGCGTCATGGCGTGCCGGTGTTTGCGCCCGATGTTTCGCTGAGCGACTGGGAATCGGTGCTGGAGGAGCGTGCCGGTAGCGGCAGGCGCATCACGTTCGATGCCGGCCGTGAGCGGCGGCGTCAGCAGTTCTACGGTGCGAGCGCATCGGCACAGATCTTTCGCAGGACCATGCGGCGCGGCGCGCGTCAGCTCGCGGCGCGCGTCAAGCTGCCGTCGGCGCAATACGGGACGAGGGGACCGGGCGTGCGCATCGGCCTGCAGTTGATCAAGGGCCTGTCGCAGGCGGCCGCGGAACGGATCATGGCCGCGCGGCGCCAGGCGCCGTTCGTCGACGTCGACGATCTCACGCGCCGCGCCGCCTTGTCACGCCGCGATCTCGAAGCGCTCGCGGCCGGCAACGCGCTCGCGAGCATCGCGGGACACCGGCGTCAGGCATGGTGGGCGGTCACGGCCCAGCAGCGCGCGCCCGAGTTGCTGCGCGACGCGCCGCTGAGCGAGGCGCCGCTCGCGTTGCCGGAAGCGCCGGAGGGCCGCGAAATCGTCGATGACTACGCGAGCCTCGGGCTCACGCTCAATCGTCATCCGCTCGCGCTCTTGCGCGAGAGACTCGCGCGCATGCGCTTCAAAAGCGCGGCCGAACTGGAAAACATCCGAAACGGGCGTGTCGTGCGGGCGTGCGGCATCGTGACGGTGCGCCAGCGGCCGGGCACGGCGAACGGCACGATCTTTATCTCGATAGAAGACGAGACGGGCTCGATCAACGTGATCGTCTGGCCCGGACTAGTCGAGAAGCAGCGCAAGGTGCTGCTGGGGTCGTCGCTGCTCGGCGTTCACGGCGTCTGGCAGAAGGAGGGCGACGTGCGGCATCTGGTGGCGCAGCGGCTCGAAGACCACAGCGCGCTGCTCGGCCGCCTCGCCGCGCCGAGCCGCGATTTTCACTGAGACGAGACGTCCGGATATTTCGCGAGCAACCCGGCGATCGCCTGGTCGAACGGTGTGCGCCGGCCGATGCCGAGCGCTTCCAGCCGGCCGGACTCCAGATGGCAGTCGCGCGGGCGCGGGGTTGCGTCGGTCGGCGTGAGCTGCGCGACGAGCTTCGCGTCCACCTTCAGCGTGCGCGCGATGCGCCGGGCGATGTCGAACTTGGTCATCGGCTCGTCGCCGGACCATTGTGCGATGCCGGAAATCGCCGCGCCGCGCGCGCGATGTTCGAGCATGCCGCGAATCACCACGGCGACGTCGGGCGTGAAGGTCGGGTAGCGCGTTGCCCAGGCGTCCATCGATGCGCGCGGGTTGGCCGCATTCGCCGACGCAACGATCGCCGGCGTGAGGCTCGTCACCGCCGATTCGTTCCAGTCGGTGAACGGCCCGTACAACAACGGCAGGCGCAACACGCATGACGCCGGGTCCGACTCGAGCAATGCGCGTTCGCCGTCCAGCTTGCTGCGGCCGTAGGCGTTGAGCGGCGCCGGGGCGTCGTCGGGGGAATAGGGCGGCGACGTGCCGTCGAACACATAATCCGTCGATATCGACAGCACCCATGCGCCGAGCGTGCGCGCCTCCTCGGCGATCACGCGCAACGCGTCGACGTTCAGCGCACGCGCGAGCGACGGATCGTTCTCGCAGATGTCGGGGCGCCGTTCCGCCGCCGCGACGACGATCGCATCGGGCGCGAGTTCGCGCACAAAGGCGCGCACCGCATCGTGGTCGAGCAGATCGAGCCTGATGCTTTGCGCGTCGGCGCGACTGCGGGCGGTGCGCACGACGCGCCATGTTTGGGCGGTGTCCGCGCTCGCCAGTTCGGCGGCGACGGCCCGCCCCAAAAGACCCGACGCGCCGATCAGCGCGACGGTGAAGCGCTCGCCCGCCTTCATGCCGGCTTGACGGCGACGACCGTATAGCCGGCTTCGTCGATGGCGTCCTTCAGCGCGTCGTTCGATTGCGCCGAGTCGACCGCGACCTTGCCGCGCTCCAGATCCACGCGCACCTGCGCTTGCGGATCGATTTCCTGGATCGAGCGCGTCACGGCCGCGACGCAGTGCTGGCAACTCATGCCCTGAACTTCGAATTCGGTCATTGCGGTTTTCCTCTTGAAAAGGCTTCGTTCAGCGACATCGTATACCTTGCCATGGTGGGAAGGTGTAGAGTGAAGTCAAATTTCTGGAGCAGAGCATGAACATCGGTGAAGCGGCGCGCGCCTCGGGCGTCACGGCGAAGATGATCCGCTATTACGAGAGCGTCGGATTACTCAATCCCGTCGGGCGCACGTCGTCGGGATATCGCGTGTACGGCGCGCAGGAAGTTCATGCGCTGCGCTTCGTGCGACAGGCCCGCCGGCTGGGCTTTCTGGTCGAGGACATTCGCAAGCTGCTCGCCCTGTGGCAGGACCGTTCTCGTGCGAGCGCGGAAGTGAAGTCGATTGCGCTGGAACATGTCGCGGAATTGGACCGGCGCATCGCCGAACTGACGGACATGCGCGACACGCTGTCGCATCTCGCGCACCACTGCCATGGTGATGAACGGCCCGATTGCCCGATTCTGGACAAGCTCGCTCAGTGATGCACCTATTTGGTGCTTAAAGGAAGCCTTAAGGCTTCGTCGACCGGAGATTTGTCCGAGAAATCATTGGTTTAAAGCAAGCATCACGCCCGCACCATTGCGAAACGGAATGCACAGTATTCAAGCATTTCACTACCACCTTTTGACGTTCTCCCCTATAATCCGGGTATTCCCTAACGCGGGTAATCCCTGACCCCGAAATGCCAGGGATCTTTTGAAGACCTTGGAGAACATCATGTTTGCGTACATCATCGAAAAGCTGAGCATCTGGTTTGAAGCCGCCGAGCAACGTCGTCGCGAAGCGTATCTGGCGCAATCGACGGACATCGTCCAGCTCGAGCAACGCATCCGCTCGCTCGAATCGAACGGCTATAACGCGTAAGCGTTTCGTCGTGGGCGCCAGGCGCCGGACGTGAAAGTTGAAAAGCCCCGCATCGCGGGGCTTTTGCTTTTCTGGTGCTCTGTTTGTTGCTGTAGCCGCCGCCTATTGCTTGCGCGGGTGCTGCTCAAGCCACTGCTTCATGAACGCAATTTCCTTGTCCTGCGCCGCGATGATGTCCTTCGCCAGTTTGCGCAGCTTCGCGTCCTTGCCGTATTTCAGTTCGACCTTCGCCATTTCCACCGCGCCCTGATGGTGCGGAATCATGTGCGCAACGAAATCGCGGTCGGCATCGCCCGTGTATTCGATGCCCGACATCCCCGACATCATCTTTTGATCGGCAGCCTGATAGGCCGCGGTCGACGAGACATCCGTCGGCTTCGGCGCGTGCTGTTCCATGCTCATGCCGGACATGGCGTCGCTTGCGGGCGACGCGGTCTGGGCAATCGCACTTGCGCTACAGAAAGCAGTGAGGATGGCAAGCGCGATTCTTCTTGATTTCATCGTATCTCCTTGAGAAAGGGCGGTTGCAGAACGAATCCGAACAGGAACGCCTAGCCTAAAGCTTGCCACCGGGGTAAGGTAAAGCGGTTTCGTCTACACAAAAGAGCGAGCGATGCGCAACCCGAAAAACGGCAGGATCAACGCGCGAAAGGCGTGCGCTTGCGCCGCGATCGCTTTGGCTTCGTGTTGCATCGGATCCGCGCTCGCGAAGCCGGGCGGCGAGCCCCTCGTACTCGACACGCAAACCGGCATTCACAGCGGCGTGAGCGGAACCGTGCTTCAGAGCGGGCAACTGGGCGGCCCCGGCATGGTCCCGATGGCGACCTTGCCCGAACTCCCACAGCAGGCGGAGCCGCCGATCATCGTTTCGCCGTACGTCGAGTTTCCCGCAGGGCAGAACAGCGTGCCCGGGCAGCCGGGCGGCGGCGGGCGACCGCGAGTTCCGCGGGCGGCTTATCCGTGATTGCCGGCGCTTCAGGCCGCGCGATGTTCCAGCTTGAACGATGCGTCGTCGTCCTCGCCCAGGGTGTCGACGAGATAGGGCAGCGATTCCTTCAATTCCTTCGCTAGCGTGTACGGCGGATTCAACACGAACATGCCGCTGCCGAACAGTCCGAAGCCGTCCGCCGGGGGCTTCTTCACGGTCAGGCTCGCGTTGAGCCAGCCGTTCGGCTGAATGGCCTTCAGTTGATCAGCAAAACGCTGCGACTCCGCACGCGTGACGAGCGGATACCAGACCGCGTAGGTTCCGGTCGCAAAACGCCTGAGGCATTCTTCGAGACACGTGAGCGTGCGGGCGTAGTCGCGCTTGTCCTCATACGATGGGTCGATCAGCACGAGCGCCCGGCGCGGCGGCGGCGGCATGATCGCCTTGATGCCGTCGAAGCCGTCGCCGTCGTAGATCATTGCGCGGCGGCCGGCATCCCGAAAGTTATGCCTCAGCACGTCGATTTCGGTGCTGTGCAGTTCGAAGAGCCGCATGCGGTCCTGTTCGCGCATCGTGCGCCAGGCGAGATACGGCGAGCCGGGATAGAAAAGCAGATCGCCCTGGGGATTCAGCGCTTTCACTTCATCGACGTAATCCGCGAGCAGCGGCGGCAAATCGTCGCGATTCCAGAGCCGTCCGATGCCCGTGTCGAACTCGGCATTTCTCGTCGCGAAGCCTTCGGTGAGCGAGTAGACACCGGCGCCGGCGTGTGTATCGATGTACCAATACGATTTGTCCTTCAGGCCGAGATAGCGAAGCATCTGTACGACGACCGCGTGCTTCAGCACATCGGCGTGATTGCCCGCATGAAAGGCGTGACGATAACTGAGCATGACGAGAGGCCCTCACGGGCGTGAAAAAGCGGGAATGAAAACGTGCGCCGGGCGCGACGGGGCGTGCGCGAAGGGCGTCCATTGTAGCCGAGCCCACCCGCAGCGCTTCCATGCTGCCCGGCCCTCGCTGCATCGCACGGCGTCCTTCATGCACAATAACCGCTCCCGGAGATTCGTGAACAGTCGGCCGAACGGCCTAGGCGTTCTGATATTCCGCACGAGTTTTCCTATGCCGAACGGCCGGCTTGATGGCCGTGCCGATGGATGTTGTCATTACCCGATGTCACCCCACTGGATAGGAGGTTCGCATGTCATCAAACGGTAAGCTCGACGGCAAGACCGCGGTCGTGACCGGCGCGGCGAGCGGCATCGGCCGTGCGATCGCATTCACGCTCGCGGGTGCGGGCGCGGCGGTCGCCATCGCCGACCTGAATCAGGCGGGGGCGGATGCGGTGGCCGAGGAAATTCGCGGCAAGGGCGGCAAGGCCATCGGCATCGCCATGGACGTGACGAACGAAGACGCGGTGAATCAGGGCATCGACCGGGCGGCGTCGGAGCTCGGCTCGGTGGACATCCTCGTGTCGAACGCGGGCATCCAGATCGTCAATCCGATCGAGAACTACGCGTACGCCGACTGGAAAAAGATGATGGCGATCCACGTGGACGGCGCTTTTCTCACGACCAAAGCGGCGCTGAAGCATATGTACAAGGACGACCGCGGCGGCGTCGTAATTTACATGGGCTCGGTGCATTCGCACGAGGCGTCGCCGCTGAAATCCGCCTATGTCACGGCGAAGCACGGCCTGCTCGGCCTCGCGCGCGTGCTGGCGAAGGAAGGCGCGCAACACAACGTGCGTTCGCATGTGGTCTGTCCGGGTTTCGTGCGCACGCCGCTCGTCGACAAGCAGATTCCCGAGCAGGCGAAGGAGCTGAAGATCAGCGAGGAAGAAGTCGTCAGGCGCGTGATGCTCGGCGGCACCGTCGATGGCGTGTTCACGACCGTCGAGGATGTCGCGCAGACCGTGCTCTTTCTGTCCGCATTCGAGACGGCGGCGCTCACCGGCCAGTCGTTCGTCGTGAGTCACGGCTGGTTCATGCAGTAAAGGGAGAACACGCGGGATGTCGGAAATCGAGAACAACGAAGCGCTGCCACGGGCGCGCGCGAGCAAGCGAAGAAAGGACGCCGAGGCGTCCGCATCCGTCTCGGGCATCCAGTTGCCGCCCTACGAGACGATCGCGCTGATGCTCCAGGGCGGCGGCGCGCTCGGCGCGTATCAGGCCGGCGTCTATCAGGGGCTGCACGAGGCGAATATCCATCCGAACTGGATCGCCGGCATTTCCATCGGTGCGCTCAACACGGCGATCATCGCGGGCAATGCGCCGGAACATCGCGTAACGCGTCTGGTGGAATTCTGGGAGACGATCTGCCAGCCCGCGTACGGCTTTCCGCTGCCGGCGTTCGTCGAGCGCGCTCTGTTCGATTCCGCCGACGAGGTGCGCAAGGCCTTCACGGCGATGCAGGCTTTCGGCGCGCTGGTGGAAGGGCAGAAGGGATTCTTCGTGCCGCGCTTTCCGCCGCCGTCGCCGATCGAATCGACTTCGCCGCAAACCGCCAGCTATTACGACACCACGCCGCTCAAGGCCACGCTCGAGCGCCTTTGCGACTTCGACCGCATCAATTCGGGCGAAACGAGAGTGTCGGTCGGCGCGGTGAACGTCGCGACCGGAAATTTCGCTTATTTCGACAACACGCAGATCCGCCTGCGCGCCGAGCACTTCATCGCTTCCGGGGCGCTGCCGCCGGGTTTTGCGGCGGTCGAGATCGACGGCCAGTTCTACTGGGACGGCGGCCTCATGTCTAACACGCCGCTCTACGAGGTCGCGCAGGCAACACCGCGCCGCGACACACTTGCGTTCCAGGTCGATCTCTGGAGCGCGCGCGGGCCGGTGCCGGACAGCATCGTCGACGTCATGGGGCGTGTGAAAGACGTGCAGTTTTCGAGCCGCACGCGACTCGTCACCGATCAGATGCAGCGCGCGCAACGCGCCCGGAACGTGCTGCAACACGTGCTCGACCTCGTGCCCGAGGAAATCCGCAAGACGAACGAATGGTGCCGGCGCGCCGAGGAACTCGCGTGCTCGAAGCGTTACAACATCGTGCATCTGATCTATCGTCACAAGGAATACGAAGGCCACTACAAGGACTACCAGTTCGGCTTTTCGACGATGCGTGAGCACTGGGAAAGCGGCCTCGCCGACATTCGTCGCACGCTCGCGCATCGTGACTGGCTCGACATGCCCAACGGCGAATCGCGCTTCATCACGCACGACATCCATCGCAGCGAGTAATCAGTCGCCGCGCGGCGGCCGGTTCGGGCGGGAGTTTGTGTCTCTTTGTATAATCCGGCACGCATTCCCGCGCCCGTGCTGGCTGACATCGCCGGGCGCGATTAACTTTCCCGGCTCCAGATGAACTCGATCGCGGTCTGCTTCGTGTGTCTCGGCAACATCTGCCGCTCGCCCAGCGCGGAAGCGGTGATGCGCGACCTCGTCGAGCGCGCGAAGCTCGCGGACCGGATCGTGATCGATTCCGCCGGCACCGGCGACTGGCACATCGGCGAGCCGCCCGACGAACGCGCGCAAAAAGCGGCGAAAAAGCGCGGCTATGACCTTTCGGCGCTGCGCGGGCGGCAGGTCGCGGCGGCGGATTTCGCGCGCTTCGACCTGTTCATCGTCATGGACGACGCCAACGCCGCCGCGCTCACGGCCGTCTGTCCGCCCGAACATCGCGACAAGATTCGCCTGCTGATGGAGTTCGCCACGCGCGATGACGAACGCGTCGTGGTCGATCCCTATTTCGGTGGCGAAGAGGGCTTCGAAAAAGTGCTCGATCAATGCGAGGACGCCTGCGAAGGCCTGCTGAAAGCCTTGCGTGCGCAACTGACGGCCTGACGCGGCGTCTGTTCGGATATCGGACGCCTTGCGAAAAAGCACGTTAAAAGCCTACTTATCTCGCCCCGGATACTTGACTAAAACTGTGGGCTATTTATACTTGACGAAAATCATCGAGTATTAGCGGTAGCCCCCAATTATGAGACTCACCACGAAAGGCCGTTTCGCCGTCACGGCGATGATCGACCTGGCATTGCGCCAGGAGCAGGGCCCGGTGACGCTGGCAGGCATCAGTCAGCGCCAGCGCATCTCGCTTTCCTATCTCGAACAGCTCTTCGGCAAGCTGCGCCGCCATGAGATCGTCGAATCGGTGCGCGGGCCGGGCGGTGGCTACAACCTCGCGCGCCGCGCGGAGAACGTCACAGTCGCGGACATCATCATCGCGGTCGACGAGCCGATCGACGCCACGCAATGCGGCGGCAAGGGCACGTGCGAGGGCACCAAGCAGCACGATGGCCACTGCATGACGCACGAATTGTGGGCGACGCTCAATCAGAAGATGGTCGAGTATCTGGATTCCGTTTCGTTGAAGGATCTGGTCGACCAGCAGCGCGCACGCGAAGGCTCGTCGGCGGTGTTGCGCGACCGGCGTACCGAGTCGGCCGGCGTCGAAGCCACGCGCGTCGTGCCCAAGGGTCCGAATTCCATTTTCAATCTGGCCGGATGACTCGTGTCGCCGCGCGGCATGAGCCGTGCGCGCATGGAGAGCGTCCCAGCTGGAAGCTTTGACCGATTTTCCCGGAGCGACTGATGAATAACGATATTCCCCACCTGCCCATTTACATGGACTACAGCGCGACGACTCCCATCGATCCGCGCGTGGTGGACAAGATGATCCCGTATCTTCGCGAGCAGTTCGGCAATCCGGCCTCGCGCAGCCACCAGTACGGCTGGGATGCGGAGCGTGCGGTCGAGGAAGCGCGCGAGAACGTCGCGGCGCTCGTGAACTGCGACCCGCGCGAAATCATCTGGACGTCGGGCGCGACGGAGTCGGACAACCTCGCCATCAAGGGCGCGGCGCACTTCTATAAAAGCAAGGGCAAGCATCTCATCACGGTGAAGACCGAGCACAAGGCCGTGCTCGACACCATGCGCGAGCTGGAACGCGAAGGCTTCGAAGTCACGTATCTGGACGTGAAGCCGGACGGTCTCGTCGATCTCGACACGCTCAAGGCCGCGATTCGCCCGGACACGATTCTCGTCTCCGTGATGAACGTGAACAACGAGATCGGCGTGATTCAGGACGTCGCGGCGATCGGCGAGATCACGCGCGAGAAGGGCATCATTTTCCACGTCGACGCGGCGCAGGCCACCGGCAAGGTCACAATCGATCTGCAGAAGCTGAAGGTCGATCTGATGTCGTTCTCGGCGCACAAGACGTACGGCCCGAAGGGCATCGGCGCGCTGTATGTGCGCCGCAAGCCGCGCGTGCGCATCGAGGCGCAGATGCACGGCGGCGGTCACGAGCGCGGCATGCGTTCGGGCACCCTCGCGACGCATCAGATCGTCGGCATGGGCGAAGCATTCCGTATCGCGCGCGAAGAAATGGCGACCGAAAACGAGCGTATCCGCATGCTGCGCGACCGGCTGCTGAAGGGCCTGCAGGACATCGAAGAAACGTATGTCAACGGCGACATGGAACAGCGCGTGCCGCACAACCTCAACATCAGCTTCAATTTTGTCGAAGGCGAGTCGCTGATCATGGCGGTGAAGGACGTCGCGGTGTCGTCGGGGTCGGCGTGCACGTCGGCGTCGCTGGAACCGTCGTACGTGCTGCGCGCGCTCGGGCGCAACGATGAACTCGCGCACAGCTCGATCCGCTTCACGGTCGGCCGCTTCACTACCGAGCAGGACGTCGATTACGTGATCAACCTGCTGAAGAACAAGATCGCGAAGCTGCGCGATCTGTCGCCGCTCTGGGAAATGCACAAGGACGGCATCGACATCTCGACCATCCAGTGGGCCGCGCACTAAAGCGCACGTGCACACAGGCTACGCGACACTGAATATCTGGAGAGTTTGAATCATGGCTTATAGCGACAAGGTTCTGGACCACTACGAAAACCCGCGCAACGTCGGTTCCTTCGCGAAGGACGACGACACCGTCGGTACCGGCATGGTCGGCGCGCCGGCCTGCGGCGACGTGATGAAGCTGCAGATTCGCGTCGGCGCCGATGGCGTCATCGAGGACGCGAAGTTCAAGACGTACGGCTGCGGCTCGGCAATTGCGTCGAGCTCGCTCGTCACCGAATGGGTGAAGGGCAAGACGCTGGATCAGGCGCTCACGATCAAAAACACGCAGATCGCCGAAGAACTGGCGCTGCCGCCGGTGAAGATCCACTGCTCGATTCTCGCGGAAGACGCAATCAAGGCAGCGGTCGCCGATTACAAGCAGCGTCACGGCGTCGCGGCGCCGGAAGCGCAAGCGAGCGAAGCGAAACAGCACGCAGCGTAAATGATGGATGCGAGCGTCGTGCACGTGCATGGCGCTCGGGCAAGCCGACGAAATACGGCGGATCGAAGAGAAGCGAAGACTATGGCAATCACGTTGACGGAGAAGGCGGCACAACACGTGCACAAATATCTGACGCGGCGCGGCAAGGGCGTCGGTCTGCGTCTGGGCGTGCGCACGACGGGCTGTTCGGGTCTGGCGTACAAGCTCGAATACGTCGATGAACTCGCACCGGAAGACACCGTGTTCGAGTCGGCGGGCGTGAAGATCATCATCGATCCGAAGAGTCTTCCTTATCTCGACGGCACCGAACTGGACTTCGCGCGCGAAGGGCTGAACGAAGGCTTTCGCTTCAATAATCCGAACGCGAAGGACGAGTGCGGCTGCGGCGAATCGTTCCGCGTCTGACACGCGTGACGCCGGCGGCATCGGCAAAAGAGGCGGCGCGGGCCGCCTTTTTCATTCGCGCAACCTGAAACCACATCATCGTCATGGCCTCGCTTACTGACAGTCACTTCGCTCTCTTCGACCTGCCGCAGACGTTCGCCGTCGATGCGGAACGGCTCGACAGCGCCTATCGCACCGTGCAGGCGCAAGTGCATCCGGACCGCTTCGCCGCGGCCGGCGACGCGCAACGCCGCATCGCGATGCAATGGGCGACGCATACGAACGAGGCCTATCAGACGCTGCGCGATCCGTTGAAGCGCGGGCGCTACATGCTGTCGTTGCGCGGCATCGACGTCGGCGCGGAGAACAATACCGCGATGGAGCCGGCGTTCCTGATGCAGCAGATGGAATGGCGCGAAAATATCGAGGATGCCGCGGGCGCGAAGAATATCGGCGCGCTCGAGGCGCTGCTCGACGAACTGCGCGAGGAAGAGCGCGTACGCTTCACGAAGCTCGAGGCGCTGCTTGACAGCCACTCGGATCAGGCGGCGAGCGAGGCGGTACGTCAGTTGATGTTCATCGAACGCGTGGCGACGGAAATCGGCGCGCAGATCGAGCGGCTAGAGCACGCGTAAAGACGAGCTCGCCGCAACAACCCCCAAAGACCAACGATGGCTTTACTGCAAATCTCAGAACCCGGCATGGCGCCGGCGCCGCATCAGCGGCGCGTGGCGGTCGGCATCGATCTCGGCACGACGAATTCGCTCGTGGCCGCCGTGCGCAACAGCGTGCCCGAAGCGCTGCCCGACGAGGACGGCCACGTGCTGCTGCCGTCGGTCGTGCGTTATCTGGAGAAGGGCGGCCGACGCATCGGCCGCACCGCCAAGGAAGAGGCCGCCACCGACCCGCGCAACACGATCGTCTCGGTCAAGCGCTTCATGGGCCGCGGCAAAAGCGAAGTGGAGGGCGCGGAGAATGCGCCGTACGAGTTCATCGATGCGCCCGGCATGGTGCAGATCCGGACCGTCGACGGCGTGAAGAGCCCGGTCGAAGTGTCGGCGGAAATTCTCGCGACGCTGCGCTATCGCGCGGAAGACTCGCTCGGCGAAGATCTCGTCGGCGCGGTGATCACGGTGCCCGCTTATTTCGACGAAGCGCAGCGTCAGGCGACCAAGGACGCGGCGAAGCTCGCCGGCCTCAACGTGCTGCGGCTCTTGAACGAGCCGACCGCGGCGGCGATCGCCTACGGCCTCGATAACGGCTCCGAAGGCTTGTACGCCGTGTACGACCTCGGCGGTGGCACCTTCGACCTGTCCATTCTCAAGCTCACGAAAGGCGTCTTCGAAGTGCTCGCGGCCGGCGGCGACTCCGCGCTCGGCGGCGACGATTTCGATCACGCGCTGTATCGCCATGTGCTCGCGCAGGCGGGCATCGCGCTCGACGCGCCCGAAGACGTGCGCTTGCTGCTCGATCTCGTGCGCACGGCCAAGGAAGCGCTGTCGTCGGCGCCCGAAACGCGCGTTCAGGCGACGCTTTCCACCGGCCGCGAAATCGACGTTCCCGTCTCCGAAGCGCAATTCGCCGAGCTGACCGAAGCGCTCGTGGCGCGCACGCTCGGCCCGACCAGGAAGGCGCTGCGCGATGCCCGCGTCGCGCCGAAAGATATCAAGGGCGTCGTGCTGGTCGGCGGCGCGACGCGCATGCCGGTGATCCGGCGCGCGGTCGAGGCTTTCTTCGGCCAGCCGCCGCTCGTCAATCTGGATCCGGACCAGGTCGTCGCGCTCGGCGCGGCGGTTCAGGCCGATCTGCTCGCGGGCAACCGTCGCGGCGAAGGCGACGACTGGCTGCTGCTCGACGTGATTCCGCTTTCGCTCGGCGTCGAAACGATGGGCGGCCTCACGGAAAAAATCATTCCGCGCAACTCGACCATTCCGACCGCCCGCGCACAGGAATTCACGACGTTCAAGGACGGCCAGACCGCGATGGCGATCCACGTCGTGCAGGGCGAGCGCGAACTCGTCTCCGACTGCCGTTCGCTCGCGCGCTTCGAACTGCGCGGCATTCCGCCGATGGCCGCGGGCGCCGCGCGCATTCGCGTGACCTATCAGGTCGACGCCGACGGCCTGCTTTCGGTGTTCGCGCGCGAGCAGTTGTCGGGCGTGGAGGCATCGGTGGTGGTGAAGCCGTCGTACGGTCTCGCCGACGATGAAGTCGCGCGCATGCTCGAAGAAAGCTTCAAGACCGCCGAAACGGACATGCGCGCACGCGCGTTGCGCGAGGCGCAGGTGGAAGCGGACCGTCTCATCGAAGCGACGCACGCCGCGCTGGAAGCCGATGCCGAATTGCTCGACGATGCCGAACGCGCGCAGATCGTAGCGCTCGCGTCCGAGCTGGCGCAGATCGCGAAGGGCGACTCGCCGGAGGCCATCGAAGACGCGACCAAGGCGCTCGCGGTTGCGACCGACGAATTCGCCGCGCGCCGCATGAACAAGAGCATTCGCCGCGCGCTCGCCGGCCGCAAGCTCGACGACGTCTAAATCACCCCATTCGAGAAACACGAAAACATGCCTCAAATCGTTGTGCTGCCTCACGTGGAGCTTTGTCCGGACGGCGCGGTGATCGACGCCGACATCGGCAAGAGCATCTGCGACAACCTGCTGGATCACGGTATCGAGATCGAGCACGCCTGCGAGAAGTCGTGCGCGTGCACGACGTGTCACGTCATCATCCGGGAAGGCTTCAATTCGCTCGAACCGTCCGAAGAACTCGAGGACGATCTGCTCGACAAAGCGTGGGGGCTGGAACCTACATCGCGGTTATCATGTCAGGCAATGGTGCCGGCCGACGAGGATCTGGTGGTCGAGATCCCGCGCTACACCATCAATCACGCCAAAGAAAATCACTGACAGGAGGCTCGCCCATGAAGTGGACGGATACTCAGGACATCGCGATGGCACTCACCGACGCGCATCAGGATATCGATCCCCAATATGTGCGTTTCACTGACCTGCATCGCTGGGTGACGGAGCTGGACGGATTCGACGACGATCCCGAAAAATCCAACGAAAAGATTCTCGAGGCAATTCAGGCGGCGTGGATCGAAGACGCGGATTATTGAACTTCGAATTGCGTCGGTCGATGAACGGCGGCTTCTCAGGAAGCCGCCGTTTTGCTTTTTACGCGTCGCGCTGTCGTGTCCGGAGGCCGCGCCCGGACGCCGCGCTCAGACGCGCGCGCCTTTCTCCTGCAACTGCCGCTGCAGCGTCGGCCACATCCGGGCCACCGCTTCCTCGCCTGCCAGAATCGACGCATTGCGCTGGCTGAAGTCACTGCTGCTCATCGCGAGCAGATTCGGCCGGATCACGGCGTCGGCGTACTTGTCGAGTTCGTAGGCCTTGATCGTCTGGCCCATGATGGTGAACGTCTGCATCAACACGTCGAACGAACTGGATGTGAGTCCGCTTTCCGGCCGCGCCGAAATGTCGACGGCGATCACGAAATCCGCGCCCATCTTGTGGGCGAACGCGGCGGGCACCGGGCTCACGAGACCGCCGTCGACATACTCGCGATCGCCGATCTTCACCGGCTCGAAAATCGACGGCACGCTGCACGACGCGCGCACCGCGACACCCGTGTTGCCGCGCTGAAAGAGAATCGGCTGCCCGCTCTTCAGATCGGTCGCGACGATGCCGAGCGGCCGCGTCATCTTTTCGATCGGACGGTTGTCGAGCGTTTTGTTCAGATAGTTCTGGAGCGCGACGCCTTGCAGGATGCCGCGCGTGCGAAAGGGCATCGCCCAGTCGCTGATGGAGGCTTCGTCCATCGTCAGTGCGAGCTTGTTGATCGCGATGCCGTTCATGCCCGACGCATACAGCGCGGCGATGACCGAGCCCGCGCTCGTGCCGGCGACGAGATCGACCCGCACGTTGCGTGCCTCGAGCGCCTTGATCACGCCGATATGCGCGAACCCGCGCGCGGCGCCGCCGCCGAGCGCAAGTCCGATGCGCACGGGCCGCTGCGGCTCGGTCTTCGGCGGCGCGACGCCCGGCGTGCCGGCGGCGGTGTCGCCTGAAACGCCGCCGCCCGTGGTCGTGCAGGCGGCAAGAACGGACGATGCGGCCGCAAGCGAAAACGCGCGGCGCGAAAGACGGGGTGACGATGAATTCAAAGTGTGCTCCGGCGATGCAGCGAGTCCCCGGCGACGCATCCGCGCGCGCGTCGCATGCGGGCGGTTCGGGGTGTCTGGAAAAGCGCGCACATCATAAAACAAAAGGTGCGCGGGCCGGCACAATGCAGGCGGCGAGTATAATTTCGTCTCATTTTGAGCGGGCTCCGGGCGCGGCGGCGGGACATGCCGCGCAGCGCGCGAGCCGCTTTGCCAGACCGCATTCGGGCGTTCGTCGCCGCGAGCGCCATCCATCGAGTAAACAGCAATGACCACCCAAGTCCGCACCCGCTTCGCACCGAGCCCGACCGGCTTCATCCATCTCGGCAACATCCGCTCCGCGCTGTACCCGTGGGCGTTCGCGCGCAAGATGAAGGGAACCTTCGTGCTGCGCATCGAGGACACCGATCTCGAACGCTCGACCGACGCCTCGGTCGACGCGATCCTCGAAGGCATGGCGTGGCTCGGACTCGATTTCGACGAAGGCCCGTTCTACCAGATGCAGCGCATGGACCGGTATCGCGAGGTCGTCGCGCAGATGCTGGAGAAGGGCCTCGCGTACCACTGCTACATGTCGACCGAAGAACTCGACGCGTTGCGCGAGCGCCAGCGCGCCGCGGGCGAGAAGCCGCGCTACGACGGCACGTGGCGTCCGGAACCGGGCAAGGTGCTGCCGCCGGTTCCGGCGGGCGTGACGCCGGTCGTGCGCTTTCGCAATCCGCTGACGGGCACGGTCACATGGGACGACGCCGTGAAGGGCAACATCGAGATCTCGAACGAGGAACTCGACGATCTCGTGATCGCGCGCCCGGACGGCACGCCGACCTATAACTTCTGCGTGGTCGTCGACGATCTCGACATGAAGATCACCCACGTGATTCGCGGCGACGACCACGTCAACAACACGCCGCGTCAGATCAATATCCTGCGCGCGCTGGGCGGCGAGGTGCCGGTGTACGCGCATCTGCCGACCGTGCTCAACGAGCAGGGCGAGAAGATGAGCAAGCGCCACGGCGCGATGAGCGTGACCGGTTACCGCGACAACGGCTTTTTGCCGGAAGCCGTGGTGAACTATCTGGCACGCCTCGGCTGGTCGCATGGCGACGCGGAAATTTTCTCGCGCGAGCAGTTCGTCGAATGGTTCGATCTCGAGCATCTCGGCAAGTCGCCCGCGCAATACGACCACGACAAGCTCAACTGGCTGAACGCGCATTACATCAAGGAAGCCGACAACAACCGGCTCGCGGAACTGACCAGGCCGTTCCTGCTGGAAGCGGGCATCGCAGCCGCGACGCTGGATGGCGGCGCGCCGCTCGATCAGGTGATCGCGCTTCTGAAGGATCGCGCGTCGACGGTGAAGGAAATCGCCGACAACGCCGCGATGTTCTACCGCGAGCCCGCCATCGATCCCGAAGCCTTCGCGCAGCACGTGACGGACGCGGTGCGCCCGGCCATCGCCGATCTGCGCGCGGCGCTCGTGAATGTCGAATGGACGAAGGAAGCGATCGCGGCCGCGCTCAAGGCGACGCTCACCGCGCACAAGCTCAAGATGCCGCAACTCGCGATGCCGGTGCGCTTGCTGGTCGCCGGCACGACGCATACGCCTTCCATCGACGCGGTACTCATGCTCTTCGGTCGCGACGCGGTTCTCGGGCGTCTGGAAAAGGCGGCGGCGTGACACGTCTGTGAGCCCGCAGGCGGGTGAGGCGCTGCATCGGCGGCGCGTCATCCATTGCGTGCAAAAGCGTCAGGCGAGACAAAAAAGTTTCACTTCAGTCATGAGAAGGTATTTACAGCTACGAAAACGCCCTATACAATCTCGTTTCTGTTCTGCAAGGGGGTATAGCTCAGCTGGGAGAGCGCTTGCATGGCATGCAAGAGGTCAGCGGTTCGATCCCGCTTACCTCCACCACAGAACGGTTGAAGTAGTGCGAAGGTTGTTCTCCGAAGCATCGGAAGTCGCAAAAAATACTTCACAAGTAACACGAAGTTGTATAGAATTTTGGTCTTCGCTGATCGGCGTCAACAAGTCAGCGAAAGTGCGGTAAAGACAGATTCATCAAGTTTCTGTCCCCTTCGTCTAGAGGCCTAGGACATCACCCTTTCACGGTGAGTACAGGGGTTCGAATCCCCTAGGGGACGCCAGAACATCGGCGGCTGCTAGTAAAGCGCTGCAGGATTCGTCGCTAATGCGGCGAATCGATGGAAAGAAGTGGAGCGGTAGTTCAGTTGGTTAGAATACCGGCCTGTCACGCCGGGGGTCGCGGGTTCGAGCCCCGTCCGCTCCGCCAACATTTTGCGAGCAGGAACACTCCGGCTAATGAGAGCCGGTTTTTTTTCGCCGCAGCCAGGACTGGCACGTAACATTGCCAGCTTGTGAGAAGTTGAAGTCCCCTTCGTCTAGAGGCCTAGGACATCACCCTTTCACGGTGAGTACAGGGGTTCGAATCCCCTAGGGGACGCCAGAACATCGGCGGCTGCTGTCAAGCGCTGCAAGATTCGTCGGTGACAAGACGAATCGATGAAAAGAAGTGGAGCGGTAGTTCAGTTGGTTAGAATACCGGCCTGTCACGCCGGGGGTCGCGGGTTCGAGTCCCGTCCGCTCCGCC
>FCOH02000062.1 GCA_001544595.2 Caballeronia peredens | reverse complement strand
CGAACCCGATCTCGCTGTCGAGCATCACATCACGCATCAGGTTGATGACGGGCTGTACCGAATGTCCCAGGCGCACTACGCTTGCAGCCAGCGTGTTTCGCGAGATGTCGCCGCCAAAGCGGCGCAGCAGCGCAGCGATCCGGTACAGCGGCAGGCCGTCGATATACTTCGAGACGACGAACCACGCCAGCGCCGCTTCGGTGAACAGGCCCCTGGGGATGATGCGTGCTCGCGCCGGCGTCACCTTCATGCCCTGGTCGCACTGCTGGCATGCGTACTTCACGCGCTCGTGACGGATCACCTGAACCTGCTGCGGGATGATGTCCAGCTGTTCGCTGACCTCGACGCCGATCTCCACGAGCACACTGCCGTCGTTCTGGCACACCCGTTCTTCTTCAGTGAGCTCGTAACGGATCACCTTGCGTGGCAATGCCGGGTCCAGCGGCTTGCGCCCGGGCTTGCCGCGCTTGTGGCCTGCCACCGACGTACTGTCTGTGTCGTCTTCCTGGGCGGGTAACGTGGCGGTCGTCGGAGCCAGCGCTTCCGCTTCATTGAGGAACAGGTCCCGCTGGGCCTCGCTGCGTGCTTCGCTCTTCGCCCCGAACAGCCGTCGCTCGAATGCCTTCAGCTGTTCCTTGAGCAAATCACGCTCGACCTTCGTGACCCGCAGTTCGCCACGCAGCGCGTCGCGCTCGGCGAGCATCGCATCGCGTTCGGCGATGAGGGCAGCGAGTTCTGCGGCGGTGATCAAAATGCGGTTCATGCCACAACCATACCGGCTTGCGCTGCGAAATGGGTTTACGTCACCGCGCAAATTGTTGTGCGCGCGCCGCGCTCGCGCGACAGCGATACATCCTCCTCAGCTCACGCGTGCATAGTATCGCGCCGGGTGCTTGCGCATCGCTGTCAGATCAATGCCCTCCAGCAGCCAATGCAGTTGCTCGACGCTCAGTTCCAGTACTGGTTCGCTGCGCGGCCAGGCAAAGCGGTCAGCCTCCAGGCGGCGCAGCATCAACCAGAACCCGTTACGCTCCCATAGCAGAAGCTTCAGGCGATCGGCACGCCGGTTGCGGAACACGTAGACCGCCCGTGCGAACGGATCGAGTCCCAGTGCCTGCTCCACGATCGTCGAAAGGCCCGTAATGCCCTTGCGGAAATCGACGGCATCGCGGTGAACGTAAACCTTCAGATCAGCGTCGAACCGGAACATGGCACCTTCCCAGCGTCTCGATCATCGTCATCACCAGGCTTGAATCGTCGCCGGCACATTCAAGGATGAGCTTGACACCGTTAGGCAGTTCGGCAATCAGTTGCGACGGCAGCGTGACGCGTTGCGCCTGCCGTGCGAGCGCAACCGGTGCCGCATGAGCCTCGCATGCCGTAACATCGGCATGTCCCGGCTGAACAACCGGGATGAACGTCGGCATTGCCTTGGCCACGCCGTTCGGCGCCCCCTCACTGGTAGCATCGCTTTGATACTGACGAATCCATTTACGCAACAGGTTGGCGTTCAGGCCGTATTCCAGCGCCATCCCGGCGACGGACACCCCTGGTCGCAGACAGGCCAGCACCAGCTCACGCTTGGCCTGTTCGTCAAAGCAACGGCGCTTGCCATCACGCTCAAAGCCCCTTACCAGCCGCTCCTTCAGATTCCTGTCCTCTGCCATGGGTAGTGTCCACTTGAAAGTTGAAGTGGACACCAGCATCGCCTATCACTCATCGCGCGGGAAGGACGCCGACAACGGACCGCTTAC
>FCOH02000006.1 GCA_001544595.2 Caballeronia peredens | reverse complement strand
CGTCGTGTCGATTCGCGATCTGTTGCGCAACACGCTGCGGATGCGGCCGGACCGCATCATCGTCGGCGAAGTGCGCGGCGGCGAAGTGCTCGAAATGCTCCAGGCGATGAACACCGGCCACGACGGCTCCATGGGCACCGTGCACGCGAGTTCGCCGCGCGAGTGTCTGTACCGGCTGGAAATGCTCGCGGGCTTCGCGGGTTTTCAGGGCACCGAAGCGAGCCTCAGAAGGCAGATCGCCAACGCGATCGATTTCGTCGTGCAGATCGGGCGGCTGTCGAACGGCCGCCGCCGCATTCTCTCCGTGACGGAAGTGACGGGCCTCTCCGACAACATCATCGCGATGCAGGAGTTGTATCGCTACGATCCGGCCGTCGATGCGAACGGCGAGGAAGAGGACCGCTGGAACTGGCTCGGCATTCATCCGAGTTCGCCGAAGCTCGCGAAGTACCGGCAGGCGCTCGGCGTCGCGCACGCGGAAGGCTTCGGGCAAGCGGGACGCTTCGGCGGCGGCTTCGGCGGAGGCTTCAATGTATAGAGCCGTCGCGCTCATCGCGATGCTCGCGCTGTTGTGCGCGGCGGCGGCGCTCATGCTGTGGCGGCGCGGCACGACCGGGCGCGAACGGGCGCTGGCCGAGCGCTTCGTCGAGCGGCAGGTGCGAGGTTCGCAGGCCTCGCAGGCTCAGGCGTCCCAGCGGGCTCAGGCCGTGTCCGGATCGCAGACGCCGCGGCCACAGCCGGCCGCGCGGCCCCCGACGCCGCAGACGGGCATCGCGTTCGACCTTGCGCGCGCGCGTGCGGCGTTCGCGAACCTGATGAATCGCGCGGGCATCGCGCGTCCGCGTTCGCTCGCGTGCACGACGCTCGCCGTGGCCGCACTCGGCGCGCTGTGGGCCGGCATGCGCGCCGGTCCGGCGATCGGCGCGGGCGTCGCCGCGCTCGTGCTCGCCGCCGTGCATGCATGGCTCACGTGGCGCGCGCAGAAGCGCTATCAGCGCATCGTCCGGCAGCTTCCGCCGTTTCTCGACGGCATCGTGCGCATGATCGTCATCGGTCATAGCGTGCCGGCCGCGTTTCAGGCCGCGCTCGCGAGCGCCGAAGCGCCGCTCTCGGAATGCCTCGACCGCGCGATGCCGATGCTGCGCACCGGCATGGAGATCGACCACGCGCTCGGCGCAGTCGCGCGGATTTATCGCGTGCGCGAGCTGGAACTGGTCGGCTCGGTGCTGCGCGTGTCGGTGAAATACGGCGGCCGCTCCGACGTGATGCTCGACCGCATGGCCGCGCTGATGCGCGATCTGGAGCAGGCGGATCGCGAACTCATCGCGCTTTCGACAGAGACGCGATTGTCGTCGTGGGTGCTCGGACTGCTGCCGGTCCTGCTCGGCGCCATGGTGATCGTGACCAATCCCGCCTATTTCGATGCGATGTGGAGCGATGCGCTCGGCAAGCGTCTCGTGTATGTCGCGCTCGCGCTGCAGATGCTCGGCGCATGGCTGCTGTACCGGCTCGCGAGGATCCGGACATGACGATGACACCCGCCTTGCTCGGCGCGCTCGCGCTCGCCGCCGCCGCGCTCGCGGCCGGTCTCTTCGGCGTGCTCGCGTTCGGCCGCCATGCGCGCATGCAGCGTTCGGCGCGCACGCTCGACCACGCGCTGAAGGAGCGCATGCCCGCGCCGGCGGCCACGGGCACGTCGCGCGATGCGGCGCCGTCGCAACGCGGCTTCCTCGGCGCGCTCGGCCGTGCTGGCGCGGCATGGCTCGACACGCCTTTCGGACGCGTGGCCGTCGCCGACGAGGACCGGCGCCTGCTCGAACGCTGCGGTTATGTCGATGCCCAGGCGCGCGGCCGTTTTTTTGCGGCGCGCGTCGCGGGCGCGCTGATCGCGCCGCTCGTCGTGATCGCGGCAGGACACGGCGCGGCGCACGGGGCCCGTTTCATGATGCTGCTGTTCATGGCGCTGTCGATGGGCTTCATGGCGCCGAAGTGGTTCGTGAAACGCCGCGCTCAGGCCCGGCAGCGCGCGGTGAGCAACGAATTGCCGCTGTTCGTCGATTTGCTGAGGCTGCTGCAGGGTGTCGGGTTGTCGCTGGATCAGAGCCTGCAGGTGATGATCGGCGACTTCCGCAACGTGCTGCCGGTTCTCGCGAAGGAACTCGCGCTGGCGCAGGCGCAGTTCGCCACCGGCCGCACGCGCGAGCAGTCGATGAAGCGTCTCGCCACGAGCTACGAAAACGAGGATCTCGCCGCGATCGTGCGGCTCGTCATTCAGGTGGAGCAGCACGGCGGCGCCGTGCAGGAACCGCTCAGGCAGTTCGGCGACCGTCTGCGCGAGACGCGCCGCGCGCTGCTGCGCGAGCGCATCGGCAAGCTCACGGTCAAGATGACGGGCGTCATGGTCATCACGCTGCTGCCCGCGCTGCTGATCATCACGGCGGGGCCGGGCTTCATCGCGGTGGTGCATGCGCTGTCGGGACTTCATCGATAAAGGGACGCTCATGATTCGATCGACATGGTTACGTTCGCTCCTTCCGGCGCTGATGTGCGCGGCGCTCGCCGCGTGCGCGACGAAGCTGGAAACCGGTTACGGCGTGGGCATTCAGGCCGAGCGTCAGGCGGCGCTCGATCAGGCGCAGCAAAAGGACGCGACGCCCGACACGCCCGGCATGTATCTCGCGCTGATCGACCGGATGCAGGCGCAAGGCCTGTGGTATGCGTCGCTCGCGCATATCGACGCATACGAGCAGCAATACGGCCAGTCGCCGGACACGATTCTCCTGCGCGCCGATGCGCTGCGTCAGACCGGCCAGTCCGACGCGAGCGCCGCCGCCTACGCGCGTCTCGCGGATACGCCGCTCGCCGCGCGCGGCTTGCGCGGTCTCGGCCTGCTGGCAGGCGAAGCGGCCGATTTCTCGCACGCGGCCGAACTGTTCGAGGCAGCGTCCCGACGCGCTCCGACCGATGCGCTCATGCTCTCCGATCTGGGCTACGCGCGTCTGCGGCTGGGCGATATCGCGGGCGCGCGCGTGCCGCTCATGAAGGCCGCCGAGCTTGCGCCGAACAATCCGAAGATACTGAGCAACGTCGCGCTGTATCTGCTCGCGAGCGGCCAGGCCGCGAACGCGCAGGGTCTCATGACGCAGCAGAAATTTTCGGCGGACGTGCAGCAGGCCATTCGCGTCGATGCCCGGCGCGTCGCCGATGCGGCGCGCGCGAGCGTCGCGTCGCGGTGATATCGATGAAGGAGAACGGGATGAAGCGAATCGGCATGTCGATTCTGTGTGCCGCGCTCGGCGCGGGCCAGACGGCGCATGGACAGGGCGCGAACGAGATCGGCCAGGCGACGCAGGCGTGGCTCACGCTCCAGTCGAGCAACGCGGCGGCGGCGCCCGCGCAGCCGATGCCCGGCGCGCAGGCGGGCGCGGCGTACGAGCGCTATCTCAAGTCGTTCGAAACGGCGATTCCGGCGCACTTCGGTTCGTCGTTCGAAGACGCGGGGCGGCCGTCGCTCGACGTGAATTATCGCGACATGAACTGATGCCGCGCGCATCGAGCCACGACGACATGACCACGCCCCGCAAGATCCGCACGATCCGTCCACGCACCGAGCGCGGCGCGGTGGCGACGCTCGCGGCGATCTGGCTCGTCGTGGCGATCGCGGCGCTCGGCGCGATCGATATCGGCAATCTGTTTTTCGCGCGCCGCAGCCTGCAGAGCGTCGCGGATCTCGCGGCGAGCGCGGGCGCGCAACTCGTCGATTCGACCTGCGCGCGCTCACTCGCCGCCGCGACCGGCAGCGCGAAAAGCAACGGCTTCGACGCCTCCGCGACGGGCAATTCGATCGCCGTCACGTGCGGACGCTGGGACACGCAGGCCAACGCCGCGCCCGATTTCTTCTCGACGAACGGCGCGCCCACCAACGCCGTCAAGGTGACGGCCGCCCGCACCGTGCCGTACTTCTTCCTCGGACCCGCGCGGCAAGTGACGGCGAGCGCGATCGCCAAGGCGACGGGCGTCGGCTCGTTTTCCATCGGCACGACGCTCGTGAGCATCAGCGCAGGCACGGTCAACGATCTGCTCAACGCGCTGCTCGGCACGAACCTCAATCTGACGCTCGCGTCGTATCAGGGACTCGCGGATGCGCGCGTGCGCGTCGGCGATCTGGTCACGGCGGCCGGGCTGGGCACTGTCGATCAGCTTCTGGCCGCGCAGCTCACGGCGGCGCAGATCGCGAAACTCATGCTGAACGCGCTGCAAACGACGACCGTCGCGAACGCGAATCTTTCGACGGCGATCGGCGCGATGGGCGCCGTCGTCAACGCGAACATTCCCGGCAATCAGACGATTGCGCTCGGCAGCAGGAACGGCGCGCCCGGGCTGCTGTCGGTCGGGCTCGCCAACACGCAGAGCGCGCTCGACGCGACCATCAGTCCGCTCGAAGCGCTGCTCGTCACGGCCGAGATCGCGCAGGCGGGCAAGGCGGCGGTGAACGTCGGGACGTCGCTCGCGCTGCCCGGGTTGATGTCGGCGACGCTCAAGGTGCAGATCATCCAGCCGCCGGTGCTGGCCATCGGCGAGGCGGGGCAGGACTCGAACGGCAACTGGCGCACGCTCGCGCATACGGCGCAGGTGCGCGCTTTCGTCGATGTCAGTGTGCTGCCGTTGCCGCTGCCGACAGGATTCGGCGGCGCCAAGCCGATGATCCATCTGCCGCTCTACGTCGAAGTCGCGCCCGGCACCGCGTGGCTCGCATCGACACAATGCGTGGGCGCGCCATCCGCGCGCCGCTCGGTCATCGGCGTGCAGACGGGGCTCGCGAACGTCTGTGTCGGCGACACCCCCGCCGGCATGGGCGCGTACAACTGCTCGCAGCCCGCGACGCTCGTGAACATTCCGAACACGCTCACGGTGAGTCTCGCCGCGAGCCTGCCCGCGACGATGCCGGCATCCGCCCGGACGACGCTCGTCTTCGACGGCGTGAGCGGCAACGGCGACGACTACAAGACCGTGCCCGCCGCGCCCGGCGCGTCGCTCTCGAATGCGCTGGCGGGCCTGAGCGCGAGTCTGTCGGCGCCGGGCGGGCTGGTGGTTTCGTCGCCGCTTTTGCCTTCCTGGCTGCTCAGCAGCGTCGCGCCGCTTCTGGTCGCCACGCTGGTTCCCGTGCTCGGCACGGTGCTCGCCGGACTCGATCAGGTTTTGCTGCCCGTCCTGCAACTGCTCGGCGCGCAAGTGGGAACGAGCATGATTCACGACTTGTCGCTCACGTGCGGCGAGTCGCAACTGGCCTACTGACGACATGAGACAGAACACCCGAATCGACGGCCTCGATATCCACGTGTGGGAGGGCAAGGCCGATATCGTCGAGCGCGTGGTGCGCGCGATGTCCGGACAGGACGTGGACGTGCTGCGCGCGGACGGCACGTCGATCAGCGCGCCGCGCGAATCCGAGCGTCCGGCGGTCGCGATCATCAGCGTGAGCGTGATCGACGGCGGCGCGTTCGTATTGCGCGACTGGGAAGCGCGCCATTCGATGCCGGTCGTATGGGTCGGCGCGTCGCCGCGCGAACGCGATCCGTCGATGTTTCCCGCCGATTACTCGCACATCCTGCCGCTCGATTTCACCGGCGCCGAACTGCGCGCGATGGTCGTCAAGCTCGCGCAGCAACTGCGCGCGCACGGCGAGGACGCGCAGGCGTCGCACGCGTTGATCGCGCATGCCGATTGCATGAAGGCGCTGCTGCACGAAGTCGATACCTTCGCCGATTGCGACACGAGCGTGCTGCTGCACGGCGAAACGGGCGTCGGCAAGGAGCGCATCGCGCAACTGCTGCACGAGAAGCACACGCGCTTCGGCGCAGGTCCGTTCGTGCCGGTCAACTGCGGCGCGATTCCAGACGGTCTGTTCGAGTCGCTGTTCTTCGGCCATGCGAAAGGGTCGTTCACGGGCGCGGTGCTGGCGCACAAGGGCTATTTCGAGCAGGCGAACGGCGGCACGCTGTTCCTCGACGAAATCGGCGACTTGCCGCTCTATCAGCAAGTCAAGCTCTTGCGCGTGCTGGAGGATCAGGCGGTGACGCGCATCGGCTCGGCGACGCCGGTGCGGCTCGAATTCCGGCTCATCGCGGCAAGCAACAAGTGTCTGCCGCAACTCGTGAAGGACGGCGCGTTTCGCGCGGACCTGTATTACCGGCTCGCGGTGATCGAACTGTCGATTCCGTCGCTGGAGGAACGCGGCGCGCCGGACAAGATCGCGCTCTTCAAGACCTTCGTCAGCGAGGTGATCGGCAAGGACAAGCTCGATACGCTGCCCGAGCTGCCGTACTGGCTCGCGGATGCGGTCGCGGACATCTTCTTCCCCGGCAACGTGCGCGAGCTGCGCAATCTCGCGGAGCGCGTCGGCGTGACGGTGCGGCAGCTCGGCGCGTGGGACGAATCGCGCGTGAAGCGCCTGCTCGTGCTCGCGCGCAACACGCAGGCGACGCCGCCGGAGAGCGCGGCGGATTTGCTCGTCGATCGCAGCAAATGGGACATGAACGAACGCAATCGCGTGCTCGCCGCGCTCGATGCGAACGGCTGGCGCAGGCAGGACACCGCGCAGTATCTCGGCATCAGCCGCAAGGTGCTGTGGGAGAAGATGCGCAAGTTCCAGATGTTCGACGAGGAGCCGGAAACCCGCGCGATGTAGCGGCAAGCCGCGCGGCATCGGCTGCGTCTTCCGCAAGAAGACACGCGTGATTCCTGACCAAAAAAAACGCCGGCGCACGCCATGCGCCGGCGAAGTTCTGGCTCTTCGAGGGCTGCCAGAAGCTCTTGATGGCCGGATCGGTTCGATGATCCGTCCGGCCCTTTGACGTTTGGAAACCTTCAGGCCGCGTCGGCGAGACGCATGGCGCGATGTCCGTCGCGACGCGACGACCTGCGCCGCGCCAGCGCATGACCGAGCCGCACGCCGGGCACGTTGTCCATGCCGAATGCCGGCCGCGCGAGGAAGAAACCTTGCGCCAGCACATGCGGCCATTGCGCGAGCCATTGCGCCTGCGCCGCCGTCTCCACACCTTCGACGACGATCGAAACCTTGAGACGCGTCAGCAGCGCAAGCACCGACGAAAAAACCATGCAGGCATTCGGCGAGCGCGGCGCTTCCGACAGCAGTTCCTTCGCAATCTTGACCGTTTTGAACTCGATCGGGCCGAGCGCTGCAAGGCACGAATAGCCGGTGCCGAAGTCGTCCATCGCGATACTCACGCCCTTGTCTCCGAAACGGCGCACGACCTTCTGCATGCCCGGAAAACACGCGAGATCCTCGCTCTCCGACAGCTCCAGTTCGAGGCACGCAGGCTCGATGCCGTGCGTGTTGCAGATGCTCTCCATCCGCTCGGCGAAGCCGGGCATCGCGGCGATCGACGGCGGCACGTTCACCGCGACCGGATAATGCGCGCCGCCGCGCGCACGCCACGCGCCGATATCGGACGCGACCGTATCCATCACGAACCATGTCAGTTCGAGCATGACTTCCGCGTCCTTGAACGCGTCGCTGAATGCGCCTGGCAGCAATACGCCGTAGTCCGGATGACGCCAGCGAATCAGCGCTTCCATTTGCGCGAGATCGCCCGTGTCGACTCGGTAGATTCCCTGATAGGCGATGCAGAACTCGCCGGACCTGAGGCCCTCGAGCACGCGATGCCTGAATGCATGATCTGACCTCGGCGCGGCGTCCGCTGCTGGCGAGCCGTGTGTCGTCCTCTTCATGCTTGCGCCACCCTTTCAGTTGGTCGTGGAAGCGATTGCAGGAGTCGTGCCAGATTCCGGAGCGCGGCCGTCGCGGCGCGCAGAGTCGCGCACGTCAAGCCGGTACAACGTTTGCGTGCCGTGACTGTCTGTCCCGATGACGGAACACATCGTCGGCGGCACCCGGGTTACGTAACGAATCCGTGGCACGTTACGGCTATGTGAGGTGGCGCACATTTCGCACGCGCAGCGCGTTCCGGCGTTCCTCGCTCGCTTTGCAGTTTTGGCACGTGCCCGCCGAAACTTTTGTAATCCTGACCAGTGCCGCGCGTCAATAGGTGATCGTCGCGACGATCGTATCGGTGTAGTTGCCCGCGCTGGGCGTCGTTTGCGGCAGCACGCGCGCATACACCGTGATGGCCTGATTCGCGCCGCTGCCGGTGCCCGTCACGGCCGCCGTGCCGCCGGTGCCGTCGCCCCACGGCGTCGTGTAGGCGGCGTTCTGATACAGCTGATAGCGCACCTGCTCGCTGCCGCCGCTCTTCGTCATGCGCCGGTCCGCGACGCTCGCGCCGCTGCCGCTGCCCGCCGACAGCGCGATCGAATAAGGATCGTTGCTGGTGCATGCGACGCTCAGCGTGCCGGTCGCGTTGAGTGTGCCGTTCAAAACGCCGGCGCTGCCGAAATTGATGTTGGTCGCGGCCAGCGTGCAATCGTTGATGACGGTCGCCGACACCGTGAACGACAGCGCATTCGAGTTCGCGGTGAGCGTCGAGCAGGAAGGCGCCGTCAGCAGATATTGCTGGTACGTCATTTCGGCCTGCGTCGCGCCCGAAAACGCCGACGTGTACACGCCCGCGACGAGCGTGGTCTGACCCGCCGGCACGCGCGCATAGAACGGCAGCGTGCGGCTGCCCGAGGCGGTGCCGAGCGCGATCGTGAGCGGTATGTCGACGGCCACCGCGCCGAAGCTTGCCGAGCGCCGCGAGCCCCAGACGGTGCTGCCGGCCGAATCGGCGTAGAGGTTGTACTGCAGCGTGTCCGTGCCGTTGCTGGCGATCCGCGGCGAGAACGATGCGCCGCCGCTGCCCGTGCCGATGTTGATGCACGCGCGCACCGGCAGGTTCAGCAGAAAGCCGCTGCACGTCACGGTGACCGAGCCCGACACGCTCGCGCTCGACGTGGTCGCGGGCGCGATCGAACCGAAGTTGATGCTCGATATCGACGCCGTGCACACTTGCGCCCGAGCCGGCGCGATCGTCAGCAGAAACAACGCGCTGAAAATTGCGATGAAACGCGCGACCCGCCTCATGGCGATGCATTCCCGCAGACGAACGGCCCGAGTGTCGGCAAGCCGTGTCCTTGCGAGGCGAACGGCACACTCGCTTCGCAGTGCTTGCCGGCGGGCGCGGCATCGAGCGTGTTGGAGCGCGCCAGATCGTCGATGAAGGCGAGGCCGTCGTAGCCCACCACATAGCGCTTGCCCGTTTCACGATGCGTCAGCGCCGTGCCCGGCGGCAACGGCTCGCCGCCCGCGTCGACCAACTGCAGTTGCGCGCCCGTGAAGCCGTGCAGCGGAAAGCGCGCCAGCACGCCCGCGCGCGCTTGCGGCGCGAGGTTCAGTTGCGTCGTGCTGACGGCGGTATCGGCGGGCAGTTCGAGCGGATCGATCGCCAGATGATTCGCCTGATACGCGACGAGATCCGGCACGAGCAAATGCCCCGCCGCGTTGGTCCTGCCGATCTCGCGGTTCTCGTGCAGCACCGGCACGTCCGGCACGCCGTCGGTGGAGACGAGCGCGAAGGCATCGTCGATACGGCGGCCCGCGAGCACGTCGCCTGCCATCACGACGAGCGAGCCCGACGCGTCCAGCTCGCCGTACACGCGCGAATCGACGCTCGCCACGGTCGCGAGCAGATCGCCGTAGCGTCCGCGATACGCGCCTTGCCCGAGCGACTGCTGAATGCCGTTCTGACGCGCGGTCTGCACCTGCCAGCCGAAGCCGCCGCCGTAATCGGCGGTTTTCGTGACGGCCGCGCCGAACAGCGGCTTGCCGTGGTCCGTGCCCGCATCGACGCTCGCATTGAGCGCGCCGCCGAGCGCGAAGCTCAACGCGACGAAGACGCCGGTGTTGTGCGTATCGCCGAAATCGTGATAGACGCTCGCCGCGAGCGACGTGCCGCGCGGCAGCGTCACCGAATAGGCCAGCGAGCCGATGCGCGAATCGCCGTAATACGGGTCGTCCAATCCGACGAAACTCGCGCTCGCGGTGCTCGACGAGCCGAACACGCGCACGGGCGCGGCCAGCGTCGCGCGATACGTGGAACGCGGCACGGGCGTGCCTTCGGCCGAGGCCAGATCGCTGTAGTGCGGCGTCGCCTTCTGCGCCTGCAAATCGATGGACAGCGCGGGCGTGCGCCATTGCCATCCCGCCGATATCTGCAGGCCGCTTCCGCCGTTCGCGGCCGGCGCGGGGAGCGGCGTCGCGGCCGGCGCGACCGACGCGAATCCGTTGTAATAACCAGCGGGATAGACGTAGAGCGGCGCCGGATTCGAGCCGCCGTTGCCCGCGCTTCCCGCTATCGACACGTTGAATACGCCGGCCTGTCCGACGCCGAACAGCATGCCGACGCCCGCGTTGTACACGCCGCGCGTCGCTTCGCCGTGGGCCTCGAACGTGAGGGTATCGGTGAGGCCGCGCCGCATCGATGCAGAGATCGACGGCTCGCCCGCATAGTCGAACGAGCGCAACGCGTAGGCGCGCCGCACGAAACCCGCTTCCACCGAGAAATCCGTGAGGCCGCGCGCGAGCAGGCGGGCGTCGATATAGAGCGGCACTGTCGTCATGACGCTGCGCCCGAGCACGTCGCGGCTCACGATGACCGCTTCGCCCGCGCCGTTGATCGCCGGCACCGCATTGATGACGAACGGTCCGGACGGCGCGTTGCCGCTGTACTGACGCACGTTGTTCACGTAGAGATCGACGGCGCTCGGCACGGCTGCCGATCCCGCCAGCGCGGGCACCGGATAGGTGACGAGATCGGGCCGCAGCGCGAAATCGCGCGAGACCTGGGCGCCGCCCATGCGCACCGGCCGCGTCCACGTGAGCGACGACGAGATCGTGTCGCCGAGGCGCGTCGTGACGAGCGACGCGGTGTCCGAATGGCTCCAAGACGTATCGAGCCGCACGTAGCGGCGGCGGTCCGCATACCAGTACGCGGTGCCGGTGTTGTCGAGCACGCCGCCCGGATAGAAGAAGCGCTGCTCGCTGTAGAGGCCGTATTGCGTCGGCGAATTGGTCTGCACCGTCGCTTCGTAATTGATGACGAGGCCCGTGCCCGTGGCCGCCGTCGGCGCGCGCGCGGGCGTGTTGGCGAGCGCGGCGGGCACGCGACGCGCATCGGTGGCTTCGAGATCGATGCGCTGCCGCTCCGGGCGGTACGTGTAGCGCAAGCCCGGCACGAAGCCGAGCGCGATGCGGCCCTGCGCGTCGGGCCGCAGGTCGTCGGTGCGCAGGCCGAGGTCGCGCAACTCGTCGGCGCTCGTGTAGATCATCGTTTCCGTCACGAAGAATTCCGCGATCTTTTGCGTCGACGTGCCGTTGATCGCCACTTCCAGATAAAGCTCGCCCTGCGCGTTCACCAGCGCATTGCCCGCGGTGCCTGCGATCGGCAGCGCGGTATTCGATACGGCGGCGAGCGTCGTGGCCATGTCATCGGCCCGCGCGGGCGCACACGCCGACGCGAGCACGCACGCCGCCGACACCCAGCGCGCGCGGGAGAGAGGCGGATGCCGTCGCGACGATCGCATCCACGGCTCAGCGACCGGGCGGCGCGGATTCGGACCCGCGCGCCGGCTCGACGATAATCACGCGCGCTGTCACCGGCTCGCCGTTGACGAGCGCATGCACCGTCGCCGATGTGGCGTTCGCCGGCGCGCCCGACACCGGCCAGCGGCGCGCCGCGCGGGGCAGCGCGTAGCCGAGCAGGCCGGCGGAAAGCTGCGTCGACTGGCCATCGGGCCATTCCAGACGCACGCGGCTCAGTTGCGCGTGCAGATCGGTGTTGTTGGCCGCGCGCAGCATCAGCGGCGCGCCCGCCTGCGCGTCCTTGCGTTCCAGCGTCAGCGCGAGCGGCGGCGCCCGTTCGTCGGCGACGCCCGCGAACACCGGCACCGAATAGCGCAACTGCATGCGCACGCCGGTCGCCGATGCGCTTTGCCCGTTGGGAATCTCGTCGATCAGCAGCCGATACGTTTCCTCGCGCGCGAGCGGCGCGTTGCCCACGCGCAGGATACGGACGGTCTGATCGCCGTTCGGCGCGATGCGCACGATCGGCGGACTCGCGACGATCGCCTGCGTGCGCTTCAGATGATCTTCATCGAGCGATTGCGTCCACGCGAACACGCGCACCTGCGCGTTGAGCGGCGCGGAGCCGTCGTTGTGCAGCGTGAGCGCGGCGGCGGGCTTGTCGGCGGAGAGGTCGAGCCGGATCGGCGACACCTGCAGCGCCGCCGCCCATGCGGCGCCGGTGATCGTGCAGCATGTCAGCGCGGCGAAAACGCGGGCGACAGTGCGCCTTCCGGGCCGCCGCGCGGCCCGGTCAAACTGCGGATCGCGCATGCCTAGAACGTGATGGTCGCGGTGACGGTCGACGAGTAGGTGCCGGCTGCGGGCGTCGTCTGCGGCGCGACGCGGCCGTAGACCGTCAGCGTCTGCGCGGCGCCGTTGCCGGTGCCCGACAGCGTGTCCGTGCCGACCGTCTGGCCCCAGACGAGCGTGCGCGCGGAATCGCGATAGAGCTGATAGCCGACTGTCGGCGTGGGCGTGCCGGTGCCCGCGAGCAGACGGCTGGTGATGGTCGAGCCGGTGACCGAGCCCGCGTCGAGCCCGACGTTATAGGCCGCGCCGTTCGAGCAGGTGACGGAGAGCGTCGTCGTCTGGTCGATGTTCGCCGCAATGACGCCCGAATTGCCGAAATTCAGCGGATTGGCTGCGATCTGGCAATCGTTCTGCAGCGTGAGGGAAACCGTGAAGGTGGTGGTTCGCGTGGCGGCGCTGGCTTCGAGCGGAACGAGCGGTCCCGTGGCCAGCGCGAGCGAAATGAACGAAACCGCAATCGATCGACGACGCATTCTTCACCTCTTTTTTATTGGAAGTGTCCGTCGCCAACGTTTGCGCAGGCTCGTTCAGCAGGTTGGCGCCTCGGTGGACGCTTTCATTCTTGTTCATTCCTCAGACAAGAGACGTAACCGATTGTAACAATGTGATGTAACGGATCGGCCAGTGCAACGGCGGTTTCAGAACGCGATTTCGACGACCGAGGCGTTGCCGCCGCGACTCTGCCGGATGTCCGCGACGCGGAAGCTCGCGAAATACTCGCCGGTGAGGATGCGGTACTGCCCGCCGGCCGAACACGCGACGGCCGGTTGACGCGAATTGGTGTCGAGCGTGCAGATGTCGTAGATGGTCAGCGTGACGGGCAGCTCGGCGCTGCCGGTCGCGGCGAGTGTCTGGGGCGCGGGGCCGGTCACGAGCGCGAGCATGAGCACGGCGGCTCCGGCCGCAAGCGGGCGAATGCGAAAAGCCATGGGGTTCACGGGAAGCGGACGAAGAAGGCGGCGCCTGGGCGGCCGCAGGCGCCAACCCGGCGCCTGTCTTCGTTTACGGCATGTTCCGCGTGAACTTGACGTCGACCTCGCGCTACATCGTCACGCGGCCGCGGTCTCGGCGACCGGACGCATGCGCTCCAGCGCGCTGCCGTCCTCGCGAAACAGATGCACGTGGCGAATGCTGAAGCCTGCGTTCAGGCGCTGTCCTTCGACGGCGGTGGATTCGCCCGAGCCCTTCACCTGGATCACGAGTTCGTTCGCGAGGCGCAGATGCAGCAAGGTCTCGCCGCCGAGATGTTCGATCACCATGATTTCGCCGGAGAGACCGCTGTCGATGTCTCCGCCGCATGCTTCGACGAAATGCTCGGGCCGGATGCCGAGCGTGAGCGTCTCGCCCGCTTGCACCGACGAACCCGCGAACGGCAGTGTGAGCGTCTCGCCGCCGGGCAACTCGATGGTGACGCCCGCCGGGTCCACGCGGCTCACGCGCACGTCCATGAAGTTCATCTTCGGCGAACCGATGAAGCCCGCGACGAAGCGGTTGCGCGGCGTGCGATACAACTCGAGCGGCGAGCCGATCTGCTCCACGCGCCCGTGATTGAGGACGACGATGCGATCGGCCATGGTCATCGCCTCGGTCTGATCGTGCGTGACGTAGATCATCGTCGCGTTGAGCTGCTTGTGCAGCTTGATGAGTTCGAGGCGCATCTGCACGCGCAAGGCGGCATCGAGATTGGAGAGCGGTTCGTCGAAGAGAAAGACTTTCGGCTCGCGCACGATCGAGCGGCCGATCGCGACGCGCTGACGCTGACCGCCCGACAGCGCGCGCGGACGCCGTTCGAGCAACTGGCCGATCTGCAGAATCTCTGCCGCGCGATGCACGCGTTCCTTGATCTGCGCGTCGGGCAGCTTCAGCATGCGCAGCCCGAAGGCGATGTTTTCGTACACCGTCATGTGCGGATAGAGCGCATACGACTGGAACACCATCGCGACGCCACGTTGCGACGGTTCGAGTTCGGTGACGTCCTCGCCGCCGATCAGCACTTGTCCGGAGTCGCTGCGTTCGAGTCCGGCGATGGTGCGCAGCAAGGTGGATTTGCCGCACCCCGACGGACCCACGAAGACCATGAACTCGCGATCGGTCACTTCGATGTCCACGTCCTTCAGCACTTCGACACCGGCAAAGGTCTTGCGGATCTGCTGCAGATGAACTGCGCTCATACGTGTCTCCTGTGTGCTGCTGCGGCAGCGCAGCATCGGATGCATCGTTGATTTTGTTCTTGACAACCCGTTCGGGCCAAAATATACAATTGTAAAACCGAAATTACAAGTGAAACGCGAAGCACGAGACAGACGAATCCGCAAGCCAGACCCGCTCGATAAAAACCAAGGAGACAGGCATGAAGAAGCGCTTCATCCCGGCCAGGCAACTCGGCCCGATCAAACACGTCGCGGCAGTCGCGCTATTGGCGGCGAGCGCGGCGTTCGCTGCATCGAACGCGCAAGCCTGGACTCTGAAGGAAGCCGCGCAGCCCTATTCGGGCACCACCATCAAGGCCATCTTTCTCGATCGTCCCGGCTACAAGGCCGCGCAGCAACTGATACCGCAGTTCGAGAAGGAAACGGGCATCAAGGTGCGCTGGGAAGTGATCCCCTACGAGAACACGCGCGAGAAGGAAGTGCTCAATTTCGTGGGCGGCGGCGATCAGGATATCGTGCTCGTGGACGTCGTGTGGATCGGTGAATTCGCGAGCAACAAGTGGCTCGTGCCGATCAAGAAATTCACCGACGACCCCAAACTCGCGGACCCGAATCTCAATCTGCCAGGCTTCTTCCCGATCCTGCTCGATTCATTCGGCACCTGGGACAAGGTCGCGTATGGTCTGCCGTTCGATAACTACTCGGGCCTGATGTTCTACAACAAGTGCATGTTGAAGGACGCGGGCTTCGACGAGCCGCCGAAGACCTGGGACGAGCTTCTCAACACCTACGCGCCGAAGCTCACGAAGGGCGACAAGTTCGCGTTCGCGCTGCAATCGCGGCGTGGCGAGACGCAATCGGCGGACAGCTTCATGCGCGTGTTGTGGCCGAACGGCGGCTCGCTGCTCGATGCGAAGTTCAAGTCGAACCTGATGTCGCCGCAGTCGCAGGCGGGCCTCGAATACCGGCAGAAGCTGATGAAGTACATGCCGCCGGGCATCGTCGATTTCGATCACGCGGAAGCAGTGAATGCACTCGCGCAAGGCCAGGTCGCGATGATCACCGAATGGTCCGCGTTCTATCCGACGCTCACCGATCCGAGCAAATCGAAGATCGGCAACTGCCTCGCGATCACGACCGAGCCGAAAGGCCCGGCGGGCCTCAAGCCCGCGCTCGGTGGCTTTTCGCTCGCGGTGAACGCGAAGTCGAACGCGAAGAAGCAGGCGGCGTCGTGGCTCTTCATCCAGTGGATCACGTCCGAAGCAATGGCGAAGCCTTATCTCGAAGCGGGCGGCGTGCCGGCGCGCATGGCCATCTATCAGGACAAGGCCGTGCAGGACAAGTATCCGTTCGTGAAGCCGATGGTCGAATCGTGGCAGGGCGGCGTGCCTGATTATCGTCCGCGCTTCCCCGAATGGCCGGCGGTGTCGGAAGTCATCGGCGAATGGGGCAGCAAGATGATGCTCGGCCAGGTGACGGTGAAGGAGGGCGCGCAGACCATCGGGCAGAAGACCGAAGACATCCTGAAGAAAGCGGGCTATTACGACGGCAAGAAGCCTCTGCTGAAGTAACCACGTTCAAGGAACCGGAGGCGATCGAATGGCATCGACAGCAACGCACGCGCGAAGACCGCGCAAGTCCGCGCGCTACTTTGGCATCGTGCCGCGTTCGCCCGCCTTCTGGTTCCTGATTCCCGCGATCGCCGCGCTCGCGATCATCGGCGTCTATCCGCTGCTGCTCGCGCTCTATAACTCGTTTCATCAGTACAAGCTCGCGGACCTCGGCTCGGGCACACCGTGGGTGGGCGTCGACAACTACATCGCGACGCTCACCGATCCGAGCTTCTGGGGCGCGCTCGGGCGCACGGCGCTGTTCCTGTGCGTCACGCTGCCGATCGAAGTCGCGCTCGGGCTGTTCGCCGCGCTGCTGCTTCATCGGACGGAATTGCCGTGGATGCGTGCGGCCGCGCGCGTGAGCCTCGTCATTCCGATGGCGACCACGTATGCGGTCGTCGGGCTGATCGGGCGTCTCATCTTCAACCGGCAGTTCGGCGTGGCGAATTATCTGACGGGCTTGCTGGGCATTCCGCCGCAAGACTGGCTCGCGGACCCGACGCTCGCATTCGTCTCCGTGATGATCATGGATATCTGGCAATGGACGCCGTTCTGCGCGCTGATTCTGCTTGCAGGCCTTTCGATGGTGCCGAAAGAGGCAGAGGAAGCCGCGCGCCTCGAAACGCCGAAGTGGAGCATGATACTGTGGCATCTGCAGCGGCCTTACTTGCTGCCGGGTCTCACGGCCATCCTCATTCTTCGTTCCGCCGACATGCTCAAGATGTTCGACGCCGTCTTCACGATGACGCGCGGCGGCCCCGGCGCGGCCACGGAATTCATCAGCGTCTATATCCAGCGCGTGGGCTTTCGTCTCTTCGATCAGGGCATGGCGTCGGCGCAGGCCATCATCCTGCTCATTCTGACAATTGTGCTGTCGCGTCTTTATATCCGCTTCGTCTATCGGGAGGCCGCGTGAGTTCACAGGCTCTGCAATCCGCAAACGGCGGCATCACGCAACGTGCGAAGCGCGCGCGCGCGGCCCGCAAGCGCGCGACGGTATGGCATTTTCTGGGCCTCGTCGTCGTATTCATGTCGTCGGTATTTCCGTTCTACTGGATGGTCACGACGAGCCTGAAAAGCCAGGCCGACGCGCTCGCGTATCCGCCGAAATGGCTTTTCTCCCCGACGTTCCATCACTATTCGGCGGCGCTCTTCGAACACGATGTGGCGGGCAGCCTGCTCAACTCGCTGATCATCGCGAGCAGTACGACCGTGCTCGCGATCCTGCTCGGCACGCCCGCGGCCTACGCGCTCGCGCGCTACGAATTTCGCGGCAAGGAAGACTTGTGGTTCTGGTTCATCTCGAACCGCATGGTGAGTCCGGTAGTGCTCGCGGTGCCGTTCTTCCTGATCGCGACGAAGCTCGAACTCGTCGATACGCATATCGTGCTGATCCTGCTCTATCTGACGTTCTCGCTGCCGATCGTCGTATGGATTTGCACCGATCAGTTCCGCAATATTCCGGTGGAGCTCGACGAAGCCGCGCGCCTCGACGGCGCGTCGCCGTGGCGCGTGTTCTGGCGCATCAATCTGCCGCTCGCGATGCCGGGCATTGTCGTCTCGGCGATCTTCGCGTTCATCTTCTCGTGGAACGATCTGCTCTATGCGCTCGTGCTGACGCGCAGCGACGCGATCACATCGCCCGTTGCGGCGACGAGCTACATGAGCGGCTACGAGTTGCCGTGGGGCGAAATCATGGCGACGGGCACGCTGATCGTGCTACCGATGGTGATCTTCGCGTTGCTCGTTTCGGGCCGACTGGTGCAAGGCCTGACGATGGGCGCGGTGAAATAAAATCGCGGCGCCTTTCACTGAACACTGGGACAACATGAGCAAGAGCGCACCGCCCATCGCCCTCGCAGAAGCGGACGATGCCATCGACTCGGAAGAAGAACTGCAGGCGCGTGTCGCGTGGCACTACTACGTCGGCAATCTGACGCAGCAGGAGATCGCGCAGCGCATCGGCAGCAATCGCGTGCGCGTGAACCGGCTGCTCGCCGCGAGCCGCGAGTCGGGTCTCGTGCAGATCACGATCAACAGCAAGATCGCTCCGTGCGTGGCGCTGGAAGAAGCGCTGGCGAAGCGCTTCGGGCTCGAATGCGCGGTCGTCGTGCCGACCGGCGCGAATACCGAAGCGAACAACGCGGCGCTCGGCATCGGCGCGGCTGCGTACTTCGCGAAGCAGATCGTTGCGGGCCAGACTATCGGTCTCGGCTGGGGCCGCACGATTCGCTCGGTGCTGCGCGCGATGCCGCAGCGCACTTACGGCGCGGTGTCGGCGGTGTCGCTGCAGGGCGGGCTGTCGCATTGCCCGAGCATCAATACGTTCGATATCGTGTCGGACTTCGCCAACATCTGTCGCGCGGACGGTTATCTGTTTGCGGCGCCGATCTACGTGAGCAGCCAGAAGGCGCGCGACGTGATCCTGCAGGAAGAGACCGTGCGCGAGACTTACGAACTCGCGCGCAACGCCGATCTCGCGCTGCTCACGTGCGGCGATCTGACGGAATCGCTCGTCGTGACCTACGGCATCGACAATCCCGAGCAACTGCGCACGCTGGAGAAGGCCGGCGCGGTCGGCGACATGCTCGGTCATTTCATGGATGAAGACGGCGAGCTGATCGATCATCCGCTGAACCGGCGCACCGTCGCCATCACGCTCGACGACCTGCGCAAGATCAAACGCGTGGTTCTCGTGAGCGGCGGCAAGAAGAAGTTTCATGTGACGCGCGCGGCGCTGCGCGGGCGCTATCCGTCCGTGCTCGTGACCGACGAGGATACCGCGCGCCGTCTCTGCAGCGAGCCCTGAAGACGACATCATGACGACCATCGACAGAAACCGCGAATTCGCGGGCAAGACCGTGCTCGTCACGGGCGCGGGCAAGGGCATCGGGCATGCGACCGTGCATTTGCTGATCGAGCGCGGCGCGCGCGTCATCGCGTTGAGCCGCAGCGCCGCCGATCTCGATGCACTGAAGCAGGAGACGGGTTGCGAGACCATCGCAGTCGATCTCGCCGACGCCCATGCCGCGCGCGACGCGGCACGTTCGGTGCAGCCGGTCGATCTGCTCGTGAACAACGCGGGTCTCGCCGAGTTGCAGCCGTTTCTGGAGACGACCGTCGAGTCCTTCGACCTGACCATGAACGTGAACCTGCGCGCGGCGATGATCGTCGCGCAGGAGTGCGCAAAGAGCATGATCGCGCGCGGCGTGGGCGGCTCGATCGTCAACGTGTCGAGCCTGTCGGCGAACGTGGGCTTCGCGTTGCACGCCGCCTATTGCGCATCCAAAGGCGGACTCGATGCGATGACCCGCGTCATGGCGACCGAGCTCGGGCCGCACGGCATCCGCGCAAACGCCGTGCTCCCGACCGTCACCATGACGCCGATGGGCGAGCGCGCCTGGAGCGATCCCGCCAAGTCCGGGCCGATGCTCGCGCGCATTCCGCTCGATCGCTTCGTGCAACCGGTGGAAGTGGCGCGCACGATCGCTTATCTGCTCAGCGACGATTCGAGCATGGTGAACGGCGTGAGCCTGCTGGTCGACGGCGGCTTCCAGGCCTGCTGATTCAAACTCATCGAACAATGGTTGCAAGCGCAACTATCACGCCTCTACCCGTAAAAAGGAACGACGATGGAAGCCCTGGTTCTCGAGGAAGCAAAGCGCATCAGCTTGCGCCCGTTCAGCCTGCCGCAGGTCGTGGGCCCGCGTGACGTGCGCATCCGCATTCATACGGTGGGCATTTGCGGCAGCGACATTCATTACTATCAGCATGGCCGTATCGGGCCGTTCGTCGTCAACGAGCCGATGGTGCTGGGGCACGAGGCGTCGGGCACGGTCGTCGAAGTCGGCGAGGACGTGAAGCATCTGAAGGCAGGCGACCGCGTGTGCATGGAGCCGGGTGTGCCCGACATGGAATCGCGCGCGTCGCGCGAAGGCCTGTATAACCTCGATCCGAAAGTGCGCTTCTGGGCGACGCCGCCCGTGCACGGCTGTCTCGCGCCCTTCGTCGTGCATCCGGCGGCGTTCACGTATAAGCTGCCGGATAACGTGAGCTTCGCGGAAGGCGCGATCGTCGAACCGTTGTCGATCGGACTGCAGGCCGCGAAGAAAGCCGCGATCAAGCCGGGTGACGTCGCCGTGGTGCTCGGCGCGGGCACCATCGGCATGATGTGCGCGCTGGCCGCGCTCGCGGGCGGTTGCAGCCGCGCGATCGTCTGCGATCTCGTTCAGGAGAAGCTCGATCTCATCGGCGGCGTGCAGGGCGTGACCGCCGTGAATATCCGGGAGAAGCGCCCGCTGGATGTCGTCAGGGAACTGACGGACGGCTGGGGCGCAAACATCGTGATCGAGGCGAGCGGTAACGAGAAGGCGTTCGACGGCATCGTCGATCTGCTGTGTCCCGGCGGCTGCCTCGTGCTCGTCGGCATGCCGCAACATTCGATTCCGCTCGATATCGTCGCCGTGCAGATCAAGGAAGCGCGCATCGAGTCGGTGTTTCGCTATGCCAATATCTTTCCGCGCGCGATTCAGCTGATTGCGTCGGGCAGGCTCGATGTCAAACCGTTCATCTCGCGCACGTTCCCGTTCGCGGAAGGCATCAAAGCCTTCGAGGAAGCGGCGAGCGGCGTGCCGACCGACGTGAAAGTGCAGATCGTTATGGAAGAATGAAGCGCGGCCGGCATGCCGGCCGCGCTACGCGATGATTGCATCTGCAATTATCGCGTGATGCCCATCTGCTCACGTCCGAGCGGCGTGAGCGTGTCCTCCGTTGCGCGGCCGGTGAAATCGACTTCGAAATTATCGGCGGGGAAGTCGGGCGGGCTCGCGCCTTCGATGAAGCTCTTCGATTGCCGCTGCAAATACGCGGTGTTTTTCGCGCACGCGGGCGCCGATGCGATATACATCACGTTGCTATAACCCTTGCCGCGATGCGCGTCCTCCACCGCGTGAATGACGTCGCTGTGCCAGAACACGGCGTCGCCCGCCTGCATGTGAGGGATCGATGAAAGTGCATCGAACAGCACGCCGTGAAATTCCCGTTTGATCGAGAGCGCGCGGCCGGGCATGGCGCCGCAGAGATCGTCGTCGGCGACATCGTCCTGCAATGCGCGCAGCAGGACATAGACCATCGCATTGGCAATCGGCACGAGTTGCAGCGTGCCGTCGCCCGGGCCTTGCGGCGTGAGCGCGGTCCAGCCCTGGAACGTGCGGAACATCGAGCACACCGCGGGCGAGGGAATCTCGCGCACTTCAGGACGGTACGCGGCATCGAACGGATCGTAGTCGCGCCATGCGCCGCTGAAGACGTGGCGATAGACGCGCCGGAAGTTATCGTCGAGCCAGCGTTCGACCGAGCCGCCATCGCAATGCGCCGACAGACCGAGCGACTCCGAACCCGGCGGACGACGGCGCAAGCGGTCCGCATAAACGGGCACGTGTTCCGGATCGAAATGCACGCGGCCTTCGCTATGGCTTTTCCAGAGGCGGTTGAGGAAGACGCGTGTCTTGGTCAGTTCTTCGGACTGACGCGCCTCGACTTGCGGCTTCGACCAGTAAATGCCGTAAATCTGCGGCTTGCTCGATGCGAGCGTACCGAAGTACTTGTCCTCCGCGCGATTCGCGAGCTTTGCATCGAGCCGGTTCGTTTCGACATATTCCGCGATCTGACGATCCCATGCAGCGACGCGTTCCGGCGCGAACACGCCGCGCACGACGCATGCACCGCGCTCGCGAATCGCATCGACGATGGGTTGCGCCACGCGTGCGTCGGCGATGTCGGCGTAGCGCATTTCGGGAATCACCGCGTCGCCGCGGGCGCGTTCATCGGCAATGCGCGCAGCCTGCTGCGCGATGTCCCGTTCGACTTCCCGGAACACTTCCGAATAGTTCGGCAACGCGGCGCGCAGTGCGCGTTTGGCTGCGCGAATGGCGGCGGGAAGATCGTCGATGCGTAGCGGTTCCATGCTGTCTCCAGTCCTTGTCTTTGTCCGGGCGATGGTGAAAGCATAGTCCCGCGCGTAGAATCGGAGTGATGTTATCCGGTCAAGGTTTTTGCGTATCTGGACGTCCGCTATGAAGGCATCGTATGAACACGTAGCAATGGGCGAGGGCTGCTCGGTGCGCATCTTCAATCGCCGGATCGCGCGCATTCCGTTTGAGTGGCACCATCATCCCGAGTACGAACTCACGCTGACGATGAACAGCCGCGGCAAGCGATATATCGGCGATTCGGTTGCGAGCTACGGCGGCGACGATCTCGTGCTCGTGCCGCCCGATCTGCCGCACACGTGGGCGTCGAATCGCTCGATCAATGCGGGCGAGCCGCAGGTGGCGATCGTCGTGTGGTTCAGTGGCGAATGGGCGCGGCGAATCGCGAGTTGCTGTCCCGAGTACGAGGCGCTGAACCGGCTGTTGCGACGCGCCGCGTGCGGGCTTGCCTTCAGCGCGAAAGCGAGTGCGGCAGTGCGCGGCCGGCTCGATGGTTTGCTGTCCGTGTCGCCGCGCGAACGTCTTGCGGCGGCGTTGGACGTGCTCTGCGCGCTCGCCGACGAAGAGGCGCAGGCGCTGGCATCGCCGAGTGCATTCAGTGGAAGCGCATCGTTGACGGGACATGAACCCGAGCGCATCAATCGCGTGCTGGCGCTCGTCGATGCGCGCTTCGCCCAGCGTCTCTCGCTAGGCGAACTCGCGCAGGCGGCAAACTTGTCGGAGCGAACGCTCAATCGCTATTTCGTTCAGCACGTCGGCGAGAGCGTGGGGCGTTATGTGAATCGTGTGAGGATTGGACATGCGAGCCGCATGCTGGCCGATACGGCATGGCCCGTCGCGGTGATCGCGGCGCGCTCCGGTTTTCCGAGCGTGGCGAATTTCAATCGAGCTTATAAGGCCGCGAAGGGCATGACGCCGGGCGCGTATCGGCAGGAAATGGCGAACGATCGAGGCCAGCGTGAACAGGATGCGAACGTGCTGAACGAGCGTTCGCCGTCTTTGGACAAGGCAAAAGTCAGAAAGGCGACTCGGCCACGTGCCACAGCACGCCCGACGGATCGAACAGGAAACCGACCTTCATCCCCCAGCTCTGTATCGCGGGTGCGCGCGCCGCGTTGACGGCAAAGCGTTCGCTGAGCGCTTCGGGATTCTTGTCGCGCCACCATGCATCGACATCGCGCACGAGCATTTGCAGCATGAAGTTCTCGGCTAATTCCTTCACATAAAAGTTCTGCAGAATGAAGCTGAAGCTTTCGGCCTTCAGCATGGCGATGTTGTCGTCCTCATGCGTGATGCGAAAGCCGAGCGCTTCATAAAAGCGCTTGGACAAATCGAAGTCCTTGGCAGGAACGAAAGGGCGCAGCGCGAGAAGTTGGTTCATCGTGAAGGATGGGGCTGTTGAGAGCGACCCAGTGTACCGCTTCACGGATTCGGGAATACCCGGAAAGTGATTGTTAGCGCGTCTTATTTCAGCAGCACGCGGCTCAAACCGACTATGTGCGTACTATGATGTGACGGTCAACGTGGATTACCGCCGAGGCCGAATGTGAAACGAAAGGATCTTCTTTACGTCCTCATCCTGATCATTCTTCTGTACTTTGCCCCGACCTTCTGCATCGCGTTCATTGCATGCGGATTCGCGGACTTCCAGCGAAGCCGCCAGTTCGATATCGCCAACTGGCGCCGCTATTTTCTCGGTAACGGCCTGCTGACCTGGGTGCTTTCGCCGCTCAATCTTCTGGTCGATCTGATGTGCACGCACAATCGCGGTGTCTACGCGCTCGCGGATTTGCCCGAGAGCCATCAGGAAGAAATTCGCTACGTGATTGCGGCGTTCCGGAAGAATCTTCCCTACATACAAGAACGACTCGCCGCGCAAATGCCCGACAAGCGACGCGGCATGTGCTTCGCGCGCTGGTATGGCGTGCCGATAGAAAGCTCGATCGACTTGCCGGATCTCGCGCGCAACTTCAGCTATGTGCAGACGATCGGCATATCGGTGTTCAACCAGCGTCAAAGCACGTCCGTGCATTACGGACCGCTGCGGCTGACGTTGCGCTGTCTTTATAACCTCAGGCCCGTGCACGACGAGAACGTGTACATCAAGGTAGCGGGGCGCCGCCACTATTGGCACGACGATCCGCTCTTCATTTTCGATGACACGCTCGTGCATCAATCGGTGAATGAGTCGGACCGTCTGCGCTATTGCATCTTTCTCGACGTCTTGCGGCCGACGTATTTCGGCCGCGTACTGCATGCGCTCGTCACCGGCGTGCGTTTGAGCGTGATCTCGGTGAGACGCGTTTTCTATGCGAACTGGGAGATGATTCGCTGACTCTCCGATTCAAGATCCCGACGCGTGCAGGAAGATCTGATTGAACGCCTTGTTCCATTGACCGCGCTCGCTCATCGTCATGGCCGGATCGACGAGTGCGACGTTCACGCCCTGCATCGGCGACGCGACGTTGCGATTCGTCGGCACGTAATCGCGCGAGACGAGAATGCGCTGCGCATCGACAGATAGCAGATAGTCGTACAGCAGCAGCGCCGCGGCCGGATGCGGCGCATGCGTGAGCAAGGCGACGCCGTTGGCGCGTGCCGCTGCCGGCTGCAACACGAACCAGTCGATGGGTGCGCCGCGACGCTTGGCCTGCGCCGGCATGTAGTTGTAGACCTCGAGTGCCAGCGGCACTTCGCCCGCAATCACGAGATTGTTGAGAAGCGAGTTACCCGTGCGCGCAGCCACGCCATTCGTATCGACGAGCGTGCGAAAGAACTCGATGCCCTTGTCGCGCCCCATCTGCGTCGCGACGGTGGCGAACCAGTCGGAACTCTTCGCTTCGATGCCGAGCTTGCCTTTCCAGTGGGCGGCGAGCAGATCGTCGTAGCGCCTGGGCAGATCGGCGGGCTTGATGAGGCGCGTGTTATACGCCTGCACCCAGACGGAAAGCATCGTCGATGCCCAGTGACGATGTTCGGGCACCACGTTCGGCGCGAGTTCGGCCAGCACCGGCGACGACACCGGCGCGAGCAGCTTTTCGCGGCGCAGCGCATCGAGATACGACGAACCCGTATGCACGGCATCCACGATATAGCGATGTCCCTGCGATTCCGCGACGATGCGCTGCACTACCTGTTCATCGCCCGCGCGCCAGATGTTGACCTTGATGCCGTAGCGTGCTTCGAACGGATCGATGAGCGGCGCGACGTCCGGCTGCGCAATCGACGTATAGAAGTTCAGTTCGCCTTCTTCCTTCGCGGCGGCAAGGATCTTTTCGGCGCGGTCCGGTCCGGTGTAGGCAGCGAGCGCCATATTCGGCTGCGCTTGCGGTTCCTTCGCGCATGCGGCGAGCGGCAAGCCGGCGGCGCCGAGCGCGAGCGTCGTGGCGGCCAAACGCATCACGTCTCTTCGTGTCGTCGTCATGGGGACGTGAACCTCCGTCGTTGCAGAATGATTGCAAATGCAACTATGTTCGCCATCATGACTCCGTTTCGGCGAAATTGCTCTGCCAGACGCGTTCGAGCCGCGCATTCAGTTCGCCTGGAAAAGGCCCCATGCCGGACACCGCGCATAGCTCCTTCAACTGTTCCATCGACGAGAATCCGCCGAGCGCCGTCGTCACGCCGGGATGCGCGAGCACGAAGCGGAACGCAGCCTGCGCGAGCGAGATGCCCGTTTCGCGTGCGAGGAAGCTCACGCGCGCGGCACGCTCGCGCATCTTCGCGGCATCGGCGGCGTTGGCGGACGTCTCGCGCGCCAGCGGATGATGCGCTGCGCCCGCGACGCTTTGATCGGACAGAAAGCCGCGCGCCAGCACGCTATAGATCGCTGTGCCGGCGTCGGCCTTGCGCGCATCGTCGAGCACGGCGCCGCCGTCCTTTTCGACTGCGAGATTCGCCGGGAGCACCATGCCCGCGCTCGGATTCAGCAGCGTATAAGGCACGTTGATCAGGCTGAACATGCCGGTCGCGAGCAACTCGCGCACATAAGGCGCATCGTTGCCGCGGCAGACGAAACCGATGTGGCGCACCTTGCCCGTATCGAGCAGACGTCGCAGGCCTTCGAGCGCGCCACGTGGCCCCAGAAAGTGCCGCACACCGAGCGTGTGATAGTCGCGTCCTGCAGGCGCTCGCGATCCGCATACAGGAGCGTTGTGAATCTGCAGCACGTCGAGATAATCGACGCCCAGCGTTTTCAGGCTCGATTCAGCGGAATGCACGACATGCGCTGCGATGTCGTCGAGATTTTCCGCACGTATCTCGACCTTCGAGTTGAGCAGCGGACGCGCGCCCAGCTCATGCAGCACGCGGCCGAGATTCGCCTCGGCGCCGATGTAATCCGGCGCGAGGTCGAAGTAATTGATGCCTGCTTCGAGCGCAGCCTCGACGATACGCAACTGCTCGTCAAAGGTGCCGCGCACCATCAGACCGGCGTTCCCGCCGCAGCCGAAGCCGATCTCGGATACCTTCAGATCCGTGCGCCCGATGCTTCTGTATTTCATCGCGAGCCTCCGGGCGTGTGATCAGGTCGCGTCCGCGCTGGCTTCGCGCGCGGCAATTTCTGCTTCCTCGATCCGTCGATGCAGATTCTTCACGTCCTCGATGATCGGGCCGTAGCGGTCGGCATCGTCGTTGAAGAAGCCGCGATGATAGAGCTTGCGGAAGTTATGCTTGAGAAGCGGCTTGCTGTAGTCCGGCGCTTCGCCTGAACCGTAGATGATCTCCGGCGATTCGTCGCGCCAGAAGTTGATCGGTTCGAGCCCTTCTTCGACACGGCGAATCTGTTCATCGAGTTGCTTGCGCAGCAACACGATGGGAATGTCGGTGCGGCCGAGCAACTCCTTCGAACGATCGGTGATCGCGCCTTGCGCATCCCACACGAGTGCGTCCTGCGCGAGCACGTAATCGAGGATCGGCTTGCCGTTCTCGTCGAAACGCGGCGGCTCGTACCACGGCACGCTGTCCTGCTTGGGCGCTTCGACGCCCGGCGGCGCTGCATAAACCTGATAGCAGATGTGGTACGTGTGTTCGTCGTCGATCGGCACGCGAATCTGATACTCGCTGCGCGGCGCGCCGGTCTTGCCCGTCTGCGTGAAGAACGGGAAGATCACGGTCGAATGTTCCCGCGTGTAGTCCTCGTCCGCGCCGAGATCCTTCGAATAGCGCACGCCCTTCGAGATACCGTGCGTGCTCGGATTCGCATAGAGCTCCTTGATGCCGATGCCGGTCTTCAGACGCGTATGCAGCGTATGCTCGGCGCGCGCTGACGCTTCTTCATAACGGCCCTGCTTTTCCAGTACGTACTGGAACATGTGGCCATGCGCCCATGCGCTGTGTGTCGGGTCGCCCGTGTTCTCGTGACATTGCAGCCAGTTGCAGTCGATCTTCATGATGGCGATCTGACGAATCGCATTCGGCCATACGAAGAGATCCCAGCGCGGCAGCGCGGGGGCGGGCAGCGGTCCGAGATACGCGAAGACGAGTCCGCCCAGTTCCTGCACCGGATAGGCCTTGAGCTTCTGCTTGATCTCGCCGCGCGGCGTCGCTTCCATCGGCCGCTCGACGCATTTGCCGTCTTCATTGAAGAGCCAGCCGTGATACGGGCAGCGCAAGCCGCACTGATCGGGGATGCCGAACTTCAGATCGACATTGCGATGCAGACAGCGGTCGCCGATGAGGCCGAGCGTACCACTCTTGTCTTTGTAGAGCACGAGATCTTCGCCGAGCACGCGCACCTTGTGCACGGGATTTTCATCGTCGAACTGCGAATAGGGCGCAATCGGAATCCAGTAACGCCGCATCAATTCGCCGCCCGGCGTGCCCGGGCCGACGCGCGTGAGTCTTTCGTTCATCGCTGCACTCAGCATGTTCCGTCTCCGTGTTCAGGTGAGTGCAGATTAGGGTTCGCACAGCGTTCTGACAAGCGGCACAAATTCTGTTGGACAGAACCGCTGACCGGGGCTATAAATTGCCTCATGGACGAACCTGAGGAGACGGTTGCGATGAACCTCGAATACCCGATAGGAGCAACACAGGCCCACGCGGACACGTCGTTCGACGACGCGAACGAACTGGAAGACAAGCGCCCGCGCGTCGAGGCGGTCGAGCGTTCGCTTGCGATTCTCCAGTGCTTTCGCCTGCCCGGCGAAGCGTTGTCGCTTGCAGTGCTGGCGCAACGCTCGGGCTTCTACAAGAGCACGATTCTCCGGTTGTGCGCGTCGCTCGTGCATATGCGATTTCTCGAGCGCGACGCGAGCGGGCACTTCACGCTCGGGCCGGAATTGCGGCGGCTCGGCGCGCTGAGCCAGGCCGAAGTGAGTCTGGAAGATCTCGTGCGCCCCGCGCTGCAAAAGCTCTCGACGTTCACGCGCGAAACCGCTTCGTTCTACGTGCGCGACGGCGATGAGCGCGTCTGTCTCTATCGCGTGAATTCGCCGCGTTCGGCGCGGCATCACCTCGATGAAGGCTCGCGGCATTCGCTCAAAGGCGGCGCGGCCGGGCGCGTGTTGTGGGCGTTCGATCCGCAATCGCGCGGCGAGGAATCGAGCATGTCGACGCGTGCGCGCGGCTGGGTCGTATCGAAGGGCGACCGCGATCCCGATCTCGCCGCCGTCGCCGTGCCGCTGCTCAACGAACGCGGCGAGTTGCTCGGCGCATTGACGGTATCGGGCCTGCTCACGCGCTTCACGACGGATCAGGTGAAGGTCTTTCGCAAGATGCTGCTCGACACGGCGCTCGCGCTCAAGCCGCGCTTGCCGATGAAGAGCGTGCTGCAGAACGCGGCCAACGACATCAGACGAGATTGAACTCGCGGCGCGTTGGCGCCGCACGTAAGGAGGAGTGGTTTCATGTCTTTGCAGATGAACGCAAACGATGCGCCGGTGAACATGCGCGTAACGGCGATCCGCTACGCCGCCGACGACATCAACGTGTACGAAATTCGCCGCCCTGATAACGCCGCATTGCCGCGCGCGGAGCCGGGCGCGCATATCGATGTGCACATGCCGAGCGGTCTCATGCGTCAGTACTCGCTCGTGACAGCCGATGGCGACGAGCGCGCGTATCTCATCGGCATCAAGCGGGATCGTGCGAGCCGGGGCGGGTCGCGTTTCATGCACGAGCAATTGCGTGTCGGCCAGTTGCTCGATATCGGCGGGCCGCGCAACAATTTTCCGCTGTGCGAGACGGCGCCGCATACGGTGCTGATCGCAGGCGGCATCGGCATCACGCCGATCTGGTGCATGGCGCAACGGCTGATGCGTCTGAACCGGTCGTTCGAGCTGCATTATGCGTGCCGTGAGCGCAGGGAAGCGGCGTTTCTCGATACGCTGACATCGTTGCCGCAAGCGAAACTGCACTTCGATGCGGAACATGACGGGCGCGTCATCGATATCGCGGCCATCGTGGCCGACGCGCCTGTCGGCTCGCATTTCTATTGCTGCGGTCCGCAGCCGATGCTCGCGGGTTATGAAGCGGCTACCGCCTCGGTCGATCCCGAATGCGTGCATATCGAATACTTCGCGCCGCGTGCCACGGCGGCTTGTGAGGGCGGCTTCGTCGTGCAGTTGCATCGTACGGGGCAACAGTTCGAAGTGCCACCGGGTAAAACCATTCTTCAGGTGCTGCGCGAAGGCGGCGTTTCAGCGCCGTATTCCTGCGAGGAAGGCATTTGCGGCGCGTGTCAGGTCGATGTGATCGAAGGAACGCCGGATCATCGCGACAGCGTGTTGAGCGAGCGCGAACAGGCCGCAGGCGACACAATGTTGATTTGCTGCTCAGGCTCGAAAAGCGGACGCCTGGTGATCGACTTCTGAGTTTATAAAAGCGCTTGTGCCCGCATGTCGTCGTGGCATACGAGCATAAGCGTCGAAATCAATTCATCCGTTAGTCAATTCGCTTCGGCGGATTTGTCGAGTGCGAGGCCTTGAGCGATGTTCTTGCGCGGATCGCCTTGTTCCGGATAAGCATAGGGCCCGAGCCGGATGATCGAGATCACCGACACGGCGACGAGTCCCGAGAACACCCACAGCGCCAGATGATACGAATGCGTGAGGTCGTAACAGAGGCCGGACAGGAAGATCATGATGCCGGCGCCCCAGCCCCAGCATGCCCACATCCCGCCGCAAACACGGCCGAAAAGACGCAGATCGAAATAGCGGCTCACGATGAACGTGATGATGTCGGCTTCGGCGCCGATGCTCACGCCGATCATCGCTGAAGCGGCCATCGCGGCATCGCCGGTGGCGCCCGCGGCGAGAATCAGCACGCCGCACAGTGTCAGTCCGAACGACATGGCCGCGACATACGGCGCATGAACGCGGTCCATCAGATAGCCCGCAAACAAACGCCCGACCGCAGAAGCAAGACCCGCGATGGACAGCATCGTCCCGGCGGCGCGCACGGTTTCGCCGCGATCGGTCATCATCGGAACGAGTTGCGAAAGCAGCGCGAGCAACACGCCGGACATGCAGAAGATGGCGATGCCCAGCAAACGGAATGTGCGGTCGTGGCGAAAGATCGTCCACAGCGAAGGCAGATCGGCACGCGCCTCACGTGCGCGTCGCGAGATCGATTCGTCCACGCCCGGCGGCATCTTCACGAGGAAGTAGAGCGCGGGAATCGACAGCACGACCATCAGCGCGGCAACGCCGAGATAGCCGGTGCGCCAGCCGAAATGACGCAACAGATAGCCCGCGTATTGCGGCATCAGCATGGCGCCGATAGCCGTGCCGCCGACAGTCAGCCCGAGCGCCAGTCCGCGCCGGTGGTCGAAACGCGCACAGACTACTTTTGCATACGGCAACGCATTGCTGCCCGGCGCGAAGAAGCCGACCATCACGAACACGAGACAGAACAGCGCGAGCGATACGGGAATCACGCCGACGAGCGCGATGGACCCCGCGAACAGCAGCAGGAACACCATCGTGGGACGACGCACGCCGAAGCGGTCGATAAGCGAGCCGAGCACGATCGTGCCCGGCCCCATGGCGAACTCGAAGATGGTGAGACCGAGCGATACCTGCGCGCGGCTCCAGCCGTTTTCGGCGGCGATCGCCTTGATGAAGGTGCCGAACATGAACGCCGATATCACGCCCGCGCCGACGGAAAGGCAGATTGCGCCGCCAAGGACGGTCCACCATCGATTGATGTCTTGCTTCAAAGCCGTGTCTCCTGCGTGTCCGCGTTCAAGTTCACGGACGAATTCGATTGTGCGTCACGCGCCGAGTGCGGCGAGCAGATCTTCCAGATAACCCGCGCTGACAGGAAGAATCAGCATCGTGCAATGGGGACGCAACAGGTCTGCGGTGCGGGCTGATTCACGTCGGGAGCCGGAAGGTCCGATCACGCCCGATACGGTCACGCCGCGGCTGCGATACGCCTGCGCCGCCACCGCGCCCGCTTGCGCATCGTCGCCTTCGCGGCCGGCGATCACCACGAGATCCGGCGTGCCGAGCCCCGCGTGCAACGCGGACGCGTTCGCGTCGACGCTGCGCAGGATGCTCGCGGCATCGGCGCCTTCGGTTTGCAACAGCGCGGCGAGTTCGCTTGCGCGCACGAAATGCACGTCGGCGTGCGCGCGCTCGGCGCATCTTCTCACTTCCGAATCGTCATCCGTAAGAGCAATGACCCTGATGCGGCGCGGCGCGGAATTGGGGGCGCGTACCCTGAAACGCACCTCCGAAGGCGCGTGGTGATCGGGCGTCGTCACTTCCATGGATCGATCGTCATGTGAATGGCGCCTTCGACGCCTTCGCCCTGCAAGGTGCGCAACGCAAGATCGGTGTCGTCGAGGCCGAATGTGTGAGTGCTCATCTGCGTGACATCGTGGCGATTCGCGGCGATGAGTTGCAGCGCCAGTTCGACCGATTGATAGCTGTGCCCGCGCATGCCCTTAACGGTGAGGAAGCGCGCGATGATCATGTCGCTGTTGAACTCGGGAATCGGCATGCGCTTCTGGCCGCCGAGCACGACGGTGCCGCGCTTGCGTGCGAGCTGGATCGCGGACGTGACCGTGGCGGGGCCGCCCGATGCGCAATCGATGACGAGATCCGCCATCGCGCCGCCCGTCAGATCGGCGACACGTTCGAGCACGTCTTCCTGATCGACTTCGATGGTGTGATCGGCGCCCAGACGCTTCGCGAGTTCGAGCCTTTGCCTGTCGGTCTTCGTCGAGAGGCCCGTCACGATGATCTTCGCTGCACCCGCTTCACGCGCCGCGACGACGCACGAAAGTCCTTGCTGCCCCGGTCCCTGGATCACGACTGCCTGACCCGGCCCCGCGCCGCCCTGCAGATAAGCCCACTCGATACCGTTGCCGAGCGGAAGCGCAAGCGCCGCATGTTTCGGCGCGACATTCGACGGCACGCGATGAAACACCGTATTCAGCTGCAGATACTGGTACTGACTGAAACCGCCCCAGAAGCTCGGCGCGGTGCGCAAGCCGGTTGCACCATAGCGCAGTCCGTTGAGGCGCCAGTCGGTTGCATCGCAAAGACGGAACTCGTTGGAGAGGCAGTATTCGCAATGGCCGCAAGGCACGTACTCTTCGAGCGCGACGTAATCGCCTTCTTTCAGACCCCAGCGTGCGCGCGCGAGTTCGCCGGCTTCCTCGATATGCCCGACCGTTTCGTGCCCGAGAATCAGCGGCCCGCGGCTTTGCGGCAATTGACGATAGTAGGGCGCGTCGCTGCCGCATACGCCGGTGATCGCGACGCGCAAGAGTCCCGTCGATGACGTGATGTCCGGCCGCTCGAACGTCTGAATCTCGGTGCGCGACGGCTCGACCGCAACCGCGGCCTTGAAGGTACGCGAGGATTCGCTATGTCGATGTGCTTCGTTCATGCATCAATGCGCGCGAGATTCGAACGAATGCCGCGCGCGTATCCTCGTCAGATGGTGGTGTGTGCCTTGCCTGCTTCTGCGTGCAGCGCGTCGTGCGCGCCTTCCTTGAAAGGCTTGTCGCGATGCAGGACGATCGCGACCGAGCGCACTTTCTGCGATTCGGGATCGCGTCCCGGCGGCTCGATGCCCTTCTCGGCGAGCGCGCGCGCGGCTTTCATCAGACGATGACGCACCATGATGATGCCGTTGTCCGTCGACACGAGGTTCTCGCGCGTGCGGTCCTGAACCGGCCCCATGCTCTCTTGCAGCGATGCATCCTGCATCGCAATGCCTTCCACGCCGCTATACGTGATGCCCGCTTTCTGCGCGGCACGGTCCATCAGATAGTTGTTGGTCTTGTTCTGCAGCGGAATATACGTGCCGGGGATATAGCGCACGTGGATGCCCTTGCCGTCTTTCATTGCCTGCACTTCGGCTTCGGTGAGATCGCGCGTCGGATGATAGTCGAAGCTCCATGCCCAGCAGTTCTCGTCGTCGATCGGCACCCAGAAGTGGCCGTGCACCGGATGGTCGCCGCGCGGCGGAACCATCGTGAAGCAGGGCATGACCCAGGGCGTGATGCGCCAGTAGTACTGGTCGTCTTCTGCGTTGCGCCGTGCGCCGATGAACAGGCCGCCTTCGGACTCCACGACTTCGAACACCGGGCTCAGGTCGGACAGGTTGTATTGATTGCCGCGCGAGCCCTTGAACAGCGGATCCGTGTTGAGGCTGCCGCTATGCAGGAACGAAACGTGGCTCGAATCGACGCCGCCTTCCAGCGCCTGGAGCCAGTTGCATTCCTGCAGGCGCTTGCTCATGAACGACTGGCTCAACGGCACGGTCGAGAACTCGAACGCGGGTAGCGGCGGTTGCTCGTCCTTCGGGCCCATGTAGACCCAGATCACCCCGCCCTGCTCGACGAGCGGATACGACTTCAGCTTGATCTTGTTGCAGTAGCCGCTCGCAGCCGGTTCTGACGGAACGTCGATGCATTGTCCGTTCACATCGTATTTCCAGCCGTGATACGGGCAGCGGATGCCGCCCTCCTCGTTGCGCCCGAACCAGAGCGAGACGCCGCGATGCGCGCAGAACTCGTCGATGAGACCGAGCTTTCCCTCCGAATCGCGAAAGGCCAGCATGCGCTCCGACAGCAATTGCAGGCGCACTGGCTCGCCGCCCGGCTCGGCGAGTTCCTCGGCGAGCAGCGCAGGCAGCCAGAAGCGCCGGAACAGTTCGCCCATCGGAGTGCCGGGGCCGGTTTGCGTGACCAGATCGTTTTGCTCTTTTCTCAACATAGTGCTTGCCTCAGGTTTGCTTCGTCTCTAGACGTGTGTTCGTGTGGGGCGGGCGGCCGTTTCTGACGGGATTCTTCGGGCTGTTGTTTTGATGTGTTCCGTATAAAGGAACGCTGTTCTTTAAACAGGAACAAAGTTATCATTGGACCCATTCCATGTCAAACGGAGAAGGAGATAACCGATGCATCAAGCTTGTGAATTCGCCCGCCTTTGCAAAGCCGGTGACGTAGCCGAGGGTCAGGCCATCAAGATCGAAAAGAACGGCCTTACGCTGGCCGTGTTTAACATTCAGGGCGAATATTTCGTCACCAACGACACATGCACGCACGGGCCCGGATCGTTGTCCGAGGGCTATATCGACGGCGACGTGGTCGAGTGCGATTTCCATAACGGATCGTTCAACATCAAGACGGGTGAGGTCGTCGCACCGCCCTGCATGATCCCGCTCAAGACGTACAAGACGCATGTCGAGGACGGTGAAGTGGCGATCGAGATCGACGGCGAATGACACATCCGCAAGGACGCGCGCGCCTAGCGCGCCGCGTCTGGTTTCACGATCAACGTAAGACCGCTCTTCACATCCTCCGCATTCCTGGAGGTGCTCGTGATCTGCGCGCGCGTATCGCCACGCGCGAACTGCACGTTCGCCATCGCGCCATGCTCTTTCAGCTGCACGAGCCCTTTCAGTCTCAGTAGCGATTCGCCGTATTGCTCTTTGATGCTCAGAACGCGTGCATGAAGTGCGTCGATATCGGTTGGCTCGTCGATGGCGATGAAGCGCGTGACCGCATCATGCGGACGGAGTCGCGAGAAGGGCAGCGCAAAGGCGCTCTCGACGCGAGGTGCAGGCTGAGAAAGCAGTGTGAGCGCATCCGCGAGTCCGAAGCTCGCGTTGGCCGAGTGCGCAATGCGCGAGCCGGGACAGGCGTCGTTCAGTTTTGCTTCGACAGAAACGAGTTCTTTTGCGCCGACCAGATCGGCCTTCGTGACGATCACCGCATCCGCGCCCTGTAATTGCGCGCGAGCGATGTCTTCGCGTGCGAGCGTATCGAGCGCGTTGGGTGCGGCGATCGTCGTGAACGTGCCTGCGATGCGATAGCGCTCCTTCACGAACGCATTGAGACTCAGTGCCGCGACGAGTGGTCCCGGATCGGCAAGCCCGGTTGTTTCGATGACCACCATCTCGAAGCGCGCTACGCTACGGTGCAGTCGCGCCCAGAACAACTGTTCGAGTGCTTCGTTCAACGCGGGCAGGCCGCTGCAGCAGACACATGCATCGGCGAGCAGCATCGACGCATCGCCCGAGAATCCGAGCGTTGCGTGATCGATGCCGACTTCGCCGATCTCATTGACGATGAGCGCGGCATTCGAGAAGGGCGCTTCCTTCAGCCAGCGCGCAAGCAGCGTGGATTTGCCGCTGCCGAGAAAGCCGGTCACGACATAAACCGGGATGCGTTCGCGAACCATGTGAGACGAGATCAGTCGCCGCGCGCGTCGAGCTTGCCCGCGTGATAGTCCCAGACCTTCTGCAAGAGATTGGGCTTCCACAGATTGCGTCGGATCACGTCGATCTGTTCCGGATTGAGTACGGCCGGTTCGCCGATCTGGCTCGCGAGATATTGCCGATGCGCGTTCTCTTCGAGATAGAACGCGAGCACGAAGGCTTCGAGAATGCTCGATGCCGCGATCACGGAGCCGTGCGACTTCAGCATGGCGACGCGATGCGGCCCGAGTGCCTCGGCCAGTTCGGCGCCGAGTTCCTTGCGATTGATCGAAGCGGTCTTGGGGAAGCGCTGAATCTCGCCCAGCACGGCGGCCTGCATGATGACCGGCAGCACGTGTTTGCCCGTCATGCTGAAGAGCGTGGACCAGAGCGGATGCGCGTGAATCACGGAGCCCACATCCGGCCTTCTGCGATAGATCTCCGAATGGATGTGAAACTCCATCGGCGGGACGGCATCGCCTTCGATCAGATTGCCGTCGAAGTCGATGATGACGATATCGGCCGCTGTGAGCGCGCTGCGGACCGATGCGCCCGAATTGATCAGCATGCGCTCCTGGCCGGGCACGCGCCAGCTTGCGTGCCCGTTGAAGTCGATCACTTCGGCGCGTTCGAGCATGAGGATCGCGTCGGCCAGCATGCGCTTCTGGCCCGTATGGCTTTCGGTTTGAATCGTTGCGGTCGAATTCATGACGTGACGTAATGATGATGCGCGTTCAACGCGACGACTTCCATGGAATCAGCTTGCGCTCGAGTTCGGTCAGCAACACCGAGATGCCGTAACCCAGCGCGGCGATAACGAGCAGGCCGACATACATCGTCTCCACGGAGAGCAGCTCCCACGCGTTCCAGATCATGTAGCCGAGGCCGCTCTTCGATCCGATCATCTCGGCGATCGCGATCAGCATGAGACCGAGACCGATGCCGAGCTTGATGCCGCTCATGATGTGCGGCACCGCGCCGGGCAGCGCGATCGTGCGGAAGACCTGCCAGCGGCTCGCGCGAAAGTTGCGGCCGACGTCGAGATAGATCTTGTTGATTTCGAGCACGCCCGTCGCGGTGTTGATGAGTACCGGGAAGAACACGCCGATCGCGACCATCACGATCTTCGATGCTTCGCCGAGGCCGCAGATCAGGAGCAGCAGCGGAAAGATCGCGCTCTTCGGCACGGGATAGGTCGCTGCGATCAGCGGATCGAACACGGCGCGCAGCGGCCGCGAAAGACCGATGGCGACGCCGAGAATCAGCGCGGGAATGCCGCCCGCGAGCGTGCCCCAGAAGAGCCGCTGCAGCGTGGCCCACGTGTTCTCCCAGAGCGAGCCGTCATTCACGAGCCCGATGAACGTGCCGAATACCTTCGACGGCGCGGGAAAGAAGCGCTCATCGATGACGCCCGTTTCCGCGAGGATCTGCCACACGATCAGCAACACGATCGGCGATGCGATGCTGATCATGCGGTCGCGGTTGTTGCCCGAAAACCAGCGCTTGATTCGTGAAGGAGAGGACTTGTATTGCATTGCCGGTGCGGTAAGTTTTTGCGCGGTTTTCATGCGTGAATCTCGCCAAGGTCGCGTGAACGGGCGCGCTGAACTTCGTCGCGCAGTTGTCCCCAGATGGAATAGACGAACTCGCCGTACTCGGGCCGCGAACGAAGTTCGAGCACCGAGCGCGGACGTTCGAAGGGAACGTCGACGATCTGCTTCGCCGTGCCCGGTTGCGCGGTCATGATCATCACGCGGTCGCCGAGTGTCACGGCTTCGTCGACGCTATGCGTGATGAAGAGCACCGTCTTGCGCGTCTCTTCCCAGATGCGCAGCAACTCTTCCTGCAGCAGCACCTTGTTCTGTTCGTCGAGTGCGGAGAAGGGCTCGTCCATCAGAAGAATGTCGGGATCGTTCGCAAATGCACGCGCAATCGATACGCGCTGGCGCATGCCGCCGGACAACTGATGCGGATAAGCCTTCGCAAAGCGCGTGAGACCGGTGCGGCTCAGATAATGGCCGACCACTTCGCGAATCTGCGCCTTCGGCACGCCGCGCAGCGTGAGGCCGTAGGCGGCGTTGTCCCAGACCGTCATCCACGGAAAGAGCGAATCGCCCTGAAAGACCATCGAATTGCTCGGGCGCTTTTCCGCGGGCGCGCTGATCTCGACGCTGCCGCTCGTCGGCTCGTCGAGATTCGCGAGGATGCGTAGCAACGTGGATTTGCCACAGCCGCTCGGGCCGACGATCATGAAGAAGCAGCCTGTCGGAATGTCGAGCGACATGTTGTCGAGCGCGGTCACGGTGCCGCCGCCCGATTGAAACGACTTCGTGAGATTACGCAGGCGAATCTTTGCGGGCGGCTCGCTGAGCGCGGGCGGCGCGTCTTCGAGAATGGAGGGAATCGACATGCCGGCTCCTTACTTGAGAGGTTTGTAGGGGCCGAGTTCCTTCACGGCGTTTTCAGCGAACGACGTGTCGAGCACTTGCGCGACCGTCACATTGCCCTTCACGACGCCCTCGCTCTTGAAGAACGCCAGATCGTTCTCGAGGCTCGGCACGTTGAGCTTGCCGTCCGGGTTCGTGCCCTGCGGCACGATCGTGCGATAGATGTTGGGGTCTTTGATCGGCGTGTATTCGGTGAGAATGGAGATCACTTCCGGTGCGTTCGGGCCCGCGATCTTGCCGTTCGACAGTGCGTTGTTATAGTCGCGCACCGCACGGATATACGCGCGCATGAAAGCCTTCGCCGCTTGCGGATGATCCTTGATGAAGCCCGTCGAATAGAGCACGACCGCGAGCTGATGATTCGGATAGATTTGATCGTCGCCGACCACGCGCACGGCGGCGCCGCGCCTGACCGCTTCGGTGGCCGAGGGCTCGGTGGTGAGCGCGGCATCGACGGCCTTGTTCTGCAGCGCCATCACATGCTGCGGAAACGAAAGATAAATACGCTCGACATCGCTCGTCTTGAGGCCGCCTTTCTTGAGCGCCTCGTTCATCGTCGACGTGGATGCGCTGCCCGTTGCGCTCCCCGCGACCTTCATGCCCTTCAGGTCCGCAAGCGATTTATAGCGCCCGTTCGCGACGAGATCGCTGCGCACGAGTAGCGGCTGATAACCGTAGCCCGGCGGCGTCGAACCCTTGTCCGCGACGATCTTGATGCCGATGCCGCGCACTACCGCGTTATAAAGTCCCGCCGAGGGCGAGCCACCTGCGACATCGAGCTGACCTGCACCGAGCGGCGCGACCATCTTGGCGCCGGAGTCGAACGGGATAAATTTCGCATCGAGGCCTTCCTGACGGAAGTAGCCCTTCTTCTCCGCGATGAAAAACGCGACATCGCTGCTCGCGTTGGCGATGCCGATTCGCACGGTCGTCAAATCGGCGGCGCTGGCCGCCACCGATCCAAGCGCGACCCACGCGACGAGCGTCGCGCCCAATACCCTGACTCCTTTCACTGCATGTCTCCTTGATCGAACTTCTGCGAGCAATCTTCATGAGGCGCGGCGCCCGCGCGCCGTACCCTGTCTATGCGATCAGGGAAGCAGCGTGGGGCGCCGATGTTCCTATATACGGAACTGAGTATCTTTTAATGGAACAACATTAGCATTGGCTAAATCGCGGTGTCAATGTGAAACGCAATCAGAAGCGGTGACGAAGCGAGAGCTTGACCGCCACCTGGTTCGGCGTGCTCGACTGTCCGAGCGAGCCGATGGCCGCAACGGCGGGCTTGCCCGTCGAATCGATACCCGATGCGTGCTGCCATACGCCGACGAGATTCAGGTCGGTGCGCTTGGAGAAAAAGTAGTCGGGCCCGATGTCCACCTGCTCGTATTTCGCGGATTCGGCCTTCGTGTAGTCGAAGGATGCGGCGAGTTGCAGCGTCGGAATGACGAACCAGCGCGCATTGATTTCGTAGCTGTTGAACGTCGCCTTGCCGGTGTTCGGTGTGGTCGGCGTGCGCAGGATGTCGTTGAAGCGCGTGTTCGTATAGACGAAACCGATCTTGCCCGCGCCGAAGCTGTACGAGATGCCCGCGCCGAAAATCTCGACCGAGTTCGCCGACGCGTAGCCGCTGTACACGGGGCTCTTGCCCGGCGACGTATAGCCCGCCTCGCCCGGATTGACGGTGCCGTCATACGCGGAGACGGAGGGATTGTTCACGTTGTCGTAGGCGATGGCCGCAGTGATCGGGCCGTTGACGTAGTTCGCGGCGAGCGTGTAGACGCGACCCGATGCGAAGTTGCCCGCGACACCGCCCGGCGCGAAGATGCCGGAAAGTCGCAGGCCATACAGATTCGGCGACATGTACTTCACAGCGTTGTTGACGCGGAAGTTCGAGTTCAGATTGTCGAAGTCGCCCGGGTGCGTGCCGACCCAGGCCCAGATCGACGTTGCGGCGATTTCGCCGATCCATTCCGTCATCGGGTCGTATTGGCGGCCCAGCGTGACCGTGCCATAGGGACTCGACAAGCCGACGAACGCTTGGCGGCCGAACTCGCGCCCGCCCTGAAGCAGCTTTCCGTTCGAGGTATCGAAACCGTTCTCGATCGTGAAGATCGCTTTCATGCCGCCGCCCAGATCTTCGGAACCGCGCAGACCCCAACGGCTGCCGTTCGTCTGTCCCGTGACGGTCTCGATGTTCGAGTGTCCCGACTGGTTGTTGATGTAGACCAGACCGGCGTCCAGCAGGCCGTATAGCGTGACCGAGCTTTGCGCGTGGGCGACGCCTGCTCCGGCGAGCATGGGAAGTGCGAGAAACAGCGCTGTCTTTTTCATGGGGTCTCCGTCCCTTGTTTCATAGTGATGCCGGCTCATGGAACCGGGATGCTTTGCTGCGGAATCTTTTAATCGTCTTTTTTTGGACAAGCAGATCGATTCGGATGCCTAATCGAATATTTGTTTTCTGCGCTATTCTCGCGAGCCGTCTTCTTACGAATGTTCGTGCGCTCCTGCTGCCTCGTGGCGCAGTCCGGCGGCCAATCGAAAGCTAAGCCGGCGGAATTTGGGGACCGCTATTTCGTTCCTCTATACAGAACGATGGTCTGCTAAAATGGGACGAATCGAGTTTCCCTTTGTTTAGGTCCCTAAGTCAAGCGGAACGAAAGCTCTTCAGGGTTATTCCGCATCCGCGCGGAGCATGGACGTCCGGAATTCGAACGATTCGTTGTTTTTGCGTCGTGAGACATGACGCAGAGAGTGCGCGGACTATCGATTCGGCATGTTCTTCTATACGGAACGATATTCCATTTATGTGTTCGTGAGGTATATTCGATGAAATCAGAGGCAATGCAGAACGAGGCGCAGAAGGACGAAGGGCCGCAACGTCTGTCTTCGGTGACGGCGGCGCTCCAGTTGCTCAAGGTCTTTTCGGAGCATGAGCCTGAGTTGGGCATCAGCGTGTTGGCAAAGCGCATGGGTATTGCGAAGAGCACGGCGCACAGGCTCGCGAGCGCGCTGCTCGCCGAAGGCATGCTGGAGCAGAACGAGGAGAACGGACGTTACCGGCTCGGCATCCAGTTGTTCACGCTTGGCGCGCTCGTGCGGAGGCGGTTCGATGTGGCGAAGCAGGCCGTGCCGTTCCTGCACGTGCTGCGCGAGCATACCGACGAAACCGTGCATCTCGCGGTCTTGGACGACACGAGCATCGTGTACCTGTTCAATCTCGAGAGCGATCAGGCCATCCGCATGCGTTCGTATATCGGCGTGCGCAAGCCCGCGTTCTGCACCGCCGAAGGTCATGTACTGCTGGCTTCGCGCACGCCGGATGTCGTTTCGCGCGTGCTGAAGGAAGGGCTCGCGGCACGCACGCCGAAGACCAACACGGACACGCAGGTGTTCCTGAAGACGCTCGAAGCGGCGCGGCGCGACGGTTACTCGATCGACGACGAGGAGTCGGAGGTCGGTATGCGCGGCATCGCGGCGCCGGTGCGGGATATCTCCGGCAACGTGGTGGCCGCGGTGGGCGTCGGCGGGCCGGCGCAGCGGCTCACGAAGAAGGCGTTGCGCGCAGCGGTGCCGCATTTGCTTACTGCAGCCGAAGGTATTTCCGCAACGCTCGGGTACCACAGGCTGCTATGAAATAACTCTTGAAACAAGGTGGATTCATGCATTCGGACGGCCACGCTCATCGCATCACGCTCGCAGCATCTGATCAGACTTTCGAATGCGAGGCCGGCGATGTGATGCTGCGCTCGGCCTTGCGCGCGGGCGTCGCGTTCCCGTACGAATGCAACGTGGGCGCGTGTGGCAACTGCAAGTTCGAGCTGATCGAAGGCGAAGTCGATGTCATGTGGCCCGAAGCGCCCGGCTGGACCGCGAAGGACCGGGAGCGTCGCCGCTATCTCGGCTGTCAGAGTGCGCCGCGCGGCGACTGCACGATCAAGATGCGTCCTTCCGCGCACTACGCGCCGAGGCACACGCCGCGGCGCGTCGCGGGCATCCTTGTCGCGCGTCGCGAGATCACGCATGACATCGAGGAGTTTCGCTTCGAGCTTTCCGGCGACCTGCCTTTCGAGCCGGGACAGTATGCGCTGCTGACGCTGCCGGGTGTCGCGGGCCAGCGCGCGTATTCGATGAGCAATATCGTCGACGCCGCAAGCCAGCAGCGCGAACTGCATTTCCAGATTCGCCGTGTGGCCAACGGGCAGGGCACGGGCGTGCTTTTCGATGCGCTCGACATCGGCGCGTGCATCGACATCGACGGTCCTTATGGCATGGCGTATCTGCGCCGCGATGTGCAGCGCGACATTCTCTGCATCGCGGGCGGCTCGGGTCTCGCACCGATGATTTCGATCGCACGCGGCGTCGCGGCGGAACCCGCACTCGGCGACGTCAAGCTGCATTTCCTCTACGGCGGACGCACGCCGCGCGACGTGTGCGGCCGCGACATGCTCGAAGCATTGCCGGGCTGGGCCGAACGCCTTCATTTTCAGGCCGCGGTGTCGGACATCACGCCAGATAGCGAGACCGTCTGGGACGGTCACGTTGGCTTCGTGCATACCGTCGCCGAAACACTCTTCGGCGAAAAACTGCGCGACATGGAGATCTATTTCGCCGGGCCGCCTGCGATGGGCGCAGCCGTTCAGCGCGCACTCATCGCGTTGAAGGTGCCGTTCGAACAAGTGCATTTCGACCAGTTCTATTGACTCGCGCGAGACGCAGCGAGCGCCGCTTGAATCCTTAAACACGCTGTCAGGAGCAGACCTTGTCCAAGCTTAGACTCACCTTCGGATGCTGGAATTACGACCGCACGCGCGCATTGATGGACGGCAGCGTGCAGCCGGACGGCATCGATCTCAACTATCTGAACATGCCGGTGGAAGAGACGTTCTTTCGCATGCTGCGGCATCACGAGTTCGATGCATCGGAGATGTCGCTGTCGTCTTACACGATGTCGTGCTTTCGCGAGCCGCGTCCGTTCATCGCGATTCCCGTGTTTCCGTCGCGCTTCTTCCGTCATTCGTGCATCTATGTGAATGCGGACTCGGGCATCGAGAAGCCGCAGGATCTGATCGGCAAGCGCATCGGCAATCCGGAATATCAGATGACCGCGCCCGTCTGGATTCGCGGCATTCTGTCGGATCATTATGGCGTGCCGGTCGATAGCGTTACGTACTACACCGGCGGCGAAGAAGAACCGAATCGGCCGGAAAAGCTCAAGCTCGATTTGCCTTCGAACATTCGCGTCGAGCAGATCGGCCCGGACAAGACGCTCTCGCAGATGCTGCTCGACGGCGAGATCGATGCACTCTATACGGCGCGCATGCCGTCGTCGTATGTGAACGGCAAGGGACGCGTGAAGCGTCTGTTCGAGAACTATAGGGATGTCGAGCGTCAGTACTTCCGCGACACAAAGATGTTCCCGATCATGCATACGGTCGTGCTCAGGCGCGAAGTCTATGAGGCCAATCTCTGGGCCGCACAATCGCTCTACAAGGCGTTGAACGAAGCGCAGCGTCGCACGTATGCCGATCTCAACGAGACTGCCGCGCTCAAGTCGATGCTGCCCTGGTTGAATGCGCACGTCGAAGAGACGCGCAAGGAAATGGGCGACGATTTCTGGCCTTACGGTCTCGACAAGAACCGCGAAAATTTGCGGACTTTCTTGCGTTATTCGTATGAGCAAGGCTTGTCGAAGCGCCTGCTCGAACCGGAAGAAATCTTCGCTCCGGAGACTTTCGAGTCGTTCAAGATCTGATCGCGTGAACATGATGCGCCGCGTAATCTTCCACGCGGCGCAACGCTCATCAAAGAGAAACGCCCAGGACCTTGCCGAGTCCGAATGTGCAGCCCGCGGCGACCATTCCGATCAGCACTTGGCGCATCGCAGAGAATAGCGCGCCGCGGCCGTTGAATAGCGACGTGAACAAGCCGATCGCGGCGAGCCCGAGGCCGCTCAACACGATGCATTGCGCGATGGCGTCCGCGCCGCTCGACCAGAGAAACGCGATAGCCGGAAAGATCGCGCCCAACGCGAACAGTGCGAACGACGCAAGCGCGGCCGTCCACGGATTGCCGCCGAGTTCGCGCGGATCGAGACCGAGTTCTTCGCGCGTGAGCGTATCGAGCGCCTTATCCTTATCGCGCATGATCTGAGCGGCTACACGCCGTGCTTCTGCGGGATCGATGCCTTTCGCCTGATAGATGAGCGCGAGTTCGTGGCGCTCGGCATCCGGCATGTGATCCAGTTCGTCCTTTTCCTTCGCGATCTGCGTGCGCGCCAGTTCGCGCGAATTCGTCACCGAGAGCCACTCACCGAGCGCCATGGAGGCGGCGCCCGCGATCAGACCCGCGAATGCAGTCAGTAACACTGTCTTGCTGTCGCTGCCCGCGCCGGCGACGCCCATGATGAGGCAGAAGTTGGACACGAGGCCGTCGTTCGCGCCGAGCACGGCAGCGCGCAGATCATTTCCCGAAGCGACGCCGCGATGCCACGACTCGGCCGCCGCGATCGCATTGCCCTTATCGAGGCCTTTATTGCGGTTTGCCACTTCCTGCACGATATCGGCGTGATGCCGTTCTTCCACCGACATTTGTGCGGCGTCGGGCTGGCTCGCGTATTTGTCGCGATCGGCCATTTCGCTGGCAGCGACCGAACGCAGCACGAAGTCGGGGCCGAATACGCGGGCCAGCGTGCGCGTGATCCGCGTCTTTACACTGATCCGATGTGTGCGAACCGTCACGCCGTTTGCTTTGAGCTTTGCGGCCCAGATGTCGGCGTGACGGCGTTCGGCTTCGGCAAGCCCGGCATAGACGCGCCGCTTGTCTTCCTGCTTTTCGGCTTGCGCGAGCGTGTCATAGAGCGCAGCGCTGTCGAGTTCGTCGGCCAGATTGGATGAGAAACGCTTGAGCTCGGTCTGGGACGCCATGACGTCACCTTTTGTCGTTCGCCTCGTTGATTCAAGAATAAAGACGAACATCAGGCGACTGCGCTAATACCCCCACGATTCGCGGTGAGTGCGAATGGTATCGCGTCTCATGGTTGTCATCGTTCAGGCGATCAGATGTCGAGCACCAGTTCGTTCGAACGGGCACGCGACACGCAGATCATGATTTCCGTCGCTTGCTCGTCGTCATCGAGCACGAAATCGCGATGATCGGCTTCGCCCGACAGCAGGCGCGTTCTGCACGATCCGCAAGTGCCCGCCTCGCATGAACTGGGCGTTTCGATTCCGTTGGCGCGCAGCGCATCGAGTATCGTTTCGCCGGGCGCGACGTTCACGCATCCGCCGGTGCGCGCGAGCCGCACCGTGAACGCCTTTTCGCCCGCCGCATTCTCGTGCGCGCTCGTGCCGAAGTCTTCGAAATGCACGGCGGAGGAGGGCCAGTGCGCGGTGGCGTCGCGGACCGCCTGCATCAACGGCCGCGGACCGCAGCAGTATACATGCGTATCACCGCGACGTTCGGCGACGAGCGGCGCAATGGCGAGGGACTGCGCGCGATCGCCGAAGTCGTGATGCACGCGCACCTTCGAAGCAAACTCGCCCGCATTGAATTCGTCGAGAAACGCGGTCGATTCGGGGGCACGCGTGCAGTAGATCACGTCGAACGGCGCGTTGCGTGCGGTGAGTTCGGCCATCATCGCGCGCATCGGCGTGATGCCGATTCCACCTGCAATCAGCAGGTAACGCGATGCATCGTTCGCAAGCGGAAAGTAGTTCAGCGGCGGCGAAACCTTCAGCGTCGTGCCCGTGTGCACATCGCGCGCCATGCTGAGCGATCCGCCTCCGCCCGCCGTGTCGCGCTTCACCGCGATCACATAGCGGTCTCGTTCGGCGGGCGCGTTGCACAACGAGTAACGCCGAGCGATGCCGGCGGGTGTGTGCACCAACAAATGCGCGCCGGCGGTAAAGGGAGGCAACGGGCCGCCGTCTTCGCCACGCAGTTCGAATAGAAAGATGTCATCGGCGATTTCGCGCTTGTCGGTGACCGTCAGCGCAAGTATTCCATCACTCGTTTCAATTTGATCAGGCATGCTAAGTGTATTCATGATTCTCACGCGGCCTCATTCACCGCCTCACGGTTCGATCAGTCAGTCACGCGAGCGCGACCTGATGCATCAGAAAGACTTCCTCGCCGCGTTCCGACGAAGCAATCGCCGCCGCGCACACTTCGAGATTGGCGAGACCCCAGCGGCCATCGTGCACGGCGCGCTTGCGACCGCTGATCGCGTCGTGGAACTCGCGCATCACGAGTTCGCGCGGCGATACATCGGTCGGCAACTCAATCTCGCGCCGGCCTTCATGCGTATAGACGAACAATCCTTTCGGCGACTGACGCATCTCGCCGCGCTCGCAACTCACGAGCGTCAGGCCAAAGAACGGTTGATCCGGTGCGCCTGCGGGAATCGCGTGACGCGCGCGTTCGGCTTTGGCGCGCAACTCGTCTTCGATACTCGCGGGCTTCGCAATGGCACGCGGCTGCGCGGGGAAGCCCCATTCACCGATATCGAAGCTCAGTTCCGCACTCGCAAATCGTCCATAGCCGTTATAGACGGCGGTGGCGGCGGCGCCGTCGTCGAATTCGATGAACACCGTATGCGCGCCGATCGCGCGGCGCTCCGGGTCCCAGTCGAAGGTTTTCGCGCGTACGCTGCGTGCCGCGCCGCCTGCGAGCAGACGAATGATGTCGAACTGATGCGAGCCCTGGCGCAAGGTCACGCCGCCGCCCTGGGCCGTGTCGAGTTCGTCGGGGCGGCGCGGGCGATAGATCCAGTCGGTGAAGCACCACGTATGAATCATGCGCACGCGGCCGAGTTCGCCCGACTGGATCAGCTCGCGCATCGCATGAATGGGCTGATCGTAGCTATGGGAATGACCCGCGAGCAGGACGACGCCCGCGGCATCGGCGGCAGCGACTATCGCGCGGGCATCGTCGAGATTCGCGGCCATCGGCTTTTCGACGAGCACATGCTTGCCCGCGCGCGCCGCAAGCTCGACGTGCGCACGATGCAGCGTGGTCGGCGATGCAATATAGATTGCATCGAGCGCGCCGTGCGCGATGAGATCCTCGATGCTGTCGTAAGCGGTCACGCCGTATTCCTGCGCGCCCGCCTCGCGCACCGTCGCGGACGGGTCGGCGAAGCCCGCGAACGCGAAGCCCGCGTGCTTCCGGATGGCGGGCACGAATGCGCGTCCCGCCGTGCCGAAGCCGACGATGCCGATGCGCACGCGGTCTCGCGCGCCGCTCTCGTGAGTGCTGTCGGACTTCGGTGCTTGCGTCACAGTGATTCCTCGCTGAGGCTGCCATTGGCCGAGTCGCGGCCGTTCTTCGCGGCGACGAGATCGTCGGCCGCCAGGTTCTCGATCATCGCGAGCAGCGTGCGTCGCGTCGCGGCGATGTCTTCCTGCGTGATGCCCGCAAGCGCAACGCGATTCACGTCTATCGCGCCGGGTACGAGCGCCGTGCGCAACGCAACGCCCTTGGGCGTAAGAAACACGCGCACTTGCTTGCGGTTATCAGGCAGCTTCTGACGTGTGAGATAGCCGAGGTTTTCCATGGTCTTCAGCGCGGAAAACGTGGTCGGCTCGGCGACGCCCGCCTGTTCGCTCAATTGCCGCTGCGTGAGGCCGTCCGTCTGCCAGAGGATGCGCAGAAACGTCCAGTGTCCGTAAAGCACTTCGTGTTCCTTGAGGCGCGCCTGCAAGGAACGTGAAAAGCCGCGCGCCGCGTCCTTGACGAGATGCGCCATGCGTTCTTCCGGCAACGCTTCGCGCCAGTGCTTGAGCGTGCCCGGTTGCGGGTCGCGTGGAATCTTTTGCTCGCTCTTGTTCATCCTCTCACCTTGTCCGGCATGCGTGCATGCCTCTTTTCCGTAAACTTAGATAACTAAGTTAAATTTGTCAATGATGCGGGCGTTAGGGAGAATCCGGATCCCACCGTGATATCGCATTATCTACTGAAAGGTCCGTGCATGAAGATCTGGAGCGCGTCCGAAGGATTTTCGGAGACTGCACGAAGCGACCTAGTATTTTCCATTATTTTTAAGTTAGGTACCTAAGCATAATATGGGTTAAAGGCTGGCGACGGGAGGGGTGGCGCCAGCGCACATCTCCACCATACGGGAATCGACTCATGCTCACGGCTGAACAAAACGAAACATTGACGCGCATCGGACCGGGTTCGTCGATGGGAAAGCTGCTGCGCCGCTACTGGCAACCGTTCGCCGCGGCATCGGAACTCGACGATAAATGGACCAAGCGTGTGCGTCTGCTGGGCGAAGACCTCGTGCTCTTTCGGGATCGGCAAGGAAGGCGCGGCTTGATCGCGGAGCAGTGTCCGCATCGGCGGGCGTCGTTCGCGCATGGCATTCCGACGGAGCAGGGCATTCGCTGTCCGTATCACGGCTGGGAGTTTAGCGCAGAGGGTAAGTGCCTCAATCAGCCGAACGAGCCGGATAACTGCGCTTTCCGCGACAAGGTCACAACTGATGCCTACCCTGTCGAGGAACTCGGCGGCGTGCTTTTTGCATATATGGGACCGGAACCGCGTCCGCTTCTGCCGCGTTTCGATGGCTTCGTCGCGCCGGGGGCGATCCGCATGATGGGCCGCGCGCTGTTGCCGGTGAACTGGCTGCAGATCATGGAGAACTCGGTCGATCCGATCCACACCGAATGGCTGCACGGCCATCACTACGAGTTTCAGAAGGAACAGGAAGGCGTGAAGGTCGCGATCAGCGCGAAGCACGAGAAGATCGCGTTCAACGAATTCGAATTCGGCGTGACGAAGCACCGCTTGCTCGCGGGACACTCGGAGGATTCGGACGACTGGCGCATCGGCCATCCGATCGTGTTTCCGAACATGCTCGCCGTGGGCAACGGCGACGAAGCGTCGCGCTATTACTCGTTTCAGATCCGCGTACCGGTCGACGACGAGCACACGTTGCATCTCTGGTACAACGCCTATCTTCCGCCGAAGGGCATCGACGTGCCCGCGCGTCTCACTGAACACCTGCATACCTACGATGTTCCGTTCCGTGATGCGGATGGCGAATTCATCGTCGATAACGTCGATGGCCAGGACATGATGGCGTGGATCACACAGGGCGCCATCGCGGATCGCACGCGTGAAAACCTCGGTGCTTCCGACCAGGGGCTGGCGATTTATCGCCGCATGCTGCGCCGCGAATTGAAGAAGGTCGAGGCGGGCGAAGACCCGATGGGCCTCGTGCGCGATCCCGTGCGCAATCAGTGCATCGATCTGCCGAACGAGCGCAAGAAACATCACAACAGCGACGGCTTTGCGAGCTTCATGCTGCGCACTCACGCGAAGTATTCGCCGATCGCGCCGGACCTCGTGCGCATCTTCGAATAGCAATACGAGCAGAACTAGCGGCGTGCGCGACGGGCGTTGCATCTTGCATGCATAACGCATAACACAAAATGCAGTCGTGAATGCGTAATGCAAAACGCAAAATGCAAACGCGCGCGTCGCCCTGCCGCGCGAGACGACGAGCGGTTCGACTGACGGTTCGACTATAAGCGCCCGGCCACGCAGCCGGACGATCACCGGAGACTTGAGATGCGACCCACGTACATCCGATCCCGCCGACATGGCCGCTGTCACGCCACGCCGCTCGCTCGTCCGGAGGCGCTCTGATGCTGGATGCCGCCCTCCATGCGCTGACCCTGATTCTCGATCCGCTGCGCCTCGGGATCATGCTGGGCGGCGTGCTGCTCGGACTCGCGCTGGGCGTCGTGCCGGGCCTGGGCGGAATCGTCGGACTCGCGCTGCTGATTCCGTTCACCTATCACCTCGACGGTTACACCGCGTTCGCGCTGCTGCTCGGCATGGCCGCGGTGACGACCGTGTCGGACTTCATTCCCGCCGTGCTGTTCGGCGTGCCGGGCACCGTCGGCGCTGCGGCCACCGTGCTCGACGGCCATCCACTCGCGAAGCAGGGTCACGCGCGCCGTGCGTTCGGCGCGGGCTATGCGTCGTCGCTGGCGGGGGGTATCTTCGGTGCGCTGCTGCTCGCGCTCGCCATTCCGGTGCTGCGCCTGATCGTGCTGTATATCGGCTCGGCGGAGTTGCTGGCGATGTGCGTCTTCGGTCTCTCGATGGTCGCGACGCTTTCAGGCAAGGCACCGATGAAAGGTCTCGCTGTAGCATCGTTCGGCCTGATGCTCTCGCTGATCGGCTCCGATCCGCAAACGGGCACGCTACGCTGGACCTTTGGCACTTTGTATTTATGGGACCATCTGCCGATCGTGCCGGTCACGCTCGGCATATTCGCGTTGCCCGAACTCGCGGACATGGCGATCGAGCGCACCGGCATCGCGCGTGCGAATCCGCAGCCCGGTGTACGCGCGAGCACGCAATGGGACGGCGTGAGGGACGCTGCGCGTCACTGGTGGCTGATCCTGCGCTGCAGCGGTCTCGGCGCGCTGCTGGGCGCCGTGCCGGGCATCGGCTCGGCGGTGATCGACTGGATGGCGTATGGCCACGCCATCCGCACCGAGAAGAACCCCGAGAACTTCGGCAAAGGCGATATTCGCGGCGTGATTGCATCGGAGAGTTCGAACAATGCGAAGGAGGGCGGTCACCTGATTCCGACCGTCGCGTTCGGCATGCCGGCGGGTGCTTCGATGGCGCTGCTGCTGAGCGCGTTCATCATGCATGGCTTCACGCCCGGCCCCGAGATGCTGACCAAGCATCTTGACGTGACCTACACGATCATCTGGACACTGACGATCTCGCACATCATGGGCGCGATCATCTGTCTCTCGAGCAGCAGTCTGTTCTCGAAGCTCGCAACCGTGCGCGTCGGCATCCTGATACCGCTCGTCATCGCGATCGTATATCTCGGCGCGTTCAACGCGAGTCAAAGCTGGGGCGATCTTTGTTCGCTCGTGCTTTTCGGCGGCATCGGATGGATCATGAAGCGACTGAACTGGCCGCGCCCGCCGCTCATTCTGGGCCTCGTGCTGGGCAGCATCTTCGAGCGCTATTACTTCATCTCGCACGAGCTCTACGGCATGAGTCTCTTCACGCGGCCGGTCGTCGTGGTGATTCTGCTCGCGGCGCTCTGGGTCGTCCTCGGTCCGACGATCAAGGGACTGCGCAAGACGTGGCGCGGGCGTTCACAAGCGACGTCGCGTGGCGCGCCTTCCTTCAAATTGCGCGTACGCGGCTTCGACTGGCAGATCGTCTTCACGCTCGCGATGACGGCGCTCGTGATCGCAGCGATGGCCGTCGCGCGTGACTGGGCCTTCGCTGCACGCCTCATGCCGATGACCAGTGCGGTCGCCGCGCTCGTGTTTTGCTGCATCGTGCTGATCGAGCAGCTGTTCACGCGCGAGGTGAACACGCGCGAAACGGAGCCGTCGCTTTCAATGGATGCATCCGCACCGATGGGCAAGCTCGCCATGGCAGGCGCGGGCGCTCATTTCAGCGAGCCCCGAGCAAGCGTCGATACGCAGCCCGGCAACGCCATCGCGAAGACGCACGCGAGCGCGACCGCGAATACGAGTTTCGGGGCGCATGGCGAGCCTTCGACGCACGATGGCCTCGCATCGACACTCGATACACGGACCATCTACCTGCGCGGTATGCGCTTCTTCGCGTGGATCGCGGGTGCCCTCGGCGTAGCGACGGTCATCGGCTTGCTTCCTGCGTTGCTGATCTTCATGGTGCTCGTGGCGCGCTTCGAGTTCGGCGAGCGTTGGCGCACGTCCGCCGTGCTGTCCATTGCGATGACCGTTGCGCTTTACCTCGTCTTCGGCCGTATCTTCTCGACGCCGTGGCCGCAATCGCTAATCGGCGACTGGTGGCCGGCGCTGCGCCAGTTGGGCGGCATCGTGTAATCGCGCAACAGGCCAAAAGACATCGGCGGCGAGCCCACATCAGCCAGCCGGCCATCACTGGTGGAGACAGAACCATGAACGATCGACTCTCGCAGTTCTCATCGCATGAAGGCCCCGCAAGAAGGTCGACGCGCAACAAGCGGCGCATGATTGCAGATGCAACTATCTCGGCGCTCGCAGCGATATTGCTGTGCGCACCACTGGCGAGCCGCGCGGCGGCCGAAACGGTCGCGGACTTCTACGGCGGCCGCAACGTGACGATGACGATCGGCTATTCCGTCGGCGGCGGCTACGACACTTATGCGCGGCTGCTCGGCAAATACATCGGCAACTTCCTTCCGGGCAAGCCGACCATCACGCCGCAAAGCATGCCGGGTGCGGGCAGCCTGAAGGCGGTCAACTATCTGTACGGCATTGCGCCGAAAGACGGTTCGACGTTCGGCACCTTCGGCCGCACGATGCCGGAACAGCCGCTTCTCGGCGAAGCGAGCTTCGATGCACGCAAGCTCACCTGGCTCGGCAGTATCACGAGTGACGTGAGTTTGTGCGTGACGTGGAATACATCGCCGGTCAAGACGTTCAAGGATCTCGTCGACAAGGAAGCGCGCATGGGCGGACAAGGCGCGGGTTCGGATCCGGATGTGATCGCATCGACCATCAAGAATCTCTTCAACTCGAAACTCAAGCTGGTCACCGGTTATCCGGGCAGCAACGAAACGGCGCTCGCGATGGAGCGCGGTGAGATCGACGGTGAATGCGGCGTGTCATGGAGCACGATTCAGACGCGTCATCCGGACTGGATCACCGGCAAGAAGATCAACATTCTCGTGCAGGTTGCGCTGGAGAAGCATCCCGAACTGCCTGACGTGCCGCTGCTACTCGATCTCGCTTCGAACGATCAGACACGCCAGGTGCTGAAGGTCATCGTCGCGAGTCAGGTGTTCGCGCGTCCGTTCGCGGCGCCGCCGGGACTTCCGCCAGAACGCACCGCCGCATTGCGCCAGGCTTTCGAGCAGACCGTGAAGGATCCGCAATTCCTTGCCGAAGCGAAACGCATGGGTCTCGAGGTTCGGCCCGTTTCGTGGCAACGCATGGACCAGTTGCTCGACGAACTCTACAAGACGCCGCCCGATGTGCTTTCGAAAGCGAAGGCCGCAGTGGGCGGGCGCTTCTAACCGATTCATCACGAACTCAGGACGACACCATGACGCTCGACGAAGCGAAGCAAAAACTGATCGACGCCGGCCGTATTCTCGAAGCCGAAGGACAGGGCGATCTCACGCGCGGCCACATCTCCGTACGCGTGCCCGGCGACCCGACGCACTTCCTGATGAAGCCGCATAGCCACGGCTTCGACGAGATCACCGAGGACAACATCGTCGTGTGCAATCTCGAAGGCGAGAAAGTGAGCGGTGGCGGCCGCCGGCATAGCGAGGTCTTCATTCACTCGGAAATCTTCAAGGTGCGCCCGGAAGTGACGAGCGTGATCCACGCGCATCCGACGCATGCGGTCGCGCTTTCCGCGACCGGTCAGCCGCTGGAGATGATCAGCCAGCCGAGCGTGCATTTCGCCGACGGGCTGCCGTACTACACGGACACGATGAACCTGATCCGCACGCAGGACATGGGCGCGGGCGTGGCGCGCGCGCTCGGACAGAGCAAGGCCGTGCTGATGCGCAATCACGGCGTCGCGGTGGTCGGACGCTCGATCGAGGAATCCGTCGTGCTGTCGCTCCTTCTGGATAATGCATGCCGTATTCAATTGCTGACGAAAGCGGCGGGCGGCATCGGCGAGACGTTCTCGCCGGAAGACGTGAACCGCCTGCACGACGCCGTCACGCGCGCGGAGCAGTTCGCCGTCAACTTCGAATTTCTGCGCCGCAAGGTCAATCGAAATTTCGTGCACTCGCTGGTTTAATGCACTTTGCATGCAATCGACAAGCTGGAATTATGGACGCAAACCGCAGGAGATTCACACGATGATCGGAAAACTCAGGCTCTCCGTCGCGATGGGCGACTATGACAGGACGCGTCCGCTGCTCGATGGCCAGGTGCAGATCGACGGCGCTGAGCCGGTGTACATGACGCTCTCGCCGGAAGAGATGTTCTTCCGCGCGTTTCGTTACCAGGACTTCGATATCAGCGAGCTGTCGTTCTCCAGCTATGCCGTGAAGACGGCAGACGGTTCGTGTCCTTATATCGCCGTGCCGGTATTCCTCTCGCGAGCCTTTCGCCATACGTCGATCTATGTGCGCACTGATCGCATTCAGCGGCCCGAAGATCTGAAGGGCAAGCGCATCGGCCTGCCGGAGTATCAGTTGACGGCGAACGTCTGGGCGCGCGCCGTGCTCGAAGACGATTTCGGCGTGAAGGCGAGCGATGTAAAGTGGGTGCGCGGCGGCATCGACGAACCCGGCAGGCCGGAGAAGATCAAGCTCGACCTGCCGTCCGACATCCGGCTCGAAGCCGCGCCCGAAGGCGACACGATCTCGGCGATGCTCGATCGCGGCGATATCGACGGCTTCATGGCGCCGCGGCCGCCCGGTTGTGCCGCGACGAACCCCAACGTCGGCTGGCTGTTCCGCGATCCGACTGCCGCCGCGAAGGACTACTTCCGCCGCACGCGTGTGTTCCCGATCATGCATGTGGTGGGCATCCGCAAGACGCTCGTCGAGGCGCATCCGTGGCTGCCTGCCGCCGTGCTCAAGGCGTTCACGGAATCGAAGCGCGTGGCGCTCGCGAAGTTGTCGGATACGTCGGCAACGAAGGTGACACTGCCGTTCGTCGAAGAGCAATTGAAAGCCGCGCGCGAGTTGATGGGCGACGATCACTGGTCCTACGGCATCGATACGAACCGCGATACACTCGAAACCTTCCTGCGCCATCATCATTCGCAAGGGTTGTCGAAACGCCGCTTGAGTATCGAAGAAGTCTTTCATCCGGCCACGTTCGAAACCGCGAAGATATAGGCGCGTCTTTTCCGGCACGCATCACGATGACTGCCCATACGATCCAAGAGCTTTCGCCCGCGCCCGCCGCGAGCGAAGTGAACGCATCCGGCGCGCCGCCGGTGCCCACTTCGCTCGCGCTTTTCAAGGCATTTTTCTTTATCGGCCTGACGGGCTTCGGCGGCGTTCTGCCTTGGGCGCGACGCATGCTGGTCGAGCGGCTGGGCTGGCTGACGAATCGTGAGTTCGCAGAGCTGTTACCGCTTGCGCAATTATTGCCGGGACCGAATGTCGCGAACATAGCGACCGTGCTCGGGCGGCAATATCACGGCGCGAAGGGCGCGGCTATCGCGGTCTTTGCGCTTTATCTCGCACCGACCATCATCACGATCGGCATCGGCTATGCGTACGCGCGCTGGGGGCATGCTGCCACCACCGCGCATCTGTTCGCAGGGCTCATGCCGGCGGCGACGGGCCTCGTGATTGCTACCGTGCTCAAGCTCGTGACGAGCCTGCCGCGCGGCGTGGCCAGCATCGTGCTCGTCGCAGCGACGTTCATCGCCATCGCGTTGATGAAGTTGCCGCTCTTGCTCGTGCTCGCCGTTCTCGGACCGCTTGGCACGCTCGCGATGCTGCGTCGCGCGCGCAAGGAGTAACGCGATGTGGAGCACACTCGCCGATCTCTTCGTGCACGGCGCAATCTGGTCCTTGCTTGCGGTGGGCGGCATGAACGCGACGCTTGCCGATATTCAGCGCTATGCCGTCGATACGCGTCATTGGGTAACGGGCGAGCAGTTCGTCACGTTCTTTTCCATCACGCAGGCCGCGCCCGGTCCCAACGGCATGGCTGTTGCGTTGATCGGCTTTCAGGCCGCGGGACTCTCAGGAGCGCTCGTTTCGACGCTTGCCAAGATCTTGCCTTCGTCGCTAATGGCGTATTTCGTCAGCGCCTGGGTCGAACGCAAGCAGGATTCGCGTATTGTCACCGCAATTCGCAAAGGACTTGCGCCCGTAACGGTAGGCTTGCTCGTGTCGGCAGCTTATGTGTTCGCGCGCGAAACCGATGTGAACGTGTCGCGCGCGCTTTGCACGGTGGTGTGTGCAATGGTCGCTTATCGCAGCAAGCTCAATCCGATATATCTCGTCGCGGCAAGCGCATTGCTTGGCCTGGCCGGCGTGTTTGGTTGAGCGATTATCCGGCAAGTTGGGCATCGACATCCACGACGATCTTGCCGCGCGCGGAGCCGTCGAGCAACGCTTCATAAGCCCGCTCCGTGTCTTGCAGATCGAAACGGCGCGCATCGACGCGCGGCGCGAGCTTGCCTTCGTCGACGAGTCGCGTCGCTTCGCGCAGCATCTCGCCATGATGCGCGCGATGTTGTCCCGTCAACAGAGGATAAAGCGTGAATACGCCTGAATAACTGGCCTCGCGAAATGAAAGCGGCGCAAGAGCGTGCGTGCCCCAGCCCAACGCGCTGACGACATGGCCGAAATGCTTGACTGCCGCGAACGATGCATCGAGCGAGGTCCCGCCCGCCGTATCCACCACGACATCGAAACCCGCGCCATTCGTATGCGCATTGACATATTGTTCGACGCTCATCGTGCGATAGTCGATTGGTGTCGCGACCAGGCTCTCGATGTACTCGTGATTGCGGGCGCTCGCCGTCGCAAAGACCCGCGCACCGAGTGCGCGCGCGAGTTGCACCGACATGTGACCGACTCCGCCCGCGCCGCCCTGCACGAGCACCGTTTGCTCTGAGTGCACCCGCGCGCGATCGACGATTCCCGCATATGACGTAATAAATGCAAGCGGCAAAGCGGCCGAATCGCGCATTGAAAGCGTCTTTGGCTTGAGCGCAAGAAGCGCTGCATCGACTGCGGCGTATTGCGCGAGCGAGCCCTGGATTCCACCGACACCGCCTGTCATTCCATAGACTTCGTCGCCGGGCGTGAATGCATCGACGCCAGCACCGACTGCTTCGACGATGCCGGCCATATCGATGCCGAGCACGAGCGGCAACGGATGCTTCGCATGCGCCGCCGCGCCTGCGCGAATCTTCGTATCGAGCGGATTGAGTCCGCTTGCTGCAATGCGCACGAGTACTTGCCCAGGACCGGGCTCGGGACGCGCAAGCTCGACGAGTTCGAGCGGGCCGTTGTGGCGGTTGAGGACGAGTGCTTGCATGGTAGACATTACGGTTCCTTGGCGATTGAACATTGAAAGCGATGACCCCATAATCGGCCATGCAGACAAGCATGTAAATCGACGAAATTGCACGACGTTCATACGAAAATGAATGAGCCCAACCTCGACTGGAGCGATGTACGCGTCTTTCTCGCGATCGCGCGCAGCGGCACGCTGGGTGCGGCCGCACGCATGATCGGCCAGACGCAGCCGACGATGGGCCGTCGCCTGCGCGCACTCGAAGAGGCGCTCGGTCATGTGCTCTTTCAACGCACGAGTGACGGCTTCGTGCTGACCGACGAGGGCGCCGCTGTGCTTTCTTACGCCGAGCGCATGGAAGAGGAGGCGCTCAACTTCACGCGCGTGCTGGCCGGGCAGGACGCAAAGCTGACGGGATTGCTGCGCGTTTCGTCATCGGACTGGTTCGGCGTGCACGTGCTCACACCGGTATTCGCGCGCTTTCTGGCGAAGCATCCCGAAGTGTCGATCGAACTCGTCACTGATTCGCGTCGCTATAACCTCGCGCGTCGCGAAGCGGATCTCGTGTTTCGCATCACGCCGTTCGATGAACCGGATGTCGTGCAGCGCAAGCTCATGCATATCGACTACGCGCTTTACGGCCGGCGCGATCTTGCGCCGCCATCTATGGGCGACGGGAAAGGACAGACGCTCATCAGCATGGACAGCGCGTTCGAACGATTGCCGGATGTGCTTTGGGTCAGGCGCATGTTGCCTGAGGCGACGGTGGTTTTCGGCAGCAACAATCGCGACGCGCAGGCACGCATGTGCGCGCAGGGCGCGGGCTTCGCGGTGTTGCCATGCCCGCTAGGCGATGCCGATACGCGACTCAAGCGCTTCGAACTCGATGAAGCCCCACCCGGACGGGATGTCTGGCTCGGCTATCACCGCGATCTGAGACGCGTCACGCGTTTGCGTGCATTGCTCGACGAGACGATGTCGGCGTTAGGCGAGGCTTGAGCGTTGTCGAATCATTCACAGGTGGATTAATTTGCATTGCAACTAACGGTCTTTTTTGTCTAAAGCCTTTGAATTAATTCGAATCAAACGTCAGCGGTGTTGCGTTAAGAAAGTGGCGTCAAGCTGTCAGCCGGAGTTTCGAGCAAGCGAGTGAACCTAAAGCGAGCGCACCATTTTGATGCGTCAAGCAAAGCCTTTCGTAAGCACGTAGCGGATCAAGCTCGTTTTTTAAAGCGGGACTACAATCCCGTTGCCTTTGTCGCGTCATGTCGTTCAAGGCGCGTCATTCGTTGTACATCGCTGACTGCCTCCCCACGCAGTCGGCCATTTGCGCTATCCGCCTACACCAACTCTTAAGCCGGAGCCGCTCATGACCACGCTTTCCATCAACGGCCAGAATCACACCATCGATGCGCCGCCCGATATGCCGCTGCTTTGGGCGTTGCGCGACCTCGTGGGACTGACCGGTACCAAATTCGGTTGCGGCATCGCGCAGTGCGGCGCTTGCACGGTTCATCTCGACGGAGTCGCCGTTCGTTCTTGCGTCTTGCCGATAGCTGCAGTCGGCGAGCGCAAGGTGACGACGATCGAAGGCGTCGGCGACACGCCTGCGGGCAAGAAAGTGCAGCAAGCGTGGCGCGAGCTCGACGTCGTGCAGTGTGGTTACTGTCAATCCGGGCAAGTGATGTCTGCAGCTGCCTTGCTTGCGACAGTCGCCGATCCGAACGACTCGGATATCGATGCCGCAATGGCGGGAAATATCTGCCGCTGTGGCACCTATCAACGCATCCGCGCGGCCATCAAGCAGGCCGCCAAGGAGGCGTGACATGTCGCAAGGATTGATCGAAGCGGGACGTCACGCCGCTCGCGCAGGCTTTTCGCGCCGCGCGTTTCTCAAGCTTGGTGTGACCGCAGGCGTTGCGGCAAGTGGCGGACTTCTGATCGGCTTCAGTCTGCCCGCCGCGAGTCAGGACCAGACCAGAGGCAAATCGGTGATCGGCGGCGACGGTGTCGAAACGCCGCAAGACGGCGTATTCGCACCGAATGCATTCGTGCAGATCGACAAGAGCGGAAAGGTCGTCCTCATCATGCCGAAGGTCGAAATGGGGCAAGGCGTGTATACGGCGCTGCCCATGTTGATCGCGGAAGAACTGGAAGTGCCGCTCGATCAGGTCACGATCGATCACGCGCCGCCAAACGAAAAGCTCTTTACAGACCCGCTGCTGGGCGGTCAGTTGACGGGCGGTTCGACGTCCGTGCGCTACGCATGGGAGCCCTTGCGCAAGGCAGGCGCGGCCGCTCGCATGATGCTCGTGGCGGCCGCGGCGCAGCAATGGCAATGCGATGCGTCGTCCTGTCAGGCGCAAGGCGGCAAAGTCACGCACGCTTCCGGCGACCGCAGCGCAAGCTATGGCGAACTCGCCGAAGCAGCCGCGAAAATGCCCGTTCCTCAAGACATCAAACTCAAGGACGCGAAGGACTTCAAGATAGTCGGAACACCGGTCAAGCGTCTTGATTCGCCTGAAAAGCTAGACGGCACGGCCATGTTCGGCCTCGATGTGCGCTTGCCCGACATGGTCTATGCGGCTATCGTCAATTGCCCGGTATTCGGCGGCACACTTGCATCCGTCGACGACAGCAACGCGAAAAAGATTCCCGGCGTGCGTCAGGTCGTTAAGTTCGACAACGGCGTGGCGGTAATCGGCGATCACACATGGGCCGCCAAGCGTGGCGCGGCCGCATTGAAGATCGAGTGGAACGAGGGGGCGAGCGCAAATGTGTCGACGAAACAAATCGTCGACGACATGGCGAGTGCATCGCAGCGCACGGGCGCCGTCGCTCGCAAGGAAGGCGATGTGAACAATGCATTCTCCGGTGCCAAGACGCGCGTCGATGCAATATATGTTCAGCCGTTTCTCGCTCATGCGACGATGGAGCCGATCAATTGCACGGTCCACGTTCGCCCCGATGGCTGCGATATCTGGCTCGGTACGCAAGTGCCCACGCGAGTTCGCGATGCAGGCATGAAGGCAACCGGCTTGCCCGCGGACAAGATCGTCGTGCATAACCATTTGCTCGGCGGCGGCTTCGGCAGGCGGCTGGAGTTCGACATGGCCACGCAGGCGCTCAAGATAGGCAAGGCGCTTGGCGTGCCCGTCAAGGTGACATGGTCGCGCGAAGAAGACATCCAGCACGACATGTATCGTCCGTGCTATTACGACAAGCTCTCGGCGGGACTCGACGCGAACGGCAAGCCGGTCGCATGGACGCATCGCATTGTCGGGTCTTCCGTGCTCGCGCGTTTCGCGCCGCCTGCCGTGAAGAACGGTGTCGATCCGGATGCGGTCGAGGTCGCGTCCGATCTTCCGTACGATCTGCCGAATCAGCTCATCGATTATGTGCGCCTCGAACCGCGCGATGTACCCACCGCATTCTGGCGCGGCGTGGGACCGACGCGTGGCACTTTCGTCGTCGAAAGTTTCATCGACGAACTTGCGGTGCAAGCGAAAATCGATCCCGTCAAATACAGGCGTGATCTGCTTGGCAAATCGCCCCGCGCGCGCAACGTGCTCGATGTCGCGACGCAGGCCGCCGGTTGGGGACAGCAAACGATGCCGCAAGGACAGGGACGCGGCGTCTCCGTCATGCATGCGTTCGGCAGCTTCTTTGCGATAGTCGCCGATGTCGCCGTCGACAAGGATGGCGCCGTCAAGGTGAATCGCATCGTGTGCGCGGTGGATTGCGGCATGGTCGTGAACCCGAATACCGTCGAAGCGCAAGTGCAAGGTGGCATCATTTTCGGTATCACGGCCGCGCTCTATAGCGAAATCACGATCAAGGACGGACGCGTCGAGCAAAGCAATTTCACCGACTATCGAATTCTGCGAATTCATGAAACGCCGCCCGTCGAGGTGCATATCGTCAAGAGCACGGAAGCGCCTGGCGGAATTGGCGAACCGGGCACAGCGGCGCTCGCGCCGGCGATCACCAACGCGATTTACGCCGCGACCGGCAAGCGACTGAGGCAATTGCCGGTCGGTAGCCAGTTGCGCAGCGCCTGAGGAGCCCGTCCATGAAGAACGCATTCAAGCCTCTTGTTGCGGCGCTTTTTGCATGTGGCGCTGGCTTCGGAATCGTGCAATCGGCGCATGCAGCGGATGCCGCCAACGATGCGCTCGTCGCGCGCGGCGCCTATCTCGCCCGAGCGGGAGATTGCGTAGCGTGTCATTCGGCGCCACGCGGCAAGCCGCTCGCGGGCGGCCTGCCGATGACAACACCGCTAGGCGCGATCTATACGACCAACATTACGCCCGATCCGGATACCGGAATCGGCCGCTATACCGAAGAAGATTTCACACGCGCCGTGCGCGAAGGCGTGGCTAAGGACGGTCGCAATCTTTATCCGGCAATGCCTTACCCGTCTTACGCGAAAATCAACGACGAAGACATGCATGCGCTCTACACGTATTTCATGCATGGCGTTACGCCGGTCAAGCAGGCTAATCGCGAATCGGATATCAAATGGCCGCTCAATATGCGCTGGCCTTTGAAATTCTGGAACATGGTTTTTCTCGACAAAGGCGTTTATCAAAACAAGCCTGGCAAGGACGTAGCGTGGAATCGGGGTGCTTATCTGATTCAGGGACTCGGGCATTGCGGTTCGTGCCACACGCCGCGCGGAATCGCTTTTCAGGAAAAGGGACTGGATGAGAGCAGCAATACGTATTTGACAGGTGGCCTGCTCGACAACTGGTTCGCGTCAAATCTCACCGGTGAGCACAACACGGGTTTGGGACGCTGGTCCGAGCAGGATGTCGCGATTTTTCTAAAGACCGGAGCGAATGCGCATGCGTCGGCATTCGGCTCGATGACGAGTGTCATCAATAACAGCACGCAGGAACTGAGCGATAACGACACCGCCGCCATGGCCCGTTACCTGAAATCCTTACCGGCATCGGGTGGAACTGGGGGCGCGCAATATTCGTATGATCCGAAGGCAACGAAGGTATCGCTGACTCGTCCGGCCGCGACGGATTCAGGCGCGCGCGTCTACACGGCCTTTTGCATGCATTGCCACGGCGTGGACGGCCGTGGCTTCGCGCCGATGCTGGCCCCGCTCGCGGGAAATCCGAATGTGCTCGAAAAGGATGCTTCGTCGCTCATCAACGTGACGCTCAACGGTACGGAGGATCTCGTCATTCACGGCGTACCCGCATCTTATCCGATGCCACGCTACGCACCCGTACTCAACGATCAGCAAATTGCCGACGTCTTGACGTTCGTTCGCGGTGCGTGGAATAACAACACGCCGGCCGTGCAGGCGGACGACGTAGCGAAGATACGCAAGGCGACGCAGGCCGCGCGCTGACACATATCGAGGCGCGCGCTTTGGTGGCTCGGAACGCAGTCAGGATGAAAAATCGATGACGTCCAGATGAATCGAAGTGGACGGATGTGCGAGAAATTTTCGATGCACGCGTGCGCTGATGCGTTCATAGCCATCGCTCAACGCCTTGAGAAGGCGCTCGTCGCTCGCCCCGACGGGTGCCCAGAAGCACTGTTCCAACGCCTTGCGCGTGATGTTGCACTGAATCGCCTGTTCCCGGGAGAACGCAACGAAACTGACGGAGGCGCGGTCCGCCGAAATGGCAGCATGGATCGAGAGCTTGCTTGTCATGATTCGACAGGAGAATAGCGGTTCGCTGTTTTTTATTGTGTCAGAAATCGGCGTGTGCGCGCATCTCCGATAGATCGCGAAACGTGCGCAAACGGGCAGACGCGATTTTTTCGCTACTTGACATACGGGCCTGCAGGCGCGCGATCCGCAACAATCTGGTTGAATCGAACGTTCGTTCGCACGATCGCATCGCAAGAACAAGTGATGCAACGGGCGACCGGTACACGAAGTGGATCTCACATGATGGGTTGTATGAAGCCGAAACACGGGGTCAAACGCGTTCGTTCAAGCGCGGTCGAGAAAAATGAAAACAAAAGCATGCTCAGGTGTACTACTCTAGGAACGATAATTTGAAGCGGCAATGTCGATCTAGGCAGTCAGAACGATTCATGCGGCGCGGCAGGACCGGCTCTCAAGGCGGATCATCCCGCGCATTCCCGTAACTCCATCGGCAACGTTCAGCCGGCTTTCGTTGCGGCGTGCGTTGTCGTCAGCAGGAGCGGAACATGAAGCATCCATCGTTGATGGATCCCTGGAGCCGTACCTTGGCAATGCTCGATAGCCGATCGAGCCGCCCGTCTGAAACGAACGACAGGTCCGTGTCGCTGACACGATCGCTCGTCCGTAACATGTCTGCGCGAGCCGGTTGCATCGCCCCGGGCGATGCGCATTGCGTGAACATTCGCGTGCTGGAGCGCCTGAGCGATTCGACGCTTGCGTTGTCCTGGCACGATCCCACATCGTTTAATTACTCGGAGCAGGTCTGGTCACTCTGCACGGCGCGCAAGCGGGGAACCTGTGCGTTGAGCGGGCAGGCGATCCGGCGCGGACAGCCGGTGTACCGACCCAGACGAGTAGGAAGTTCGGTGCCGCTCAACAGCGGCGCGATGATTCTGGCCCTTGCATTGACACCGTGCGAAGAGGAATCGGCCGTACCTTCCGAGTGACCGAACAGCCAGTTGAAGCATTGCGTTGCTTCAACTGAGCAGGTGCCCTTGCGCTCGAACTGACTGCCGTGAAATGAACCGGCGAGCGCAAGGGAGGTGAACGCGCTTGCGTCGTGCAAATGGCATAGGCCATATCGCGGTCGCTTAAATCGTCCGAATAGCGGTTTGGAAAAACGGAATAGGCCGCTTTGCGTCAAGACGCTTTTGGCTTGGCTCTTAGGGTCGGTGTCGCGAAAAATTACCTGGCGTCCGCGCTTAAATCGGGCTGGTCAAAAGTAATCTTTTGAGAAAGAGCGTTTGACACTGGCATGCACCCTATAAGATTCTTTAGCGACAGAGCGCGAGTGTGAAGCGGACCACCTGACGATGCCTATTGAAATCGCTTGAGTAACCGCCGTGCACCGTGCTCATTTCGACGCTGAGTATATTTGGAGGGAAGATGGCAACATTGTCGCAACTGGAAAATCAGATTCAAAAACTGCAGCGCCGCGCCGACGCATTGCGCGAACGAAAGTCGACTGAAGCAATCGCGAATATCCGGGCATTGATGGCGGAATATGGCTTGACGACGGCGGATCTCGCCAAGGCTGGCTTAGGGAAAAAGCGAGGCCGTCCGGCTGGTTCGAAAAATACGTCGGTTTCCGGCAGCAAGACGGCTGCGAAGTCCAAGCTTCCGCCGAAGTATCGCGACCCGGAATCGGGTGCAACCTGGAGCGGGCATGCACGTCCGCCCGCATGGATCAAGGACGCGCCGGACCGCAGCATATTCCTGATCGATGGCGCGAAAGAAAAGGTTGCACGCGGCCGGGCGGCATCCGCTTCGCGTGCAGCGGGAGCGAAGCGTGCAACCAGAGGCGCGCCCAGGAAAACGGCTCGCAAGAGTGCGCAACGGGCTGCCGCCTGACGATCGCTTAACCGAGCAAGGGGCTGCGTGTCTTCGAGAATCCGCTCGCACGATCATAGGCGAGTCCGAGCCGCAGCACGCCCAAGTCTCCCTGAGCCGGCCCGATGATCTGCAATCCGGCCGGCAATCCGTCCGCGCTGAAGCCGGCGGGCACGCTAAGCGCGGGCAGTGATGCCATGGTGGCGGGAACGACCGTCTCCATCCAGCGGTGATACGTGTCCATCGCACGCCCGCCGATTGCATGAGGCCAGTCGAGACCGGTGTCGAATGGAAACACCTGCGCCGAAGGCATCACCAGATAATCGAAGCGAGCGAATAGTGCATTGACGGCCTGATACCAGGCAGAACGATCGCGAACCGCGCGCGACACATCTTCCCCTGATAGCTTCAGTCCTCGTTCGACTTCCCATATTGCTTCCGGCTTAAGCAGCTTGCGCTTGGCGTCGTCGCGATAGAGCGGCGCATTCGTGCCTGCAAAAGTGTGACTACGCAAGTCGAGCCAGGCATTCCACAAGCGATCGAGATCGAAGTCGACATGCGCAGCTTCTACTATGCAGCCAATGGTTTCGAAATGACGCAAGGACGATTCGTACGTGTCCATCAAGCCTGCGTCGGTCGGCAAGCGTCCGTTCATATCGCCTAGCCAGCCGATGCGCTTGCCGCGCATGTCACGCTCGAGCGCGTTCGCGAATTCGGTGGGTCTGTCGTTTCTGCGTGAAAGCGGCGCACGTGCATCGAAGCCTGCTTGCACGGAAAGCAGGAGGCCCAGGTCGGGAATCGTGCGCGCGATCGGGCCCACGACACTGAATTGCTGAAAGAAGACGTCGTCGCCTGGCGCGTAAGGCACACATCCCGGTGAAGTACGAAATCCAAAAACGTTATTGAATGCGGCGGGCGTGCGCAACGAGCCCATCATGTCGGAGCCGTCCGCACACGGCAACATGCGCAGCGCGACGGATACGGCCGCGCCACCACTGCTGCCGCCCGCCGACCGCGATTGATCGAATGCGTTCAGCGTGGTTCCGTACACGGGGTTATAGGTGTGACCGCCTAGCCCGAATTCGGGCGAGTTCGTGCGGCCCACGAATAGCGCGCCGGCCCGGCGCATCCGTTCGAATACGATTGCATCGTTCTGAGTGATTTCGTTCGCGTAGATCGGTGAGCCCTTGGTCGTGATCATGCCCGCGACGGGCAGAATGTCCTTAGGCGCCTGAGGGAATCCATGCAAAGACCCAAGGCTTTCGCCTCTGGACAATTGTGCATCGCGTTCGGCGGCGAGCTTGACGAGCATGTCGCGGTCCTGCATCGCAACGATTGCATTGACCAACGGATTCATGCGATCGATCTGCGCAAGGTATGCGTTCATCACTTCGACGCACGATACATCGCGTGCATGAATCGCGTGCGAGAGCGCGACGGCACCGAGCGATACGATGTCGTCGTTAGGCAAGGAAGAGGTGTGAGCGTCGATGGCAGTCATGATTTGGTCGTGTAAGAGCCGACTGATCAGCGATGAAACTGGGGAAGCACACGGGCAGCGATTTCTTCGATGACATCGCGCGCAGGGCGTCGTTCCGAGTCGATATTGAGCGTGACATGATGCGTGCCGCTTTCGCGCATCCGTCGCAAGACGTCAGTGAGCGCGCGGTGTCCCGTGCGATAGCCGAGTGAAATCTCGCTTGCGGGTTCGTCCGCGTTGTCGCTGAGATCGAGTCGCATCGCCACGCCGAATGCGCGAAACGCGCCGGGAACGGTACGTTCGACCGCGGCGCGCCACATGCTGTAGCGGCCGCGTTGTGCTTGCGGCTCGCGGTGGTAGGTCATCCAGCCAAGCGAATGGCGCGCGATCCAGTCGACGCTCTGACCGCCCGAGCCCACTGCAAGCAACGGAATCGATGCGCTTTGGCGAGGCAAAAGATAAAACTCGGGCGCGTCTGCTGACGCATGATCGGCAATCACTCGCGAGGGTTGCGTGACAGCGGCAGCGAGCGTCTCCCAGTGATTCCGATAAAGATCGCGTCGCTCATCCGGGTTGCGACCGAACGCGGCATATTCAGGCGGACGATCGCCCGAGCCGACACCGAGAATAAAACGTCCCTGCGAGAGCGTGTTGACCGAGAACGCAGCCTTGGCGACATGCAGCGGATGCCTGAGCGTCAACACAATCGCACCGCTGATGAGCGCAATCCGCTGCGTGTTCGATGCAAGTGCGCCCAGCAACACCCACGGATCGAGATGCCCGACCGGATCGGGATAGTCGATGCTATTGAGCGGTACATCGCGAACCCATAGCGCGCGATAACCGAGTCGATCCGCGAGGTGCGCCAGCGCAATCTGTTCATCGAAATCGACCGCGCTTTGATTCTCGCCGGTGATCGGCAAAGTGATGCCTATCGAGAGCGCGTCCCGAGCGAAGACATCGTTTGCGACGGAGGAAAAGGCCGGGATATTCTCGCTTGCGGTCATGACACGCATTGCGTCAGGAAATTGGCTTGACGTCGATGGTATCACCGCAATTCGAAAGAGCGCCGGCGTCGTGAGACGCCGGCGCTCTGCAGCGAGCGTGGACTTATACGGCAGGAACGACGCTGCGCCGCGTAACGAGCGACACGACATACGTCACGATGATATTCACCGCGAGCGCAATCAAGCCGATATACATCGGCCAGGTTGCATCGCCTACATGCAGCGCATATACCGGCTTGAGGCCTTGGGAAATTGCAAGGCCGGTGCCAAGGACGATTCCGCAAAGCCAGCCAAGAAAGAGGCCAGGCGTCGTCAGACGGCGCGTAAAGAGCGTGAACACGACGGCCGGGAAGATCTGCAAGATCCACACGCCGCCAAGCAATTGCAGGTCGATCGCATACTGTGTCGGCAGGAACACGATGAAAAGCAAAGCGCCGAATTTCACGACGAGCGACACGAGTTTGGCGGTCGATGCTTCGGACGCCGGCGTCATGTCGGGAGACACGAGCGGGCGCCACAAATTGCGGGTGAAGAGATTCGCCGCGCCGATCGACATGATTGCCGCAGGCACCAGCGCACTGATCGCGATCGCCGCCGCGGCGAAGCCGACGAACCACGAAGGAAACAGCGTGCCGAAGAGCACCGGCACAACGTCCGAAGCGGACTTCACATGTACGCCTGCTGCGATCGCCATATAGCCGAGCAACGCGATCAGGCCGAGCAACAATGTGTACGCAGGCAGGAAGATCGCGTTCTTGCGCACGGTTGCAGCCGACGAGGAAGAAAGAACCGCCGTCATCGTATGCGGATACATGAACGCCGCGAGCGCTGAGCCGAGCGCAAGCGATGCATAAGCTGTGAATTGACCCGGCTTGAGAATGATGCCGGTCGGGCCGCCCTTCGCCTTGAAGTATTGGTCCGCGGAATCGAATACATGAGCGTATCCGCCAAGCTTGAGCGGAATGAGCCACACCGCCGCAATCACGACGATATAGATCATGATGTCCTTGACGAACGCGATCATGGCAGGCGCGCGCAGGCCGCTCGTATAGGTATAGAGCGCCAGAATCACGAACGCGACGATGAGCGGCAGTTCGCCCGTTACGCCGAGACCCTTGATAACGACCTGCATGCCGACGAGCTGCAACGCGATATAGGGCATCGTCGCGACGATGCCCGTGACGGCGACCGCCGCCGGGAACCATTTGCCGCCATATTCGCCTTGCACGTAATCGGCGCCGGTGATGTGATTTTTCGCGTGTGCGATCTTCCACAATTTAGGCATGACCGCGAACACGAACGGATAAACGATGATCGTATAAGGCAGAGCAAAGAAGCCGTATGCGCCGACCGAATAGACGAGCGCAGGTACGGCGATCACCGTGTAAGCGGTATAGAAATCGCCGCCGACGAGAAACCATGAAATCAGCACGCCAAACTGGCGGCCGCCCAGGCCCCACTCATGCAACTGATTGAGATCGCCGCGCTTCCAGCGTGCGGCAAAGAAACCGACGACGGTCACGAGCACGAAGAACGCGATGAAGATGGTCATCGCGACCGGATCGACAGGAGTGAGATCGTTCATTTGAGGCCCTTATACACGACGTAAATCAGGAGCGACGTGAGCGGCACCCAAAGAAACTGATACCAGTAGAAAAACGGGAAGCCCGCAAGAGAAGGACGTGTTTCGTTATAAAACGGCAGCCACAGCAAAGCGACGTAAGGGATCAATAGCACAACCCACAGCCATGGGTTGCCGGGTGCATCGTCGTTGGGTTCCAAAGCATGTCTCCTCGTGAATCAGCGCTGACAATAACGTGACGGCGCGCCGGCCCGACGTTCGTTTCGCTGATGCGAGCAAAGGCCGCGGCGCCAACGGGTGCGCATTATCCAAGATATTCCGGTTTGTTGCCCGGAGCAGAAGGGAGAGGAGACAGGAAGCGAAATTCGCGATTACGGAGGGCTTTCTAAGTGATTCGGTGCTAGGCCATCTCAAGCAGAATTCGCTAAAAAAAGGCCTTCATATCGACGCGATTACGCTTACGAATTATTGACGGTTTGCGAACAACTTCGCTTGCCGATGAGCATCGCGCGTTTGCCGCCAAAGCCTGGGGCCTTGCGATACTCAAAGCCGTTTTGCAGAAGCGCTCGCTTGACGTCGCCCGCGCTCGTATAGGTGGCGAAAGTTGCGTCTTCGCTGGTCATGTCGGCGAGCGTGGCGAATATGGCGGGCGTCCACATGTCCGGATTCTTCGCGGGTGCGAAACCATCGAGATAAATCGCATCGGCGGACACACCCGTTTCTGACAAGTGCGGCAAGAGGTTCGCGGCGTCACCGAAAGCGAGTGTCAGCGTTAGCGCCCCCGCGTCGAATTCGATTCGATGCACACCGGCAACCAGCGGCGGCCATGCGGATGCAAGCGCATCGGCCAGCGGCGAAATCGACTGATCATCGATGATTGCCGCATGAGCGCGACGCAAGTCACCTGCGCTAAACGGATGCTTCTCGATCGACACGAATTCGATCGACGTGGCGCGTCGAGGATCGTCACGCCATGCCGCCCAGGTCGCAAGAAAGTTGACGCCCATGCCAAAGCCCGTTTCCAGCACGGTGAAGCGCGTTTTCTCGCGCCATCGTTCCGGCAAGCCATTGCCGTTCAGGAAGACGTGGCGCGCTTGCGCCAATGCGCCCGCGACGCTGTGATAAATGTCGTCGTGGCGCGGCGAGTAAGGCGTTCCGTCGTCGCGAAAGACGAGCGGCGCCGAAGCAAGCGGTTCGTGCATGTTCGAGCGAACAAAAATCAGGCGTCAGATGCCGGTTGATCGAGCGAGATCCCTAACTCGCCCGCCATGCGCTGGACGATCGCGCGCAGTTGCACGACTTCATGAGCGAGGCGTTTCTGCTCGGACTTGAGCGCCTCGAATTCGGATAGCGAAAAGGATTCGCCACCCTGCGCGTCTCGCGCGAGGGCTTCGCTAAAGCTCACTTCACCGCACAGCAAGTGGGCCCAGCGGTTTTCGCGCTCGCCGGGAACGCGCGGCAAGCGGACCACGCGCGGCGGCTCGCTGCTGGCGAGTTCATCCAGAAAGCTCTCTACCGACGATATATCGGCGAACGAATGCAGTCGTGCGCTGTTGGCACGCAATTCGGCCGCCGTTTGCGGACCGCGCAGAAAGAGCGTCGCGAGCAAGGCAACCGATTGGCTGGGCACGCCGAGTACCCGGTTCACGTTATGTTCGAATCGTGGGACGCGGCTGCTGCTTCCTTCGATCACGAGGCTCAGACGCTTGAGGCCGTCGATGGTCGTCAACACTTCGTCCTCGCTGACGTTCATCACCGGCGAACGGGCCGTCTTCTGATTGCAACCCGCAGTCAGGGAATTCAGCGAAAGCGGATATGTGTCCGGTACCGTATGCTGCTTTTCGACGAGCACGCCCAGAACGCGCGCCTCGAGCGGCGTGAGTTCGCGGAGGGCGGGCCGCGGAGCGGCGTCTGAAGGAGTATTCATGTGCGTGTGAATGTCGCTGGGAGACGCCTATGATACCGGCGCCGCGTCACGCGCCAAACTTTGCGCACCGTATTGCGGCATGAAACGAATGCTCAGCGTGTGCAGCCTCATACCGCAATGCGCTTTCTTGGTGCATGCTTGGCGAATGGCGTATCTGGCATGCGCTAGTACTGGAGGAACAGAACACTAAGATCATTGGCATTGAAGTTGCTTAAAACAAACGGCACTGGGCTGCCTGCGCAATCGATGCACCGCACACAATGATGTGACGGATTGAAGGACATCGCGCTTCGGGGTTGCCTATCGACGTATTCGGTATGTTCGGATGCGTCGCGTCTTTCGGGCTCTTCAGGCGTTTTGCGAGTGCGACCAGAAAAACGAGCAAAGGGGAATTGTCAGTCCCCGGCATGCACTTCATATGGAAGACCGGCTATGACGCAAGCATTCTTCAACGAAATGTTCGAGCGCAGTGATCTTGAGGCGCGCGGCGTGTCGGCGGCGGATTTTCGTGGCGTGGGCGATCCGCGTACGCATTACCGCGATTTCTTGGGCTGGCTGGCCGCGCAAAGCGATCAGCAAATCGATATCAAGCGCGCTGAAGCGGATCTCAACTTTCGCCGCGTAGGCATCACGTTCGCGGTGTATGGAACGAGCGACGTGCCCGGCATCATTCCTGAGCGCACCATTCCGTTCGACGTCATTCCGCGCATTTTTCCCGCCGACGAATGGCGTGCACTCGAACGCGGCTTGAGGCAACGCGTCAACGCCCTCAACCGCTTCATCCACGATATTTATCACGAGCAGGACATCATTCGCGCGGGGATCATTCCCGAGGCGCAGATTCTCGGCAACGCGCAATATCGGCCGCAAATGCGCGGTGTGAATGTGGCTCGCGATATTTACGCGCACATTGCGGGCATCGATATCGTTCGGGCCGGGCAAGGCGAGTTCTATGTGCTCGAAGACAATCTGCGCGTTCCGTCGGGCGTGTCGTATATGCTCGAGAACCGCAAGATGATGATGCGGCTCTTTCCTGATCTCTTCGCGCGCAATCGTGTCGCACCGGTCGCGCATTATCCGGATTTGCTGCTCGACACTTTGCGTGCGGCCGCGCCTGCCGCTGTCGAGAATCCGACCATCGTGGTCATGACGCCGGGCATGTATAACTCGGCTTACTTCGAGCACGCGTTTCTCGCCCAGCAAATGGGCGTCGAGCTTGTCGAAGGGCAGGATCTCTTCGTCGACAACGATTATTTGTATATGCGCACGACGCAAGGGCCGCAGCGCGTCGATGTGATTTATCGCCGCGTCGACGATGATTTTCTCGATCCGCTCGTGTTCCGGTCCGACTCGACGCTCGGCGTTCCCGGGCTCATCAGCGCTTATCGCGCTGGCAATCTTTCGCTGTGCAATGCGGTAGGCACAGGCATAGCGGACGACAAATCGATTTATCCCTACGTGCCGGACATGGTCCGCTTCTATCTTGGCGAGGAGCCGATTCTCAACAACGTGCCGACGTGGATGTGCCGCAAGCCCGACGATCTCAAGTACGTGCTCGACCATTTGCCCGAACTCGTCGTAAAGGAGACGCACGGCGCCGGCGGCTACGGCATGCTCGTGGGTCCGGCATCGACCGCTGCGCAGATCGCGGAATTCCGTACGGTGCTCGAAGCGCATCCGGAGAAGTACATCGCGCAGCCGACGCTCGCACTTTCCACTTGTCCGACTTATGTGGAAGCAGGCATCGCACCGCGTCATATCGATTTGCGACCGTTCGTGCTCTCGGGCACCGAAGTGCGCATGGTGCCGGGCGGCCTCACGCGTGTCGCCTTGCGCGAAGGCTCCCTGGTCGTCAATTCATCGCAGGGCGGCGGCACGAAAGACACCTGGGTGCTGGAGCGCTAAGGAAATTCGAGGCATCGTTATCCATGCAGCACTAAAGACAACGACAAACAAACGGGAACACCCATGCTGAGCCGTACCGCGGATCATCTCTTCTGGATGGCGCGCTATACCGAGCGCGCCGAAAACACTGCCCGGATGCTCGATGCGAACTATCAGCTCTCGCTCCTGCCGCAATCCGACGAATACGCGGAACTCGGCTGGCGCGCGATGTTGTCCATTTCGGAGTTGAGCGGCATCTATTCAGCCGCGCATCACGGCATGAAAAGCCGCGAAGTGATCGACTTCATGGCGCGCGATATTTCGAATCCGTCGTCGATCGTCAGTTGCTTGCGCGCTGCGCGTGAAAATGCGCGGGCCGTGCGCAGTTCGACCAACAGCGAGCTCTGGGAATCGCTCAACACGACGTGGCTCGATTGTCAGCGCATGCTCGCCGACGGCATTCTCGAGCGCGAGCCCTACACGTTCTTCGAATGGGTCAAGTTCCGCTCGCATCTTTCCCGCGGCGTGCAGCTCGGCACGCTGGTCAAGGATGACGCCTTCTATTTCATGCGTCTCGGGACGTTCATTGAACGCGCGGACAATACGGCGCGCATTCTGGACGTGAAGTTCGAGATGATGGAGCAACGCGCCGATACCGCTGCACAACCGTTCGATTATCACCACTGGACGGCGGTACTAGGCTCGGTCTCGGGCTTTGAGGTGTATCGCCGTGTCTATCGCGATGTCATCACACCGGAACGGGTTGCGGGCTTGCTGATTCTTTACGGCGAATGGCCGCGCTCGCTTGCGGCGAGCATCGCGGAGGTCGAGTCATTGATCGGTCAGGTGACGAAGGGACGCGATACGGAGGCCGCCCGCCTCGCCGCGCAATTGAGCGCGGAACTCAAGAATGGCCGCATCGGCGACATTCTCAAAGGCGGGCTGCATGCTTATCTCGTGGATTTCCTTGCGCGCGTGAATGATCTGGCGGGACGCGTGAGCCGCGAATTCCTGTTGCCGATCGCGCCGGAAGAACCGCCGGCGCCCGAGCCAACACAATCGCAATCACAGTCGCAATCGCAGTCTCAAGTGCAAAGCAAGGGCTAGACGCGTGCCGTTAGCGCTTGGCCGCCGCGGCAACGACGCGATGCACGAAGCGCAGCTTGTCGACGACCGCGGGCGGCAATGTGAACGGATATCCGTCCGGCATGCCGAGGCTACGGTTGAGGCTGTTCAGCACGTAGGTCAGCGGAAACCAGCGCTTCATCAGGTTATCGAAGGTGGTTTCCTCGACAGGTGTCTGATCGGTGAGCGTGGGCTCATGTGGGCTGTCGGGCACGAGGACGAGACCGCACGAAACCGCCGTGTCGAGCGTATCGACGATGTGCAGATAATGCGCCCACGTCTCCGCCCAGTCCTCCCACGGATGCATCGTGGCATAGGCGCTGATGAAATTGTCTTCCCATTGAGCGGGCGGACCCGCCTGATAGTGACGATCGAGCGCAGCAGCATAGTCGGCCTGTTCATCGCCGAATGCGGTGCGAAACGGTGCGATGCGCGCGGTGTCGGCGATCAATCGATCGAAGAAGAAGTGGCCGGATTCATGACGAAAATGGCCGAGCAGCGTGCGGTACGGTTCGTGAAGGGAAGAGCGCGTTTTCTCGCGATGCGCATCGTCGGCTTCGGCGATGTTGAGCGTGATGATGCCGTTGTTATGGCCCGTCATGACGCCACGGCCTTGTGCATCGCCTTCGAGAAACTGAAATTCGAGGCCGTGCTCCGGGTCTTCCTGGCGCGATTTAACGGTGAGGCCCAACTCGGCAAAGGTGTACAGCAAGCGGCGCTTGGCGGCTTCGATGCGATACCAGTAAAGACGGTTCTCCGGATTCGCGAGGTTGGGAATGGTGCTGGTCAACTGGCACGAGCTGCAAAGCGGGTCGGAGGCGCCGGGCTCGGGCTCGGGCGCGGGCACGACCCAGTTGCAGATGTTCTCGACGGCGTAGTTATGGCACGGCTTATAGAGGGCGTCCTTCGCGAGCGGGTGCAGGCTGCGCCAGCGTCCGTCTTCGGTCTCGTCGAACGCGCTGATCTGACTGATTTCGGGCACGTAGCCGAGCCGCGTGCCGCAGTTCTCGCAATGCGTGTTCTCGAAGAACACCAACTGGTTGCAGCGGTTGCAGTGAAAGGTCTTCATCGGGTAGCCGGGAGAAATGGAATCGCGCGTCGTGCGCGTGCGCTTGCGATGTCGGCGAAGATGTCGCAATCATCGTGCCGCAAAGCCATCGTCTTTTCCATGACAAGCAAAAAAACGGGTGCGCAGACCGCTTGCGCGCACGGCGTCATTTGAATAAAGGAGCAGGGTGTGTCCATTCGCGTCGCGTTGAACCATGTCACGCATTACCGCTACGACCGCCTCGTCGGTCTTTCGCCGCAGGTCGTGCGCTTGCGCCCCGCGCCTCATTGCCGCACGCCGATCGTGTCGTATTCGATGCGCGTCGAGCCCGAGAATCACTTCATCAACTGGCAGCAGGACGCTTTCGCGAACTATCAGGCGCGCCTCGTTTTTCCCGAGAAAACGCGCGAATTCAAGGTGACGGTCGATCTCGTCGCCGAGATGGCCGTCTATAACCCGTTCGACTTTTTTCTCGAGCCAGCGGCGGAGAAATTTCCGTTCGCGTATGCCCCGGAATTGCTGCATGATCTCGCGCCTTACATGGTCAAGCGCGAGTTGTCTCCGCGCTTCGCGGCATTCGTCGAAAGTATCGACAGAACGCCCAGCGCCACGATGGACTTTCTCGTCGGTCTTAATCAGCGGCTGGCGCACGAGATCCGTTATCTGATCCGCATGGAGCCCGGCGTGCAGACGCCGGAGGAAACGCTGGAGACCGCGGCGGGCTCGTGCCGTGACTCGGGTTGGCTGCTCGTCGAGACATTGCGGCATCTCGGTCTCGCGGCGCGCTTCGTTTCGGGATATCTGCTGCAGCTCGCGCCGGACACCAAATCGCTCGACGGTCCCAGCGGCACTGAAGTCGACTTTACCGATCTGCACGCGTGGTGCGAGGTGTATCTGCCGGGCGCCGGCTGGATCGGCTTCGATCCGACCTCGGGCCTGCTCGCGGGCGAAGGGCACATTCCTGTCGCATGCACGCCGGAACCCGACAGCGCCGCGCCCGTCTCCGGCGCCGTGGAGAAATGCGAAGTCGAATTCGCGCACACGATGTCGATCGAGCGCGTGCTCGAGACGCCGCGCGTGACCAAACCCTACAGCGAGGAAGACTGGAGCGCGGTACTGCGCATGGGCGAGCAAGTGGATGCGCGGCTCGACGCGGCCGATGTGCGTCTGACGATGGGCGGCGAGCCGACCTACGTTGCCGTGCGCGACCGCGACGCACCCGAATGGAATACCGATGCGCTCGGCCCGACGAAGCGCTCTTACGCGGTTTCGCTGATAGAAAAGCTGCGCGCGGAGTACGGCGCGAGCGGCTTTCTTCATATCGGGCAAGGCAAGTGGTATCCGGGCGAGCAGTTGCCGCGCTGGGCGCTGTCGCTGTTCTGGCGCGCGGACGGCGAACCGTGCTGGCACGATCCCGCGCTATTCGCCGACGAGCGGCAGCCTGCGTCGTACACATCGGAGGACGCGGCGCGTTTCATCCAACATCTCGTGGGCAAATTGTCTTTGGATTCAAAATACATTCAACCGGCGTTCGAGGACAGTTGGTATTACCTGTGGCGCGAACGCCGATTACCGGTGAACGTCGATCCGTTCGATTCGCGCCTCGACGACGAACAGGAGCGCGCGCGCCTGCGCCGCGTGTTCGATGCCGGGCTGCCGTCTGTGACCGGTTACGTGCTGCCGATCTCGCGCGAAGACGCGTCCGCGAAGCAGCCGGGCCGCTGGCTGAGCGGTTCCTGGTTCTTCCGCGACAACCGCATGTACCTGACGCCGGGCGATTCGCCGATGGGCTACCGGCTGCCGCTCGATTCCCTGCCGTGGGTGTCGCCGGCCGACTACCCGTGGCAGCACGAGCATGATCCTTTCGCACCGACAACGCCGCTGCGAACCGCGGCTGAATTACGCATGCAATATGCAGATCTGGATGTTGAATTACGCATGCAAAATGCCGGCGCGAGCACGTCTGGCCGCCCGACCGCTTTCGCCGGTTCGCCAGGTTCGTCGGATTCTTCAGGGCCGGCTGAGGACCGCATGCCCCGGCGCGGCGAGTCAGCCGGCGCGCTGACGCGTACGGCGTTGTGCGTGGAAGCGCGTGATCCGGCGCGCGCGGCGGGACCGAAGGCCGAAGCCGACGCGCTGAAGAAGCTCGGCAACGGCAACAAGCTCATGCACGTCTTCATGCCGCCGGTCACGGCGCTCGACGACTATCTCGACCTGCTCGCCGCCGTGGAGGCGACCGCTGCCGAGCTCGGCATTCCGGTGATCGTCGAAGGTTATCCGCCGCCGCGCGACCCGCGTCTCAAGATGCTGCAGGTGACGCCCGATCCGGGCGTGATCGAAGTGAACATTCATCCGGCCGCGAACTGGAGCGATCTCGTCGCGCACACCGAGTTTCTCTATAACGCGGCGCACGAAACGTATCTGAGCCCCGAGAAATTCATGCTCGACGGGCGGCATACCGGAACGGGCGGCGGCAATCATTTCGTGCTCGGCGGCGCGACACCGGCAGACAGCCCGTTCTTGCGGCGCCCCGATTTGCTGGCGAGCCTGATCGCGTACTGGCTCAACCATCCGTCGCTGTCGATGCTGTTCTCGGGTCTGTTCATCGGACCGACGAGCCAGGCGCCGCGCATCGACGAAGCACGCAACGATCAGGTTTATGAACTCGAAATCGCATTTGCCGAACTGCAACGTCAGCTCGATCAGCTCGGCGGACGCGGCACCGCGACCGTGCCGCCGTGGCTCGTCGATCGTATCCTGCGGAACATTCTCATCGACGTGACAGGCAACACGCACCGCGCCGAATTCTGCATCGACAAGCTGTATTCGCCCGATGGCCCCACAGGCCGACTCGGTCTGCTCGAACTGCGCGGCTTCGAAATGCCGCCGCACGCACGCATGAGTCTCGTGCAGCAACTGCTGCTGCGCGCACTCGTCGCACGCTTCTGGGATAAGCCCTATACGGCGCGTCTCACGCGTTGGGGCACGGAACTACATGACCGCTTCATGCTCGGCACCTTCGTGCAGATGGACTTCGACGACGTGCTCGCCGAATTGCGCGATGCCGGCTTTGCGTTCGAGCGCAGCTGGTTTGCCCCGCACTTCGAGTTCCGCTTTCCGCTCGTCGGCGCGTACGACACGAGCGGCATTTCACTGACGATCCGCAACGCGCTCGAACCGTGGCATGTGATGGGCGAAGAGGGTGCCACGGGCGGGACCGTGCGCTATGTGGATTCGTCGGTCGAGCGCCTCGAGGTGCGTGCCCTCGGCCTGAACGGCGATCGACATGTCGTCACCGTGAACGGCGTGCCGTTGCCGCTGCAATCAACCGGCCGCGTCAGCGAATACGTCGCCGGGGTGCGCTTTCGCGCGTGGTCGCAGTCGGCGTCGCTGCATCCGACCATCGACGTGCATGCGCCGCTGACCTTCGATATCGTCGATACATGGACGGGGCGTGCGCTCGGCGGCTGTCAGTATCATGTTGCGCATCCGGGCGGGCGCAACTATCAGACGTTCCCGGTCAACGCATATGAAGCGGAGAGCCGGCGGCGCGCGCGCTTCTTCGCGACGGGGCACACGCCCGGTGCGATGCGCGTCGATGCGCGTGAGCGCAGCCTCGAATTTCCGTTCACACTCGACCTGCGCTATCGTTGAACGCACGATCATCATTCGAATAAAGAACAGAGACAACTTTGGCTTATCAATCGAGCTTGCCCTTCGACATTGCCGCGGCCCGCGTCGATGCCCTCGCGCTGCTGCGCACGCTGCCGGCGCGCGAAGGACATTGGGACGAGTTGCGCGACGCGACGGGGCAATTGCGCGAACCGTGGCGTCAGTTCTTCGAGTTGCTCGGTGAACAGGGCATCGCAAGGCTCGACGACGGCGTTGCCGCGGTCGCGCAGCAAGTGCGCGATAACGACATCACCTATAACGTCTATGCCGACAACGGCAAGCCGCGCGCGTGGTCGCTCGATCTTCTGCCGCTCATCATCGACGAAGAAGAATGGGCGGCGATCGAACGCGGCGTGGCCCAGCGCGCGCGCTTGATGGAGGCCATCGTCGCCGATGTGTACGGACCGCAGACGCTGCTTCATCGCGGTCTACTGCCGGGCGCGCTCGTGTTCGGTCATCCCGGCTATCTGCGCGCGGTGAAGGGCTTCGTGCCGCCGCTCGGCCGTTTTCTGCAGATCGTCGCCGTCGATCTCGCGCGCGCGCCGTCGGGTGCGTGGACCGTCATCGCGCATCGGACCGAAGTGCCATCGGGCCTTGGTTATGCGCTGGAAAACCGGCTGATCGTCGCGACCTTGTTTGCCGATCCGTTTCGCGCGATGCGCGTGAGCCGGCTCGCTGCGACGTATTCGCAACTCATCGCGACGATCGCGCAAGCCGCGCGCGCCACCATGCGCGACGACGAAGGCGGACGCAGCGATGCATCGAACGATGCGCCGCATATCGCGTTACTGAGCCCGGGCCCGTTCAGCGAAACCTACTTCGAGCATGTGTTTCTCGCGCGCTATTTCGGCGTGACGCTTGTCGAAGGCAAGGACCTCACGGTGCGTCACGACAAGCTCTATCTCAAGACGCTGGCGGGCTTGTCGCGCGTGCATGCCGTGTTGCGGCGTCTCGACGATGCGTTCTGTGACCCCGTCGAATTACGCGCGGATTCGAGCATCGGCGTGCCGGGCCTTTTGCAGGTGATGCGCGCGGGCAATGTGATGGTGTCGAACGTGCCGGGTGCGGGCTTCACGGAATCGCCCGCGCTCAATGCGTTTTTGCCGGGTCTCGCACAGGCGTTGCTCGGCGAAACGCTCGAATTGCCGACCGTGCCGACATGGTGGTGCGGCGAGGAAGCGGCTCGCAATGAAGCATTCGAGCATCTGCAAAGCGCGCTCATTGCGCCGACATGGCCGGGCGCGCAGGCCGATCAGGCGCCGGGCATCGATGCGGGCGTGCAGGAGCTTGCGGCGTGGCGCGAACGCATCGAGCGCGCACCGGACGTCTTCACGATTCAGGAGCACCTGCCTTTTTCCAGTGCGCCGCGCTTTCATGACGGCGCGCTCGGCTCTCGTCCGTGTGTCTTGCGCGCCTATGCGATCGCGAACATCGACGGAAGCTGGAGCGTGATGCCCGGCGGCTTCACGCGACTTGCCGCCGATAAACGCGCGACAGTGTCGATGCAATTCGGTGGCAGCAGCGTCGATACATGGGTGATGTCGAGTCAGCCGGGCGGCGCGGTGTCGCTGCGTCCGACGCCGATGAAGCCCGGCGACCTGCGCAAGCATCGCACGGTGTCGAGTCGTGCGGCGGAGAACCTGTTCTGGGCCGGCCGCTATGGCGAACGCGCCGAAAACAATGTGCGGCTGTGCCGTCTTCTGCTTGGCACGCTGGATGGCAGCGACGCAGAAGAACTCTTCCCGACGCTCGCGGAACTCGCATCCCAATGTGGATTGATTCCGTCGGTCGATACGCTCGCGCGCAGTACGCCGCAGGCGTTCGAACGCGTCTTGCTGGCGGGGTTGCCGGATTCCAGCCGCGCGACGAGCATCGGCAGCAATCTCGCGGATCAGGTGCGCGCATGCGGCGAGATACGCGACCGTCTTTCGACCGATCACTGGCGCACGATTCTCGCGTCGCGCAACGACTTCCGCGACGCGCTCGAACGTCTTGCTCTCGCCGATACCGATGCAGAAGGAATGCCGCGCATCGGCCGCGATTACGATCGTGTGATGCTCGCGAGCGCGCTCGAACATCTCGCGACGCAGTTGTGCGCGATCAGCGGGGCACAAGGCGATCGCATGACGCGCGACGAAGCGTGGCGTCTGTTGTTCATCGGCCGGCATATCGAACGCGTCGCCACGATGTCCACATTCCTGCGCGTCGTTGCCGAGCGCGGCACGCTTGCATCGCCGGCCGGTTTCGATCTGCTGCTGCAGCTCTTCGACAGCACGCTCACGTATCGTTCGCTCTATCCGGGAAGGCTCGAAGTTCCGGCGCTGATCGATCTGATCGTCGTCGATCAGACCAATCCGCGCGGACTCTATGGCGTCTACGCGCGCTTGCGCACGAAGCTCGATGAAATCGCGGCGGCCGCGGGCGGCGCGCGGCGCGCACAGGCGACGCGTTTCGCCGATCTGCTCACGCATGCCGATGCATTGCCGTCACTCGCGGCGCTATGCGAGACCGGGAAGAACGGTAGCTACGATGCATTGATCGCGCTGTGCGACAGACTCGTTGCATCCGTGAGCGCGGCATCGAGCGAAGTGAGCGCGCGCTACTTCAGCCATGCAAATACGCTTGCAGCGCAGGTGTCGGCATGAACATCGGCATCGACGACACGGTGCTCGCGGTCACGCATCGCACGACCTATCGCTATTCGACGCCGGTCGAGATCGCCCAGCATCTCGCGACCATTCGTCCGCTGCATTGCCCGTGGCAACAAGTGATTTCGCATACGGAACGCATCGAGCCGGTGCCGTCTTATGTGCACAGCCGTGTCGATGCATTCGGCAACGACGTGCTGTATTTTTCGCTCGACGCACCGCACGAACGTCTTTCGATGACGAGCGAGACCACGGTGCGTCTGATGCCGCGCTGGAACACGCTCGATGCCGATGCGACGCCGCCGTGGGAACAAGTCGCGCAACGCCTGCGCTACAGTGCGGGCGCGCCGTTCTTCGTCGAAAGCGAGTTTTGTTATGCGTCGCCCAACATCTCCCTCGAACATGAATTGCGGGACTATGCGCAGGCAAGTTTCGCTGCGGACACGCCGCTCGTTACCGGCGCGATCGATCTGATGCACCGCATTCATGCGGACTTCGAATACCGGCCTTCGTCGACGTCATTCGATACACCTGCGTCACGCGCATTCGAGTTGCGGCACGGCGTATGCCAGGACTTCTCGCAAGTGATGATCGGCTGCCTGCGTGCACTGGGACTTCCGGCGCGCTATGTGAGCGGATACTTGCGCAACGATCCGCCGCCGGGACATCCGCGGCTCATCGGCGCGGATGCATCGCACGCGTGGGTTTCGGTGCATTGTCCGCAAAGCGGCTGGATCGATCTCGATCCGACCAACGACGTGCTGGCCGATCTCGATCACGTGACGCTCGCCACCGGCCGGGACTACAGCGATGTGTCGCTGTTGCGCGGCATGATACTCGGCGGCGGCGCGCATCATGTGGATGTGGCGGTCAACGTGCTGACCTTGTAAGCCGTAATGAAAGCGCGACGCGCTTTGCTGCGTTAATCTTCAGGTTTTCGTCGCTCATGCGCGAGCGCTCGCGCATGTCATTTCGCTTCGCAAGGAGATTTGCACGATGGATTACGTGAAACTGGGCTCGACCGGCCTCGACGTATCGCGGCTTTGTCTCGGCTGCATGACGTATGGTGTCGCCGACCGCGGCACGCATCCGTGGACGCTCGACGAAGAAAAGAGCCGTCCGCTCATTCAGCAGGCGCTCGACGCGGGCATCAATTTCTTCGATACGGCCAATGTGTACTCCGACGGCACGTCTGAGGAAATCGTCGGACGTGCGCTGCGCGACTTCACGAAGCGTGACGATATCGTGATCGCGACGAAAGTATTCAACCGTATGCGTCCCGGGCCGAACGGCGCAGGATTATCGCGCAAGGCGATCTTCAACGAGATCGACAACAGCCTGCGGCGTCTGGGCACCGACTACGTCGATCTGTACCAGATCCATCGCTGGGACTATTCGACGCCGATCGAGGAAACGCTCGAAGCGCTGCACGATGTCGTGAAGGCGGGCAAGGCGCGTTATATCGGCGCTTCGTCGATGTATGCGTGGCAGTTCAGCAAGGCGCTCTACACGTCGCGCGCGAATGGCTGGACCGAGTTCAAGACTATGCAGAACCATTTGAACCTGCTCTATCGCGAGGAAGAGCGTGAAATGCTTCCGTTGTGCAAGGATCAGGGCATCGGCGTGATGCCATGGAGTCCGCTCGCGCGCGGGCGTCTCACGCGCGACTGGGACGCGACGAGCGAGCGTCAGGAGTCGGACAGCTTCGGCAGCACGCTGTATCAGACCAACGACGCGGATCGCGCCGTGGTCGAAGCGGTCGCTGCCGTGGCGAAGGCGCGCGGCGTGCCGCGCGCGCAGGTCGCGCTGGCGTGGGTGGCGCAGAAGGCGCCGGTGACCGCGCCGATCATCGGTGCATCGAAGCCGAATCATTTGAGCGATGCAGTCGCGGCGCTATTGTTGAATCTCACGGCAGAAGAGATCGCGCAACTCGAAGCGCCGTATTTGCCGCATGCCGTTTCCGGCTTCAAATGACCGAATGTTGAACGCTTGCTGAAGCGCGCGCTCACAACTGCGATTCGATGGGCAGAATGCCCATCATCCAGATGCCCGCGCGCTTGAGCGCCGACACATCCGGCTCGCTGTCGAGCACGATCGTCTTGCCGTTCGCATCGGTGTCGATCCACACCATGCGCTGGTTTCCCGTGCCGTCGTTGCGCAACTCCACGCGCCACGCAATGCGATCTATATTCGTCTCGATGCCGCCCGCCACCTGTTCCGCCGCGTCCGCGCTTTCGCAATACACGCCGATCTCCGTATTCAACTCCACCGAGCGCGGATCGAGATTCATCGAGCCGATGAAAATGCGCGTGCGATCGAACACATAAGTCTTCGCATGCAGCGACGCCTTCGATGAACCGAAAGTCGTCTTCTTCTGGCTTTTTTCATCCTTGTCGTTCGACGGGGCGGCAGGCTTTAGTTCGTAGAGACGCACGCCGGCTTCGAGCATGTCCCTGCGATAACGCTGATAACCCGCATGTACCGCCGCGACGTCCGTGGCCGCGAGCGAATTCGTGAGCACCGTGACGCGCACGCCGCGCGATGTCATCGAGCGTAGCCATTGCACGCCTTCCTTGCGCGGCACGAAATAGGGCGAGACGATCAGCATCTCCTTGTCGGGATCGAGACTCAGCGCCTTGAATTGCGACATCAGATGCCCTTCCGTATCGCCGGGCGCGCGCGTGATCTTCGCGGGATCGTCGTAAAGCAGCGTTGCCTTGCCCCATGAGAACGCCGTATCGCGCTCTTGGATCACGCTCGCCATGCGCTCCCGGACTTGCGCGACATAAGGCGAATGCGATTCCGTCAGCAGATAGGCATCGAGCTTCTGGCGATAGGCCGCCAGCGCTTCGGGATCGGCGCGCCGGCCCATCAGATTCTCGATCGGGTATGCGGCATCCGAATTCCAGTAGAGATCGAATGCACTCGATACCTCCCGCACCACGGGTCCGTGCACGAGCACATCGAGATCGCCGAACGCGACCGTGCTCGATGCACCGAAGTATTCGTCGCCGATATTGCGCCCGCCGAGAATGGCCGCCTGGTTATCGGCGATGAGCGCCTTGTTGTGCATGCGCCGATTCACGCGAAAGAATTCGAGCGCCGAGCCGAGCTTCTTGAATGTGCGGCTCGCGACCGGATTGAAGAGGCGCACGTCCACGTTCGGATGCGATGCGAGCGCAAGCAGAAACTGATCGTCGGCGTTGGTGCCGAGGTCGTCGAGAAGCAGGCGTACGCGCACGCCGCGATCGGCTGCGCGCATCACCGATGCGGCCATTTCGCGGCCGGTCAGATCGTCGTGCCAGATGTAGTACTGGAGATCGAGCGTGCGCGCAGCGGTCTCGCTCACGATCACGCGCGCGATCAAAGCGTCCATGCCGTTCGACAACAGATGAAACGCATTGTCGCCGGGGTGCGCCGCCTCGCTCGGAGCAAAGGCGATGCCGAGCGGCGTGCCGGCGGTATCGGTGTAGGCGTGGGTTTCCATGCGTCCGGTCTGAGGCGGCAGGCTTGCGCATGAGGTCATCAGGAAAACCATTACGATGAACTCAATCGCGGCGAACCATTTTCGAAGTGTCATCGTGCGTCCTTCGCGATGTATCGCGTGTCTCAAACGAGGCTCTTTTCACGCCGCGCCGCTTCACTCAGACGCGCGCGCACGAAGCCGATATGCTCGCGCAGCACGTAAAGCGCGTCGGCATAGGCAAGCGGAAGCCTGAGCGTATCGAGCGATTCTTCGATGTAGTCGAGTTCGGTGACCAGCGCGCGCCGCTCGGTCTCGTTCGTGAGCTTCATCGCGCCGCGTTCGACGGCGATCAGCGCGCCGTAATAGCGATAGATGCGTGAGCGCACGCGCCACCGATACAGCGCGGGCACGAGACGCAGCGCAGGAAAGATCAGCACCGCGACGGGCAGGAGCAACACGAGCGCGCGATCGGCGATATTCGCGAGCCAGAACGGCAGCGTGCGATAGAAAAAGCTTTTTCCCGAGCGGTAATAGCGGCTCGCATCTTCGCTGATCGGAAATTCATGCGCGACGACATTCGGGAACTGGCCTGCGCGTTGCAGAAGGCCAGCCGTGGCATGCACTTCCTGCGCGGCTTCGATGAGCAGGTCCGACAACGCGGGATGCAGGCTCGGCCGTGCCACCAGTTCGACTGTCGGACCGACGAGATGCACGGCTTCCGGCGGAACGCGGCGGCCGAGATCGAGCACGCCGGGCGGCAGTTCGATCTCGTCGAGATAGGGAAAGAGACGCGTATAGGCGCTCGCTTCCTTGAAGTCCATCACGGAGATACCGGGCACGCGCAACAGACGCAGCATGAGTCCGCGCGTGGCGGAGTCGCCCGAGAGGAACACGGCGTCGGCTTCGTTGCTGACGAGTTGCGTCGCGGCCTGCAAGCCATCGGTCGGCAGAAGCTGCGTGCTACCGCCCGCGCTGATGCCGTTTGCTTCCAGAAGCTTCAACGAGAGCATGCGCGTGCCGCTGCCTTCGCGGCCGATCGCAATCCGCTTGCCTTCCAGTTGCGACAACAACGTGAGGCCCTTGCCGCGATAAAACACGACGAGCGGCACATACGACACGCTTCCAAGCGACATTAGTTGCGCGGCTTGCTCTTTGGTCGCAATGCCGCCTTGGACGAACGCGAGATCGACGTGCTGCTTCGGATCGAGGAGACGTTCGAGGTTCTGCACGGAGCCATCCGACGGCAAGACCTTCAGTGTGATGCCGTTGCGCGCGAGAATCTTCGCGTATTCCTGCGAGATGAGATAGAACGAACTGTCGGACTGACCCGCGCTCATCGTGATGGTCTTGGGCGGCGCGGGATCGACGAGCCAGTACACGAGCGCTGCAATGATCGCGATGATCAGCACGACCGGACCGGCGGTCCAGGTGATGTCGTGCAGAACCCCTTTCGCGTGATCGTGAGGCAGATGAGGACGCTTCATGCGGTGCCTCGTCATGGGTGATTGCCGTTTGATGCCTGTGCGTCGGAATGGACGTGGAGCATGTCGTGCCTGTGTCGGAAGCGGCGTTGACTTGCAGTTTAACGCTCCACGCAGACAAAACGACAAGGCCGGCGCGCATTCGGCCGGCCCTGGGTTACGTCGATGACTTTTTATGCCCAGTGAGCGGGGATCCAGATTGCGCCAACGTAGTGGCCCGGAATCCAGATCGCGCGACGCGGCACGACATAGACCGTCTTGACCGGCGGCGGGGGCGGCGCGACGTAGACGGTCTTGACGGGCGGCCGGGCCGGCGCGACATAGACGGTCTTGACCGGCGGCGGAGGCGGCGCGACGACCACGGTCTTGGCGGGCGGCGGCGGTGCGATCACGACCGTCGACGAAGGCGGCGGCGGGGGCGGCGCAACGACCACGGTCGAAGGCGGCGGGGGCGGCGCGATCACGACGGTCGACGAAGGCGGCGGCGGCACGATCACGGGCGCAGCGACCACCGTCGTCGAACCGGTCACGACCGTCGTGCCCGACGTCACCGTGGCGCCGCCGACGACCGTCGTGCTGTGCGAACCGCTGGTGGCAGTCGCGCTGCCCGAGGTCACGACCACACCGGGCGCTACGCTCGTCGCGCTGCCCGAATGAGCCACGGTGCCGCCGTTGGCCGTGTTGACGGTGCCGGAGCGGTTGCACGTATAGCCCGCGCAGCTCGTCGATGCCGCGTGCGTGGACGTGTTGCCGTTCGGGCCCGTCACCGAGCCCGTCGACGAGTATTGTCCCGGCGCCGTGCGCGTGACGGTGTCGCTGCCGGTCGCGGTCTTGCCGTTGGGGCCGGTGGCGCTGCCGTCATGCGTGCAGCTGCCGCCGGCGCAGCTCGTGTCGCCCGCATGTTGCACGGAGCGGCCGTTCGGGCCGTATGCCGTGCCCGAGTTGGAGAACTGGCCGGGTGCGGTGCGCGTCACGGTGCCGGAGTTGGTGGCGACGCGGCCCCACGGATTTTCGACGGCGCCCGCATGCGAGCAGCTTCCGCCGCCGCACGAGCCGACGTGCGCGCCCTGGTATTCGCCGCGGCCGGTGTAGGCCGTGCCGCCATGCGCCCAGCCGGCGAAGGCGGAACCGCTGCACAGCGTGAGCGCTGCGGCCGTGGCGACGAGCAGCAGATGACGCGCGTGACTCGTTTTCGAAGCGGCGGCTGAAGCGAAAGTCGATCTGGTTTTCACGGGATGTCCTTCTCGGTTCTTTAGGCCACGCTGCGTTTCGTGTGGCGACGGAAGTGACTATAGGGGAACGGTCCGGCCAAGTCCCGCGCAGACTTATTTCACGCGATGTCATGACGGCAGGGCGGGCGCTTTCCCTTGTCGCATATGGCTTTGAAGGAATACGGCCGAGCCGTCGAAGGGTGCGTCCGACACAATTTCGGGCGTTGCGTCACACTAGCGGCTGCTGCCGGTCACGGTATTCGTCATAACAAAGAAACCGAAGAGCTCACCATGTCCACGTCCACTCGAATCAAGATCGCCGTACTAGACGACTATCAGAACGTCGCGCTTTCCATGGCCGACTGGTCGCCGCTCGACGCGCGCGCGGAAATCACCGTCTTCAACGATCACATTGCCGAGCGCGGCGCACTGCTCGAACGCCTGCGTCCGTTCGATGTCGTCTGTGCAATGCGTGAGCGCACGCCGTTTTCGCGCGACATCATCGACCATCTGCCGAACCTCAAGCTCATTGCATCGACGGGCGCGGCCAACGCATCGATCGATCTGGAAGCCGCGGCCGCACGCGGCGTCGAAGTGCGGCACACGGGCTACACGTCCGCGCCGACGATCGAATTCACCTGGGCACTCATTCTCGCGATGATGCGCAATATTCCCGCTGAAAATCGCTCGCTCAGGGAAGGCGGCTGGCAAGTCGGCCTCGGTACCGAACTCGCGGGCAAGACGCTCGGCCTGCTAGGTCTCGGGCGCGTAGGCTCGGCAGTCGGTGTGATCGGCCGCGCATTCCGCATGAACGTGATCGCGTGGAGTCAGAACCTGACGGCCGAGCGCGCGGCGGAAAAAGGCGTCGAACTCGTCGACAAGGACACGCTTTTCAAGACTTCCGATGTGCTCTCGATTCACGTGCGGCTCAGCGAGCGCACGCAACATCTCGTCGGTGCGCAGGAGCTTGCGCAAATGAAGCCGACGAGCCGCCTCGTCAATACGTCGCGCGGGCCGATCGTGGACAGCGTGGCGCTGATCGATGCATTGAAGTCGGGCAAGCTCGCGGGCGCGGGCATCGACGTGTACGACGAAGAACCGCTCGCCGCGAATGATGTACTCCGATCGCTGCCGAACGTGCTGGCGACGCCGCATATCGGCTACGTGGCGGAAGACCTGTATCGCACGTTCTATGGCGACACCGTGCGCAATATCGTCGAATGGCTCGATTCGCGCACGACCTGAGCGTTGCGCTTATGACCTGACGCGCCGCGCAGGCTCTTTCGATGTTTCGGTCGGCAGCAGCGAGAACAGGGTTTCGATCGCGACGGTCGCGCGGCGCTTCGCATCCGTTCGGCCGACCGCGAGCTCGATGACCGCGAGCCCGACGACGAGCGAGTGCACCATCGACACATGTTCCTTCGTGACGGCGAGTCCCATCGATTCGAGCATGCCTGTAATGCGCACCGCGACTCCCTCGGCGAGTTCTCGAAAGAGGCTGCGTATGGAAGGCTCTTCGTCCGCGGCTTGCGCGAGCGCCATCAGCACGCGTGTGTTCTCGTGCCGCATCGCGACGTTCGCGATCGATGCGGCCGTGACCTTCGGAGAGGTCTCGCCCGCGAATGCATCCACGGCGGCGAGCTGGCCGTCGATTGCCGTGCGTGCGACTGCTTCGATGAGCGCGAGCCGCGTCGGAAAATAATAGGTGAGGTGACTTTGACGCACACCCGCGCGCGCGGCCACGCGTGGTTGCGTGAAGCCCGAATAGCCTTCTTCACGCAACGTGGCGAGCGCGGCTTCGAGTATGGTTTGTCGGCGATCCTGCACGGGATGTTTTTCGCTGTTTGGTTGATTTACCAAACCTTAGCGCGCAAGAAGCGCGGCGTCAACCTCACGACGCCTTCATGAGTCGCTCATGAACCCGCTTGCTTGCCATGGGAAGGTGGCTGCGGATTGTTCGCGGGATTCGTGTCGTATTTGCGGATGTCGATGATCGCAGCATTCGCGAGCGAGTGGAGATCGGCTTCGAGCGCATCGGCCAAAGCCTTTTCGTAGACTTCGTCGCCGTTCACATAGAGCGTGAACGCTTCGAGATATTTTGCTTTCTTTGCGGGATTCTCGATGGTTTCGCGCGTCCATCGATAAAGCGGATAGTGCTCGATCCCATCGCGCTCGGCTTGCGCGACATAGTCTGCGAAAGCATCGTACTGACATTTCAACTGCGCGTGATGCCGCGCCAGCACCGCGTTCAGCGGCCCGAGCTTTTCATTCGACGGTTCCTGACGTGCTATTGCCGCGCACTCGGGCGCAAGCCTGATGCGAACCTGGTATTGCCACGTTGCGTTCATGTTGTCCTTTCAGCATTGAAAGCGATTAAAGCACTCGTGTGCGGATCATGCGATACATGCACTACACTTCCTCTCGCATCGCAAAGCAAGCCAACCAACGATGTCCATCCTTGCAGGCGACGAACAAGAGGAGGGTAACCATGAGCCTTCGACACTCGATGTTCTGCCCATGTTGCGACAGTCAGCCGGGCGCCGCAAGCCGGCGCCGCTTTCTGGCACTGGCGGGTCAGAGCGCTGCGGCGCTCGCGGTCTTTCCGCATCTCGCGTACGCCGACAACGACGTGCCTGCCATTCCCTACGATTCCGTACCCGATCCGGTGCGTCTGCCGCGCGACATGTATCTCGGGGAATGCTCGGGCGTCGCGCTCAATTCGGCGGGTCATGTGTTCGTGCTTTCGCGCGGTAACAGCACGGGTCCCGCATACGGTGCCGCAGCCGCGCAGTTGCTCGAATTCGACCGCAATGGACGCTTCGTGCGCGAGATCGGTCACAACCTCTATGCGTGGTCGTTCGCGCACACGGTCAAGGTAGATCGGCAGGACAACGTCTGGGTTACCGACAAGGGCTCGGACATGATCATCAAGTTCACGCCCGAAGGCCGTGTCGCGATGGTATTCGGCCGCAAGCAGGAAGCATCGGATGAAGAGACCGCGCCGCTCAAGCATCCGAATCCGCCGCTGCCGTCCGAGCCGGGGCGCTTCCGTCAGGTGACCGACGTCGCGTGGGACACAGCCGGCAACACGTTCATCAGCGACGGTTACATCAACTCGCGCGTCGCGAAGGTCGATCGCGACGGCAACTGGCTCAAGTCGTGGGGCGATCGCGGCAAAGGGCCGGGGCAGTTCCATACACCGCATAGCATTGCCGTCGATGCGAACAACATGGTCTATGTCGCGGATCGCAGCAACCGCCGGATTCAGGTATTCGACGGCGACGGCAACTTTCAGCGCCAATTCACGATCGATGTGCCCGTGCCATCCGACGCGCGGCCGGCAATCGGCAACATGCCCGATGAAGCGGCTCTTGCAGCCGGCACCTTTGCGCCGGGTTCGCCGTGGGCCATTTGCATTTCGCCGGGTCCGAATCAGGTGCTGTATTCCGCCGACGCGTTTCCCGGTCGCATCTACAAGCTGTCGCTCGACGGCAAAGTGCTCGGCGTGCTCGGGCGATCAGGCAAGCAGTTGAAGCAATTTGGCTGGATTCATGAAATGGCGTGTCCTTCGGAAAACACGCTGTTTGTCGCCGAGCTGCTCAACTGGCGCGTGCAGAAACTCATTCTGCACGCGTGATGCGAGGCGTCATTCAGATCGTCATTTGAACTACTGTCTGGCGGTGCGCTTTTTGCGCATCGACATGATCGGCGTGGGTTGCGCGTCGCGTCCGTTTTCGCGCCATGCGCGCAACGTATCGAGCGCGACGGAATTGCGTACATAGCGATGCCACACGAAGGCGAGATCGAAGATCAGAATCGCAAGCCACCACGCATAGAGAAAGAACAGGCCACCGAGCACGACGGGCCACAGCGGCTTGCCCGCCAGATCGCCCCATAACCTCACGCCGACGATCAGCGTCATCATCAGCGCGCCGAGCGCAACGAGAAGGCGTCGGCCCACACGCGGCTTGCGCGGCACGAGCCAGCCGCTCAGCGCACAAACGAGCCCGGCAAGAACGAAGACCGCTTTGCCGACAACAGGATCGGCATTGTCGCGATGCAGGATATCGGCGAACGGGCTTGCAAGAAACGCGGCCACGCCGCTCACGAGCACGAACCAGAACACAAGCGCGCCCGCCGCGAAAGCCGCGAGCGCGACCACGCGCCATCGCAGCCACGCGCCCGTGCGTCGTGCACCGCGCGCCTTGACGAGACGCGGAATGCGCGCGGCGACCGTCGTCCCCATCAACAAGCAGGCAAGCGCAAACACCGAACGCGTGAGATAGATGAATTCGGGCGTATTGCCCGAGCCGTCCGCACCCGTATCGGACGAGGCCGTGACCGCCTTGTAGATGAAGAACACGGCGGCCAGATGAAGCGCGAAGCTCAGCAAATAGGGAATCGCCGTGCTGACGATGCCGCGAAAGTGCCTGTTTGCAGGGACTTTTGCAGCGTCTTTGCCAAGTACGACGTTTTCGATGAAATGACCGAAGACATCGGCATCGGTCCAGTAATCGGTGTGTGCCTTGCCCGGCAACCAATAGCGCGAGAAGCCGATATCGTGCGCCGGCTCGAACTCGAACGCCTGGCAATCGCGATGATCCAGATACGTGCGCGCGGTGTCGAGCGCGAAGCCGACGGGATCGCCGAAGTCGTAATAGTTGCGCCACTTGATTCGCGAGGGCAACGTGATCGCGCCGCCGGGACGATCGACTTGCGTGACGGAGTCGCCCTGCATCTCGCTCGTGAGCGTCATGCCTTCCCATAGTTTCGGCCACAGGAGAATGTGCTTGTCGATCGGCGAGCCGATGGTCATGAAGCCGCGCAGGCTCTGCACCCAGTCGGTGCTGATCACCTGCTTGCCGTCCTTCGGGTCGCGCACCGTCGATGCCGAGAGCGCCTGCAGAATGCCGAGAAAGCTGATCACGGTTCCTTCGCTGTGCGCGACGATATACACCTCGGGTGCACATTGACAGCGTGCGGTGACGAGCGCGACGAGGCGCTCCATCACGCGATGAAAGCGAAACACGATGGTGTCGCGATGCTGCTTGAAGTCCGCGACGAGCTGCACGTCGCCGACATAGTCGCGCAGCATGGGCGCGAGATCGAACTTGAAGATGCCGGCTTTCTCTGCGACCGCGAGCAGGCTTTGCATGACGGCCACGGTCTCGACGACCTCTTCCACGACGCCCGCTGCCAGCGAAAAGTCGGCGGGTTCGAGATTGCGTTCATCGACGTTGAGCATATAGGTCGACTGCGCGCGGCTCACGATGGAGAGACCCCAGGCCTTGCTTTCTTCCAGCGTGTCGTCCTGCTTCACGACTTCGCGCGGGATGTCGGCCCAGTAGACTTCGGCGAAACCGAGTGCCGAATAGAAGTCGCGCTGCTCGGGCGTGTACGGTCCGCCGGGCGGCAGATCGAGTTGACGTACGTCCACTTCGCCGACTCCCGCGATATCGAAGTAGCCGAGCGGCATGACCGGCAGCGGCGGGTCGTAGCGTGCGCCGAACTGGCTCGCCACCGAGCGCACGGTGTCGCTGTGCAGCTGATTGCCGATGCCGTGAATCGCGACGACGATCTTCTGTATGCGCGGCGCGATCGGCACGTCGGGTAGGGGCGTGGCGGACGATGCAGTCCGTGCGCCGCTCTGGCTTTCCGAATCGAGGGATGAGGCGGTCATGTGCGTCTCCCGGTGGCGTTTCGATAGCGCTTCTTCGTGTCCCGACCGTTTTTGCGCCGCGCGCGCCTCATATCGGACTTCAGCGGCTGCGGGTGCTCGATGCAGAGTAGTCTATTTTTAAGACAAGAGAAGAAATCGATCGCCGCGCGGTATGCGGCCGTCCGCGCTGGCGGCATTTTGCATGCGTGATACCGAATGCAAACTGCGCTGACGGTCGAATGAATGCAAACTTAACCGCCGCGGGTTAGCCCCGTTTCCGCCGCGACGCCGTTCCACAGATGCATGGCAGCGTAGGCGCGCCACGGGCGCCAGCGTTCGGTGTGCGCGCGTTGCTGCGCGGGTTTCGCGAGCGCGGGATCGCGCCTGGCGAGCGCCTGCATGAGCACGAGATCGGCGTCGGGCCACGCGTCGGGATCGCGTAAGGCTCGCATCGCCACATAGCCGACCGTCCACGGCCCGATACCCGGCATGGCGAGAAGGTCGCGCTTGAGCTGTTCGGGATCGGCGCCCGGTGCATCGAGCGGCAAGGCGCCCGTTGCGACCGCCTGCGCGAATCGCTGCACGGTCTCCGTGCGCTTCGTCGGCATGCCGATCTTGTCCAGATTGGCCGCGGCGAGTTCGGCGGGTGTGGGAAAGCGCCACGCGGTGCCCTCGTGCGGATGACCCTCGATACGCTTGCCGGCGCGCTGCACGATCCGGTTCACGATCGTCGAGGCGCCTTTCACGCTCACTTGCTGCCCGACGATCGTCCGCACCACGAGCTCGAATCCGGACCACGCGCCGGGCACCCGCAAACCGGGCGCGGCCGCGACGAGCGGCGCGAGTATCGGATCGGCGGAAAGGCAGCGGGCGATCTCGCGCGGATCGGCATGCAGGTCGAACATGCGCGCAAGCGGCGCCGCGAGTTCCTCCGCATGACGAGCCACGGCGCCTTCCACCGTGACGACGAGACGATGTCTGCGCTCATGCGGCCTGACTTCGACGGTACCTTCGTCGCCATGCCATTCGATCGCCCGCCGATAGGCGTCGTCTTCCACCGACTCCACACCCGCCGATGCGCGTCCGCCGATGAATCTCAGCATGCGCGTCCAGTCGTAGGGCCGCCTGAAGGGCAGCTCGAGCGTGGCGGAAGAATTGTTTATTGTCGAATGCATTTTGAATGCCAAGGCGCTGGATGGTCGATTGCATGCCGATCTTACCGTGGCCGGCCCGCGCTCATTTTTGACTAACTCTCGGCGACGACAATGTTTCTCACAGGCAGCGCATCACGCAGCCAGCCAACGAGTCACATGATTCAGACCAAGGAGCCGAACATGAACGCCATCTCGATCAGCATCGTCGCCATCGTCCTTACCGCCGCGCTCGCCGCGGTCGTGCCCGTCAAGCACTATGCGCAACACGAGATCGCCGTGTTGAGCGCGCATGCTGCCAGCACCCGTGCTCAGGTGCAGCTTGGAGAAGGAAGCGGACTGACGGCGTGAGCGAGAGTAGGCCCGAGGTGATCAGGGGCGCCGCGCGAGTTCCAGCGTGCTCGCATTCACGAGCTGCCTGAACTCGTAATCCTGCGAGAGAATCTGGCGCGCGCTCGTGACCAGTTGCGGACGGCGGTCCCATTGATCCGAGCGCACGATGCAGCGCGAAAGCACGACGGTATAGATGGGACGAAGTCCCTCGCGATCATGCGCGGCAGTGAGCTGCGCGATGCGGGATTTCTCGTCGTGCGTGAGTTCGCGGGTGAGGCAGTCGACGGTCTGGCGGTCCATCGATGCCTGCGCCGCGTCGAATTCCGGTGAGCGATAGAAGGTAAAGCCTGTGACGACGAGTACCGCGCCGAGCGCGATACACGTCACTCGAATCTTGGTCAACGTTTTCCCCGATTGAAGGCTCTGACGGCCGTAGGCCCGTATCGTACCGTACCTTCATAGGAATCGTGCGACCGTTCGTTCAGTCGGCGTTGTCTGTCGCACGCCCGGTTCGCGAAGGCGCGCGCTTCTTCGGCGCCGATGCTTTCACCGTCGTCAACGTGCGTTCCGCGAGCACCGCATCGCGTTTGGAGAGCAAATGCTTGCGCAGGATCTCGCCCATGCGCTTGCCGTCGCGAGTCTCCAGCGCTTCGATCATCTCTTCGTGATCGCGAATGGCGCTGTCCCATTTCGGCGTCTGGAAGTTAGAACGAAAGCGCAGCGCCATCAGGCGCCGGTTGATCGACACGTAGGTCTGACGCAGGGCCGTGTTGCGCGCGGCCTCGTTGATCTTGTCGTGAATGGCCTGATTGCGGCTGTAGTAGCCGGAAAGATCGTTCTGCGCGCGGCATGCGAGCATCGCGTAATGCAGCGCCTTGATCTCCGCGATCTCGAGCGGCGTGATGCGCTCGCACGCCAGTTCACCCGAAAACGCTTCTAGTCCGCTCATCAACTCGAACATCTCGCGCATCTCGAACTCGCTCATCTGCGACACCGACGCGCCGCGGTTCGGCGATATCTCGATCAACCCTTCGGCGGCCAGCACCTTGAGCGCTTCGCGCAGCGGCGTGCGCGAGATTCCGAGCGTCTCGCAGAGCTTGCGTTCGTTGAGCTTCACGCCGGGCGCGAGCAAGCCCTCGACGATGAACCCGCGCAAGTGGTCCACAACCGTGTCGTGCAGACGCAGCCGTTCGACCTTCGGCAGGGCGCTCGAAACGTGCGTTTGCGGTAAATCGGGATTTTGCATTCAATACCTCTGATTCCGTTTGCGGCAATTTTAACGCAGTGCTAGCGGAAAAAACCGCCAGCGGGTTATCCCTAGGCCGTTCGGCCGAGGTATTCCTTTACGACGCTAGATAGCTGCGTTATTGTATTTTGCATGCAAAATTACATTTGAGGACGAGAACTCATGCTCAAGCTCGATTTCCATCCCGCAGGCCGTCACTTTTTGCAGATCCCCGGACCGAGCCCGGTGCCCGATCGGATCCTGCGGGCGATGAGCTATCCGACGATCGACCATCGCGGTCCGGAGTTCGGCGCACTCGGGCTCAAGGTTCTCGACGGCGTGAAGAAGATCTTCAAGACGAGCCAGCCGGTGGTGATCTATCCGGCCTCGGGCACGGGCGCGTGGGAAGCGGCGTTGTGCAACACGCTGAGCGCGGGCGACGCGGTCCTCATGTACGAGACCGGCCACTTCGCGACGCTATGGAAAAAAATGGCGGAGAACCTCGGGCTCAAGCCGGAGTTTCTGGGGTTGCCGGGCATCGAAGGATGGCGGCGCGGCGTGCAGGCCGACCTCATCGAGAAACGTCTGCGCGAGGACGCGCGCCATGCGATCAAGGCGGTCTGCGTCGTGCATAACGAAACGTCGACGGGCGTCACCTCGGATATCGCCGCCGTGCGCCGCGCCATCGATGCCGCGGCGCATCCCGCGTTGCTGCTGGTCGATACGATTTCAGGGCTCGCGTCGGCCGACTATCGGCACGACGAATGGGGCGTGGATGTAACCATCTCGGGCTCCCAGAAAGGCCTGATGCTGCCGCCGGGAATCAGCTTCAACGCGGTGTCGGAGAAGGCGCGCGAGGCGTCGAAGTTGGCGAATCTGCCGCGCGCGTTCTGGGACTGGGCCGACATCATCGAGATGAACAAGCAGGGCTACTGGCCCTACACGCCGAATACAAACCTGCTGTACGGCTTGTCCGAAGCGCTCGACATGATTCTCGGCGAGGGCCTCGACAACGTGTTCGCGCGGCATCAAAGGCTAGCGGCGGCGTGTCGTGCGGCGGTCGGCGCTTGGGGGCTCGAAATCCAGTGCGCGGACCCGGCCGTTTATTCGCCGGTGCTGACGGGCGTGATGACGCCCGAAGGCATCGATGCCGATGCGGTGCGCAAGCTCATCTACGAGCATTTCGACCTGTCGCTCGGCACGGGGCTCGGCAAGGTGAAAGGGCGCATGTTCCGCATCGGGCATCTGGGCGATTGCAACGACCTCACGCTGATGGCCGCGCTTTCCGGCTGCGAGATGGGACTGAAACTCGTCGGCATCGAACTGAAGGGAAGCGGCGTCATGGCGGCGATGGACTATCTGACGCAGCACGTCGCGAAGCCCTCGTTGAAGGCGGCCGCGTGAGCGCCGCCTTCGACGCTAACGCGCTCGCGCGGCTCTTCGTCGAGGCGCGTGCTCATCGCGCGAAGCTGGATGCGTTGCCGGAAGGTACACGGCCATCGAATGCCGACGAAGCCTACGCCGCGCAGGCAGCCACGCTACGTTTGATCGGGGTGGACATCGGCGGATGGAAGGTCGGCGCGAAGTCGCCCGACGGACCGGTTCAAGGCGCGCTGCTTCCTGCAGACGGTGTGCATCGCTCTGGCGCGCATCTCGCGATGGACGCCTTCGGCCGCGCAGGCCTCGAACTCGAAGTGGCGTTTCGACTCGGCCGCCACTTCGAGCCGGGCAGCGGTCCGTTCGACGACGAAGCGGTGCTCGGTGCGATCGAGTCCGTGCATGCGTCGATCGAAGTGGTGGCGAGCCGCTTCGCTGCGTGGCCCGATGTCGAGAAACCCTGGCAGCTTGCGGACCTTCAGAACCACGGCGCGTTGATCGTGGGCGAAGGCGTGCCGTACGACGCGGCGTTTCCGTTCGTCTCGCCCGAGATGACCTTCACGTCGGACGGCGCGCCGCTCTTTCATGCGACGCCGGCCAACCCCGCGGGCGATCCGCGCCGGCTGCTGGCATGGACGGTGAATCACAGTGTGTCGCATGGCTTCACGCTCGAGCGCGGCACGGTGATCACGGCGGGCTCGTACACCGGCATTGCGTTTCCGGTTACGCCCGGACATGTCGTCGGCACGATTGCGGGCTTGCCGCCCGTTGAATTGCATTTCGCATAACGCATTACGCATTCAAAACGCTCCGGCACTCAAGCACAGCGACGATGCTCAACTCACCCACCGACCGGCTCGTCAAGCCGATCCATCTGATGCCCGCATCCGCCCGCGCGCGGCTCACGTCGGCGCCGACGCCGTTGCAAGCGCGCCTGCAGCGCGAACTGAAGGGCGACGTGCTGTTCGATCGCGCATCGCGCGGGCGCTACGCCACCGATGCATCGATCTATCAGATCATGCCGCTCGGCGTTGTCGTGCCGAAGGATCAGGCGGATGTGCGGCTCGCGCTGCAGATCGCCGCCGATCAGCACGCGAGCGTGCTGGCGCGAGGCGCGGGCACGAGCCAGTGCGGACAGACGGTGGGCGAGGCACTTGTCATCGACACGACTAAGTGGCTCAACAACATCGTGCACTTCGACAAGGAAGCGCGCACAGTCACGGTCGAGCCGGGCGTCGTGCTCGATCATCTGAACGCGTGGCTGAAGCCGCATGGCCTGTGGTTTCCCGTCGACGTATCGACGAGCGCGCAATGCACGATCGGCGGCATGGCAGGCAACAATTCGTGCGGCTCGCGTTCGATGGAATACGGAATCATGGTGCACAACGTCGAGGCCATCGACGCAATCCTCGCCGACGGACACGAAGCGCGCTTCGGCAAGCTGTCCGGCATGGCACACGATGCTCGCACCCGCGATCTCGTCGATGGCGTGCGTGGCATCGCGCTGCGCGAGCGGGACGAAATGCGCGAACGCATCCCAAAGGTGCTGCGCCGCGTGGCGGGTTATAACCTCGATCTCTTCGACTGCCATAGCCCGCTCGCCTTTACGGATGACGGCGAGCCCAATCTCGCGAATCTGCTCGTCGGCTCTGAAGGCACGCTTGCATTCAGCCGTCAGTTGACATTGAAGCTCGCCCCGCTGCCCGCGCACAAAATGCTCGGCGTGGTGAACTTCGCGAGCTTCTTTGCAGCGATGGATATGACGCAGCACATCGTGAAGCTCGGGCCCGTGGCGGTCGAGCTGGTCGATCGCACGATGATCGATCTCGCGATGTCCAATCCGGCGTTCCGGCCCGTGATCGAGAAGGCGTTGGTGGGATCGCCGCAAGCGGTGCTACTCGTCGAGTTCGCGGGCGCCGATCGCGATGCGCAAGTGGCGAAGCTCGCGCAACTCGTCGAACTGATGAGCGATCTCGGCCTACCCGATTCGGTCGTGCAGATGCCCGACGCCGGCGCGCAGAAGGCGTTGTGGGAAGTGCGCAAGGCGGGCCTGAACATCATGATGAGCATGAAGGGGGACGGCAAGCCCATATCGTTCATCGAAGATTGCGCGGTACCGCTCGAACATCTCGCTGAGTATACGGACCGCCTGACCGACGTGTTCAGAAAGCACGGCACGGAAGGAACGTGGTACGCACATGCAAGCGTGGGCACGCTGCACGTGCGGCCGATTCTCGACATGCGCCGCGACGGCGCCATCAAGATGCGCGCCATCGCGGAAGAGGCCGCGGCGATGGTACGCGAATATAAGGGCGCCTATTCGGGCGAACACGGCGACGGCCTGTGTCGTGGCGAATGGGTTGCATGGCAATACGGCCCGCGCATCAACGAGGCCTTTGGCGACATCAAACGATTGTTCGATCCGGAGAATCGTCTGAGCCCCGACCGCATCGTCGCTCCGCCGAAAATGGACGATGCGACGAACTTCCGCTTTCCGCCTTCGTATCGCGAGCGCGCGATCGAACCTCGCCTCGACTGGTCCGCATGGAATATCACGCGCGATCCTATGACCGGCGACGAGAGTGCGCCGGGATCGGGCGGCGATCTTGCCGGCGGCCTCGCGAAAGCGGTCGAGATGTGCAACAACAACGGCCATTGCCGCAAATTCGATGCAGGCACGATGTGCCCGAGCTATCGCATCACTAAGGACGAGCAGCATGTCACACGCGGCCGTGCCAATACGTTGAGGCTCGCGCTGTCGGGCCAGTTGGGCGAAGACGGACTCGCGAGCCAGGATGTGAAGGACGTGCTCGACTTGTGCGTATCGTGCAAGGGTTGCAAGCGCGATTGCCCTACAGGTGTCGATATGGCGCGCATCAAGATCGAGACGCGTTCTGCGTGGACGACGCGTCATGGCGTGCGCATGCGTGAACGCCTGATCGCGTTCCTGCCGCGTTACGCGCCGCTTGCGAGCCGCATGCCCACGCTCGCCAATGCGCTCGACAGCACCATGCCGGGCGCCGCACGCTGGCTCAAGGCTAAGCTCGGCATCGCTCCGCAACGCGGCTTCCCGCGCTTCACAAAGTCCTTTCTCGCCGACGCGACCGGCACACAAGTTGCATCTGCAACTAACGAAGTCCTGCTTTTCGTCGATACGTTCAATAACTACATGGAGCCGGAGAACGCGCGCGCCGCGCAGCGCGTACTTGAAGCGGCCGGCTATGCGGTCCGCCTGAACGTGAAAGAGGGCGAGCGGCCGTTGTGTTGCGGACGCACGTTCCTCGCTGCCGGCCTCGTCGACGAAGCGAAGAAGGAAGCACGCCGCACGCTCGATGCGCTGCTGCCGTATGTCGAACGCGGCGTCGCGATCGTCGGGCTGGAACCATCGTGTCTGCTTTCGCTGCGCGATGAATTTCTTGCCTACGGCTATGGCGATGCCGCAAGCAAGCTCGCGAAAGCATCGTTCCTGTTCGAGGAATTCCTCGTGCGCGAACAGGCGAATGGGCGTTTGCATCTGAAGCTCGGACCTGTCGGCAAGTCGAATGCGCTGTTGCACGGGCATTGCCATCAGAAGTCATTCGATGCGGTGCGTCCCATCGAGGAAGTACTCGGCTGGATTCCAGGACTCGAAGTAAAGACGATCGAATCGTCGTGTTGCGGCATGGCGGGAAGCTTCGGTTACGAGGCCGAGCATTACGAAGCGTCGCAGGCGATGGCGGAATTGTCGCTATTGCCTGCGGTGCGAGCCGCGAGCGATGCATTGATCGTCGCGGACGGCACGAGTTGCCGTCACCAGATCGCCGATGGTGCGCAACGGGAGGCGCTGCATGTCGCGCGCGTGCTGGCAATGGCGCTCGACGCGAAGGACTGACGACCGATTCATTCATCGAAGCATGACAGCGGACCGTGACGAGCCGCGCTCAGGAGACAAGCCATGACATCACCGCGCAAACCCCGCATTCGCAAGCTGCGCCGCCGCACGCAATAGGCGGGCGCAGACCGGTCAAGCGTTCTCATCCGACGTACCTCAAGCGAAGTTCCGCATGTCGCGATCCGCGGCGCCTTTGAACAACCCTAAGGCGCCGGGCTCACGCACGCGGTTATCCAAGGAGACGATGATGTTTCGTCGAGCCACGACGCGCGTATTGCTGCTGCTATGCGCGATGTATTTCATCACTTATATCGACCGGGTCAATGTCAGTACCGCGGCGAGCCAGTTCGGCGCGGAGCTGGGTCTCTCGCATACGCAGGTCGGCTTCGTGTTTTCCGCATTCGCTTATCCGTACCTTGTGTTTCAGATCATCGGCGGATGGGTCGGCGACCGCTTCGGGCCGCGCCGCACGCTCACCCTGTGCGCGATCATCTGGGCGGGCGCCACGGTGCTGACGGGTCTCGCGGGCGGCTTCGTCTCGCTGATCGTGGCGCGCGTGCTGCTCGGCCTCGGCGAAGGCGCGACCTTCCCGACCGCGACCCGCGCGATGTCCAACTGGATGCCCGCCGATCAACGCGGCTTTGCACAAGGCATTACGCATGCAGCATCACGAATCGGTAACGCGGTTGCACCGCCGCTCATCGTATGGCTGATGGTCGCGACGAACTGGCGCGGCGCATTCATCATCACGGGCGTCATCAGCTTCCTGTGGGCGATCGCGTGGGTCTTCTATTTCCGCGACAACCCGCGCGATCATCCGCGCATCACCGAATCGGAATGCGCGACGCTCGCCTCCTATTCTGGCGTGAAGGAACGCGCGCCGGTGCCGTGGCGCGCGTTGCTCGGCCGGATGGCGCCCGTGACCGCCGTGTACTTCTGCTACGGCTGGGTTCTGTGGCTGTTCCTCGGCTGGATTCCGCAATACTTTCTGCATAGCTATCACATGCAGCTGGGCAAGTCAGCGCTGTTCGCTTCAGGCGTGTTCTTCGCGGGCGTGCTCGGCGACTGGCTCGGCGGTTCGGTGACCGACCGCATCCTGAGAAGGAGCGGCAACGTGCGGCTCGCGCGCAACGTGATGGTCGGCGTGTGCATGTTCCTGACGCTGCTTTCGCTCGCGCCGATCATGTTGATCTCGAACATCTCGATCACGCTCGCGGCGGTGTGCCTGTCCGGCGGCTTCTTCTTCAACGAAATGACGATCGGCCCGATGTGGTCCGTGCCGATGGATATCGCGCCCAAGCATTCGGGCACCGCCGCCGGCATCATGAATTCCGGTTCGGCGCTCGCGGCGATTATCAGCCCTGTCGTGGGCGGCTGGCTTATCGACCGCACGGGAAACTGGAATCTGCCCTTCACCGTGTCGATGATCCTGATGGCCGTGGGCATCGTTCTTTCGTTCACGATGCGCCCCGATCGCGTGCTCGCAGCGGAAGAAGAACAGGCGGACGCGGCGCAGGTGCGCAAGTTCGTCTGACCGGCGGATGTGCTGGTTCAATGCATTTTGCATGCATTGAACTGGAATGGGACAACGCATGCAGCATGCAAAACCAATGGAGGCGATGTGGCGGAAGCATCCATCCTGATCGAGCGCGAGAGCGACATTGCGACGATCGTCATCGACCGGCCTGAGAAGCTCAACGCGATGACGAAGCCGCTGTGGCGCGCGCTGGGCGAGACAGTCGAAACACTGTCCGGCGACGACTCATTGCGCTGCATCGTTCTGCGCGGCGCGGGCGAGAAGGCATTTTCACCGGGCAACGACATCGGCGAGTTCCGTACGGACCGATCCAATGTCGAACAGGCTCGCGAGTACGGCGCGATCATGCATCGCACTTTGAATGCATTACGCGAATGCCGCCATCCGGTCGTCGCGATGATTCACGGCATCTGCGTCGGCGGCGGCCTGGAGATCGCAGCAATGTGCAATCTGCGCATTTGCGGAGAATCGAGCCGCTTCGGCGTGCCCATCAAGAACCTCGGTCTCGTGATGGCGCATGCCGAAATGGAAGGTCTCGTCCGGCTGGCGGGACCGGCCGTGGCGCTCGAGATTCTTCTCGAAGGCCGCATCTTCGACGCGCGCGAAGCGCTTGCGAAGGGGCTCGTCACGCGCGTCGTCGCGGACGGGGAAGTGACGGCGCACGCCTATGAAACCGCGCGTCGGGTCGCGGATGGAGCGCCGCTCGTCGCACGCTGGCACAAGCGCTTCGTGCGGCGCGTGATGGACCCGGCGCCGCTCACGAACGACGAGCGCGACGAAGGCTTCGCCTGCTTCGGCACCGAGGATTTTCGTCGTGGCTATCAGGCTTTTCTCGACAAGATCAAGCCGCAATTCAAGGGACGTTGAATCATGGCAGACACGAACCGGGCGAGCACGCCGGGCGCGGGACCGCTCGCGGGCATGCGCGTGATCGAGCTTGCGCACATCATGTCGGGGCCGATCTGCGGGATGATGCTCGCGGACATGGGCGCCGATGTCATCAAGGTCGAAAAGATTCCTCATGGCGACGATTGCCGGCGTTTCGCGCCGATACTCGCGAGCGGGGAATCTGCGTCGTTCCTGATCGTGAACCGCAACAAGCGCGGCATCGCGCTCGATCTCAAGACCGCGGGCGGCAAGGAAGTGCTCAGGAAGATGCTGGCGAGCGCGGATGTCGTGACCGAGAACTATCGGCGCGGCACGATGGACAAGCTCGGCATGGGTTATGAAACGCTCAGGACGGTCAACCCCGGCCTGATCTATTGTGCGATTTCCGGCTATGGCCGCAGCGGGCCCATGGCCGACAAGGGCGGCTTCGATCTGATCGCGCAGGGTTTGAGCGGCCTGATGAGCATGACCGGCGAACCGGGCCAGGCGCCGATCAAGGCGGGTTCGCTCGTCACCGATATCAACGCGGGCATTCTCGCGGCGCTCGGCATCAGCGCGGCTTACGCGAACAAGCAGGTCACCGGTCTCGGCCAGATGGTCGATACATCGCTGTTCGAAGCGGGCTTACAGCAAATGTACTGGGCCTTCGCGAACTATTTCGCGGATGGCACCGTGCTGCCGAGAGCCGGTTCTGCGAATCCGACGAGCGCGCCGTATCAGGCGTTCCGCACGCGCGACGGTTGGGTGAATATCGGCGCGGCGAACCAGAGCAATTACGAGCGTCTCGTCGACGTCTTGAACATCCCCGGCCTCGCGGATGATGAGCGCTTTCAGACCAACGCGGGGCGCCTGAAGCATCGCGAGGCCTTGGTGTCGATTCTGACTGCACGCCTGATCGAGCGCAGCACCGACGAATGGCTCGCCCTTTTCGACGATACAGGCCTGCCGAGCGGGGCAGTGCTGGGTGTGCCCGAAGCCGCGTCGCATGAACAGGCGATCGCGCGTGGAATGATCGTCGAGACCGCGCATCCGCTCGCGGGCCCGATGCGCGGCATCGGATTGCCGATTCATTTCTCAGAGGGCTGCACGAGAGCTTCGCGTCCCGCGCCGCTGCTCGGACAGCATACGAGCGAAGTGCTCGGCGAATATGGCTTCGACGAGGCGCGCATCCAGGCGCTCAAGGAAGAAGGCGCGATCCTCGAAACGAAGGTTCCGGCATAGGACCGTGGCGTCGGCATTTTGCGTTATGCATTCATCATGCAGAATGCAGGGCTATGATCCATCCTTGATGCCACTTCATCGCCACCGTTTCGACATTTCGACATCTCGCCATGACGCTTGCACCTCCACCTGCCGCCCGCGTGGGCGACCCGCTGACATCGGTCGGCACGCCTTCCCTGCTGATCGACCTCGACGCCTTCAACGCCAATCTCACGGCGATGTCGGCCTTCGCCGCGCGCCACGGCGTCGCGTTGCGTCCGCACGCGAAGGCGCACAAGTCGAGCGAGATTGCCCGGCGTCAGATCGCGACAGGTGCGGTCGGCGTGTGTTGCCAGAAGCTGGCCGAAGCGTATCCGTTCGCGGCGGCCGGCATCGCGAGTATTCATGTCAGCAACGAATTCGTCGGCGCCGACAAGCAGGCGATGGCCGTCGAACTCGCATCGCATACGCGGCTCTCGGTGTGCGTGGACGCGATTGCCCAGGTGCGTGCATTGGGCGATGCTGCCGCGCGAGCCGGCGTGACGATCGACGTGCTGCCCGAAGTCGATGCGGGGCAGCATCGCTGCGGCGTGACGAGCGCAGATGCACTCTTTGCCCTCGTGGATGCAATCGCCGCGCAGGACGCGCTGAGATTCGCCGGCATCCAGGCATATCACGGCGGTATTCAACACGTCGCTGACTGGAACGCGCGCAAGATCGCGGCCGGTCAGGCTGCGGATATCGCAGCAAGCTACGTGCGATCACTCGATGCGCGTGGCGTGCATTGTGCAATCGTGACGGGCGGCGGCACCGGAACGGTCGAGTTCGACGCCGCGAGCGGTGTCTATACCGAACTGCAGCCCGGTTCTTATCTGTTCATGGACGGCGACTATGGTGGCCTCGATTGGAGCGGCGAACTGCGCTGGCGTCACAGCCTTTTCGTACTGTCGACGGTAATGAGCGCAACGCGTCCCGGCATGGCCGTGTGCGATGTCGGCCTGAAGGGACTCGCGGTGGATTCGGGTTTGCCGCGCAGCGCGATATGGATTGACGACAGAAGCGAATCCGAATTGAGCTATGTCAGTGCCAACGACGAGCACGGCATGTTGCGCGCGCAAAACAAGCCGCAAGAGGACTTCGCGGCACGCGTCGGCAAGCGGCTGCTTCTGCCGCCGGGACATTGCGATCCGACGGTGAACCTATACGACGAGTACGTGTGCTATCGAGGCGAACATGTCGCCGACATCTGGCCGATCGACGCGCGGGGAATGTCGCGCTAAGCGCTTTGTTCCTTGGGCGGATAGATCGTCGAGACGAGCGCATCGACATCGGCGACGATAAGACCGACGACGAACTGTGCCACTTCCTGCGCGCCATGGCTCGGCTCATGCACGGTCAGTTCATGATTCAGCTTGTTCACGGATGCGCGTACATGTGCGAGGGTCGCTTCGTCCTGATGCGTCGAAGCAAGCACGCTTGCGAGCGTTTCGAAGAGCGCCTGCAACGCACGCCCTGTATCGCCGAGCCGGGCCGCGCAGGTCTCGCTGTCGAGACGAGAAACCGCCTTCGCGAGAAAGAGCGCATCGCTGTGCAGGCGGCGCAGGAATGGCGCGGCCTTGTCGATGGCATCGGAGCGGCGATTCTGTACTAGCACGATGATGTGTTCGCGTTCGGCTTCCTTCAATGCATCGTCGAGCGCCTTTTGCGCGTCCATGCTTTGCGCTTCGAGACGCGTCGCACGAGCTTCATCGTGCGTGCCGGACAGATACAAGCCGATGAGCTGACCTAGAGTCATCAGGGTATCGGCAACGCTGCGATGCGCGGCCTTGATGGCTCGATTGGGCCACACCGCCGACACCACGAACGCCGATGCCGCGCCAATCAATATCTCCAGCACGCGATGCAGCGGCCGCTCGAACGGCGAGCCGGGGCCTGCCGGAATCAGCACGACGATCACGAGCGTGACGCACGCGAGCCTTAACGCCGGACGTTTCGCGCTCAGTGCGGCGAGCGGCAGCAGCGCGACGGTGAAGACCGCGAGCGGCGGCGCACCACGCTCCATCGCGACGATGCCGAGCACGCCCACCACCGCGCCGATGCATGCACCGATGATCTGATCGCGTGCCGTATCGACGGCTTGCGTGAGGCTCGGCTGCGTCACGATGACGAGTGTCGTGATGAGCGCCCAATAGCCCTCTGGAAGGGCAGCGAGACGCGCGGCGGCGTAGCTGATCGCGCAACTCATCAACGTGCGTATGAGGCGTCTTGCTTCGGGCGCGCCGAAGAATGCGCGCAGTTTGCGCGAAGGATGTGATATCGCTGTCATGCGCTCAGTGTCGATGGCGAGCCGGATATGCGGCGAAGACTCGGCGCCTGCGCGCGCGGTCGGTGCTGCATTATGCCAATGTCGCGCACTGCGCGTGACGGAGGGAAAGCGAAGGGAAGAAAGAAAAAAGACAGCAACCGGCCCGCTTTAACCGGACTCGTTGCTGCCTTTGTACTCGCGACGAACCGAAAGCTGACGAAGCGTCAGGGTGTGTCAGGTGAGAATCGGCACCGCTTCGATCAATGCAAGCCCGAGCAGCGCTCCGACGACCGCGCTGATGAGCTTCGGGTGCCAGCGATCCAGATGCAGCGCCGTGAGCAGCGCGCCGATCAGGATGACGCCAAGCAAGGCGAAAACCACGACAAGATAGCCGATCTCAAACTCGTTGTTGATGAGCATGATGCTGGCCTCCCGCCGGCACGAGCCGGCTCGACTTATGTATTGCGTCGCGCTGCAGCAGACAATTCGCCGCTTGCGTGACAATTCGAGTATATATCACGTTGTGATGTAGTCAAGATTGCATAAGCGAATTTCTCAAGGCTAGGCTAATGCGCAGGTCCGGCGTTTAGCGGCAGTTTGGACGAGCGCGCGCTGTCTGCTGTCATCTTGGCACCGCCCGGTTTGTATCCGTTAGACATGAGCAGAAAAGCCATGATGTCCGCGTAGTCCTGCTCCTTTAACTTGCCGGGACGATCGGCGGGCATGTTCGTCGCCATGTACCCGAAGATGCCGCCAACGGTCAGATGCGAATTGGCCGCCGGTGCAAAGGCTGGTCCTTGCAATGCAGGCGCCGTGACGCCTTGAAGCTGTACGCCATGGCATTTGGCGCATGAACTCGCATAGAGCGTTTTGCCGTGCGCCGTTTGCGCCTGTTCGAATGTTGGCGGCTCGATGTTTCCGCCGCCTTCATTCGCGATCTTGATGAAGCGGCCCGCGCTCGACGCTTTCGCATCTGCGAGCATGATGTTCGGGCGCGCAGACGTAGCGGTCGAAGGCACGTCGAGATACCGCGCCGATGCGGTTTCAGAAGGCAATGTCCATTGCTTCGTCAGTTCATGCAGGCGGCCATCGTTGGTCAAGGCGATGAGCGCATCGTCGATGCGTGGCCGCAAGGCATCGCTCTTCGGTCCAAAAGCGAAGGTCAGGTGCCAGTCTGCGTAGGGCGAGTGCGCTTGCGAGACGCTGAAGCTGTGCTCCGGATGTGCCATTCGATACGCGACTACCGCCGGATACCAAACGATGGCGCGTTGCGCGCGTCCGTTCGCAACTGCTTCGACTGTCAATGCAGACGTGTTCTCGAGATCGAGTGTCACATCGGGTTGTTGCACGGCGATCAATTGCGCGGGACTCGCGTACATCGCGGCGACGGTGCGTTTCGCGGCGTCCTTCAACTCGGCGCCCGGCGTTTCGATGCTGACATAACCCGCGCGCAGATAGCCGCGCGAGAAGTGCATCTTGCCGCCGGATGCATCGGCGACGGAGGAACGCGGAAAGCCTGCGATCACATCGCAGTCGCGTGCAAGCGTCTTGTCGAGTTCATGAAGGGATACGCCGTCGTCGTCGCCTTCGCCGATACCATGCTCGATAAACGTCGCGGAGATATTGGCGCGGGCGAAGACGGCTTGCGCGACGACGTGATCGAGCGCTGCGGACGGACTGCCGGGAAAGGTGCAAATCTTCACAGCTGCATCAGAAGGCGACGGCGTCAGCGCAATGCATGCCGCAAGCATGCTCGCGGCGCGAATGCGGTCAAGGGAATGATTCATGTCTGTACGTCCGATGAAATCGATGAGAACCGCGAGCGCGCGATACTGCGCGCTCTCTGTCTTGATCAGATCAAGCGAGGAACGAGGCTCAGGTGCGATTGAGCGCGAACACGTATAACGTGCCGCCGCGCGGCACCTTGTCCGCGGCCTTCGCCATCGGGCCGCCCCAGATTGGATTCGCGCCGCCATACCCTGCCAACACTGCGACGTATTCCTTGCCGTCGATCTCATAGACCGACGGCTGCGCGATAATCCCGCTCGCAAGCTTGGGGCTTTGCCAAAGCACTTTTCCGGTGGCTTCGTCGAAGGCATAGAGACGTCCGTCGAGTGAGCCACTGAACGCGAGACCGCCTGCGGTCGTCGCGACGCCGCCGTTCCACGGCAACTTGCTCCAGTGGCTCCAGACCTTCTTGCCCGTATTGACGTCGATCGCCTGCAATTCCCCGTATCCCTTGCTGTTGGGCTCGGGCTTGATCTCGAAGCCTTCGCCCAGATAGGGAAGGCCTTCCATGTAGTTCACTGACTTTCCCGACAGAGACATGCACGCATGCAAGGCAGGCACGATCGCGAGATGCTTTTGCGGATCATACGAAACTGACCACCAGTTCTTGCCGCCGAGGAAGCTCGGGCACGTCTCGATGGTCGTGCCAGCCTTCGGATACTTCGACGCATCCTGCACCGGCTTGCCATCGTTCGTATAGCCCGTCACGGATGTCGCGGTGACGAAGGGACGTGCATAGATCAGCTTGCCGTTGCTGCGATCGATCGCATGGAAAAAGCCGTTACGGTCCGCATGAATAATGGCGTCGTAGTCCTTGCCTTCGTACTTGATGTTCGCGAGCACAGGCGTGTTGACACCGTCATAGTCCCACGTGTCATGCGCCGTGTATTGATAGTGCCATTTGAGATCGCCTGTCTTGGGGTCGAGTGCAAGCAATGAATCGGAATAGAGGTTATCTCCAGGGCGCAGGTCCGCGAGCCACGGTCCGGGATTTCCCACGCCCCAGTAGAGGGTCTTGCTCGCAGCGTCGTAAGTGCCGGTGAGCCACGCAGGTGCGCCGCCGTGTTCCTGCATGCCGTCAGGCCAGGTATTTCCGCCAGGCTCCTTGGCGCCGGGCACCGTATAGCGTTTCCAGAGGACCTTGCCATCGGCGGGATCCAGTGCTGCGATAAAGCCGCGTGCGCCATACTCGCCTCCGGAACTGCCGACGACGATGGCACCGTCGAGCGCAAGCGGAGCGAGCGAGAACGCATAACCTACGCCCGGCTCGAACATCGCCTTCTTCCACACGACTGCGCCCGTTTGCGCATCGAGCGCGGCCACTTCGCCATTCAGCATCGCTACATAGACATTCTTGCCATAGAGCGCGACACCGCGATTGACCACATCGCAACATGCCGTCTTGAACGATTCCGCACCGAGCTTGGGCTCATATTTCCAGAGTTGTTTGCCGGTTGCAGCATCGAATGCATAGACATTGTCCTTGGGCGTGGTCACGAAGAGAAAGCGTCCGTTGACGATAGGCGTCGCTTCGAAACCCTGCTGAAGATCGGCGGGGAACTTGTAGCTCCACGTCTGCTTCAGGTTCTTTACGTTGCTCGTGTCGATCTGCTTGAGCGGTGAATGACCATGTCCGTTATAGGTGCGGTAATAAGTGAGCCAGCCTGGATCGTCCTGCGCGCTCGTGAGACGTTCATAGCTGACGTCCGGATATGACGCGGGTGTCGCGTCAGCGGCGGCCGACTGTCGTGAGACTAAACCGAATGCAGCGGCAGCGCCTGCAGCAAGGGCCGCAAAGCGCATGGCGGGACTTGAGCGTGTCTTCATTGTCGTCTCCTGGAATTTCTATATAGGCATGCGAAACGGTTGCGCGCTGATCAAGGCAAGTCGTGTGCCATTGTCGCTTCAAGCGCTCGCATTCCTTGCTGCATGTGGCTATTGACCGAACGACGATGCATTACCGCGCGCGGCGACATATCTTCTTCTGTGTTGCATCGTGGAGCAGTGAGACGTTCGTGTGTTGCCCGATGTGACAGTGTCGATTCGATCGATGATCAGTCGAGCCAGCCGAGACGATGGGCTTCATCGATGAAGCGATAGACATCCGCAGCAAGACCCGATGTGCCGAAGCGCGCTTCGAGTTCACCGATGATGTCGTCCAGTTCGCGCGTGCCGTCGCAGCGAGCGAGTATTTCGCCCGCGCTGCGATTCAATTCGACAGCGCCGCCCGCATGCACGATTTCGCATGTGCCCATGTCGGCATGCCAATGTAGTCTCAACGGCGCACGCAAGCGCGGGCGCGTGGGCTTGTCCGCGCGCACGACTGTCGGGTTCATTTTCAGGGGGCTGTAGATGAGCATGCCCGGGTTCGGTCGGAAGCGAACCCGGGCATGTCTTTATCGAAGCGTCAGCGTGTGGCGATATACATCGTGATCTCGAAGCCGAAACGCATATCCGTATAAGCCGGTGTGGTCCATTGCATCATTCATCTCCTTGAAGGTTCGAGTCATGACCGCGAATCGTTCGCAATCGGTCGTCGAAAATGCAAGCTTCATGCCTTCAATGACGTCACCAGGCTTAAAGAGCCGATGCTTTCAGTTCTATTTCGCTAAGCGGAGCCGCGCGCGACACACGTGTATCGAAGTGGAACAGCGCGTGCAACAACTCACTGCTCCGTCGTTGAACAGACGTGCAATTTTCGATAGATCGTATTTCGCGAGATCCCGAGTGCGCGCGCGGCGGCGGATACGTTGCCGCGATGACGGGCAAGCGTCGCCGCGATTACCGACGCCGTGACTTCCTGCAGGCGGCCTGAAGCGAGCGCGGTTGAAGCGCAAGGCTCGGGCGCATCCACGTTAAATGCTTCCTCGAAGAAGTCTTCCGGCAGATGTTCGCGACGAATGCAACCATCTTCGTCGACCATGGCGGCGGCCGTGCGCAGCAAGTTGCCCAATTGCCGACAATTGCCCGGCCATGAATAATCCTCGAAGAGTCGCATGACATCTTCGTCGATGGACAAGCGCACGCCGCATGCTTCCTCGGCATTCACCATGTCGAGCATCTTCGTGATCACGGCGGCAAGGTCCGTGCGCTCGCGTAATGGCGGCAGCTTGACGACGAGCCCATTAAGCCGGTAATACAAATCCTCGCGAAATCGATTCTGCGCAATCATCTCGCGCAAATTGCGGTGTGTGGCGCAGATGATCGCGACATCGACGGGTATCGATTTGCTCGAACCCAGCGGATCGATCACGCGTTCCTGCAATACGCGCAAGAGACGCACTTGCAGCGGATAAGGCATGTCGCCGATCTCGTCGAGAAAGAGCGTGCCGCCGTCGGCCTGCATGAGTTTTCCCGCCGCACCCTTGCGCTTTGCGCCTGTGAACGCGCCTTCTTCATAGCCGAAGAGTTCCGACTCGATCAGATTTTCCGGAATCGACGCACAGTTCACCGCGATGAACGGCCCCGCGCGACGTGGCGAATCGCAGTGAATGGCTTGCGCAAGCAACTCCTTGCCGGTGCCCGTTTCGCCGGTAATGAGGATCGGTATGTCCTTACCGATGACCTTGCGCACCTTGCCGATCACGGCGGAGACTTTGGCGTCGCCGGTGTCGAGAGAGGCCAGTTTCGATGTTTTGTCGAGGGATGTGGACTTTGACGCCGCTTTTGCGGGAAGCGACGGGGCAGGCATATCCGAGATCGGCGAGCGATTCAAGCGGACTCGCGCACACACGACGGCGTCGTTGTTCAGATCGAGCGTCGTATGCGGTTCGCGGCTCGCGCGCGAACGATCGATCAATTGCGCGCTCGTCAATCCGAAGAGTGACGAGAGCGTATGCGCGCGCAGCGCCGTGAGCGGCAGCCCGAACTGGAACTGCGCGCTGCGATTGGCTGACAGGAAACGGCCATCGCCCGTGAAGGCCATGATGCCTTCCATCAACGTGCCGAGAAACTCGGGGCGACTGTGAAACGCGATTTGCAGCATGCCCTGAAAAGTGCTGGAAAACAGGTGGTTTTCGATCATCTGCACGGACATGCGCGCGAGCGCCATCGTGTGGCGATGGTAGCTGCGATGGTCGCCCGTCACGTCGAGTACGCCGATCAGCTCGCCATAGGGATCGAGAATCGGCACGCTGGAACAGGTCAGGAAGCGATTGGCGGCTAGATAGTGCTGATCGCCATGCACGACAGTCGGCGTGCGCTCGGCAATCGCGGTCCCGATCGCGTTGGTGCCTTGCCGTTGCTCGGCCCAGTTCGCGCCGGCCCTGAGCGCGACTTTCTCCGCGCGGGCGAGGAAGTCGTCGTCGCCGGTCGAGTGAAGGATGAGGCCTTGCTCATCGGTCAGCACGATCATGCTTTGCGTATTGACGATCTGCTCGCGCAGCGTCTCCATGACCGGCGTCGCGTGCGCACACAGCACGCGATTCTGTTCGAGCTTGAGCAGCAATTCGCCTTGAGTCAGGACATCGTAGTCGGGGCACGTCGACGTATTCAGACCAAACGTTTCCGAGCGCTCGTGCGCCTTGCGAATCGAGGGAATCAGCCAGTTGCTCTGTCGTTCATGATCGGAAGCCGCGATGTCGCGGATGTCGTCTTGCATCATCTCCTCCGTGTGCGCGTACCGGTCGAAACGCCGGATGGTCGAGCGCCTGGAAAAGCAAGTCCTGCGCCAATGCGCGGCGCGTCGTACGTGCGTCAGGGAAACGAAAGGTGGCGGGTGGCGTCTCGGTGCCGACCGCTTTAAAGGAAGGACCACTTGCAGCGGACGATGACTGAACGGCAAACAGCACCCGCCGGAGGGGCGCACGCAGGGACGCCGCTGTGATGGAGAGACCCGATGCGCTATTCGTGCGTCCGGTCCTTTGCATTCAAAATGCCGAATGCCAACTTGCGTGATGCATGCTTCATCACAAACCAGCTTTGCCTGCCGTCATGATGAGGCGCAAGCCGAGCGCCGCAATTACGCTAGATGCGATGCGATCGATCCACTTTTTCGCGCGGAGATACATCTCGCGCGGGCGCCTGCTGGAGAAGCCCAGCGCGACGATGGTGTACCAGCCCGTTTCGATCGCGAACACCATCGGAGGCAGCACGAAGTAGCACCAAAGCGGTGGATGCTGAGGCAGAAGCGCCGCAAAGATGCTGCCGTACCAGATCGCCGTCTTCGGGTTGCTCAGCTGCGTCGAAAGGCCGAGCCAGAACGACTTGCGTACATTACCTGCCGGTACGGACGCATCGCGCTGCATCGACATTTGCATCGGCTGCGCGGCGCCGCGCCATATCTTCGAGGCGATATAAATCAGGTACAGCCCGCCAGCCACTTTCAGCCCGATATAAAGCCATTCGACGGCGACAAGCAGCGTGTACAGGCCGGCCAGCGCTATCCCGCCGAAGAAAATGCCGCCTACGCCCATGCCGAGCGCGGTCGCCAGACCGTCGGCACGCGAGACGCCGATGGCATTGCGGGCCACGATCACGAAGCTCGGGCCGGGAATCATCGCGCCCAGCAGGAGCGAGAACAGAATCGCGAGTACAGCAGTGGATGCGGTCATTGATTTGTCTCCTTGCATGATGCATGCAAAGTGCCAGATTGCATGCATCATACGCGCGAGGTGACGCGTTGCGCTTCAAACGTTGCCGCTCGCGACGCTGTCCTCATGGACTGCGCGATTCCGGCCGGCGCGTTTGGCGAGATAGAGCGCAGCGTCGGCGCTGTTGAGCAGCTTGAGGGCATCGTCGCTCTGCCGCGGCGAGGCCGTGGCGCAACCGACGCTGATGGTCAGCACGCCTCTCGGCGCCGCACTGTTCGGGACCGCGAGTTCTTCCACCTTCGCGCGCAGGCGCTCGGCGAACGTGAATGCACCGCTTGCCGCGGCCGCCGGCAGCACGACCACGAATTCCTCCCCGCCATAGCGCGCGACGATATCGCCGGGACGATTCACGGAATTTTGAATACAATCGGCCACCGCGATGAGCGCATCGTCGCCCATCGCGTGCCCGTAGGTGTCGTTGTAGAGCTTGAAGTGATCGACATCGACAAAGAGCACGGAGATCGGCTGATCGGCGCGTCGTGCGCGCCGCCATTCTTCGTCGAGCCGGCGGTCGAGCGCGCGCCGGTTGCAGAGACCCGTCAGAGCGTCGGTGCCCGCGAGCCGTTGCAGTTTCTCCTGCGCGACGGCCCGCGAGCGCAATGACATCGCCAGCAGCCATGAAATGACGATGAAGCCGCTTCCGAACATCAGGGTGAGGCCGCCGATCATGGTGCTGCGTTCCCGCCATCCGGCGAGGACGTCCTCTTCCGCAGGCGCGACCGCCGCGATCAGATGCGTGCCCGGCACGCGCTGGAAGGTGTAGAGCCGCCGCACGCCATCGAGTGGCGAAGTTGAGATGTAAGAGCCGGATACCTGGTCCTTCATCGCGGCAAAAGTCGGCGACCGGGCGACATAACCCGAACTGTCCGCCGGCAATGCGGGCTTGCGTGCGATCATCACGCCGTCCTGTTGCACGATGAATACCGACCCGGCGCGCCCTACGTTCACGCGCGCGAGCAGCGACTTGAAATACGTGACGTTCAACGCGATGACCGCGACGCCTGCGAACGATCCGTCCGGCGCATCGATGCGCCGGCTCATAGCGAGCGACGCCGCGCCTCTACGCAGCCGCGAAACGTAGGGTCCGGATATGAAGAGGCCCATGTCCGGGTTATCGGCGTGAACCTTGAAGTAGTCGCGATCATTGAAGAGCAGGTCCGCATGTTCCGACGGATCGCGCTCGACAACGATGCGGCCTTCGCGATTCATGATGAACGCGCCGCCGACATAGTTCATCCCGGTGGCGCCGTCGAACAGGACGAGCTTGCGCAGGTCGGGAGGAAGCGTCATGACCGCGGGATTCTTCGCGCCGCTCACGATGGTGCGCAAGGACAGATCGCTCGATTCGATGTTGCGCGTGATGTCGGCGCTCAGCGTGGCGACCAGATTGGCCGATGCCTGATGTGCGTTTTGCAATGCCTGAGCGCGTCCCTGCCACAGCGCGGCGAACGACAGCACGGCCATGGAGATGGCGATGGCCGTGCCGATGAGCGCCGCAAGCATCGGCACGCGCGAGAACACATCGGCGACGCGCATCGCTGCGGTGCTGTTGCGTCGCATCAGCCGGCGGCCAAATACGCGTCCGGTCTTGCGAACGGCGTTCAAAGTGGGCGGCATTCACGTTCTCCGCGTGGTGCGATCCGCTCGGTATATCGGGGCGGCGACGCCTCGCATCGTGTCGAAAACTCCGGAATTGACGGGCTGAAATGCAATCAGGCAGGACGCCTGGGCGAGTGTTCAACTCTGAATTGTAGACGCTTGGGCGGATGCGGTTTCGCACGGGCGTACGTCTCTGTATCATGGGCGAAGGAATACGAACGGCCAATCATCTTGTTGATGCAGGTAGACGTAGTTGTCTACTTCATCCATCCAGGGAGACAAGCGCATGAAGATTCTCATTGCGCGAATGAACCACGAGACCAATACATTCTCGCCGGTGGCGACGCCGCTCGAAGCCTTCGGGCGCGATGGTCCCTGTTATGGCGACGACGCTTATCGCGAGAACGCCGGAATGCGCACGGCGATGTCCGCGTTCATTGATGCAGCGAAGCGCGAAGGCGCAAGCATCGTCACGCCGATATCCGCATCGGCGAATCCGAGCGGGCGCGTGGCCGCCTCGGCCTATGATGCGATCTGCGCGTCGATCATCGAAGCGGCTGAAGGTTGCGATGCCGTGATGCTCGATCTGCACGGCGCGATGGTCGCGGAGAATTCTTCCGATGGCGAAGGGGATCTGCTCGAGCGTGTACGTCGTGTGCTGCCGCGTGCGCCCATCGCGGTGTCGCTCGATTTGCATGGGAACGTCACGCAGAAAATGATCGACCATGCGGACGTGATCGTGAGCTTCAAGACCTATCCGCACGTCGATATGTATGAGAGCGGAGCACATGCGGCGCGTCTGTTGTTCGATCGGATACACGGCAGGGCAAAGCCCGTGATCGCATGGGCGCAGCCGCCGCTCATGACGCACACGCTCAGAAGCGCAACGGCTGAAGGCGTGATGAAGCGTGCCGTCGATGCGGCGCGCGCTGCGGAACGAGATGACGGTGTCCTCGCGGTATCGGTGTTGGCGGGCTTTTCGCTCGCGGATATCGAAGCACCTTGCTTGAGCGTCGTCGTGGTCGCAAACGGCGCACGCGAGAAGGCACAGGAAGTAGCGGACCGCATCGCGCGTCTCATATGGGATGACCGCGACGGATTCGTGTATCGCAGCGCGCCGCTCGAACAGTCGATCAGCGAAGGCGCTCGGCTTGCCGGCGAGACCAACAAGCCCGTGCTGCTGCTCGATCACGGCGACAACTGCATGTCGGGCGGAACGTGCGATACGACCGATGCGTTCGAAGAGGCCTTGAAACAGGGGCTCGATGGCATCGTCGTCGGACCGTTTTGTGATCCGGACGCAGTCGCGAAACTCTATGCCGCGGGCGAGGGCGCGAGCGTCACGATCGGCATCGGCAACAAGCTCGCGAGCGTTGCCTCGCGCGGAAAGCCGCCGCTCGAAGTAACGGGCATCGTGCGCGCGCTGACGAATGGCGAGTACATCATCAGCGGCCCCACTTATACAGGGCAACGCGCTTATATGGGACGTGCGGCCGTCATCGAAACGCACAGCGCGCGCATCCTCTTGACGGAAAGAACACACGAGCCGTGGGATCTGGGCGTGTTCGAAAGCGTCGGTATCAATCCGGCCACTGCGCGCTTTCTGATCCTCAAATCGCGTATGTATTGCCGTCCGGTATTCGTGCCGTTATCGGGCGGACTCGTCGAATGCGACAGCCGCGGCGTCACGAGTTCCGACTACGCTTTGTTCTCGTTCGGCAACCTGAAACGCCCGGTCTATCCACTCGATACAAACGCAGAGTATTGATCGAAGCGTCTCTGCTATTTCACGAGATGCAGGCGCTTCGTCACGATGCTGCCGTCCGTGCGATCGATGAGCCACGCAGCATCGACGCTGCCGTTCAACGTGGACGTTCTGCGCGTGATGTCGGTGGGCTCTTCATCCGTGGGGGCGCTCTGCTCGACATCATCCATCAGATACGGAGGCGCAAGCGTGCAGATGAGCACGATGGCGAAGTCGCCATTGCCGTGTTTATGGTCGAAATTCGGCAGCACCGCGCGGCCGTTGATCGTGGTCTTCGCACTGCCTGCCGATTTCAACTGGATGACGTCGAAGGTCTGGACGAAGCCCTTCGCTTTCGCTTCCGGCGCGACGACAAGCTTGCGGCCGCTTTGCCCCTTGACCGTCTGCTTCAGCAGAATGGCGTCCGGCGTCTCGGGTGCCGAGAGTGAAACATTCACGGTGAGCACTTTCTTCTTCGACTGAAAGCGCACGCCGTATGAAACGGGGATGACAAACACGAACGTGCGCTCCGCCTGCGCATTCCGTTGCGCTTGCGATCCGCTCGCAGCCGATGCGGCCGACGCGCCCTGTTCCCACTTGCGAAACGGACGCGAAAGAAATGCGCGCACGCGGCTCGTGATCGAGGACGGCTGGCCGGGCGCTGGATGGCCGGCGAGCGCGTCCCGGACGTGTTCGGGATCGTCGCCGCTGAAGTCCGGCGGAAGCGATTGGGCGGAAAGAATGCCGGGAGCCGAAGCGCCGCTCGCAACATCGACGGAACTCGCCGCTTGATTGCCGGTGGTCTGCGCCGCTAGCGTCGCGACCGGCCAGCACAACAATGCGCAGGCCGCGCATGCGGCAACGCTTCGTCCGCTTCGTCCGCTTCGTCGATAGTTCGAAAAGAACACGTACCACTCCTGGCGTATGGCGCCGAGTCACAGAAAGTGACTATCTTAAAACGAAGCCGGCGCATCGGCAGTCGTGGCGGACCTATTTTCGCGCGGGCGCCTGTCTCGCGCGCCCGGCGGGATGGCATTTTGCATGCGCAATTCAAAATTCACTCGGTGATTTTGAACTTTGCATTCAATCGATCCTCAATCGACTCCTTAAGCGACGCCTTTGTCGACCCGTGTGTACTCAGAGATAGCCGCGAGCGCGCCGCCTCGCAGTTTCGCTACGGCGCGGATCAGAGCCTCTCGAAGTGCTGAATTGCGCGCGAGATCCGACGGGAGAACGTCGCTCACGGCGAGCATCGCGTCGACCAGATGGTCGGGCGTGTTGGCATCGCAGGCTGCCTTCGTGAGACGGTCCGCCAGCGGATCGTCGATCCGATAGCGCGTGCCGTCGTCCGCGCGGCCGCGCAGGAACGTGAACCACGCTGCCGTGGCCAGTGCGAGCCGCTCGATCGAGCGCCCCGCGGCGAGACGCACCGCGATCGTCGACAGAATGCGGGGCGGCATCTTCTGGCTGCCGTCCATCGCGATCTGCGCGCAGCGATGCCTGAGCGCCGGGTTGGCGTATCGGGCGAGCAGGGCGTCGCGGTAAGCGAGCAGGTCGAACGAGGCGGGAACGTCGAGCGTCGGGGCGATCTCGTGCGTCATCATGTCGTGGATCAGCGCCCGCAGTGGCGCGTGCCCGACCGCGTCGCTGATAGTCTCGAATCCGGCGAGCATCGACAGATAGGCGAGCGTCGAATGCGTGGCGTTCAGCATGCGAAGCTTGGCGACTTCGAACGGCGCGACATCGTCGACGAGCTGCGCGCCAGCCGTTTCCCAGGCCGGACGCCCGCAAGGGAAGCGGTCCTCGATCACCCATTGACGGAACGGCTCGCACGGCACCGGCACTTCGTCTAGCACGCCGAGGGCCGCCTGCGCGGCTTCGCGATCGGCCTCGGTCGTCGCGGGAACGATGCGATCGACCATCGTCGACGGAAAGGCCACCTGCATTTCGATCCATTCGGCGAGCGCCGGGTCGAGCCTGCGTGCGAATGAACAGACGGCTTGCCGGAGCGCGTCGCCGTTGTGCGAGAGGTTGTCGCATGAAAGCACGGTGAAGGGCGGCTTGCCGGCGTCGCGGCGCGCCTTCAGCGCGGCGCACAAAATCCCCGGGACCGTCGACGCCTCTTCGGGACGCATCAGATCGTGCGCGACGCCCGGATGGCTGAAGTCGGCATCGCCCGTCTGCGGATCGCGGCAATACCCCTTCTCCGTTACGGTCAATGACACGATGCGCACGCGCTCATCGGCGAAAAGTGCGAACAGGCGCGCGCGATCGAAAGGCATCGCCAGCACTTCGCGCAACGCGCGCACGACCGTCACGCGCACGCCTTCCGGACCGCGTTCCACGACGCTGTAAAGCCCGTTCTGCTTCATCAACGCATCGCGCTTGCTCACGTCGCCCTGCAGCGTGACGCCGCAGATGCCCCAGTCGCCGGGCTGAGCGAGCATCGCTTCCTCGGTGTAGAGCGCTTCGTGCGCACGATGAAAATTGCCGACGCCCAGATGCACGATGCCGATGGCAGGCTCCCGCCATTGCGGCGAGAGCAAATGCGCGCTCATCGAAGAGAGCGACGAATGGCAGAGCGTGGATGGCGTGGATTGATCAGTCATTTGCGATGGCATTTTGCATTAAGAATGGGGAAAACCCGACGTTGACGTTGTGACATACTGGTATGGTAGTATCCGTTACATCGAATGCCCATTCAAGGAATCCCTATGAAGATCATCCGCGCCGATGTGATCGTGACGTGTCCGGGACGCAATTTCGTCACGCTCAAAGTGGAAACGGACGAGGGCATTTACGGCATCGGCGATGCGACGCTCAATGGCCGCGAACTGGCCGTTGCCTCGTATCTGAAAGATCACGTGTGTCCATTGCTCATCGGACGCGACCCCGGCCGCATCGAAGATACATGGCAGTTCCTCTATAAGGGCGCGTACTGGCGTCGCGGTCCGGTCACGATGACGGCCATCGCCGCGGTCGACATGGCGCTGTGGGACATTCTGGGCAAGACGGCGAACATGCCGCTGTACAAGCTGCTGGGCGGCGCGTCGCGCGAGGGCGTGATGGTCTACGGGCACGCGACGGGCCGCGATATTCCGGAAGCGCTCGACCGTTACGCGGAGCATGTCGAGGAGGGCTACAAGGCTATCCGTATCCAGTGCGGCGTGCCGAACATGCGCTCGGTGTACGGCGTCGCGAAGGGCAGCGGCATGTACGAGCCGGCGACCAAAGGCGCGGTGGAAGAACAGAGCTGGTCTTCGGAAAAGTACCTGGATTTCGTGCCGAAACTTTTCGAAGCCGTACGCGACAAGTTCGGCTTCGACACGCATCTGCTGCACGACGTACATCATCGTCTTACGCCGATCGAAGCGGCGCGTCTCGGCAAATCGATCGAACCGTATCGCCTGTTCTGGATGGAAGACCCGACGCCCGCGGAGAATCAGGCAGGCTTCCGGCTGATCCGTGAACACACCGTCACGCCGATCGCAGTGGGCGAAGTGTTCAACAGCATCTGGGATTGCAAGCAACTGATCGAAGAGCAACTGATCGACTATATCCGTGCCACGCTGACGCACGCGGGCGGCATCACGCATCTGAAGCGGATTGCCGATTTCGCCTCGCTCTATCAGGTGCGAACGGGTTGTCATGGCCCGTCCGATCTGTCGCCGGTATGCATGGGCACGGCGCTGCATTTCGATCTTTGGGTGCCGAACTTCGGCGTACAGGAATACATGGGCTTTCCGCAAGAAGCGCTCGACGTCTTCCCGCATGCATGGTCCTTCGACCGCGGGATGATGCATCCGGGCGAAGCGCCGGGCCATGGCGTGGACATCGACGAAAAGCTTGCCGCGAAGTATCCGTACGACCCGGCGTATCTGCCTGTCGCGCGCCTCGAGGACGGAACCCTCTGGAACTGGTAACTGGTCATTGCGCATTGGCATTACGCATTCAAAGTACAAAATTCCGGAGAGAGACATGGCAGACAGGGAAACCAGTGCGATGTTGCGGCGCGTGGCCGCGGCATCGACCATCGGCACTGCGGCAGAGTATTACGACTTCTTCGTGTATGGCACGGCCGCCGTGCTCGTGTTCGGGGCGAAGTTCTTTCCGAGCCACGATCCGCTGATCGGCACGCTCGCCGCGTTTGCAACCTATGCAGTCGGTTTCGTCGCGAGGCCCATCGGCGGGATCGTTTTTGGGCATTTCGGCGACAAGATCGGGCGGAAGAAAGCGCTCATCGTCACGATTTTGATCGTCGGGCTCGGCACGTTCGCCATCGGTTTGCTGCCCGACTATTCGCAAGCCGGCATCTGGGCGCCGGCCGCGCTCATTCTGATTCGCGTGTTGCAGGGCTTCGGCGTTGGCGGCGAGCAGGCGGGCGCGGTGCTGCTGACCGCCGAATACGCGCCGCCGCGCGAACGCGGCTTCTTCGCGAGCCTCGTGCAACTCGGCGCGCCAGCCGGATTTCTGATTCCGTCGGGCATCTTCGCCGTGCTCACCGCGACGCTCACGCACGAACAACTGATGGACTGGGGCTGGCGTTTGCCGTTTCTCGGGAGCATCGTGCTCGTCGTAGTCGGGCTCTATATCCGCCTGCGCACGGAGGAATCGCCCGTATTCGCGGCGATTCGCGCAACCCGGACGGTCGAGTCGCGGCCCGTGGTGGAAGTGGTGAAGCAATACGGCTCGACGATCGTGAAGGGCGTCGGCGCGAAACTCATCGAAGCCTGCACGTTCGCGATGTACACGATGATCGTGCTCGCCTACGGCCGCGCGCACGGCATCTCCGAGGCGCTTCTTCTGCAGAGCATCATCGTCGCGGTTTTGCTCGAGCTCATCGCGATTCCGCTCGCGGGCGCGCTGTCGGACCGCATCGGCCGGCGTGCGACTTTCATCGCGGGCGCCGTGCTGCACGTCCTGCTGGTGGTGCCGCTCTTTCACGCGATCGACAGCGGCAGCCGCCTCGCGATCCAGACCGTGTTGATCCTCGCGATCACCGTCGGCCACAGCCTGTGCTATGCGCCGCAAGCATCGCTCTTTCCCGAGCTTTTTCCGGCGCGCGTGCGCTGCAGCGGCATCGCGCTGATCTGGCAGATCGGTTCACTCATCGGCAGCGGCGTGCTTGGTCTCGTCGCAGTGAAGCTCATTCAGGCGACAGGCGGCAGTTCGGTCGGGCTGATCGTCTATGTGGCGGTGCTCGGCATCATTTCGACGATCTCGCTGCTCCTTTTGCCGGAAACGGCGCCCGCGCAGCTCGGCCGCGATCTCCACGATTGGGCGGCGCCTTCACATGAAATCGAAGCCGCGCCGGCGCATACCGCGACCGCTTTTGCCGCGCGGCGCTGAACCCGATCGCGAAAAGCCGGCATTCAAAATTTCGCATTCAAAAAACCGCAAGACTCAGGATACCGATCATGCTCGCAGCCGTCCTCCACGAAGCGAAGAAACTCGTCATCGACGAGATCGACACGCCCCAGCCGCAGCCCGGACAGGTGCAGATTCGCGTGCGCGCGGGCGGCATCTGCGGGTCCGATCTCTCGTACTACTTCAAGGGCAAGAGCGGCGACTTCGCGGTGCGCGAGCCGTTCGTGCTCGGTCATGAAGTCGCGGGCGAAATCGCGGCGCTGGGCGAGGGCGTGACCGAGTTGAAAATCGGTCAACGCGTCGCGGTCAACCCGGGCTTGAATTGCGGCACGTGCCGCTTCTGCGTGAAGGGCATGCCGAATCATTGTCTGAACATGCGTTTCATGGGCAGTGCGTCCACGTTTCCGCACATGCAGGGCATGTTTCGTCAGTACATCACGGCAGCGGCGCGGCAATGCGTGCCGGTTCCGGACAGCCTCGATTTCGCGCAGGCGTCGATGGCCGAGCCGCTGGCCGTCGCGTTGCACGCGCTGAATCTCGCGGGCTCGCTCGTCGGCGCGAAGATGCTGCTGGTCGGCTGCGGGCCGATCGGCTGTATCGTGCTTGCCGCGGCTCGTCGGGCGGGCGCGCATCGAGTCGTCGCGGTCGATCTGGCGGAGAAGGCGCTTGCGATGGCGGCGTCGCTCGGCGCGGATGAAACCGTGCTCGCGAACGACCAGGCGCGCATCGATGCATGGTCGCGCGAACGTGGCACCTTCGACGTCGTGATCGAGGCATCGGGCAGCCCCGCCGGTCTCGATACCGCGTTGCGCGCGGTTCGCGCGGGCGGCACGGTCATCCAGCTCGGCAATCTGCCGGCGGGTCAGTCGCCGGTTGCGGCGAATCTCGTGATGGCGAAGGAGTTGCGCTATCAGGGCTCGTTTCGCTTCACCGACGAATACGCCACCGCCGCGGATGAAATTGCCTCGCAACGCATCGATCTTCGTCCGCTGATGACGCACGCATTTCCTCTCGCAGATGCGAACCGCGCATTCGAAGTCGCGCAGGACCGCAGCCAGTCGATGAAAGTGCATCTGCAATTCGACTAAGCGCGTTTGCGCACTGGCATTCAAAATTCATCATTCAAAAAACCGCCGGGCCGAAGGCCGATAAGAAGCGGTGCATCGGAGACTCGACATGATCAAGAGCCAGCGATGGTTCGTCGTCGGACTGCTGTTTCTCGCCGGAGTCGTCAACTATCTCGATCGCGCGGCGCTTTCCATCGCCGCGCCGCTGATCCAGAAAGATCTGCATTTCACGCACGCGCAGATGGGCATCGTGTTCAGCAGCTTCTTTATCGGGTATGCATTATTCAATTTTGTCGGCGGCGTGTTGTCCGACAAGATCGGCGCCAAGAAGGTCTTCGGCGGCGCGATGGGCATCTGGTCGCTCTTCTGCGGCGCGACCGCGCTTGCGAGCAGTCTCGCTTCGCTGATCGTTCTGCGCGTGCTCTTCGGCATGGGCGAGGGTCCGTTCAGTTCGTCGAACAGCAAGATGGTGAACAACTGGTTCCCGCGCCGGGAAGTGGCCAGTGCGATCGGTGTCATCAGCTCGGGCACGCCGCTCGGCGGTGCACTCGCGGGGCCGGTGGTCGGCTATATGGCGATACAGTTCGGTTGGCGCTGGGCCTTCGTCATCATCATGCTGATCGGTTTCGTCTGGCTCGCGCTATGGACGCTTTCGACGACCGAGCATCCGCAGCAGAACAAGCGCGTCACGCAAGCCGAGCTCGATCTGATCGTGGAAGGACAGCAAGGCGCCGCGTCGATGGAGCACGGCGCACACGGCAAACAGGCGAATCTCGGCTTCTATCTGCGTCAGCCGATCATCCTCGCCACCGCATGCGCGTTCTTCTCGTATAACTACGTGCTCTTCTTCTTTCTCTCGTGGTTCCCGACCTACCTCACCGAAGCGCATCACATGTCCCTGCGCGACATGAGTTTCGCGACGGTGATTCCGTGGCTGCTCGGCAGCATCGGCCTCGCGGCGGGCGGCTTCATCACCGATGCGATTCTGCGCATCACCGGCAAGCCGTTGATGTCGCGTCGCATCGTGCTGACGGTGTGTCTCGGCATGGCTGCGCTGTCCGTGGCGTTCGCGGGCCGCGTGGAGAGCACGCAAGGCGCGGTCGCGCTGATGTCTGTCACGATCTTCTTTCTCTACGTGACGGGTTCGGTCTACTGGGCCGTGATTCAGGACACGGTGCGGCGCGAGAACGTCGGCGGGGTGGGCGGCTTCGTGCATCTGCTGGCGAACCTGGCGGGCGTGATCGGGCCGGCCGTGACGGGCTTCATCGTCGAGGCAACGCACGGCGCTTATGGCAGCGCCTTCGTTCTCGCGGGCGCGGTTGCGGTGCTCGGCGCGCTGTGTTCGTTCATGTGGATTCGCGAGCCGAAAGCGCGCGCGAAGCCCGAAGGTGCCGCAAGGACCGCGTGATAGTATCGGGAAGTGATGCGCGCATGCGTGAATCGCACTTTCCTCACATAGCGTTCAGGTTTTCAATCATGCAAGAAGGTATCGTGCCAAACGGCTCGGCAACGGACTCGGCATCGCGGCGCGCTCGCGTGCGCAGGCCGCTCGCGTCGCAGAAGATTGCGTTGCCCGATCTGACCTCGCTGATTTCGCACGACTCGCACGAGCCCATCGGCAAGCAGATTTTTCGGGCGCTGCGCCAGGCTATTTTCGCGGGGCAACTCGTGCCGGGCACGCCGCTCTCGGAAAAGGAAGTGTCGGATATGTTTCAGGTGTCGCGCCAGCCCGTGCGCGAGACCTTCATCAAGCTCGTCGAGGCTGGCGTGCTGCAGGTGTTGCCGCAGCGCGGTACCTTCGTGAAGAAGATCTCGCCGCGTCAGGTGCGCGAAGGGCGCTTCATTCGCGAGGCGATCGAAACGGCGGTCGCGCGCAAGGCCGCGGTCGCCATCACCGATTCGCAACTCGACGATCTCGCCGCGAACCTGCGCGAGCAGAAGAGCGCATCGAAGTTGAACGATACCGGTGCGTTCCTCACGCTTGACGAACAGTTCCATATGCTGATCGCGCAATCGATCGACTGCGTCGCGGCGTGGGACACGATTCAGGACATCAAGGCGCAGATGGATCGCGTCCGGTATCTGAGCTTGCCCGATGTGTCGCCGCTCGATTTGCTCATCAAGCAGCATGCGCGAATTGTGAGCGCGTTGAAGGCACATGATGCCGATGGCGCCGAAGAAGCGATGCGTGCGCATTTAAGGGAAATTCTGGTGTCGCTGCATCCTATCGCGGCGCGCAATCCCGACTGGTTCGAGCCGGACGAACCGGAACGCGTGGCGCTGGGTTCATGAAGGAAGGCGCGTTGGACGAAAAGAGCGGCACGTAGCCGCTCTTTTTCATTCCGGGACCAAACGTGCGTCAGGCGGCCGCGGCTTCCGCCTGCTCGACGAACGCGCATACGGCGGCCGTCACTTGTGCGGTCGTCGCCTTGCCGCCGAGATCGCCCGTGTGCAGGGACGGATCGGCGGTAACGGCTTCGACAGCGGCCATCACCCGTTTCGCGGCCTCGAATTCGCCGAGATGTTCGAGCAGCATCACGACGGACCAGAACGTGCCGATCGGATTGGCGAGACCTTTGCCCATGATGTCGAACGCGGAACCGTGGATCGGCTCGAACATCGACGGATAGCGGCGCTCGGGATCGATGTTGCCCGTCGGCGCGATGCCGAGGCTGCCCGCGAGGGCGGCGGCCAGATCGCTCAGGATGTCGGCGTGCAGGTTGGTCGCAACGACGGTATCGAGCGTGGCGGGACGGTTCACCATGCGCGCCGTGGCGGCATCGACGAGTTCCTTGTCCCACTTCACGTCCGGAAAATCCTTCGAGATCTCCAGCGCGATTTCGTCCCACATGACCATCGCGTGGCGCTGCGCGTTGCTCTTCGTGATGACGGTCAGTAGCTTGCGGGGACGCGACTGCGCCAGTTTGAATGCAAAACGCATAATGCGTTCGACACCGGCGCGCGTCAGGATCGACACATCGGTCGCCGCCTCGAGCGGATGGCCCTGATGCACGCGGCCGCCGACGCCCGAATATTCGCCTTCCGAGTTTTCGCGCACGATCACCCAGTTCAGGTCTTCCGGCTTGCAGCGCTTGAGCGGTGCGTCGATGCCCGGCAGGATGCGCGTCGGGCGCACGTTCGCGTACTGATCCATGCCCTGGCAGATTTTCAGGCGCAGACCCCACAGCGTGATGTGGTCCGGCACGTCCGGGTCACCGGCGGAGCCGAAGAGGATCGCGTCCTTGTCGCGGATCGCGTCGAGACCGTCCGCGGGCATCATCACGCCGTGCTGGCGGTAGTAGTCCGCGCCCCAATCGAAATTCTCGAATTTGAATTCAAAATTTTGTGTGCAACGTGCCAGCGCTTCGAGCACTTGCTGGCCGGCGGGCACGACCTCCTTACCGATGCCGTCGCCAGGAATGGTTGCGATGCGATATGTCTTCATGATTCGTCTCCGTCTTCGATGTAGGGGTGGTGCGGCGTGAAGTCACTTTATCGAAGTTGAGGCCGCGAAACCGGGGCCGAAGTCAAAGCATCTTTAACTTTTATTCACAAATGGGGCGCAACGGAAACCGGCCATCGATCGACACTGCTCTTTTGGCATGGCGCGCCCTGCCGCGTCCATGTGCGACATCGGCCGCCATACGTCGCGGCGCTATACTGAGCGTCCCTCAACCGCATCCCGGATCGCGAGCCGCACTGCGGCGCAAGCTCATAAATTGGCCGAACACGACCTCGAAAAACTCAAGATCGACCGGGGACCATCCGCCGCCGTACCGCGGCGCCGTCGACACTGGTTCCGTTATGCCGTCATCGCGCTGATCCTGCTCGGGCTGATCGCCGTCGCGTTCAGGCTTACCGGGCCGCAAGCCGTGGAGAGCGCCACGGTCACGTCTGTATATCCATCGCAGAGTTACACGCTGCTGAACGCCACAGGCTATGTCGTGCCGCAGCGCAAGGCGGCGGTGGCGTCCAAAGGGCAAGGGCGTGTCGAATGGCTCGGCGTGCTCGAAGGCACCGTGGTGAAGGAAGGGCAGATCATCGCGCGGCTCGAAAGCGATGACGTCGCCGCTTCGCTTGCGCAGGCGCAGGCTCAAGTCAAGGTCGCGCAGGCAAACCTCGAACTGCAGCGCGCCGAGCTCAAGAACGCCGAAGTCGATCTCAGGCGCTTCAAGATCCTCGCTCCGCAGGGCGCCATTCCGGCAACCCAGTACGACGCCGCGCTCGCCCGTTACGACAAGGCGCAAGCCTCCATCAACAGCGATGAAGCCTCGATCGTCTCCGCGCGCGCCAACGCGCAAGCGGCACAGGTTGCCGTCAATCAAACGGTGATCCGCGCGCCCTTCGATGGCGTCGTGCTGGAGAAACATGCCAACGTGGGCGACAACATCACGCCGTTCTCGTCGGCGTCGGACAGCAAGGGCGCGGTCGTCACCATCGCGGACATGAAGACGCTCGAAGTCGAAGCCGATGTCGCGGAATCGAACATCGCGCGCATCAGCGTGGAGCAGCCGTGCGAGATCCAGCTTGACGCATTGCCCGACGTGCGCTTCGCGGGCCGCGTGTCGCGCATGGTGCCGACGGTCGACCGTTCGAAGGCGACGGTGCTCGTGAAAGTGCGTTTCGTCGATCGCGATGCGCGCGTGTTGCCGGACATGTCCGCGAAGGTCGCGTTTCTTTCGAAACCGGTGCCCCCTGAAGAAAAGAAGGCGGTCGTGGCCGTGCAGCCATCGGCGATCGTCACGCGCGGCGAGCGCAAGGTCGTCTACAAGATCGACAACGACATCGCGCGCGAAGTGCCCGTAACGACGGGCAAACGCATCGGCGATCTGCTTGCCGTGCAGGGCGTCAAGCCCGGCGACGTGGTCGTGCTGTCGCCCGGCGACAAGCTGAAGGACGGCGCCCGTGTCACCCTCGCGAAGAAATAGCGTGAGCACGACGCCATTGGTTCAGATCAGCCACGTTGCAAAGGCCTATCGGCGCGGCGTGCAAACCGTGCCGGTGCTGACCGACATCACGCTGTCGATCGCGGAAGGCAATTTCGTCGCGCTGATGGGCCCGTCCGGTTCCGGCAAGAGCACGTTGCTCAATCTGATCGCGGGTATCGACCGGCCCGACAGCGGCGAGTTGCTCGTCGGCGGACTCGACATCACGCGTCTGCCGGAAGCGGCCCTTGCGGATTGGCGCGCGGCCAACGTGGGCTTCATCTTCCAGTTCTATAACCTGATGCCGGTGCTCTCGGCGTTCGAGAACGTCGAATTGCCGCTGATGCTGACGCGCCTCACGCGCCACGAGCGGCGCGAACGCGTCGCAATGGTGCTCGACATGGTCAACATGGCCGACCGCATGACTCACTATCCGTCGGAGCTGTCGGGCGGGCAGCAGCAGCGCGTCGCGATTGCGCGGGCGCTGATCACGGACCCGAGGCTGATCGTCGCTGACGAACCGACCGGCGATCTCGACCGCACCTCAGCCGCCGATGTCCTCACGATGCTTCAGCGTCTGAACGAGCGGCTCGGCAAGACCATCATCATGGTGACGCACGATGCGCACGCGGCCGCTGCGGCCAAGGCGCTCGTGCATCTGGAAAAGGGAGAGCTGATCGATGGAACCCCGCGCTGAGCCGTCATGTTTCTGCTCAAGCTGATCCTGCGCAACGCGTTGCGTCACAAGCTGCGCACCGCGCTGACGGTGCTGGGCCTGACCATCGCCGTGCTCGCATACGGCCTGCTGCATACGGTCGTCGATGCGTGGTACGCGGGCGCGTCGGCGGCATCGAATGCGCGGCTCGTCACACGCAACGCGATTTCACTCGTATTTCCCTTGCCGCTCGCCTATGAAAACCGCATACGCGGCGTCGACGGCGTGACGCTCGTCGCGCGCTCGAACTGGTTCGGCGGCATCTATCGAGACCCGAAGAATTTCTTCGCGCAGTTCGCCGTATCCGACAACTATCTCGATCTCTATCCCGAGTTCATCGTATCCGAGCAGGCGCGTGCGGATTATCAACGCGATCGCAAGGGCTGTCTGATCGGACGGCAACTCGCGGATCAGTTCGGCTTCAAGGTCGGCGACGTGATTCCGCTCAAAGGCACGATCTATCCCGGCACGTTCGACTTCGTCGTGCGCGGCATCATGGACGGACGCGACGAATCGACCATCACGCGGCAACTCATCTTTCACTGGGAGTATCTGAACGAGACGATCCGCAAGACGACCAAGCGTCAGGTCGATCAGGTCGGCGTGTATGTGGTCGGCATCAAGGACCCGGACGACGCGGCCACCGTGTCGCGCAACATCGACAATGTCTTCAAGAACTCGCTCGCCGAAACGCTGACGGAAACGGAGCAGGCGTTTCAGCTCGGCTTTGTCGCGATGTCGAACCAGATCATCGCGGCGATACGCGTCGTGTCTTATGTAGTCATCCTTATCATCATGGCGGTGATGGCCAACGCCATGGCGATGAGCGCGCGCGAACGCATCACCGAATACGCGACGTTGAAGGCGCTCGGTTTCGGACCGGCGTTTCTTTCGGTGCTCGTGTTCGGCGAATCGATGGCGATATGCGCGATCGGCGGCGGCATCGGCATTCTCGCGACGCCGCCCGTCGCCGAAGTCTTCAAGCACGCAACGGGCGGCGTGTTCCCGGTCTTCATGGTGTCGCACGAGACGATGCTGCTGCAGGGCGCATGCGCATTCGTCGTCGCGCTGGCGGCGGCGATCGTGCCGGCGGTGCAGGCGAGCCGCGTGCGCATCGTCGAAGGCCTGCGGGCTATCGGCTGAGGCGCGACGATGGCGATTCCCGTTTCCTACGTCGCACGCAATCTCTGGGCACGCCGCCTGACGACGATGCTCACCGCGGGCGGGCTCGCGCTCGTCGTGTTCGTGTTCGCGACCGTGCTCATGCTCGACGCAGGCCTCAAGAAGACGCTCGTCTCCACGGGCGAAGCGGACAACGTCGTCGTGATTCGCAAGGGCGCGGAAACGGAGATACAAAGCGGGATCGATCGCGGTCAGGCGAATGTCATGGAAATGCATCCGTCGGTCGCGATGAACAGCGACGGCCGCCCGCTCGCATCGAAGGAAACGGTGGTTCTGATATCACTGACCAAGCTCGGCACGAACACGCCCGCCAATGTCGTGATCCGGGGCGTGTCGCCGATGGGCGTGCAACTGCGTCCGCAAGTGAAGCTCACGGCGGGGCGCATGTTCAGGCACGGGTCGTCAGAGATCATCGTCGGCGGCAGCATTGCAAAAGGCTTCGGCGGCACGCGCATCGGCGATCATCTACGTTTCGCGCAGCGCGACTGGACCGTCGTCGGCCATTTCGATGCGGGTGGCAGCGGCTTCGATTCGGAAATCTGGGGCGATGTCGATCAGCTTATGCAATCGTTCCGGCGCACGAGCTATTCATCGATGGTCGTGCGCCTCGCGCGCAGCGATGCGTTCGAACGCTTCAGGTCGGATATAGACGTGGACCCGCGCCTCGCCGACGAAGCGAAGCGCGAGCAGGTCTTCTACGGCGATCAGTCGAAGGCGCTCTCGACGTTCATCAACATTCTCGGCTTCACGTTCTCGATCATCTTTTCGATCGCGGCGATGATCGGCGCAATGATCACGATGTATGCGTCGGTGGCGAATCGTGTCGCGGAGATCGGAACCTTGCGCGCGCTCGGCTTCAAGCGTTTCGACGTGCTCGGCGCATTCCTGCTCGAAGCGTTGTTGCTCGGGCTGGTCGGCGGCATCGCGGGGCTCGGCTGCGCCGCGCTCATGCAGTTCGCCTCGTTTTCCACGACCAATTTCCAGACCTTCGCGGACTTGTCGTTCCGCTTCATTCTCACGCCTTCGGTCATCGTGAAGACGCTCGTGTTCTCGGTCATCATGGGATTCGTCGGCGGATTTCTGCCGGCGATGCGCGCTTCGCGGATGAATATCGTCGAAGCGTTGCGGACGCGTTGAGTTTTGCGACGATTCGGTTTTCTGGAAGTATCGGTCCTGAACTTTTGAATTTTCATGATCGGGCGCGCGGCGTAGAGTCGGATTCATCAAGCGATTGGCTTATCGCTTCAATCCGGTTTCGCAGGAGAATTTATATGCCGCTCGTCAGAATCTCGCTCGTCAAAGGCAAGCCGCGCGAACATATCCGCGCCATTTCCAATGGCGTGCACGAAGCGCTCGTAGAGGCGTTCAAGGTGCCCGCCGATGATCGCTTCCAGCTGATCCAGCAGTTCGACCGCGACGACTTCATTTACGATTCGAATTATCTCGATGTCGAGCGCAGCGACGATCTCGTATTCATCCACATCACCGCGAGCGACTGGCGCGATACCGCAACCAAGAAGGCGTTCTACAAGACCCTGGCCGCGAAGCTGACTGCATCGCCCGGGCTTCGTCCCGAGGACGTGCTTATCGTGTTGGCGCCGAATCGCCGTGAGGACTGGTCGTTTGGGCGCGGCCTCGCGCAGTACGTGGAGGACACCGCCTGACGACAATCACCAAGGAGGCAGACACACGATGACCCCAACGATCCTGAAAGGAGCGTGCCATTGCGGCGCGATTACCTTTGAAGTCGAGACGCCGCTCGAACCCGCCGTGCGCTGCAATTGCAGTCTGTGCCGGCGGCGCGGTGCCGTGATGTCGCCTCCTTTTCCCGCCGCAAGGCTGCGCATCCTTTCCGGGGAAAGCGAACTCGCGAGTTATCAGTTCAACACGCACGTCGCAAAACATTTCTTCTGCAAGCGCTGTGGAATTTACACGTTCCACCAGACGCGGACGAACCCGGACGACTGGCGCGTGAATCTCGGCTGCGTCGAAGGCGTCGATGCGTATGCGCTCGAAGCCCCCGTCGCGGATGGCGCGAGCAGTTCTGTCGTCACGCGAGCATAACGCTTCATCGCATGAGTGAAGGGTGCCGGGAACGCAACGTGCTCATCCCCGGCACCCACGAGCCGTTCGCCTTCGAATTCCGAAGCGCAACCGCATGAGCATGAACGGCCTTCGATAACTACACTCGTACGGAGCGCCGTCATGGCCGACAAGCCGTCCAGACCCACGTCCAATGAACCCGACGCGGTGCGCCGCCGGCTGCTCGCGGCACTCGCCGGATCCGCCATGCTGTCCGCTTGCGGCGGCGGTGGCAGCGACGACAATTCCGGCACCGTCACGCCGACGAGTCCCATCGGGGTCATTCCTCCCGATCGCGCGAATCTTCCGCGGCCAGCGCTGCCCGCACCCGCGACGTCGGGCATCGATCACATCGTGCTCGTCACGATGGAGAACCGCTCCTTCGATCATCTGCTCGGCTGGGTGCCGGGCGCGGAAGGAACACAGGCGGGCAGACAACTCACGGATGCATTCGGCACGCCGCAGGCGACGTTCTCGCTTTCGGCGAACCCGGCATACGGCTTTCAGGGTTGTCAGTTTGCCGACCCGAATCACATGTATAGCGCGGGCCGCACGCATCTTGCCAATGGCGCGATGAACGGCTTCCTGCTCACGGGCGACACCAACGAGACGCGCGGCGACCTGCTGCCGATCGGCTATTTCACGGGCAGCGATCTCGACTTCTACCGGCAGGCGGCCGCGCAATACACGGTCTGCGATTACTACATGAGCGGCATTCTCGCCGACACGTTTCCGAATCGCGTCTATCTGCATAGCGGCGAGACGGATCGTTTGAACGACACGGTCGATACATCGTCGCTTTCAACCATCTGGGATCGCCTCGACGCGAAGAACGTTTCGTCGAAGTACTACTTTCACGATGTGCCATTTACCGCGCTGTACGGCACGCGCTATGTCGGCCGCTCGAAACTCTTCTCCGAATTTCTCTCCGATGCCGCAGCGGGCAATCTGCCGTCGTTCTGCATGGTCGAGCCGAGCTTCGGCGGCGAAGTGAACGGCACGTCGAACGACGATCATCCGCACGCGGACGTACGCAATGGCCAGGCGTTGCTCGGGCAGATTTACGAAGTATTGCGCGCGAGCCCGAACTGGAGCACGACACTCATGATCATCGTGTATGACGAGTGGGGCGGCTTCGTCGAGCATGTCGCGCCGCCGGTCAAATCGTTGTCGGCCGCCGAGCAGAAAATGGGCAATGACGGACGCCTGGGTTTTCGTGTGCCGTGCATGTTGCTCGGGCCGCGCGTGCGCGCGGGCAACGTGGCGCGCTATCCATTCGATCCCAGCTCGATTCATCAACTGCTCGCGTGGCGTTTCGGGCTCGATCCGCTCGGCGTGCGTGCAAGCGATCCGACCACGTTCAACATGGCTTATGCGCTGAACCTGAGCGACGCCCCGCGCACCGACTCGCCTGCGTTGATCGTGCCGCAAGGCCCGTTCGGTCAGGCGTGTTCAATCGTGGGTTCCAGCGGCTCGGGCCTCGGTTCGGTCGACAATTCGCAGGCCGCTAAAGCGGCCGAGGGCGCATCGCAAACCCCGACGCCCGGCGGACGCTTTACCGATCTACGCAGCAAAGCTAATGCGCTAGGATTTCCGTCATCCTGATGCATAAAAATCCTTAGCGATTTTCTTAGCAATTCCCAATAAGTCAACGCGTTCCTCGGGACGCGTTCGCTAAGGCTCGTCTTTGAGAATCCGATGAGCACCTGGAGCCGCTGTTCCGAGATAGTGAGGACGGCCGCGGCAAAAAAATTAAAGGAAGCAAGTCCTCGCAAACGTTAAGCGGCCGATTCGCAACCGCAATAAAGGTCAACGCAATCGAGCGGCGAAGCGTTGAACCACAATGCGTGCGCGATTAAACCGCATATGGAAGGATCATACGAAGTTAAAAGCGTTTTCGTTTGCTGCGCGTAAATCGACATTGATATTTTGATCATGGCTTAATCGCTGGATCCGATGTCGGACTACGGAAATTCTCGAGCGGAATTTAAATGCGACACCCGGAAGGCAACATGCGCAGCAAACTGATCAGAGGCACGGCGAGAGCGGAGCTCGATCCGCAGATCATGGCGTTCGTGTCGAAGCATGCGTGCGCGAAAAAGCCTCTCACCCCTATGCGCGTGGGTATCAAGAACGAACTCGGCGAGGTGTACAGGCTGATTCTCGCCGACGGCATGATCGAAATGATCAGGGCCGACAAGTTTCTCATGAGCATCGGTTGCATCGAGGAAGTCACCGACGAATTCGATCTTGTCTTTCGCGTGCCCTCGGACAAGCGCTAAGCACTGCCGGCCGGTTCGAACCTAAGCGTCATCGACACCGAATCGTGATACGTTCCGCCGATCTTGAGCGCGCGGGGTTCGCGTGCGAATTCGACGAATCCTGCCGCGCCATATAGCCTGATCGCCGCTGCATTGTCCGGCGCGACTTCCAGCTTGATTTCATCGACCACGCCGCGCGCGTGATCCAGCACGCAATCGAGGAGCGCGGCGGCCAGGCCCCTGCCTCGCGCGGAGGGGCGCACATACATGCCCCAGAGAATGCCCTTGTGTTTCATCTTCGCGCCCGGCGGAACCAGAAGACCGGCAACGCCTGACAGCATTCCGTCCCGTGTAAAGCCGCCGAAGATCGCGTGTTCTAGAATGCGCGCGCGAAACCATTCGAGCGGCCGATCACATTCATCGTCATAGGACGCGCCGAAGGAAGCGGGATAGCGCTGCAAGCCTTCGAGACGGACGTCGCGAAAACAATCCGCGTCTTCGGAGGTGAGACGGCGCAGCGAGAATGCGGCAGTGTTCGGCATGAGGCGATCGATCGGCTAAGCGAGAGCATCAATGATAGCCGCATGCATGACCGCTTGCGGCTTGCCTCAAAAGCTCACGGTCGCGATGATCGTGTCGCTGTAATTGCCCGGCGACGGCGTCGCTTGCGGCAGCACACGTGCATAGACCGGTGTCGTCTGCGAAGCGCCGGTTCCCGTTCCGCTGACGGTCGCCGATCCCGCGCTGCCATCGCCCCAGGGCACGCCATACGAAGAGGTCGTGTAAAGCCCGTATGCAACGGTTTCACCGCCGCTCGATCGCGTCATATAGCGCGTAGCGGCTGTCGCATTGACGCCGTTGCCCGACGATAACGCGATCGAATACGCACCGGCGTTGGTGCACGCGACGGTCACGCCGCCCGCCACCTTCAATGTCGATTTGAGCAAGCCTGCCGAGCCGAAGCTGATGTTCGCCGCCGAAATCGTGCAATCGTTCACGACGCTCGCCGTCACCGGAAATGCGAACGCGGGCGAAAGCAGCGGGAGCGCGAGGCAATCGAGAAACGTGCCGGTGGTGCCGAGCGTCTGATAGCCGATGACCGCCGTGCTGCCGAATGACGCGCTATAGGCGCCCGCGACGGGCGTTGTCTGCGAGGGCATGATCTTGCCGTACAAGGTTATCGTCGTGTTCACCGAGCCTAAGGAAACCGGTAGATCGAAAGCGGCCGCCGCATAACCCGAAGACCCGAGCGTACTGCCCACGACGTTCGTGCCTGCCGAATCGGTATAGATGTTGTATTGAAGCGTGTTCGCACCGCTCGTCATGTTGCGCGGCGCATAACTCGTCTGCCCGACGCCCGGCCCGATGCTCACGCACACGCGCAGCTTGGCGAGCAGCGCTGTGCAGGTGATGGCAATCGTGCCCACGGCGGTCGGCGTCGAAGTAACGGGGCTAAAAGAGCCGAAGTTCAGACCCGTCGAACTGGCGACGCAGAGTTGTGCATGCGCGCTTTGCGATGCAAGCCCGCACATCAAAAACGCGACCAGGAAAATCACCGCACGAAAGCGTTTCATCATTATTGCAATACCTCTTTGCAGACGAACGGGCCGAGCGTATCAAGCGCATGAGTGGACGAGGGCGAGAAGGACACGTCGAGTTCGCACGCGCCGCTTCCTTTGGATGCATTCCATTGCGCGAGCAGATGATTGTGCGGCTTGAGATCGTCGATGAAGGTCAGGCCGTCATAGCCCACCATGTATTGCTTGCCGGTCTCACGCACCGTCGCGCGCGCACCCAGCTGCAAGGGCTTGCCGCGCTCATCGACGAGTTTCAGTTGCGCCCCGCTGAAGTTTTCGATGGAGAAGCGCGCGAGCACGCCCGCACGCGCCTGCGGCGCGACGTTGAGATTCGTCGCGCTGATCGATGTGGCCGCCGGCAAGCCGAGCGGATCGATCGCGAGATGGTTCGAATCGTAGGGAAGCAGATTGGGAATCAGCAAATGGCCCGAACCGTTGGTCTTGCCGACGACGCGGTTCTCGTGCAACACGGGCACGTTCGCGACGCCGTTCGTATCGACCACGGCGAACGCTTCGTCGATACGTCTGCCCGCGAGCACATCACCGGCCATGAACACGATCGAGCCGGAGCCGTCGAGTTCTGTCGACGTGCGTCCGCGATTCTGATACACCGAGCCGATCAGATCGCCGTAGCGTCCTCGATATGTGCCTTGCGCGAGACCGAGATCGTTGCCGCCCTGATACGCGCCCTGTACTTGCCAGCCGAAGCCGCCGTCGTAGTCCGGCGTGCGCGAGAGTGAGGCTCCGCTCATCGGTGAATGCTGATCGAAGCCGCCGCTCACGCTCGCATTCATCGTGTTGCCGATCGGCATGCTGAGTGCGATGAACAGGCCCGTGTTCTTCGTCGCGCCGAAGTCGCGGTAGACGCTCGCGGAAAACGCGACGCTGCCACCGATCGACGACGAATACGCGAGCGAGCCGATACGCGAGCGGCCCGAATACGCATCGTCGATGCCGACATAGGTCACGCTCACCGCGCCCTGCATCGCGAGGGCGCGCAAAGGCATCGCGAGGGTCGCGCGATCGGTCGAACGCGGCACGGGCGTGCCTTCGTTCGACGCGAGATCGCCATAGCGCGACGTCGCACGCTGTAACTGCAGATCCACGGACACGAGCGGCGCGCGATATTGCCAGCCAGCGGTGAACTGCGCACCCATTCCCGACACGGTCTGCGCGGGCGTGACGACAGCCCCGTTCGCCGACGCCGCATTCGCAGCGTAACCGTAGCCGAAGCCATAACCATATGCATAGCTCGCGGGCCGCACGGCGCTGGTTCCGTTGCTCGCCGCCGCCGACAGATTCACGACGCCGAGCGCGCCCGCCCGCAACAGTCCGCCGACACCCGCGTTCAGCATGCCGCGCGTGGCTTCCAGATGCGCTTCCACGGTGAATGAATCGACCAGTCCGCGCCTGAGCGACATCGAGATCGACGGATCGCCGGCATAGTCGAGCGAATCGAGCCCGTAGGAACGACGCACGAAGCCCGCTTCCATCGAGAAGTCGGTGAGGCCGGGGGCGAGCAGACGCGCATCGATATAGAGCGGCACGGTCGTCATCACGTTGCGGCCGAGCGCATCGCGCGTGACGATGGTCGCTTCGCCCGCGCCTGTGACGGCCGGAACCGCGTTGATGACGAACGGACCGGAAGGCGCATTGCCGCTGTACTGGCGCACGTTGTTGACATACAGATCGACGGCCGTGGGCACGGCGGCCGAGCCGTTCAGCGCGGGCACGGGATACGTGATGAGATCGGGCCGCAGCGTGAAGTCGCGCGATACCTGCACGCCGCCCAGCCGCACCGCGCGCGTCCATGAGAGCGACGAGCTGATCGTGTCGCCGATGCGCGTCGTGATCATCGTGTCGGGATTGGAACGACGCCATGACGTGTCGAGCCGCGTGTAGCCCATGCGCTCTCCATATCGATACGCGGTGCCCGTGTTGCTGAACGTGCCGCCCGGATAAAAGAAACGCTCTTCGCTGTAGAGCGCATAGCGCGACTGATCCTGCGGCTGCACGGTGAATTCATAGTTGATGAGCGCGCCTGTCGCGGTTGCTGTTGTCGGACGGCGCGAAGAAGCATCGCCCAATGCGGACGGCACGCGCTGTGCATCGGATAACTGAATATCGACGCGCTGCTTTTCAGGGCGATACACATACGACAATCCCTCGATGGTCGCAAGCGCAACGCGGCCTTCGCGATCGGGCCTCGCGTGCCCAGCAAGCACGCCCACTTCGGCCAGTTCCTCGGGCCGCGCATACAGTGCGCCGTCGACCATGAAGAATTGCGCGACCTGTTCGGTCGAGACATCGTTGAGCACGACTTCCAGATAGAGCGCGCCGTCGCGATTCGCGTTCGCCGTGCTCATCGCGTTCAATGCGCCGGGCGCCTGCGATGCCCATGCCGCGCAAACGGCGATGCTCAACGACGTCCCTGCCGCCAGTGCGAACGGCCAGCGCGCGCGTCGCCGCCCGCGCGCCGCGCGGTTCCTTTGCGTGCCCGGCTTCACTTCGCGTCACTTCGCGCTGGAGACGACGACCTTGCTGTCCAGCGTGACGCGCGTCGACACAGGCGTACCGTTGACGATCGCATGAACGGTCGCGGCCGTCGCACCCGATGCGGCGTCGGCGATCGGCCACTGCCGCGTCGCATGCGCGAGCGTGTAGCCGAGCAGGCCGGGCGCGACTTCCGTCGTGCGACCGTCCGGCCATTCGATGCGCACCTGACACAGTTGCGCATGCGCCGAATCGGCATTGGATGCGCGCAGCACGAGACGCGTCGCTTTCGCATCGCCGGGCTGGCCTGCATGTTCGAGCGTGAACGCGACCTTCGGCAGGCGCGAGCCATCCGGAGCACCCGCGAAAACCGGCACCGAATAGCGCAACTGCATGCGCACGCCGGTCGTGTGGGCCGTCTGTGTTTCGGGAATCTCGTCGACGAGCAGGCGATACGTTTCCTCGCCCTTCGGCGCCTCGCGATTCGTGCGCAGGATACGCACGGTCTGATCGCCGCCCGCGGGAATGCTGATGATCGGCGGACTCGCGACGATGCCTTGCGCGTCGTCGAGGCGGTCTTCGTCGAGCGTCTGCGACCAGCCGAACACGCGTACTTGTGCCGTGATCGGCTCGGTGCCGCGGTTGTGCAGCTTCATCACCGCGGCAGGCTGCTCGGCCGATAAATCCACGCGAATCGGCGACACCTGTAACGATCCCGCCTGCACATGCGCCGCCATCGCGAGCGGCAAGGCAGCGCCCAAGCGCGCGAGCGCGCTGTTCCATATCGACATGACCGGATCCTCAGAACGTGACCGTCGCCGTGATGGTCGACGAATACGCGCCCGCAGCCGGCGCCGATTGCGTCGGCACGCGGCCATAGACGGTCAGGGTTTGCGCGGTGCCGGTGCCATTGCCCGACAGCGTGTCCGTGCCGACCGTCTGGCCCCCAGTTCAACGTGCGCGCGGAATCGCGATACAGGCCGAACGCCACAGTGGGAACAGGCGATCCGGTGCCGCCGAGCAAACGCGCGGTGACGCTCGAACCGGTGATCGAGCCCTGATCCAGCCCGACGTTGTAGGCCGTGCCTTTGCTGCACGTCACGTTGACGGTGGTCGTCTGGTCGATATTCGCGTTGATGAGGCCGGTCGTGCCGAAGTCGAGCGAATTCGCGGTGATATCGCAATCCGCCTGGATCGTCAGCGAGACCGTGAAGGTCGTTTGCTTGGGGCTTGCGCCTTGCGCGAGCATCGGCGCGGCAAGGACAAACCCGATTGCTCCAATGGCGACGCCGATTTTTCCAGCCCTTCGGTTCGCGCGCCACGTTCTCTCAGTTATTTGTTTCCGCATTTTTTTCTCCGATCATGCGTGTCGAAACGGAACGACGAGCGCGTACCCGCACGCGCGCCGCTCCTGACTCTCATAACGACGGTCGGAAATTAATTCTTGAGCGTTATGACGATTGATTTTCTTGAGGTATTTTTAACCGACTAGTTAAGCACGCTCATCATCAGCGCGCTTGCCGTCCCGGAGGCTTTACAAAGCAGGGGAATTCCAATATTGCTTGCGCCTGAGGGTCCTGAATTCGGCTGCAACGCTTCGAAGGTGCGAGCATGAACACGCAACGAAAGCGGCAAAAGGCACGAAAGCATTGCGCGAAGCAGCACATTTTTCCAGCAATCGTCGCGTTGATTTCGCTACTTGCAGCGGATGGCGCGATGGCGACCGAAGGCGCGCTCGGCCGGCCCGTCGCAGGAACGAGCGTGCTATCCGGCGTTGGCATCGTGCCGGATGAACTGGTATGGATCGCGAGCCTGCAGACCGTCTATCTCGACGGCTCGATCAGCAGCGGCCGGGAAGTTCCGGTGGCGGGGCAAAGATCGCTCGGCCTGAACGGCGAGTTGTCGCTCACGCTCGCGAGCCTGCTGAAAGTGTGGGGTAAATACGGAGGATGGGACTTCGCATCGGGCATCACGCTGCCTTACGTGTGGGAGAAGGTGACCGGCAACTTCGCGGTCGGCCAGTTCAGCCGTTCGACGAGCGATCGCGCGTCGAACCTCTACGACATGCTCTTCACGCCGATCGAGGCGGGCTACCATTTCTCGGAGACGGATCACATCGCGCTGTCCTTCAACATCTGGGCGCCGACCGGCAACTACGAAGCCAACGCGCTCGCCAATCCGAGCCTGAACAACTGGACTTTCGTGCCGCAGATCGCCTATACGAAGATCGTGCCGAAGTACGGACTCGAATTCGATGCGGTGATGGGCTTCCAGTTCTATACGCGCAACACCGCGACGAACTATCAGAACGCGCCCCTGTTCACGCTCGATGTCATGGGCCTCAAGAAGTTCGCGAACGGCGTGGGTGTCGGTGTCGTGATGGGCACGGTGCAACAGCTCGGCGACGACACGGGCCCGACCGCCGACCGTCTCAACGGCTTCGTCGGGCACGATTTCACGGTCGGCCCGATCGTCACCTACGAGACCAAGCTCGGCGGCAAGGCACCGCTCTCCGCGAGCGTGCGCTGGGTGCCGTCGGTCGTGAGCGTGAACCGTCTGAAGAGCACGAGAACCTTCATGGCGACGGCGACGCTCGTCTTCTGAACGCGTTCGCCATCTAATCCGCTCCGCCCATCACCCAGCGATAGTACGGATTCGTTCTGTCCGCGCTCATCACCGCGCCGATGTCTCTCGTCCACGCCGCGCGGTCGCCGCGATAGGCATCGAGACCTGCGCGATAGAACGCGTGCAGCGTGCGCCGCTCGGCGGCGAGCGTCCCGGCGAATGCGGCATCCGCGCCCGTCAGAGGCGGCTCGCTTTGCAGCGCGAGCAAATGCGCGAGCGTCGACGAAAAATCGCCGCGACGCACCCACGGTGCATATTCGATGCGCGGATCGTCGTCGGTGACGGGGCGCGCATCTTCGGCGTAATAGGCGAGCGCGGAACGGTCCGCGACCCACGTCGCCACGAACGCTTCCGGCGATGCAATGCCGACTTCACGCAACGCGCGCGCGACGTCCGGCTGCGCGAAGCGCGCGCGGATACGCGGCACGTCGAGCGGCATCGGCTGCATGGAGCCGACGAGCATCATCTCGTGAAACTCGGTCGTCCATAGCGCCGCATGCGGAAACACTTGCAGGAAGCTCTGGATGAGCGAGCGCGTCTGATCCTCGTTCTGCGTCGCGAGCGGCAGCCATTGCGCGACGATGCCGCGTTCGTTCAGGCGCGCCGCCGCGAGACGATAGAAGTCCGTCGAATAGAGATTGACGACGCCCGCGGCGGAGGGCGGCGGCGGTTCCAGCGTGATGACGTCGTAATGCGCGTCGCGCGCGAGCAATTCGCGTCGTCCGTCCGCGATGCGGATCTCGATGCGCGGATCGGCGCTCATGCCGAAGTTGCCGTCGAAGCGTGACGACGCCCGCACGACGGCCGGCAGCAACTCGGCGACGACGCGCGTGTCGAGCGTCGGCCAGGCGAGCAGCGCGCCGCCGGTGATACCCGTCCCCAGGCCGATCACGAGTGCCGAGCGCGGCGTGCCGCCATGCACGATGAGCGGTGCGAGCGCCTGCAGGCGCATGTAGCGGCGCGAGGTCATTGCGTCGCCCGAATTGGACACGCCCTGAATGTAGAGGCGCCTGAAGCGTTGCGCGCCATCGCCTTGTTCGAGCACGGCGACCGTGCCGCCGGCGCTTTCCTCGTAATACGCGAGACTGCCGCCGTGCGCATCGCCGAGAAGCGTGCCGAGACGATCGGCGGGCGTGATGAACGCGACGATCGCCGAGAGCGCTGCAATCGATGCACACGCGACGATGCCCGTCTTGCGCGCGATGCTCCCGCTCAACGCCGCCGACAAGCCGATCAGGCCCGCCGCCACCGCGAGCACGCCGAGCGAGCGCATCAGCCCGAGCGACGGCACGAGCACGAAGCCCGCGAACACCGTGCCCGCGATGCCGCCCGCCGTATTGAACGCGAGCACGCGGCCGACGTCCGCGCCGATGCCGATGCCGGACTTCGCATCGTCGGTTGCGCCGCCGTTCGCGGCCATGCGCAACGCGAAGGGAAACGCTGCGCCGAGCAGAAGTGTCGGCACGAGCACGATCGCGCAGGCGGCGACCGCGAAGCTTGCGCACATCGACGTGAGCAGGTTGCCGGTCGCGGCGAGCGCCAGCTCCGATGCATGCCGCTGTGCGAGTGCGAGCCAGCCGCCCGCGCATGCAACGCCGCCGAGCGCGGTGAGACCCGCCGCGCCGATCAACATGCCGAACGCGCTCCACGGATCACGCGCGCGGTCCGCAAAACGCGCAGCGATGGCGCTGCCGAGTGCGAGACCGAAGAGGTAAGTCGCGAGCACGATGGAAAAGGCGAAGCTGCGCGTGCCGATGAACTGCGCGATCGCCTGCGACCACACCACTTCGTAGCCGAGCGCGATGCCGCCCGCGACCGCGTAGAGCGCGACCGCGATGCGCGCCGGACCGGCATCGACGGAAGATTGCGTGCGTGGCGCGGTGGCGCTGACGCTTGTTGCAAGACCTGGCTGCATGCCACGCGCGAGCGCCGCAGCGCCGAGCGCCGCGACGGCGTTCAACGCGGCTGCAGCCAGCGCGCTGCCTTGCACGCCGAGCCACGGAATCAGCGCGAACGCGGGCAGCAGCGCGCCGGTGATCGCGCCTGCGGTATTCGCCGCATAGAGCCGGCCGCCCGTGCCGCCGACATCGTCGAGGGACGGCGCGAGCGCGCGCGTGAGCACCGGCACGGTGCCGCCCATCGCGATGGCGGGCAGACCCACGAGCGCGAGCGGCAGCGCCCACGCAAGCGGCCCGGCGCTCGCTTGCCACGCGGCGAACAGGGCGGCGCTGTGCGCGAGCGCTTGCGTCGCGCCGATGCCGAGCACGAGCGCCGCGATTTCGAGCGCGGCATACAGCAACAACGGTTTCGTGCTGCGATCGGCGAGCTTGCCGAAGAGCCATCCGCCGAGCGCGAGGCCTGCAAAAAAGGCGCTGATTGCAATGGTGATCGCCTGCACCTCGATTCCCACGACGAGCGTGAGCTGCTTCACCCACAGCACCTGATAGATCAGCGCGGCCATGCCCGACGCGAACAACAGCAGCGCGGGCACGGCGGCCTTGCGTGCGACGCGCGTGTCCAGCGATTGCGCGGCATGGCGTGTGTCGCGCGCGTCGCGGGCTTTGCGCGTCGCATCGCGGCGAGTCGATTTCGGCTGATCGGCGCTGAGATGGCTCATCGTTGAGTCGGGCTCCTGGTGCGAGAAAGCCCGCTGCGTCTTGCGATGCAGCGGGCGTGGTCGTCGAACGAACGGGCGGCTTACTTGCCGCTGCTCTCGATGCTTCTCATCAGCTCTGCGCTCATCTGATCGATGCTGAAGCTCGAAGGCCGCTGGCTCGGCGGATATTCCTTGAACGTCGCGAGGAACGGCGCGACCTTCGCCACGGCATATGCGGCGATATAGGCGTTCTTCGTGGTCCAGTCGTAATACTGGTCCGACACGGTGTCCGCGCGCTCATACGGATCCATGCGCAGATTGAAGAACTTCGGCACGCGCAGACAGGTGAACGGGTTCGCCCAGACCTGGAAGCCGCCCGGCTGACGTTGCTCGCAGAACACGATCTTCCAGTCGTCGTGACGCATCGCGACGAGGATGCCGTCGTCGTTGAAGTAGAAGAACTCGTGACGCGGGCTGTCCTTCGTTTGGCCCGTCAGATAAGGCAGAAAGTTATAGCCGTCGAGATGCACCTTGAAGTTCTTGCCGCCGACCGCCGCGCCTTTCGCCAGACGATCGACGATCGTCGTGTCGCCCGCTGCCGCGAGCAAGGTCGGGAACCAGTCGAGGCCGGACATCATTCGGGTCGACACGGTATTCGGTTTGATATGGCCCGGCCATCGCACCATCGCGGGCACGCGGAACGCGCCTTCCCAGTTCGTGTTCTTCTCGCTGCGGAACGGCGTGGTCGCCGCATCGGGCCAGGAGAACTGGTTGGGGCCGTTGTCCGTCGTGTAGACGACGATCGTGTTGTCCGCGATCTTCAGATCGTCGAGCGTCTTGAGCAGCTTGCCGACGTCGCCGTCGTGCTCGATCATGCCGTCCGCATATTCGTTGCCGGGCATGCCGCTCTGGCCCTGCATCGACGGCCGGACGTGCGTGAAGAGGTGCATGCGCGTCGTGTTCATCCACACGAAGAAGGGCTTGTTCGCTTTCGCCTGTTTCTGGATGAAATCGATCGCGGCCTGCGTCGTTTCGTCGTCGATGGTCTCCATGCGCTTGGTCGTGAGCGGCCCGGTGTCCTCCACCTTGCCGTCCGCGAACGAATGAATCACGCCGCGCGGCGCGTTGGCCTTGACCCACGCGGCGTCTTTCTTCGGATAGTACGGACGCTCCGGCTCTTCTTCCGCGTTCAGGTGATACAGGTTGCCGAAGAACTCGTCGAAGCCGTGCGCGGTGGGCAGATACTCGTTGCGGTCGCCGAGGTGATTCTTGCCGAACTGGCCGGTCGCGTAGCCGAGCGGCTTCAACGCCTGCGCGATCGTGATGTTCGACGCCTGCAAGCCCACGGCCGCGCCCGGAATGCCCACTTTCGACAGCCCCGTGCGCAGCGTCACTTCGCCGGTGATGAAGGTCGAGCGGCCCGCCGTGCAGCTGTTCTCCGCGTAATAGTCGGTGAAGAGCATGCCTTCACTGGCGATGCGGTCGATGTTCGGCGTTTCGTAACCCACGACGCCCTTGCTGTACGCGCTGATGTTGGTCTGCCCGATATCGTCGCCGAAGATCACGAGGATGTTCGGTTTGGGCCCCTGATTCTGGTTGTTCGCGGGCTTTGCATTGTTCTGCGCAGCGGGTTTCGCGTTATTTTGCGCGGCGGGCTTCGCATTGTTCTGCGTCTGCGCGGTGGAGATCATCGGCGGGATGACCAGCACGCAGACGGCCGCGACGGCGGCGAATGCGCCGGTCAGAAACCGGACGCGTCGAAGATTCGGCTTTGTCATTGTTGCACTCCTTTCGCGATGCTGCGCCCCGCATGCCCGGAAGCAGGCGCTACTGTCCTGCGGCGGGTGGATAAATCACGTTCCAGTCGTCCTTCATGCTCACGACGATCCAGCCTTTCGCGAGCGCTTCATCCCATGCACGATCTAGCCGGCCGATCTTCGATTGCCGGTCGTAGGCGAACTCGCGCGCCGCATCGTCGTGATGCACGAGGAGCGCGAGATGCGGCCCCGTTTGCGCGGCGGTGTATTGCAGCATCTGCAGATCGCCGTCCGAGTTGCCGAACGCGAGCACCGGCTTTCTGCCGATGTTGCGATAAATGCCCACCGGCTTGCCTGGTCCGTCATCGACGAAATCGAGCTTCGGCTCGCGCACGAGCACGGGCTTGCCGTCGCGCATTTCGTACTTCACGACCTGGCTCGACCCGATTACCTGTTCGGGCGGAATGCCATAGACGCGTTCCGCGAATACGCGCATGAATTCGATGGTTCCGCCCGACACGATGAACGTCTTGAAACCGTTGGCGCGCAGATACGCGAGCAGTTCCAGTTGCGGCTGATACACGAGCTGCGTGTACGGCCGCTGGAATTTCGGATGCTTCGACGACGCGAGCCACGCGCGAATCGCGCTGTCGTATTCATCGACGGTCATGCCGCTGTTCGCGATCGCGACGAGCTTGATCAATTCCTTCTTGTGTTCCTCGAGCGCCGCCTGATCGCGCGCTGCGAGCGCGCGAAACGCGGGATTGTCGCGCCACTCGGGATGCTTCGGCGCGGCCGCCTTCACTTCGTCCAGCAAGAACGCGAACTGAAAGTAGAGCGGCTGCTCGCTCCACAGCGTGCCGTCGTTGTCGAACACGGCGATGCGTTCGGCGGGCGGCACGTAAGTGGGCGAGCCTTCGCGTGTGACATCGTTCACGAATCCGACGATCGCATCGCGCGCGCGGCCCGCGCGCCACGACGGCAGCACGGCGCCGGCCGCCGGCAGCGCCTGTGCGCCGGACATGCTCGCCGGTGCCGGCGCATCGTTCGTGTTCGCGCACGCACCGATGAGCGCCGCGGCGACGAGCGCGGTCGCGCGTGCGAGCAGACGCCTGCGCTCAGCGCGCCGCGGTATCGACGGCTTGCCCATGCGTGCGTTCCCAGACTGGCTGGTCCATGACGAGCCGGAAGCCCAGATGCGACATGCTGTTGTACGGATCGGTGCCGCGCCGCGCGCTCGGTCTATAGCTCAGGCAATACGATTCGTTGCACAGGAACGATCCCCCACGCGTGACGCGCTTGGGCGCCTGCACGGGCACGCCGGGATCGGCCGGATCCCACGAATCTGCGGGGCCGCGCGGCCCGTCGACGATGCCGCCGACCGACGCCTCGCGCCGGAACTGATCCGCGCGATACCAGTCCGCGACCCATTGCCACGCGTTGCCGGTCATGTCGGAGAGGCCGTAGCCGTTGGCCGGAAAGCTGCCCACCGGACTCGTGCCCGCCGCGCCGCCCGCCTTTGCATTGAGCACCGGGAACGCCTGCGGCTGCTGGCCCTGCCAGACGTTCGCCATCTGCTTGCCATCGGGCGCGAACTGATCGCCCCACGCATAGGTGGCCTGATCCAGCCCGCCGCGCGCGGCAAATTCCCATTCGGCTTCGGTAGGCAGGCGCTTGCCGGCCCATTTCGCGTAGGCTTCGGCATCTTCATACGACACCTGCACCACCGGATGATCGTCCTTGCCGACGATCGTGCTCGCCGGCCCGGTCGGATGCCGCCAGTCCGCGCCGGGCACGAAGCGCCACCAGCGCGAGTAGTCCTGCAACGGCACTTGTTCCTTCGTGCCGACGAACACCATCGCGCCGGCGACGAGCGCGCTGTCGGGCGGGCGCGGCGTGCCCGGCGGCAGTTGCACCTTGAGCGTGTCCCAGTCGGGCTTCTTTTCGGCGGTGGTGACGTAGCCCGTCGCTTCGACGAATCTGCGGAATTCCGCGTTCGTCACGTGGTGCTCGTCCATCCAGAAGCCGCGAATGCGCACCTTGTGCGCGGGACGTTCGTTCGCTTGCGCGAGCTTGCTGTCGCTGCCCATGAGGAATTCGCCGCCGGGCACCCACGCCATGCCTTTGGGACCTTGCACGCCGTCGCCGAGGACGATGCGAACCTGCGGCTTCGCATGTCCCGTCATCGCGCGGCTCACCGCGAAGCCGATGAGCGCGGGACACAGCATGAGCAATACGAGCCAGAGGCCGATGCGCCGCGCGTGCCATCCACGTCGTCCGTGTGATGGGCGGACAGCCTCCTTCTGCTCGTCTGAGGCCTCTTTGCGTTGCGTCGATCTGCCGGCCATGTGAGTCACTCCGCTTGCGCTTTCACTACCGCGACGACTACCGCTGAGGCGATAGTCGGTCTCACCAATATACGAAGGCATACGCGAATTCAATCTTTTTTTGAGCGCTGTCGCGAAGGCGCCGAAGCCCGCAGAATCGCGATGAAACTTGCGTGGCGGCGCGCCGGATATTTCAACAAAACGCAGCAATACGATGCTTTGACGAAAGCGCGCGGCTCCAGTAACTTGTTGCTCACGCGGACAGACAGCGTTACGAGGCAGTGCGTAAGATGGACCCAACCATCGGGAACGAGCCAGTCATGCGCGACACCATCCGGCGTTTCGAAGCGAGCATCGGGCAGGCCGTGGTCGGGCAGGAAGCGGTCGTGCGGCAGATCCTGATCGCGCTGCTCGCCGACGGCCACGTTCTGCTGGAAAGCCTTCCCGGTCTCGCCAAGACGCGCACCGTCAAGGCGATCGCCGCGCGACTCGCTGCAACGATGAAGCGCATTCAGTTCACGCCCGATCTGCTTCCTTCCGACATCACGGGCGGCGAAACACTGCTGCAATCTGGCACGGAGCGCACGCTCGCGTTTCAACCCGGCCCCATCTTCGGCAATCTGATTCTCGCGGACGAGATCAATCGCGCGCCCGCGAAAGTGCAATCCGCGTTGCTCGAAGCCATGGAGGAGCGGCAGATTTCCGTCGCAGGCACGACGCATGCAATGCCCGATCTCTTCCTCGTCATGGCGACGCAAAATCCCATCGAGCAGGAAGGCACGTATCCGCTTCCGGAAGCGCAGATGGACCGCTTTCTGTTGAAGGTGCTGATCGCGTATCCGTCGCCGCAAAGCGAGTGCGAGATGCTGCGTCTTTTGCGTCGCGAGAGCGAGGGCGAACAGGCGAGCTTCGACACGCTCTCGCAGCAAGATATATTCGGCGCGCGCGAGGCGGCGCGGCGCGTGGCGGTGTCGCCGGCCATCGACGAATACATCGTCTCGCTCGTGAATGCGACGCGGCACGGCGAATCCGTCGATGCCGATCTCGGCCGATGGATCGAGGTCGGCGCGAGTCCGCGCGGCGCGATCGGGCTCGATCGTGCGAGCCGCGTGCATGCGTGGCTCGAAGAACGCGCGTTCGTCACGCCCGACGATGTCCGCGCGGTGCTTCATCCGGTGCTGCGTCATCGGCTATTGCTTTCATATGACGCGAACGCCGATAACGTGAGCGCCGACAAGGTCATCGACCGTCTGGTGGAGAAAGTGGCCGTGCCGGCGTGAGCGCGCGAAGGAGCCTGAATGGCGGCGAGCATGGAGGAGTCGATCGGAAGCGTGTATGTCGATGCCGCGCATCTTGCGCGCCTCGAATATCTTGCGCGCGGCCTGAGCTTTCTCGCGCCCGCGCCGGTGTCGAGCATTCTGTCGGGACGACATGCGTCGCGCATGCGCGGGCGCGGTCTGAATTTCGAAGAGTTGCGAGGCTATCTGCCCGGCGACGATATCCGTCATCTCGACTGGCGCGTGACCATGCGCACCGGCAAGCCGCATGTGCGCGTCTATACGGAGGAGCGCGACCGTCCGTTGCTCGTCATGGTGGATCAGCGCATGAGCATGTTCTTCGGATCGAGCCGCGCGTTCAAGTCGGTCGTCGCGGCCGAAGCGGCCGCACTCGCCGTGTGGATGGGATTTTCCGCGGGCGATCGCGTGGGCGGCGTCGTGTTCGGCGACGATGAAGTCGTGCGCGTGCGTCCCTTGCGCAGTCGCAGCCGCGTCGACATGCTGTTCGGCGCGATCGCCCGCATGAACTGCGCGCTCGCCGCCGACAGTCCCGCGCGCACGCACTACGCACAACTGAACCGCGCGCTCGAGGGCGTGCTGCAGATCGCGGGTCATGATTTCCTCGTGTGCATCATGAGCGACTTTGCGGGCGCCGACGAACGCACGCGCCAGCTCTTGCGACAACTCTCGGCGCATAACGACGTGATCGCCGCGCTCGTCTTCGATCCCATGTGGCAGCGCATGCCGGAGCATCGCGCGCTTGTCGTGAGTGAAGGGCGCTTGCAGGTGGAATTGCGCATCGAGCACGAACGCGTGCGCGCTCCGCTTGCAAGCCTGTTCAAGGGACGCGCGGCCGAGATCGCGGATTTGCTGCGCGCGAGCGGCGTGCCGTTGATGGCGCTGTCGACGGCCGAGCCCGTCGTCGATCAGGTGCGCAGGCTCTTCGGCGAGCGGCCGCGTCATGCAACCGGAAGCGGCATATGAATGCATCGCTTGTTCCTGCCGATACACCGGCGGCATTGCAATCGCTGCATGAATTGCCGCTGCCCGCGCCGGTTTCATATGCGCCGCAAACCATCGGCTGGATCTTCGTCGCGTTGCTGTTCGTCGCCATCGCGCTCGCATGTGCCTGGCATGCGTGGCGTCGCTACGACAAGTCGCGTTATCGACGTGAAGCGCTGGCGGAACTGGCGCGCATCGAAGCGCAGTTGAACGACGACGCCACGCGCGCGGCAGCGCTCGCGCAGATTGCACCGCTCGTCAAGCGCGCGGCGCTTGCTGCTGCGCCGCGCGAACGGGTGGCCGCGCTGAGCGGCGCGGCGTGGCTTGCGTATCTGCGCAGGACGCAAGGCGCATTCGACGACGAAAGCGGCGCGCTGCTCTATGAGGCAAGCTATGCGCCCGGCGAACATCTCGCACGCGTGACGCGGCAACAGGCAGAGCATCTCGCGCGGGCGGCACGCGAGTGGATCGAGCGTCATCATGTGGAAGTTTGAATTCCCGTGGATGTTCATGTTGCTGCCGCTGCCCGCGCTGGTGTGGTGGCTCGTGCCCGCGTATCGCACGACGTCGTCGGCGGTACGCATGCCGTTCTTTCAGGAAATGGCCGATGCTGCCGGAGAAAAGCCCGCGCCCGGCGGCGTGCGTCTGCGCAGCAATTGGCTGCAACGTCTGCTGATGCCCTTGCTCTGGATCCTGCTGCTGATCGCGGCGGCGCGCCCCGTGTTCGTCGAGGCGCCCGTCACGCGCGACATGCCCGCGCGCGACTTGCTGCTCGCGATCGATCTTTCGCAATCGATGAGCGAGCGCGATTTCATCGATACGGCCACGGGCGAACGAATGGACCGGTTGAGCGCGGTGAAGCGCGTGGTCGCCGATTTCATCGCGAAACGCAAGGGCGATCGCATCGGTCTGGTGGCGTTCGGCGATGCCGCTTATCCTCAGGCACCGCTCACGCTCGATCACGACAGCGTGCTGATGCTGCTCGATGCCATGCGCATAGGCATGGCGGGACCGCGCACGGCCATCGGCGATGCCATCGGTCTCGCGGTCAAGCTGATGCAGGACACGCCCGCGCAGGAGAAAGTGCTCGTGTTGCTTACCGACGGCAACGACACCGCGAGCGCGATTCCACCGCAACAGGCGGCGCGCATTGCAAAGCGGCATGGCATCGTCGTGCATACGATCGGCATCGGCGATCCGGACACGCAGGGCGAGGACAAGGTCGATCTCGACGCGCTCGCACGCATCGCGCAGACGACCGGCGGCCGCGCGTTCCATGCGCTCGGCCGCGAGCAGGACCTCGCCGCGGTGTATGCGGACATCGACAAGATGACGCCTGAGAAAATCAAGCGCGAGATCTATCGTCCGCAGCGCGAGTTCTATTGGGCGCCGCTCGCGCTCGCCGTGTCGATCCTCACGCTGTATCACGTGCTCGCTTATCTCGTCGCGTTGCTGCGCGCGCCGCGCCGTGCGTCGATGGAAGAGGCGGAGGCCTGACATGGCCATCGACATCACCGCGTTTCACTTCCTTCGTCCGCTGTGGCTTCTGCTGCTCATTCCCGCGGCGCTGCTGCCGTTTGCATGGCTGCGTCGAAACGATGTGCGCGCGCGCTGGCGCAACATCATCGCGCCGCCACTGCTTGCGCATCTGATCGTCGGAGAGAAGACTCGGCGGCGCGTGCAGCCGGTCCATACGCTGTCCGCGCTGATCGCGCTCGGCGCGCTGTCCGTCGCGGGGCCGACATGGCAGCAGGAGCGTCCGCCGTTCGATCAGGACAAGGCGCCGCTCGTGATCGTGCTCGAACTGGCGCGTTCGATGGATGCAGCCGATATCGCGCCGTCACGCATCGAGCGCGCGAAGCAGAAGGTGCTCGATCTTGCGGCGGCGAGAAAGGGCGCGCGCACGGGACTCGTCGTGTTTGCGTCGAGCGCGCATCTCGTCGTGCCGCCGACAGAAGACCCCGCGATGCTCGATCTCTACGTGCCCGCGCTTGCGCCCGCGCTGATGCCGCGCGACGGCAAGAACGCGGCGGCGGGTCTCGCGATCGCGGAGCGCGCGTTGCAGAAGAGCGATGCGGCGGGGACGATCGTCTTCATGAGCGATGGCTTCGATGCAAATCATACCGACGAGTTTCTGCGCCTCGCGAAGGCGTCGAAGCATCAGTTGCTGTGGCTTGCCGTGGGGACGGAAAACGGCGGCCCGATACGCGGCGCGAACGGCGAGCTCGAAATGGACGATGCGGGACATCCGGTGACCGGCACGTTCGATGCCGCGGCGATTCGCAAGATCACGCAAGCGGCTTCGATTCCGCTCGCGAGCATGCGTGCCGACGACGATGACATCGACTGGGTGCAGCGCCGCGCGCAGGTCTATCTCGAAGCGGCGCAAGAGGCGAAGATCGTGCCGCGCTGGAAGGAAACGGGCTATTGGCTCGTGCTGCCGATTCTCCTGATCGCGCTCTATTGCTTCCGGCGCGGCTGGACGGTGAAGTGGCTGCCCGTCGTACTGGTTGCGCTTGCAACTACCGACGTACAGAACGAAGCGCGCGCGGCATCGTTCGAATGGATCGATCTTTTCGCCACGCACGATCAGCAAGGACGCTGGAGCTTCGAGCACGCCGATTACAAGCGCGCCGCGCAACGCTTCGACGATCCGATTTGGAAAGGCCGCGCGCAATATCTCGCGGGCGACTATCCGGATGCGCTCGAAACGTTCGCGCGACTGGATACGGCGGAATCGCAGTTCTACATCGGCAATACGCTCGCTCATCTGCAGGATTACGAAGGCGCGCTGAAAGCGTACGACAATGCGCTCGCGCGCCGCGCGGACTTCCCCGATGCGCGCGCCAACCGTGATCTGATGCAAAAGCTCATCAAGGACGAAAAGGACGAAGGCGACGAATCGACGACGCTGAAGCCCGATCAGATCGACGAGCAAAAGAAAAAGAGCAAGGAGGGCAAGCAAGTGCTCGTGCAGGGACAGCGCCCGTCGGAGGAAGCGTGGATGCGCAACCTGAACACGTCGCCGGCGGCGTTTCTGCATCGACGCTTCGAGCAAGAGGCGGGAGGCGCGCCATGATGCGCCGCCTGCTCGCGCTCTTTTGTCTGTGCTTCGCGTGCTCGATGGCGTGCGCCGACGACACACCGCGCACGATGCTGCGCGCGCATCTCGAACCGGCGGGGCCGGTCGTCGCGGGCAGTGCGGTGAAACTCGTCGTCGATGCATTGACGACGACGTGGTTCACCGCCGCGCCCGACTGGCCGCTCTTCGATCTTCACGATGCCTTCGTCACGCTTCCCGACGACAGCGCGCAGAACATGAACGAGATGATCGACGGCGTGCGCTGGTTCGGCGTGTCGCGCGCCTATCGCATCGTGCCGCGCACCTCGGGCACGTTCGATGTGCCGGCGTTTTCCATCACGTTGCATCCGGGCGGCATCGATACGCCGGTCACGCTGCAGACCCCCGCGCTGCAATTCATCGCGACGCTGCCGCCCGGCGCGGAAGGCATGACTTCGTTTTTCCCCGCGCCGAATCTCACGGCGACGCAGCGCATCGAGCCGCAGAATGGAGAGGTCGAAGTTGGCGGAACAATCACGCGCATCGTTACGCAACGCGCCGACGCAACCGAATCGATGCTGATCGCGCCCGTGCAGTTCGGCGAAATCGATGGCTTGCGGCGCTATCCGAAGCCGCCCGCGACGCGCAATATCTCCGAAGATCGCACGGGACTCGTGGCAGGCGAGCGCACCGATACGGTGACGTATGTCGTCAACCGGCGCGGACGCTACACGCTGCCTCCGATCGACATCGAATGGTGGAACACGACGACGCAGCGACGCGAAACGGTTCATCTTCCCGCCCTACATCTGACGGCCCACGCGGCCCGCGAGAAGCCGCTGTGGGAGATTCCCGCCGATGCGCTCGCGGGCGCAGCGCGCCACACGGTGATTTTTCTCGACGCACGCGATATCGCTTATGCGTGCATCATGCTGGCTTTGATCGCCGCCAGTGTCTGGTTCTATCCGCGCGTGCGCGTGTGGCTCGCACGCGGTTTGCACTGGTGGGCCGCCGAACGAAAGAAACGCGCGGAAGGCGAGTTTGCCGCATGGCGCGCGCTGCGCCGCGCCGTCGGTTCGGGCGCGATGCGGCGCGTGGTGCCGGCGTTTTATCGCTGGATGGATGCGAATCCGCGCTTCGGCCATCCCGCGCGTATCGGCGCAATCGGACGCGACGAAGAGCCTGCATTGCAGGCTCTTGCCCGAGCCGTCGAATCGCATTATGAGCACGCGCAGGCTTCGCCGGAAGGCGTGCGCGTGAAGCTTCATCGATGGACGCGATGGAAGCGTTCCCGCCGCGCACGAGGCCCCGCCTTGCCGCCGCTCAACGAGGGATGAGGCAGCACACGATCACCGACTAAAGGAACTCACGGCCATGACTCGTCTGATTCGAAAGCTCGCGTGCATCGTCGCGCTCGCATTGCTCTCCACCACGATCGCGCTGGCCTGCACGCGCGCGTTATATGTCGGCGACAAGGGACTCGTCATCACCGGACGCTCGATGGACTGGTCCGAGGACATGCGCTCGAACCTGTGGGTGATGCCCGCGGGCATCGAGCGCGACGGCAATGCGGGGCCGCGCTCGATCAAGTGGAAATCGAAGTACGGCAGCGTGGTCGTGTCGGGCTACGAGATCGGGACGGTGGACGGCATGAACGAACGCGGACTCGTGGCTAACGCGCTTTACCTCGCGGAGACGGACTACGGCAAGCCCGATCCGAAACGTGATCCGATGTCGATCAGCCTGTGGGCGCAATATGCGCTCGACAACTTCGCGACCGTCGCGCAAGCCGTCTACGTGCTGAGCCGCGAGCCGTTTCAGATCATCGCGCCGCCGCTGCCCAACGGCAAGCCGCTGACGATTCATCTTTCGCTCAGCGACGCACGCGGCGATTCGGCGATCCTCGAATACATCAACGGCAAGCTGCTGATTCATCAGGGCAAGAAGTACAAGGTCATGACCAACTCGCCGATCTACGACGAACAGCTCGCCATCGATACGTACTGGAAAAGCGTCGGCGGTCTCGGCTTTCTGCCGGGCACGAATCGCGCGGCGGATCGCTTCGTGCGCGCGTCGTTCCTGCTCGACGCGATTCCCAAGAAGGCTGATCCCGACTACATGGCAGGCGTGCCGCAGCAATCGTATGCATTTCAGGCAGTGGCGAGCGTGATGAGCGTGATGCGCTCGGTGAGCGTGCCGCTCGGCATCAGCACGCCGGAACAGCCCAATCTTTCGTCGACGATCTGGCGCACGGTGTCGGATCAGCAGAACCTGGTCTACTACTTCGATTCCGCGACACGCCCCGATACGTTCTGGGTGTCCCTGAAGAAGCTGAACCTCAATCCGGGCGCGCCGGTGATGAAGCTGACCATCGACGGCGGACAGGTTTTTTCGGGGGAAGCGGCGGGAAACTTCGTCTCGACGCCGCCGTTCGCCTTCATGCCGGCGAAGGCGCCTTGAACGGCGCGGGTTTCGCGGCGTTGTGACGATCCGACACGCGAAACGGGGCAGGCGCTCGGTCCGCACAGGTAAAATAGTGTCCTTTTGCCTCCGGTGATCGCGTGCAAGGCTTGAAGCGCACGGCATTGAGCGGCCCGGCGCTCGTCCGCCTGCTGGCACATTTTGCCGATCTCGACATTCACGAACCCGCCCAGTCGCTCTCGGACCGCCTGAGCCAATGGCTCGGCTGGACCGATGCGATCGCGCTGTCCACCGCGCTCGCCTCCGATCCGCCCGTCGTGTCGGGCGCGCGATCGGCCGAGGGCGGTGAGGAAGCGGCGGGCGCGCGCACGCGCGAGCGTCTCGTGAAGGTCATCACGCACGGCGAGAATAGCGACAAGGGCATGCGCGGACGTCATCGCGCGGCGGTGCAGGCGCCTGCCGACGACCTGCAGATCGACTACGCGATCTTTCGTCAGCAGTATCTGGCCCTGCAGCAGGCGATGGAGTCGGACATCGGCGAATTGCGCGGCCGTCTGCGTGCCGCCGTGGCGTCGAAATCGACGGACATGGCGCGCCTCGCGGTCGTCGATGCCGTCATGGAACAGACATTCGCCGCGCGCGAACGCAGCCTGCTCGCGCAAGTACCCGTGCTGCTGGGCCGGCACTTCGAGCATCGCAAGCGCGCGCACGCGCAGAATGCCGATGCACCGTCCGCGTCCGGCACGTGGATCGCCGCGTTCCGCAAGGATATGCAGAACGTGTTGCTCGCCGAACTCGAAGTTCGTTTTCAACCAGTCGAAGGCCTGCTCGCGGCGCTTCGCACTCAGTAACTGGCACGTTATGCCCCGACATCTGGTGAAACTCGCAGTATTTCTGATCGGCCTTGCGGCGGTGTGCGGCATCGCCATCGGCTATATCGGTTCGAACGCACTGGCCTTCGTCGTGACCTTGCTGATCGGCGGATGCTATGTCGTCGGGGCGCTGGAACTGAAGCAGTTCCAGCAGACCACCGACGCATTCGAGCAAGCGCTCGATGCGCTGAAGACGCCGCCGATGAGTCTCGTCGTATGGATCGACGGTGTGCCGCCGAATCTGCGCCACGCTGTTCGCGCGCGCGTGGAAGGCGAACGCGCCGCGCTGCCGGGGCCCGCGCTCACGCCTTATCTCGTCGGTCTGCTCGTTCTGCTCGGCATGCTCGGCACGCTGCTCGGCATGGTCGTCACGCTGCACGGCACGGGCGCTGCGCTCGAAAGCGCGACCGATCTCTCCGCGATTCGCGCGTCGCTCGCCGCGCCGGTCACGGGTCTCGGCTTCGCGTTCGGCACATCGATCGCGGGCGTTGCGACATCCGCGATGCTCGGCTTGCTGTCGGCGTTGTGCCGTCGCGAACGGCTGCATGCGGCACACACGCTCGACACCAGAATCGCCACGACACTGCGCGCGTTCACGCAAACGCATCGACGCGAAGAAGCATTCAGGCTCATGCAGAAGCAAGCTGAACTGATGCCGAAACTCGCCGAGCATCTGCACGCGATGATGAGCGCCATCGAACAGCAAAGCGCTGTCGCGAACGAGCGGCAGATCGCGAATCAGGATGCGTTTCACGCGAAGACGGAAACGGCGTATCGGCGGCTGGCGACATCGGTGGAACTGTCGCTGAAGCAGAGCGTCGCCGACAGCGCACGTGCCGCGAGCGCCGCGCTGCAGCCGATCATGCAGGCAACGATGGACGGCATCGCGCGCGAGTCCGCCGCGCTGCACGGCAGCGTCGAGCATGCGGTCGCGCGCCAGCTCGACGGTTTGACGGCCGGCTTCGAAGCATCGGCGTCGAAGGTCGCGGATATCTGGAGTCGTTCGCTCGATGCGCAGCGCGACGCGAACGAGGCAGTCGCCGTCAAGACCGATGCATCGCTTGAACGCTTCGCGCAGACCTTCGAGACGCGCTCAGCGACGCTCGTCGACGCAATCTCGGTGCAGATGATCGACGTGAAGCAAGGGCTCGAAGCACTGGTCGCCAAGCACGCGCAAGCCAGCGACGCACATGTCGAACAGATGGCCGCATCGATGGAGCGTTTTTCACAGGCATTCGATGCACGTTCGTCGAATCTCGTCGATGGCGTCGCCGCGCAAATGCAGGGCGTGAGGAGCGGTATCGAGTCTCTGGTCGCGAAGCAGGACACGTCGATGGAGCGCTTCGTTCAGACCTTCGAGCAGCGTTCGACGAACATGATCGACGGCGTTGCCGCGCGCATGGAGAACGTATCGTCCGGCATGTCCGACGCATGGCGCGACGCGCTCGCGCAGCAGACGCAAAGCGCCGCGCAACTGGCGGCGCAAAACGAACAGGCGTTGACGGCGGCATCGGCGACGTTCGAGCAACACGCGGCGTCGCTGTTGCGTTCGATGGATCGCGCGCACGGCGAGCTGCGCGCCGAACTCACTGCGAGCCACGAAGCGCGTCTTGGCGCGTGGACGGACGCGCTCGCCGCGCTCGCCGCGACGCTGCGCGAAGAATGGCAAACCACGAGCACGTTCGCGGCAAGCCGTCAGCAGGAAATCTGCGACACGCTCGCGCGCACCGCGAACGACATCTCCGCGCAAAGCGAGGCGCACGCGAGCGCGACCATCGCGCAGATCGAACAACTGGTGCAGGCAGCATCGGAAGCGCCGAAAGCCGCGGCGGAAGTTATCGCCGAATTGCGTCAGAAGCTCTCCGATTCCATGGTCCGCGATACCGCCATGCTCGACGAACGCGCGCGTCTTCTGTCCACGCTCGAAACCTTGCTCGATGCGGTGAATCACGCATCGACGGAACAGCGCGCGGCGGTCGATGCGCTCGTCGCGGGCTCGGCGGATCTGCTCGAACGCGTGGGCACGCAGTTCACCGGCAAGGTGGAAGCCGAAACCGCAAAGCTGAACGAAGTGGCCGCGCAGGTGACAGGCAGCGCCGTCGAAGTGGCGAGCCTGTCCGATGCATTCGGTGCGGCGGTCCAGGCATTCGGCGCATCGAACGAAACGCTCGTCGCGCATCTGGAGCGCGTCGAGGCCGCGCTCGACAAGTCGCTCACGCGCAGCGACGAACAGCTCGCGTATTACGTCGCGCAGGCGCGTGAAGTGATCGATCTGAGCATGATGTCGCAGAAGCAGATCGTCGAGAATCTTCAGCATATCGCCGGTCAGCGCGCGGCGCCGGGAGCGAGGGCGGCATGAACGAAGAGATCGACGGCGGCGTCGAGACTGCGGCGCCTGTCTGGGCCGCGTTCGCCGATCTGATGTCGGTGCTGCTCGGCGCGTTCGTGCTGATTCTCGTCGCGGTGCTCGGCGTGCAGTTGCAACTCTCCACGCGGCTCGAAGAAGCGATCAAGCAGCAGCAGAAAGAAACGCAGCGCCGCAAGACACTGGAACAGGCGCTTGCGGGGCCGCTCGCATCGGGGCGCGTGACGCTCGTCAACGGGCGCATCGGCATCAGCGGGAATGTGCTGTTCGCCCTGAATTCGGATCAGTTGCAGCCGCAAGGGCGCGACGTGCTGAAGAGTCTCGCCGGCCCGCTGACCGCTTATCTCGGCTCGCATGAACAGATTCTGATGGTGAGCGGATTCGCCGACGATCAGCAAGTGCGCGAAGGCAACCGGCGTTTCGCGGATAACTGGGAGCTGTCGGCGAAACGCGCATTGACCGTCATGCGCGCATTGATCGATGCGGGCGTGCCGGCGTCGTCGGTATTCGCGGCGGCGTTCGGTTCGGAGCAGCCGGTGAGTTCGAACGCCGACGACGAAGGCCGCGCGAAGAATCGCCGCGTCGAGATTTCCGCGGTGCCGCGGCCCAGCAACGCAGTGATCAAGTCGCGTGAATAGCGTGAGCGACAGTGTGACGCGTGCTCATGCGATGCTCGACGCACGTCGCGAGCATGACGACGATCGCACACAAAGCATGCAGCTTCGCCTGATCGAGGCGCTCGCGAGACGCGCATCGCAACATCAGGGCGAAGCGCGTCGCGTGCTCGATGCGCGTCTGTCGGAATTGCTCGACGCTCAGGACATTCGTGACGACGCGCACAACGCGTTGCAAACGCCCGCGCGTTCGCCGCTCGCCAGTCTGCTCGATGACATGAATCAGCGCGCGCGGACGCAGGCCGATCCTGCGGAACTGCTCGACGCGCTTCGTTCGGTGTGGTCGACGGTCAGCGCGGAAAAGCGCTTGCGCGAATCGCAGGCACAAGTGCCGAAGAACGCGGGGCCGCTCAACTCGAACAGCCTCGTGCACCGGTCGCTGTCGTTGATGCGCGAGATATCGCCGGAGTATCTGCAGCAGTTCCTCGGCTATATCGACGCGCTTTCGTGGATGGAAGAACTGACGCTCGCGAGCGGTGCGGCGGCCAAGGATGCGCCGCGCACCACCGCGAAGAAGAACGCGCGCGGCAAGGCGCGCTAGCCGCCATCCGCGCAGGACGGCGGCCGGGGTGGACCTCTCAACCGAGCCAACCCTTGATCGTGCTCGCCATTGCGTTGGTCGAGATGCCATAACGATCGTGCAGGGTGGGCAATGCGCCGGCATCGAGAAAGGCATCGGGCAACCCGATCTGATGAAAAGCCGGCGTCACGCCCGCGCTCAGCAGCGCAGTGGCGACCGCTTCGCCCAGTCCGCCGATCACCGTATGATTTTCCGCCACCACCACGAGACGTCCGGAGCGCCGCGCCTCGCGGATAATCGTTTCGGTGTCGAGCGGCTTGATCGTCGGCACGTGCAGCACGGCGACATCCACACTGTCGGCTTGCAGCGCCTTCGCTGTTTCGAGCGCGCGCATGGTCATGATGCCCGAGGAGATGACGAGCACGTCGCGGCCGTCGCGGATCAGCTTGGCGCGGCCGAGCTCGAACTTATAGTCGTATTCGTCGAGCACAGCAGGCACATTGCCGCGCAAGAGGCGCGCATACACCGGACCTTGGTGCGCGGCGATTGCGGGCACCATCTGCTCGATGTCGAGCGCGTCGCACGGATCGATCACGGTCATGTTGGGCATCGCACGCATCAGCGCGAGGTCTTCAGCCGCCTGATGACTCGGGCCGTAGCCCGTCGTCAGACCGGGTAGCGCGACGACGATCTTCACGTCGAGATTGTCTTCCGCGATCGTCTGATGGATGAAGTCATACGCGCGGCGCGTCGCGAACACGGCATAGGTCGTGACGAACGGCTGCGCCCCTTCATGCGCGAAGCCTGCTGCCGCGCCCATCAGCAATTGCTCGGCCATGCCCATCTGGTAATAGCGCTCGGGAAATTCCTTGGCGAAGATATGCAGGTCGGTGTACTTGCCGAGATCGGCCGTCATGCCGATGACATTGGTCTTCGTGCGCGCCAGTTCCGCGAGCGCATGGCCGAAGGGTGCGGACCGCGTGATCTGGCCTTCGCCCGCGATAGAGGCGATCATTGCCGAGGTCTTGAGGCGCGGCTTCTTTTCGATGGTCTGGCTCATGCTTGTCTCCCTGCTTCGAGTGCTTCGAGCGCCAGTTGCCATTCGTGGGCATCGACGCGGATGAAATGGTTTTTTTCGCGCTGTTCGAGGAACGGCACGCCGCAACCCATCTTCGTATCGCACACGATGATGCGCGGCTTCGCTTCCTTCAGATTGCGTGCGTTGTCGAAGGCCTGCTTCACGGCGTCGATGTCGTTGCCGTCGATGCGCTGCACGTACCAGCCGAACGCTTCGAGCTTCGGCAGGAGCGGCTCGAACGCCATGATCTGCGACGAAGGTCCGTCAGCTTGCTGATTGTTCACGTCGATCATCGCGATGAGGTTGTCGAGCTTCCAGTGCGCCGCCGACATGAGGCCTTCCCAGATCGCGCCTTCATCGAGTTCGCCGTCGGAAAAGAGCGTGTAGACGAACGACTTCGATCCCTTGCGCTTGAGTCCGAGACAGCGGCCGACCGCGATCGTCAGACCTTGCCCGAGCGACCCTCCCGACATCTCCATGCCGGGCGTGTAGCTCGCCATGCCGGACATCGGCAGACGGCTGTCGTCGCTGCCGTAGGTTTCGAGTTCTTCCTGCGGCAGGATGCCCGCTTCGAAAAGCGCGGCGTACAGCGCGATCGCATAGTGGCCGTTCGAGAGCAGAAAGCGGTCGCGGTCTTCCCAGTCGGGATCTTCGGGGCGGTAGTTCATCGCGCCGAAGTACGAGACGGCGAGCACGTCGGCGATGTCGAGTGCCTGGCCGATATAGCCCTGGCCTTGCACTTCGCCCATCAGAAGGGCATTGCGGCGAATACGGTAGGCGCGCTCGGCGAGCGTCACCTCCTCGATGACAGGTGTACTCATGTGTGTCTCCTTGAGTGAGTTTGAATCTATCGGTTGACGGTCCGGGCGGGCACGAGGAACACGAGCCCCGCGCCGATGACGACCGCTACCGAGATGAAGATCAGGCCCGCGGTCGATTTACCGGTGAAGTCGTTGAGCCAGCCGACGATCGCCGGCGAGAAGAAGCCTGCGAGATTGGCGAAGCAATTGACCGCCGCGATGCCCGCCGCCGCCGACATGCCGCCGAGCACCGCCGTGGGCAGCGACCAGAATTGCGACGATGACGCAAGAATGCCGGCCGCCGCGACGCTCACGCAGACGATCGAGGCGCCCACGCCGCCGAGCATCGGCAAGGTGGCGAATCCGGCTGCGGCCACGAGCATAGGAATGGCCAGATGCAGGCGGCGTTCGCGGCGCTTGTCGGCGCTGGCACCGATCAGCGGCAAGGCGACGATCGCGCACATATACGGAATCGCGGTGAGGATGCCGACCCACAGCGGATCAGCGACGCCGGTACGGCGAATGATCGTCGGCAGCCAGAAGGTGAGGCCGTATTGACCGAGCACGACGCAGAAGTAGATCGAAGCCATCAGCCACAGACGACGGTCCGCGATGAACGACCGGATCGACACGTGCTGGACTTTCTGCGCGTTGTCCTTCTCGACGTTGCGCTTGAGCAGTGCCTTCTCTTCATCGGTGAGCCACTTCGCGCCGGCGATGCCGTTGTCGAGATAGAAGAGGATCGCGACACCCAGGAACAGCGAGGGCAATGCTTCGAGCATGAAAAGCCACTTCCATCCGGCGAGCCCGTGCACGTTCTGAAACGCATGCATGATGTAGCCGGAGAGCGGGCCGCCGACAATGCCCGCGAGCGGAATCGCCATGAAGAAGAGCGAGAGCGCTTTGGCGCGGCGCGCGGCTGGAAACCAGTACGTGAGATAAAGAATCACGCCGGGCGCGAAGCCCGCTTCGGCGACGCCGAGCAGAAATCGCAGGACATAGAACGTCGTCGGTGACTGGACGAAGACGAAGCTCGCGGAGATCACGGCCCAGGTCAGCATGATGCGCGCAAGCCAGTTGCGCGCGCCGACCTTATGCAGGATGACGTTGCTGGGCACCTCGAAGAGGAAGTAGCCGAGAAAGAAAATCCCCGCGCCGATGCCGTACACGGTTTCGCTGAAGCGCAGGTCGTTGAGCATCTGCAGCTTGGCGAAGCCGACGTTGACGCGATCGAGATAGGCGCCGAGATAGCACAGCATCAGAAAGGGAATGAGGCGTCGTCCGACCTTGGCGTAGGTCCGGGCCTCGAAGCTGATCGCGTCATCCGGCGACGCGAATTCGGCATTGACCGCGGGTGCGGCGAGTTTGGATTTCATGCGTGTCTCCTGTCGACCGGACATCGCGCCTGAGCGTCCGACTCCGGTCTCATTTATGGCTGCCATGTTGGGTGGCGTCGCGCCCCGGTTGATCCGGGTGCGCCTGTGCGTGCATCAGTGAATCAACATGCCTCCGTTGACATCGAGCGTCACGCCCGTCAGATAGGAAGAGAGATCGCTTGCAAGAAACAGGCACGCGTTGGCGATGTCCGTGGCGTCGCCGAGGCGTCCGAGGGGAATGCCCTTGATGATGTCCGTGCGCATTTCCGGCGTGAGCTTGTCGCCGGTGATATCCGTCTGAATGAGGCCGGGCGTGATGGAATTCACGCGGATACGGTCCGCGCCGAGTTCGCGCGCCATCGCCTTGGCAAGACCCAGCACACCCGCCTTCGCCGCGCTGTAATGCGGGCCGCCGAAAATGCCGCCGCCGCGCTGCGCCGATACCGACGACATGCACACGATGCTGCCGCGCTGCTGCTTTTTCATCTGCGGAATGACGGCCTGCGACATGTAGAGCGTGCCGCGCAGGTTGACGTCGATCACGGCATCGAAATTGTCCGCGCCGATTTCCAGCGTCTTGATCGGCTGCGTGATGCCCGCGTTGTTGATGAGCACATCGATGCGCCCGTATCGTTCGATCGTCGCATGGGCGGCGGCGACGCATGCGGCCTTGTCGGTGACGTCGCAGGCGAGGCCGAGATGGCCATCGCCCAGATCGTTCGCGGCGGCTTGCGCGTCTGCTTCCTTCAGATCCAGCACGACGATGCGCGCGCCCTGTGCGGCGAGCGCCTTCGCCGTTGCCTTGCCGATACCGCGCGCCGAAGCCGCGCCCGTGACGATCACTACCTGGTTCTCGAGCAACATCGTTGTCTCCGCTGGTTGTCTGGTGTAGGCGCAGTTTCTTCGCCTTTGACCTGACGATCAACGCAGTTTGGCTCAACTATTGCTGAGAAATTTTCAGGTATTCACGCGGCCTTCGATCTGCTGATCCATCCATGCAAGAAACTTGGCGACGCGCGGCAATCCGGCGTTTTGACTCGGGTAAACCAGATGATGCGCACCGACTTCGACGGCATATTCGCGCCCAAAGACCGGCACGAGCGAGCCGCGTTCGAGATGCACGGACGCGAGCATCGTGCTTTCGAGCGCAATGCCATGGCCGAGGGCGGCCGCTTCGAGCGACATGTAGGAGCGGTCGAACGAGAAATCGAATGCCTTGCGCCTGAATGCAACGCCGAACTTGCCGAACCATTGCGGCCATTGCACGAGCGGTGTTTCGGAGAGAATCAGGCGGCGTTCGAGAAGATCGTCGGGGGAAACGACGGGAAAGCGTTCGAGGTAGTCACGCGACGCCAGCGGCGCGATGGTCTCGTGCCGCAAAGTCTTGACTTCGACGTCGGTCCAGTGCGCGTAACCGTGGCGCAGCGCGATGTCGTAATAACCCGACGTGAACGAGACATCTTCGTATGAGCACGCGAGGTTCATCTGAATGTCGCCGTTCGCTTCCTGAAACGCAGCGAGGCGCGGCAACAGCCACATGAGACCGAAGCTCGGGCTCGAATGAATACGCAATATCTCGACGGACGTTTCGCTCGATGCACGTTCGGTCGCGCGATTGAGTTCGGCGAGCGCGCCCGTGACATCGGACAGATATTGCGTGCCGGTCGGCGTGAGTACGAGGCCGCGTCCGAAGCGCGTGAACAACGGACGTCCGACGATGCTCTCCAGATTCGCCAGTTGATGACTGACGGCCGACGGCGTGAGACCGAGTTCGTCGGCGGCACGGTTCACACTTTTGGTCCGCGCGACGCTCTCGAACGCGATGATGGATTTCAGCGGAGGCAGGCGCATGAGCTTCGGTTCTTATGTGATGTTGAAGCGGCGTTACTTCGGTTACTTTTGTCCTTTTGCTTCCTTCGGCACGCGCCCCATCAGGAAGAACTCGTCGTTGGGCCGCATCGAGATAACGTTCGCCATGCGGTTCGACAAGCCGAAAAACGCCGTGATCGCCGCGATATCCCAGACATCTTCGTCGCTGAAACCGTGCGCATGGAGCGCGGCGAAATCGTCGTTGCCGACGGTGCCAGATGCACGGCACACCTTCAGCGCGAAATCGAGCATGGCCTTCTGACGCGGCGTGATATCCGCCTTGCGATGATTCACTGCCACCTGATCCGCAACGAGCGCGTTCTTTTCGTAGATGCGCAGAATCGCACCGTGCGCGACGACGCAATAAAGGCACTCGTTGACGGCGCTCGTCGCGACCACGATCATCTCGCGCTCGCCCTTCGTGAGGCCGCCGTCCTTCAGCATCAGCGCATCGTGATAGGCGAAGAACGCGCGGAACTCATCCGGCCGATTCGCGAGCGTCAGAAACACATTGGGTACGAAGCCCGCCTTTTCCTGCACCTCGAGAATGCGGGCGCGGATATCGTCGGGCCAGTGCTGCGGATCGGGAACGGGATAGCGGCTGATGGGCGGGTTCGTCATGGCGTCCTCGTCGTGCGTTCGCGTGTTGATCGAGCGACTATTGTAGAGCCGCGTGCCGACGCGGCTCTAACGCGTCTTCAACGTGTCACCGTCAACGACGACAAGAGCTTGAGCAGGCTGTCCACGTTGACCGGCTTGACGAAGTGATAGTCGAAGCCCGCTGACTGCGCGCGCAGGCGGTCCTCGGCTTGTCCGTAGCCGGTGATCGCGATGAGCATCGGTGTCGTGTCGCCCTTGCGGCGCAGGCGGCGTGCGAGTTCATAGCCGTCGATATCGGGCAGGCCGATATCGAGCAATGCGACATCGGGTTCGAGCGTCGGCGCGGATTCCAGCGCTTCCTCGGATGAATACGCCACGCGCGCGACATGCCCCTCGGATTCGCACAGCATGGCGAGCGAATCGGCGGCGTCGCGGTTGTCGTCGACGACGAGTATGCGCAACGACTTGCGCGCCTCGTGCATGCTCGTTTCCGTAAGCGCACGCGCGGAGTGCCTTTCATGATGATGCAGCCGTGGCAAGCGGATGGTGACTGTCGTGCCGAGTCCCGGTCCGGGGCTTTGCACAGCGATGGTTCCCTTATGCATTTCGACGAGCTTCTTTACGAGCGAAAGTCCGATGCCCAGGCCGCCATTCGAGCGGTCCAGCGTGCGTTCGCCTTGCGAAAAGAGTTCGAATACCTTGGGCAAGAGGTCCGCAGAGATGCCGGTGCCCGTATCGGCGATCACGATTGCAACCGAGTTTTCGTCGGCTTGCACGCTCACTGTAATGCGCCCGTGTTCCGGCGTGTACTTGCTCGCGTTGTTCAGCACGTTCACGAGAATCTGCGAGAGCCGCGTGACGTCGCCGCATACCCATGTGGTTGCGTCGGATACATCGACATGAATGGTCTGCGAGCGCGCCTCGACCATGCCCGCGATCGCCTCGACGGAGTGATACACCGCCGTGCCGACGAGAATCGGCTCGACTTGCAGCGCGATGCGTCCCTGCGTGATGCGCGACACTTCCAGCAAATCGTCGACGATGCGCGTCATGTGTTCGACCTGCCGTCGCATCAGGTCGATGAGCTCGCGCAAATGCGCCTCGGTTTCCTGATCCTTCTGCAGCAGCGCAATGGCGGTGCGCAACGGTGCGAGCGGATTGCGCAGTTCGTGCGCGAGCATTGCGAGAAACTCGTCCTTGCGGCGTCCCGACTCGCGCAACATGAGTTCCATGTGCTTGCGCTCGGTGATGTCGATCACGCTGCCGATGATGCGCAACGGCTTGCCGTCCTTGCTGCGCTGAAGCAGGGCGCTGCCTTGCATCCATTGCTCGCCGTGCACGTTGCGCACGCGAAACTCGAAATGGCCGGCGGGATCGTCTCCTGCCGCGAGGCTGCGCATGTAGCGGTCGAGCGCGGCGCTGTCGTCGGGATGCACGCGCGCGAGGGCGGCATCGTAGGTCAGCGTCTCGTGAATCTGACGCTCGCCGCCCGTTTCGAGGAAGAGCGTCCACGTCGCGAGTTCGAGCGATGCGATATGAATGTTCGCCGCCTGCATCGCGACGGTCAGGCGCAAGCTGCGCGCTTCGATCGCGGCCTGGGCCTCATAGCGCGGGGTGACGTCGGTTGTCGTGCCGAACCATTCCTGCAGCTTGCCCTGGTCGTCGTGTAAGGGCGCCGCGTGTGCCTGCACCATGCGATAGACGCCGTCACGCCGATACATGCGGAAGATGAGCGTGCGCGCCGTGCCTTCCTGCAGTGCTTCGAGCCACGCCTGATGCGTGCGCTCGCGATCATCGGGATGAATGTAGTCGAGCCAGCCCCATCCCGAGAGCACGTCCGGGGATGCGCCCGTGAATTTTTCCCATTCGCCGCCCGAGGGACGGATCTCGCCGTTCGCGTCGGCGGACCAGACGAGCGCACCCGTCGATTCGACCAGCGCGCGATAACGACGCTCCGAAAGACTCAGCCGGTCTTCATCGGCGCGCTGCATGCTGATGTCGAAGCTCACGCCATAGACGCGCGTGAGCACGCCATGCCGGTCGAATTCCGGGTGTCCGCGCATGCGCAGCCAGCGGCGCGTGCCCGGACCCGGTTCGAGCACGAAATCGAATTCGAAGGGACCGCCATCGCGCAGTGCTTCGGTGAGCTTGCGCTGAAACGGCTCGCGATATTCGGGCGCGACGCGGTCCCAAACTTCCGACAACAGCACGGCTTCGGTGCCGGGCGGAAACGAATAAAGCGCGGCGAGTTGCGCCGTCATGCGCACGACGCGCGTCTTCATGTCCCATTCCCACGCGCCCATGCGCGCGCCCGCGAACGCGGCCTGCAGGCGCCGCTCGCTAGCTTCGTACATGGCCCACGCATGTCGGCATTCGTGAATGTCGATGGCGACGCCGACCGTTTCGCCTATTTGCCCTTCTTCGTCGCGCCGCGCCTGCAAATGCAGCGTGTGCCAGCGAAAAGCGCCGTCGGTGCGCAGCAGACGCACGTCGACATTGCGCAATAGCGTGCCGTCGCGCATTTGCCGCAGCGCATCAAGAACCGGTTGAATATCGTCGGAATGAATGAAATCTTTCCAGTGCCGGCCGACCAGTTCCGGAAAAGGAATGCCGAGATAACGGCATGCCCAGGGATTTGCATATTGAATGACACCGTCGCGCGCCGCGCGCCATACGAACGACGGTAGAAAATGAGCAGGATCGTGCATAAGCGTCTTGCTTCGATTATCCCGGCGAGACGCGTCGCCGGCCGCGCAGTCTTATGGATACCATACAACAAAAGCGCGGCTCGACGCTGCACGAGCGCATGGCATTTCAGGATTGCATGCAGAATAATCGCTAAGAACGCGCGTGCGATATTCGGACGTAATTCGCACACGCCTAGGAGAATTGATCTAAAGAAATCGCACTCGCCGCTAAGCGCCGCGTGCGGTCTTTTTTAAGTCAGCCCGCTTCGCCGACGTCCTTGGGATTCGGTAACTTGTCCTTCTTGTCTGCCTTGGGGCGTTCGGGCTCGTTTTTCATCGCGCGCTTTTGTTCCTCCGACAAACGGCGGTCCGCGACATTCGGGTCTTCGGGCGTCTGCTTCGGTGGCGTCGGACGATCGGTGTTCTCAGTCATCGTGTGCTCCTTGTCGTCGTGCGTGAGATTTGCCGCTGCAAGCGCGTTGCATGAGGCGTGCCCGATCGCCGGCGCCGCGTGCCTGGCTTCAGGTCAGCACGTTCCACAAGACGAGCGTCAACACGAGGCCCACCACGGAAACGATCGTCTGCAACACGGACCACACCGCGACGGTCTGCTTGAGCTTGAGCCCGAAGTACTCGCGCACCATCCAGAAGCCCGCATCGTTGACGTGGCAGAAGAACACCGAGCCCGCGCCGATCGCGAGCGCCATCAGCGAATTGTGCGTCGCCGTAAGGCCGCCCACTACGGGCGCGACGATGCCTGCGGTCGTCGTCGTCGCGACGGTCGCCGATCCCGTCGCCTGACGCAGCGCGACCGCGATCAGCCACGCAAGCAGGATCAGCGGCAAGTGCGTGCCAACGGCGATCTTGCCGATGGTCGCGCTGATGCCCGCATTGACGAGCATCTGCTTCAGGCCGCCACCCGCGCCGATCGTGAGCAGCAGCGCCGCGATCGGCGGCAGGCTCTTGCGCAGGATGCCGCCCACGCGATCGCGGGCCATGCCACGCGACCATCCGAGCATCACGATGGCGAACAGCACGGTCAGCGCCAGCGCGACGAGCGGTTCGCCGACGAAATCGAGCGTGTCGTACAGCAGCGTGTCCTTTGCGAGCGCGAGCTTGGCGACCGTGCGGCCGAGCATCATCACGACGGGAAGCAGAATGGTGACGAGCGAGATCGCGAAGCCGGGCGTCGATGCGCCGTCTTCGTGAGCCGTGAAAAGTTTGCTCATCTCCTCGGGCTCTTCGATGTGCAGGCGCTTCGAAAGCCAGATTCCATAGAGCGGCCCCGCAAGAATGACGGCGGGCAACGCGACGACGAGACCTAGGCCGAGCGTCAGACCGAGATCGGCGTGCAGTGCGCTCACCGCGATCAACGGGCCGGGATGCGGCGGCAGCAACGCATGCAGCGTCGTCATGCCGGCGAGCGCCGGAATCGCAATGCGCAGGATCGGCTGCTTCGCGCGGCGCGCCATCACGAAGATGATCGGCACCATCATCACGAGTCCGACCTCGAAGAACAGCGGCAAGCCGACGATGATCGCGACGAAGGCCATCATCCATGGCAGGCGGCGCGGCGTCGAATGATCGAGAAGCGTGGTCACGAGGCGGTCGGCCGCGCCGGATTCGGCCATCAGCGCGCCGAGCATGGCGCCGAGCGCAATGATGATGCCCACATCGCCGAGCAGTGCGCCCGCGCCTTTACTGAAGGCTTGCGCAATGGCTTCGAGCGGCTGATGCGCAGTGAAGCCCGCCGCGAACGTGCCCACGAGAATGGACAGGAACGGCGCGAGCTTCAGCAGACTGATGGAAACGATGATGATCGCGAGACCGAGTGCGCAGGCAATCAGAAGTTGGGTGTCGTGGGTGGACCAGGAGGCGAGGGTTGTCGTTGGATTCACGGTGACCTTGTGCTGACGCGAATCGGCGGGCATGCCGATGCTATTACGTTTTGCTTTCGCAGTGCGGTGTCTTCGCATCCCGCGCAGGTCCACGCGTGACAGGCGCGGGACGCGAAGACCCGTCGTAATAGCACTTTTCGACGCGACGGTCAAAAACGCACCGCGCGTGAATCGCGCTCTCTCAGGCTGGCCTTGCTTCTGACGGCATTTCGAACTTTGTGTTTTGAATGCGAAATGCCGTTTTGGGTTTTGTACTTTGCATTACGAATGCATACCAACGGCACGCAGACGTCATGCTTCCAGAGCCGCCGGACTGGTCAGGCAGCGGCTTGGTTTGGCGCGTCGTCGTCGTGATGCCGGTCCAGAAGATCGAACAGACGCAGCACGCGCGCCCGCTGCGTCGTGACGAGATCGCTCTCGTCGCCGAGCGTGGCCAGGCGCCGCTTCCAGTAGGCACGGTCGAGACAGGCGAAAGCGCTGGTTTCTCCGGACAGGGAGAGCGAGCGGATCATGTGCTCGAGATGATCGAGCTGCGCGTCGGCGACGCGGGCCGGTCTGAGCGTCGCGCGCGCCGCGCTCGTGCATGGCAAGGTGATGGACTTTCGCATGTTGACGCCCCGTTACGTCTAATTCGTGCCTCTGGCTGTTCTTTTGATATTGGCGGGCCGTAAACCCGGTGAGGCAAGGAGACGGCAATGTAACGGCGGCATGACGGCAGGAATCGCCGACCTGACCATCCGCGACGCCGCACACGCCGCTCCTCGACCTGCACGATATACGCGCATTGCGTTTTCGCTTTACCATGCGTCTCATTTCCGGGCTGCTCAACCTTCGATATTCATGTCCGCCACGCACGACACAGCCGCGCTTTTTACCCGCTTCTCGACGCAGACGCTCCCGAGGGAACGGCAGCTTCTCGCGTGGCGCGAGCGTGTCGGGCATGTGGTCGATGTCATTCCTGACAAGGATGTCATCGCTCGCGGTTTTTCCGGCAACATCGACCTGCATGCGGCGGGCGGACTGGTGTTCACGGAAGCGCGTACCGACGCGCTGACCCTCGAACGATCCATCGCACGCGTGTCCACCGACACGCGTCGCGATTTCGCCTTTCATGTGTATCTGGAAGGCGAGACCGGCAACATGAGCGGCGTGGGCGCGAGACGCAGCGCCGCGGGTTCGGTGCGCGGCATCGTCGCGCTCGATCTGAACCAGCGGTTTCGCATCGAGCGGCCTCGCTGCCGTGTGCTCACGCTGTTCGTGCCGCGCGCGATGCTCGCCGCGCATGTCGACGACTGCGATGCGCTGCACGGTCGAGTGGTATCGCATGAAGCCCCGCTTGCGCGCATCGTGTTCGACCATTTCGATGCCGTCGCGCGCGAGCTTCCTTCACTCGAACGGCCCGATGCAATCGATACGCTCGATGCGGCCGCGCAACTTCTGATCGCCACGTTCGCCGCCAGGCCGCATGCGTTGCCCGTCGCGCGCATCGCGTTGCAGAGCGCCGTGAAGGCGCAGGTGAAGCGCTACGTCGAAACGAATCTGCACGAAGGCGATCTCACGCCGACCAAAGTGGTCGACGCGCTCGGCCTGAAGCGCGCGACGATCTACCGATGGTTCGAGCAGGAAGGCGGACTCGGCGCGTATATTCGTCATCGGCGCTTGCGCGAAGCAGCCGATGAACTCGCGCGGTTTCCCAACCTGCAGATCGCGGATATCGCGTTCGGTCTCGGCTTCAAGAGCGCATCGGACTTCACGCGCGCGTTTCGGCGCGCATTCGATGCAAGCCCGCAGGAAATGCGTTTGCGCGCGCTCGAATTGCTGCGCGCAACGCACGGCGGTCACATCATGCGCATGCACGTCGCAGGTTTGGAGGCCGCTCGGGAAAGCGGCTGAGCGCGACGAGCGTGACGCAGTTCGCGGCCAGCAGATACCATGCGGGCGTCATCGGATTGCCGGTCGCGCCGATCAGCCATGCGACCGCGAGCGGCGAGAATCCGCCGAAAATGACGACGCCGAACGTGTAGATCACGGAGAGACTCGCTGCACGGCGATGCTTCGGAAATGCTTCGAGCATCAGCACCGATCCCGCGCCCGCATTGTTCAAAGAGATCGCCACATAGAGCAGGATCAAAACGAGCGCGAGCGTATTCGGCGCACCTTGCGTGAGCGCACGAAATGCCGGATAGGCGGTTGCGAGCGCCGCCACGAGCGAGGCGTACTGCAGCGTCTTGCGACTCATCAGCCGATCGGCGGCGAGCGCGACGACCGGTGTGACGACGAGAATCACGAAGCCGGACAGCGACGCGATCAGAAAGCTGATCGTCGCGGGCCGATGCAGCGTATGCGTGAGATAGCTCGGCATGTACAGCACGGCGATGTAGATGCTCGAAGAAGGCGCGGCCATCATGAGGATGCCGCATGCGAGCGGACGCGCGTGTTCGCGCAGCACGATTGCAAGTGGCGTGCGAACGGGCCGTGCCTTGGGCAGCGGAATTTCGCCTGGCATGCGGCGCAGAAACCAGCCGAGCGGCGCAATCATTCCGCCGATGACAAAGGGCACGCGCCATCCCCATTGCGTCAGTTGATCGGGCGTGAGCAGCGCCGACGTGCATGCGCCGACGAGCGCCGCCAGACACGCGGCCGCGCCCTGGCTCGCGCCGCGCCAGCTCACGATGAAACAGCGCCGCTCATAGCGTACGGATTCCATTAACAGCGCCGATGCCGGACCGATCTCGCCGCCCGCCGCGAGACCCTGCAGCAAGCGCGCGAATACCATGAGCATGGTTGCACTCGCGCCGATGGCCGCATGCGTCGGCAGGCACGCGATCAGCCACGTGCCCGCCGCCATCAGGCCGATGGAGAGCCGCATGCCGGCTTCGCGCCCGCGCCGGTCGGCATAGCGTCCGATCAGCACCGCGCCGAGCGGACGCATGACGAAGCCCGCGCCGAAAGTCGCGAGCGACAAGAGCAATGACGCGGTGGCGTCGTGCGCGGGGAAGAACAGCCGTCCGATGATGGCCGCCGAGAAGCCGTATACGGTGAAATCGTAGGCGACGAAACCATTGCTTATAACTGTTGCAACGATGACGCGGTCGAGTCTCAGAGTCTCTTTTTGGATGTCAGCGTGAGTCATGAATGAGCGGAGATTGATGCTTTCACAGTCAGCTTACGAGCTAATGGGAGTTAACGGCCGCATTGTTCGGATCTTTGATGAAACTGCCGCGATCACAGCTTATACATGCATGCACGCGCGCGCGTAATATAACGGTTACCTTCTGCGCCGCTCTCAAATCGCCATTTCGCTCTCGAACGAGGAGCCGCTTTGATGGATGACGCCACGCGCGAATTCGACCGCTTGCGCCCTCGGTTGCAGGGCATCGCCTATCGGATGCTCGGCTCGGTGGCCGAAGCGGAAGATATCGTGCAGGACGTGTGGTTGCGCTGGCACGCGGCCGCGCGTGAAGTCATCGAGAATGCGGAAGCGTGGCTCGTCTCCGTGACAACGCGTCATTCGATCGATCGCCTGCGCGCCGCGAAAATTCAACGCGAACATTACACGGGCATCTGGCTGCCCGAGCCGCAAATCACCGAGCCGCCCGCGACGCCCGAAGAGATGACCGAGCGCGCAGACGACGTATCCGTCGCTTTTCTCGTGCTGCTCGAACGCCTGACGCCCGAGGCGCGCGCGGCGTTCGTCCTGCGTGAAGTCTTCGATGCGGACTATCAGGAAATCGCGAACATCATCGGCAAGACGGAGGCCGCGTGCCGCCAGCTTGTCAGCCGGGCAAAGGCGCAACTGCGCGAGGCGCGTCCGCGTCGCTTGGTATCGCGCGAGATTCACCGGCGCTTGCTGCACGCGTTCGCGAGTGCACTCGAACACGGCGATTTCGCGGCGATACACGCGATGCTTGCCGACGACGCCATGCTAGTCGGCGACGGCGGCGGTCACGTGCAGAGCTTTCCGGAGCCGCTGCGCGGCGGACGGCGCATCGCGCAGCTTTTCTATGCGGCGTTCCTGCGATACGGAAAAGACGTGCGTATCGAACTCGTCATGCTTAACGGGCAATGGGCGCTGCTGCGCTTCATCGAAGGCAAGCTCGAATCAGCACAATCGTACGAAATCGAGGACGATCGCATCGCGCGCATTCAGGTGCAGCGGAACCCGGAGAAGCTCGAGCGCATTGCGGCTCGCCACAACGATGCATGACTGAAGCCGATTGATGCCTGAAACGCAATAGCGTGCGCACGTTCGCGAGTCTACCGGCGCGGCGCGCGCGAACCTACGATGACATCCATGTCGCACACGAACTGTCGACTCGACTCTTCAAACCACGCATGGAAGCCATCATGACGCAACGAATCAATTACGTTCAACAATCGCCGGAACTGTTCAGGAAGTTTTATGAGTTCAGTGGGCTGGTGAAGGAAAGCTCGATCGAACGATCGATTCAGGATCTCGTTTCGATCCGCGCTTCGCAGATGAACGGCTGCGCCTTTTGCCTGGATATGCACGTCAAGGAAGCGAAGATGCATGGCGAGCGCGAGTTGCGCGTGCATCATGTGGCGATCTGGCGCGAGTCGACACTTTTTTCGCCGCGCGAACGCGCCGCGCTCGCATGGACCGAAGTGCTGACGCATATTCCCGAGCACGGCGTGCCCGACGATATCTATCAGCGCGTTCGCGAGCAGTTCACGGAAAAAGAACTGTCCGATCTGACCTACGCCGTCATGGCAATCAACGGCTGGAACCGCGCGAACGTCGCGTTTCAGACGGTGCCGGGCTCCTCGGACAAGGTGTTCGGCCTCGACAAGGCAAACCTGTCGTAGTGCACGGGCGCCGTCATTCGACCAAAAGGAGGTTGGATCATGCAGGGTATCAGGCGGGTAGGGCTGGCGCTGACCGTGGGATGCGCGGCGCTCGTCGCGAGTGCTGCGCACGCGGCGCCGGAAGCAATCGTCAAGGAGCTGATGACGAAGCCGCTTCCGGAGTATCCGGGCAAGGAAGAACTGATGATCAGCGTTGAATATCCGCCGGGCGCGGTGGATCCCGTGCATCGCCATGATGCGCACGCGTTCCTCTACGTGCTCGAAGGCACGATCATCATGCAGGTCAAGGGTGGCAAGGAGGTGACGCTCAAACCGGGCGATACTTTCTATGAAGGTCCTGACGACATCCACACGGTCGGTCGCAACGCGAGCAACACGAAGCGCGCGAAGTTCATCGTGCTGCTGTTGAAGGACAAGGGCAAGCCCGTGCTGACGCCCGTGCAATAAGCGAGAGCGCGGCGCGCGAAAAAATTTCGGCGGCGTGTGTCACAAGAGGTACGGCGCAAACGTCTTGTGAGATAGAGCCACTCCGTTCAGCGCCGCCATGCCCCTCGATCTCGTTTCACATTCCGACGATTCGCTCGCGTACAGCTTCGCCACGAGCTATGCGGGCGTCGTCTCTTTTCTGGCCGTCGCCAATGAAGGCAGCTTCGCGAAAGCGAGCGATCGTCTGGGCATCGGTCGCTCGGCGGTCAGCCGTAACGTGCAGAAGCTCGAAGCACAGCTCGATGTACGTCTCTTTCTGCGCACGACACGCAGCACGTCGCTCACGCGCGAAGGCGAACTCTTCTACAAGAATTGCCAGCCGGGCGTGGAGCGCATCGTGCAGGCGCTCGAAGACATGCGCGAACTGCGCCACGGGCCGCCGCGCGGCCACTTGCGCATCGCGTCGACGCCGGGCTTCGGCCGCAAGGTCGTGGCGCCGTTGCTATCGGGCTTCAACGCGCGCTATCCCGATGTCGCGCTCGAATTGCTGCTCAACGACCGACCGTGCGATTTCACTGCTGAGCGTGTCGACGTGGCGTTTCGCGAAGGGCGCATGGAAGACAGCGAAGTCGTCGCGAAGCAGTTGATACCGATGCAGATGGTCGTCTGCGCGTCGCCGAAGTACGCATGTGAACATGGCCTGCCGCGTCATGTCGACGATCTCGACAAGCATCGCTGCATCAGTTTTCGCACATGCGCGGGACGTATCGCGGAATGGGAGTTCAAGGTCGACGGCTTTCCACAGAAGCGTTCGCCCGCGGCGCGGCAGATCTTCAACGACCTCGACCTGATGCTGCAGGCCGTGCTCGACGGACAGGGCATTGCGCAGCTTCCCGCCTATATGGTCTGCGATTCGCTCAAGAATGGGCGTCTCGCGATGTGCCTTGCGCAACATGCGCCCGACGACGGCGGCCACTACCTTTGCTATCTCAGCCGCAAGCATTTGCCCGCTCGTGTGCGTGTATTCGTCGATTACATGACGGAGCACACGCGCGCGCTCGATCTGCATTGCCTGACGACCATCATCACGAATGCGGGTGCAAACGTGTCGCCGGTCGTGAGCGCCGATTGATGCGTTTCAGGAAACATCGCGCATACGCTGAAGAGGCTACCGGGGCCGCCCGTGCCGGCCTAGGATGCGCCATCGACCCTATGCGTGGCGCGGCGCCATCCGCGTGTGGATTCAAAAGGGGGAACTCATGAAGATCGTAGTCATCGGCGGAAGCGGACTCATCGGCAGCAAAGTAGTGAAGGACTTGCGTGCACGCGGGCATGACGTGCTTGCGGCATCGCCGGGATCGGGCGTCGATACGATGACGGGCAAGGGCCTGCGCGAAGCGCTGGAAGGAGCGCGCGTGGTCGTCGATGTCGCGAATTCACCCTCATTCGAAGACAATGCCGTGCTCGAATTCTTCGAGACCTCGGGCCGAAATCTCTTCGCAGCGGAGAAGGCAGCGGGCGTGGCGCATCACGTTGCACTGTCGGTGGTCGGCACGGATCGTCTCGCGCAAAGTGGCTATTTTCGCGGCAAGATCGCTCAAGAGAAGCTGATTCGCGAATCGGACGTGCCTTACACGATCGTTCAGTCGACGCAGTTCTTCGAATTCCTGGGCGGCATCGCGAAGGCGAGCGCGAATGAAGGTGCGGTGCATTTATCAGGCGCTTATATTCAGCCGATTTCATCCGATGATGTCGCACGCGCGGTCGCCGAGCACGCGGTGAGCGTACCGCTGAACGGTGTAGTGGAAATCGCCGGTCCGGAGAAGTCGCGTCTCTCCGACTTGATGCAGCGCTATTTCGTGGCTATCGGCGACGCGCGCAAAGTCGTCGCTGATGACGACGCGCTCTATTTCGGCGCGCAACTCGCGGCGGACACGCTGCTGCCCGGCGCGATGGCACATCTCGGCGGGATAGGGTTCGACGCCTGGTTCAAGCAAAGCCAGAGCCAAAGCCGGACGCGAGCGGCACATTGAGCGATCATTGAAGGTATCGCTTGCAGAAGAGGCCGCCATGGAGCCACTCAATCCGCCGCCCGTCACGTTGCTCGACAAGTATCAGGGGCAAGATGTGCAGCCACTCTATTCGACGACGGTCACCGTCACGGGCGGCGACGCGGGACACGGTCGCGCGTCCGGCGTGGCCCGCTCCGACGACGGCAATCTCGATCTGAACCTGCGCATGCCCGAAGCACTCGGCGGCTCCGGCGGAGGGACGAATCCGGAGCAATTGTTTGCTGCGGGCTATGCCGCGTGTTTTCATGGTGCATTGATGCTGCTTGCAGCCCGCGCGGGCATTGCGGCGCCCGACGCGAGCGTGGCCGTCACGGTGGAGTTCGGCCGCGATCCGATGGACGGCCTCTTCGTGCTGACGGCGCACACGCGGGTTCAGATGCCGGACGTCGAGCGCACGATAGCAGAAGAACTCGTGCGCAACACCGAACGCTTTTGTCCTTATACGAAGATGGCGCGAAAGGGCATCGTCAATATAGTTGCGCTTGCAACCAATCACGATGCCCCGGATGAACCCTGAGTCGAAGATGCGTTAGTCCAACGGCACGCGTGCAATCTGACCGAACGAGTCCGATTCCCGCGATGCATCGCGCTTGCTCAGCGCCGCCAGTGCGAACGCAGCGATGAACGCGGGCGCCGCGAGCATCGTGAACACCGCGCCGAATTGCAGACCCATGCTCATCATGAGGCCACCGGTCATCGCGCCCGCGACCGCGCCCATGCGGCCGATGCCGAGCATCCATGCGACGCCTGTCGCACGGCTCGTCGTCGGATAGAACGCTGCGGCAAGCGCCGACATCGAAGTGACCGCACTCGTTACCGCCGTGCCCGTGAGGAAGATGAGCACCGCGAGCCAGAACGGACTGAGTCCGCCGCGCCCGATGGTCAGCACGAGCGCCGCCGCGAGCACGTAGGCGCAGGCATTGACTAGACGCGGATTCGCACGGTCCATGATCCAGCCGAGGCACAGATTGCCGAGAATGCCGCCAAGCGGAAACAGCGATGTCGTGAGCGCGGCGCGTTCGGCGGAAAAGCCTGCATCTTTAAAGAGCGTCGGCAGCCAGTTCGTAAGCAGATAGAAGATCATCAGGCCCATGAAGTACGCGAGCCACAGCATTGCCGTGCCGAAACGATAAGGTCGCGACACGATGAGTCCGAGCGAAGATTTGTTCGCTCCGTTCGCGTGTGTGTCAGCGGCGATGAACCTGATGGATGAACCCTCATGGAGACGCGGGTCGTCGGAGATGCGCCGCAATACGCGCGCGATCTTTTCCGCAGAACGCTTGCGCGCGACCATGAACTGCGCGGACTCGGGCAGCAGCAACAGCAGCATGACGGTGAGCAAGATCGGGCCGATGCCGCCCGCGACGAGCACGCTCTGCCAGCCGAAATGCGGAATGAGCCACGCGGCGCACAGCCCGCCTATCGACAAGCCCACGGAGAAGCCGCAGAACATGGCGTTGACCGCGATTGCGCGAATTCGCGCGGGCGCATACTCGGACATGAGCGTCACTGCATTGGGCATCGCGGCGCCGAGACCGAGGCCCGTGAGAAAACGCCATGCAGTCAGCGACTCTATCGAACCCGCCTGCGCCGAAGCAAGGCTCCACACGCCGAAGAAGAACACCGAAAGCGCGAGCACCGCCTTACGCCCGATCCGGTCTGCAGCAGGCCCCGCAACGAGCGCGCCGATCCCCAGGCCGACGAGCGCAGCGCTCATCACCGGGCCGAGTGCGGCGCGCGTGATGCTCCAGTCGCCGATCAGCGACGGCGCGATGAAGCCGATCGCGGCCGTGTCGAAACCATCGGCCGCTACGACAAGAAAGCACAGGATCAGGATGATCCATTGATACGGCGAAAAGCGCTCGCCGTCGATAAAGCTCTGGACCTCGATGGTCCCTGACAGGTGCTTGTTTTCCATTGCGGTTCGTCTCCGTTCATCCATGTATGAGCCATCGAAAGAATGCGGCCTTCGTTCGTGCCGCTATGCCGAGCCCGATGCATGCCAGCCGCCGTCGACGCTCAGCACGGCGCCGGTGACGTAGCTCGCTGCATCGGATGCGAGAAACATGATGGTTTCGGCGATTTCTGCCGGGCGCGCGAGACGTCCCATCGGCGTGCGCCGCTCAATGGCAGCAACGTCGATCTGCCCATTCCCGATGAGTGCGTCGACGAGTTCCGTCGCGACATAACCCGGCGCCACTGCATTCACGCGTATACCGTCTCGGGCCCATTCGCATGCCATCGAGCGCGTCATCGCTGCGATGCCTGCTTTTGCCGCGCCATATGCGTTGCGCGTCGGGATTCCGGAGAGTCCCGCAATCGAGCAGAGATTGACGATCGCGCCGGCGCGCTGCGCGAGCATCTGTTTGGCAACTTCCCTGCATGCGAGGAAGGCGCCCCGCAAATGAATATCGAGCAGGCGGTCGAATGCATCGACACTTTGTTCCGTCGTCGGCTTTGCCTGCTCGCCGATACCCGCGTTATTCACGAGCACGTCGATGCGGCCATACGTATCGATGACATGCCGAATCATGGCGATGACATCTGCTTCGATTGAAACGTCGGCGCCGATCGCGAGATGATTTCCCGCGCCGAGTTCTTCGACACGATGCCGCGCCGCTTCGCGGTGCAGATCCGCTATTGCCACGCAATAACCTTGCTCGGCAAAACGTTGTGCGGTGGCCCAGCCGATACCGCTCGCGCCGCCGGTGACAACCGCAACGCGCTTGCCAGAAGTCTTTATCTCATCCATGTTTGTCCCCGGTTCAGCGCATCGCGGGAGAAAGACTTTTGAACTCGACGCGCCGGATAATGCGGCTTTCCTGCGCGACAATCAGATGCGCCGAAGCCTTAAGATAAGCGGGCCATTCCGGATCGTTGTCGCGTGCGGTGCGCCTTTGGTCGTAATCGGCGATGCTTTCGTAGCCCCATAAATGCACGACCTGATTCAGCGCGCCGATGTCGCTCATATAGAAGCCGACGGGCGCGCCCAGATACTTCAGCTGAATGGGCATCGCGAGACGATCGAACACGTCGATGAATTCGGCCATCCCGCGCGGCTTGATCGTGTAGATGCGATGATCGACGAAGGGCTTCGTACTCATGCCACGCTCCTCAATTGGCTCGTTGTCGCGTGAACGTCGATGCGTCCCGCTAGATGCAATCCGCTCAGATAACCGAACGTCATGATTGGACCGAGCGTGATGCCGGCGCCGGGATAATTGCCGCCCATGACACTCGCGCGGTCGTTGCCCACGGCGTAAAGACCTGGGATGGGCTCATCGTCCTTGAGCACTTGTCCGTGCGTGTTCGTCACAATGCCGTCGAAGGTGCCGAGATCACCCATCACCAGCTTGAGTGCGTAATAAGGTCCATCGCCGATGGGCGCGACGCACGGATTGGGCTTATGTGCGGCATCGCCGAGATAACGGTTGAAGGACGTCGTGCCGCGACCGAATGCGTTGTCCCTGCCTCGCGCGGCGCCGCGGTTGTATTCGCGCACGGTTTCTTCGAGTGCGGCGGCGTGGATTCCCGCGCGCTGCGCGAGTTCGCCGAGCGTGCGGCCACGGACCAGATAACCGCTCTTGAGATGCGCGCCCAGCGGCAACGGTGCAGGCTTGGCAAAGCCGAGACCGTACTTGCGGATCGTGGCGTGATCGCAGACTAGCCACATCGCCGTTTCTGTATGCTCGCGACAGGCGTCGATCATTGCGGCGCCCACGTCGTGATACGAGTTCGACTCGTTGGTGAAACGCACGCCGTCGCGCGTCACGCCGATGACGCCCGGCTTGTAGCGATCGAGAAGGTGCGGGAACACGCCGAATTTTCCGTCGTTTAGCGGCACGCGCGAGACGGGCATCCATGCGGCAGGCTGCGGATACCGGATATCGACACGGCCGCCGACGCGCTCGGCCATTCGTGCGCCGTCGCCAGTATTGCCCGCCGGCACCGGCGAAACGTGTTCGCCGCCGCGACGCACGTGCGGATAAGCTTTCGCGATGCGCGCGATGTCGTGCGAGAAACCTCCGCACGCAAGTACGACGCCGCGTCGTGCGGTAATGCGCTTTTCGCTTCCGTCAGCGATCACGATTGCGCCATTCACACGACCCTTGGCCATGATGAGTTCTTTGGCGCCAGTCTGTGTGTGAATCGGAATGCCGAGATCGAGCGCGGACTTGGCGAGCCTCGCGGCAAGCGCATTACCGCTCGTGACCTGTACGCCGCGCCTATAAAGCACGAGTTCCTTGAGATGACTTACGAGGCGCCTGGCGACATACCAGGCCGATGTAAGCGATTTCGTGGCGTTAAAGAAATGCTTGAGATCCGCACTGGACGAATTGAACATCATGCCGATGAACGTGATGGTCTTGAGCGGCGGACGCAAGCGCGCGAGATCCTTGCCTAGTTCGCGTGCATCGAACGGCTTCGCGACGACCGAGCGTCCAACGTCGACGCCGCCCGGCGCATCGGGGTGATAGTCGGGATAGAGGGTCGGCAAGAACCTGACGGCTGTCTCGCATTCGAAAAAATCGAGCATACGGGGGCCTGCATCGAGAAATGCCTCGACAGCGGCCTCGTCATACATGACGCCGGTCTCACCTTGCAGATATTCGATGGCGGCCTCGCGCGTATCGCGAATGCCCGCTTTCTTTGCATGGCGGTTGCCGGGTATCCACAACACGCCGCCTGAAAATGCAGTGGTGCCGCCAAAGAATTCTTCCTTCTCTATGACGATGACATCGAGTCCTTGTTTCTTCGCTGTAATGGCCGTGGAAAGGCCTCCAGCGCCCGAGCCGATCACGAGCACATCGCAAGCGAGATCGGACGACCGTGTTACGGTAGTCATGATGTTGTCCTTTGATATGGGTCGAACGCGTCGCGCGCCCGATCGGTGCATTGCTCAGGCGGCGCGCGGAGCTTCGAAGCCGGGACGTGGAACGAGGTCCATCAGCATGCATTCGAAGCCGCCGTCCACGACAATCTCGGCCCCGTTCACATAGGCGGCGCGTTGGCTTGCGAGAAACGCCGCGACTTCAGCGATATCGCGCGGCTCGCCGATGCGGCGGCTTGCCGTCATCGCACTTCGGCGTGCTTCGACATCGCCCTGTTCATAGAAGGTTTTGGACAGCGGCGTGCGAATCATGCCGGGGCAGATCGTGTTACTGCGTATGCCTCGTGCGCCCCATTCGGCGGCGATCTGACGCGACAACATCGAGATACCGGCCTTGCTCGGGCTATACGCGCCGCTCCATGTTTGCGGGTGATGCGCCGCCACCGAGGCGATATGCACGATGCTTCCGGAGCCGTGCGCGAGCATGCCGCGCCCAAACGCTTGCGCGCACAGCATGTAGCCCGTCAGATTGACGGCGAGCATCGCGTTCCATGCATCGAGGCCGATGTCTTCGATGCCTCCTGCCCGGAGCAAACCCGCGTTATTGACGAGTACATCGGCATGACCGAACTTGCGTTGCGTCTGTTCGCACGCACGATTCACGCTCGCTGAGTCGCTGATATCGCACACGATGGCGATCGTTTCCACGCCGTTTGCGCGCAATGTCTCTGCCGTTTCATGGCAAGCAGCTTCATCGCGATCGAGCAATGCGAGGCGTGCGCCCGCATCGGCAAGCGCCGCGGCAATCGCACGACCGATTCCGCCCGCGGCGCCAGTCACCACGCACACGCGAGATTCGAGTCCGAGCCAGTGCGGATCGGCGCTTTCTCGTACACCCTGATTAGTCATCCTTGTCTCCTGATCCCTGTTTCAAGCGAAAGCGGATATACCTTCCGTTGGAAAAAAGTATATTCACGGCCTTGCATAAAAAATTGGACAAAGACGGCAGACGACAGGACAATTTGTGCGTCAGGAGACGCCGCGCATGAGGAAAATCCCTAACTACAGTTTGTACGGAGAATCGGCGCGTCCTCCGTGGTACGACGCGTTCAACTTCGAATGGATCGTCGAGCGGAGCGCGCCGAACGACTGGCATATCGATGCGCATCGTCACGATGCGCTGCTGCAGTTTTTGTACATTCGCGGCGGCGGCGGCGAGGTGCTCATCGAGAACAGCAAGATCGAGATCGTGCCGCCGTGCGTCATCATGCTGCCCGCACAAACGGTGCACGGCTTCAACTTTGCGCCGAACGTCGACGGCCTCGTCATTACGGTTGCGCAACGATCGATCGAGGCAATTGCGTCAATCACCGCGCCGGGACTCGTTCCGGTTCTGCAGCGTGCGGGCGTCATTCGTGTGGATGCTCGGGCGGCAAAGGAAAGCTCGCTGATGCCGATCGTCGAGTTGCTGGAGAAGGAATTCCGCGCGACGGATCGCGCGCACATGGCGGCAGGCATGTCGCTTTTGATTGCACTTTTCGTGCACGTCGCGCGCCTTTGCGAACACGCATCGGCGCCAAGCGTCGCGTCGACGGACAGGCGCGCGCAACAGATCAAGCGTTTCCGCGAACTGGTGGCAACGCATTTTCGCGAGCATCGCCCGGTCGAGTTCTATGCGCAGAAACTCGGAATGACTCTCACGCAACTCGGCCGGATCTGCCGTGAAGAAATATCGAGTTCACCGCTTGCAGTGTTGAACGAGCATCTCGTACGCGAAGCACAGCGCGATCTCGTTTATTCGCATATGTCGGTCAAACAGATTGCGCATGGCCTCGGCTTTGCCGACATCGCTTATTTCAGTCGCTACTTTCGAAAACAGACTGGCGTCACGCCAACGCAGTTTCAAGCCGAAGCGCACAAGGCTCTGGCGATTCAATAGACTACGCACTTTCAAACGCAAGGGTTGCCACGAGGCCGCAAGCGCTTTATGCTTCGCCGTGCTGTCGATAAGTTATAAAAAAGCGCGGCCCGAGCGAGACCAGTCCGGTTAATTTTCCTTCCAAGGGGGGAGCATGATCGCACTGTCATTGCATCGCGCGGGCCTTGATGCGTCGCGGCATTTTTCGCTGAAGGCAAAACGAATGCTCGGCGCGTGGCTCGTTCTCAGCACGGCTGCGAGCCTCGCTTACGCCGACGCATCAGGCGGCTATACGCTGCTTCCTCCGCCCAGCGAGCTTTACGGCGATCTCTTCGTCGCCGTGCAGACGCAGGCCATCTATCCCGATCAAAAGACTTTTGTCGATGCAACGCCCAAGATGGATCCTGCACAGATCGTGCAGGCATACCATCAGCAGATGACGACGCCGGGATTCTCACTGGCCGCATTCGTTGCGCAGTACTTTACGCCGCCGACAGATCAAGGCATCACGCCGCCGCCGAATCAGTCGCTGCGTGAACATATCGACTGGCTCTGGCCCGAACTCACGCGACTGACGACTACGGCGAACGTGCCGCCCTACAGCTCGCTGATCCCGATGCCCAAGCAATACGTCGTGCCCGGCGGACGTTTCCGCGAGGGCTACTACTGGGACACCTATTTCACGATGCTGGGCCTTCAGGAAGCGGGTCGCGAAGATCTCGTCGACGATATGCTGGATAACTTCGCCTATCTCATCGATACGATCGGCCATATTCCCAACGGTAACCGCACGTATTACGTGAGCCGGTCGCAGCCACCGTTCTTTTCATACATGGTGGAACTCGCGGCGCAAAAAGAAGGTGGGCGCGTGTATCAGAAGTACCTGCCGCAATTGCGCCGCGAGCATAGCTACTGGATGAAGGGCGCCAATACGCTCGAACCGGGCGGCGCGGTGCGCAATGTGGTGATGCTGCCCGACAAGACCGTGCTCAATCGCTATTGGGACGAACGCGACACGCCGCGCGACGAGTCGTACACGGAAGATGTGAACACCGCGAAACAGGTCAAGGATCGCCCGGCCAATGAGGTCTATCGCGATCTGCGTGCGGCAGCGGAAAGCGGCTGGGACTTCAGCTCGCGATGGTTCGGCGACAACCAGACACTTGCGACAATTCGCACGACGTCGATCGTTCCCGTCGATCTGAACAGCCTGATGTTTCACCTGGAGACGACGATAGCCATCGGTTGCGGCGAGACGCGCGATTTTGCTTGCGTCGGCGAGTTCATCGGACGGGCGGCCAAGCGCGCCATCGGTATCAACAAGTATCTCTGGAACAAGAACGGCTATTACGGCGATTACGACTGGAAGCTCGGCCAGCCGCGCAACAATCCATCGGCTGCGATGCTCTATCCGCTCTTCGCGGGTGCCGCTTGGCCGGATCGTGCGCACACGACTGCGAATTCAGTGGAAACCATTCTGCTGAAACCCGGCGGCCTGGTCACGACGACCTTCAATACGACGCAGCAATGGGATGCGCCAAACGGTTGGGCGCCCTTGCACTGGATCGCCGTGCAAGGGCTCAAGCGTTACGGACGCGGCGATCTCTCGCGGCAGATCGGCACGCGTTTTCTTGCCGACGTGAACAATGTCTACGCGACGCAGCAGAAGCTCGTGGAGAAGTACGTAGTGGAGGGTGAAGGAACGGGCGGCGGCGGTGGCGGCGAATATCCGTTGCAAGACGGGTTCGGGTGGACGAACGGCGTCACGCTAAAGCTGCTCGATCTCTACGCGCCGGGGCAATAAACCTTTGTCAGAGTTTGCCGGGCCGCGGATCGGAAACGAAACCTTCGCGGTTCGGCATCTTCACTTTCGGCAGAGACTGCGCATCGAGCCGCGTATCCTCGGGCACGATGTGATTCAGATAAAGCAAATACGCGCTAAGGGCATAAACCTCATCGGACGAGAGCGATTGCGGCGCGTTATAGGGCATGGCGCGGCGAATGTAGTCGAAGAGCGTCGTGGGATACGGCCAGTAACTGCCGATGGTCTTTTTGGGCTTTGCACCCGCGAGCGTGCCGGCGCCGCCCACGAGCGCATCGCCGATACCGCCTTCGCCGTTTGCGCCATGACATGACGCACATTTCGCGTTGAAGATTTGTTTGCCGTGCGCGACGTCACCGAATCCTGCGGGTAGTCCGCGTCCGTTCGAATCGATATCGATGTTCCATGCCGAGATGGTCTTGGGGTCGACCGGCGTGCCGATGTCGTATGCGCTGCCCGCTGCGTGGCTAGGTAAAGAAACCACGCCTAGCAGTGCGCCAAGACCTGCTGCATGAGCCTTAAGCATTGCGGACCTCACCAGTCTCTTCGATGCGCCAGTTCTGAATGCCGTTGTAGTGGTATTGCGAATTGACGCCACGCGCCGCGACGAGGGCCGCACGCGTCGGCTGCACGTAACCGGTCTCGTCGATAGCGCGGCTCTGCAGATTGGCCACGCCGCCGTTCCAGCGCCAGTCGGCTTCGAAGCGCGTCAGCGCGCGATCCTGAACAGGGCCGTTGATACGCGCGGGATGCCACGTCATGCCGCCGTCGGTGGACACGTCCACGCGCCGGATACGCCCGCGCCCCGACCATGCGTAACCGCTTATTGCGTAGTAGCCGTGCGTCGTCAGGCGATGTCCCGCTGAAGGACGCGTAATGACCGACTTCGCATCCATCTCGAACACGAATTGACGCGCCGTGCCATCGCGCAAGAGATTCGTGTACTTCGACGTTTCTTCGCGCGTCATTTCGGGTGCCTGCACGAGCTTGATGCGCCGCAGCCATTTAATATTCGTGTTGCCTTCGAAACCCGGCACGATCAACCGCACCGGATAACCATTCTCAGGGCGCAGGCGCTCGCCGTTTTGCGCATAGACGATGAGCGCGCGATCGAGAATTCGCGCGAGCGGCAAGCTGCGCGTCATCGCCGCACCGTCCGCACCTTCGGCGAGAATCCATTGTGCTGAAGTATCGACGCCGACTTCGTCGAGCAAAGTCGAAAGGCGCACACCGGTCCATTCGCAGCACGACAGCAAGCCGTGTGTGAACTGCACCGGAAGCCCGCTAGGGCCGTTCCATTCACTTCCCGTGTTGCCGGAGCATTCGAGAAAGTACATGCGGGTTTCGGACGGAAAGCGCAATAGATCGTCGACGGTGAACAGGCGCGGCTGACGCACGAGGCCATGTATTACGACACGATGCTGCGCCGGATCGATCTTGGGCACGCCCGCGTGATGTCTTTCGTACACGAGACCGTTAGGCGTGACGATGCCGAAGAGATCGGCGAGCGGCGTCATCGACGATCCGGAACCGGGCATGGCGGGCGCGCGGGCGCTGCGTCGTATCACGTTGCTTTCAAATGATGAAGGCACGCCGTAGGGCGGAGAAAGCAACGGAGATCCCGGCGTGAGTGTCCAGGGCTCGACGGCAAGCGGTTCGGTCGCGGTGTCTTGCGCCCGAGCCCGCAAGCCGAGGCCGGAAGCGAGTGCGCCGGCAGCGAGTTTGCGCATCGTGTCGCGGCGGCCGTCGGAGACGAGGGGAGATTGCGCGAGCTTAGAGTTTGATTTCATCGCTGATCTTCGTGGAAGGGCGAGTGAGACCGAGTCCCGCGCAATGACCGTGCCGCGAAGATGGGTGCTTCCGAGTGGCCGAGAACCCGGTGCATCGCCCCTGAGAACGAACGATTCTAATGAAATGACGCGTTCACGCGAACCAATGGAGCTTCATATCGTTATCACGGGTTCGCGGGCGACGTCGTGCGTCAGCTTTCCTTTGCCTGCTTTTGCCGGCGATATTCCGGCACCGGCAAGCCGCCCCAGCCCCAGTTGTCCAATTCCACTTCCTGAATCACGACGAAAGTGGATTCCATCGGCTTGTTCAAAACGTCGCGCAACAGTTCGCTTACGCCTTTGATGAGTTGCGCCTTTTCATCGGCGGTGACGGCGCTCGTGCCGGGCGTGTTGCCTTCGCGCGTCACTTGAATCGTTACGATCGGCATGACGGTCTCCTTGACGTGGAAAAAAATAAGCGCCCGCGAAGGGCGCTAACGCAATCAATGTCCGGCGCTTTGACCGCCGTCGACGTGCAGGATTTCGCCTGTCACGAAAGGCGCATTGTCGAGATACAGCACTGCGTTGGCGATGTCGCTCATTTCGCCCATATGGCCCATCGGATGCAGTGCGCCGAGCGCTTCGTGCGTTTCCGGCGCGTGCATCGGCGACTTGATGACGCCTGGCGACACCGCGTTCGCTCGAATGCCGGACTTTGCATATTCGATCGCGAGCGACTTCGTTGCGCCGTTCAGACCGCCCTTCGTCAGCGACGCAAGGACGGAAGGTACGCCGCTGATTGCGTGATCGACAAGGCTGGTCGTGATGTTGACGATATGCCCGCTCTTGTTCTTTTCCATCTGCTCGATAGCGAGTTGCGTGATGTAGAAGAAGCCGTTCAGATTGACCTTCAAGACTGCGTCGTATTCTTCTTGCGTGTATTGTGTGAACGGTTTGGCGATGAAGATACCGGCGTTGTTGACGAGCGTATCGACGCGGCCAAAGCGCGCGATGGCTGCCTCCACTACGCGTTGCGCAGTGGCGCGTTCGCCGATATCGCCTGCAATGGCGATGACATTCTGATCGTCCGACTGCTTGATCGAACGTGCGGTCGCGACGACGGCGTACCCTTGCGCGCGGAATGCGTTGACGATTTCTGCGCCGATGCCTTGCGAAGCACCAGTGACGATAGCGACTTTTTGTGCGTTGCTCATGATGAACCTCGATGAATAAGTTAGTGGCCTGTTGCGGATCGGCCTACGGCTCCGATGGGTCGTAATCTAGGCCTTTCGAGATTCGTTGCCCACACACGCGGTGGACTATCAGTCTTGCGCGTAAGGAACAAATGCGTCGCCTCAATCATCAGATGAATTCATTGACGTGATCGGCGATCAGGCCCGCCCACTACTATGGGAGAGACCGAGTGAGCTTGTCTTGTGTGAAGGTATTCGTGTTCGACGTATTCGGCACCGTAGTGGACTGGCGCGGCGGCGTCGCACGCGAAGCCGCCGCTTTTCTGCAATCTCATGGTGCTTTTGATGCGCGGGCGGAGGACTTCGCCGATGCCTGGCGCAGCCGCTACGTTCCTGCGATGCGCAAGGTAATCAGCGGCGAGCGGCCTTTCGTTCGACTCGATGTACTGCATCGCGAGAATCTCGTCGACGTGCTGCCGGAATTCGGTATCGATCCTGATACCGTGGCGCCCGAAGCGCTGGACGAATTGAATCTTGCGTGGCATCGGCTCGATCCGTGGCCGGATTCGGTGTCTGGCCTTTTGAGGCTCAAAGCGCGCCATATCATCGCGCCGCTTTCGAATGGAAATATCAGGCTGATGATCGATATGGCGAAGCGTGCGAGCTTGCCCTGGGATGCCATTCTTGGCGCGGAGGTCGCGCAAATCTATAAGCCGGCGCCGCAAGCTTATTTGCGCACGGCCGAGGTGCTGATGGTCGAGCCCGGCGAAGTTTGTCTCGTGGCCGCGCATAACGATGACCTTGCTGCGGCCAGAAAATGCGGTTTGAGAACGGCGTTCGTTGCGCGTCCGTATGAGCGCGGCCCGAATCAGACGGTCGATCTGAAGGCCGAAAGCGACTGGGATGTCGTCGTGAACGACATGAATGAACTGGCCGATGTCGTCGGCGCCTGAGCACCACGAACATCGGCCAGGATGAAAGCGCAGAAACTCAGGCCACGCCTTCCACGACGCGGAAATCGCGGACCACGGAGTCGCCGAGCACCTTCAGCGCTTCCTGATAGGTCGCGCTGTTATACGCAGCGATAGCTGCATCGAGCGAGTCGAATTCGACGACCACCGTGCGCTCGATGGCACCTTCGCCTTGCGCCAGCGACGCAACCCCGCGAACGAGCGGCCGGCCGCCACCTTCCTTGATGGCTTGCGTCGCGATCTTCGCGTATTCCGCCGCCTGATCCGGCTTCATGATCTGCTTGTACACGCTGACCCAATATCCTTTTGCCATCTGCATCTCCTGTATTGAACGGGCGCCTTGCGCCATGAGACGAACGCGGGAGTGCGCATTGCGCACGCGCGTCCGGTTTCGGCGGCCAGCATAGCAAATTATCGCGATCGATCCAGCGGAGGCCGCGCGCATCCGATATCCGATGATTCTCCGCGTTTCCGTGAAAGGTGCTTTCCTGCGTTAGGGGTTAACCCGGGAAGGTTGGCGTCATAGACTGCCTTCACTGCTTCGGACCGCACGGTTCGCATGCCAGGCACCTCATATCACGGGAGTTTCATCATGAAGTCGATCATTCGCGCCGCGCTCGTTGCAACCGCTCTTGTCGTTCCTGTGGCGTCGTTCGCGCAGAGCCAGATCACACGCGCTCAAGTGCGCGCGGAACTGGCTCAACTGGAAAGCGTCGGTTATCACGTCGGCGATGGCGATCAGGCGCACTATCCCGAAGCGATTCAAGCGGCCGAAACCAAGCTCGCCGCGCGTAACGGCGAGACTGCTTACGGCGGCGCGGCCGGTGGTACGTCGCAATCGGGTGGCAGCCGTGTATCGCAAGCCGACTGGAACGCGATGTACTCGCGCTAAGGCGTGTGCTGCTTCTCAGTCTGCAGCATACTTGCGGTCTAGTTCATCGAAGAAAGGCTTGTTGACGAGCCGTTGACGTTCTGCAAACGGGGCGACGACCGCGGGATCCTCGTCGAGACGTCCTTGCGATTTCAGTGCGCCGAGCGCTGTCTGCATGCCGCGCACGGCGCTTTGCAATGCCGCATTTGCATAGAGAACAAGACTAAAGCCAAGCCCTTGCAGATCTTCCTGACTCGTAACCGGCGTCTTGCCGCCGATCACGATGTTGATGAGTTGCGGCGCGTCGAGCAGCTTGGGCAATGACGCGATTTGCTCAGGCGTTTCGATTGCTTCGACAAAGAGAATGTCCGCGCCTGCTTCGACGAAAGCGCGGGCCCTTTCGATTGCCGCATCGAACCCTTCGATCGCGCATGCGTCAGTGCGCGCGATGATCTGAAAGTTCGCATCTTCACGCGCGTCCACCGCCGCATGAATCTTGCCGACCATTTCGTTCGTCGAGATCACGGCCTTGCCCGCAAAGTGGCCGCATTTCTTCGGCATTACCTGATCTTCGAGTTGAATGGCATCGGCACCCGCGCGTTCGAGCGTGCGCACCGCATGACGCACATTGAGCGCGTTACCGAAGCCGGTATCCGCATCGACGATGAGCGGCACATCCACCGCATCGCGTATGCGCGACGTATGCTCCGCGATTTCAGCAAGACCGATGAAGCCGAGATCCGGCATGCCGAGCGACATGTTCGTCACGCCCGCGCCGGTGATGTAGATCGCTTCGAATCCCAGATCGGCGGCGAGGCGGGCGCTCATCGCGTTGAAAGCGCCGGGCAGAAGCAGGGCGCGCCGCGCATTCACCAGTTCGCGAAAGGCGGCGCGTCGGCGGGAGGAGGGAGTGGTCATGGCTCGATTCCGGAGAAATTTTTTAACGGGGCGCCAAAGGGTGCGCCGGCGTTTGCAATGCTAACGCGCGCGACGCATCGGCGCTCGCTTCATGTTTCTCCGTCGCGACGATCAGGCGAAGCGAAACAGCGTGCGTGCCGAATCGCGCAACACGATGGTACGCAGCGCCGCGTCCGGAATCCAACGATCGAGCGCGTCCCGTGCACCGTCATAGTCGATCAGGCTTTGATGCTGCGTATGGGGCCAGTCACTGCCCCATACCAGCCGCGCCGCGCCGAATGAATCGAGCAATGCCGCCGCGAGCGCTTGCCCGAGCGCCGTGCCGCTTTCGCCACGCACGCTGCGATAAGCGGCGGATAACTTGACCCACACACGCCCGGTCTTTGCCGTCGTCAGGAGATAGCGAAAGCCCGGATCATCGGCGCCGTAGGCAGGGTCGGGGCGACCGAAATGATCGATCACGACCGTGCAGCCTTGTTCGAGCAAAGGCGCGATGATCATCGGCAGATCGACTGCATCGCGATGAATCTCGATGTGCCATCCAAGCGCATTGACGCGTCTGAATAAATCGCGCCACTGCGGTTCGCGCAGATCGGGAACGGTCAGGCCGATCAGATTCAGCCGCATGCCGACGACGCCGTGTCGCGCGAGCCGCTTGAGTTCGTTATCGCCAATAGATGGATCGATGACGGCGATTCCGCGAAAGCGCCCTGGGTAGCGTTGCAGGACGTCGAGGAAGAACGAATTGTCGGTGCCGAGAAAGCTCGGCTGCACGAGCACCGCATGCGTTACGCCGTTTGCGCGCAGATGATCCGCATAGGCATCGAGCGACGCGTCGTAATCCGGGGCGTGACGGCGATGCGCCGCGAGCGGCAAGCCTCGCACGAACACATGCGCGTGACTGTCGATAGCTTCGATCGCCGTATCCTTCGGTTCCGTCGATTCGAGCCATTGCGCGTTGGTGTGCGAGAGCGTGTCGGCTTCGTCGGCGAGCGTGGAATAAAGAGAGTTCGTCATGCGCGTATCAGACATGCTTGGGCGAATGTTCACTCGACGCGGCTTGCGCAGACACGGTGGCGATGCGTCGTCCCTTGGTCTCGGGCAGAAGCAATGCGGCCACGACGACGAGTCCATAGGCGATACCGGCATCGATGCCGAGCGCCTGTCCGATCGGCATCGAGTTGCCCATATGCCCGACGAGCACGGGAAACACGGCCGATACGACGCGGCCGAAGTTGTAGCAGAAGCCGACGCCCGTACCACGCACGCCTTGCGGATAGAGTTCGTTGAAGAGTGCGCCGAGCGTCGCGGGGATACCGGCGGAAAAGAGGCCGAGCGGAAAGCTCAGAAAAAGCATGGCGATATCGCTGACGGGCAGGAAGACATAGATGTTGACCGTGACCGCGCAGCAGATCGCAAAGAGAATCACGTTCTTGCGTCGGCCGATCTTGTCCTGTAGCCACGCGCTGACAAAACAACCGACGATGAACGCGGAGATCACCACGGCCAGATATCCGCCCGTGCCGAGCACCGACAAATGCCGCTCTGTCTTCAGATAGGTGGGCAGCCAGGTGGTGATGGCGTGATATCCGCCATGTGCGCCTAGACCGATCAAGGCGCCGACGATGGTCGTACGCAGCACCGAAGGATGAAAAATGCCGGCGAGAATCGTCAAGGCGTCTTGACGGTGCGTTTCGCCTTGTTCGCCTGACTTCGTCTCGCGCAGAGGTTCTTCTATATTGCGGCGCATGTAGATGACGAGCAGCGCGGGAAGCAGGCCGATTGCGAACAAGACGCGCCATGCCCATTCGGGCGAGACCTAGGAAAACACGATCGTATAGAGCAGCACGGCGCCTGCCCAGCCGAACCCCCAGGCGCTTTGCACGATGCCCATTGCCTTGCCGCGATGCTTGGCGCGGATGGTCTCGCCAAGCAATACCGCACCTGCGGTCCATTCGCCGCCAAAGCCCAATCCTTGCAAAGACTTGAGGACGAGCAATTGCTCGAAGTTCTGCGCGAACGCGCTAAGAAATGTAAAGAGCGAAAACCAAATGACGGTTACTTGCAAAGCCTTGACGCGACCGATCCGGTCGGAAAGCACGCCCGCAAGGAGCCCGCCCAGCGCACCCGCGACAAGCGTTGCACCACCTATGAGACCGGCTTGTCCTTTGCCGATGCCCCACGTCGCGATCAACGTAGGAATCACCAGACTGAACACTTGCGTATCGACGCCATCGAGCGCCCAACCGGCAAAGCATCCCCATAACGTGCGTTTTTCCGGCTTGGAAATCTCGCGGTACCAATCCATGTCCTGTCTCCTGTGGGGCCTTAGCCCGCTTTGTCTTATTCGCCATTGCATTCTAGAAACGAAAGCGTGATTGGCATACTATGGATACGATCGTTTTTCATATCGTTTTGATATGCTCTTAGCATGGAAACGCGCAACCTCAAATATTTTCTGGCGGTGGTCGATGCGGGCAGCGTCACGCGCGCCGCTGAAGTGCTGGACATCGCCCAGCCGGCTTTGAGCCAGGCGCTTTCCCGCATGGAACGCGATCTTGGCGTCAAGCTTTTCGAGCGCACCCGGCGCGGCGCGCAATTGACGTCGGCGGGTGAAGCGATCGTCGAAGACGTGCGCCTGAGCGTCGCGCGCATCGATGCCGCATCGCATCGCGCGCGTGAAATCGGCGCGCAGCGCGGCGGTCGTCTGACAATAGGCTTTGCATCGGCCGCGCTCTTTAGCCTCTTGCCGCGGGCAATCGCCGCGCTTCGTGCCGAAGTGCCCAATGTCGAACTCGTGCTGAAGGAAATGAGCAATGCGGAGCAGGCGAGCGCACTGGAGAAGGGCAGCATCGATATCGGTCTGCTGCATACGCCCGTTGCAGTGGGCGGCCGCATGCGCGAGAAACTGATCGTCCGGGAACGCTTGCTCGCCGTGCTACCGGTTTCGTTCAAGGTAGGCGAAGACGGCAGAGTCGGATTGAAGGATCTTTCTGACGCGGGCCTCGTCTGGTTTCCGGGCGATCAACTGCCGGTGGTCCGCGCCGGCATTCTCAGCGCATTTCGCAAGGCGGGTTGCGAGGCAAATGTCGTACAGGATGCGAATCGTTCCTTGACCGTTCTGGCGTGCGTCGCGGCCGGCTGCGGCGCGTCGCTTCTGCCGCAATCGGTAACGGCATTGCAGTTTGCCGGCGTGCGCTTCTGCGATGTGCGCGACGGCGACAACCTGCCGCCTTTCGAACTCAGCGCAATCTGGCCGATGCGCTCGCGTCCCACGCTTGCAGATCGTTTCGCGGCATTGCTTGAGACATGAGCGTATTACAGGCTAAAGTCTTGGCAAACCGGAGACAAGGCAAGCATGAATGAAGCACTAAACGATCTTCCTTTGCCTGAGGGAATTCGGTCGCGAATGATCGACAACGGCAACGGCCTTTCAATGCATGTGCTCGAAGCCGGCTTCGAGCTGCCGGACCGGCCTTGCATCGTATTGCTGCATGGTTTTCCCGAGCTGGCTTATAGCTGGCGCAAGATCATGACGCCGCTTGCGGAGGCGGGCTTTCACGTCGTCGCGCCGGATCAGCGCGGTTATGGACGTACCGTGGGAGCCAATACTGCATTCGATGCCAATCTAGACGACTTCACCTTCCCCAATCTCGTACGCGACGTGCTCGGTCTGGTGTCGGCCTTGGGACATCGCAGGGTGGCATCGGTAATCGGACATGACTTCGGTTCTCCCGTGGCCGCATGGTGCGCATTGATCCGTCCCGATGTATTTGCGTCCGTCGTGATGATGAGCGCACCCTTCGCCGGACCGCCGGCACTGGCGTTCAACACGGCTCAGGACGACGCAGGGCTTGCGCGCGTCGACATCACTTCGTCTTTGATGGCCGACGCGGTGGAGGCGCTGGCATTGCTCGATCCGCCTCGCAAGCACTATCAATGGTATTACTCGAGCCCGAATGCCGACGACGACATGCGCCACGCATCGCAAGGACTCGGCGAATTTCTGCGCGCGTATTACCACGTCAAGAGCGCGGACTGGACCGGCAATCATCCGCATCCGCTCGCATCGGTCTCCGCTGATCAACTCGGGTCGCTGCCCACTTACTATGTCATGAATGCGGATGCCACGATGCCGCAAACCGTCGCCGAGTTCATGCCTTCCGCAAAAGAAATTGCGGCGTGCGCATGGCTCACCGATCAGGACCTGGAGGTCTATGCAAGCGAATTTGCCCGAACGGGATTTCAAGGCGGCCTGAACTGGTATCGCTGCGGCACGGACGCGCGCTATACGGCCGGTTTGCGGCTATGGTCCGGGCGTACGATTGATGTGCCATCGTGCTTTATCGCCGGTAGCAGCGATTGGGGCGTTTATCAGCGTCCGGGCGACTTCGAAGGGATGCGCATGCTCGCTTGCACGAATTACCGCGCAACGCATCTGATCGAAGGGGCGGGGCATTGGGTACAGCAGGAGCAGCCCCGAACGGTGGTCAGCCGCATCCTGCGCTTTCTGAGGCAAGACGCGCCCGTTCTTTAGCGGGCGCGTCCGTCCGAGACTACTTGCTCGACGTGCGCGCCTTGATCAGACGCGCGACACGATGGGCGCCCAGGCGCCATTCGTACGGGTTGGTGTAGTCGAACTCCTTGACCTTGCGATACAGATAAGGCCAGAAGTTGCCCTGTTCACGCCGGGATTCGTGTACGCGCTGATCGCGCGACAGTTGCCGGTTGTCGTTCCAGGGAAAACTACGCACTTCGCTCGAGGCGCGCCGCGGCAATCCAAACACTAACGAATACGCATAGCGCGGCGCGTCAGAATGATTCGGTCCCGCGAAATGCAATGTGCGGCCTGCATGAATCGTGCAATCGCCCAACTCGAGCGGACAGACCACTGCCTCCTCATGCTCGAAGCCTGAAACACATTCGAGGCCATGCGTGGTCGGATCACCGCCTATCGGCCCGTGCGGCAGGACGGGTCCAAGATGCGATGCCGGGATGAACTGCATGCAGCCATTCGCGAGCGACACCGGTTGCAGCGGAAACCAGAAGTTGACTTCGCGATGCTCGATGCGCGGGTCCGTAAAAGCTTCGTCCTGATGCCATGGTGTAACGGCTTCCGTGTGCGCCGGCTTGTGGAAGAAGCTGTCGCTGACGAAGCGCGCCTTGGGCCCGAGCAATTGCATCGCTATACGCTGTACGCGACGCGCGAGCTCCATGTCGAGCAGACTTCGTTCGAAATGGGACGGGTGGTGCAGTTGCGCAAGCTTCGGCTTATCGGGTCCGTCTCCTTCAGGATAAAAGTCGAAGAGCATGCCTTCGTTGAATCCCGCCTTTTCCCGCAGAAGGCGGTCGCCTACTGTTCGCAAGGTCTTCAGTTCCGCATGCGTCGCGATATTCTTCAGACGGATAAACCCATCTTGCCAGAAGCGTCCGCATTGCGATTGGGATATTGTCGTCATCTCCCTTGTCGCCCCGTTCAAATAGATTTCCACAGCGTCAGAAAAAATAATCCGCACAGTGGAACAGCACACAAATTAACGCTCTGTGCGATTGCGCACAAAGCGCCGCCCTGGCCCCCAAAAATACCCGGCATAATTACCGGTTCGCTTCTTATGTAATTTTTGACGCGACGAAGGACAAAAAGCTGAGTTGCGCAGCTTTCACCGGTGTCGGCATGTATTGCGTGCGTCGATGATCTACGACCTGGAAATACCTGTATTTCTGCTTGCTTCGCGACAAATTGGACTGCGGGAGGCGCGATTGACCCAACTTCAGCAACAGTCTAACCATCAAAGCATACATCGAGCTTTCGAAAAGGCATCTATGAAAATGTCTTGGTTGCCTAATGCACAGAGTTTTAACGGTTTGGCGGCTAGTAACGAATTGAATGGCGGAAATAGGCTAGGCGCCACTTTGCCGGAGATAATCTGAACAGCTTATCGACTAAGATTGCTTGAATCGCAGACAAAAATTGTATCCATACGTGTATCAAGTTTCTTAGTGTAAGAGCCGCCGCATCGACCGTTATCAGACGGAACTACGCTCTGCGCGCTCTTGTCCACGAACCTCGCGGCCTTTGAAAGTGTTTGAAGGTCGGTTTGAACCGCGAGGAGATCATTGATGGAGAAAGGACGTGTTGCCGCGCTCGATGCAGGAAGGGCGCTCGCGATCGTCGGGGTCGTTGCCGTACACCTGTCGTTTCAGTTTCCCAATCTGCCCGATGCCGTGACGTTGATCGCGCGCATGGGTCAATACGGCGTGCAACTGTTTTTCGTGATCAGCGCAATCACGATCTTCATGACGCTGGAGACGGATCACGCTCATTGCGTCGATGCACGTCATGTCGCGCTGCGCTTCTATATCAAACGCTTCTTTCGCATTGCGCCGATGTACTACTCGGCCATCGCGATCTATGGCCTCATCAGTTACGGGGCGACGCGTTCGGGCATTGAGCGCGCCTGGATTCTGGGCGCGCATGGCCCCGTGGACGTGCTGCTCAACATGCTCTTTCTGCACGCGCTTTCGCCAACCGCGATCAACAACGTCGTGCCGGGCGGATGGTCGATCGGCGTCGAAATGTTGTTCTATGCGATAGCACCATTGCTGTTCTTTCTCGCAATGGATCGAACGCGCCTGCTCATTGCCACGGTCCTGCTGCTCGGGGTATCGCTTGCCGTCTTGTCGATGAGCGAATGCAACGGCACGCTCGACTGCAATGTCGCCAACAACACCTTTAGCTATTTCTGGCCGCCGGTGCAGGGGCCGTGCTTCATCGTCGGCATGTGGGCCTGGTACGGATTTCGTTCTCATCTGCTCGGCTCGTCCGACGTAACGCGGCGAACGTCGTGGCTCTATTTTTCGCTCGCATTGATTTTTGCGCTGATGACGGGCGCACTCGGCGTATGGCTCGACAAAGCGCACGCGTTGGCGCCTGTATTCGCCGCGTGCAGCGCGGTTGCGTTCCTGTTGTTCGTATGCTCGCATCAAAGCCGCAAGCAACGACAGAATCCGCATCGCGCACCACGGATGTCGCTCGTTCGACATTGTGCCGCCGCGCTCGGCCGCGAAAGCTACGGAATTTATCTTTGGCACTTCGTCTGTGTCTACATCACATTCCACTACATGGACAGCGCGCTTCGTAGGACAGGTGAAGAGACTTCGCTTGCGCTCTTTACAGTGACGCTCATCGCGGTGCTGGCCGTCTCTTATGGCCTTTCGCGCGTGTCCGACCGGCTGATCCAAGGACGTGCAACGCGCATGTCAAGACGCTTGCTTGCATCGGTCGACCGCAGTTTTCATCTGACGCGCGACAGATGACCCATCAGATTGCCCGTCCTCGTCCGGTGGTTGCGGCGACATGAAGATTTAACTGTCGGCCACGCATGCGATAAAGAACGATACTCGCTGCAAGCGTGGCCACTTCCGTGACGGCGACCGTCATCCAGATGCCGCGTGGGCCGAGCCATTCCGTCAAGAGCCAGAGCATCGCGAGCAGCAATAGCCAGCTACGCAAGAGCGCAACGATCATCGATGCAAGCGGCGCTTCGATGGCGGTCAGATAGCCGCTCACAGCGAGATTGATCGCAGCAGGCACGAATGCGACTGCGCACCAGGGCAATGCTTCGCGCAACAGCGCTTGTGCGGCCGGACTGTCCGGCACGAATAGCTCACCAAGCGGTTGCGCGAGTGTCAGTATTGCCAGGGCCGCGGCGAACGCAAAGCCGGCGGTCACGGCGATACCGATCGAAAAGACGCGGGATACGGCCTGCGCGTTACCCGCGCCACGTTGAAAGCTCACGATAGGCTGCATACTCTGAACGAGCGCGACCATCGTGACTGAAGCGATCATCGTCATGTATTCGATTACGGCGAAAGCGACAAGTCCCGTATCGCCGAGCCAGCGCAATATTGCATGATTGAATGCGAACAGCGTGACGCTCGGCGCGATCTCGCCAAGAAACTCGGATACGCCGTTGTAAGCCATGCGCCATGCGTGATCGAATGAAGCGAACGCGCGAGCGGTCGGTCGTACTTCGCGGGCCTTGACGAAGTGATAGGCGAGCATGGGCATGCACGCGAGCGCCTGACTGATGCCCGACGCGAGCGCTGCTCCGCGCATGCCCCATTGCATGTGGCTCACCATCCAGTACGTCAGCGCGATATCTGCAATGCCGCCGGCGATCAGACAAGCAAGTCCGAACTTCGCGGCGCCTTCTATCCGCAGAAACAGTTCAAGCGCATAGCACGCAGTGGGAAACAGCACGAACGGCGCGTACGCGTGCAGGAAGTCTTTAGCGAGCCGGGCCAGTTCGCCCCGCGCGCCTGTCCAGTGCACGAAGACGTCGGCATAAAAGTAGATTGCGAGGCTGAACGAGAGTCCGCATAAGCCGAGCAGCCATAGCGCCTGCGTGAATGCCACCGAGGCGTCGTGTTGACGTCGCTCGCCGAGGAGTCGCGAGACGAGTGTCGATCCGCCAACGCCGATCATCACGCTGAACGCATACGGCAAATAGAGCAGAGGGACGAGCAGATTCAGCGCGGCAAGCGCATCGGCGCCGACATAGCGTCCGATGAATATGCCGCTGATGACCGAATGCATGCAGTACACCCAGGCGGCCAAGACCGTGGGCACCGCGTAGTTCGAAAACTGCCGGACGAGGGAAGAAGTGTTAAGCGAATACATGACCAACAACCAGACGTTGCTCGCTGAACATGCCGACAGAAGCACGCGACGATTTCATCGTGCGATGCGACGGCTCGACATGGCGCAAAAGCGCGGCATCGGCGCGCCGGAGAATGTCAGGCGGGCCGCATATGAGTGCGATGAGACTGCATAGCGCGCGTTCTGGCGACGCGAGAATACGCCAGCGGGCTATAGGAGGAAATGCGTGACGAGGCGATCGGTGCGATGCCGCTTCAGGATTTCACGATGCATCGATGTCGATGCGCGTGTTGGAGCGCAAAAGGAAGAGAAAGGTTCCCTTATGCCTTCTTAACCGAATGATGACTCGATCAGTCGTAATCGGTCAGGCACCCGTCGCCTCGAGCGGACGATCCGCCTTTACCCGCAAGCCATACGCCGTCAGCATTCGATACAGCGTAACGCGAGAAATACCCAGCTCATCCGCGGCTTCGCCAAGCCGTCCGCGATGACGCAGCAACGCGACTTCTATCGCCTGGCGTTCGGCTGCCTCACGCGCCTGCGCGAGCGTCAGCGGCGCAGCCTCCGCATATTCGCCGAGTTCGAGATCGCTCGCGAGAATTTGCCGCCCTTCCGACATGACGATCGCGCGACGCACACGGTTGATCAATTCGCGCACGTTGCCGGGCCAGCCGTAATTGTGAAGCGCTGCGATCGCGCATGGAGAGAAGCCGCGCAAACGACGGCTCGCGTCTTTCTTGAAGCGCTCGAGCATGTGATTCGCAAGCAGTTCGATATCCTTGCCGCGCACACGCAGGGGCGGCTCGTCGATCTGCAACACGCACAGGCGATGATACAAGTCGGCGCGAAAGCGTCCTTCGATCATCGCGGACTGCATGTCGACGTGAGTGGCCGAAATGATCCGCACATCGACAGGCGTCGAATTCTGTCCGCCCAACCGTTCGATCTTGCGCTCCTGCAGAAAGCGCAAGAGGCTCGCCTGACTTTCGAGCGGCAGATCGCCGATTTCATCGAGGAACAGGGTGCCGCCATCGGCGGCTTCGACGCGGCCGATCTTGCGTTGATTCGCGCCGGTGAACGCGCCGCGCTCATAGCCGAAGAGTTCCGATTGCAACAGATGCGCGGGAATTGCGCCGCAGTTGATCGCGACGAAAGGCTGCTCGCGGCGCACCGAACGCTCGTGAATCGCTACCGCCGTCAATTCCTTGCCGGTGCCCGATTCACCCGAAATAAAGACAGGTGCGTCGGTCATCGCGACCTTGCGGATCGAACGATACAAGGCCTGCATCGCATCGCACGAACCCACCATGCCGCCTTCCTTGCAATCGTCCTTGCGCGGATCGTTGCAGGCGGTGTCGTGTAGCGAAACCATGCCGTATGCGTGGCCGACCGCGTCGACGATACGGTCGGCGGTCGAGGGCACCGTCACGTAATCGAAGCAGAAATCGCGAATCAGGCGGCAAATCTCCGGGCTTTCCACGTGCTCGACATCGACGGTCGCGACCCAGCCGACCTGATAGGTCGAGAGCAGTTCGGTCAGCAACGCGGTTTCCTTGGCGAAGCCGCGGTTCGTCAGATCGACGATGCCCGCGGCGGCGCGCTTGCCGTGCTTCGCGGACTTCGGCGGCTTGGCCGGATCGATGCGCTCGATCGTCCAGCCGCGCGCATGCAGGCGCTCGGACAGGTCCTCGGACACCGTGCGCCCGGCGTAATAGAGCGTTCTAGTTTCCCCGTACATGGCTTTTTCTCAGCTTTTATAGGTGTAGGGCTCAGTATGCGCCCGAAATCGTCAAGGTAAAACGCCTCGCAAACGATAAGCCGATTTTGAATCTTTGCATTGGTCAGCGGATTTCGATTAAAAAATTCAAGGAATTTTTTGCGACACGCACGTTCGAAAATTTAAGGAACGCCTGTGCTTTACTTCGATGCAACCTTGCTGCGCAACGCTTTGCGAACTTTTGCGGCAGCGGAACGATTTACTTATCCGCTTACAAATATGTTTGACGCCGGAAGTATCAGAACATTTGAAATTGGCAGGCGCTGAAATATCAGATAATTAATACACACATGAAAAATTAGCTTTGCGGGCCGTGGAACGCGGGCGTAGAGTTCATGAAAAGCAAATCGTCCGATGAATATTCGTCAAAACATGGAAAAGGCACAGAACATCACTTCACCCCATCAGCCGCGCTTGCTCCTCGTGGACGACGATCCGGCGATGATCCGCATCATCGGCGAGATGCTTGCGGAGTTCCCCGATCAGCGTTTTGCCACGACCGGCGAGTCCGCACTTGCACTGGCGCGCGAATCGACACCGGACCTCATCCTGCTCGACGCGAATCTGCCCAACATGACGGGCTTCGACGTCTGCGAAATTCTCAAGAGCGATGCAAAGCTCGCGCGCGTGCCGGTCATCTTCGTCACGAGTCACGACGCCCCTGCGCTCGAAGTCGATGCATTCGGCATAGGCGCCGCCGATTACGTCATCAAGCCACTCGTCGCGCCTCGCTTGCAGGCGCGCGTGCGCGGTCAGCTTCGCTGGAAAAGCCGCGTCCTGCAGATGCAGGCGCGCGCGCGCGATGAAGACCTTAACGCGCCCGTGCCCAAAGCGTCGGGCGTCCGATTGCTCGGCATGCTGGCAGACGACACCGCCCACGCGCAACGGGATGCACTCGAAGCCATTGGCGCACTCGAACTGGCCGCGGACCGCGAAGCTGCGCTGCGCCTCGCCGCGCGCAACGGGCCGAGCGCCATCGTGCTCGATTCGCGCTGCTGCAATTCGCCCGATGAAACGCACATGCTTGCTGAGACCGTGCGTGATCTGGCCACGGCGCATCCGCTCGTGCCGATTGTCGTGCTCACCGACGCGTGCGATGCTCATACCGAACAGCAAACGCTCGATGCCGGCGCGGCGGATGTCATCGGCAAGCCCGCGAGGCCTGCTGTATTGCAGGCCCGGATGCGCGCCGCGCTGGCCACGGCACGCAAGGCGCAAGAGGCACTTCGCGCCGCGCTGGAAAATCCGGCTGGCGCGAGCGTTCATACGTTCCCCGTACTCGCGCGCGACACGCGCAGTGCCTGATCGTCCAACGACGAATCTGCGAAGCGCGCGCGTCCCGCGCGCTTCGCCTGATAGAGAGCATCGTCCGCGGCTTTCACGAGCGCATCAGGCGTGATGTCGCGTGACGGCTGCAAGCCGGCCACACCAATCGAAATCGTCACGCGCGTGTCGACGTCCGATGAAAGATGTTCGATAGCAAGCCCGTGCACATGATCGATCATGCGTCGCGCGATGCATCGCGCGCCGGCGAGATCCGTCTTCGGCAAGAGACACGCAAATTCTTCTCCGCCATAGCGCGCGATCTTGTCATACGGGCGGCGCAGCGAATCCGCCAATGCCTTGGCAATGGCTTTGAGGCACGCATCGCCGGCCTGATGGCCGTAGTGATCGTTGAAGCGCTTGAAGTAATCGACGTCCACCATCAATAACGCAAGCGGTGCGCTCTCGCGCGTTCCGTGACGCCAGTCCGCCTGCAGGTCTTCGTCGAATTTGCGGCGGTTCGCCACGCCCGTCAAGCCGTCGAGCAGCGCGCTCGCGCGCAGCAGATCGCCCTGAAACTTGATCGTGAGATGCGTGCGGACGCGCGCCTTGGTGACGATCGGATTGATCGGCTTGGTGATGAAATCGACCGCACCGAGTTCGAGCGCCTTGACCTCGTCGTCTTCGCGATCCTGCGACGTAATGAAGATCACCGGTACGTTGCTCGTCAGCGGATCGGCCTTGAGGCGGCGGCACACTTCATGTCCGTCGAGATCGTCCATCACGACGTCGAGCAGGATCAGGTCGGGCACTTCGCTTTGACAGAGCGCGATGGCTTGCGCGCCGCTCGTCGCCATGAAGATGTCGCAATCATGGCGCAACAGCTCATACAGCACGCGTATGTTGACGGGCTGATCGTCGGCAATAAGCAGCTTCGGACGACGGTTCGCATGAAGCAGCCAGCTCTGCAGAAGTTCTTCCATATCAGGCTTGCTCCAGCATGTCGCGCGCGATCTTCGATGCACGCTCGAAATCGAGTGCCCGTACACGCGCGAGAAAATGCTCGAAGTCCTCGCGCTGCCCGCTCGGTGCATGCGGCGACAGATTCTCCGACAGGGCGATGGCTTGCAGATTCGATGCATCGAGCAACGCGACGATCGTCGCGAGACGTGAGCGCCAGTCGTCATCGTCGATCGGCTGGGCGAGCGTCGTCACCTCCGGCGTGGCCGGCGCGCGAGCGAATTCGCGCGTCAGTTCTTCGACGCTCGATGCAAGGAGTTGCTGCATGCGCGGCAGCTTCGCGGCGGCCGAGCCGAGCGTGCGCGCGTCGTCTTCATTGTCGAGGAGATCGTGTTCGAGCCGGCTTGCAAGCATGGCGAGCGCCGCTGCGCCCACCGTGCCCGCGCTGCCCTTGACGGCATGAACGATCGATGCGGCGCCCCTGGCGTCCTGCGCCGCGAGCTTTGCGGCCAGACGCGCGAGTTGCTTCTCGGTCTGTGCGCCGAAGCCGTCGACCGCGTTGTGAATCAGCTCGAGATTGCCGCCGAAGCGCGCGACGATCGAATCGCGCGGCTCGATCGTCGATGCGCCGCTCACGTCCGATTCGGTCGCATCGCGCATATCCGCGTCTATCGGTGCGCGTCCCGCTTGCGCACGCAACACGGCGACGAGCCGCTCGACATCGATCGGCTTGCCGACATGATCGTTCATGCCCGCCTCGATGCAGTCTTCGCGATCCGCGCCCGATGCATTGGCCGTCATCGCGACGATCGGCAGCGCGGCGAAGCGGCTATCCGCGCGAATCAGGCGCGTGGCTTCGAGTCCGTCGAGATCGGGCATTTGCACGTCCATGAGCACGGCATCGAAGCGTGCCTGCGCGGCCACGATCAGATCGACGCCTTCGCGTCCGCTTTCGGCCAGCGTGACGATTGCGCCCTCGGCGAGCAGCAATCCTTCCGCGACTTGCCGATTGAGCGCGTTGTCTTCGACGACGAGCAACGAGAGTCCCGCGAGACGCCGCGTTTTCATCGCGCTGGCATGCGTTTGCGATTGAGGCTGCGCCTGCGCATGCGTGGCGTGGTCACCCGGCATTGCGGCACGAATCGCGGCGACGAGTTGCTTCGGCGTCACGGGCTTCGTCAGGAAGCCGGCGAACGGCGCGGCTCCGCCTTCCTGCGATTCTCTCAGCACCTCGCGTCCGAACGCGGTGACGAGCAACACGAGCGGCGGGGCTACGCGGCCCTTCATCGTGCTGATGAGCTTCGCGGCGTTCAAGCCGTCGAGGCCGGGCATGCGCCAGTCGAGCAACGCGATGTCGTATGGCGTGGCGCCGCGCGCGGCATCGCCGATGCGCTCCACGGCTTCGATGCCGCTCGTGACGACATCGGCCTGCCAGCCGAGCGAGCGCACCGTGCGCGAAAGGATTTCGCCCGCAATCGCGTTGTCGTCTGCAATGAGGACGCGCGCGCCATGCGTCAGGATTGCACCGTCGTCATACGCGGATTTGCCGCTTTCTTCGACGCCGAGCGTAACGTCGAACCAGAAGCGGCTGCCTTCGCCCAGACGGCTGCTGACTTCGAGCTGGCCGCCCATCATCGTGACCAGCCGCTTGCAGATCACGAGCCCCAGGCCCGAGCCGCCGTAACGCCGCGACGTCGAAGCCTCTGCCTGCGTGAAGCCTTCGAAGATGCGCTCGAGTTGCGCCTCGCTGATACCGATGCCGCTGTCGCTCACTGCGATGCGCACGCGCACCGCGTCGGCCGGTGCATCGCGCAACGCTTCGAGCAGATGCACGCTCACCACGATCTGTCCGGCCGATGTGAACTTGAGCGCATTGCCCGCCAGATTGATGAGCACTTGCTGAAGCCGGAAGCCGTCGCCGATGAGCACGTCGGGCAAGGCGGGATCGAGATCGAACAGCACTTCGACATCTTTCGTGCCCTGATTGCCGGAGAGCACGACGCCCAGTTCTTCCATCAGCTTCTCGGGCTGGAACGGATGACTGTCGAGCTGCAGCTTGCCGGCTTCGATCTTCGAATAGTCGAGGATGTCGTTGAGCAGGTTCAACAGGGATTTCGCGGCGGACTCGGCCTTGCTCACATAGTCTTGCTGACGGCGATTGAGCGTCGTCAGTTGCACGAGATGCAGCATGCCGAGCACCGCGTTCATCGGCGTGCGGATTTCGTGGCTCATGTTCGCGAGGAACGACGACTTCGCCGCGCTCGCCGCGTCGGCCTGTTCCTTCGCATTACGCAGATGAAATTCCAGCTCGTATTGATCGGTGATGTCGTAATTCACGCCCGTCATCGCAAAAGGCTTGCCGTTCACGTCGCGCTGCGTGCGCAAGCCGCTCTGGATGCGTCGCGTCGTGCCGTCCGGCAAAACGATGCGAAACGGCGGCAGTTCTTCGGTCTCGCCGTCGGTCACGGCGCACAGGCTTGCCTCCGTTGCCGCGAGATCGTCGGGATGGATGCGCTGTCGCCAGTGTTCGATGTGCAGGCCGTTACCGAGCAACGCCGGCGAATATTGGTAGATCTCGAACATGCGCGCGTTCCAGTGCAGCTTGCCCGTGGCGATATCCCACGACCAGACGCCCAGTTCGGCGATGTCGGCGGCAAGCAGCAACTGATCGCGCGCGTCGGCCAGCTCGCTTCGCTCTTTTTTCTGCCGGGAAATATCCGTAATTACGGATACAAAATGCAAAGCGCCATCCAGATGCATGGCGCCCGTCGAGACATGCGCCGGAAACGACGTACCGTTCTTGCGCATGCCTGCGAGTTCGCACTCGGCCGTCGGCATGCCGGTCGTGCCCTTGAATTGCATTATGTATTCGTTATACGTATCCAGAAACGCCGGCGGCACCAGCATGCGAATGTTTTGGCCGATGATCTCGCTCGCCGCGTAGCCGAACACGCGTTCGCCGGCCGAGTTGAACGAACGGATCGCGCCGCGTTCGTCCACGGTGATGATCGGGTTGATCGCGGTGTCGAGCACCGTGCGGGTCGTCGCGAGGCTGCGGGCGAGTTCCTGTTCGATCCGCGTTCGCGCGGTGATCTGGCGCACGAGCGTCGAGCCGAACAGTGCCAGCACCAGCGCCAGCATGCCGGTGACGGCTGCGTGCCACAGCGTGTCGCGCCACCACGGCGCGATGATTTCGTCGCGTGAGAGCGCCGCCGCGACGAACAGCGGATAGTCCTGCAGCTCGCGGAAGCTGTTGAGACGCGTGACGCCGTCCTGCGACGACGTCGTCGTAAAGACGCCTGAACGGCCTTGTTCTAGATGCGAGCGAAAGAGCGTCGTATCGATTACGTTCTTGCCCACGAAGCGGTCTTCGAACGGGCGGCGCACGACCATCACGCCTGAGTTCAGCACTAGGGCGGCCGCGCCCGCCTGCCCGAGGTCGAGGCTGTCGTAGAAGCGCGAGAAAAAGCTGACGTCGATGGTCGCGAGCGCGACGCCTGCGAAGCTGCCGTCGGGGGCATCGATGCGGCGCGACACGGGCACGATCCACTTGCCCGTTGAACGGCTCCGCACCGGCGGTCCGATATGGGGCCCCTGATCGGTGTGCGTGCGGTGATATTCGAAGTATTCGCGGTCCGAGTTGTTGAAGCGCTGGTCGAGCTGCGGCTGCGAATTGACGATCCAAGCGCCGGTCTTGTCGTAGATGAAGAGGCCGTTCAACTGCGGCAACTGTTCTACACGCGAGACCAGCGAGCGATGCACGCGCGCCAGCGACTCCGGCGACGTACCTTCCTGTTCGACGCGGTCCACCATGCCGATGAGCGTCGTATCCGCTTCCTTGAAGGTGTCGTTGGCGTGTTGCGCCATCGCGCGTGCGAGGTTGGATGCCGCAGTCGTCATCTCGCCGAGCTGCACGCGGCGCGCAGCAATGCTGCGCCACACATCGGTGCCGATGAGGAGCACGCAGACGGCGACGATGAACACCGTCATCCTGAATGTGAGCGAATGGCGACTGAGCACGCCGTTTTATCTCCGAAAGAGCGCTGCAAATGACGCAGGCCGGGCCCGAATTCCGAACGCTGCCGTATCTTATCGCGCCCTTCCCAAGCGGCCATTCAACGGTCAGGCGGCTGAAAACGGGATTTGCGCGCATGTCAAGGGTGTTTACGGCAATACGACAGGAAAGCTTGATCCTGCGCCGCGGGAATTATTTCGGGGTTTGCCCGGTTAGAAAGGCATGGATTCGCGTCCGCACGGCAAATCGGGTGTTTGTCGTTTGCCGTCTTTCGGTGTTGAAAGCGTCGGTTCGTGCCCGACATCTTGTGTCGCCGGGAACGGGCGAACTCGCGCCGGGCATTGCTGCATAAGGCTTTCGTAAAGCTGGCACGGTGGCTGCATTAAAAGCCGTCACCGCCGCCTCAGCGACCCCCGATCATCAATCCTCACACGATCGCTCAGCCGGCAATTTCATTGAACGACTGTAGCCGATAGTGGAGTGAATCATGTTGGGAATCCTTATTAACATGACGAAGGACGTTTTGTTGCCGCATCTGATCTGCCTGACCGGACTGTTGCTGGAACGTGCGGAGTATGGCCGGCGCGATCGGTATCTTTCGACGTGCGCGGATATCGGCGAACTCGAACGGCGCATGCGCGCGTGCGAAATCGACGCCTGATCACTCACTCACCGCGAGAACGAACGATGATGGTTTCAAACGACGAACACGCCGCCGCCCCGGTTATCGCGCTGCATTGCTCCGGCTCGGGCGCCAATCAATGGCGCCAGCTCGGCGAAACGCTCGGAACGACGAACGGCCGTTACGTGCTGATCGCACCCGAGCACTACGGCTGCGACAGCGTGGGCCCGTGGAGCGGCGAGCGCGCCTTCACGCTCGCGGACGAAGCCGCACGCACCGTCGAGATCATCGATCGTCATCGGGGCAAGGTGCATCTCGTCGGTCATTCCTATGGCGGCGGCGTCGCGCTGCGCGCCGCGCTCGAGCGCCCGCACGGCGTCGCGAGCATCACGCTCTATGAGCCGTCGGCGTTTCATCTGCTGAAGGGACTGGGCACGCGCGGCGCGGCCGAATTCGCGGAGATTCTCGCGATCGCGGCGCGCACGGCGGAGGGCGTCGTTGCAGGCGATCTGCGCGGCGCGGCGAATTCTTTCGTCGATTATTGGAGCGGGCAGGGCGCATGGTCGGCGCTCAGGCCCTCCGTGCAGGCGATGCTCACGCGCTGGATTCCCAAGGCGCCGCTCGACTTTCGCGCGTTGATTCACGAGCCGACGCCCGCGAGCGCCTACGCGAGTCTGCGCGTCCCGACGCTCGTATTGCGCGGCGAGCATGCGCCCGCGCCGACGCGCCTGATCGCCGAGACGCTGCCCGAATTGATTCCGTCGGCGAAGCTGATCGTCGTGCCCGAGGCGGGGCACATGGGGCCGCTGACGCACGCGTCTGCCGTGAATGCGGCCATTGCGCGGCATATCGAAACGCATGCCGCGCGCGTCGAGGGCTTATCCGAGTAGGCCGTCGCGCGAAGGCGCGCTTTCACCCTGACGTTCGATGAGCCGCGCGCGGAACCAGAATGTCCACGCGAGTAATCCGCCGTAGATCGCATAGCTCACGACAGGCGAAACCACGAGATAACGCTCGACGGGCCATGTCCACGCGAACCAGAATCGCAGGATGGTTTCGACCGTGAGGCCGACGCCCCAGACGAGCGTCATCAACCGCAACGACGCGCGCAGCATGGCGCTTTCGCTCCAGTACGCTTCGAAGCGCTCTGCGCCGTTTTCCTGTTCGCGCGTGACGGTGGCGCGCGCAAGATAGAAGATCAGCGGCCTTTCGAACAGCAGCGAGACGAGAAAGACGATGCCCGTCGCGCCCGCGGCGAGCGATTCGCGCACGAGCAGGATGCGCGGGCTGCCGCCCATCGCGAGCATGACGATCGACAGTGCAATGCCGAACAGCACGAGCGCCGAAAGCGCATCGACGCGGCGCGAACGCGCGAACTCGACGAGGCTCCAGACGAGCGGCGGCGCGGCGGACGCGTAGAGCGCGCCGACATCGCCCCAATACGGCAACGCAAGGCGATAGGCAAGCCAGGGAAGCAGCAGATTGGCGGCGAGTTCGAGCACGAGACCGGGCTTGATCTTTTTCATGAGCTCAAGAGTTGGGCGCATAAAGCGCGGGGCCTTGAGCCAAGTATAAAAGATCAGGCGTGCGCGAATGTGCGCACGCGCGCGTCAGCCATTCATCGCGCGTGTTATTTGCGCTTCGACCCAGCTGCGGTCGAACATGCCATCGGCGATGGAGCGCAGCGCGTGCGCCTCCTTTTGCTCCTGCATGCGCGCGCGTTCGATCACGGCGGGCGCGTCGCGTTGCGCGATCGCCAGCACGCCGTCCTCGTCGCCGACGACGATGTCGCCCGGATGCACGACCATGCCGCCGACCGTCACCGGTACGTTGATCTCGCCCGGGCCGTTCTTGTAGGGGCCGCGATGCGTGACGCCGCGCGCATACACGGGGAAATCGCGCGAGCGCAGCGCGGCGACATCGCGGATCGCGCCATCGATCACGAGCCCCGCAATGCCGATGCTCTGCGCATAACTTGCCATGATGTCGCCCATCAGCGCCTGATTGAGATCGCCGCCGCCGTCGATCACGAGCACGTCGCCGGGCCGGCAGAAATCGAATGCGCGATGAATCATGAGGTTGTCGCCGGGGCGCGTATGCACGGTGACGGCCGTGCCCGCCATCGCTCTGGGTCGATGATAGGGCGTGAGTCCGACGGTGCCGCACGCGCGCGCCATGTTGTCGGACAGAAGCGAGACCGCGAGCGATTCGAGTGCGGCGATGATCTGAGCATCCGCTTGTCTTGCCGATTCGTTATGGCGCCATCCGGGGGCGTTCATTGCGCGACTCCTTGCAGTGAGGTTTGTTGTTCGAGTCTCGCGCTCAGGCGGCCATAGACCGCACGCGCGTTGCCTTCGAAGATGCGCCGGCGGTCTTCATCCGCGAGCCATTCGATGCCGTCGATATAGCGGCGCGTGTCGTCGTAGTGATGGCCTGTTTCGGGGTCGATGCCCTGCACCGCACCGATCGTCTCCGATGCGAAGAGAATGTTCCTTGCCGGTATGACCTTCGCCAGCAGTTCGGCGCCGGGCTGGTGATAGACGCAGGTATCGAAGAACACGTTGTTGAGCAGATGCTCGTCGAGGCGCGGCTGCTTCATGTCCTGCGCGAGACCGCGATATCGTCCCCAGTGATAGGGCACCGCGCCGCCGCCGTGCGGAATGATGAACTTGAGCGTCGGAAAATCCTTGAACAGATTTCCCGCGAGCAGTTGCATGAACACGGAGGTATCGCCGTTGATGTAATGCGCGCCCGTCGCATGAAAGTTCGGGTTGCATGATGACGAGACGTGAATCATCGCGGGCACGTCGAGTTCGACCATCGCTTCGTAGAGCGGATACCAGTGACGATCGGTCATCGGGCGGCCGGTCCAGTTACCGCCCGATGGATCCGGATTCAGATTGCAGCCGATGAAACCCAGTTCGTTCACACAGCGCCGCAACTCCGCGATGCAGTTCGATGGATCGACACCCGGTGCCTGAGGCAACTGGCACACGCCGACGAAATGCTGCGGATAGAGCGACACGACGCGATGAATGAGATCGTTGCATTCGGCGGACCACAATCCGTTCGCGTCGGCATCGGCGAGATGATGGCCCATGCTCGCCGCGCGCGGCGAGAAGATCGTCACGTCGATGCCGCGCTCGCGCTGCACGCGCAACTGCGCGCGTTCGATGGTCTCGCATATCTCCGCATCGCTGATCGAAGGGCGGGGAGGCACGGGTGTGCCGTCCTTGAGCGCCGCGATCTGGCGTGTGCGCCAGGCTTCATGCGCGGGCGGAGACGTGGTGTAGTGGCCGTGACAGTCGATGATCATGAGCGTGCATGCATCTCAGAGTGAATGTTCGGGGCGCGCCGATGCGTGAGCGTTGTCCTCGTCGCGCGATGCCTCGTCTTCGGGCGGACGCACGCGCATCACGAGCGCGATGATCGTCGCGACCACGAGAAAGGCAGCGATCGTCACGAGCGCGAGCTTGAAGCTGCCCGTCGCGTTACGCACGAGCCCGATGCTCCACGGTCCGACGAGCCCGCCGAACTGCGCGATCGTATTGATGAGCGCGATCGTCGCCGCGCCCGCCGCGCCGGTGCGAAACGATGCCGCCAGACTCCAGAAGAGCGGGTTGCCGGCATAGATGAACAGCCCGGTCGCGCACAGCAGCAGATAGGCGATGACAGGCGAGGGCGCATACGCGCTCCCGGCGATGGCAAGCGCACTCATGCCGTACACGAACGCGAGATGCTTCTTGCGGTCGCCGGTGCGGTCCGAGCTGCGGCTGATGACGAAGGTGCCGAGCACGCCGAGCAAGGGCGGCGCGGCAGAAAGAAAACCCACTTCGATGTTCGTGAGATGCCCGAGGCTCTTCACGATCTGCGGCAGCCAGAGAAAGAGCCCATAGATGCCGACGAGGGCGCAGCCGAAGAGGCATGCGAGACTCCACACGCGAATGTCGCCCGCGACGCGCCACATCGAAACGTGCGTCGCGCCGCCGAGCGCGTCGCGTTCGGCCTGCAGCGTGCTTTCGAGCCATTGCTTCTCGTCGTGCGTGAGCCAGTCGGCATCAGCGGGGCGCTCCTGCATCACGCGCAGGGTCACGATGCCGAGCAGGATCGCGGGCACGCCTTCGCAGATGAACATCCATTGCCATCCGGCGAGACCGAGAATGTCGTTGGCATAGGTCATGAGCGCGGTCGAAATCGGACCGCCGAGCACGGCCGAGAACGAGCCCGCAATGATATAGCCGCCCACAGCGCGGGCCCGGTAGCGCTCCGGAAACCACTTCGTGAGATACACCGCGACGCCGGGTAGAAAACCCGCTTCCATCACGCCGAGCAAAAAGCGCAGCGTATAGAAGCTCGTGTCGTTGAAAACGAATGCGGTTGCCGCGGCCACCGCGCCCCATGTGATGAGAATGCGCGCGATCCAGCGGCGCGCACCCACGCGATGCAGAAGAAGATTGCTCGGCACTTCCAGCAACATGTAGCCGACGAAGAACACGCTGCCCGCGAAGCCGAACACGGCGGGATTGAAGTTGAGCGCGCGGTTCATGTCGAGCGCCGCGAAGCCGATGTTGATGCGATCTAGGTAGTTGAAGAACATCATCGCGAAGAGCAGCGGCATCAGGCGGCCGTAGACTTTTCGCATCGTCGCGGATTCGGTGATCGACTTGGGCTGCGTCGTTGCGGTCATGTTCGTCTCCGTCGTGCGCCGGCTCGGGCCGGCGTCTTGTCGATGAGCGATCATGATAAGAACGCAAGGCCGCACGCGTCCAAGACGAATTGCGCATGCTTCTATGCGGATTCGCTTATAGCGTGCGGGGGCGCGTCATTCGTCGGTATTCGGCAGACACGCGAGAAAAGCTTGCAGATGAGGCGATGCATCGCCGCTGCGATAGCTCGCTGTCAGCGTCGTGATCTGCGCGGCGCCCGGTCCGGTGAGCGGACGATAGACGACATCCGCGCGCCCATGCCGTGCGACCGATTCGCCGACGTAAGTAATGCCGAGCCCCGCCGCGACGAGTGCGATGGCCGTCTGAATCTCGTAAGCCTCGTGCGCGACGACAGGCGTCACGCCCGCATCCCGATAGAGCGAAACGATGAAGCGCGGAAACTGCGCGGCCGGATGCTTCGGATAGACGATCAGCGGAGACTCCGCGAGTGCATCGACGCGAATCCTTGCGCTGCCCGCAAGCGGATGATCGGATGCGAGTACGGCCATCAGGCGTTCATCGAGCAGGTTGCGGGTCGTGCAGCCTGGCCGCTCGGGTGCCTGCCTGCCGATGCCGACGTGAATGCGCGCATCGCGCAACGCATCGGCCTGTTCTTCCGTCAGCATTTCGAAGAGCTTTAGTTCGACCTTGGGATACGCGGCATGAAAGGCCTTCAGCGCGGGCGGCAACACGCTATACATGGCAGAACGCGTGAAGCCGATGGACAGCCATCCGTGTGTGCCCGCATCGATCGCGCGCACGCCGAGCGCCGCCTGTTCGCAGAGTTCGAGTATTTGCCGCGCTTCGGTGTAGAAGTAGCTGCCCGCTTCGGTGAGACGCAATGGCCGGCTGCCGCGATCGACCAGCTGACTGCCGAGACGCTCTTCCAGTGAACGGATCTGCTGGCTCAATGCGGGCTGCGCGATGTGCAGGCGTTCGGCCGCTCGACTGAAGTTGAGCTCTTCAGCGAGCACGATAAAGCATTGCAGTCCGCGTAAATTCATTATCCGGCGCTCCCCGTCCGTGTGTATCGCATGTCCATCAGCGATTCATGATACGGAAGGGGCGGGAGGCGTGTGAAATGACAAAGCCGCCGCCTGAATAACGCGGGCGGCGGCCGTGAAGTGCAAACCTGTTACTTCTTAGCGCCCGCGGCAGCGCCGGCCGTCCTCGCATTAGCGGCATTTGCGTTGGCAGCATTGGCCGCATTCGGGTTATAGGTTGAGTTGGCGTTATATCCCGGATTGGCCGTGCTGGTGTTCGCGCTGTTCGAATAGGCGTTATTCGATTTGAGGGGTTTGGGCTGCAACGTCTGATTGATGACGCCCATCTGTCCCATCTTCTTCGCGGCCTGACTGTCCGCGCTGGCTGCCGTGGCGAAGCACAGGCCGGCCGCGCCTGCGATCAGCGCAACATGCATGGCGCGCAGATGCACGCGATTGCGATCCTTCTTCATGACGGCCTCCTTGGTCGACGCTTGCCGCGCGTGCAAAACGAAAGCAAAGAGGAAGCGCGCGGCAAGCAGCCTATTGTGCGCAAGCGCGATGCCTGAGTGAAACAGGGTTTAGCCTAATGCAGGCGCTAAAGCCAAGGGCTATTTCGATTCTTCCGGTTCTTTGAGCGTTTGCGCGAGCAGCCGCGCGTGCGGCGTGAGCGCATCGAAGTGGCGGGCGCACAAATGCAGACGGCGTGTGGCCCACGGTTCGGACAATGGGACAATTGCAAGCCCGGGCCGCTCCAGCACGCGAGCCGAAGCCTCCGACAGAATCACGAGCCCGATGCCCGCTTCGGCGAGCATGCCCACGTTGTCGACGCTACGCATGCGGATGCGGTAGGTCACCTGTCGTCCCAGCCGCGATGCGCGTTCGGCCAGATGCATTTCGAGCGCGGCATCCGAGAGCCCGACGAACGCTTCGCCGACGATTTCCGAGAACGCCACGGCGCTTTCCCCCGCGATGCGATGCGCGCGGCTCGCCACCACCACAAGTTGATCCTGCGCGAGCAGATGTGTTTCCAGCCTGCCGAGATCCGTCGTATCGGAGACGACGCCGAGTTCGGCGCGTCCCTCGGCGATCGCCTGCACGATATCGACACTCGGGCGTTCATCGATATCGATCGAAAGATCAGGATAGTCGGCGAGAAACCGCGTGAGCCTCGGCGGAAGGAATGCGGCAAGTGCGGCCGTGTTCGACAGCAGCCGGATGCGGCCTTTCAGGCCGGTGCCGAATGAACGCAGCTCGCCGCGCATCTGCTCGACCTGGCCGAGGATTGTGCGCGCGTGTCGGGCGAAGGCATCGCCCGCAGCGGTCACCTGCACGCCACGCCGATTGCGTTCGAGTAATGGCGCGCCCAGCGCGGTCTCCATGCCCGCGATGCGCTCGCTCGCGGACGCCAGCGCGAGATGCATCGCCTGCGCGCCGGCCGTGATGCTGCCGCGTTCGATCACGGTCAGGAAGAGGCGCATGTCGGTCAGATCGAAGCGCATGCTGCATCCTTCGGCTTTGCCGAAGCCTCGCATTGGAAATGCCAGATTGTAAGCGGCAGGCGGCGTCGTTAGCATCTGTCGCATGCAATCCTTTTTTCTCGTCACCGGCGCCGGTTTTCTGGCGGGCGCCATGAACGCGCTTGCGGGCGGCGGCTCGTTCGTCAGCCTTCCCGCGATGATCGCTGCGGGCTTGCCACCGGTTCAGGCGAACGCTTCGAGCACCGTCGCGTTGTTTCCCGGCGGTGTCGTGAGTGCGTGGGCCTATCGCGACGGACTCGGTCCCGTCGGTTCGGTATCGATCCGCAAGATGCTCGTCACGACGCTCGTCGGCGGCTTTGTCGGCGCGGCGCTGCTGCTGTCCACATCGTCGAAGACGTTCTCTTTCGTCTTGCCGTGGCTCTTGCTGTGCGCGAGTTTCACGCTTGCGTTCGGGCGGAAGTTCGGCGAGATGCTGCGGCGGCGCTGGCACATCGGCGCGGCGGCCGTGCTGTCGATCCAGTTTTTGCTCGGCGTTTATGGCGGCTATTTTGGCGGGGCGGTGGGCATCATGATGATGGCCGTCTGGGGCCTGCTCGACTCGCGCGATCTGAAAAGCCTGAACGCGCCGCGCACGCTGCTCGTGAGCGCCGCCAATTCGGTCGCGGTGCTGACGTTCGCGGCGGCGCAGGCGGTGCGCTGGCCGGAAACGATTGCGATGCTCCTCGCGGCGATCTTAGGCGGATACGGCGGCGCGCAACTTGGCCGGCGCGCGCCGCCGCATTGGATACGTGCGGGCACGCTCGTCGTCAGCGCCGGTATCACGATTGCATTTTTCGTGAAGACTTACGGGCCGATGCTGTCTAACCGATGAAATGCCAAGGGCACGTTGACGTTCAGAGAGACCATCATGATCCCCGCTCTGCTCGAAACCATCGGTGCGTTGTTTTTGCTCGTGAGCGTTGTCGCCAAGATCGCATTGTTGCGCGGTCTGCAAGAAGACGATGCACCTGCGGCCATATCGATCCGTCAGGCCCGTATCGCATGTTTTCGGCAAAGAGCGCGGCAGCGCGATCACGCGTATCTGCACGCAACGCATCGAGAGCGCCGCCTGCGCATGGCGTTCAGTGCGCGCCCGTCGCGAGCGGCGGCAGGCCGAGCGGATTCTTCGCCGACTCGTAGTCGCGGATGAAGCGCGGATCGTCGTTGAGTTCGCGCGTCATCCACTTCGTGAGGTCGTCCTGGCATGCGGCATCGGCGATATCGCGAAAGCACGCCGAATTCGCGGGCATCATGCTCGCGGCCCAATAAAAGCCGAAGAGCGCCTGTTTCTCGGCGGGATCCATCGCGATGGCGTGCGGATCGGCGCCGGAGAACCAGCGGTCGAGGCGGGACGAAAGCGAAGCTTCGGTCTCATGGCTCTCGTACGAGAACACGTAGCCGCCGCCCGCTTGCGCGGTGTGGAAGTCGTTCATCACGATGGCGGCCACGAAGCGCGCCGCTCGCGGGTTCACGGCGAACGATTGCGCTTGCGCATCCCAAGTCAGGAACCAGAGAGAGACGAGCAATGCTTTAGTTTTATGCCGGACGAACGCGCGGCATTTTTTCCGATTGCTTGTCGAATTCACACGAATAAGAGGAAATATTTTCGCCTGAGTAACGAAATGGTCTGGCTGGAGAATCGTTCGATTCTACTGATATATTTTATTTTAAGCGCGTCGGCCGGACCATTGGGAAAGTCGCGGCCAGCAAAGCAAAACGGCCCTTGCGGGCCGTTTCGTGCCTGAGGCGAAAACTGCTCGCTTACAGCGGCTGGATCGTCGAAGCTTGCTTGCCCTTCGGGCCTTGCTTGACTTCGAAGCTCACCTTTTGATTCTCCTGAAGCGACTTGAAACCCTTGGACTGGATTTCGGAGAAATGTGCAAACAAGTCTTCACCGCCGTCATCCGGCGTGATGAAGCCAAAACCCTTTGCATCGTTGAACCACTTCACAGTACCTGTTGCCATTTTTCCAAACCCTTTTGAGACGGATCACGTTGAAGTTGCGCTACGAAATTTCGAGCGGCATGGAGTTTTACCACGCCAGAACGCGAACTTCAAATAAGCGTTTTTGCTAAGAGACGAGACATATACGCGTCATACTTCATGCCACATGCCCGCTGCCGGAAGAAATTAATTTGTTCTGACATTTATAGCGCGTGCGTTCGATTATTCTCGACATTTCGGTCATGCAAAGGCGGACACGGATCCCATGGCACACACGCTATCCCCAGGCGCGCCCGGCACTGCGCCGGCCCGGCGCCAGCTCGACTCGGCAGCGATCGCGCAGGCTCGACGCGAACTCGCCGCCTGTTTTCAGCTCGCAGCGCTTCATGGCTTCGAAGAGGGCGTGTGCAACCACTTTTCGGCGATGGTGCCGGGCCACGACGATCTCTTCTTCGTGAACCCATACGGTTACGCATTCAGCGAAATCACGGCGTCACGCCTGCTGATCTGCGACTTCGACGGCCGCGTGATCGACGGCGAAGGAGAACCCGAGGCGACCGCATTCTATATCCATGCGCGCGTGCATCGCTTGCTGCCGCGTGTGAAGGCGGCGTTTCATACACATATGCCCAATGCAACCGCGCTGTGTCTTGTCGAAGGTCCGCCATTGCTGTGGCTGGGGCAGACGGCGCTCAAGTTCTACGGCCGCACTGCAGTTGACGAGCGCTACAACGGACTCGCGCTTGACGACGCCGAAGGCGACCGCATCGCCGCCGCGATGGGCGACGCCGATATCCTCTTTCTGAAGAATCATGGCGTGATGGTTGCAGGTGCAACTATCGCGGAGGCCTGGGACGATCTGTACTATCTCGAACGCGCGGCTGAAGTGCAATTACGCGCGATGAGCGCTAATCGTCCGCTCAAGCCGGTGCCGCACGATATCGCGCAGCGCACCTATGAGCAGATGCGCGCCGGCGACGCCGAAAGCGCGCGTGCACATCTCGCAAGCGGCATGCGGCAATTGCGGGCGCGAGGGATTGATTTCGACGCATGATTATTTGCGTCCCGCAAAGCGCCTGAACCAGCCTCGTTTGCCCATATCCGTCTGCTGCAGGAATACGGCAATCACGATGATGAGGCCCTTGAGCACGAGTTGCGTGTTGCTGTCGATATCGTTGAGCAGAAGAATGTTGCTCAAGAACCCGAAGATCAATACACCAGCCACCGTGCCGGAAACACGCCCGACTCCGCCTGAGAGACTTGTTCCGCCGATCACGACGGCGGCGATGGCGTCGAGTTCCCATCCCATGCCGGCATCCGCTTTGCCTTGCCGGTATTGCGCCGCGTAAAGCACGCCTACCAGCGCCGACAACATTCCTGATATGGCATAAGCGGCCATCTTGTGACGCGCGACATCGAGCCCCGACACGACCGCGCATTTCTCGTTGCCGCCGATCGCATAGAGATACTTGCCGAAAACGGTGCGATTCATCACGAAGCCGACCAGCATTGCGATCGCGAGGAAGAACAGCGCGGGCACCGGCACGACATTGAAGAGCAGCGCGCGCAGTGCTTCGATATCGGTGGTTGCATTCGTGCCGCTATAAATGGAATACACGGCGGTATCCTGACCTGCGATCAGGCGAGCGGCGCCGAGCACACCGACCATCGCGGCCAGCGTCACGATGAACGGCTGCATGCGTCCGCGCGTGATGATCCAGCCATTCAGCGCGCCGAGCGTGAAGCCCGCGAGAGGCACGATCCACAAGACGGCGAGAAGCGGGATGCGATGTCCGCCGTGCAGCGCGATATACGCGCAAGCCAGCGCGGCGACGAGCAAGGCAATGCCTGCCTGCATCGCGACCGGTGCACGATGTGCGATACGCACCGCGTGCGTATCGCCGCCGCGCAAGAGGCGCCGCACGACGCCGCATACGGCGAACACGGTCGCGAATACCGCGAGCGCGTCGAGCACGAGCGACGCATACACCGCGCGGTTCCAGCCATCGGTGGTGAGTAGCATCGCAGTAAGCACGCTGCCCAGGCCCATGATCGCGCCGACCGACAGATCGATACCTGCCGTGATGATCACGAGCGTCATGCCGATGGAAATCACGCCGACGTTCGCGACTTGCCGAAACACGTCGGAGATATTGGCGCTCGACAGAAAGATGTTGCCGCCGTCCGCCGCATGCGGCGACGTGAGCGCGCCGACCACCAGCAGCACGATGAGCCCCAGGTAATACTTCAGAACCGTGAGGAACGTACTCAGGTGTCGCTGACGGGCAGTAGCCGCGTGCTCGGCGAGTTGGTCCTGCGCATGCAGCATGGTTCGATTCTCCGTTTTGCCTTCAGGGTGACGCCATCTTGATCAGCACGTCGCCCGCGAATCGCTCGCGTGCAAGCACGCCGCGCGCGCGTCCCTCGCACATCACGAGGATGCGGTCGGCGAGCAGCATCAGTTCGTCGATCTCCGAACTCGCGACGATCACGGTCACGCCCTCGCGCGCGGCGGCGAGAACCTGCCGATAGATCTCGGCCTTCGCGGCGACATCGACACCGCGCGTCGGTTCGTCGAGCAATAGCACGCGTGGCGTCGTCATCAGCCATTTGCCGATGATGAGCTTCTGCTGATTGCCGCCAGACAGCGTGCTTGCATCTTGCGCGAGGCTGCGATGCTTGACGTTCGATGTGCGCGCCTGCGATGCCGCCCACGCATGCATGCGCCGCCGCCGATAAAACGGAAAACCCGGCACGCGCGAGAGCGATGGCAGCAACAGATTCGCTTCGAGCGACTGATCGAGCACGAGGCCGTCTTTCTTGCGATCCTCGGTGACGAAGGCGAGTCCGGCTGCTGCTGCGCGATCCGGCGAATCGATCGCGCGTGCGCTGCCCGCGACGCGTATTTCGCCTTCGCGCCGATACGGCGAGATGCCGAAGATCGCTTCCAGTATCTCGGTCTTGCCGGCGCCGAGCAGCCCTGAAATGCCGAACACTTCGCCTTGCTGCACGGAGAACGACACATCGGATACGAGCGCGCGCGCCGGTCCGTGCAACGTGAGGCCGCGCACGTCGACGACAAGCGGGCGTTCCTGCGGCGCTTCGGCTTCGGTGCGCTCGGGTGGCGCGAAGTCCTTGCCGATCATCATCGAGACGAGCGCCGCCGATGATTCCACTTGTCGCATCTGCATCGTCGCGATGCGCCGGCCGTCGCGCAGTACGGTGACGCGATCCGCGACGGCGAATACTTCGCCCAGCCGATGACTGATCAGCACGATGCCGATGCCGCGCTCGCGCAAGTCGCGCGTGAGCGATAGCAGCGCCTGCGTTTCGACGTCGGAGAGCGCGGAGGTCGGCTCGTCCATGATGAGTACGCGCGCATTCGCGAGCAATGCTTTTGCGATCTCGACGAGTTGCTTTTCGCCGACCCGCAACGTGCCGACGAGCGTATCGGGCGACGCACGAAAGCCCAGTTGCGCAAGCACTTTCGCCGCGGCGTCACGCATTGCGCGGCGATCCGGAAAGCCCATGCGCGTGCGCAATTCCTTGCCGAGAAATATGTTGTCGACGGCAGACAGCGTATCGACGAGATTGAGCTCCTGATGAATGATCACGATGCCCGCGCGCGTGGCGTCGTTCACGTTCGTCATGGTCGTCGGCTCGCCGCGCACGAGGATGCTCCCCGCATCGGGCGAATAGAGACCGCCGAGGATCTTCATCAGACTCGACTTGCCCGCGCCGTTCTCGCCGACGAGCGCATGAATCTCGCCCGCTGCAACATCGAAGTCGACATCCGACAGCGCCGCGCTGCCGTTGAACGAGATCGACAAGCCTGCGGCTTCGACGAGCGGCGCGGTGGCCGTTGCCATCGACATGTTCCTCAATGGCTCGCGATATATTGCTTGGCGTTATCCGCGAAGATGCCCTGTGTCGGCAGCGTCACCTTCTTCGGCACCTTGTCGCCATGCAGTACCTTGAGCGACTGGCGGATGCCTTCGGCACCCGGTGTCGGATACATGAACGTGCCCGCGAGCAGCCCCTGTTCGACCCATGTCGCGCCTTCCTGCGGCAGGCCGTCGATGCCGACGAACTTGATGGTCTTCTCGCGGCCCGCGTCTTTGGCGGCGAGATATGCACCATAGGCCATCGGATCGTTGTGCGCATAGACCACGTCGATCTTGGGCTGCACGCGCAGCACGGTCTTCATGTAGTCGTATGCTTTGTCCTGCTTCCAGTCGCAATCGACGCGCTCGCCCACGCGCTTGATGCCTTTCTCCTTGGCGATCGCCTTGTCGGCGCCGTCGTGGCGATCGTGCGCGGGCTGTGCACCGAAGCCGCCCCAGATCTCGACGAGATTGCCTTGCGCCTTGCCGGGTCCGCCCGTCAGCTTGACGATGAAGTTGCCCGCTTCCTGTCCGATCTGCACGTTGTCGCCGCCGATGAACTGCGTGAATTGCTCGCCGTTTACTTCGCGGTCGAGCACGAACACCGGAATGCCTGCCTTGAAGGCCTTTTCGACGACACCCGTGAGCCCCGCCGACTCCTTGGGCGAGATGAAGATCGCATCCATCTTCTGCGTGATGAAGTTCTCCATGTCGGCATTCTGCTTGTCGGTGCGGTCGCCTGCATCCGCGATGATCAGCTCGACCTCGGGATGCTTAGCGGCCTCGGCCTTCATGTCCTTGTTGAACTGCACGCGCCACGGTTCGACCGTCGTGACTTGCGAGAACCCGAAGCGATATTTCTTTTGCTGCGCGAAAGCGGGCTGCGAGATGAGCGCCGAGAAGGTGCCGACGGCGCCGGCCAACGGTGCGGCGATGAGACTCGCGGTGATGATGCGTCGTTTGCTGTCCATTGCGTCTCTCCTGATAGGGTTGCCAGCTTCGCGTTCAGGTGTGATGTTTCTCTCGCTGGTTCTGATCTTCGATAAAAATAAAACGTTATAGCGCTCGCCGCTAGCGGTCCGCGAGAACGGCTCGCTTGCGGCTGCGCTCGGCGCTCTGCGACGCCGTGCCGGTCTCCTTGCCGCTTGCCTTGCCCGTCGCCTTGTACGGAGGCGCGGTGCTTTCGCGCACGCGCAAATCCGCTTTCATGCGCAAATGCACGGGCTCCGATGCTTCGCCCTGCAACTGTTTGTGCAACAACTGCCAGATCGCGCGGCCTACGGCTTCCACGGGCTGATGAATCGAACTGATACGCGGATGCAGCACGGACATCCACGGCGCGTCATCGAACGAGAGCAGCGAAATGTGCTCGGGCAGGCGCAATTCCGCGTCGCGTATTGCGCGCAAGGCGCCGAGCGTCGCGACATTCGCGCCCGTAAAAAGCGCGGTAGGGCGCTCGCGTTCCGAAAGCAGTCCGAGCGTGGCCGCGTGACTCTCGGTATCCGTCATGCCGCACACGACAATACGCGCATGACGCGCAAGGCCTGCGCGCTTCATCGCGTCGAGATAGCCGTCCGCGCGCTCGCGGCTGTTCACGAGATCGAGCGCATTGACGATGAACGTAATGCGCTTGTGCCCGAGTGCGATCAGATGATCGGTGCCGTCGCTCGCGGCGCGCCGGCTGTCGGTCGTCACGGTGTTGGCGGGAAAGCTGTTGTCGACGCGATCCGCCATGACGAGAGGCACATCACATTCGCGCAGCTCATCGACGGCATGCTCATAACCGTGACACGGAATGATGATCATGCCCGCCACTTGCCGCGACAGGACGAAGCGGATGCGCTCCGCTTCGCGCGCGGGATCTTCCTGCGCGTGTGCGAGCAACAGGCGATAACCGCTTGCAAGCGCATGATCTTCGACCACGCACAGAAGTTCGATGAAGAACGAGTTCGTCAGATCGGGCACGACAAAGCCGATGGACGTCGAGCGGCTGCTGCGCAATTCGGCCGCGAGGCTGTTGCGCCGGTAGCCGAGCTGGCGCGCCGCATCCCATACTTGCTGACGCCGCGCGGGACTCACGCCTTCGGCGCCTGCCATGACCTTCGACGCGGTGCCGAGCGAGACACCCGCCGCATTGGCGACGTCCTTGAGCGTGCTCGTCGATTTTTTTCGTGAGTCCAAGGCGCAATGTCGTCGATATTCTGAAACGTTTCAAAATATTAGGAAGCGTTGACGACAGGAGCAAGTGAGTGTTTTTACCGAGCCCGGATTTGCGGCGTTACATCGAGATATCGTGAAGGTCCTTGACGATGGGCGGTCCGATCCTGAAGTGTGAGAATCGCACGTTCAGCCCGCCGCGTTCGGGGGTACAGCACATCGGTCCGACTTGCCAGAGCGGCCTCGCATCGCTTGCTGAAAATGGCGCGAGCCGCATCAGGGTCCAGTTGCGTTCGTCGGCGCTGCATTGCACTTTCAGCACGCCTTGAGCAACCGTCATGCGTACGCGAAAGCGGTTTGTCGCGGCACGCGAGCCGAGCGACCAGTCGGAGAGATCGTTCGTCAGAACGGTGCTGAACGTGAGTGCGCCGTCGTTGTATTCGGCGCCTGCCTTGACCCAGCGAGCGGCGCTCTCGCGCACCATGAGGCCGGCCTGATCGTAGAGCGCGGAGAATTCGCCTTCCACCGCGACTTCCGCCGTGAAATCGCCATCGACGTCCGCGGCAAAGACGTGACCGCTATCGCGGATGAACCCGTAATGCGTCTTGCGCCAGAAGTCGGTACTAGCGTCCGTGGTGACGAAGAGCGTATCGTTCTCGACGCGCCATTGCACAGGCTCGTTGATCCATCGGCATTGTTCGAACATGTCGTCTCCGTTGCGGGGATGGCAGGGCAAGTATGGCATGGCGCGATTGCTTGACGCGCTGCAATACGTTTGCGAACGATCGTGCCATGCAGACGCCAAGCGCAACTGCACTAACATGAACATGCAACAGCCGCCCCTTTTTCTAAAGAGAAAACGATGGTCAAGCTGATGATGATCCTGCTGGGCGTGGACTATTTGCGCGATCGCTGGCGCGGACTGATGGTCATGGGCTGGCTTCTGCTGATCGTCGGCATAGGCGTGTTCGTCGATGCGCTCGACGGAGCGCTTGGCTTTCCGATTTCATTCGTCGCCTGGCTATTGCTGATCGAGAGCATGCTCACGCTGGCAGTCGCTTGGGCGGGCGTCGGCGGTCAACGCAGGCTGCGTTACGCGAAGGGCATCGCGTTCATGCTCACGGCCGCGCTCATCTTCGAAGGCAATCATCATGGGCACTTCATTCTTTCGATACTGATCGGGATTGCGTTTATCTTCGATGGTCTTCTGCAAGCGACGTCCGCACTTGTCGTGCGTTATCGGCGCTATCGCGTGGCGCTCGGCTTTGCGATCTTCGAGATCCTTCTCGGCATCTTCATGGTTCAGCCTTATCCGACGCATTACAAAGGCACCGTTCCCTATTGCGTCGGCGCATTCTTTATTTTCGCGGGATGGAATCTGATCCTGATAGCGACGCGCGTGCGCAAGCTCACGATCAATCCCGCAATATGGGGCGATGCCGGCGCCGAAGCGGCGAGCGAAGCAGGAACGATCGACCAGGCGCGCCCGGCGCTGCAAGCACGCGAATGGGATGGCCCGCCCGCCGACGACGAACCCGCACTGACGGTGCACGTGTGGACGCCGGTGGGATCGTCGAAGGCCGAGACACAATGGCATCCGATCGTGGATCGCTATATCGCCGCCGTGGATCGCAATGGCGTGATTTCGACCGGACACGCCGCGCTCGAATCGCCACAAGGCGTGTATGTGAGCCTTTATCCGGCCGCCGAAATCGACCGTTCGCCCGACGCCTTCGCGCGCCTTCTGCGCGCGACGCGAGAGAACGACGTGCCCGGCGTGTTTCAGCCGAGCTATCCGATCGAAGCGAAGGCATGGTGCCCGTCTACGACGCGCGTGCGCATCCGTAATTTCGATCCCGCGCGTCTGGATCATTTTTGGCGCGAGTATCGTCAAGATACGACGTATAACCTTACGCATCGCAATTGTTCAAGCAGCGTATCGCGTGCTCTCGAAGCGGCGCTCGAAGGAGCTGCGGGTCGTTTGTATGGCGAGAGTGCCGGCTGGGGCGCATTGTTCCGCATGATCGCGACGCCGGAGCTTTGGGTGGCCGCGCAGATTCGCAAGCGTGCGGTAACGATGGCCTGGACACCGGGCCTGACGCTCGACTATGCGCGCGCACTCAGCATGGTTGCCGATCCACGTCCTTATGGCTGGCTCAAGGTTGCGCGCATGGCGTTCGGGAAGATGCGCGCGTCGCGGCGCGCATGGCGCGATGAAGGCGCGCAAGCGTTGCGCGGCGGATCGAATGTCGATCCGCCAGCACGCGTTTGAGTGCTTGTTTAAAGGTCGAGATCTTCTGCCGCCTTGCGGGCGCGACGTTCTTCGTTCGCGCGTCGCGCACGCAGCCGCTGGCGCGACAACTGAGCGATGACTTCGCCCGTCGATGCGCCCGGCGGAATTTCGTTGCGAATGACCTTCGGCACCATCGGCAAACCGGCACGCTGCCTTCGCAGCGCGCGGGCGATGTTGGTGCGGCATTCCTGACCGTGACAATCCCATTCGTCACGGATTCGCTCACAGTAGGGACATTGTTCCATCCTTACAGTTTATCGCGAATCAATGACCGGTTTCGCGTGCATCACACGGTCCACACGCCACTTGCCGCGGTCCGCTCGGCGTATTCCTCGAAGGAGCCGGGCTTGCGATTCAAGGCGACCCGCACGTCGTCAGCGGCCTTTTCGTTGCGGCCGTCGAGCACGGTGGTGAAGAGATAAACGATCAGGTCGGTTTCCTCTCTAGATACGTTCGCTTCGAGCAGGCCCGCGCGGAATGCATCTGCCGATATGGGCATGAGGTTCAGATCGCGCCGCGTTGCCCGGGCGATGCATTCGAGCGCTTCAGCGAACGACAGCGCGCGAGGGCCTGTGAGCTCATAGAGCCTGTTTTCATGGCCCGGCTCGATGAGTGCGGCGACGGCCGCATCAGCGATATCGTCGGCATCGACGAACGGTTCCTTGATATCGCTCACCGGTAGCGCGAGGGTTCCTTCGCGAACCGGATCGAGCAGAAAGCTCTCGCTGAAGTTCTGCATGAACCAGCTGCATCGCAGAATGGTCCAGACCGCGCCCGAGCGCTGCAGCGCCTGCTCGGCGGCTTGCGCTTCTTCTTCGCCGCGTCCGGAAAGCAGCACGATGCGCTCCGTACCGTTTGCGAGCGCCATGTCGAAGAACGCGCTGACCGTGTCGAGCGCGCCGGGAACCGCAAGATCGGGCTGATACGTCACATACGCGCGCTTCGCGCCCGCAAGCACGGTGGGCCACGTCGCGCGTTCGTTCCAGTCGAAACGTGGTTCTGTCGAACGTGCACAGGCGCGCACGTTCTTGCCCAGCGCGCTCAAGCGTTGCGACACGCGCCGTCCTGTTTTGCCATTTGCGCCCAGAACGAGAATGGGCGATTCCTCGAAGTCCGAGTAAGCCATTGCTGTCTCCTTGACCAAAAAACATGAGAGTTGCTCATGTTTGAAACATGATAGATACTCACATTTATCTGTCAAGAATTTTTCAGGCACGCGTGGGTGCTCGAGGAAATGTCATGCAAAAGAAACCGGCGAGCGTTGAAGCGGAGATGAGTGCGGCGCGCAGGCAACCCGCACAGCAGCGCAGCCGTGAGCGGCTTGATCGGATCCTGGAGGTCGCGCAGCAACTGATTGCGGAAAAGGGAAGCGAGCACGTGAAGATGAGCGAGATTGCCGAGCTTGCGGAAATTTCCATCGGCTCGCTCTACCAGTATTTCCCCGATAAACGCGCGATCGTGCGCACGCTCGCCGAACTGTACGCGGCGGAAAGCCGCCGCTGCGTGCGCGAGGCGCTCGACGCGGTGCGCGACAAGGCGCAACTGCTGAGCGCCTTTAGCGCGCTGGTCGATGAATACTATGAAATCGTGATGGACAAGCCCGTGATGCGCGACATCTCATCGGCGCTGCGCTCGGACAAGGAATTGATGAGCATCGAGATCGCGGAGAGCCGCGCATGCGGCGCCTTGCTCGCGGCTGCGATCCGCCGGGTCCAGCCGCACGTGGACAGCAAGCGCGTCAATGCGCTCGCCTTCCTGATCTGGCAACTGGGTGAGGAAACGATGCGCCTTGCGGTCGCGCATAAGCGCAGCGAAGGCGTGTTGCTCGTCGATGCCTATAAGCGAATGAGCTTGCGAGCGATCGAGGAGGCCTGAAGACTCCGCTCGCACGCCCGCGCGCTCATCCGCTCAACTGGTTCGACGTTCCCGGGCGGCGCTCGCGCTGATGATGATCGAGGCTGCGTCTCAGCACCTTCTTCAATATTCCCTTCAGGAAGTGAATGGAACGGTCGGCGCGTACGTTCAGATCAAAAGGCTTGAGCTCGCCGACTTCGCGACCGCTGCGCTCGGCGAGCTTCGCGCGTGCCTTGCGATGATCTACCGCCATCGCCGCAAGCGTTTCCGATGCCGGCTTGAACGATCCGCGATCGACGCGCGCGCAAACGTGACATGCGCGATGAAACAGCTTGTCGAAGACCGTGAGCCAGTAATCGTCCATCTCGCCGCCGTCGCAACGCGCGAGCGCTTCCTTGCCGTTGTTGCGCAGGTCCTGGACATCGCGTACCGACGCGCATTGCGTAATGCTGCCGAAGCGGCGTCGGTAACCGATCAATGGCCTGGCAATGCGGTAGACGTTGCTTGCGCGAAGATACGTCGAGGGCACGACAGCCATATCTTCGTAGTGACGATCGACGGGGAAGGGTGCTTCGTCAAAAAGGTCTGAGCGATAAATGCGCGCCCACACGAAAGTATGAAATCCGTTGGCGAATTGCTGCAAGGTCGTACGATTCACGGGCCGGCCGCCGGTTGTCACGGTATCCACGATGTCGATTTCATCGAGTTCGCGGCCGGCGTCGTCGATGATCTTGACGTTGTATTCGACGAGATCCCATTCGCGCGTCGCCAGGAGGGGCATGACCGCTTCCGCGAAGCCTTCGAGATAGATGTCGTCGCCATCGAGAAAGCCGACATAGGGCGTGCGTACCGCCGCCATGCCGGTGTTGCGCGCGGCGCTAAGCCCGCGGTTTTCCTGGCGCAGCAGTTCGATGTGCACGCCGCGATCGCGCTCGACGATCGCGCGCGCCGCTGCATAGGTTTCATCGCGAGAGCCGTCATCGACGACGACGATCCTCATCGCGTCGATATAAGGCTGGGACAACAGGGACTCGAGCGCTTCCTCGACGTATCCCTCGATGTTGTAAGCCGCCACGACGATGGTGAGAAGCGGGTTCGTGTCTCGCAAGGAGTCACTCTCGAACGGCATATGTAAAGTTCTCCGTCAGTTGATTGGATTCGGGCTCATCGCACCTTTCGATGCGAGGAGCCGTTGTCGATGTTCCGTCGTGCGGCTTTGCGTCGAGCCATACGACGCGCCATGCGGCGATTCACGCTGAGGTCTGATGGATACGGCGGACCCGTTCGCCGCTTTCACGGCGAGAAAGAGCCTGTCGATGTGCCGTTGCGACGTAAGTCGTCATGCGAACCTGCCATGGATGGCAAGCCGCAGAACGGTCTTACGACGCTTATAGTTGGAGCATGTCGCGCCACTTCGCCGGCCCCGGAAGCCCCGGCGTGACGTGCATGTCGATCGAGCAAAAAGCGATGAAGCGGTTTCGCTGGGGCGGATTCCCCAAAGCGTCATGATTTCTTTACGACGCCAATGCCGCGTCACAAACGACGGGCTTCGTCGATATGAGATTTGCAACTCGAACCTCGCCATGAAGGCAAGGCTGACTGCGTGGCTTGCATGTTAGCCGTTCAAAAAAGCGCAAAGCATTGATACTCGCGACTTGGCAGTATGTCTTTCAAGAAAATTCGATGCGCTCGGGTTGATAGAACTGATGAAACAGTCGGGCGCACGTCTAGGGACTTCTACTATGCTCCAGCACAAGCAAGTGCTGGCTCCGTGCGGTTCGCCACACGGAAACTGCATCTTGAGGGCTTGATACGTGACAAAGCGTTTCAAGATGCAAGCAGGTGTCGGAAATTCAGCACTATTTTCGTCTCCCGCATCAAGATAGCGTCCACAGATGAAAAAAATGCGTACGCGCTGGATTGGTGCGAAGAACGCGATTTCAACAATGATGACGCCCGAGAGCGTTCAATCGATCAGCATGCGAGTGGCAATAGCAAGCGGTATGAGCAAGCGCGATGCCACGCCGCCTCGCCATCCCTGCCACTTCTTGGGCGCGGAACAAAACTTTCGGACTACGATAAATTGAAAGCAAATCAAAAGCTTTCTTAGTGATGGATATAAAGCGATTGTCCGAGTGCTTGCGCAGTGGGCTGCGTGATCCATCCGCTTTGCATGTTGCCGCTGCTGCTCGAACCATACGCCTTATCCGCGTGCGGCGCACGGTCGACGCGCGTATTCGAATGAATGACTTCTTGCACATCCGTTGAAGTGCCGGGCGCATTCGATTGCGCATACGAAAGCGCGGGCATCATCACGGCCGAGGCAAACAACACAGCGAAAAGGCGTTTCATGATCGATCTCCTTCATGGTGGACATGAGAAGGAGCGTAGGCGCGAAGAATGAGTAGAGCGTTAGCGCGCTCATACGTTTTCCGGCGTATAGAGCTGCGCGGGAAGCGGATACTGACTTGCCAACGCAGCCTCGCCCGGCAAGGCTTGCAACGCACGCAACATTGCCTGTATTGCAGTTTCGGCGATGCGCTGAAGCGGCGTATCGATCACGAGGTCGATGACGCCTTCGACCAGCGCCTCATAACGGTCCGGCATCAGATCGCTGCACACGGTCACGATGCGCCTTCCCGACGCTTCCTCGCGCAGCGCGCGAATTACGCCGCCCACGCCGCCGCCAGGAATATAAAGACCGGCAAGATCGGCATGTCGCGCGAGCATTGCGAGCGCCGCTTCGTAAGCCAGTTGTTTGTCCTCGAGATTGATCTGCGTATCGAGCACGCGCAGCCCGGGCGCATGCTCGCGCAAGTACGAGCGAAAGCTTATTTCGCAACTTTCCTGTCCGAGATATCGCGGCGTGCCGACGAACACGCCTACCGTGCCCTCGTCGCGACGCGCAAGACGGCTCACGGCCCATGCCGCTGTACGTCCGCTCTTGCGTGGATCTACGCCGATGTAGCCCGCACGAAATGGCGCGCTCAGATCCGATAGCAAGGTGACTGTCGGCTTGCCTTGTGCGTGCAGTGTTTCGATCGCCGCCGTCACATGCGGATGATCCACGGCGACGACGCCGAGCGCGTCGGCTTGCTCGCCGAGCGCAAGCAGCGTGCGGGCGATGGAAGCAGGATCGAGTTCATCCATGTATTCGATCACCGCCTTGCAGTCTTCAGGTTCGTGACGTGCGGCTGCATCTATGAGAATGCGCGCAAAGGTCTGATAGAAAGGATCGGCGCGTTTTTGCAGACAAAATCCCAGCGTACGGCGCTCGCTATTCTCGCCACGTTGCGTGCGCAGACGTTCGCGCATCAGTGCCGCGCCGTGATATCCGATGCGCTCTGCTGCTTCGATCACGCGCAGCGCCGTGCCTTCACGCACGGTCAGGCGCCCGTTGAACACGCGATCGACTGTTGCCGGACTTACGCCGGCGGCTTCCGCCACAGACTGAAGAGTGGGACGTCTGCTCATCTTTTGATGTAAATGATGGGTTTTGAATTCGGACGATGATGCTTAAAGATAGCAAATAGGCTCAAGTATTGCGCGCATTGTGCGCGCCTTCTATCATCGATCCAACAATATCGAATGATGTAAATTCAATCATCGATTGAGGTGACATGATGGGATCAGAGCAGTCCCGAAGTGCCGGCATACAGGATGGGTACGATGCCTACCAGTTGATTGGCGGCGCGGGCGAACGAGCTAAAGCGGCGGGTCTCGTCAATGCCGACTGGTACAAATGCGCGGTCCCGCGCCCGCTGATGAAAAGCCTGATGCAGCGAAGCGACGCACGCGCCATCCGCGACACGTTGCTTTGGTACGCGGCGATCATCACGAGCGCAATGCTTGCGTACTTCGCCTGGCACGCGCATTCGTTGTGGGCCATTCCCGCCTTTCTACTGTACGGCGCGCTCTATTGCGGCCCGGCGGATTCGCGCTGGCACGAGAGTGGACACGGCACCGCGTTCAAAACATCGTGGATGAACAAGGTGCTTTATCAGGCGGCGTCGTTTCAGGTGTTCCGGCGTCCGACGATCTGGCGCTGGAGTCATGCGCGCCATCACACGGATACGCTCGTCGTGGGCCGCGACCGCGAGATCGCCGTGCCTTTGCCGACGGATTGGCTGAGCATCGCACTGAACGTCTTTGCGCTGAAACACGCAGCGGCCGAAGTGCCGAAGATCGTTTCATCGGCGTTCGGCAATATCGGTAAGGAAGAGAAGACTTATGTGCCCGAGTCGGAGTGGCCCAAGGTGATTCTGGAAGCGCGCGTCTGGCTTGCCATCTATGTCGTGCTGATCGCTGCGTGCGTGGTGTTTCGTTCGATTCTGCCGCTGCTCTTTATTGGCCTGCCGAGTCTTTACGGCGCATGGCTATATCTGTTCTTTGGCCTGACACAGCATGCCGGCATGCCTGAAAACGTGCTCGATCATCGCAAGAACTGCCGCACCGTGATGATGAATCCCGTGTTCCGCTTCCTTTATCTGAACATGAACTATCACGTCGAGCATCACATGTTTCCGATGGTGCCGTACCACGCGTTGCCGCGTCTTCACGAAGCTGTCAGACACGACATGCCGCCGCCATACACGGGCACGATCGCGGCTTATGCGGAGATCATCCCTGCGCTCATACGGCAAACGCGCGATCCCTCTTACCACGTCGAACGGCCGGTGCCGGTCGCAACGCAAGCATAGAAGACTTAAGGAGACGACTTGTCATGACGCAATGGGTCGATGCAGCCGCACTGGACGACATCGAGGACGAAGACGTGATGCGCTTCGATCACGATGGCCGCACCTTCGCTATTTACCGCGTGAACGATGCCGTGTACGCAAGCGACGGACTGTGCACGCACGAACACGTAAATCTGAGCGATGGCTTCGTGATGGACTACGTGATCGAATGTCCGAAGCACAACGGACGCTTCGATATCCGCGACGGGCGGCCGCTATGCGCGCCCGTTTGCGAAAAACTCGCGACGTATCCGGCGAAAGTCGAGAGCGGTCGCATTTTCATCGAGTTGTAGAGAGAGAAGAGGGCAGAGCGCTCTGCAAGGGGCCGCGCTCAAACGCGGAACATGCTGACTGCGCGCGCGAGCCTCTCGGCCTGATCACGCAGTTCGACGGTGGAGTGTTCTGCTTCGCCCACGAGCGACGCGTTCTGCTGTGTCGCTTCGCCGATCAGCATGACCGCGCTGTTGACCTGCTCGATGCCGCTCGCCTGTTCGCGCGACGCCACGCTGATCTCGCCCACGATCGCATTCACGCGCGCGACGCGCTCCACGATGCCGCTCATCGTGCTGCTCGCTTCTTCCGCGATCCTGTAGCCGTGCGTGACCTTCGCGGCCGACTCGGCGATCAAGGCCTCGATCTCCTTCACGGCGCCCGCGCTGCGCTGCGCGAGCGAGCGGACTTCCGCCGCGACCACGGCGAAGCCCCTGCCGTGCTCGCCTGCACGCGCGGCTTCGACAGCGGCGTTGAGCGCGAGGATGTTCGTCTGAAAGGCGATGCCTTCGATGGTCGCGGTGATGTCGGCGATGCGGCGCGCCGATGCATCGATTTCGCCCATCGTCGTCACTACGCGTCCGACCGCTGCGCCGCCCGCGCGCGCCGCATCCGACGCTGATGCGACGAGTGCGCCCGCCTGCGCCGTATTGGCCGCGTTCTGCTGCACGGTCGACGTAATCTGCTCCATGCTCGCGGCCGTTTCTTCAACGCTCGCCGCCTGCGTGGCAATGCGGGTGGCGATATCGCTGCTGCCTGCCGCGATGCGTGCGGTGCCTTCGTTCATGTCGGCCGACGCGGTCCGTACTTGCGCAACGATGCCGGCGAGCCCGCGCGCAATGCCGTCGATGGCACGCATCAGGCGCCCGATATCGTCCTCCCTCCGGCTGTCGATGCGCACGGTCAGGTCGCCGGCCGCGATGCGTTCGGAGGCGCGCGTGACGTCGTCGATGGGACGGCCGACCAGCTTCGCGACCGCATAGAGCAGCACGCCGACCAGCAGCGCCACGACCACGAGGCCGAGCGCGAGAAACCCATTGCGGCTGCGGTGCACGTCGGCGAGGAGTTCGTCACGGTACGCAATGCCGCCGATCATCCATTGCCATTGCGGCACCGTCATATAGACGATTTCCTTTGTGCCGCCATGCACGCGCGCATCGGCGCCCGCGATATCCGCGCCGTCGAACACGAGCTTGCCTTCGTGGCTGTCGAGCATCTGCTTGAAGGGAGCGACGCGTTCGTCGGCGAGCTGGCCTTCCGCGCCGGGATGCACCAGCAGCTTGCCGCGATTCGCGCCATTCGATGCATCGACGACGAAGTGATAACCGCTCGCACCGATGAGGTTCTTGCGAATGGTGTCCTGCAGCGCGGCGAATTCCGCGCTCACGTCCACGCCTACGAAGAGCGCGCCGATCACGCGGCCCGATGCATCGGTGACGGGCTTGTATTCCGTGATGTACTGCTTGCCGAAGAGCGCGGCAATGCCGATATACGGCTTGCCCGACATGATCGGCGCGTACGCCGGTCCCTTGCGATCGAGCAAGGTGCCGATGGCGCGCGTGCCGTCCTGCTTCTTGAGCGATGTCGTGACGCGCACGAAGTCGTCGCCGGTGCGCGCGAAAATCGTCGCGATTGCGCCGCTTTCTTCGAGAAACGCGTCGGGGATCGTGAAGTCGTTGTTGAGCGGCTTGTCGCCGGCGAATATGGTCGGCGTCGTCGTGCCGGCGATGTCCACGGTGCGTGTCTCGTCGAGCGAGAACCTTGAGGGCAGGCGGTGCGCGAAGATCGTCATGAAGCGCGATACTTCGGCGCTCACGGCCTTGTCGTAAAGGCCGATCATCGTCGCGATCGAACGGTTCTCGCTTTCGACGCGCGCGATCGCGTGTTCATCGACTTGTTCGCCCGCGCTCCTCGTGACGGCGAAGGTAAGGAAGGCAACGACGATTGCCGTGAGCGCGCAAGCGAGCACAGCGAACTTGGTCCCGACATTCATGCGGGCCAGACTGATACGAAACATGGGAGCGTGATCGAGCGATATGAGTTGTACTGACCCATATCGGCAATTCGGGCCGGCGTCTTTAATTTTTCCGCTCGAACGGGCCTAGTGGCGCTGCCGCATCGCGAGTGCGACGCCCGAGAGCGTGAGCGCCATCGCGAGCGCCTCGCGCCGGCCCAGTGGCTCGCCGAGCGCGAGCGCCGCGGCGACGATGCCCATGATCGGCACGAGCAGCATGCCGATCGACGCGAGTTCGGCGGGCAGGCGGCGCAGCGTCGCGAACCATGCGAGATAACAGACGCCCATCGGCACGAGGCTCATATAGACGAGCACGGCCCAGCCGTCCGCCCCGAGCGCCGAGAAGACCGGATGCTCGATGAAGAAACCGAGCACGACCATCGGCGCGCAGCCGATGCCGACCTGCCACGCGACGAGCGTGACGGGTGGAATGGGCATCGGCGCTTGCGTGATGACCGTGCCGAGCGCGAAGAGCATGGCTGCCGCGAGCGCGAACGCGATGCCGGCGATCTTGCCGCCGTCGAAGGACAGACCATGGGCGGAGAGCAGCACGATCACGCCTGCGAGGCCCAGCGCCAGCGCGCAAAAGCCCGCGAGTGAAGGCTTGCGCTGCGCGATGGGCCATGCGAGCAGCATCGCCCAGATCGGCATGGTGTAGACGAGAAGCGCGCCTTCGCTGACCGAGAGCCATTTCATCGAAAGCGTGGAAAAGCCCATCCAGGCGAAAACGTTGATCGCGGATGCAAGCAGCAGGCGCGGGACGAGCGTACGCGGCACGCGGATGTTCTCGCCGGCATATCTGGCTATCGCGCCGAGCAGGACGGCGGCGGCCATTCCGGCGACGCCGCGCGAGAACAGCGGCGGCCACTCGCGCAGCAGGACTTTCATGGCGGGCCAGTTGAGCGCCCAGCCGGTGGCCGTGACGAGCAGATAGATGAACCCCGTCAAGCGAGCAGGCATGGAGGCGGTCTGGATTTTATTGTCGGTCGGATGGGTCTCGATCATACAGGCCCGCCCCGGTCTATTGAATGCGGCATGCAAAACGCAAAAGTGCATGCAAAACGCAAGATGCAAAAGACCATCGTTTGATAAAGAAGGGGTTTTTCGCCCGATCAGGAAACGTTTCTAGAAAACGATTAACTCTGTTTCCTGTCGATTTCTCCCGTGCGTGAAAAGCCCCGTAACACACCATTTGTCGGCTATCAGGGGCAGTATTAGGGCAAACACGGGGATAGTCAGTCAGGACCAAACCGACTATTCTTCGAAAAACGTTTTCCAAGACCAAGGCCGGTTTGTGGCCATACAGACCAACTGCAACCAGGCCCCCGGCGCTCGTCGCCGTTCCATGCAACAAAGAACGCGGCTCGACGAGCGCCGCCGCGTCCGGAGACTTTCATGAACACTGTCGCTGCCGGCGTCGTGCGAACCGCGAGCCGTTATCGCTGGACCGTGTGCGCGCTGCTTTTCTTCGCCACGGTCATCAACTACATGGACCGGCAGATTCTCGGTCTGCTCGCCCCGATGCTGCAGCACGACATCGGCTGGACGCAGGTGCAGTACGGCCGCATCGTGATCGCATTCTCGGCCTTCTATGCGATCGGTTTGCTCTGCTTCGGACGCATCGTCGACTGGCTCGGTACCCGCATCTCCTACGCGCTCGCCATGTTCGTATGGAGTATTGCGGCGATGCTGCACGCAGCAGTCGGCTCCGTGATGGGCTTCGCGATGGTTCGTGCGCTGCTCGGCATCGGTGAGGGCGGCAACTTCCCGGCGGCGATCAAGACCACCGCCGAATGGTTCCCGCGCCGTGAACGCGCGCTGGCAACCGGCATCTTCAATTCGGGCGCGAACATCGGCGCGGTGTTCGCACCGGCGCTCATCCCGGCTATCGCGGTGGCCTTCGGCTGGCGCGCGGCGTTCGTGATCGTCGGCGCGATCGGCCTCGTGTGGCTCGTCGTGTGGTTCTTCATGTACCGCCAGCCGGACGGCAGCGCGCAGGAAGACGATCTCGCGAACGAAGGCGACGAAACCCGAGCCGCCGACGCAGCCCATGCCAAGGCAGGCGCGCCGGGCTTCAAGGTGCTCATCAAGAAGCGCGAGACGTGGGCGTTCATCGTCGGCAAGTTCCTGACGGATCCGGTGTGGTGGTTCTATCTGTTCTGGCTGCCGAAGTGGCTCAATGAATCGCGCGGCATGGACATGCAGCACATCGGCTTGCCGCTCGTCGTGATCTATGCGATCACCACGATCGGTAGCATCGGCGGCGGCTGGATTTCCTCGACGCTGCTGCGCAAGGGCTGGACCGTGAATGCGGCGCGCAAGACCGCGATGCTGATCTGCGCATGCGCCGTGTTGCCCATCGCGTTCGTGTCGCAGGCGGAAAATCTGTGGGTCGCAGTGGCGATCGTCGGTCTCGCGGCAGCGGCGCACCAGGGCTGGTCGGCGAATCTCTTCACGACGGCATCGGACATGTTCCCGCGTCGTGCAGTGGGCGCGGTGGTCGGTATCGGCGGCATGGCCGGTTCGATCGGCGGCGTGCTGTTCTCGGAAGTGATCGGCCAGGTGCTGCAACGCACGGGTCATTACTGGGTGCTGTTCGCGATCGGCGCATCGGCGTATCTGATCGCCTTCGGGATCATGCACATCCTCACGCCGAAGATGACGCCGGCGAGGCTCGAAGCGTAACCGCTGTTCAAACGCAACATGCGCCGCGCCGCCAGCATTCGCGACACGCAGGCGGCGCGGCGTGCATCATGCAACGGCAGCAGTCGATTCGCGCACGATGAGCCGCGGCTCGAACATGGAATTGCCCGGGTCCGGATGACCGGCGAGGGCGTCGATGAGCTTCTGCATCGCGAGCTCGCCCATCTTCTCGCTCTGGATATCGACGGTAGTGAGACCGGGCGCGGCATACGCGCTGTACGGCACGTTGTCGATGCCGGTCACGGACACGTCGTGCGGTACGCGAATGCCGAGCGTCGCGGCTTCCTTCATGAAGCCGAGCGCGATCAGGTCGTTGTAGCAGATCACGGCTTGCGGCCGCTTCGGTCCGAGCATCACACGCGAGCAGGCCTGTTCGCCCGCGAGCGGAGTCGGCGCATGAGCTTCGTAGATATCGAGTTCGAGTCCCGCTTCGGCGAGACAGTCGCGCGCGCCGCGAATCCGTTCATCGTTGATGCGCGCGTGCTCGAAGCCGAGATACGCAATGCGGCGATGCCCGAGATCGAGCAGATGGCGTGCAAGCATGTAGGTAGCCAGGCGGCTGTTGATGCCGACGCTCGGAATGGGCAATTCGGCGTTACGCAGAAGCACGACGGGTTTATCGAGGTCGAGCATCCATTGCGCGTCTTCGTCGGGCAGGCGCGAGCTGACGAGCAGGCCGTCCACGCGCTGCGCCAGGGCTTCGATGAGCGGACGTTCGCGCGCCTGATTCTCGTCGATATCGACGAGCAGCAGCGTGTAGTCGTGGCGCAGGGCAATGCGGTTCGCGCCCTTCACGACATTCGTGAAGTGCGGATTGCTGATGTCGAGGATCGTGAGTCCGATGGTGCGTGTCTTGCCGGTGATCATCGAGCGCGCGAGCGGGTTCGACCGATAACCGAGCGATTCGATCGCTTCCTTGAGCCTGGCTTCGACGGGCGCCGAAAAGCGCTGTGCGCCATTGATGTATTTGGAGACGGTCGCGACGGACACGCCCGCTGCGGCGGCCACGTCGCGAATGGTCGGCGAAATTTTCTTCATAAAGGGTAACGTTTTCTCGGTGTTAACGAATTGTCGCAGAAAATTGGGAAACAATGACGAAGCGAACGGCATTTTGTATCTTGTAGTTTGCATGCCAGCCGTCAATTGATAAACCGATTGGGCAAACGTTATTGTCCAGAAAACGTTTTCTTCTTTTTAGCTTTCAACGCATCACAACGTATTCGACAGGAGTCTCGATGAATCAGCCAACCGCAGCGGGCAAACCGTTCAAGCGTCTGCTTCTGACCGGCGCGGCCGGCAACCTGGGCCGTCAATTGCGCGGCGCGCTCGCGCAATGGGCGGAAGTCGTGCGTCTTTCCGACATCGCGCCGCTCGACGATGCCGCCGCCCACGAGGAAGTGAGCGCCGTCGATCTCGCGGACCGCGACAAGGTGATGCGGCTCGTCGAGGGCGTCGATGCGATCGTGCATCTGGGCGGCATCTCGATCGATGCGCCGTTCGACGATCTGATCGAAGCGAACATCCGCGGCACGTACAACATCTATGAAGCGGCACGCCGCCATGGCGTGAAGCGCGTCGTGTTCGCGAGCTCGAATCACGCGATCGGCTTTCATCCCGTCACCGAAGTGCTCGACGCGGATTCACCGCAGCGCCCGGACAGCCTCTATGGCGTGACGAAATGCTTCGGCGAGTCGCTGTCGCGCTATTACTTCGATCGCTTCGGCATCGAGACGGTGTGCCTGCGCATCGGTTCGTCGTTCGAGGAGCCGAAGAATCCGCGCATGCTCGTCACGTTCCTCAGCTATCGCGATTTCATCGAGCTCGTGCGTTGCTCGCTGTTCACGAACCGCGTCGGTCATGCGGTGGTGTATGGGGCGTCGGACAATCCCGTGAAGTGGTGGGACAACGCGAAAGCCGGCTTCCTCGGCTTCAATCCGCAAGACAGTTCGACGCAGTTCAACGGGCTCTTTCCGGTCGCCGCGCCGACCGCCAATCACGACGACCCCGCGCAGCGCTTCCAGGGCGGCGCGTTCGTGATCGGCGAGCCGATGGAGCGCAAGCGATGAGCCTCGCGAATGGCGTCGAGCGGCTCGATGCGGGCGGCCGCGCGACGGTCGGCGAATGCCCGGTCTGGCGCGCGGAAGAGGGCGCGCTCTACTGGGTCGACATTCCCGCGCGGCGCATCGTGCGGCTGGAGGTTTCGAGCGCGCAGCGCACCGAGTGGACCTTCGCCGAGCAGGTCGCGTGCTTCGCGTTCGATGTGGCAGGCCATGTCGTCGCGGGAATGGAAAGCGGCATGTTCGGCGTGAACCTGCGGGCCGCCGGCGATGCGCGTGCAATCAAGCTTGCCGCGCCGAAATTTCCCGCGCCGGGCATGCGCTTCAACGACGGCCGCTGCGACCGGCAAGGGCATTTCTGGGCCGGCACGATGGTGCAGGACATGTCGCTTGCGAGTCCTGCTGGCGCGCTCTATCGATTCGATGAAAGCGGCAGGTTATCCGCGCCCGTTGTCGAGGGTTTGATTACCCAGAACGGTCTCGCATGGTCGCCGGATGGCCGAACCATGTACCTGTCCGACTCTCATCCGCAACGGCGCCTCGTCTGGGCTTTCGACTTCGACCCCGATACCGGCACGCCGGGCGGCCAGCGCCTGTTCGCGGACCTGCATCACTACGCGGGCCGTCCGGATGGCGCGGCGGTCGATGCGGACGGCTGTTACTGGACGTGCGCCAACGATGCAGGGCGCCTGCTGCGCTTCACGCCGCAAGGCAGGCTCGATCGCGAGATCGCGTTGCCCGCGAGCAAGCCTTCGATGTGCGCGTTCGGCGGCGACGACCTGTCGACGCTTTTCGTCACGACAATTCGTCCGGCAACGAACGCCACTGACGACGACGGCTACGTGTTTGCCCTGAACCCCGGCGTGCAAGGCTTACCGGAACCGCACTACGCCGGAATGTTACCGGTCGCATAAACTTCACGAAACGGGGCAAAGTCATGCCCCGTTTTGCTTTCATTCTGCAAACTTTGGGATTCCGAGCCTTCGTTGCACCGCATTGGCGCACATGAATTCGCGAACGCAGTCAAGCTCCGGAACCGATACCAAGGCTAAACACCAGTTCTTTACTTCTTCCGTAGAGAGTAGTCTCCGCAAGTACTTCAAGTACCTAGCGATCTACCATTCTTCTATCCGGAGGAGACATAGATGGACCTTGAATCTCGCACCATGAAGCGCGTGATGTTTCGCCTCGTGCCGTTCCTGATCTTGTGCTACTTCATCGCTTATCTGGATCGCGTCAACGTCGGCTTTGCCGCATTGCAGATGAACAAGGCGCTCGGCTTTTCCGCGAGCATGTTTGGTTTTGGCGCAGGCATTTTCTTCATCGCCTATTTCTTCTTCGAGGTTCCGTCCAACCTGCTGCTCGAGCGGTTCGGCGCGCGTCGCTGGATCGCGCGGATCATGTTCACATGGGGCATTCTCGCGGCGGCGATGGCTTATATCCCGCACATCGCCCAGGCAACCGGCCTGTCCAATGCGTACGTGTTCTATGGCTTGCGCATTCTGCTCGGCATTGCGGAAGCGGGCTTTTTCCCCGGCATCATTTTCCTGCTGACGTTGTGGTTTCCGGCGAAGTATCGCGGACGTGTCGTCGGCTATTTCATGGCGGCGATTCCGCTGTCGACCGTGATCGGCGGGCCCATTTCCGGCGCGCTTCTGCAGATGGACGGCATGGGCGGCATGCAGGGCTGGCAGTGGCTCTATCTGATCGAGGCATTGCCCGCGTTGCTGCTCGCGTTCGTCGTGTTCTTCTATCTGACCGACAAGCCCGCCGACGCACACTGGCTCGCCGATGAAGAGCGTGAATGGCTCGTCAAGCGTCAGGCGCATGAACGCGCGCATCGCGAGGCGGTGCATTCGTTCAGCGTGAAGCAGGCGATCTTCAATCCGCGCGTGCTCGCCATCGCGTTGATCTACTTCGGCGCAAACGCAACCAACTATGGCTTGAGCTTCTTTCTGCCGCAGATCGTCAAGTCGTTCGGTCTCACCAATCTGCAGACGGGTTTCGTCACGTCGCTGCCGTATGCGGTCGGCGTGATCAGCATGGTGCTGTGGAGCCGGCATTCGGATCGCAAGCTCGAACGCCGCTGGCACGTTGCGATTGCGCTGATGGTGGCGGCGGGCGGCATCGCGGCATCGGCGGGGCTGGATAATCCGGTCCTGAAGATGATCGCGCTGTCGATCGCGGGCTTCGGCATCTTCGGTTGCCTGCCGGTGATCTGGACGTTGCCGGCGTCCTTCCTGTCGGGCGCCGCGGCGGCCGGCGGCATCGCGGCGATCAATTCGCTCGGCAATCTGGCGGGCTTTTTCGGGCCCTATGCAATGGGCTGGATCAAGGACAGCACGGGCAGCTTCGGCGCCGGTCTGTTGTGTCTCGCCGGTGCCGGCATGGTGGGAGTCGCCGCGGTCTTGCTGCTGCATCACGACTCCGCGCTGGAGACCATTTCCGGCGCGCACGACCTCGACGAGGCCGAGCCGAACATGGCGCGCTAGGGCGCCTCAGTTGGACGAGAGGGATCGTGCACGTGCGGCGATCCCTCTCGCGTTCGTCCGCTGCGACGTCACTCGGACGACGCCTGCGCGCGGCGCAATCTCTCCCGGCTGTTGATCAGATGCAGCCGCATCGCGGTGCGCGCCGAGTCGGCGTCGCCGCGCTCGATGGCATCCGCGATCTGTTCATGCTCGCGATTCACCCGCATCAGATACTCGGCGTATTGATCGCGCGGAATCGGCGTAGCCGTGATGCGCGTGCGCGGAATCATCCGCGTGCCGAGATGCTCCATGATTTCGACGAAATAGCGATTGCCGGTCGCGTGCGCAATCTCCATGTGAAAGCGCAAATCGGGCGACACCGTATCGGCTGCCTGATCGACGCTCCGTGCGAAATCGGCGAGCGCGGCGCGCATGGTCGCGAGCCGCGAGCGATCGCAGCGCAACGCCGCGAGTCCCGCGCATTCGGTCTCCAGACTGATGCGCAATTCGAGGATGGCGAGCGCGTCGATGGAGCCGGCCATATCGGCGGGATCGAGTTGCAGGAGCGTCGCCGCGCCCGCCTCGCACACGAACGTGCCGATGCCATGACGCGTCTCCACGAGCCCCGCCGCCTGCAGGCGCGATAGCGCCTCGCGCACGACGGTGCGGCTCACGCCGAAGCGCTGCACCATCTCGGCCTCGGTCGCGAGCCGGCTGCCGGCGTTCAGTTCCTTCGAATCGATTTGCGCACGCAACGCATCGACCAATTGCGATGTGAGGCTGCGGCGCGCGCCCGGCGAAGCGGCGGAGAAGGTGTCGGAGGGATGAGCAGGCGATAGCGTCACGGCGTTCTCGTTGGAATGGGTTTTACACACATTGACAAATCGGTCGGTAAATGATGATATGCGTCATGCAGTGATATGACAACGTACAAGAAGATGCGTGCAGGGTAATCCCTAGCCGATATCGCAGGAGACATGATTGATGGAACAAGACAACGGCGCGCCGTCTTCCGATGACGTCGCGCAATTCGATCGCTTGCTGCTGACGGGCGCCGCTGGCGGAATCGGGCAGGCGATCCGGCATCGCGTCGCCGAATTCGCGCGGCGCGTGCGCATTTCCGATCTTCCCGGCACATTGACGAGCGACGCCGCGCCTCACGAAGAAATCGTCCCGTGCGATCTCGCGGACCGCCAGGCCGTCGGTGCGCTCGCGAGCGGCTGCGATGCGATCGTCCATCTCGGCGGCGTTTCGGTCGAGCGTCCGTTCGAGGAAATTCTCGAAGCCAACATCAAGGGCGTGTTCAATCTCTACGAAGCAGCGCGTCGCCAGGGCGTGAAGCGCGTCGTGTTCGCGAGCTCGAATCACGTGACGGGCTTCTATCGGCAGGACGAACGAATCGACGCCACGGCGCGCAAGCGCCCCGATGGCTACTACGGCCTGTCGAAGTCGTTCGGCGAGGACATGGCGCAGCTCTATTTCGACCGCTACGGCATCGAGACCGTGAGCATCCGCATCGGCTCGGTGTTTCCGGAGCCCAAGGACCGCCGCATGATGGCGAGCTGGATGAGCCACGACGATTTCCACGACCTGCTGCGCCGCAGCCTGTTCACGCCGAAGGTCGGCCATACGATCGTGTTCGGCATGTCCGCCAACGCTCACACATGGTGGGATAACCGCTGCGCCGCGCATCTGGGCTTCGTGCCGCGCGACTCGTCCGAGCAGTTCCGCGAACGAATCGAAGCGACGCCGCCGCCCGCGCCGACCGACCCGGTCGCCGTGCTCCAGGGCGGCGCTTTCACCACGACCGGCCCCTTCGACCCGGTTTAATGCATGCAACATGCAATATCACGATATTCGTAGTATGTCGTCATACATCCAGCTTTGGTTGTACCGAGTAAGGCGCCCAACCTCACAGGGACATTTGCCGCCATGTTTTCTCTAGATTTCTCACCGCTGATTCCCTACTGGCCGACATTCCTGCTGGGCGCGTGGCTCACGCTCAAGATGACGTGCGTGGCCGTGTTCTTCGGCCTGATCCTCGGCATGCTCGTCGCGTTCGCGAAGCGCGCGAAGGTGCCTGTGCTCACGCGGGTGTGCATCGTCTATATCGAGGCGGTGCGCAACACGCCGTTTCTCGTGCAGATCTTTCTGCTGTATTTCGGGCTTGCGAGCATCGGCTTGCGCATGCCGACCTTCGCGGCCGCCGCGCTCGCGATGACGATCAACATCGGCGCCTATGCAGCCGAAATCATTCGGGCCGGTCTGGAATCGGTGCCACGCGGGCAGATCGAGGCGGCGGAATGCCTCGGGCTGTCCAAGTGGCGCATCGGCTGGCATGTGATGCTGCAGCCGTCCATCGAAAAGGTTTATCCCTCGTTGACGAGTCAGTTCCTGCTGATGATGCAGGCCTCGGCGATCGCGTCGCAGATATCGGCGGAAGAACTCACCGCGGTCGCCAACACGGTGCAGTCCGATACCTTCCGCTCGCTCGAAACCTATATCGTCGTGGCGGCGCTGTATCTCGTGCTGTCGCTGATCATCAAGCTCGTTGCGTGGGCGGTGGGCGAGCATCTCTTCAAGCGCCGCCGCGCGATTCGACTCGCCGCCAAACGCGCGGGCAAGACGCCGCCCGATCCGCAGCGCATCGATACGGTCATTCCCGGAGGTGCGGCATGAGCGGCGGATTCACGACTTCGCACCTGATCTATCTGGTGCAATCGATCGGCTGGACGCTGGCGCTTTCCGCGCTCGCATTCGTGCTGGGCGGCATCGGCGGTTTCGGCGTGATGCTCGCGCGCATCTCGACGCGGACTTGGCTCGCGCGCGTGGCGCTTGTCTATATCGAAGCGATTCAGGGCATACCGCTGCTGATCCTTCTGTTCATCGTGTACTTCGGCTTGTCGGTGTATGGCTATCAGGTTCCTGCGCTCGTCGCGGCGGGCATGGCGCTGATGGTCTATTCGAGCGCCTATCTCGGCGATATCTGGCGCGGCTGTATCGAAGCGATGCCCAAGCCGCAATGGGAAGCGTCGGAGTGTCTGTCGCTGTCGCGCTGGCAGACTCTGCGCCTCGTCATCATCCCGCAGGCGATGCGCCTCGCATTGCCGCCGACCGTCGGTTTTCTCGTGCAGCTCATCAAGATGACGTCGCTTGCCTCGGTGATCGGTTTCATCGAACTGACGCGCGCGGGTCAGATTATCAACAACTCGATTTTCCAGCCGTTCCTCATCTTCGGACTGGTCGGCGCTTTCTATTTCGTCCTGTGCTATCCGCTTTCGCGCTGGAGCCAATCGATGGAGAACAAGCTCAATGTCAGCAATCGTTAAGGTCGGCGATATTCACAAGAGCTTCGGCTCCAATCACGTTCTGAAGGGCGTGTCGTTCGAAGTCAACAAGGGCGAGATGATCGCCGTGATCGGCGCGAGCGGTTCCGGCAAGAGCACGGCGCTGCGCTGCCTCGACCGCCTGGAGACGATCGATCAAGGCCAGATCGAAGTGTGTGGCATTCGCGTCGACGATCCCAAGGTCGATCTGCATCTGTTGCGGCGTGAAGTGGGCATCGTGTTTCAGAGCTACAACCTCTTTCCGCATCTGACGGTGGAAGAGAACATCATGCTCGCGCTGCGTCACGTGAAGAAGCTCTCGCGCGACGAAGCGCGGCGCATCGCGATGAACGTGCTCGAACAGGTCGGTCTCGGTCAGAAGGCCGACGCGTATCCCGAGCAATTGTCAGGCGGACAGCAGCAGCGCGTGGCGATTGCGCGCTCGCTTGCGATGTCGCCGAAGGTCATGCTGTTCGACGAAGTGACGTCCGCGCTCGATCCGCAACTGACGGGCGAAGTGCTGCGCGTGATGGAAGACCTCGCGGCGGACGGCATGACGATGCTGCTCGTCACGCACGAGATGGCGTTTGCCAAGCGCGTGGCGGATCGCATCATCTACATGCATCAGGGCAAGGTGTGGGAAGTCGGCGACGGCAGCATGCTCGATGCGCCGCGCACGCCCGAACTGCGCGCATTCCTCGATAACGGACTTTGATATCCGCAACATCAATCCATGCAACATTATCAATAACGACGGAGACATCACTTGAAAGCAAAGAAACTCATCGCACGCGCAGCCGTTGCAACCCTGATGCTGGCCGGCGCGATGCACAGCGCAATGGCCGACCAACTTGACGACATCAAGAAGGCAGGCGTCGTGCGCGTCGCGATCGCCATGGGCACGCCGCTCTTCAGCTATGCGGACGAAAACCTGAAGCCAGCGGGATCGGATGTCGATACCGCCGCCGCGCTCGCGAAGGATCTCGGCGTGAAGCTGGAGCTCGTGCAGATCACCAACGCCGCGCGCATTCCGACGTTGCAGGCGAAGCGCGCGGATCTCGTCATCGCCGACTTGTCGATCACGCCGGAGCGCGCCAAGGTTGTCGATTTCTCGGTGCCGTATGCGGTGATCACGATCATCGTCGGCGGCGTCAAGACGATCAAGGTGAAGGACTATGCGGACCTCGACGGCAAGACGATCGGCCTCACGCGCGCCACGGTGAACGATACGCTCACGACGCAACAAGCGAAGGGTGCGCAGATTCAGCGCTATGAAGACGACGCGACGCTCATCACGTCGATGGTCACCGGTCAGATCGATGTCTTCTCGAGCACGCCGTCGAATCTGCAGGAGATGCAGCATCGCGCGCCGCAACGGAACATCGAGATGAAGTTCGAGCAAAAGAACTTCGATCTCGGCATTGCGATGAACAAGGACCAGCCGCGCCTGAAGGAATGGGTCAACAACTGGGTCAGCACGAACATGAAGAGCGGCAACCTCAACACAATCTACAAGAAGTACCACGGCCGCGATCTGCCGGATACCGTGCGCAAGGGCGCGTAAGCGTCGGGCTTCACGAGAGCCACGCGGGATCGGCAAGCGCCCGCGTGACCTGTTGTATCGCTGCGGCGCATGCGGGGTTGTCGGACCGTGTGCGCCACGCGAGCAACAAATCTGCAGTGACTTCCTCAAGACCCGTGAGCGGCTTGAACGCGACATCGGGAAATCTCACGCGCTGGGCCGACTGCGGCACGAGCGCCACGCCCAGTCCCGCGCCGACGAGCGCGAGTATCGAATGCGTCTGCGTGACGTGCTGCGTCTCGGCGACCGTGACGCCCATGGCATGCAGCACGCCGGTGATCAGTCCGTGAAAATACACGCCCTCGACAGGCGGATACGTGATGAAGCTCTCGCCTTCGAGATCGTGCAAGGCGATCGTTTCTCGCGATGCCAGTCGATGCGTGAGCGGCACGATCGCGCATAACGGCTCGCGAAAGACACGCATCGACGCGACGCCCGGCTGAATGATCGGCGGACGCGACAGGCCCATGTCGATCTGTTCGTCGCGCAATGCGATCAGTTGTTGCGGCGAGCTCATCTCGCGCAATGTCAGCGACACCTCCGGCATCTCGCGACGCAACAGCGCGACGAAACGCGGCAAGAACACATAACTCGACGCAGCCGTGAACGCGATGGTGAGCGAGCCGGAATCGCCTGCCGCGATGCGGCGCGCGTCGAGCACGGCGTCGTTCGTCTGCGCGACGATGCGCCGCGCCGAACGCGCGAAGGCCGCGCCTGCGGGCGTGAGTCGAATCGCGCGCGCGCCGCGATGAAAAAGCGGCGTGCCGAGCGCGTGTTCCAGCGCCTGAATCTGCCGCGTGAGCGGCGGTTGCGTCATGTTCAGACGTTCGGCCGCGCGCCGATAGTTCATCTCATCGACGACGGCGAGAAAGCAGCGGAGCTGAGCGAGCGTGACCATCGATGCGCAATAGGTATCAACTGATGCAGCCGCCAGCCTATCGGGTATCAGTCGCGAACGCTACGCTTGCTTTCACTGACACGACGCTCCCGAACGACATGAACCTCAACGATATCCCCGCCACGATCCGGCGTCCGCACGACGCGCTCGCGACCTTCGCGGCTCGCCTCTTCAACGCCGCCGGCATGGACGAGGAGAAGGCCTCGTGCGTGGCCGATCTGCTCGTGCTCACCGACATGATGGGCCGCTCGACGCACGGCCTCGCGCAATGTCCCGCCTATCTCGACGAACTCGCGAAGGGCGGCATGCGCGCGACGGGCGTGCCGGAGACCATCCGCGACACGGGCGCGACGCTCGTATGGGACGGCGACTATTTGCCGGGACTGTGGCTCATGCAGCGCGCATTGTCCCTCGGTTTCGAGCGCGTTTGTGAGCACGGTGTGTTCACGTTCTCGATGCGACGCAGCCATCACATCGGCTGTCTCGCTGCGCTCGCGAAACAGGCGACCGATCGCGGCTACTACGCGATGATCGCGTCGTCCGGGCCGCATACGAAGGCCGTCGCGCCGTTCGGCGGCAGGGAAGGATTGCTGAGCCCCAACCCGTTCGCGTTCGCCTTCCCGACCTCGCATTTTCCGGTGCTGATCGATACCTGCGCGTCGCTGACGACCGTCTCCATGACGCGCCAGAAAGCCGCCGCGGGCGAGTTGTTCGAGCATGCGTGGCTACTGGACTCGCAAGGGCGTCCGACGCGCGATCCGCGCATGCTCGAAGGCGACGGCGAGCGCGGCAGCCTGATGCTGCTCGGCGGCGAGGAGGCTGGGCACAAAGGCTTCGGTCTTGCGCTGATGGTCGAAGCGCTGACGCAGGGACTGTCGGGGTTCGGCCGACGCGACGCGCCCACGCGCTGGGGCGCGAGCGTCTATCTGCAACTCATCGATCCGGCCATGTTCGCAGGCAGCGAAGCGGCCATCGCGCAGATGGACTTTCTGGCGGAGCGCTGCCATGCGAATGCACCCGTCGATCCCGGCTCGCCCGTGCGTCTTCCGGGCGAGCAGGCGTCGCGCAACATCGCGCGGCACCGACTCGAAGGCGTGACGCTTGAGTCGAAGACCGTGGCCGCGTTGCGCGCCAGGGCCGCGCAATTGAAGGTGGACGACGCCGTGCTTGCGTAAAGCGCCGACGCGAAGAGACATAGATCAAGGAGACGACATCATGGAAAACGAGGCAAGCGCGAGCGCTGTCGCGGGTAGCTACGTTCATGCGCGACGCAGCACGCATGCGCGATGGTGGATGCTGGGGCTCGTGTTCATCGGCACGATCATCAATTATCTGGACCGCACGAACATGTCGGTGGTGGCGCCGCAGATCGCGAAGGAGTTCAGCGTGAGCCCGGTCATGATGGGCGTGTTGTTCTCCGCGTTCTCCTGGGCGTTCGCGCTCGCGACGCTGCCGGGCGATATTTCCTCGACCGCTTCGGCACGCGGATCACCTATGGCGTATGCCTTGCCGGATGGTCTTTGCTCACGACGCTGCAGACCTTCGCGGGCGGCTTCGCGTCGCTGTTCGGCTTGCGCTTCGGTGTCGGCGCGGCGGAAGCGCCTGCGTTCCCCGCCAACAACAAGGTCGCGACCGCCTGGTTTCCTCAGCGCGAGCGCGGCGTTGCCGGCAGCGTGTGCTCGATGGGCGTGTATGTCGGCACCGCATTCCTGACGCCGATCGAGTTCTATATCGCGTCGACGTATGGCTGGCGCGCGGTGTTCATGGTCTCGGGACTGCTCGGGATTGCGTGGGCGGTCGTCTGGTTTTTTGCATACCGTGAACCGGCGCAAAGCCGGCTCGCGAATCAGACCGAGCTCGACTACATTCGCGACGGCGGCGGCGTGGCGAACGCCCGCTCCGGCGAAGTCGCGGCGTTTCGCTGGGATCACGCCTGGAAACTGTTGCGATTCCGCCAGATCTGGGGCGTCTGTCTCGGCAAGCTGGCCGCGACCACGACGCTCTATTTCTTCCTGACCTGGTTCCCGACCTATCTGATGCAGGCGCGCGGCATGAGCATGCTGCACGCGGGAACGGCGGCGGTCGGGCCTTATCTGGCCGCGGCGGCGGGCGTCATGTTCGGCGGCTGGTGGGGCGACTGGATGATTCGCCGCGGCGTGTCGGTGTCCGTCGCCCGCAAGCTGCCGATGGTGCTCGGCCTGCTGTTCACGGGCACGATCGTGCTCGCCAATTTCACGACGTCGAACGCCATCGTGATCGGCATTTTGTGTATTGCATTCTTTGCGCAAGGCATGTCGTCGACGACGTGGGTCGTGGTCTCCGAAATCGCGCCGCGCGAACTGGTCGGCATGACGGGCAGCATCGCGAGTTTCGCGAGCAATCTCGCAGGCATCATCACGCCGATCACGATCGGGTTCATCGTGCAGAAGACCGGTTCGTTCGAATGGGCGCTCGGCTTCTGTGCCATCGTCGCGATGATCGGCGTTCTCTCTTATACCGTCGTGCTGGGGAAGATCGAGCGGCTGCAGATCGACTGAGCGTTTCAGACCGTCACACGGCGGCGGGGCCGGATCGTCTGACTCGGCCCCGCTTGCACTTGCATTTCGCATACAAAAAACTTTCTCGCATTTCGCATGCAAAATTCCGTGCGGCCGTGCTCTTTGCGAGCCGGTGCGCCGACTGGCGTGCCCCGCGCCACAAGCTTCCGGCAGGATGCAAGACAAGTTGCGTGCCCCGGCATACACTGCCTCTGCATTTTGCATCGTGCATTCAATGAGCCGTGGCACTCACGCTGCGCAACGCACGTCTCGCGTCTGCACGAGTTCGCCATCCTTCGGAACCTTATCCATACGGAACCCATCATGGCCAAGAACACGATTGCCGATTATCTGGCGAAGACGCTTGCGGCGGCGGGCGTCGAACGCATCTGGGGTGTCACGGGCGACAGCCTGAACGGACTCGCATTCAGCCTCGACCGCGTCGGCTCGATCCGCTGGATGCATACGCGTCACGAGGAAGCGGCTGCGTTCGCCGCAGGCGCCGACTCGGCCGCGACCGGCAAGCTCGCCGTCTGCGCGGGCAGTTGCGGGCCCGGCAATCTGCACTTGATCAACGGCCTCTACGATTGCCATCGCAATCATCAGCCGGTGCTCGCCATTGCCGCACACATCCCGTCCACCGAGATCGGCCTCGGCTATTTTCAGGAAACGCATCCGCAGGAGTTGTTCAAGGAGTGCAGCCATTACGTCGAACTAGTGTCGAATGCGTCGCAGTTCCCGCGCGTGCTCGAACGCGCGATGCGCGCGGCGATCGATCAACGCGGCGTCGCGGTGATCGTGTTGCCGGGCGATATCGCGTTGAGCGAGGGACCGGATACCGAGCCGCGCTGGACTGCGAACGCAGCGAGCGCGATCGTGCCGCCCGATGCGGCCCTCGAACGGCTCGCCGGCCTTCTGAATGGCTGTGAAGCGGTGACGATCATGTGCGGCAGCGGCGTCGCGGGCTCGCATGACGAAGTCGTGGCCTTGGCCGACACGCTCGGCGCACCTGTCGTGCATGCGTTGCGGGGCAAGCCGTTCATCGAGTACGACAATCCTTTCGATGTCGGCATGACCGGTCTCATCGGGTTCAGTTCGGGCTACCACGCGATGATGAACTGCGACACGCTGCTTTTGCTCGGCTGCGATTTTCCCTATCGGCCGTTCTATCCGCCGCAAGCCAAGATCGTGCAGATCGACTGGCGCGGATCGCAACTCGGCAAACGCGCGGCTCTGGAAATGGGTCTGGTCGGCACGATCAAGGAGACGTTGACAGCGCTCTTGCCGAAGCTTCAGCGCAAGAGCGAGCGCCGCTTCCTCGACAACGCGCTCGAGCATTACCGGAATGCACGCAAGGATCTCGATCATCTCGCAACACCTTCCGCGCCGGGCCGGCCGATTCATCCGCAATACCTGATGAAGGTCGTCGACGAACTCGCGGCTGAAGATGCCATCTTCACCGTCGACGTGGGCACGCCGACGCTCTGGGCCGCGCGCTATCTGACGATGAACGGCAAGCGTCAATTGCACGGCTCGTTCAATCACGGATCGATGGCCAACGCCATGCCTCAGGCGCTCGGCGCCCAGGCGGCGCATCCGCAACGGCAAGTCGTGTCGTTATCGGGCGACGGCGGTCTGTCGATGCTGCTCGGTGATCTGCTTAGCGCGGTGCAACTCGACTTGCCGATCAAGGTCGTCGTGTTCAACAACAGCCTGCTAGGCTTCGTTTCGATGGAGCTGAAAGCGGGCGGCTATCTCGACACCAACGTCGATCTGAGCAAGACCGATTTCTCGCAGATCGCGAAAGGCGCGGGAATCTGGTCGGTGCGTGTCGAGGAATCCGAGCAACTGGAAAACGCATTGCGTGAGGCGTTTGCGCACAAGGGGCCGGCCGTGATCGATGTCGTCACGTCCAAGCATGAATTGTCAATGCCGCCGACGATCGAACTGTCGCAAGCAAAGGGCTTCAGTCTCTATATGCTGCGCGCGATTCTGAGCGGGCGCGGCGACGAACTCATCGAACTGGCGCGGACCAATCTGCGTTGAGCGTGCAGGCGCGGGCCTTTAAAAGCCGCGCCGCATTTCACACGCCGTACAGGAAAGCGGCGAGTTGATCGAGCGTGCGGCCGTAGCCCTGTTCGAGCGACGGCCGCAATTCATCGAAGAAGCGCTGCTCTTCCGGGCTCGCGCCAAAGGGCGCGGCATGCAGTGCGATCGAGGTCTTGTCGCCTGCATCGCTGAACGTCACGACATTCTCTATTTCCAGCGGGCACGCTTCGCTGAACGGCGCACGCGCGATACCGCATCGTTCGTTCGAAAACGAATTGAGCCACACGATGCGCTCGCGCTCGACGATCTCGCGGTAGTTGAAGCGGCCCCACATCGAAGGCGCGCCGGCGAAATTCATTGCGTAGTGAAAGAAGCCGCCTGGTCGAAACTCGAAACGATGCAACTCGATCGTGCAGCCTTTCGGCCCCCACCAGCGCACGATCTGATCTGCTTCGCTCCATGCTTGCCAGACTCGCGCGCGAGGCGCGTCGAACGTACGGTTCATGGTGAAGGCCACAACCTGCGTGGCTGTGTCGTGACTATGCGGCATGTTTTCTTCCTTTCGATTTGCGTTGCTTATTAGGTTTGGCGTCGAGGTACGCAGCCAGCTTGTCGAAGCTGTCTTCCCACAATGACCGGTACGCTTCGACCCAGTTTGCAACTCCGCCAAGTGCCGCGGCTTCAAGGCGGCAAGGGCGCGTTTGCGCGGCGCGTGAGCGCGAGATCAACCCGGCACGTTCCAGCACCTTGAGATGTTTGGAGATGGATGGCTGTGTCATGTCGAACGGCTCGGCCAGTTCGTTGACGGTCGCTTCGCCGCTTGCGAGACGCGCGACGATCGCGCGGCGCGTCGGATCGGCCAGCGCCGCGAATACCTGATTCAAGTCTTCTTCGCGCATATCTTTTTATGACCGATCAGTTATATAGCCAAAAATGAATATAAGAGACAACTTAGCGCGAGTCAAGTGCAGCGTCCGGCAAGCTGCTTTATCCTCGTAAAACTACATTGCAGAGGCGCGCCATGAGCATGAAGGATCAGACGCACGGGGACGCATTGCCGCTCGATCATCTATTCGACTTCGAAGGTCAATCCGTGCGTTACGGCGTGATCGGCGAGGGCGCACCGCTCGTGATGGTGCATGGCACACCGTTTTCGTCGCAGGTATGGCGGCGTATCGCACCGATCGCGGCGCGCTTCCGGCGCGTGCATTACTTCGATCTGCTCGGCTATGGCGCATCTGAAATGCGCGAGAGACAGGACGTCTCGCTCGGCGTGCAAAATCGCTTGCTCGCTGCGCTTCTGAATCACTGGAGCCGTGATTGGAACAATTGTCTGCCCGATGTTCTCGCTCATGACTTCGGCGGCGCGACTTCGCTAAGAGCTGCGTTGCTGAACGGCTGTGCGTATCGATCGCTGATGCTCGTTGATCCGGTCGCGGTTGCGCCGTGGGGCTCGCCCTTCGTGCGTCATGTGCGGCAACACGAAACCGCATTCGCGGGCGTGCCGCCCTATATGCATCAGGCCATGCTCGATGCCTATCTCCAAGGTGCGGCACATCGGGCGCTGTCGCCGGAAGCGTTGCGTATCTATACGCATCCGTGGACGGGGGAGCGCGGTCAGGCCGCATTCTATCGACAGATTGCGCAGATGGATCAGCGATATACCGACGAAGTGCAGTCACGTTACGGCGAACTGACGTGTCCGGTTAGCATCCTGTGGGGTGAGCAAGACGAATGGATACCGGTCGAGCGCGGTGTCGAACTGGCATCGCTGATTCCGGGCGCGCGCTTCACGCGTGTGCCCGGCTCAGGACATTTGATGCAGGAAGATGCACCCGAGTCGATCGTCGGCGAAATGCTGGCCTTCCTGCAAATCGTGTCATAACGCACGATCACACGCGCAAGGAAAGGCCGACCACGCCGAAATCACGACTGCCTTTTCTTCTCGCTCTCTGCACGAAAAGCCGCTTCACCGGCGTCCGACACTTCGACCCATTTCTTGTCCGGCGGCGCGTCCGGCGTATAGCTGTCGTGCCAGTTCCACCACTTGTAGGTCGGCGTCTGCGGATAACCTTCGGGTGAATCTTCCCAAAGCTCCTGCCGGCCGAGCGGGGTGATGTCCAGATAATTCCACGTGCCGCCCATCTGTTCGTCGCCGCGATTGTTGATGAAATACGTGCGGTACACGCGCTCGCCGTCGCGGAAAAACACGTTCGTGCCGTGCCATTCGTTCACGCCGAAATCGGTATCGAATTGGTCCGTGATCGTGAACCACGGAATCTCCCAACCCATACGCGCTTTCAATCGCGCGATATTTTCCTGAGGCGCTCGAGACGCGAATACCAGTGTCGTATCGCGTGCGTTCAGATGTGCGACGTGCGCGACCTGATCGGCCACCATGGAACAGCCCCGGCACGCATGTTCGGGCCAGCCGAACACGCCGGGTTCATAGAACGCGCGATAAAGGATCAATTGACGACGCCCGTCGAACAGATCGAGCAGGGTTGCCTTGCCCCTGGGACCCTCGAACACGTAGTCGGCCTTGACGGCTACCCAAGGCATGCGGCGACGCTCGGCGGCGAGCGCGTCGCGGGCGCGACTATGCTCCTTTTCCTTCACGAGCAGGCGCTCGCGCGCTGTCTCCCATTCCTCAGGCGACACGACGGGCGGCGTGCGCATCGCGGTTTGCGCGGAGTTCTTTCCGTTCTCGTCTGATGTAGACATGGTGGATGCAGCCTCCTTCCGGGTTGGAGGATTTGCGCGCCTCGTGAGCGAGGCGATGTACTTCGTTGTTCGACGTTAGACAGTCTGCCGCCAGATCGGAAAACGGTGGGAGTAACAAGTGTGGCGGAATTATTTGAATCGCCCATGCGCCATTCGATGCCTGAAACGTGCGTAACTTTTTCCTGCCGCCAGGCGCGTCACGTTTCACTATCGGTTACTTCGCCCGCCGTACAGCTCACGGGCGAATCTGTCTTTGACTCATTCTGAAGCGCGCTAGCCGCGTGTTCCACCGGTTCCGCTTAACGCCGAGATGCCGCTGCATTCGTTCATGGCGCGCCAGTAAGTGATGAAGCGACCGGCGAACATGCCCGCGACGACTCCGGACACCGCGGCATCGATCAACACATAGTCCATGAGTGCAGCGAGATTTGTCACCGTGGCCATTTCGAAGCCGAGCCAGAACTTGGTGATGAACGTGATGGCGATCAGCAGCAACGGCACATAAGACCCCGGAAGCATGACGCTTCGCGCAACCGGATCGACGATGAAGCGCGTGCGGCTCGCAGTGAAGATGCCGCCTGCGATGCCGACGCCCACGCCGATGATCCATGCGAGAGCAGCGGTCCAGCCCGCGAGGGGCTCGTGAATCATGTGCGCGATGCCGAGTCCTGCGAAGATCAGCGGAACGATCGCGAGTTTCGAGAGCGGTGCCGTGCCGCCCTGCAGCGCCTTGATTCCGCGATAGGCGAGGAATGCGAGCAGCACCCAGACCCAGGTCGGTGTGCCTTGAATGATTGCGACGGGCGACATGACGATCTCCTGCGAAGGTTGTCGGTTTCGATGCGCGAATCAGCGCGCGATTTCTTCGAGTTCGGCGGGACAGGTGAGCGGCGGACCGAGAAACTCGATGTCCCATCTGTCGCCGAGTGCCTGAAGCGCTGCGGGATCCGGCTTGCCTTTCGCCATGAGGTCACGCAGTTCGCTGAAGAACGTGGTGGCGTCGAGGCCCGGCATGATCAAAACCAGCATGCGCGAAGGATCCGTGTCGATGCTGGTGAAGCGGTGCGTGCTGCCGGCATGGGCGATGACCGTATCGCCCGCGTGCGCGACGATGAGTTCGCCATCGACTTCGAAGAGATAGCGGCCTTGCGTGATATGAAAGACCTCCGTTTCGCGCTTATGCCTGTGCTGCGGCGGGCCGAAGCCGGGTGCATCGGTGGTCTCGATGAGCGTTGCGCGTGTGTCCGTCGTCACGGGCGCGATATGCACTTCGAGATCCACGCCGATCGCGGGAATGGAAATCGATTCATCGGAGGTTTTCTTATAAAGCAAATCACTTTGCACGGCCGTACTCCTTGAAGACGTTTTCTGTGTTGTTGATCCTTCATGCGCATCTTGGCGTCATCGAATTAGCGGTGAATTATGGCGACGAGGTCGTGTGAATTAAGCGCTTCCCGAATCTGCTGCCGCTGGCCGGTTAAAATGCGACGCCTGCCTGATATCCGGCCGCGCCGCGCGCAATCCGCGCGCTACGGCTTTGCGGGCATAGAAGACGCCCCACGAAGGCAATGAATCGTTTCGCTTGCCGCACGAGCGTTCGCTTGTGCGTGCATCGCCTTAGAAAACACGACACGCCACGACCTTCAAGGATTGCCTTTCATGCTTGCCCGTATCACCCGTCTTTTTCCGCTCTGCGCCGTGCTGGCCTCCGTCGCCGCCTATAGCTTTCCTTCGTCCGTGACGGGCATCGCGCCGCACGTGACCACGCTCTTGACCATCATCATGCTGTCGATGGGCGTGACGCTTTCCGTCGACGATTTCAGGCGCGTCTTCACGCGTCCCGCGCCGGTCATCGCCGGCATCGTTTTGCATTACCTCGTGATGCCGCTCGCCGCATGGGTGATCGCCAAGGCCTTGCGCATGCCGCCCGATTTGACGGCGGGCATGGTGCTGGTGGGGAGCGTCGCGAGCGGCACGGCGTCGAACGTGATGATCTATCTCGCGCGCGGCGACGTCGCGTTGTCGGTCACGATCAGCGCGCTGTCCACGCTCGTCGGCGTGTTCGCGACGCCGTTGCTCACGCGCCTTTACGTCGATGCGTCGATCGCCGTCGATGTGCACGGCATGCTGATGAGCATCGTGCAGATCGTCGCGCTGCCGATCGTCGTCGGACTCGTCGTGAATCATCTGTTCGGCAAGTTCGTGCGCAGAATCGAATGGGCGCTGCCGCTCGTGTCGATGGTGTCGATCCTGCTGATCATCGCCGCGGTCGTCGGCGGCACGCAGAAGAGCATTGCTTCGGTGGGCCTCGTTGTCGCGTTCGGCGTGGTGCTGCACAACGGCATCGGGCTTTTGGGCGGCTATTGGGGCGGACGCCTGCTCGGGTTCGATGAAGCCGTGTGCCGCACGCTCGCTATCGAAGTCGGCATGCAGAATTCGGGTCTCGCAGCGACGCTCGGCAAGCTGTATTTCACACCGATCGCGGCGTTGCCGGGCGCGCTGTTCTCCGTGTGGCACAACCTGTCGGGATCGATGCTTGCCGGTTACTGGGCGGGCCGTCCGGCTAAAGGATCGACGCGCGAGGCGGACGTGCAAGGAGCCGTTGCGCGCCAGAGCTGAGTGTCTTGAATCAACGATGCAGGCGTGTCCAATACGGGCACGCCTTTTTTTCTTCTGCGGCGCGAACTGTTCAACCTTGCTTTTCGCTCAGACCGAGCAAGCCGCGAATGACCTGTTCCGTTTGCGCATAACGCCCTTCGCCGAAGTGGCTATAGACGATCTTGCCGTTCTGATCGATCAGATAAAGCGCCGGCCAGTATTGATTGCGGTATGCATTCCATGTCGCGTACTGGTTGTCTTGCGCGACCGGATATTCGATGCCGTATTGCTTGATCGCTTTTTTCAGATTGCCGGTATCGCGCTCGAATGTGTATTCGGGCGTATGCACGCCGACTACCACGAGTCCTTTGTCGCGATAGCGTGAATACCATTCCTTCACGTGCGGCAGCGTATGCGCGCAGTTGATGCAGTCGAACGTCCAGAAGTCGACGAGCACGACTTTTCCGCGCAATTGTTTGAGATCCAGCGGCGCGCTGTTGAGCCAGTTATCGATGCCGGTGAAATCGGGCGCCTGTACGGCGGCTTCCTGCGTCGCTTTGCCACCGGACGCGGTCGTCGAAGCGAAGGCAGCCAGCGCCGCGACGGCCCCGAATGCAGCGACCATGGCCGCGGCGACGGCAGCGATCTTGAGTCGGTCGAACATGACGGATTCTCCTTGCAAGTTAGCGTCAGAGCGTATTGAAGCGCGCGGATGTATCGCGCACTTGTCCCGACATCCGCCGATGTGCATCCGTTTGTATCGCGGCGCGCACCAGATACATGGCGATACAAAACGCGCCGCTTGTATCGCCATGTATCCGCGATGCTGGCCGATACACGGCGTTGCATATAGTCCGTCATCTGAAATCGCGCAGATACATGAGAGCGCTGAAATAGCGCACATGGCTTGATACTCCCTCTCACCGGATACCGATCTCATGTCACTCATCGTCATCGCATTTCTCGGCGGCGTGTTCACCGTCCTGAGTCCCTGCATCCTGCCGGTCGTGCCGTTCGTATTCGCGCGCTCGGACCGGCCCTTTCTCACGGATCGCCTGCCGCTCTTTGCCGGGCTCGCGGGCACGTTCGCCCTCGTGACCGGTATCGGCGCGGCGGGTCTCGCGGGCGCTGCGCAACTGAGTCAGTACGGCCGCTGGATCGCGCTCGCGATGCTTGCGCTGTTCGGCGCGGCGCTGCTGTTTCCGTCGATCGCCGCGCGGCTCACGCTGCCGCTTTCGCAACTCGCGGACCGCATCAGCGCGCGCTCGCAGTCGTATGGCACGACGCGCCGCATCGCGTCATCGATACTGCTCGGCGCGGCCACGGGTCTCTTGTGGGCGCCATGCGCGGGCCCGATACTCGGCGTGATCCTGACGGGGGCGGCACTGCATGGCGCGAACTGGCAAACGGCTGCCGCGCTCGCAGCCTATGCTGTCGGCGCGGCGAGTTCGCTTGCCGTGGCGACCGGCCTCGGCAAGCGCGCCTTCGATGCGCTCAAACGTTCGCTCGGTTTCGGCGAGCATCTCCGACGCGCGCTGGGCGCACTCGTGTTATTCGCCGTCGCCGCGATCGCGACGGGTTTCGATACACGGCTGCTGGCATCGATACCCGGTGCGCCGACGAACGGCATCGAAGCACGTCTCGTCGATCTGACGCGCACGAAGCATCCCTCGCATGAAGCACGGCAGGGCGCGCGCGTGATGCGCGTATCGATGCCCGCAGCGCTTCCGGTTCAGGGCCGCCTGCCCGCGCTCGACGGCGCGACGACATGGCTCAACTCCGCGCCGCTGACCGCCGATGCATTGCGCGGCAAGGTCGTGGTCGTCAACTTCTGGACATACTCGTGCATCAACTGCTTGCGCACCTTGCCGTATCTCAAGACGTGGGCGCAGCGTTACGGCAACGACGGCCTTGTCGTGATCGGCGTGCATACGCCCGAGTTCGGTTTCGAGCGCGATACCGGCAACGTGAAGCGGGCGCTGGACAATCTGAACATCCGCTATCCCGTGGCGGTCGATAACGATTACGGCATCTGGCGCGCGTTCGGCAATCAGTATTGGCCGGCGTTCTATATCGTCGATGCACAAGGGCGCGTGCGTTATCACCACTTCGGCGAAGGCGGCTATCGCGAGGCCGAAGAGGCGATTCGTCAGTTGCTCACGGATAACGGCAAGACCACTGCACGCGATGCGCAAGCGGTGCAGGGCAGCGGCGCCCAGGCTGCAGCCGATACGGCCGACATCGGATCGGGCGAGACGTATGTCGGTTATCGGCAGGCGCAGGGCTTCGCGTCGCCACAACGCGTCAGGCCCGATGCGGTGCAAGGTTATACGCTGCCCACGCAACTCTCGCTGAACGACTGGGCGCTCGATGGGCAGTGGAACGTCGGTGGGGAAGCGGCCGTGCCTGCCGCATCGCAGGCGCGCATCGCGTATCGCTTTCACGCGCGCGATTTGCATCTCGTGCTCGCACCGTCGTCCGATGGCAAGCCGGTGCGCTTCCGCATCACGATCGATGGCCGGGCGCCGGGCAGTTCGCATGGCGCCGATGTTGCCGCGGATGGCAGCGGCATCGTCACGAGTGCGCGGTTGTATCAGCTCGTGCGCCAGAGCGGCGCCGTCGATGACCGCACCTTCGAGATCGAATTTCTCGACCCTGGCGCGCAGGTGTACAGCTTTACCTTCGGCTGACGCCCGTTGTCTGCCTGACCCGAAAGCCGCGCCTTCGTGCGCGGCTTTCGCGCGTTTGACCGCACGAAAACTCATGCAAACCGGTCCGACTAGGTGCATTCCCTAGCGTCTTGCCCGCTCAGGGTCGGCCGCTCATGTGCGCCAGATGCGCCGCAAGCGAGCCGTTCCGCCCGCTCAGCCGCGCCTGTGCTGGCTCGCCGCATTTCGACATACGTCGAACGCGTTTCAAGCGGCGTCTGCACCGCGCGAATGCATTACCAGAAGTATCGAAAAGGGCTCAGAAAATGTCGGTGGGTGAACGAAATTGGCCATGTACGCTTCATTCAACGCAATCAACGCCGAATCGATCGGCCAGGTTGATCCGGGCCGTCAAGCCAGGGCATGCATCAACCGCCATCGCATACGGTCTTCGCTTTTTCGAACTCGCCAGGTGGAATGACCCGATGATTCCGAACCTTACTCTCGCTCCGGGCGACGTCACGAATCCGCTTCCCGTGCAGACGGGAAACGCTTCGCCGGCGCGGTCCGTAGCGGCGTCCCAAACCGAAATCCTGACGGTCAGGAACCTCTCGAAGATTTTCGGCGCGAAGCCCGAACGCGCTCGCGACCTGCTGAAACAAGGACTCGGGCGCAACGAGATCTTCGCGCAGACCGGCAACATGGTCGCCGTTGACGATGTGAGCCTCGCGGTGAACGCGGGCGAGATCTTCGTCATCATGGGCTTGTCGGGCTCGGGCAAGTCGACGCTCGTGCGCTTGCTCAATCGTCTGATCGAGCCCACTTCCGGGCAAGTCATTCTCGAAGGACGCGACATCGCGCCGATGAGCACGCCGGAACTGCGCGCCGTGCGCCGCGAAAAAATGGCGATGGTGTTTCAGTCGTTCGCGCTGCTGCCCAACCGCACGGTCATCGACAACATCGCGTATGGACTCGAAGTTGCGGGAAAGAAGAAGTCAGAGCGTTACGACATCGCTCGCAGCGCATTGACGCGCGTGGGCCTCGGCTCCTACGAAAAGCTCTATCCGAGCGAGTTGTCTGGCGGCATGCAACAGCGCGTCGGCCTCGCGCGCGCACTCGCGGTCAATCCGTCCGTGCTGCTGATGGACGAAGCGTTCTCCGCGCTCGATCCGCTGATCCGCTTCGAAATGCAGAACGAACTCTTGCGGCTGCAGAAGGAAGAACAGCGCACGATCGTGTTCATCTCGCACGATATCGAGGAAGCGGTGAAGATCGGCGGGCGCATCGGAATCATGAAGGATGGCCGCCTGATTCAGGTCGGCACGCCTGCGGAACTCATCCAGTCGCCCGCGGACGACTACGTGCGCGACTTCTTCCGCAATGTCGACGTGTCGCGCTTCCTCGAAGCATCCAGCCTGCTGACGAAGGTCGAGCGCGGCCTGATCGCCTGCGATACGAGCGCGCCGTCGGAACGCTATCTGAACGGCCTGATCGACAGCGGCGTGGACTGCGGTTATGTCTGCGACGAAGCCGGACGCTATCAAGGCTGCGTGACGCCTGCATCGTTGCACAAGACCGGCTCGCGTCCGATTCGCGACGCCCTGATTCGCGACATCGCGGCCGTTCCGCTCGATGCGGATCTGCATCAACTCGCAGCCATCGCGCTCAATCAGGAACACGACGTGCCCGTCACCGATGAACACGGCCGCCTCGCGGGTGTCGTCTCGTGTCGCACGATTCTCAAACAGGTCATGCAGCGGAGGGCAGCATGAATAGCTCGATCTTTGGAAAGCTCGCCGAAGATGCGGTGAATTTTCTCTTCTCCCATTTCCGCGGCGGTTTCGACGCGTTTTCCGCCTCGCTGGGCGCAGTCATCAAGCTGCTCGAAGACGGGCTGGCCGCCGTGCCGTTCATTGCCATGCTCGTCATCCTGATGGCGGTCGCGCTGTGGCGCCGGGGCGTCGTGTTCTCGGTGTTCGTCGGCGCGGCGCTGCTCGTCATTCACTACATGGGATTGTGGGCGCAGACGGTGTCGACGCTGGCGCTCGTCGTCGCGGCAACGGTCTTCAGTCTCGTGATCGGCGTGCCGCTCGGCATCTGGGGCGCGCGCAGCAACCGCGCCGAAGTCGTGCTTCGTTCATTGCTCGACTTCATGCAGACGATGCCGGCCTTCGTGTACCTGATTCCCGCTGTCATCCTGTTCGGTCTCGGCCGCGTGCCGGCCGTCATCGCGACGATCGTCTTCGCAATGCCGCCTGTCGTGCGCCTGACGACGCTCGGTATCCGCCAGGTGCGCGAAGAACTGCTCGAAGCGGGCCGCTCGTTCGGCAGCACGGATGCGCAACTGCTCTGGAAGATTCAGTTGCCCAACGCATTGCCGTCGATCATGGCGGGCGTGAATCAGACGATCATGATGGCGCTGTCGATGGTCGTGGTCGCATCGATGATCGGCGCCGGCGGCCTCGGCGAATATGTGTTGAGCGGGATTCAGCGGCTCGATATCGGCATCGGTTTCGAAGGCGGTCTCGGTGTGGTGCTGCTTGCGATCATCCTCGACCGTCTGACGGAGAGCTTCGGCGTGAAGGCGAAGAAGAAGTCGAAAAGGAAAGTCATCTCCACGCCCACGACACCGCCGGCAGCCAGCAAGGCCGTGCAGACCTGATCGACACCCGATCCAGAACGCCCCAATACTGAAACATCTAATCCGGAGTCCGAAATGAAAAACATATCCATCAAGGCGATGATCGCGAAGGTTTTGACGCCCGCCATCGTCGCATTCGGGGTGGCGGTGAGCCCGGCCATGTCGGCTGAACCGCTCAAGATCGCCGTCACCAACTGGGCGGACGTGCTTGCGGTTGCCAATGTCGCGAAGTACGTCCTCGAAACGCAGTTGAAGCAGCCGGTCCAGTTCGTGCAGGCGGATATCGGGATTCAGTATCAGGGCGTGGCACGCGGGGATCTCGACATCATGGTCGGCGGCTGGCTGCCCGTCACGCACGGTCAATATGTTGCCCGCTACAAGAATGATCTCGACGACGTCGGCATCATTTATACCGGCGGCAAGAACGGCTGGGCGGTGCCTGCGTATGTGCCGGAGTCGCAACTGTCGTCGATCGAAGACCTGAAGAAGCCCGAAGTGCAGAAGCAACTGAACGGCACGATTCAGGGCATCGAGCCCGGTGGCGGCCTGATGCAGGCGTCGGAGAAAACCATCAAGGCGTATGACCTCTCGGGCTACAAGCTGCAATCCGCCAGCGAGGCCGGCATGCTCGCCTCGATCCAGCGCGCTTATCAGTCGAAGCAATGGATCGTCGCGACGGTGTGGAGCCCGCACTGGCTCTTTCAGAAATGGCAAATGCGCTATCTGAAGGACCCGAAGGGCACGCTCGGCGGTGAAGAACAGATTCATGCGTTCGCATCGAAGCAATTCGCAACCAAGTTTCCGCGGGCCGATGTCTTCTTCAAGCATTTCAAGCTGACTCTGGCTGATGTGGAAGCGATCGAATTCGAAGGCAACAGCACGAACGACTATGCGACGGCGGCTAAGAAATTCGTCGATTCGCATCCGGACAAGCTGAAGGCATGGGTCGCACAGTGAAGCCCGGCGCGTCTTTTTGAACCGTATCGAACGGAGCATTCCAGTGAACGAATATTCGCGCTTTTTCGGCGAAAGCCTGCAGAGCCATGATCCCGTCATCGCGTCGGAGATCGCGTTGGAACTGCGGCGGCAGCAGACGCAGATCGAACTGATCGCATCGGAAAACATCGTGTCGTCCGCGGTGATGGAAGCGCAGGGCACGGTACTCACGAACAAATACGCGGAAGGTTATCCGTCGAAGCGTTACTACGGTGGCTGCGAACATGTGGACCGCATCGAGGCGCTCGCGATTGATCGCGTGAAGGCGCTGTTCGACGCCGAATTCGCGAACGTGCAGTCGCATTCCGGCGCTCAGGCGAACGGCGCGGTGATGCTTGCGCTGCTCAAGCCCGGCGACACCGTCATGGGCATGTCGCTCGATGCGGGCGGGCATCTCACGCACGGCGCGCGCCCGGCGCTCTCAGGCAAGTGGTTCAACGCGGTCCAATACGGCGTGAGCCCGGACACGCTGCGCATCGATTACGACGCGGTGCGACGGCTCGCCGAAGAACACCGGCCGAAGCTGATCATCGCGGGCTATTCGGCGTGTCCGCGTGCGCTCGATTTTGCAGCGTTCCGCGAGATCGCCGACAGCGTCGGTGCATTGTTGATGGTCGATATGGCGCACATCGCGGGCGTGGTGGCAGCGGGTCGGCATCAGAATCCTGTGCCGTTCGCCGATGTCGTCACGTCCACGACGCACAAGACGCTGCGCGGCCCGCGCGGCGGCTTCATCCTGACGAACAACGGCGATATCGCCAAGAAGATCAATTCCGCGGTTTTTCCCGGACTGCAAGGCGGACCGCTCATGCATGTCATCGCGGGCAAGGCGGTTGCATTCGGCGAAGCGCTGCGCCCGGAATTCACCGCGTATATCGATCGCGTGCTGCGCAATGCACAGACATTGGGCAAGGTGTTGCAGAGCGGCGGCCTGAGCCTCGTGACGGGCGGCACGGACAATCATCTGCTGCTCGTCGATCTGCGCGGCAAGGGATTGACGGGCACGCAGGCGGAGAAAGCGCTGGAACGAGCGGGCATCACCTGCAACAAGAACGGCATTCCGTTCGATACCGAAAGCCCGACCGTGACTTCCGGGATTCGCCTCGGCACGCCCGCCGCGACAACGCGCGGTTTCGGCACGGCGCAGTTCGAGCAGGTCGGCGAAATGATTCTGGAAGTGCTGTCCGCGCTCGAACGCGAGTCCGGCGGCGATGAGCAGATCGAGCGTGCAGTGCGTGCGCGCGTGCGCGATCTGTGCGGCCAGTTTCCCATCTATGCGCACACTGAAGCGATCGCCTGACGCATCGCAGACGGCGACACACGAACCATCATCAGAGAGACGAACATGAGCTTCGAAGGCGTACACACTCCGCTGGTCACCCCGTTCAGGGCCGACGGCGAAATCGATCACGACATGCTCGGCAAGCATGCGTCGAATCTCGTCGGCCGCGTGGCGGGTATGGGCGTCGGCGGCACGACGGGCGAATACTATGCGCTCAGTTTCGACGAGCGCGTGAAGACACTGGACACGGTCGCTCAGGCAGTGGGCGGCAAGACATACCTCACGGCGGGCATCAACGCGACGACGACGAACGAAGTCCTGCGTCTCGGACGCGAGGCCAAGCGCACGGGTTACGACGCGTTGCTGGTCGCCGCCCCTTACTACGCTCAGCCGACTCAGGACGAACTGCTCGATCATCTGCTGAAGGTCGACGACGCGCTCGACATGCCCGTCATGCTCTACAACTTCCCGGCACGCACGGGCACGGCGATCGGCGACGAAGTGCTGGAGAAACTGCTCGAACGGCCGAACTTCGCGGCGATGAAGGAAAGCACCGGTGACGTCGCGCATCTTCATCATCTGGCGACGCATTTGCCCGCGCGCTTCGTGCTCAGTTGCGGCATGGACGATCAGGCGCTCGAGTTTTTCGCATGGGGTGTCAGAAGCTGGGTAGCGGGCGCGTCGAACTTTCTGCCCGAAGCGCATACGCAACTGCTCGAAACATGCGTGAAACAAGGCGATTTCGTAACCGGCCGCAAGCTCATGACAGCGCTTCTGCCCGTGCTCGAACTGCTGGAACGCAGCGGCAAGTTCATTCAGTACGTGCGTTACGGATGCGAGCTCGCAGGCACGCGCGTGGGTCATGCGCGCGCGCCGCTCGGCACGTTGAACGACGCTGAACGCAGCGCGTTTGCGAAGCTCGTTCAGCCCTTGTTGCACAACGCTCAGTAACGTGCATGGAGCAACATGCATGGCCTCGAAACTGGATTTCGTGCGATTTCCCGCACCCGACGGCGTCAACGGGTGGTGGGAAAGCCTGCCGCCCGCGGCGCCCGCGAACAGCGTGACGGGCGAGCATCGTTTCGATTACGTGATCGTGGGTGGCGGCATTACCGGGCTGTGCGCGGCGCGGCGTCTCGCCGAACTCGCGCCGGATGCGTCGATTGCACTGGTCGAGGCGGATCGGATCGGGCGATCGACGGCAGGGCGCAATTCAGGCTTCTTCGTCGATTTGCCGCACGACATCAGCAGCGAGAGCTACTCGCGCAGCGTCGAGGCCGACAAGGCCGACGTCCGGCTGCAACGACACGGCATCGACTATGTGCGTTCAACGGTCCGGCAACACGGCATCGACTGCGACTGGCGCGACGACGGGAAGTATCACGCATCGGTCAACAAGAAGGGGCATGCGGCACTGGCGCATTTCGCGCAAGGGCTCGCGCGCATCGGCGAAGCGTGTGAATGGCTCGATGAAGCGGCCATCGCGAGGGTGACGGGCACGGGCTTCTACAAGAGCGCGCTCTTCACGCCGGGATGCAGCACGGTGCAGCCGGCCGCACTCATGCGCGGGCTCGCGGCGACGCAGCCCGCGAACGTGACGGTCTTCGAACTCAGCGCGGTGAAGGGCATGGAGACGCGCGGCCAGTCCAGACTGCTGAGCTTCGCCAACGGACGGATAGAGGCGCAGCGTGTCGTGCTTTGCACCAATGCGTATGCAGCCACTTTCGGCGGACATCCGAACGGCTTGCTGCCGGTCTACACGTTCGCATCGATGTCGCGCGTAATGAACGACGACGAGATCGCGAGGCTCGGCGGTGCGCAGTCGTGGGCGCTCATTCCCGCAGACCCGATGGGCACGACGGTGCGGCGTCTCGCGACGAACCGCATCTGCGTGCGCAATCACTTCGCGTTCCGGCCGAATCTCGCGGTGTCGGAAAGCGATCTGGCGAAAGCGAAGCATCTGCATCAGCGTTCGTTCGATCGCCGCTTTCCGATGTTGAAGGATGTCGAGTTGCAATACACATGGGGCGGCGCGTTGTGTCTGTCGGCGAACAACGGCGCGCTCTTCGGGCAACGCGAGGACGGCGTGTTCGAAGCGGTCGGCTGCAACGGGCTGGGGCTGAGCCGCGGCTCGGCGTCGGGCAAGCTCATCGCCGAATATGCGCTCGGGCAGTCGAACCCGTTGATCGATCAGTTGCTCGCGCAGCCGCATCCGCGTTCGCTGCCGATCCGGCCCATCGCGGACGTCGCGGTATCGGCGGCGATATGGATGAAGGAATTCTCGGCGGGCGCCGAGCTTTGAATCTTTGAGGACATGACATGACGACGCATCACGAATGGCAACGCATGGCGGACGGCCTGTCGCTCGACGGCCGCGCCTTCATCGCGGGACAACGTTGTCCGGCCGCATCGAATGAAACGTTCGAGACGCTCAATCCGTCGACGGGCAAGGTGCTGGCCGAAATCGCGAAGTGCGATGGCAAGGACATCGACCGTGCTGTCGTCGCGGCGCGCGAAGCGTTCGAGTCCGGCGTGTGGTCGAAGGCCGCGCCGTCGCACAGAAAGGCCGTGCTGCTGCGCCTGGCGCAACTCATCGACGACAACGCCGAAGAGCTTGCCTTGCTCGAAGCGCTCGAAGCCGGCAAGCCGATCGGCGAGTGCATGGGTCTCGACATTCCCGAATCGGCCGCATGCATTCGCTGGCATGCCGAAGTCACGGACAAGCGCTATGACGCGCTGTCGCCGTCGGGCGCGAGCGTGGTGAGCATGATCACGCGCGAGCCGATCGGCGTCGTCGGCGCCGTGCTGCCGTGGAATTTTCCGGCGCTGATGCTGGCGTGGAAGATCGGGCCGGCGCTGTCGGTGGGCAACAGCGTGATCGTGAAGCCTGCCGAGCAGACTTCGCTGTCCACGCTGCGTATCGCCGATCTCGCGCTCGAAGCGGGCGTGCCGCCCGGCGTGCTGAGCGTCGTCACGGGCTTCGGCGAAAGCGCGGGTCAGGCGATCGGCTGTCACGCGGACATCGATCTCGTCGCGTTCACCGGTTCGACCGAAACCGGCAAGCGCTTCCTGCGCTATTCCGCAGATACGAACCTGAAGCGCGTCGTGCTCGAATGCGGCGGGAAGAACCCGCAGGTCGTGCTGCCCGACGTCGCCGATCTCGATGCCGTCGCGGAGCAGGCCGTCGCCGCCGCGTTCTGGAACATGGGCGAGAACTGCAGCGCGGGCTCGCGCATCATCGTTCATGCGAGCCAGAAAGACGCGCTGCTGCAGAAGATGCAGACCGTGCTCGAAGGCTGGAAGACCGGCGATCCGCTCGATCCGGAAGTCAGGCTCGGTGCGCTCATCGAAGAGCCGCATTACCGGAAGGTGCTCGGGCACATCGAGAAGGCGAAGTCCGAAGGCGCGCGCGTGGTGTGCGGCGGGCGAGCGACGCTCGCAGAAACCGGCGGCTGGTTCGTCGAGCCGACCATCTTCGACAACGTCACGCCGGAAATGAGCATTGCGCGCGACGAGGTCTTCGGCCCGGTCGTGTGCGTTATCGAATATGCTGACGTCGACGAGGCCGTGCGCATCGCCAACGATACGTGCTACGGACTCGCGGCATCGCTGTGGACCGACAATGTCAATCACGCGCACAAGGTTGCGGCGCGCATCCGTGCGGGCACCGTGACCGTGAACTGCTTCGGCGAAGGTGATCTGTCGACGCCCTTCGGCGGCTTCGGGCAGTCCGGCTTCGGCGGACGCGACAAGTCGGTCTACGCGCACGATCAATACTGCGAGCTGAAGACCACCTGGCTCAAGCTCGACTGACGACACACGAGGTCCTATGCGCATTGGATTCATCGGCACCGGCACGATCACGCAGGCGGTCGTGACCGGAATGATCAGATTCGACGTTCCGTTCGAACGCATCGCGCTCTCGCCGCGCAACGCGCAAAGAGCGGCCGCGCTCGCGCAACTCGACTCGCGCGTGCAGGTGTGCAGCAGCAATCAGGCAGTGCTCGATTCGTCGGACGTGATCTGCCTCGCGGTCATCCCGCAGATCGCCTCCGATGTGCTCGGCGAACTGACCTTCGATGCGCGGCATCACGTCATCAGTTTTCTCGCGGGGCAATCCATCGAACAGGTGCGCGGACTCGTGCGCCGTGCGGCGAAAGTCGTGCGCACGGTTCCGTTGCCGGCAGTGGCCGAGGGCAAGGGCAGCACGCCCGTCTGTCCGCCGGACGCAATCGCGAAGGCGCTGTTCGCGCCGCTCGGCGAAGCTGTCGAAGTGGCTGACGAACATCAGTTCGATGCGCTGTCCGCCGCGACCGCGACCATGGCGAGCTTCTTCGCGCTGCTGGAGGAACAGGCATCGTGGCTCGTGCGGCAAGGGCTGCCGTATGCGTCGGCGCGCTCGTTTTTGTCGGGCTACTATGTGGGTCTGGCTCATGAAACGACCAGGGACACGCAGCCGTTCTCGGAACTGATCGGCGAAATGAGCACGCCGGGCGGCCTCAATGAGCAACTGAATACCGAATTGTCGAAGCGAGGCACCTATGCGCATTATTCGGAAGCGCTCGACCGGATCATGCGAAGAGTGCAGGGACGCCAATGAGCGCACGCCGGACATACAGAACGAACGATAAGCGAAAGCATTCCGCGCCCGGGCCGAAGGGCGCTCGCCGGTCCCGTCGAAGGTGAAGCAGATGCAGAAGAAACAGCAGTTCGCGGACAGGCTGCTCGCGCAAATGCCGTCGTTGCGCGCGCTCCGGTGCTTCGTCACGGCGGCGCGCTACGAAAGCTTTACGCAGGCCGCCGAAGTGCTGTGCGTCACGCAGGCGGCCGTGAGCCGGCAGATCAAGGAGCTTGAGGACACGCTGGAAGTGGCGCTGTTCGAACGCACCGGCCGCCATATCGCGTTGACCGATGCAGGCCGCATCCTGTACAACGCGTCGTATCTGTCGATCATGAACATCGCCGAGGCGGCGCAGGCAGTGCGGCGCGTCGATCGTCATGCGCTCACGCTCTGCATTTCACATACGTTCTCGGCGCTGTGGCTGTCGTTCAGGCTGCCCGAGTTCCGGCGACGCTTTCCGGATATCCGCCTGCACGTGATGGTGACCGAGCACTTCATGGAACTCGACGAGCTCATGGAGCCCGATGTCATCATCACGAAGAATCCGCCGCGTGAAGCGGAATACGAAGTCGAACCGCTCTTTCACGACATCGTCTATCCGGTGTGCAGCGCGCAGTTCCATGAGCGTCATTTTCACGGACGCACGCTCAAGCCGCTCGACCTGCTCGCGCATCCCACACTGAGTCTGTCGCTGCTGGGCCGCGCGCAGGTGTGCGAACACGTCGACTGGCGCGTGTGGAAGAACTGGTATCAGCAGGGCGACGGCTCCGAGCGTCTCGATCAGCACGACAATCTCGAAAGCAACGACTACCGTCTGCTCGTCGCGCAGGCCGAAGCAGGCGAGGGCACGCTGCTCGGCTGGCATCATCTCGTGCATCGTCAAGTCGAGCAGAAGAAGCTCGTCCGTCCTGTTGACGACGCGCTCGTCTTTCACGACCGACATCATTATCTGATCACGCATCGCAACGCACGGGCGCGGCCTGAGTATCTGCAATTCCGTCAATGGCTCGACGATGAAATCGGCACGATGATGCAGGGCTGGCCATCGACACAGGCGAAGGTGGCGCAATGACCGAACACGCGTATCGAGAAGCGCTTGCGGGTCTCAACGAGAAACAGGGCCGTCGCTCGTATAGCATCGACGAACGCGACTGGCGCCCGATGATGATCGGCGACGCGGTATTGTCGGGCTTCTTCTGGATTCCGGTGGCGCTCGACGAACGCGGCGCATGGCGCAGTTACTGGATGCGTCTCGCGCCGGGCGCGCGCTCGTTTCTGCATCGCCACGACGACACCGAACTGATCATGGTGCTGAGCGGCGTCTTCACGGATGACGACGGCACAGACTTCCTTCCCGGCCAGACCGTCTCTTATCCGGCGGGCTCGCGGCACAGCACGTATTCCGCGCAGGGCTGCACGGTGCTGGTCGTCGAGGGCAATGCTTCGTCGATTGTCGCCTGAGCGAGTCGCATCGAAATGAAAGCGCCGCAGGAAACGACGAAGGGTTATCGGCGGATCATTCCTTCGGTGACCGCGCTCGTCGAGTTCGAGGCTGTGGCGCGGCTCGGCAGCTTCACGCTCGCCGCGCACGAACTCGGCGTGACGCAGGCGGCCGTCAGCCGTCAGGTCCGGTTCCTCGAAGAGACGCTCGGCACGCGGCTCTTCCGGCGTCTGCATCGGGCGATCGAACTGACGGATGAAGGCGAGGCGCTGTATCGCGTCGTCGCCGAGTCGATGCAGAAAATCGCCGGCGTCTTCGACCGTCTCGCGCGTGGACCTGTGCAGCAGGAACTCGTGCTCGCGGCTACTTCCGCGTTCTCGCACTTTCGCCTTCTGCCGCGCCTTGCGTCGCTCAAGGCGGCTCAGCCCGATCTCCAGTTGCGCCTGTCCACGCAGATGTTCATCGCGGATCTGCGGCACAAGGAGATCGACGTCGCCGTGCGCTTCGGCAACGGCACGTGGCCTGACGGCACCGCGGCCTTGCTGTTCGACGAAGAGGTGTTCCCGGTCTGCTCGCCGGGCTGGCTCGAGACGCATGCGGCGCCCGATTCGTTGCACGATCTCGCGAATGCCGCATTCATCGAGTCGGATTCGACGTCCGAAGGATGGATGGGCTGGGAGGACTGGTTTCTCGCCGTGGGCTTCACGCCGGTGCGCCTGAACTTCGCGCTGCGTTGCAGCCTGTACACCGACGCGATTCAGGCCGCGCGCTTCGGTCAGGGCATCGCGCTCGGCTGGGGCAGGCTCGTCGACGGGCTCATCCATAACGGCGAACTCTTCAGGCTGCCGGTTGCCGCGTTCAAACCCGCCGACTCCTATTACGTCGTGGTGCCGCACGGACGCACGCTGACGCCGGCCATCGACGGTCTGATCAATTGGCTGCGCGAGGACGCGCTCGCATAATTCAAAGTCATGCGAGCCCGAAAATAAAGCGCGTTGACGCTGTTTTTCATCGCTCCAATACTTCAGTCATGGCGGGAACGAATGTAGTCCCGGTGCCCCTGAACGTTGGAGAAAAGCGATGTCCGAAGCGAGAATCAAGACTCATGCCGAATTGCTCCGCAGCCGCGAGCCCGGACACGGCATGCCCGGCGAATTGTTCGGCCGGCAAGACGTGTTCGATACGGACGTCGAGGTCTTTTTTCACCGGCACTGGATTCTGGTCGGCGTGACGGCCGATGTGCCCGAACCGGGCGACGTATCGACCGTCGATATCGGCCGTGCGTCGATCGTCATCGTGCGTGACGACGATGAGAAGATCCGCACGTATCGAAACGTCTGCCGTCATCGCGGAGCGCGCCTGAAGGAAGCGGGGAAGTCGACCGTCGGCATGCTGGTGTGTCCGTATCATCAATGGACCTACGACCTCGACGGCAGCCTGCGCCACGCCGCTCACATGGGCAAGGATTTCGACGCCTCGTGCCGCAGCCTGCTCCCGGTGCATACGCGCATCGTCGGGCCGCACATCTTCGTGTGTCTCGCGGAACATCCGCCGGAGGACATCGCGACGCTCGATGAAACCATGGCGCCGCGTCTCGCGCCCTACGACCTGCTGAACACGAAGATCGCGTTCGAATCGGAGATTGTCGAGAACGGCAACTGGAAGCTCGTGATCGAAAACAATCGCGAGTGCTATCACTGTGCGGCGACGCATCCGGAACTGACGGCCTCGTTTCTCCCCGAGGACTTCGGTTTCTGTCCCGAGAATCTCAGCGACGACTCGTTGCGCGAACTCGAAACCTATCAGGCACGCAACGCCGCCTGTCAGGCAAGCTGGGAACGCGACGGCTTCGTGAGCGCCACCGTCGAGCAGCTCGACGAAGACGCGGTCACGCAGTTCAGGACGCAGCAGTTGGTCATCGCGGGAAGCGGCGAGTCGCAGACGATGAGCACGAAAGTCGCCTGCACGAAGCTGCTCGGCGACCTTCGACGCCGCGACCTCGGCGACACGCATCTGTGGACGCATAACTCGTGGACGCATGTCATGAGCGATCATGCCGTGATTTCGTACATCATCCCGCTCGCGCCGGACAAGACGCTCGTGCGCTCGAAGTGGCTGGTTCATGCCGATGCGGTCGAAGGCGTAGATTATAAGGTATCCGAACTAACAGAAGTTTGGATCGCGACGAATGCGCAGGACAAGCATCTCGTCGAGATCACACACGAAGGCACGCAGGATCCGGCGTACCGGCCAGGCGTGTTCTCGCCATTCACCGAGACTTACGTCGAGCAGTTCTCGCGCTGGTATGCCGCGCGCCTGAACGCGCACGGCATTTGACGGAGACATGGCGATGAATCTCATCGAACCGGCATTCGACCTCGCGGACCCGCGCACGTGGGACAACGTGGGCAAGCCCTGGCCGAGCAACGAACAGCGGATGCTGACCTGTTGCCGCGTTATCGACGAAACACATGACGTCAGGACATTCCAGTTCCGCACCGACGACGGCTTGCCGGTGCGCTTCGAGCCCGGCCAGTTCATGACCGTATCGGCGAGCGCGCGCGGCCGGCCGGTCGAACGCTGCTATACGATTTCATCGCCGCCGACCCGTCCTTATCTGCTGTCCATCACCGTCAAGCGTGTTGCCGGCGGCGTGATGTCCAACTGGCTGCACGAGGACATGCGGCCCGGATGCCGCCTGCAGGCATACGGTCCGTCGGGCACGTTCACGCCGACCGTATCGTCCGCGCCGAAGCTTCTGTACTTGTCGGCGGGTTCGGGCGTGACGCCGCTGATGTCGATGACGCGGGCGAGCATCGATCTCGGGCTGGATCGCGATATCGCGTTCGTGCACAGTGCAAGGACGCCCGCCGACATCGTGTTTCAGAAGGAGCTGCACAGGCTCGCCGCGCTGTCTCCGCGACTGCGTGTGTTCTTCGTCTGCGAAGGCACGGGTGACGAACCGGACTGGACGGGTCCGACCGGCCGCCTGAATCTTCGACTGCTCGCGGAACGGATTCCGGATTACGCGGAGCGCGAGACGTTCACCTGCGGCCCCGCTGGTTATATGAGCGCGGTAAAGAAGCTGCTCGACGAAGGCGGATGCGATCCGGAGCGTTATCACCAGGAGCGTTTCGACATCGCGCCGCCAGCGGGTTTCGAGGACGACATCGTCGCGCAAACGACGTTCACCGTCAGACTCGCGCGTTCGGCGCGCAGCTTCACGATGAACGCATCGGAGACGGTGCTCGCCGCCGCGAAGCGAAACGGAGTCGCGATTGCATCGTCGTGCAGTCAGGGCGTGTGCGGGACGTGCAAGACGAAGCTCATCGAAGGCGACGTCGATATGCGGCACAACGGCGGCATTCGCGACCGCGAAGTGCAGAAGGGCTTTCGTCTGCTGTGCTGCAGCCGTCCGTCATCGGACCTGCTGCTGGATCTATGAACGCCGCGCGAGAAAGCGGTCGAGTTGCGCGGCGAACTGCTTGCCGTCGCGCGGACTGTACGGCGGCGGCCCACCGGTATCGACGCCCGTGCTGCGCAACTGGTCCATCATCGAACGGATCGTCAGGCGCTCTTCGATATTCTCGGCGCTGAACCATTCGCCACGCGGATCGAGCGCATGCGCGCCCTTGGCGAGCACGGCAGCGGCGAGCGGGATATCGGCGGTGATGATCAGATCGCCGGCCTGCGCCATCTCGACGATGCGCGCATCCGCGACATCGAAACCCGAAGGCACTTGTATCGCGCGAATGAACGGCGACGGCGGCGTGCGCAGAAACTGGTTGGCCACGAGCGTTACGCTAATCTTCACGCGCGGCCCCGCGCGAAACAGAATGTCCTTGACGACGCTCGGGCAGGCGTCCGCATCGACCAGAATTTGCATGGATCAATGATCCGTCAGATAAGTGGGATGGTGGGTGCGGATCTCGTCGATCTGACCGAGCGTGCCGGACAGATGTTTGCGCAGCGCGGCGTCGGCGGCATCGACATCGCCTTTCTCGATCGCATCGACAATTTCCGCGTGGTCGCGCACGACCGCCTTTGTCTTGCCTTCGACCGGCAAATGCAGACGGCGCAGGCGGTCGATATGTCCGCTCAGCCTGCGCACCAGATCCCATAACTGCGGCACGCCCGCGGCCTCGTACATCTGCCGGTGAAACGCGTGATCGAGCAGCGAGAACTGCTCGACGTCCGCGGGATCGAGATATTCCTCCTGCTCGGCGATCGTCGCGCGCAGCCGCGCGACCAGCGACGCCTTGTGTTCTCGCGCGAGCGTGCGCACGACTTCCAGTTCGATCGAGCGGCGCAGGAAATGCGCCTGCAGCGCCGATGCCACGCTGATCTGGCTCACGACGGTCGCATGCTGCGGAAAAATATCGACGAGTCCTTCCTCGCCGAGCTTGATCAGCGCGTCGCGCACGGGCGTCTGGCTGAGTCCGTAACGGGTCGCGAGTTCGCTGCGCGACAGCACTGTGCCGGGCGCCAGTTCCAGCGACAGGATCATTTCGCGCAGCCGCTCGAACACTTGCGGCGCGGCGTGGCGAGACCGGTCGAGGCGATGAACGGGGCGAGGGGATTCGGCGATTTTCATGGGCGAAGGCGCAACGGCGAAAACTGAAACATTAGTACTATAGCCGGTCGCCATGCCCGTGGCGTCTTGCCGGGCGCCACGAGGCCTGTCGGTACTTTCCCTACTGACACACTAATATATTAGTGCTTTACCATGCGTCTATCCTAGCTGTTTCCCCATTTGCCGGAACGACGACATGACCCGCCCGATCTCCATCACGCAAGTTCGCGTCACTCCGATCGCTTTTCGCGACGGCCCGCTCCTCAACGCCGCGGGCATCCACGAGCCGTGGGCGTTGCGCGCCATCGTCGAACTGGAGACGAGCGACGGGCGCGTCGGCATCTCCGAAACTTATGGCGACGAACCGATGCTGCGCGTGCTGGAGCAGGCGAAGGATCTCGTCATTGGCCTTTCGCCGTTCGATCTGAATCAGATGGAAGAGCGCGTGCGCGCCACGATCAAGGCGACGCCCGGCGCGGTCGAGTTCGAACTCGCGCCCGGCTCGCACGCCGCGAAGAACGCGCCGAAGGTCATCAGCACGCTCGAAGTCGCGATGCTTGATCTGCAAGGGCAGATCGTCGGCGCACCGGTCGTCGATCTGCTCGGCGGCAAGGTGCGCGATGCCGTGCCGTACAGCGCTTACCTGTTCTTCAAGTACGCGGAGCACATCGACAAGCCTTACGCGCCGGATGCATGGGGCGAAGGCATCAGCCCGGATCAGATCGTCGCGCAGGCGCGCCGCATGATCGAGCTGTACGGCTTTCAGAGCATCAAGCTGAAGGGCGGCGTGTTCGAGCCGGCGCATGAAATCGCGTGCATGAAGGCGCTTTCGAAGGCATTTCCCGGCATGCCGCTGCGTCTCGATCCGAATGCGAACTGGACGCTCCAAACGAGCATCGAGGCGGCGCCCGAACTCGACGAGATCCTCGAGTATTACGAAGATCCGTGCCCGGGTCTGGAAGGCATGGCCGAGTTGCAGAAGCATACGAAGCTGCCGCTCGCGACCAACATGGTCATCACGACGATGAACGATTTCCGGCGCGGCTGCGAAATGGGCTCGATCAAGGTGCTGCTGTCGGATCACCACTACTGGGGCGGCCTGCGCGCGACGCAGACGCTCGCGCGCATGTGCAGGCTGTGGGGCTTCGGCATGTCGATGCATTCGAACTCGCACCTCGGCATCAGCCTGATGGCGATGACGCATGTCGCGGCGAGCATTCCGAACCTCACCTATGCATGCGACACGCACTACCCGTGGCAAGAAGAGGAAGTGATCAAGGGCGGCCGCGTCGTGTTCGACAACGGTGCGGTGCGCGTGCCGACGGCGCCGGGCCTCGGCGTCGAGCTCGATCGCGAGAAGCTGGCCGAGCTGCACGAGCAGTACTTGTCGTGCGGCGTGCGCAATCGCGACGACCTCTCGCAGATGCGCAAGTATCAGCCGGAATTCACCGGCAAGAATCCGCGCTTCTGAATTTCAAAGACGTCGCAGACGCATTCGCAGCGCCCATCCAGGAGACACTTCATGAGCAGTTCCAGCGCGCTGTCGAGCGCCGTTCGCAAGATCAAGTGGCATGTCCTGCCGCTTTTCGTCGTGATGTTCATCGTCAATTACATCGACCGCGTGAACATCGGTTTCGTGCGTCAGCATCTGAGCGCGGACCTCGGCATCGGTGCGGCGGCGTACGGCCTCGGAGCGGGCTTGTTCTTCGTGAGCTATGCCGTATTCGAAGTGCCGTCGAACATGTTGTTGCAGCGCTTCGGCGCGAAGGCGTGGCTTACGCGCATCATGGTGACGTGGGGACTGGCGGCGGTCGGCATGGCTTTCGTGCAGGGCGAAACCTCGTTCTATGCGATGCGGCTCCTGCTCGGCGCGGCCGAGGCGGGCTTCTTTCCGGGCGTCGTCTTCTACTTCACGCAATGGCTGCCGCGCGATCAGCGCGGCAAGGCCATGGCCATCTTCCTGAGCGGCTCCGCGCTCGCTTCCGTGTTCTCCGGGCCGATCTCCGGCGGGCTGATGCTGATCGAAGGCGCGGGCCTGCACGGCTGGCAGTGGATGTTCATCATCGAAGGCATGGCGTCGGTCGTGCTCGCGGGCTTCGTGTGGTTCTGGCTCGACTCGAAGCCGCGCGACGCGAAATGGCTCACGCGCGAAGAGCAGGAGGCGCTCGTCGGCGAGATCGAGGCGGAGCAACGTCAGCGCGATGCGGCGCATACCGTGAAGCCATCGGCATGGAGTCTCTTGCGCGATCCGCAGATCCTGATCTTCTGCCTGATCTATTTCTCGGTGTCGCTGACCATCTACGGCGCGACGTTCTGGCTGCCGAGCATCATCCGCAAGATGGGGCATATGAACGACTTTCAGGTCGGACTCTTCAACTCGATTCCGTGGCTGATCTCCATCGTCGCGATGTATCTGTTCGCCGCGCTCGCCGCGCGCTTCAAGTTCCAGCAGGCGTGGGTCGCGTGCGTGTTGCTGATCGCGGCGCTCGGCATGTATGCCGCGGGTCAGGGCAGCCCGGTGTTCTCGTTCGTCTCGATCTGCTTCGCGGCGATCGGCTTCAAGGCGGCGTCGTCGTTGTTCTGGCCGATTCCGCAAGGCTATCTGGATGCCCGCATCGCGGCACCCGTACTTGCGCTGATCAACTCGATCGGCAATCTCGGCGGCTTCGTCGCGCCTGCGACATTCGGCTTCCTCGAACAGAAGACCGGCTCCATTCAGGGCGGCCTCATCGGGCTCGCGCTGATGTCAGTGGTGGCCGCGGGAGTCGTGTTCTTCGCCCGCATGACGCCGCGCGATGGACGTGCAGCGCTCAAGCTGCAACCTGGCGCGACGAAATAACACGTGAAAGCGGCACTCATTAGCTAAGGCCAAAGGCTTCGTTGGACGGGCGCGACGCGCGTATTAGCATGAATCGCATCGGGTGATGTTGCCCGCCGAGCATTTCTCCGGAAACCTGCATGCGATACAAGGGATACGACGTCGCGCCTTCCGCGCGTCCACTGCCGAGCGGGCTGTATGCCGCCAATCTGACCATCGAAAGCGGCGTGTCGCCGCAGGGCGCATCGTTCACGTTCGACGCGCTCGACTATTTCTTCGAAGCCGATCACGCCGTGGCCTACGCCGCGCGCTGGGCGCGCCTGTGGATCGATCAGCGCAGCAAGCGCTGAGCGCGACGACAACTATCTTTCCCGCTCCATCCTCATAAGCTTTTCGACGCGCGATGCTTTGCATATGCGTATCGATTGGTTCTCTTGAGTGCGATGCCGTTCTATCGTGAGCGCCGCGGCAGCAATACGTCGCGCATCACATCCGAACGACATCACACACAAGGAACGGCATCACATGGCAGGCTTGAATCGGCGGGAATTTCTGGTTTCATCCGGCGCGGCGATCGCGTCCGCAAGCCTGTCTTCGCTGGCGTTCGCACAAGGCGACGCCACGCCGCCGAAGCGCGGCGGCACGCTCAACATGCTGATCAATCCCGAGCCGCCCGTGCTCGTGTCGATCTTCCAGACGACGGGGCCCGCGCTCGTCGCCAGCTCGAAAGTGCTCGAAGGCCTGCTCGCCTATGATTTCGATCTGAAGCCGAAGCCGCAGCTCGCGACCGCCTGGAACGTGAGCCCGGACGGTCTCAAGTACACGTTCACGCTGCGTCAGAACGTGAAATGGCACGATGGCCAGCCGTTCAGTTCGGCGGATGTCGCGTTCTCGATCGATCTGCTGAAATCGATTCATCCGCGCGGGCGCAGCACCTTCGCCAACGTCGTGCGTGTCTCGACGCCGGATGCGCGGACCGCGGTCATCGAGCTGTCGAAACCTGCGCCGTATCTGCTGAAGGCGCTGTCGGCGGGCGAATCGCCGATCGTGCCGAAGCACCTCTACGCTTCAGGCGACCCGCTCTCGAACCCGCACAACAATGCGCCGGTCGGCACGGGCCCGTTCCGCTTCAAGTCGTGGACGCGCGGCGCGAGCATCGTCTATGAGCGCAACCCCGACTACTGGGATGCGGGCAAGCCGTATATCGATGCGCTCGTCTTCAAGGTCATTCCCGACGGCGCCGCGCGTTCCGCCGCATTCGAGACGGGCGCGCTCGATCTCGGCGGCGAGAATCCCGTGCCGCTCTCCGATCTGCCGCGTCTCACGCAGTTGCCGCAACTCGCGGTGGAAACGCGCGGCTATCGCTTTCTCGAACCGCTTTCGGAGATCGACTTCAATCTCGATCATCCGATCCTGAAGGACGTGCGCGTGCGTCAGGCCGTGGCGCATGCCATCAATCCGCAAGTCGTGCAGCGCACGATCGCTTATGGCTACGCCGATCTTTCGCCGACGCCGATCACGCCCGCATCGCCTTATCACGATGCGAAGCTCACGCCGTATGCATTCGATATCGCCAACGCCGAGAAGCTGCTCGACGCCGCCGGTTATCCGCGCAAGAACGGCGGTCCGCGCTTCCAGCTGACGCACGACTTTCTGCCCTACGGCGACATGTACCGGCGTCAGGCGGACTACGTGAAGTCGGCCCTCGCGCGCGTGGGTATCGAGGTCACCGTGCGCTCGCAGGATCTGCCGTCGTTCCTGAAGCGCGTCTATGCGGACCGTCAGTTCGACTTCACGAGCATCGGCGTGAATACGCTGTTCGATCCGAGCGTGGGCGTGCAGCGGCTCTACTGGTCGAAGAACATTCGTCCGGGCGTACCGTTTTCCAACGCGCCGCATTACAGCAACGCGGAAGTCGATACGCTGCTCGAATCGGCATCGGTCGAAACGGACGAGAGCAAGCGCGTCGTGCTGTATCAGCAGTTTCAGCAGATCGTTTATCGCGATCTGCCGATCCTCAATCTGGTCGCGCCGCGCATGGTCACGCTGGCGAACCGGCGCGTGCGCAACCATACGGTATCGGCGCAAGGGCTCGAAGGCAATCTCGCCGACGTGTGGCTCGCCGCGTGAGGAGCGATGCGATGAACCGACGCTCGCGCTTTACCGCGATCGCACGACGCACCGCATGGCAGGCATTGCCGACGATGCTCGCGATCGTGATCGTCAACTTCTTTTTGCTGAAGCTGATGCCCGGCGACGCCGCCGACGTCCTCGCGGGCGAAGCGGGGTCCGCAACGGCAGAGACGCTGCAGGCGATGCGCGCGAAGTTCGGTCTCGATCAGCCGGTGCTGCATCAGTTGTGGGCGTATCTCTCGCATCTCGCGCACGGCAGTCTCGGCTATTCGCCGCGCTACGACGCGCCCGTGATGCAGCTGATCCTGTCGCGCCTGCCGAACACGCTGATCCTGATGGGCACCGCGCTCGCCGTGGCGATCATCGCGGGAATCGTGCTCGGCGCCGTGATGGCGTACTGGGCCGGCAAGTGGCCGGACCGCGTGCTCTCGGTGCTTGCTCTGCTGCTCTATTCGACGCCGGGCTTCTGGATCGGCCTGCTCGCCATCGTGCTGTTTTCGGTGCATCTCGGCTGGCTGCCGAGCGGCGGCGACGTGACGGTTGGCGCGCATCTGCAAGGCTTCGCCTATCTCGCCGATGTCGCGAAGCACGTGCTCTTGCCTGCCGCGACGCTCGCGACATTCTTCATCGCGATCTATGCGCGACTCACGCGCGCCGCGATGCTCGATGTCGCGCGACAGGACTTCGTGCGCACCGCTCACGCAAAGGGGCTGCATCCGTTGCGCGTGACGGTGCGGCATGTGCTGCGCAACGCGCTGATGCCGCTCACGACGATGGTCGGCATTCACTTCGGCACGCTGCTCGGCGGCGCAGCGGTGACGGAAACCGTCTTCAGCTGGCCAGGCCTCGGACGTCTCGCGCTCGATGCCGTCATGGCCCGCGACTTCAGCGTGCTGCTCGGCGTGCTGCTGCTTTCGTCGCTGCTCGTGATCGTCGCGAACGTCGTGGTCGATCTTTTGCAGGCCTGGCTCGATCCGCGCATCGCCTGAATATTCACTCCGACAACTCATGGCTTCCGAATCCACCGATCTCGCTGCACCGGCGTCGTCCGCATGGCGACGCCAGCTCGCAGGCACGCTCTTCGGCTCGCGACGCGCGCGGGCAGTGCCTTCCGCTCATACATCGCGCGGCGCATGGCGTGTGCTCTTGCGCAATCCGTCCGCTCTTGCAGGGCTCGTATTGCTCGCAGCGTTCATCGCACTTGCATTCGCCGCGCCGCATCTTTTTCCCGGCGATCCGCTCGATATGGTCGGCGCGCCGTTCGAGTGGCCGGGCGCCGATCCGCTCTATCGCCTGGGCACCGATTCGCTCGGCCGCGATGTCGCCGCGGGCGTGGCGCACGGCGCGCGCGTGTCGTTGCTGATCGGTGCGTCGGCGGCGGCTATCGGTCTCGTGATCGGCACGCTCGTTGGCGCGCTCGGCGGTTTCTTCGGCGGATTGATCGACGATCTGCTCGTGCGTATCACCGAGCTCTTCCAGACAGTGCCGTCGTTTCTGCTCGTGATCGTGATCGTCGCAATCGGGCGGCCGAGCGTCACGATCATTGCGCTTGCCATCGGCATTGCATCGTGGCCAACGGTCGCGCGTATCGTGCGCGCCGAGTTCCGCACCTTGCGGCAAAGCGATTTCGTGCTCGCCGCGCGAAGTCAGGGCTTCAGCAACGCACGCATCATCTTCGGCGAGATTCTGCCGAACGCGCTGCCGCCGGTGATCGTTACGGCATCCGTGATGGTCGCGAGCGCGATCCTGATCGAATCGTCGCTGTCGTTTCTCGGCATGGGCGACCCGAACGTGGTGACGTGGGGCGGCATGATCGGCGCGGGCCGCGATGCATTGCGCACGGCATGGTATCTCACCGCGATTCCGGGCGCTGCGATCGTGCTCGCGGTGCTCGCACTCAATCTGCTCGGCGACGGCCTCAACGATGCACTTAACCCGCGCATGCGGGAGTTTTCCTGATCGAGGTGCCTCGTGGCGAATCTTCTTGAAGTGCGCGATCTGCGCGTGAGTTTCGGCGCGCATCGGGCGGTGCGCGGCATCGACCTCGATATCGCGGAAGGCGAGACGCTCGCGCTCGTCGGCGAATCGGGTTGCGGCAAATCGGCGACGGCGCTTTCGCTGATGCGCCTCGTACCGTCACCGGGACGCGTGACGGGCAGCGTGCGTTTCGACGGACGCGACGTGCTCGCGCTGACGCCGCGCGACATGCGTGCTTTGCGCGGCCGCGATATCTCGATGATCTTTCAGGAACCGATGACTTCGCTGAACCCGGTGCTGTCGATCGGCGCGCAGATCGTCGAGACCTTGCGGCAGCATGAATCGATGTCGAAGCAGGCCGCGACGAAGCGCGCGATCGAGCTGCTTGATCTCGTGCATATTCCGGAGCCGCATCGGCGTGTGTCCGACTATCCGCATGAGCTTTCGGGCGGACAGCGTCAGCGCGTGATGATCGCGATGGCGGTCGCGTGCCGACCGCGCCTGCTTATCGCCGACGAACCGACGACCGCGCTCGACGTCACCATTCAGGCGCGCATTCTCGAATTGCTCGGCGAATTGCGCCGCGAGATGTCAATGTCGCTGCTGCTCATCACGCACGATCTCGGTGTCGTCGCGCAGCATGCGGATCGCGTCGCGGTGATGCTCGCGGGCGAGAAGGTGGAGGAAGCGTCTGTCGCGCAATTGTTCACGCAGCCGAAGCATGCTTACACGCGCGGCTTGCTGGGCGCGTCGCTGAATCTGTCGAACGACATTCACTATCGCGACTGGACGTTGCCGGAGATTCGTCACGGTGTCTCGAACGACGGCAAGCCCGCGTTCAACGTGACGCCGCTCGCGTCGCGCAAGACGGCTTTTGAGCCGGCATCGGTCAGACACAACGAACCATTGCTTTCGATACAGAATCTCTCGGTCGACTATGCGCGTCGCAACGACCGCGGCATGCTGCGCGCCGTCGATGGCGTGTCGTTCGATATCGCGCACGGCGAAACGGTGGGACTCGTCGGCGAATCAGGATGCGGCAAGTCGACGCTCTCGAAGGCGATTCTGCGTCTCGTACCCGCTTCGGCGGGCGCCATTCGCTTGCGCGGCACCGATCTCGTGCCGCTTGCCGAGCGTGAGTTGAGACCGCATCGGCGTCATGTGCAGATGGTCTTTCAGGATCCGTATGCGTCGTTGAATCCGCGCCGCACGGTAGGCGAGATTCTCGACACGGTGATGGCGGTCAACGGCATCGGCGATGCGCGTCAGCGGGGCACACGCGCTGCCGCGATGCTCGATCGCGTCGGCTTGCCGAATGCATCGCTCGAACGCTTTCCGCACGAATTTTCGGGCGGCCAGCGGCAGCGCATCGGCATTGCGCGCGCATTGATTCTCGAACCCGCGCTCTTGATCTGCGACGAACCCGTGTCCGCGCTCGATGTGTCGATCCAGGCGCAGATCCTCAATCTGCTCGTCGAACTGAAGCGCGATCTCGGGCTCGCCTATCTGTTCATCTCGCACGATCTGTCCGTGGTCCGCTATATCGCCGATCGCGTGCATGTGATGCATGGCGGGCGCATCGTCGAGAGCGGGGATCATCGCGATATCTGGCGTTCGCCGCAGCATGCCTACACACGCACGCTGCTCGACGCCGTACCCGTCCGGCAATTCGACACTCGCGCCGCATGACGCTTGCCGCGCGCATCTCAATCAACCAGGAATAACGATGTCACAACAAGCCCAATCTCGCGACGAACTCGACGCCGCGCTTGCCGCACTGCCCGCGCTCGCAGAGGCGATCGGCGAGGACGCCGCCGCGCGCGAGGCACGCCGCGAACTGCCGTTCGAAGGCTTCGCGCTGTTTCGCCGGTCCGGGCTCGGCAAGCTGCGCCTGCCTGTCGAATGGGGCGGCCTCGGCGGCTCGCTGGAAGATGTCTTTCATGTGATCGCGACGCTTGCCGCGCACGAAAGCAATGTCGCGCATGCGCTGCGCATCCACTTCGATCAGACCGAGGCGCTCTTGCTTTCGCCACGCACGCCGTTCAACGAACTGCAGATCCGGCGCGTGGCCGATGGCGCGATCTTCGGCGGCGCATCGACGGAAGCGGGCACGTCGCGGCCCGGCGAAATCACGACGCAACTGCGCCGCGAAGGCAATCACTTTCGCCTGACCGGTCGTAAATATTATTCGACGGGCACGGCCTTCTCCGATTACGCACGCCTCAACGTGCAGGACGAAAACGGCGAGCCGGCCATCGCGATCGTGCCGGTGAAGCGCGAAGGTTTCAGCGTGATCGACGACTGGGACGGCATGGGCCAGCGCATGACGGCAAGCGGCAGCCTCGAATTCGACAACTTGCTCGTGCATGCCGACGAAGTCACGCCGCGCGTGCAGACGACGCTCTCCGGACGTCACGGCGGCGCGTTGCGTCAGTTGCATCTCGTGGCGGTGGGCGCGGGCATCGTGCGCAATGTCGTCGCCGACGCGAAGCGTTACGTGCTGCGTCACGGCCGTCCCGTGCTGCACAGTCCCGCGCCGAGCGCACGCGAGGACGCGTTCATTCAGCAGATCGTGGGCGAACTCACGGCACACAGTCATGCGATCGATGCGCTCATCGCCGACAACGCGCGCGTGCTCGAACGTTCGGCGCGCGCGATCCGCAACGGCCGCGCGGACGCCGATGCGCTCGTGCTCGAAGGCGCGCTCGCCACGGCGCGCACGCAACTCGTCGTGAGCAAGCTCGCGCTGTATGCGGCCGAACGCATGTTCGAGGCGGGCGGCGCATCGGCGACATCGCGCGCGCATAACTTCGATCGTCACTGGCGCAATCTGCGCACGATCTTCAGTCACAACCCGCTGCTTCACAAGTCGCGCGTGCTGGGCGATTACGAACTGAACGGCGTGACCACGCACCTCACGGAAGGCCGCGTGTTCTGAGCTTCACGTTGTCTATCTTCTTTTGGAGTCTCCAGTCATGAGCGCCGCCGCCCCGCGCCAGTTGCATCTGAACATCAATGCGCTTCATTCCGGCTTCGTGCCTTCCGCATGGCGTCTCGCCGACGCCGATCCCGCCGCGTTCATCGACGTGAATCATTACGTGCGTCTCGCTCAGCTGGCCGAACGCGCCTGTCTCGATGCGATCTTTCTCGCCGACAACGCCGCGATCGCCGATCAGCTCGACATGCGACCGATCACCGCGCTCGAACCCACGATGCTTCTGACGAGCATCGCTGCGGCGACCACGCATCTCGGTCTGATCGCCACGGCATCGACGAGTTACAACGAGCCGTACAACATCGCGCGGCGCTTCGCCACGCTCGATCTCATCAGCGGCGGGCGCGCCGGCTGGAACATCGTGACGACGGCGGATCTGCCGTCCGCGCGCAACTTCGGGCTCGATGCCGTGCCGGATCACGCGCAACGTTACGCGCGTGCCGACGAATTCGCATCGCTCGTGAAGACCTTGTGGAACAGCTGGGAAGACGACGCCCTGGTCGCGGACAAGTCGACGGGCCATTTCGTCGATCTCGCGAAACTGCATCCGGCCGCGCATCGCGGACGTTTCTTCGGCGTGCAGGGTGCGCTCAATCTGCCGCGCTCGGCGCAAGGACATCCGGTGCTGGTGCAGGCGGGTGCATCCGGCGACGGACGCGACCTCGCCGCGCGCCATGCGGAAGCGGTGTTCTCGGCATCGCAATCGTTCGACGAATCGCGCGCCTATCGCGAGGATCTCAACGTACGCGCCGCGCGTCATGGGCGCGGGCCGAACGCGGTGAAAGTGCTGGCGGGTCTGACGACGATCATCGGCGCGACGGAGCGCGAGGCGCTGCGCAGGCGCGACGAACTCGTCGATCTGATTCCGTGGCGTTATAGCCTGAACCGGATTGCCGGAACGCTGGGCGTGCCGGTCGAAACGCTCTCGCTCGACAAGCGCCTGCCCGACGATCTGCCGCTGCCCAATAACGGCAACGGCAATCACACGTTCTTCAACGCGACGCTCGCGCAGGCGCGCACTCACGGTTACACGGTGCGCGAGCTGGTGCGCGCGCTGGCGGGCGGCGGCGGGCATCGCGTGATCGTCGGCACGCCGGAGCAGATCGCGGACGACATCACGCACTGGTTCCAGAATGGTGCAGCCGATGGCTTCAACCTGATGCCCGATGCATTGCCCGACGGCCTGGAAGCCTTCACGGAAGGCGTCGTGCCGATTCTTCAGAAGCGTGGCATTTTCCGGCGCGCTTATGAAGGGAAGACTTTACGGAGTCATCTCGGGCTGAGCGTGCCGGACGGCCGTCGTGCAGCGGAAAAAGCGGCTTGAGTTGCCGCGCGCGGACGATGTAATGCATTGCATTGCAGAAAACCTTGTTTGCGGAGCCTTTTTTAACCGTCTACATTGAAAGGCATCCATCTATCGCTGGGGAAAAGCCATGCCGGACATCCTGACGCGTTATTGGCAGAGCCTGTCGGCCTCGGCGCGTGACCTGCGCGATCGCCGGCGCATGCGCGAGTTCGCGCGCGTGAGGAATGCATGCGCCTGCACGGCTTCCGTCCCCGACGAACGCGCCAACGATGCGGCGACCCGCACCGAGCGCCTCGAAAGCATCGCGCTTTACGCACGCGCGGGCTATTTCAACATGGGATACACGGTGGACATGTTTCAGGCGTCCGCTGAATTGCCGCCCGAGTGATCGGGCGGTTTTTATTTCAGGTCGCTTCTGTCGCTCTGATCGATACGGAATCCTATTAAATTATTTGAAGGCAAAAGAAGGACGACACCGCAAGCAAATTTTCTGCAATGGTTATCACGATTGCTCGCTTAGCCATTGCGACAGGCGTTGCTAAGATCGATGAACCACTCGGCATCGAAGATGCCTTATTCATCGCCTGAGGAATGCTTATGCAATATCCGGATAATGCGTCGCGCCGACGCGCGCTCGTCAAGCTCGCGGCGCTCGGCGCAGGCGTGGCGGGCGGTTTCGCCGCAAGCGGTGTGCGGGCCTCGGATGCGCCGAAGACGTTGCGCATCGGCTATCAGAAGTACGGCAATTTCGTCGTGTTGAAAGCGCGCGGCACGCTCGACAAGCGGCTTGCCGCGCAAGGCGTCACTGTGCAATGGCTCGAATTTCCCGCAGGACCGCAACTGCTCGAAGGTCTCAATGCGGGTGCGGTGGATATCGGCACGGTCGGTGAAACGCCGCCGATCTTCGCACAGGCAGCAGGCGTCGATTTCGTCTATATCGCCAACGAACCGCCCGCGCCGAAAGCCGAGGCGATCGTTGTGCCGCAGAACTCGCCGATTCGTTCGGTCGCGGAACTGCGCGGCAAGAAAGTAGCCTTGAACAAGGGCTCGAACGTTCACTATCTGCTGGTCGAAGCATTGAAGAAGGCCGGCCTGACCTACACGGACATTCAGCCCGTCTATCTCGCACCCGCCGACGCGCGCGCGGCCTTCGTGCAGGGCAGCATCGACGCATGGGTGATCTGGGATCCGTATCTCGCCGCCGCCGAAAAGCAGGCAAATGCACGCCAGCTCGCCGACGGCACGAACCTCGTGAGCAACATCCAGTACTACCTCGCGACGCGCAAGATCGCGACCGCGCAGCCGCAACTCGTCCATGTCGTGCTGGAAGAACTCGATCAGGTCGATCGCTGGGCGCGCGACAACGTATCCACCGTGGCCGCGCAACTGTCGCCGCTCGTCGGAATCGATGCAGGCATTCTCGAAGTCGCGCTCAAGCGTACCGCATACGGCGTGCAGCCGATCGCGCCGGCGACACTCGCTTATCAACAGCAGATCGCCGACGTGTTCACCAATCTCAAGCTGATCCCCAAAAAGCTCGACGTGACCGAGGCGCGCTGGAACGTCGCCTGAGCATCGCATGCGCAATTCACGACATACACGAAAGGCAGGCTCCGCATGAATGTTTTCTGGTTCATTCCCACACACGGCGACAGCCGTTATCTCGGCACATCGCAGGGCGCGCGCGCGGCGAATTACGACTACTTTCGGCAAATCGCAACGGCTGCCGATACGCTCGGCTACGAAGGCGTGCTGTTGCCCACGGGACGCTCCTGCGAAGATGCTTGGGTGGTGGCGTCGAGTCTGATTCACGCGACGAAGCGGCTCAAGTTTCTCGTCGCGGTGCGCCCGGGGCTCAGTTCGCCGGGGCTTTCGGCGCGCATGGCATCGACGTTCGACCGGCTCTCGAATGGCCGTCTGCTCATCAACGTCGTGACCGGCGGCGATCCGGCGGAACTCGCGGGCGACGGCGTCTTCGACGATCACGACACGCGCTACGAAATCACCGACGAATTTCTCAGCATCTGGCGCGGCCTGCTCGAAACGTCGCACGAGAACGGCAGCTTCGATTTCGACGGCAAGCATCTGCGTTCGCTGGGCGGCAAGGTGCTGTATCCGCCCGTGCAGCAGAAGCATCCGCCGCTGTGGTTCGGCGGGTCGTCGCCGGCGGCGCACGAGATCGCGGCGAAGCATATCGATACGTATCTGACGTGGGGCGAGCCGCCCGCGGAAGTCGAGAAGAAGCTCGCCGATATTCGCCGCCGCGCCGCGGACAACGGCCGCCACATCAAGTTCGGCATCCGTCTGCATGTGATCGTGCGCGAGACCGAAGAGGAAGCATGGAGGGACGCAGACCGCCTCATCAGCAAGCTCGACGATGAAACCATCCGCCGCGCGCAGGCCTCGTTCGCGAAGATGGATTCGGAAGGCCAGCGCCGCATGGCCGCGCTGCATGGCGGCAACCGCGACAAGCTCGAGGTGTATCCGCATCTGTGGGCGGGCGTCGGGCTCGTGCGCGGCGGGGCGGGCACGGCGCTCGTCGGCAATCCGGAGCAGGTCGCCGGTCTCATGAAGCAATACGCCGAACTCGGCATCGACACGTTCATTCTGTCGGGCTATCCGCATCTCGAAGAGTCGTATCGATTCGCCGAACTCGTATTCCCGCTTCTGCCGCGCAAGCAGCAAGAGAAGGTGACAGGTCCGCTGTCGGGACCGTTCGGCGAAGTGATCGGCACATCCGAACTGCCGAAAGCGGCGCAAGGCTGATATCGCGATGAAGCTCAACTTCGTTCTTCGACGAGCGTTGCCGTGGGTCGTGCCGCTCCTGATCCTGATCGCGTGGGAAGGCGCCGCGCGCACGGGCGGATTGTCCGCGCGCGTGTTGCCGGAACCGCTCGCAGTGGTCAGGGCGGCATGGGCGCTCATTCTGTCCGGCGACATGTGGGCCAACGTGAAGGTCAGCGCGTGGCGCGCGTTCGCCGGCTTCGCGATGGGCGGCTCTGCCGGCTTCGTGCTCGGGCTCGCGACGGGACTCTTCAAGCCCGCCGAAGTCGCGCTCGATTCGACCGTGCAGATGATCCGCAACATTCCCGCGCTCGCGATGATTCCGCTGCTCATCCTGTGGTTCGGGATCGGCGAGGAAGCGAAGCTCGTGCTCGTCGCGCTGGGCGTGTTCTTTCCCGTCTACGTGAACACGTATCACGGCATCCGCTCGGTCGATCGCGACCTGATCGAGATGGCGAAGAGCTACGGACTTTCCGGTCCGGCTTTGTATCGGCATGTGATCCTGCCGGGCGCGTTGCCGTCGATCCTCGTCGGCGTGCGCTTCGCGTTCGGCCTGATGTGGGTCATGTTGATCGTCGCGGAGACGATATCCGCGCAATCGGGCATCGGCTACATGACGATGAACGCGCGCGAGTTCCTGCAAACCGATGTCGTGCTGGTCGGCATCCTGCTCTATGCGCTGCTCGGCAAACTCGCCGACATGGCCGCCCGCGCCATCGAACGCGCGACGCTGCGCTGGCATCCGGCCTATCAGAACAAGGTACAAACATGACTTCGCTGAATTCGACGATCGAACGCAAGCCCGACGCTTTCGCGCGGACGGTGCCGCGTCCTGCGCCGGTTGCGCGCTTGCCGGTCGGCCGCGATGTCGCTGTCTCGCTGAAGGGCGTCGAAAAGCGTTTCGGCGAACGTCGTGTGCTGCAAGACCTGGACTTTTCGATCGAGCGCGGCAGCTTCGTGTCGATCGTCGGGCGCAGCGGCTGTGGCAAATCGACGTTGCTGCGGCTGATCGCGGGACTCGAAGACACCACGGGCGGTGTCCTGCTGCGTCACGCCGCATCGGCCGATGACACACTGCATATGCGCATCATGTTTCAGGATGCGCGGCTGCTGCCGTGGAAGAGCGTGCTCGACAACGTGATGCTCGGCTTGCCGCGCGCCTCACGCGACGAGGCTCGCGCGACGCTCGCCGAAGTGGGCCTGAGCGAACGCGAACGCGACTGGCCGTCGCAGTTGTCCGGCGGGCAGCGTCAGCGCGTGGCGCTGGCGCGTGCGCTGGTTCATCGGCCCGATCTGTTATTGCTCGACGAACCGTTGGGCGCGCTGGATGCATTGACGCGCATCGAAATGCAGGGTCTGATCGAACGGTTGTGGCGCGAGCATCGCTTCACGGCGTTACTCGTGACACACGATGTGCAGGAAGCAGTGTCGCTCGGGGATCGCGTCGTGTTGATCGAACAAGGGCGTATCACGCTCGATACCGAAGTGGCGTTGCAGCGTCCGCGCACGCGCACGGCCGAGCGTTTCGCCGAGATAGAAGAGCAGGTTTTGTCGCGAGTCTTGCGGAAGGAATGAAGGAAGAGAGGTGCCGAGGCAAAGCGCTTGCCTCGGCATGAGAGGGTTCAGTTCTGCGTTACCGGCACGGCACGCTCCACCGCGTGATAGGCATCGGACTGATGCGCGCCGAACGCGAGCGCAAAGCTCGATGCCTGGCGTCCCACCGTGCGAAGTTGCTCGACGACCTTCGGGTCCGAACAGGTATCGGGGCTTTCGAAGCGCGTTTCGAGCGTGTTGACGGTCGCGCCGAACGGCGTCGGCCAGCCACGCAACGCATGGACGATCGAGCGCAGCGACGTGAGCACGGTGCCCGCGGCCTGCCACCCATAAGCCGTGACGATGCTGCCGACCGCGCGGCCATCCAGATACGGGCGATCGTCGAGCCGCAGTTCTTCGAGCGTATCCAGCGCGTTCTTCACCAGCCCCGAAATGCCGCCGTGATAGCCGGGCGTCGCGATGATCAACGCATCGGCGGCGCGCACGGCCTCGATGAGTTCATGTTGCTCGTCGGTGAGTTCGCGCGTCTCGGGCGCATAGTGCGGAAGACTGTGCAGAAACGCGCCGCCGAATAGCTGCACGCGCGCGCCCGCTTCCTGCGCGCCCTTCAGGGAAAAGGCGAGTGCACGTTCCGTCGATGAGGCCGGCCGCGTCGTCCCGCCGATTCCGACCACGAGCGGACGGCGCGATGTATGAATTCGAGTCAAGATCAATGCTCCAGATAAACGGGCGGCGCTGCACGCGGCGCGTGATTAACCGTCAGGTTAAACATCATAGCCAGCGGCATCGTGCATAGGAACGCACGATTTTCGCTAAGGATATACATGAACGCTTCATTCCCGCTCAGACGCTTTGCTTAGTGATGGATATTGTTTAAGCGCATGGCATTCGACGCTTAAGCTTTTCGGCCCACCTTTCTTAGCAAATACGCCATGACACATCGACCCGCGCAAACCGATATCGCCATTCATCCGCTGATCGCTGCACGCTGGAGTCCGCGCGCGTATGCAGAGCATCCGATCGCGCATGAACAGGTTGTCACGCTGCTCGAAGCGGCGCGCTGGGCGCCGTCCGCGTTCAATTCGCAACCGTGGCGCTTCGTCGTTTTCGAGAAGGCAGACAACCCGGACGCGTTCGCACGTGCCTTCGCTACGCTTATTCCGTTCAATCAGACATGGAACGGGTCCGCTCAAGTGTTGATTGCCGTGCTTGCGGACACGCTGACATCCAAAGGAACCGTCAACGCGAGCGCAAGCTACGATGCAGGCGCCGCCGCCATGGCTTTGTTGCTGCAAGCGCAAGCTCAAGGCCTGGCCGCGCATCCGATGAGCGGCTTCGATGCGAACGCGTTTCACGCGGCCTTTGCGATTCCGGAGCGTTATGCGTTGCTGAGCATGATTTCCGTTGCGCATCACGGCGTGGCCGACACGCTTCCCGCCGCGCTTGCCGAACGTGAAGCCGCGCCGCGGACCCGCTTGCCGCTCGACGAGATCGCGCATTTTGGCGCCTGGGCCCCCGACGCTTTTGAACGAAGGGTTTAAAAAACAGAACAAAGCGTAACTCGCATCGGCAAATGCGATGCCGTGGGGTTACCGTTTTGAATGGCGGCGCGAACTGGCCTGGAATGCGATTTGCACGTCCCGACGACGTTGAACGAATTCGTCGCAGACGTGTCTTCCAGCATCGAGGCCACCGGCGCCGCTCGGGCGAGGGCCAAATCACAAAATAAAACGAGTGGAGGTTTTTCTCGCTCTGTCTTTGACCGCCGACAGCCACGGCAAAGGAGCTTCTATTCCATGACAGCGCCCGTTTTCGAATCCGTCCGACTTGACGATGTCTTGCTCAGACCCGATCCGATCGACCCGGCATGGATTCTCGAAGGCAATCCTGTTGCTCGCAGCGGCCTTTGGTCGCAAAGCCGCGATACGACCACATCCTTCTGGGTCTGGGACTGCACGGCCGGGCGTTTCAACTGGTATTTCGATGCGGACGAAACCGTCTATGTGATCGAGGGCGAAGTCATCATCACGTCCGAAGGTCAGGAGCCGCGTTCGCTTCGCGCAGGGCACGCCGCGCTGTTTTACGCGGGCACGCGCTCCGAGTGGCATGTCCCCAAATATGTGCGCAAGCACGCCATCCTGCGTCCGCATATCTCCAAGCCGGTGCTCCTCGCGCTCAAGATGAGCCGCAAGCTCAGTCGCAAGCCGACGGGCTATTTGCCGCGATCGTCGTTCTGAATCGCACGCGCCTTTCGTCTATTGGGGCGGAATCATCTGCGGCGGCGTGACCCAGAGTGCCGTCGGTGCCATGTAGTACGGGAGTGTGTTCCGTCGCAACAGGGCGCCCGTCGCAGAGAGCAGCACACCCTTTGGCAGCGGCGGTCCGATGATCTGCACGCGTGTAACCAATAGCCGGCCTTGCGGGTCCTGAGAGAAGCGTCTGTCGATCACGCATAGCGGCGGATCCATCGACAACATCCAGACCGACTGCTGCGAGCCGCTGTCCGTTTCCGTGATTTCCTGCACGGGCGTGCCGCGAATCGTCAGAGTCGTACCCACCGGGAAGCAGACGGGTCCGGCCCATGCCGTGCCGGCCCACATCGAGAACCACACGGATAACACCGCGCGGACACGGCGGGTTTTCACCGAACTCATTTCGCGGCAAGCGTGATTCATCGCAACTCCGTCTGGAAAAAGCGCACCGTTTCCGCGTTGAATTCGTCGTGAAAAGCCGCGCGGTCGAAGCCCGGCAAACTGATGCAAAGCGCCGGCAACTTGCGACTCAGGCGCGCATCGCAGGGCGGCAGAAAATCATAGTGTCCCGCATCGGCGACGACATGATACTCAGGCGCGCGCGGCAAGTTCGTGCGCACGGCTTCGTCATAGTAGGGATCGGGCTGATGACGATCATCGGCTGCGCGCCAGAGCTGGACCGGAACGCGGACGTCGCTCAGGCCCGCGCGTCCGAAGGCGAAGCCGAAAGCCGGAGCGGCGATCACCACAGCCTTGATACGGGAATCCCGGACCCACGCGTCGGGCGGCACGCGCGCGGCGACATCGGGATCGACGCCTGCGCGCTGCAAAGCTCCGCATAAGTCATGATCGGGATGCGCGCGGCAGTACGGCGCGATGTCGGAAAGATTGGGCTTGCCGCCTGCGGCCACGAGTACGGTGAAGGCTCCGTTCGAGAAGCCGAACGCACCGATGCGCGCTTCATCGAGATGCGCATGACCGGGCCATTCAGTCAGCATGAAATCCACCAATCGATGAAGCTGAGCCGTGCGACGCCACGGTTGCAGAACGTGCGTCTGATCGTCGAAAGTGTCGCCGGCATGGCTCACCGCTGCCGCGACGAAGCCCGCATGTGCCAGCGCGAGGGCCGTGTCGTAATGGCTGTCGAATGCACCACCTCCGCCGTGCGACATGACGATCAGCCGCAGCCGATTGCCCGCGACCGGCGCATCTTGCGCGACTGTCTGCGTGTGATTACCCAAGGCGTGTTCGCTGGCGGCCGCATCGGTCGGATACCAGATTCCAACCGTCAACGGTGCTTCGGCGCCATTCGCGATCCTGATCTCTTCGAAGCCGACGTCGGCTGCAAAGGACGGCGCAGCAAGCAGGGCGAAAGCTAAAACAAAAGCTAGTTCGATCAGGGCAGCGAGTCTCACGTCGGGCGGCTTCCTCGGTTGTTCTGCTCGGTTGTTCTGTCTTGCGGACTCAAGCTTAGCCGAACAGGCTTGCAGTTCACGGACGCCATTTCACGCGATATCGAAGCGCATGACGTCCGAATAGTTTTTCTTTGCCGCCGCTACAGTTCTTCTCGTTTGCCGGGCGTTTCGCGAACGCCGATAGTTCAGTCACCGGGACGCAGCACTCCTTCCAATTTCCCGACAGACCCGACTCAATCAAGGACGAACATCATGAAGCTGGCAAACAAGGTGGCACTCGTAACAGGCGGCACGTCAGGCATCGGACTCGAAACGGCGAAGCTCTTTCGCGACGAAGGCGCGAAGGTCGTCGTGATCGGATCGAGCGAACAGCGTCTGAAGGAAGCGCAAGACGCGCTCGGCGAAAACGGCGTGGCGTTGCGCGCGGACCTTCGCGATCCGGCGCAGATCGACAAGGCCATCGCCGAGGTCGTCGAGACATACGGTGCGATCGATATCGTGTTTGCCAATGCGGGCGCAGCCAAAGCCGCGCCATTCGATGCAGTCACGCCGGAACAATTCGACGATCAGTTCGCGCTCAATGTGAGCGGTCTGTTCTTCACCATTCAGAAGAGCGCGCTGCATCTGCGCGATGGCGGCAGCATCGTCGTGACGACATCGTTTCTGAACACGGTCGGCACGCCGGGCCTTTCGATTCTTTCCGCGACGAAAGCGGCCGTGCGCTCGCTGGTGCGTTCGATCGGAGCCGAACTCGCGCCGCGCGGCATCCGCGTCAATGCGGTAAGCCCGGGCCCGATCGATACTCCGTTCGCAAGCAAACTGGGCTTGCCGGAAGAAGATCTGCGCAAGTCCGGGGAAGCGCTCGTCGCCGCGGTTCCGCTCAAGCGGGCAGGTCACGCCTCGGAAGTCGCGAAAGCGGTTCTTTTCCTCGCCAGCGACGACGCGTCGTACGTAACGGGCGCGGAACTCGTCGTCGATGGCGGGCTGACGCAAATCTGAGCGTGTCGTCGGGGTAAAGTTGGGGCACTTCATCGCCCGATCCGCCGGTCATGCGCGCACCCAACAACCTCAACGCTCTCAGAGCCTTCGAAGCGGTCGCGAGGCATCTGAGCTATACCGCCGCGGCAGCGGAACTCAACGTGACGCCTGCCGCGGTCGGCCAGCTGATTCGCGGCCTCGAAAGCTATCTGGATGTCGAGCTGTTTCATCGGTCCGCGTCGGGTTCGTCGAGGCTTGCGCTGACCGACGCCGCGCGCGCCGCGCTGCCCGATCTGCAGAGCGGTTTCGATCTGCTTTCCAATGCGGTGGAACGGCTCAAGGCGAGCAAGTCGCGTATCGTTTTCACCGTGACCGTGCCCGCCGCGTTCGCGGACAAGTGGCTGCTTCCGCGCGTCGAGCGTTTTCAGCGCCGGCATCCGTATTACGATTTACGCATCGACACGAGCCAAAGACTCGTCGATTTCACCGCCGATCGCATCGACGTCGGCATTCGATATGGCGCCGGCGTGTGGCCCGACATCGTCCCAACGTTCCTGCTGCGCGACGAGTTCTTCCCCGTGTGCAGCCCGGCTTTGCTGCAAGGCGAACATGCGCTGAAGACGCCCGCTGATCTGCGGCATCATCGGCTGATCCACGATGTCTCGATGAGCGACTCCGGCGTCTTTCCGACGTGGCGTTCATGGCTTCTGCATGCGGGCTGCCGCGAACCCGTGGACACCGACCGCGGCCTGCAGCTCAACGATTCCGCGCTGGCCATTCAGACGGCCATTTCCGGCAACGGCGTCGCGCTCGGCAGAACCACGCTGGTGGAACGCGATCTGGCCGAAGGGCGCCTCGTCAAACCGTTCGAACCCATGCAGGGCTGCGAACTTGCGTATTACCTCGTGCATCGAAAAGAGAAGAGTCAGTCAGCGCCCGTGCTCGCTTTCAAGGAATGGCTTCTGGAAGAAACCGGGACGCGGTAACCCACTCGGGCGCACCGGCGCCTCCGAACTTTCCCTATGTTACGATCATAACAAAAATGATATAAACTGATATCAATCTATCAAAAACTGTTGTGCGTCGCACAAGACGCCGGCACACCGATCTCATGCTGGAAACTGCAACGAAGTCCATCGTCGCGTGGCCTGGCAAGGCTCAGGCCCATGCAAGCGCCCGCAATCCCGGCGTGCCGTTCGATCTCGCGTGGCTCGACGGGCTGCGCGTGAACCAGTCGGCAGTGGCGCGCCGCGCATCGACACTCGGCACGCGCCGCGCGGTCAAGAAAGATGCGCAGGCGGCGTGGCTGCTGAAGGCCATCACCTGCATCGACCTCACGACGCTCAACGGCGACGACACTCACGGGCGCGTCGAGCGTTTGTGCGCGAAAGCGCGCCGTCCGCTGCGCGACGATCTGCTCGATGCGCTCGGCATGGCGCCCGCATCGATCACGACCGGCGCGGTGTGCGTTTATCACCGTTACGTGAAGACCGCCGTGCAGGCGCTGCAGGGCAGCGGCATTCCGGTCGCGGCCGTATCGACGGGCTTTCCCGCTGGCCTCAATCCGCATGCGTTGAAGCTGCGCGAGATCGAGGCGTCGGTTGCGGACGGCGCGGCGGAAATCGATATCGTCGTCACGCGCGAGCACGTGCTGACCGGCAACTGGAAAGCGCTCTACGACGAGATGCGCGACTTCCGCGCGGCCTGCGGCGATGCGCACGTCAAGGCGATTCTCGCCACGGGCGATATCCGCACGCTGTCGAACGTCGCGAAGGCGTCGATGATCTGCATGATGGCCGGCGCCGACTTCATCAAGACCTCGACGGGCAAGGAAGGCGTCAACGCGACGCTCGACGTGTCGCTCGTGATGGTCCGCATGATCCGCGAGTACCTCGCGCGCACGGGCGTCCTGATCGGCTTCAAGCCGGCGGGCGGCGTGTCCACGGCGAAGTCGGTGCTCGAATATCAGATCCTCATGAAAGAAGAGCTCGGTCGCGAATGGCTCGAACCGGAGCTGTTCCGCATCGGCGCGTCGAGCCTGTTGTCGGATATCGAACGCCAGCTCGAACATCACGTGAGCGGACGCTATTCGGCGTTCAATCGCCATCCAGTCGCCTGAATCGCAAGACTTTTCCCTGACAAGCCTCATGAGCGTTGCCGAATACTTCTCCTCGATGGAATACGGACCCGCACCGGAAGACGATCGCGCCGTGCGCGCCTGGCTCGATCAACACGAAGGGCGCTTCGGTCATTTCATCAATGGCGCCTGGCGCGCCAGCGATGCCGCCGAACACTTCGACTCGCGCGAACCGGCGACGGGCCGCGTGCTCGCGTCGATCGCGCAAGGCGATAACGCCGACGTCGACGCCGCCGTGCAGGCCGCGCACGATGCGCTCGAAGGCTGGCAAGCCATCGGCGGCGCGGGCCGCGCGCGTCATCTCTACGCGTTGTCGCGCATGGTTCAGCGGCACAGCCGTCTGTTCGCGGTGCTCGAATCGCTCGACAACGGCAAGCCGATTCGCGAGTCGCGCGACATCGATATCCCGCTCGTCGCAAGGCATTTTCTGCATCACGCGGGCTGGGCGCAGTTACAGGACAAGGAGTTCGCCGACTGGGCGCCGCTCGGCGTGATCGGCCAGATCGTGCCGTGGAATTTCCCGCTGCTGATGCTCTCGTGGAAGATCGCGCCGGCACTCGCGCTCGGCAACACGGTCGTGCTGAAGCCGGCTGAATTCACGCCGCTCACCGCGCTGCTGTTCGCCGAACTCGCGCATCGCGCGGGCTTGCCGAAAGGCGTGCTCAACGTCGTCACCGGCGACGGCCGCACGGGCGCCGCGCTCGTCGAGCACAAGCGCGTCGCGAAGATCGCGTTCACGGGATCGACCGAAGTCGGCCGCCAGATCCGCGCGAGCACGGCGGGCTCGGGCAAATCGCTGACGCTGGAACTCGGCGGCAAGTCGCCGTTCATCGTGTTCGACGATGCCGATCTCGACAGCGCCGTGGAAGGCGTCGTCGATGCGATCTGGTTCAACCAGGGACAGGTGTGCTGCGCGGGCTCGCGTCTGCTCGTGCAGGAAGGCATCGAAGCGCGCTTCGTCGAGAAGCTCAAGCGCCGCATGGATACGCTGCGCGTCGGCACGTCGCTCGACAAGGGCATCGACATGAGCGCGGTGATCGACGAAGTGCAGCTCGAACGCATTCGCTCGCTCGTCGACAAGGGTGCGAGCGAAGGCTGCGAGATCTATCAATCGCCGCGTGCCGCTTTGCCCGATGGCGGCGCGTTCTTTCCCCCGACGCTCGTGACGAACGTGTCGCCGGCATCGACGCTCGCGCAGGAAGAGATCTTCGGGCCCGTGCTCGTGACGATGAGCTTTCGCACGCCGGAAGAAGCCGTCGCGCTCGCGAACAACACGCGCTACGGATTGGCCGCGAGTGTGTGGAGCGAGAACATCAGCCGCGCGCTGGATGTCGCGCCGCGCCTGCAATGCGGTGTCGTGTGGATCAACGCGACCAATCTTTTCGATGCGGCCGTGGGTTTCGGCGGTTATCGCGAATCCGGCTTCGGTCGCGAAGGCGGACGCGAGGGCATCTACGAATATCTGAAACCGCGCGCATGGGCGAAGCTCCCGGTTCGCGGCGAAACGAAGCCTTTGCAGGCGCAACCCGATTCGCTCACGGATTCGGGCGTCGTCAGCGCGCTCGATCGCACGGCCAAGCTGTTCATCGGCGGCAAGCAGGCCCGACCCGACAGCGGTTATTCGCGACTCGTGCGCACGCCTGCGGGCGAGATTGTCGGCGAAGTGGGCGAGGGCAATCGCAAGGACATTCGCAACGCGGTGGCCGCCGCGCGCGGCATGACGAAGTGGTCGTCGGCGAGCGCACATAATCGCGCGCAAGTGCTGTATTACCTCGCGGAAAATCTGAGCGCACGCGCCGATGAATTCGCGAAGCAACTCGTCACGCGCGCCGGTTCCAGCGAGCGCGATGCAAAGCGCGAAGTGGATGCGTCGATCGCGCGTTTCTTCACGTATGCCGCGTGGGCAGACAAGTACGACGGCGCGGTGCATGCGCCGCCTTTGCATGGCGTCGCGCTGGCGATGCACGAACCGCTCGGCGTGATCGGCATCGTGTGCCCGAACGAAGCGCCGTTGCTCGGATTCGTGTCCCTCGTCGCGCCGGCGCTCGCGCTGGGCAATCGCGTGGTCGCGGTGCCGAGCGAGACGTGTCCGCTGATGGCGACCGACTTCTATCAGGTTGTCGAGACTTCGGATGTGCCGGGCGGCGCGCTGAACATCGTGACCGGCGACGCACGTTCGCTCACGCAGACGCTCGCGCAACACGATGACGTCGATGCGCTCTGGTGCTTCAACGGCGCTTCGCTGTCGGCGCTGGCCGAGCGCGAGTCCGTCGGCAATCTGAAGCGCACGTTCGTCGATCAGGGCCGCGTGTTCGACTGGCACGATGCCGCGAGCGAAGGCTTGCCGTTCCTTCGTCAGGCCGTGCAGGTGAAGAACATCTGGGTGCCTTACGGAGACTGATCCGGCAACTGATGACCGGTTTGATCGAGCGCAGATCCCGATACGGGACGCGCCCAAGCATGAAGGAGACGCTGTGCTGAAGAATATCGATCCGCTCCTGAACGCCGACATCCTGTACGCGCTTGCCGCGATGGGTCACGGCGATGAAGTGGTGATCTGCGACGCTCATTTTCCTGCCGATTCCGTCGCGCGGCAAACGGTGCTGGGCCGCGTCCTGCGCCTGGATGGCGCGAACGCGCCGCGTGCGGTTCGCGCGGTGCTGTCGGTGCTGCCGCTCGATACGTTCGTCGACGATCCCGCCGGCCGCATGGAGATAGTTGGCGATGCAACGACCTTGCCCGCCGTGCAGCGCGAAGCGCAACGCGAAGTGGACGATGCCGAGGGCCGCGAGCAGCCGTTCGCGCCGATCGAACGTTTCGCGTTCTACGAGCGCGCGAAGAACGCCTACTGCGTGATCGCGACGGGCGAAGCGCGCGGCTACGGCTGCTTCATTTTCAAGAAGGGTGTGCAGCTCGCACCGGACGCACCGGAAGGAGGCGCGCGATGAAAAGCGTCGTCATTCTCGGCATCTACGTCACCGACCTCGCGTTTCGCGCGCAGCGCATGCCCTTGCTCGGCGAGACCGTCGCGGGCTCCGCATTCAAGATGGGACCGGGCGGCAAGGGCTCGAATCAGGCGGTGGCCGCCGCGCGCGCGGGCGCGGACGTGATCTTCTGCACACGCATCGGCGCCGATGCATTCGGCGAAATCGCGCAGGCCACATGGGCCGCCGAAGGCATCACGTCGCGCGCGACTGTCATGCCCGACGTGGCGACAGGTGCCGCGCATATTTACGTCGACGAAAACACGGGCAGTAACGCGATCATCGTCGCGGCGGGCGCGGCCGGCACGCTCGTGCCCGAAGACGTCGAAGCAATCGAGGCCGACATCGCGAATGCAGGCGTGTTCGTCACGCAACTGGAGCAGCCGATTCCGGCCGCGCGCCGTGGCCTCGAACTCGCGCGCAAGCATGGCGTGACGACGGTATTCAATCCCGCGCCCGCGTTGCCGCTTACCGACGACATCTATCCGCTGTGCGACTACATCACGCCGAACGAAACGGAAGCGACCGCGCTGACGGGCGTCGAGATCGCCAATGTCGATGACGCGCGCCGCGCCGCCGATGTATTGCTCGCGAAGGGTGCGCGCGCCGTGATCGTCACGCTCGGCGAAGCGGGTGCGCTCCTGCATACGCCGAACGAATCGACGCTTGTGCCGTCGTTCGATTGCGGCCGCGTGGTCGAAACCGCAGGCGCCGGCGACGGCTTCACCGGCGGTTTTGCGGCGGCGCTCGCGCGCGGCGACAACCCGCTCGATGCGGTGCGCTTCGGTTGCGCGCTCGCGAGCCTCTCGGTCACGCGTCCGGGTACCGCGCCGTCGATGCCGCGTCTCGATGAAATCAACTCGGTGCTGGCCGACAGGAGCATGACGCAATGAAGTCGTCGAAGTGGCCGGGTTGGTTTCAGGATCGCCAGTTCAACTTCCTGATCGGCGTGAACATTCTCGTGGTGCTCGTCGCGACATGGATGTCGCATGGCCAGTTCCTCGATATCGACAACCTTCAGTCGATGGGCGGCCAGTTGCCCGAACTCGGCTTGCTCGCGCTCGGCATCATGTTGTCGATGGTGTCGGGCAATGGCGGCATCGACCTGTCGGGCGTCGGGCTCGCGAATCTCTCCGGCATGGTCGCGGCGATGCTGTTGCCGCACATGGTTTCCGCCGACGATTCGCCCGCACTCTATACGGGCGTGTTCGTGTGCATCGTCGTGTTGATCGGACTGGCGGGCGGCGTGCTGAACGGCGTCGTGATCGCGAAGCTCAGACTCACGCCGATTCTCTGCACGCTCGGCACGCAATTGCTCTTCACGGGCATCGCGGTGGTGCTGAGCAACGGCGCATCGGTGCGCGTGGAGTACGTGGATCCGCTGTCGAGCATCGGCAACGGCACCTTTCTGCAAGTGCCCATTTCGCTGTGGATCTTCATCGCCGCCGTGCTGCTGCTCGGCTGGATTCTGAAGCGCACGCCGTTCGGGCTGCGTCTCTATCTGATGGGCACGAATCCGAAAGCCGCGTTCTATGCGGGCATTCCGCGCGCGCGCATGCTGATCGTCACGTATGGACTGTGCGGCATGCTGGCTTCGCTCGCGGGTCTGATCAGTGCGACGCATACGTCGAGCGCGAAATGGGACTACGGCAATTCGTATCTGCTCATCGCGATCCTGATCGCGGTGATGGGCGGCGTGAATCCGGCAGGCGGCTACGGGCGCATCGTCTGCGTGTTTCTCGCCGCGACCGTGTTGCAATTCCTGTCGAGCCTGTTCAATCTGCTCGGCGTATCGCAGTTTTTCGGCGATTGCGCGTGGGGTTTCCTGCTGCTCGCATCGCTCGCATTCGCGGGCGGCGAGCGCGTGCGCGCGATCTTCGGCATCGGCGGGGCGGCGCCCAAAAGCCAGGTTCCGCCGCCGCCCGCATCGACGGGACGTTAGTGTTGCGTGTGATTGTTAAAGAGACCAATCGATACCTAAAGGAGACAACGCAATGAAGCTGAACAAACTCGCCACCGCGCTCACGGCAGTCGCACTCGCCGCCGGCGCGATCGCGGCGGCGCAGGCCGCAACGAACGAAACCATCGTGACCGTCGTCAAGGTGACCGGCATCAACTGGTTCAACCGCATGGACGAAGGCGTGAAGGAGTTCGGTAAAGCCAATCCGAACATCAACGCGTATCAGACGGGCCCGGGCCGCGCGGACGCCGCGCAGCAACTGAAGATCATCGAAGATCTGATCGCGAAGAAGGTCACGGCGATCGCCGTGGTGCCGTATGATCCGCCGACGCTCGAGCCCGCGCTCAAGAAGGCGATGGACCGCGGCATCAAGGTCGTCACGCATGAAGCGGACAACGCCAAGAATACGCAGGTCGATATCGAAGCCTTCGACAATACCGCTTATGGCGCAGGCCTGAACGAGCGCCTCTCGAAGTGCATGGGTCAGCAGGGCAAGTGGGCCGTGCTGGTCGGCTCGCTCGGCAGCCGCTCGCAGGTGCAATGGGCCGACGGCGGCATCGGCAACGCGAAGGCCAAGTATCCGAAGATGGATCTCGTCGAGCCGAAGCTCGAAACCAACAACGACGGCGAGCGCGCCTATCAGGTCGCGAAGGAAGTGCTGCGCAAGCATCCGGACCTGACGGGCTTTCAGGGTTCGTCGTCGCTGGATGTGATCGGCATCGGCCGCGCGGTCGAGGAAGCGGGCAAGGTCGGCAAGATCTGCGTGTACGGCACGGGCCTGCCGACCGAAGCCGGCAAGTTCCTCGAAAGCGGCGCGATCAACGGCATCGCGTTCTGGGATCCGAAGCTCGCCGGTCTCGCGATGAACAAGGTTGCGCAAATGCTCGTCGACGGCAAGGAAGTGCAGAACGGCGCGGATCTCGGCATCACCGGTTATAACAAGGTCACGGTGAGCAAGGGTCCGGGCAAGGGCGTGATCGTGCGCGGCACCGGCTGGGTCGATGTCGACAAGACGAACTACAAGCAATACAACTTCTGATGTGATGTGCGGCGCGCGTGTCCATGACGGACACGCGCCGCACGAATGAATCGAGCCATGACCAAAGAGACACCGCTTCTCGAAGTCGTCAATATCCATAAGCGCTTTACCGGCGTGTATGCGCTGCGCGGCGTGAGTCTCGCGTTCGAGCGCGGACAGATCTATCACTTGCTGGGCGAGAACGGCTGCGGCAAGAGCACGCTCATCAAGATCATTTCGGGCGCGCAGCCGCCCGATGAAGGCGAACTCGTGATCGAAGGCGTGCGCCATTCGAAACTCACGCCGCTCGAATCGCTTTCCGCGGGCATCGAAACGGTCTATCAGGACTTGTCGCTGCTGCCGAACATGAGCGTGGCCGAGAATGTCGCGCTGACTTCCGAACTCGCCGAGCACGCGGGCAAGCTCGCGCGCACCTTCAACCGCCGCGCGCTCGCCGAAACCGCGGCGCGCGCGCTCGAAGCGGTCGGCTTGCCCGGCGACGCGGATTTCCAGAAGACGCTGATCGAGCAACTACCGCTCGCGACGCGTCAGCTCGTCGCGATCGCGCGCGCCATTGCGAGCGAGGCGAAGTTCGTCATCATGGACGAGCCGACGACCTCGCTCACGCAAAAGGAAGTCGACAATCTCATCGCCGTGCTGGCGAAGCTGCGCGCGGAAGGCGTGGCCGTGCTGTTCGTGAGCCACAAGCTCGACGAATGCTATGCGATCGGCGGCGAAGTGATCGTGCTGCGCGATGGCCAGAAGATGGCGCAAGGGCCGATCGAAAACTATACGAAGGCGCAGATCAGCGAACTCATGACAGGCAAGCATCTGTCGACGGAACGCTATCGCGCGGAAGTCGAAGAAGGCGCATCGCAAGTCGTGCTCGATGTGCACGCGCTCGGCCGCAAGGGCCAGTTCGCCGATGTGTCGTTCAAGCTGCACAAGGGCGAAATTCTCGGCGTGACCGGCCTGCTCGACTCCGGCCGCAACGAACTCGCGCGTGCTCTGGCGGGCGTCGCGCCGGCGGATCTCGGCACGGTCACGCTCGATGGCATGCGCGTGCGGCTGCAATCGCCCGCGGATGCAAAGGCGCAACGCATCGGCTATGTGCCGGAAGACCGCCTGAACGAAGGACTGTTCCTCGACAAGCCCATCCGCGACAACGTCGTCACCGCGATGATCGCGAGTCTGCGCGACCGCTTCGGCCAGATCGACCGCAAGCGCGCGCAGGAACTCGCCGAGCGCACCGTGAAGGACTTGCAGATCGCCACACCGGATGTCGACAAGCCGGTGCAATCGCTTTCGGGCGGCAACCAGCAGCGCGTGCTGATCGGCCGCTGGCTCGCGATCGATCCGCGCGTGCTGATCCTGCACGGGCCCACGGTCGGCGTGGACGTGGGATCGAAGGACATTATTTATCGCATCATGCAGCGGCTGTCCAAGGAGGGTATCGGCATCATCCTGATCAGCGACGACTTGCCCGAGCTGCTGCAGAACTGCGACCGTATTCTGATGATGAAGAAAGGCCGCATCGCGAACGAATATCGCGCGGACCGCTTGAACGAAGCCGATCTTTATCACGCGCTACTTTCAGAGGCAGCATGAGCATGAGCGAATCCATCCGCCGCGGGCGCAGCGAGACGATGCCGCAAGCCGCGAGCGAAGTCGCGCCGCGTGTGCGCAAGGGCAACCTGTACGCGCAACTGATGCGCAATCCCGAGTGGTTCACGGCCGGGCTGATTCTCGTGACGTGCCTGATCGTGGGCGGCATCAACCCGCGCTTCTTTCAGTTCGCCACGCTGTTCGACCTGCTGCATTCCGCGACGACCGTATCGCTGTTCGCGCTGGGCACGCTCGTCGTGCTGGCGTCAGGCGGCATCGACGTTTCGTTCACGGCGATCGCCGCGCTCACGATGTACTCGATCACCAAGGCCGTGTTCGCCTGGTGGCCCGAGTGCCCGTTCGCGCTGATCCTGATCGCCGGCGCGGTCGGCGGCGTGCTGCTCGGCGTGATCAACGGCATGCTGGTGCACCGGCTGAAGGCGCCGTCGCTGATTGTGACCATCGGCACGCAGTATCTGTATCGCGGCTTGCTGCTGACTTTCGTCGGCACGCAGTTCTTCATGAACATTCCGCACAGCATGGATACGTTCGGCCGCCTGCCGCTGTTCTTCTATCACACGTCCGATGGCTTGCGCGCCGTGCTGCCGGTGTCGGTGCTGGCGCTGGTGATCGCCGCGGTGATCACGTGGTGGCTGCTCAATCGCACGATGATGGGCCGCGGCGTCTACGCGATGGGCGGCAGTCTCGCGATCGCAGAGCGTCTCGGCTACAACCTGCGCGCGATTCATCTGTTCGTGTTCGGCTACACCGGGTTGCTGGCGGGCGTCGCGGGCATTCTGCACGTCTCGACGAACCGGCTCGCCAATCCGTTCGATCTCGTCGGCACGGAACTCGATGTGATTGCGGCGGTGATTCTCGGCGGCGCGCGCATCACGGGCGGCACGGGAACGGTCGCGGGCACGCTGCTGGGCGTCGTGCTCGTTACGCTCATCAACAGCGTGCTGATTCTCATCGGCGTGCCGAGCACGTGGCAGAAGGTGATCATCGGCGCTTTCATTCTTGTCGCCGGGACATTGTTTGCGCTGGGGCGCAGGCAGTAAGCGTGCTACGAGCAAAAAGGCCCGTTCCTCAGGAACGGGCCTTTTTCGTTGGCGCCGCAAAAACGCATTGAATCAACTGCGCTTGCGTGGCTTCTGCCCGTCTTCGGTGATCACCGAATCGAACTCCGACAACTGCGAGAAACGCACGGCCTTGACCTTGCCGAACTTGCTGGCGTCGACGACGAGATGCCGCTCCACCGCACTCGCCATCGCGGCCTGCTTGATGGCGACTTCATGAAAGTTCCAGCACGTCACGCCGCGCGCTTCATCGACGCCGCCCGCCGACATGAACGCCTTGTTGATACCCATGCGCCGCAGCGTTTCGACGCTTTCGTCGCTCGCGAACGACTCCGACGACGGCACATAAACGCCGCCGAGCAGGATCATGCGCACGTTGGGTTTGCGACGAAGAATCTCCGCGACGTTGAGCGAATAACACACGACCGTCAGATGCATCTCGACGGGAATCTGCCGCGCGAGCGTCGTCAGCGTCGTGCCGCAGTCGATGAAAATGGTGTCGTTATCCACGAGCAGCCGCGCCGCATGACTCGATGCGATCGCCTTCGCCTGCGCGAAATGATCCTTTTCTTCCTCGATGGTGTAGCCCGCGTTGGGCACGTCCGCGGCGCTGACGATATAGCCGCCGAGATACGTGAACTGGCCGGGATGCGCTGCGATGTCGCGGCGCACCGTCATTTCCGAAACGCCGAGCAATGCGGCTGCATCGCGCAGGCGCATCACATTCTGTTTTTCCAGCGCGCTCGACAGGGCGCGCATACGGTCGTTCTTGGCCATCGGGACGGCGCGAGGGATGTTATGTTTTGGTCGTGGAATGAGAGGATTATAACAACGCGAGCCGCGCTTTTTGCGGCCCGGCGGACAGGTCGCGGGTAAATCCCGAGGCTTCAGGCCCGGCGCGTGTAGCGTATCCACACGACGTCGTGTTCCAGCGTTTCGACCGATTCGAGCTTCAGATACGCGGGCTTCTTCCACGCGTCCATCGCCACTTCGAACGACGACGTGTGCGCCTCGCGTCCGTCGACGAGCGGAACCAGCAGCACGCTGACTTCATCGGCGAGTTGCGCATTGACGAACGCGCCCGACACATGGCCGCCGCCTTCGACGATCAGCTTGCGGATCTTCAGTTCGCGCTCAAGCGTATCGACCACGCGCGCCAGTTCGATGTCGTCCTTGCCGCCGAAGACATACGACACGCCGATCGATTGCAGATACGCCAGATAGTCATCCTCGACGCTTTCCGCCAGCACCTCGACGATGTGCGAGTCGAGCGCCGTGTCGCTCTTCCATGCGACGCGTCCTTTCGGGTCGATCGAGACGGCGTACTGGCTCGCATCGCGTCTGGCGAAATAGTCGGCGCGCGCGATGGCTTTTTTGGCAAGACCGCGCGGATAGTCGCGGTCCTTGCCATGCGAGATTTCCTGCATCGTGACGCGGCCGCAGGCCCAAGCGTCGGCCTTGAAACGGGCGGCGGTCTCTTCGTAGGTGGGCGACGCGTAAGGGAGGTTCCAGTTGTCGGTAAGGCTGCGGCCATCGATCGACGACATCATGTGGCAGACGATATGCATGGGCTTCTCCGGAGCGTGTGAACGAGTGCTCCGTGCGACGCAAGCGCCGTGCCGCCTGCGCTCACATTGCGCGCGCCATCGATGCGACCGCTGCGCGGGACATGTCGCCCTTGATCTTGGCGGCGTCGAGCACGAGCTTCAGATTCTTCTGGATGGCCTGTTGCGTTTCTGCCGAGAACTGCTGCTGCGCGACGATCTCGCGCGCCGCCTCGCCCTGAGCGCTCGCGAGCAGATAGAGCACGAGATTCTTCTGGATCTTCGGGTTGTTGCGCGCGAGTTCCGACGCCTTCATCAGCGGCACGCGCGCCGCGTCGATATTGCCCATGCGCAGCAGCGCGTAGCCGAGATCGGAGAGAATCGGCGCGTCGGTCGGATCGAGATCGGAGGCTTGCGCGAACTGACGTGCGGCTTCGTCGAAATCGCCGGCTTCGCCCGCGAGCAGACCCAGTCCGCGATGACCGCGCGCGGCAAGCGGCGTCGAGAGCAACGAGTCGTATGCGGTGCGGCTCGCGTCGGTCTGTTCCGTCTTGCGCAGGGCATCGGCGCGGCGCAGCGTCGAATCGGGCGAGCGGCCGTAGCGTTTCTCGTAGGCATCGATATGGGCGAGCGAAGCGTAATACATCCCTTCGGATTGCATCTTGTCGATGAGCGCGAGATACATCCCCGGCGAATCGGGCAGCGCGCCTTCGCGGCTCGTGCGTTCGAGCGCGGCCTCGCGTTCGGCTTGCGCGGCGGCGCCATAACCACGCTCGGGCTTCGAAGCGCACGCGCCGAGCATCGCGCAGACGAGCACGGCGGCGAGCCGCGTGTTGAATGAAGTGGACATCGCTTTCATGATTCGTCTCTGTACGAAGCTTTCCGGCTCACTTGTGCAAGCCGGCCAGGGAATGGAACACCGCGAGAAAGCCCGGTCCCGCCGTCATGACGAGCAGCGCGGGCAGCAGCGTGAGCACCATCACGCCGGTCATCTTCACGGTCAGCTTGCCGATGCGCTCGCGCAAGCCCGTGCGGCGCGCCTCGCGCAGCCGGTCGCCGAATTGCCGCAGCGGTTCCTGCACCGCGCCGCCGTGCTGCTCGATCTGCGTCATGAGGCGCAGGAGGGCGCTCAGTTCATCGCTTTCGTAACTCGTCGTGAGACGCTTCATCGCTTGTTCGCGGGTGCGGCCCGTCGCGTATTGCGCCTGCGCGATGGCGACTTCCTGCGCGAGCACCGGCAGCACCGCCGCGAAATCGCTGACGACGATCGAAAGGCTCTGATCCAGCGACAATCCCACGCCCTGCAGAATGCGCAGCAAATCGACGAACATCGGCAATTCGTTTGCGACTGCGCGTTGCCGCGCCGCCGCTTTCCTGCGCACGAACCACTTCGGCGCCATGAAGCCCGCGACGAGCGCGCCGGACACGAGAAACGACAGACGCGCGCCGTGCGCATGCGTGAACGCGATGGCGATCGACGGCAGCACGAGCGCGCCCGTCAGACGCGCGACGAGAAAGCGCACGCGTGCACCGGCGTCGTGATAGCCGCAGCGCTCGATGAGGCGGCGGTCCTCGTCGGCGACGATCATCTTGCCGAGCCGTGTATCCAGCCACTTCGCGCCGCTCTCACCGCCGGCCGCCGTGCGCGTGATGACGTCGATCAGCCGGCGCGGCGTGGCCCCCGGTTTGCGTGGCGAGGCCGCGGCCTCCTTGCCGAGCGCGCGTTCGAGCACGCTCGCGACACGCCGTGCGCGGCGGGCGCGCGCGAACGACGCGGCGCCGGTCAGCGCGAAGCCGAGCGCGGCGGCGAAGGCGGCGAACGCGAGCGCGAGTTCAATCGGCATGACGATGGGCTCCTCAGGACCGCAGCCGCGCGAGGCGATACAGCAGATACGCGCCGAGGGCCTGCAGGCCGAGCGCGCCATACACGAGCTTCCTGCCGAGCGTGTCGGCCCACATCGACTGGAAATACTCCGGATTCAGCACGATGACCGCGCCGCCGAGCAAGGCGGGCAGCAGCCCGAGCACCCACGACGACAGGCGCGTTTCCGTCGACATTGCGACCAGTTCGCGATCCGCCTGTTCGAGATCGCGCATGAACGAGGCCATGCGTTCGAGCATCACGTCGGAGCGGCCGCCGAACTTGATCGAGATGCGCAGCACCGCGCCGATCAGCTCGAACTCCTGCACGCGATAGATGCGCGCAACCGCCGCGAGCGCCTGATCGATGTCCATGCCGGTGCGCAGACGCGGCATGACCTGTTCGAGACAATCCGCGAGCGGTGCTTGCGTGTTCGCCGCCGCTGCCTGAAACGCGGCCGGAATGCTGTTGCCGATCGTGACCAGACGCACGATGCCTTCCAGAAACGAAGGCAACTGGCGCACGATGTGCTCGCGGCGCTTCTGCGCGCGCCGCACGAGCACGGCGAAGAAGCACAGCGCGCAGAAGACGACGGCGACAAAACCCATCGCGGGTGCGACGCGCGTCGAGCAGACGAACGAAACGACGCCGGTGATCAGCGCCCAGATGGTCAGCGCCGCGCGTGGGTTCTGCACGTTGGAGCGGCGCATGAGGTCGTCGAGTTCGGAAGCGATGCGCGATGCGCCCGCGGGCCGCTGCGTCTGGCGCCGCGGCGTCCGCGCGGCGCGTGCGTCGGTCGCCTGGGCGGACGCGCGGCTGGCCACTGCTTTCATCTGCCGCTCGAAGAAATGCTTCGCGAGATGCATGTCGCGCTTGTGGATGCCGCGGCTCCACAGCAGCACGCCGCCCGCCGCGCACAACAGGGCGAGCATGAAAACCCATGCAATTCCGCTAGACACCGAAGCCTCCGGTCAATGAAAAGCGTCCCGAAGACGCGCTGAATGTCTCTTCGATTACGGCAGCGGAACGAGTTTTCTTGAATGCCGCGAGCTTCGGCGAATGGGGCTGGAGGCCGAGCGACACCCAGTTGTCCGCGTCGCTCGCGTCGGCTTCGTAGCGATACAGTTCTTGCGTCGCGATGATGTCGTCGGACATGCCGGTCACTTCCGTCACGGAGAGAATGCGGCGGCGTCCGTTCGACAGCCGCCCGATCTGCACGACGAAATCGATCGCGTTGGCGATCTGCCTTCTGAGGCTTGCTTCCGTGCCCTGAAAACCCGCGAAACCGGCGAGCATCTCCAGCCGGTACAGGCATTCGCGCGGCGAACTCGCGTGGATGGTGCCCATGGAGCCGTCGTGGCCGGTATTCATCGCCTGGAGCATTTCGAGCACTTCACTGCCGCGCACTTCGCCGACGATGATGCGGTCCGGCCGCATCCGCAGCGTGTTGCGCAACAGATCGCGGATCGACACGACA
>FCOH02000014.1 GCA_001544595.2 Caballeronia peredens | reverse complement strand
CGGCCGAGAACTGGAATCAGACGCCGACGAAGCCGAGCATCTTCGAGACGCGTCCGGCACACGCACGCAGCGCCTTCGCGATGTCGCCGTCCCACGCGCCATCGAACGATCCGCTCGGCCCGATCGCCGTGATCGCGAGCACGATATTGCGCGAATGATCGAACACCGGCGCGCTCATCGCGCTGATGCCCGCGACGGGATCGTCGATCGCCCTCGCGATGCCGTGCTCGCGCACTTCGGCGAGCATCGCGTCGATCTGCGCGCGCGTGTAATCGCGCCGCTCCGCGCCGGTCTGCAGCGCGCCCGCGCGCTCGATCGCCACCAGCGCATCGACGGTCATCGGCGGCAGATACGCGGCGAATGCGCGGCCCGTCGCGGTCTGCAGCAACGACATCACCGTGCCCGTGCGCATCGTCACGTGAATCGGCACACTCGCCTGCCGGATATGCACGATCGTCGGACCATAGCTGCCCGCGCTCGCGAGCGCGACCGTATGCTCGACGCGCGGCGTCATGTTCGCCACTTCCTCGATCGCGAGCCGCACCGGATCGACTCGCTGCAGGCTGATCAGGCCCATCTGCAACGCGAAAGGCCCGAGTTCATAGCGGCCGGTCGCGGGGTCTTGCTGGATCAGCCCGAGATTGCCGTACGACACGAGATACGGATGCGCTTTCGCCGACGGCATGCCCGCTTTCTTCGCGAGATCGCCGAGCAACATGGGCCCGCCGTGATCCACCAGCGCGCGCAAGAGCGCGCCCCCTACTTCGATCGATTGAATGCCGCGGCGCACTGCGCTCATGCCGAACCTTGCGTGTGTAGTCGAGATGCGCGCGATGATAACCGCACTCGCGCGCGCGGCGTCGGGTCACGTCAGGTCTTCGGCCCGAGGCGCGCGATCAGATCGCGGTGCTGCGGATAGCGCGCCTCCAGCATGCCCGGCGCGGCCAGTTCGAACTCACTGAACTCGAAACCGGGCGCGACCGTGCAACCCACCAGCGCGGCGCCCGAAGCGTCATGGCATTCCGCGGCGAACCAATCGCCCGCTTTCACGACGGCCTGAAACGCCGAACCCGGATGCACCAGCGCGTTGCCGAGACGATGCGTGACGACCGCGCCGCTCGCATCGAGCACGTGCACGTCGAGCGGATCGCCCGTGTAGAAATGCCAGACCTCGTCGGAACGAATGCGATGCCATGTCGAATGCGCGCCGTCGCATAACAGGAAGTAGATCGCCGTGGATGCGGAACGCCACTCAGGCTCGCGCTCGCGCGCAACGCGCCCGCTTGCCCGATAAGTCTCGCGAAAGAACCCGCCTTCGGGATGCGGTTCCAGCTTCAGACGCTCGATCAATTCGCGCGTATCGATGCGTTCGCTTTGCATGAGGCTCCTTTGCCAGACCGGTTGCGGTTCGCGTATTCTGCATCGAATCGCGCATATCGCCACATCGCCTGTCACGCCCGTTCAATCAACCGATGGAAGCCATGACTCATTCCTCATCCTTGCAGAACGCCTTCGCGCCGACCGGCACGCTGCGCGCATCGATCAATCTCGGCAATCCGATTCTCGCGCATCGCACCGATGGCGGCGAACCCGGCGGCGTATCGGTCGATATCGCGCGGGAGCTCGCGGCGCGTCTCGGCGTGCCCGTCGCGTTCACCGCGTTCGATACCGCCGCGAAGTCCGTCGACACCATCAGGAACGAAGCCGCCGACATCGGCTTCTTCGCGATCGATCCGTTGCGCGGCGAGGGCATCGCGTTCACGGCGCCTTACGTGCTGATCGAAGGCTGTTATCTCGTGCGCGATGCGTCGACGCTCACAGGCAACGACGAAGTGGATCGCGAAGGCAATCGCATCATGGTCGGCGAGGGCAGCGCATACGACCTCTTTCTCACGCGCGAAATCAAGCATGCGCAGATCGTGCGCACGGAGTTGTCGGAGGCGGTGGTCGAGACTTTCCTGCGCGATAACCTCGAGGTCGCGGCCGGCGTAAAGCAGCAGCTCGAAGCCGATGCCGCGCGCACGCCCGGCTTGCGTCTGCTCGACGGACGCTTCATGGTGATCCGGCAGGCGATAGGCATGCCGACGCCTCGCGGCGACGAATCCGCGAGCTTTTTGCGTGCGTTCGTCGAGGACATGAAGCGCTCCGGCTTCGTCGCGGATGCGCTCGCGCGCCACGGCATCGAGGGCGCGTCGGTGGCGCCGGCCGAGCAGATCTGAGCGAGCATCGCATGAGCACGAACGATGCAGGTCACTTCACGCTCGCGGTAACCGACTGGATCGACGCGTCATTCGAGCGCGACGTTTCCGGCGGACTCGCGGCGTTCAATCGCGCGCAACTCGGCCCGAGCCATCAGCGCGATCTCGCCGTGTCGGTCTATCGCGGCGATGACTTCGTCGGAGGTCTGGCCGGATATACGGCGTGGGATTGGCTTTTCGTCAAATGGCTGTGGATTCGTGAAGACGCGCGCGGACTTGGCTTCGGCGCCCGCGCACTCGAAGCCGCCGAAAACGAAGCGAAGAAGCGCGGCTGCCGCGCGGCATGGCTCGACACGGTGAATCCCGCAGCACACGCGCTCTACGCGCGCTGCGGTTACGAAGCGTTCGGAGAAATCGCCGATTTTCATGCGGGACAGTCGCGCTATTTCATGCAGAAGCGCTTCTAGCCCGCCCTGCTCTCCGCACGAACTGGCCACGCATCCGGCATTTTGCATTACGCATGCATAACGCCAGATGGCATGATGCATTTTGTATTACGCATTCAGTTTCAAACGCTGGGCGACGCGCGCCGTGATCGCACTGCGCGCCGCAAGCGATGCCGCCGAACGCTCGCGCACATCGTTCAGGACGGCGGCCGGCGCAAGATGCGGATCGCCTGAATCGAACGGCGGCGCCGGGGCATATTCCATCTGCAACTGAATGGCCTGCGCCTCGTGTTCGCCGACGAGCTCCGCCGCCAACGTCAACGCGAAGTCGATGCCCGCCGTGATACCGCCGCCGGTCAGCACATTGCCGTCGCGCACGACCCGCTCATGCACCGGAACGGCGCCGAGTTCGGCGAGCAGCGAGTGGAATGCCCAGTGCGTCGTCGCGCGCTTGCCGCGCAGCAGGCCCGCCGCGCCGAGCACGAGCGCGCCCGTGCAGACCGACGTGACATAGCGCGCGTGCGCCGCCTGCCCGCGCAGGAACGCGAGCGTCTCTTCGTCTTCCATCAGATCGCCGACGCCTGCGCCGCCCGGCACGCAGATCACGTCGAGCGCGGGGCAGTCGGCGAAAGTGGTGTCGGGCGTCAGGATCATCCCCGCGCTCGATTTCACTGGTTCGCGCGTCTTCGCGACGAGGTGCACCTGCGCGTCGACCATATGCGCGAATACGTCGTAAGGGCCGGTCATGTCGAGTTGCTGAACGCGCGGAAACAGCAGCAGGCCGATATGCAGCGTCATCTTGATCTCCTCGAATGGTGTTTCGTTGGCAGTGGACGAACCGATCCTACGCCGCTACGCTATGGCGAAATTGACACATAACCCACGTTTTCCGCCAATCGCCAGCGGGAGGGACCGAAAATGCAGACCGAGACGCCCCGTACCGTCGACATACTCGCCTTCCCCGACGTCCAGTTGCTCGACGTCGCCGGGCCGCTCCAGGTGTTCGCCACCGTCAACGATCTGGCGGCGGCCTCGGGCATGCCGCGCCCGTACCGCCCGCGGGTGGTCGCGCGGGAAGGCGTCGTGACGGCATCGGCGGGGCTCGGCCTCGTGGCGCACATGCTGCCCGATGCGAGCGAGCCGTGCGACACACTCGTCGTCGCGGGCGGCTGGGGCGTGCACGAGGCGGTGCGCCAGCCCGATCTCGTCGACTGGGTGCGGGCGCGCTCGGCGCACGCGCGACGCACGGCTTCAGTCTGCACCGGCGCGTTTCTGCTCGCGGCGGCCGGTCTGCTGGACGCGCGCCGGGCCGTCACGCACTGGACGCGCTGCGACGAACTCGCGGCGCGCTTTCCGGCGGTGCGCGTCGAGGCCGATCCGATCTTCATCCGCGACGGCGACGTGTGGACGTCGGCCGGCATCACGGCGGGCATCGATCTGTCGCTCGCGCTCGTCGAGGACGATCTGGGCCGCGCGCTCGCACTCGAAGCGGCGCGCCAGCTCGTCGTTTTCCTGAAACGGCCCGGCGGACAGGCGCAGTTCAGCGCGGCGCTGTCGCTGCAGCAATCGGGCGAGCGCTTCGCCGAACTGCACGCGTGGATCGCCGAGAATCTCGCGACCGATCTGTCTATCGGCGTGCTGGCCGGGCGCGCCGGCATGAGCGAGCGCAGCTTCGTGCGCCATTACCGTGCGCAGACCGGCACGACGCCCGCGCGCTCCATCGAACGCATGCGGCTCGAAGCCGCGCGCCGGCTGCTCGGCGATACCGCGCTGCCGGTCAAGCGTGTCGCCGCGCGTTGCGGGTTCGGCTCCGAAGAAACGATGCGGCGCGGCTTCCTGCGCGCGCTCGGCGTATCGCCGCAGGCCTATCGCGAGCGATTTACGGGTCATCCGGCCACCGCCGCCGCGCACGCGGAATAGTTGCGGCCCGACCCGGCGGTTTTTTTGTTCCGCGTCCTCAAGCCTGTAAGCTGCCTGCCGTTAGCCCGTTAAGAACGTTTGCTTGCGACGCGCGCTGCATGCACGGCGCGCGCGCATGTCGCCGAATGAGCACCCGCCCGCCGTGGCGGCCCTATGGCCTGGAGCGCCGATGAACGTGTTTTCCGCGTACGACGCGCCGGCTGGCCGCGCGCGCGCGATCGAAGCCGCAACCATAACGGCAATGGAAGAAGAGACCTTGACAAGCGGCGCGCCGTCGATCGACGCCTTGTTGCGCCAGGCGGCAGCGGCCGGCTGTCCGCAGCAATGGGCGTGGTATCGCGCAGGCGAGCAGCTGCATCTGGAGCGATGCGGCGATGCCTCGCTGCCCGATGGACGCGCGTGGCCGCACAGCATCGCCGAGGAACGGCTCGTCGAAGCGTGCGCGGCGCACGGCTGGCATGGCTGGCCGACCGGGCGCGGCGAGAGCGTGCTCGGCTGGCTGCTCGCGCCGGTGGCGCATTGCGACGACCTGCATCTGGCCGAGTTCGCCCGCACGCTGGGCGAACGTCTTCAAGCCGACGCCCTCGCACGCGCGCAGCTCACGCAGCGCGTGCTTTACGAAATCTCGTATCTGGCGAGTTCGGTGCCCGAGCGCGCCGATTTTCTGCGCGGCGTGCATGAACGGCTCGGCACGCTGATCGACGCCGAGAACTTCTATCTCGCGCTCTACGATCGCAAGACGGGCAGGATCACGTATCCGTACTACGTCGATGTGATCGATACCGATGTCGTCGCCGCGGAAAACTACGACATTCTGAATCCAGCACGCCTGTCGATGACGGGCCAGGTGTTGACGAGCGCGCAACCGCTGTTCATCACTGCGGCCGACATCTGCGCCGCCGAGCGCGATGGCCGCTTCTACTGCATCGGCGATCGTCCCGAGTTCTGGATGGGCGCGCCGCTCAAGAATGCCGCCGACGAGGTATTCGGCATGCTGGCGATGCAGGTCTACGATGTATCGCGCATCTACACGGCCGAGGATCGCGCGCTGTTTCTTGTCGTCGCGCGTCACGTGGCGATGGCGCTCGACCGTATCCTGCACCGCGCCGATCTCGAAGAACAGGTCGCGCGGCGCACGTCCGAACTGTCGAAGCTCAACACCGCGTTGCGTCACGGCATCGCGGAGCGCGAGCGGTCCGAGCACTTGCAGGCGGCGCTCTATCAGATCGCGGAACTGTCGAGCCGGCCCGGCGACATGATGGAGTTTTTGCGCAGCCTGCACGGCATCGTGGGCGAATTGCTCTATGCGCGCAACTTCTATATCGCGTTGTTCGAAACCGACACGGGCGAAGTATCGTTCCCGTATTACGTCGATGAGATCGTGCAGGAACGGCCCGCGCCGCGGCGTGCCAAGCGCGGCCTCACCGAATACGTGATCCGCGAGCGGCGCGCGCGGCTCATCGATCATCAGGAAGCGCTGCGGCTGATCGAAGACGGCGCGTTCGAGATCGAGCACAGCGAAGTGCGTCTGCGTTCGTGGCTCGGCATTCCGCTCTTCGACGGCGATGTCGTGCGCGGCGTGCTCGCCGTGCAAAGCTACTCGCCGCTCGTGCGCTATTCTTTGCGCGATCAGGAGTTGCTGACGTTCGTATCGCGTCATATCGACACCGCGCTCTCACGCCGCCGCGACGCCGAAGCGCTGCATGCCGCAAACCTCGAACTCGAAGCCCGCGTGCAGGCCCGCACGCGCGAACTCGATGACGTCAACGCGCGACTGCTCTACGAGAACTCGCACGATTCACTCACCGGCCTGCCCAATCGCAGTCACCTGATGCAGAAACTGCGTTGCGCGTGGAAGGACTATCAGACGCGCGGCGATGAGCTTTCCGTGATGTTCATCGATCTCGATCGCTTCAAGGTGGTGAACGACAGCCTCGGTCATCACTTCGGCGACATGCTGCTCGTGCAGGCGGCAGCGCGTCTGCGCGATTGTCTGCGTTCGAGCGATCTGCTCGCGCGTCTAGGTGGCGACGAGTTCGCCGTGCTCTCGCCGAACGCACCCGTGCGCGATGCCGTATCGATTGCAAAGCGCATTCTGGCCGCCTTCGATCTGCCGTTTCATATCGAAGAGCATGTCGTGTTTTCGTCGTGCAGCATTGGCATCGTCAGCGCGGACAGCCAGTTCCACACCGAGCCCGCCGATCTTCTGCGCGATGCCGATACCGCGATGTATCGCGTGAAAAACGCGGGCCGCGACAGCTTCGTCGTCTTCAATCAGGAACTGCGACGTCAGGTGTCGGACCAGGTTGAGCGCGAAGGCGCGCTGCGCAACGCAATGAAACGCGACGACGAACTGCTGCCCTACTTCCAGCCGATCGTCGATGTGACAAGCGGCGCAGTGGTCGCGCTCGAAGCGCTGATTCGCTGGCGTCAGCCGGATGGACGCATCGTCGGGCCCGGCGAATTTCTTCCGTCGGTCGAGGGCTTGAGGCTCATCGGCAGGCTCGACCTCTACATGCTCGAACGTGTCGCCGCGATTCTGTCCAACGCGCGCTTCGCGCACTGGCCGCCGGTGCACGTGAACTGCTCCAGTTACAGCATGACCCGCCCCGAATTCGCGGACGACGTCCTGGCGCTGTTGCGGCGCTATCGCGTATCGCCGTCGCGCGTGTGTCTGGAGTTGACGGAAGGCGCGCTCGTCGCGGAACCCGATCTCGCGCGCCGCACGATGCAACGTCTCGCGGACAACGGCATGTCCGTCGTCCTCGACGATTTCGGCGCGGGATTCTCGTCGCTGAGTTACGTGCATCAATATCAGTTCACGGGCTTGAAGATCGACAAGTCGTTCATCCTCGAATTGACCGAAAGCCCCCGCAGTCGCGCGATCGTGCGGGCCATCGTGCGTATGGCCGAATCGCTCGATCTGACACTCGTGGCCGAAGGCGTCGAAGATGCGGCGACGCTCGCCGTGCTGCGTGAAATGGGCGCGGCGCAGGCGCAAGGCTATTTCTTCGACAAGCCCTTGCCGCTCGATGCACTCACGCGTGCCTCGCTCGCGCCGCGCGCAACGACGATAAGCGCAGCGCTCTGACACGCATTTCCGTTTGCGCCGCGCTTTTATATGAGCAAATGCCGCTAAGAATTAGCTAGGGTAATCCCTCGATTTTTAGAAGCGCCGGCGTCTAATCTGTCAAACGGTTCTGACAAAATCCGTGCAATGGCTGACGATTCGAGAAAGGCTTAGGCCGCTATAAATAAATTAAATGAGCGAAGAGGCAAATTCCAATCGTGCAACGCTTGAACTCGCGCTAGGATTAAAGGGCGTCGAAATTGGGGGCGCGGCTTTGCACGGCGCTAGTCTGGAAAAATCCGCGCAACGACCCGGCATCCGTCTGGCCGTTCATCGCACAAGGAGGCTCTATGAAGTGGGAAACCCCGAGTTTCACCGATATGCGCTTTGGCTTTGAAATCACGATGTACATCGCCACGCGTTAATCGGGAAAGAATGCAAGACGGCCGCAATCAGCGGCCGTTTTGTTTTTGAGGCCAGCATCGATCGTTGCTGCCTCAAATATGAAAAAGAACCCGCATTTCTGCGGGTCTTCCCTTGCCTCGTTTTCGATCACTTCAGATTGCCTGAGTCGAAAGCGCCGAGCCGATGACTTCACCGGCAACCGCATCCACCGCCTGCCTGACGATGCCGACAATCTCGTCGACTTCGGCACACGTGGTCACGAGCGGCGGCGCGAAGCCGAGGATGTCGCCATGCGGCATCGCACGCGCGATCACGCCGCGTTCGAGCGCCGCCGCCGACACTTTCGGGCCGACCTTGAGCGCCGCATCGAATGGCTTGCGGCCGTCCTTGTCGGCCATGAATTCGAGCGCCGCCAGCATGCCCGCGCCGCGCACTTCGCCGACCAGCGGATGGGTATCGAACGCTGCGTGCAGTTGCTGCTGCAGATACGCGCCGACGTCCGCGGCATTCTGCGTCAGGTTCTCGCGCTCCAGAATGTCGAGATTGGCAATCGCCGCGGCCGCGCAGATGGGATGCCCCGAGTACGTCCAGCCATGACCCATCGGGCCGAATTCCTGCGAGCCTTTGTCGATCACATCCCATACCTTCTCACCGACGATCACGCCCGAGAGCGGCGCATAGGCGCTCGTCAGACCCTTCGCGACCGTGATGAGGTCCGGCTTGATGCCGAAGTGCTGCGCGCCCATTTTCGAGCCGAGACGACCGAAACCGCACACGACTTCATCGGAGATGAGAAGGATGTCGTGCTTTCTGAGCACGTCCTGAATGGCTTCCCAATAGCCGTGCGGCGGCGCGATGATGCCGCCCGTGCCCATCACCGGCTCGGCGATGAATGCCGCGATCGTGTCCGCGCCCTCCTTCGCGATGAGCTTTTCCAATTCGTCCACGCAATACGCGGTGAATTGCGCTTCGCTCATGCCGATAGGCGCCTTGCGATACCAGTGCGGGCAGACGGTGTGCTTCACGCGTTCGACAGGCAGATCGAAGTTCTGATGAAAGCTCGGCAAGCCGGTCAGGCTGCCCGTCACGATGCCCGAGCCGTGATAACCGCGCTCGCGTGAAATGATTTTCTTCTTGTTCGGACGTCCGAGCACGTTGTTGTAGTACCAGACGATCTTGATCTGCGTTTCGTTCGCATCCGACCCCGACATGCCGTAGTACACCTTCTTCATGCCTTCGGGCGACCAGTCGATGATGCGCGACGACAGTTCGATGATCGTATCCGTCGAATGGCCGACATACGTGTGATAGTAGGCGAGCTTCTTCGCTTGTTCGTAGATCGCGTCGGCCACTTCGGTGCGGCCGTAGCCGATGTTGACGCAATACAGTCCGGCGAACGCATCGATATAGCTCTTGCCCTGATGATCCTCGATACGAATGCCCTTCGCGCCGGTGACGATCTTGCCGGGCAATGCGCCGCTCGCGTGATCGTGCGCGTGCGTCGACGGATGCATGAAGTGCGCGCGGTCTTCGGCGAACAATTGTTCGAGCGATTGCTTTTGCTGCGTCATGTGCTTCTCCTTGATTCGATGATGCGTGTCTTCGAGATTGGTTCGTTCAGGCCGCGCTCGAAAGCGGCAGGCCCAGATTGCCGAGGCAAAAATATTTCGTTTCGACGAAAGGCTCGAAGCCTTCCGCGCCACCTTCGCGGCCGAGGCCCGATGCCTTCATGCCGCCGAATGGAATCGGTGCGCCGGTGAATTTCACGCCGTTGACCGAGACCATCGCGAAGTCGAGACGCCGCACGAGTTGAAAGATCGTGTCGATGCGCGTCGCGCAGACGTATGCGGCAAGGCCGTATTCCGTGTCGTTCGCGCGCGTGACGGCTTCATCGAGCGTATCGAACGGAGCGATCGCGGAGATCGGCGCGAAGTTCTCTTCGTCGTATATGCGCATGCCCGGTCCTGCATCGGCGACGACGGTCGGTTCGAAAAACCAGCCGCCCAATGCATGCGGATGGCCGCCCACCGTGATGCGCGCGCCTTGCGCTTTTGCATCTTTTACGCGCTCGACGGTCGCATCGAATGCGGCCTGATGCATGAGCGGGCCGATATCGACGTTCGCTTCGAATGCGTTGCCCACCTTGAGCGCGCGCACCGCTTCCGTGTAGCGCTCGACGAAAGACTCATAGAGCGGACGCGCGACGAGAATGCGATTTGCAGCGCAGCAATCCTGGCCCGACGTCTGAAACTTGGCGCCCACTGCGATGCGCACGGCCTGTTCCAGGTCTGCGTCTTCGGTCACGATAAAAGGCGCATTGCCGCCGAGTTCCAGCGCGAGCTTTTTGATGCCCGATTGCGCGGCCGTCTTCGCGACGAGACCGCCGACGCGCGTCGAGCCCGTGAAGCTCACGGCACGCACGCGCGTATCGCTGACAAGCGTTTCCATCGCCATTTGCGGCTCGCCGATGACAACGTTGAAGACGCCCGGCGGAAAGCCCGCTTCTTCCGTGAGCTGCGCGAGTGCGATCGCTGAAAAGGGCGTTTCGTGCGCCGGCTTGACGATCGCCGTGCATCCCGCGGCGAGCGCGGCTGCGGCCTTGCGCGTGATCATCGCGACCGGGAAATTCCACGGCGTGATGAGCGCGGCGACACCGGTGGGTTCCATCACCGTGCCGAGATGCGCGCCATCGATATGCGTGGGAATCGTGCGTCCGTTTAGGCGTTTCGCTTCGTTCGCGAACCATTCGACGAAGCTGGCCGCATAAGCGATTTCGCCCCTGGACTCCGCAAGCGGCTTGCCTTGTTCAAGCGACAGGATGCCAGCCAGATCCATTTGATGCCGCATGATGAGTTCGTGCCAGCGCAACAGAAGCGCGCTGCGCTTTTGCTGCGGCATCCAGCGCCATGATTGAAACGCGCGCTCGGCGGAGTCGACTGCGCTTACGATCTGCGCACGTTCGAGCATCGGCACATGGCCGATGATCTTCTGATCGGCGGGATTGGTGACAGCAATCGATGCGGCGCTGTCGCTATGAATCCAGCGGCCGTCGACATAGCAAAGCGATTTGAAGAGTACGGGATGACCGAGCTGCATGTTTGTCTCCGGAACACTAAAGCGTGCATTCGTGAATGAACTCCGATGCATCCACTTTAAGGCTCATGCGGCTTGCGAATTTTTTGTTATCGCGCTGCGGCGTTGACGTTTTTTCTGTTCCGCGTGCGGCGTGATCGGCTTTTTTCGCGTGCTGAGAAAGACACGTTCAGACGGTTTCATCGGCCCAGCCGGGCGGTCCTTCTGCCACGTGCTTGACGACCTTCGTGACGATATACGTAAAGTACCGTTCGATCCCGAGCTCTTCGACAAGCAGCGAATCGATGAAGCGCTGATAGTGATCGATATCGCGCGACACGACATGCAGCACGTAATCGACGCCGCCACCCGTCGCATAGCACTGCACGATTTCCGGTGCCGCGTTCACGCGGTCTTCGAAGCGCCGCATGTCCTGCGCGGTATGTCGCGACAGCGTCACCTCGACAACGATACGGCTGCCCTTGAAGGCAGCCGTCCAGTCGATCTCCGCGCGATAACCCTTGATGAGCCCGCTGTCTTCGAGTTTCTTCACGCGCTCCCACGCCGGCGAAATCGACAGATTGACCTCTTCCGCCAGGCGCGATTTCGTGATGCGGCCATCCCGCGCAAGGATGCGCAGAATCGCGAGATCGTAGCGGTCGAGCCGGATCACGCGACGCTCACGGAAATATTGCGCTCGACGATGTCGGCGACCACGGCCACGGTATCGCCCATTTGCACGAGGCCCGGAAAGTGCCGCGCCGCCAGCAGTCCGTCGCGCTTCGCACGATATTCGACAGGGGCCGCGCCGGTGCGCGTCATGTCGTAGACGCGCGCGAGCACGTCGCCTGCCTTCACTGTGTCGCCGAGATCGCGGCACATTTCGAGCAGCCCCGAATGTTCGCTCGTCGTGTAGCAGGAGCCATCGGGCATGTCGAGCAACGTGGTTGTGCGGGCTTCGCCCTGCGTCTTCGGTTTTTCGACCACGCCGGCATACGCGAGGAAACCGTGCACGCCGCGCTCCGCGATTGCGACACTTCTCGCCGTCGACGAACCGCCGCCGCCGAGTTCCGTCGATACGAACACCTTGCCCGCTTCCTCGGCGGCGCTGTCATAGAGACCGACGCTGTCGAGTTCAAGCATGCGCATCGAATAGGGTGCGCCGAACGCGCGCATCGCGCCTTCGCAACGCGACTGCTGTGTCGCGTCGTTCAGCACGTGGATCGCCGCGAACGGCAGGAAGTCGAGCGTGCGGCCGCCCGCGTGAATGTCGAGTACATAATCGGCGAGCGGCAACAGATGACGCTGGAAATAATCCGCGATCTTTTCCGTCACCGTACCGTCGGGCTTGCCGGGAAAGCTCCGGTTCAAATTACCCGCATCGATCGGCGATGTGCGCGTGCCCGCGCGAAACGCGGGGCAATTCATGAACGGCACGATGATCACGCGGCCGTTCACCTCGCTTGCCTTCAATGTCGATGCGAGCTTCGCCAGCGCGATCGGCCCTTCGTATTCATCGCCGTGATTGCCGCCCGTGAGCAGCGCGGTCGGACCGTCGCCGCGCTTGATCACGGTGACGGGAATCATCACGGCGCCCCACGCGGAATCGTTGCGCGAGTACGGCAGCTTGAGGAAGCCGTGTTGTTCTCCGTCGGCGTCGAAATCGACGGTCGGGATGATCGGTGACGCGCGCATCGTGTTACTCCTTCACGAACAATTTGCGAGGCGTGTTGCAGAAGGTTTCGACACCGGTGTCCGTAATCAGGATGCTCTCCGTGATTTCGAGGCCCCAGTCGTCGAGCCACAGGCCCGGCATGAAGTGAAACGTCATGCCGGGTTCGAGGACCGTCTTGTCCCCGGGACGCAGGCTCATGGTGCGCTCGCCCCAGTCCGGCGGATAACTCGCGCCGATCGGATAGCCGCAACGGCTGTCCTTCTCGATTCCCGACTTGCGCAGCACCGCGAAGAATGCGTTGGCGATGTCCTCGGTCCTGTTGCCCGGCTTCGCTGCGGCCAGGCCCGCTTCGATGCCTTCGACGACGGCCTTCTCTCCGTTGATAAAATGTTGCGGCGGCTTGCCCAGATAAACCGTGCGCGATTGCGGGCAGTGATAACGCCTGAAACATCCCGCGATCTCGAAGAACGTGCCCGCGTTCGCGGTGAACTTCGAATCGTCCCATGTGAGATGCGGTGCGGCGGCATCGGAGCCGGTCGGCAGCAGCGGAACGATCGCCGGATAATCGCCGCCATAACCTTCGACGCCCGTGATGCCCGCCTCGTAGATCTGCGCGACGAGGTCGCTCTTCTTCATGCCGGGCTCGACTTGCTCGACGATACGCGCATGCATCTTCTCGACGATGCGAGCGGCCACGCGCATGTATTCGATCTCGCGCGGCGACTTCACGGCGCGTTGCCAGTTGACGAGTGCGGTCGCGTCGACGAACTTCGCGGCAGGCAAGTGCTGCGTGAGCGACGCATACGCCTTCGCGCTGAAGTAATAGTTGTCCATCTCCACGCCGATGCGCTTTTTATCCCAGCCACGCGCGGCGATGACTTCGGCGCAGAGATAGTCCATCGGATGACGAACCGGCGACTGCACGTAATGATCCGGATAGCCGACGATATTGTCGTGCTGCATGAACACCGTGCGCTTCGCGCCGTTCGCATCCTGGCCGCGGCCGTACCACACGGGCTCGCCATCCATCGCGAGCAGCACGCACTGATGCACGTAGAACGACCAGCCGTCGTAGCCGGTGAGCCATGCCATGTTGGTCGGGTCGGTCACGATCAGCAGATCGATGCCCGCTTTCTCCATTGCGCGCCGCGTCTTCGCGATGCGCGCATCGTACTCGCTGCGCTCGAACGGCAGGCGTACCACGGGCGCCTCGCCTTTTCTCTCTTGCAAGATTTCGGACATCGTCCCCTCTATCAAGCCGTCACATCGTTGTGGAAAATGATTCCTGCCTGAACCGCGCGTGCGCGCTGAACCGCAAGCGTCGCGATGGCGGTGTCCTGCGCGCCGGTGCCGGTCAGGTCGCACACGGTCACTTCGTCGTCGTTCACGCGGCCCGATGTCTGTTGCGCAATGACTTGCCCCAGTTCGGCGAAGGATGCTTCGGCGGCTATCACGCCTGCTTCGATCGCGTGATGCAGTTCGCCCAGCACGCGCACTTGCTGCAAGCGGTCGCACACGTAACGTGCATGCGCGAGTATGTCCGGCGCGAGTTCGTTCTTGTGTTCGGCATCCGAGCCCATGGCCGTGATGTGCAGGCCGGGATGCAGGTCGCGCGCCTGAATCAGAGGCTCGCGGCTGGGCGTCGTCGTGATCGCGATATCCGCCTCTTTCAGGGCATGGCTCACGCTGCCGGCGACATCGCACCGAAGTCCTTCGGCTTCACAATCGCGCGCGTATTGCTGCGCCCGCTCGCGTTCGCGTGCATACACCGTCACGTGATCGATGTCGCGCACGAGCCGCAATGCCTTCAGTTGCAGACGCGCCTGCTCGCCCGCGCCGATGATGGCAACGCGCTTCGCATCCTTGCGCGCGAGCCAGCGCGCGGCCACCGCGCCCGCCGCCGCGGTGCGTACCGCGGTGAGATAGCCGTTGTCGAGCAACACGGCTTCCGTCAGACCGGTACGCGCGGAAAGCACCAGCATCAGGCCATTCAGACTCGGCAGACCGAGCGAAGGATTGTTGAAAAAGCCGGGGCTCACCTTGATCGCGAAGCTCGGAAAACGCGGCAAATAAGCGGTTTTCACGTCGACTTCGCCCGCGTGCTCGGGGATGTCGAGACGCAGGATCGGCGGCATCGCGACGGCTTCGGTCGCAAGCGATCTGAACGCGGCTTCGACCTGTTCGATCGCGTCGAGATCGAGTGGCACGAGCTTGCGCAGTTGCGCCTGCCCGAGCAGTACCGTGGATTGATCGATGGAAGACATGAGTTCAGGCAGCTCCAATCAGGCGGCGATGCGTTTCGATATCGATGTTGCTGCCGCTCACGACGATGACAATCGGCCCGCCGTGCGCTTCGATCGCACCGTCGAGCAGGGCCGCCATGCCGACCGCCGCCGCGCCCTCGACGACGAGCCGCTCTTCGCGATACGCATGCACGATGCCGCGTGCGATCGATACTTCGTCGAGCAACACGAGCTGGTCGATGAGCGCGCGCGTCATCGCGAACGTGTGCCGGTTTTCCAGGCCGATGCCGCCGCCGAGCGAGTCGGCGAGCGTTTCGAGTTCATCGACGAACACGGGCTTGCCCGCCGCGAGACTCGCATGCATGGCCGCGCCGCGCTCCATCGAGACGCCGATCATCTTCACTTCGGGGCGAAGATTCTTTGCCGCGAACGCGACGCCGCTGAACAGGCCGCCGCCGGACAGCGGCACCACGATGCTCGCGGTATCCGGCAGCGCTTCGAGGATTTCGAGGCCGATAGTGGCCTGTCCCGCGATCACGCGCTCGTCGTCGAAAGGCGGCACGAACGCATAGCCTTCGTCGCGCACGAGACGCTGTGCTTCGATTTGCGCATCGTCCTGACTGTTGCCGCAGACGACGACGCGCGCGCCGAGCGCAGCCACCGCATCGACCTTGTTTTGCGGCACGAGCGAGGACATGCACACCGCCGCTTCGATACCGAGCGCGCGCGCCGCATGCGCGACGGCGCGTCCGTGATTGCCCGTCGATGCCGTGACGACGCGCGTGCAGCCCTGTGCGGCGATCTGCGCAAGCGCGTTGGTTGCGCCCCGCAATTTGAAGCTTCCGGTGGATTGCACGGTTTCGAGCTTCAGATACACCGGCACGCCCGCCATGCGCGACAAAGACACCGACTGAACGAGCGGCGTGACGATCGCGCGCCCTTCGATGCGCTGGCGGGCGCGATAGACATCGGCGAGCGTGAGTGCGGACATGAGCGTCTGAGTAACATATCGAGTAACGATGCAACCCAGTCTAATGTCCTAAAAAATCGTTTTCGATTGTCCTAGTTCATTTAGTTGAAGTCATGCACGTGCGGGTATTGCTCGAATACCTCGCGGATCGTTTGCACGGCTGTGCGGAACGTGTTCTCGCCGACTTCCGCGCCCACGCAAAGCCGCACCGCGTTGGGCCGCACCGCGCCGCGCACGAGAAACGGATCGGGCGATGTCACCGCGATATTGCGATTGCGCAGTTCGCGCACGATGCGCTCGGCTTCCCATTCGTCGGGCACGCGCAGCCACGCCGACAGGGCGTTCGGATGCGAGCCGAGCACGTAATCGCCCAGCACCTCGCGCACGACGCGCTGCCGCACCGCCAACCGCTCGCGCTGGATCTGCACGAGTCGATCGGCGGTGCCGTCCATGATCCAGCGCGTGGTGACTTCGGCGATCGGCGATGTCGCCATCCAGCTGCTCACGCGCAAGACGCTCTCCGCGCGCAACGCGAGCCTGCGCGGCACCGTCATGAAGCCCGTGCGCAAGCCGCTCAGCACGGACTTCGTCATGCTCGTGCAATAAAACGCAAGCTCGGGAATCAGGCTCGCAATGGGCGTCTGCGCTTTCGCGGGCAGCGCGCCGTAGACATCGTCTTCGATGACGTACACGCCATAGCGCTCCGCGATGCGCGCAATCGAGCGGCGGCGTGAATCGGTCATCAGCGCGACCGTCGGGTTGTTGAGCGTCGGCGTGCAGACGAGCGCGCTGACACGCTCGCTGTCGCAGACTTCTTCGAAGTGCTCGGGCCGGATGCCGTGCTCGTCGATCTCCAGTCCTTTGAGCGTAAATCCCAGCACATTCGCCGAGCCGATCACGCCGTGATCCGTGAGGCTTTCGCACAGCACGGTATCGCCCGGCCCGACGATCGACGCGAGCGCGAGAAAGATGCCGTGCGCCGCGCCGTTCGTGACGAGCAGCGTATCCACACTCGCCGGCATGTTGAGCGACGCGAGCCACGCGACACCCGCCTGGCGATGATGCTCGAAGCCCGCGATCGGCCGGAACGCGCGTATCCACGGCTGATCCTCGATGGTCGAAAGCGTCGCGCAGACCTTGCGCCACATCGCGTCGTGCTCGGGCGTATGGACGATGCGCGCAATCGAGAAATCGACGACCGAACGCTCGGCCGTATCCAGCATGTAATTGGACATGGTCTCGGTCACGCGCGCCGAGACGAAGCTGCCGCGCCCCACTTCGCAGCGGATCAGCCCTTGTCGTTCGAGTTCCTTATAGGCGTTCGTGACGGTCTGCACGCTGATCGCGAGGTCCGCTGCGACTTCGCGCTGCGGCGGCAGACGCTCGCCGGAGGCAAGCGTTCCGCTTTCGATATCGGCCGCCATCGCCTTCACGAGCCGCTTGTACTTGGATTGCACGCCTTGCACGGTGCGCACGGCGTCGCGCCATCGTTCGTTCACTGGGTCGTTCCTCATGTGCCGGATGTCATGCGCCATAGTGGCGCAAAAGCGCGGCCGAAAATAATTGTCCTAGAGCAATCGGAACAAATATATGGCTTTGTATTCTGCGTTCGTGGCTGCGCTCGGCGCCGCCGAAAAGCCCTGCGGAATAAGGGTTTTCTCGGTCTCGCCCATTCGATGGCCATGCAGCGCCCGACTCGACCACGCTTGAAGAATCATCACTACGGGAACGATATGAAGACGAAAAGACTGTCTGGAATGCTGGCAGCGGCGTGCGTCGCGGCGGCGAGCCTTGCCGCATTCACCGCGAGCGCGAACGCGGAAACCACGTTGCAGCGCATTCAGCGCACTGGCGAGGTGCGTATCGGTTACGCGAACGAAACGCCCTTCGCCTACACGACGCCCGACGGCACCGTGACCGGCGAATCGCCCGAGATCGCGAAGAAGGTCTTCGCCAAGCTCGGCGTGAAGAAGGTCGATGCTGTGCTGACCGAATGGGGCGCGCTGATTCCAGGCCTGAAGGCCGGCCGCTTCGACGTGATCGCGGCGGGCATGTACATCACGCCGGAGCGCTGCAAACAAGTGGCGTTCGCCGATCCGCAATACCAGATTCCCGACACGCTGCTGACGATGAAAGGCAATCCGAAGAACGTGCACAGCTATGCCGATGTCGCGAAGCAACCGGACACGAAACTTGCTGTGATGGCCGGCACGGCGGAACTCGGCTATGCGCGTCAGGCGGGTATCAAGGATGACCAGATCCTTCAGGTTCCGGATACCACGGCGCAGTTGCAGGCCGTGCGCGCGCGTCGTGCGGATGCAGCCGTCGGCACCGCCCTGACGATGAAGGGACTTGCCACGAAGGGCGGCGCACAAGTGGAGGCCATCAGCCAGTTCAACGACGATCCGAAGCACATCGGCTACGGCGCGCTCGCGTTCCGTCCCGAAGATACGGATCTGCGCGATGCCGTGAACAAGGAACTGCATCAGTGGCTCGGCACGGACGATCATCTGAAGACGGTCGGCCCGTTCGGCTTCGACAAGACCAACCTGACGACGAAGAAAGCGCCTGAACTGTGCGCGGGTTAAACGAAGCGTTGTAGCGACGCGCCGCGTTCATCAATTTGCGAGGAACCGTCATGAGTGACCTCAATGAGCTGCTGCCCCTGATGATGAAGGGCACGCTCGTCACGATCCAGATCGCGGTCATCAGTATCCTGCTTGCGATCGTCATGGCGAGCGTCGCGACCGCGCTGCGCGCCGCGCCCTATCGCGTCGTGCGCTGGACCGGCAACGTGTATGTCGAAGTCTTTCGCGGCACGTCGTTGCTGGTGCAGTTGTTCTGGCTCTTCTTCGTGCTGCCGTTGCCGCCCTTCAACGTGCAGTTGACGCCCTTCACGGTCGCCATCGTCGGACTCGGGCTGCACTACGGCGCGTATGGCTCGGAGATTCTGCGCGGCGCGCTGCGCTCGGTGCCGGGCGGTCAATACGAAGCGGCGCTCGCGCTGAACATGCCGGCGTCGGCGCGGCTGCGGCGGGTCGTGCTGCCGCAGGCGATGATCAACGCGCTGCCGCCCGCGACCAATCTGATGATCGAACTCATCAAGGGCACCTCGCTCGTCTCGCTGATCACGCTGTCCGATCTCACCTTCCGCGCGCGCCAGCTCGACGAAGCGACCTTCAAGACCGCGGAAATCTTCGGGCTCACGCTCCTCATCTACTTTGTGCTCGCGCAAGCGGTCGTCGCCGTGATGCGCATGTTCGAGCGGCGCGTGAGCAGTCATGTCGCGGTTCGCCGCACCATTCCGAGGGCCGCGTCATGACATCGCTTGGTCAACTCTTCGATATGAGCTACGCGCTGCATATCCTGCCCGAACTCGCGCGCGCGGCGGTCTATACCATCGGCATCACGCTCGTCGGCTTCGCGATCGCGCTCGTGCTCGGCCTCGTGCTGGCAATCATGCGGCGCAGCGATTTCGCGCCTCTCGCGAAGACGACCGCATTGTTCATCGAGTTCATTCGCAGCACGCCGCTGCTGATCCAGGTGTACGTGCTGTTCTATGTCGCACCGCTGTACGGCCTCACGATGTCCGCGCTGACGGCGGGCACGCTGGGCATCGCGGTGCACTACGCGTGCTACGTGTCCGAGGTGTATCGCGCGGGGCTCAACGGCGTCGCGCGCGGGCAATGGGAAGCGTCGTGCGCGCTTTCGCTTTCGCCGTGGCGCACCTATAGCGGCGTAGTGTTGCCGCAGGCGATTCGCCCGGTGATTCCCGCGCTCGGCAACTATCTCGTCGCGATGTTCAAGGACACGCCGGTGCTCTCCGCGATCACCGTCGTCGAACTGATGCAGCAGGCGAAGAACATCGGCTCGGAGACGTTCCGCTATCTCGAACCGATCACGATGACCGGCATCTTTTTTCTTCTGATCAGCGTGACGTTCGCCTCGGGCGTGCGGCATCTCGAACGACGCGTGAGGCTGCCATGAGCGCGCGGCTTCGCACATCGATCACATCGACCACCCCGACCCCGCTGGACGGCGCACGGTAATGCAACTCCAGGAGCAGCAGATGAAACGAGATCTCGACCCCGCGCTCGGCGCTGCAGCAGAGCAAAGCGCGAACGCGCCGATGGTGCGCTTTCGCAACGTCACCAAACGCTATGGCGCGCTTACCGTGCTCGACGGACTCGATCTCGACGTGGCGCGCAACGAGAAAGTGGCGATCATCGGGCCGAGCGGCTCGGGCAAGTCCACGCTCCTGCGCGTGCTGATGACGCTCGATCCGTTGACGGACGGCGTCATCGAAGTGGACGGCGAGCCGCTCACGCACGAGATGCGCGGCGGCAAGCTCGTGCCCGCGTCGCCTCGACATGTGCGACAGGTGCGCAGCAAGATCGGCATGGTGTTTCAGAGCTTCAACCTGTTCCCGCACATGACCGCGCTGCACAACACGATCGAAGCGCCGATGAGCGTGCTCGGGATGTCTAAGAAGGAAGCGACCGAACGTGCGCGCGAATTGCTTTCGCTCGTCGGGCTGTCGGAGAAGTGCAATCACTATCCATCGCAATTGTCGGGCGGACAGCAGCAGCGTGTGGCGATTGCCCGTGCGCTCGCGATGCGCCCGAAGATCATGCTGTTCGATGAAGTCACTTCCGCGCTCGATCCCGAACTGTGCGGCGAAGTGCTCAACGTGATACGCCGGCTCGGTGCGGAGCATAATCTGACGATGCTGATGGTGACGCATCAGATGGGCTTTGCGAAGGATTTCGCCGATCGCGTGTGCTTCTTCTCGCAAGGCAAGATCATCGAGCAGGCGCCGCCGCAGCAGTTCTTCTCTGCGCCGCAGCATGAACGCACGAAACAGTTCCTGCGCGCGGTGACGGAAGCGCTGTGATCATCGGGCTAAGGCAGCAGGCTCCCCAACGCGCTGATTTCGCGGTCCGATAATTGCTTCGCGCTTTCCGTATCGCTCGAGTGCGCAACGCTCGGGCGCTCCAGTCACCGGAGAGTGCGATGTCCCCTACTTTGCATAGAGTCGCGCGCTTCGCGGATTTGTCCGCCGATCGCGGCACGCGCGTGCGCGTCAAAGGCGCCGACAAAGACGCGCAGGAAATCCCCATTCTGCTGATACGTGACGGCGATGCCGTGCGCGCCTATGGCGCCGACTGTCCTCACGCGGGCGGGCCGCTCGAAGAAGGCGCGATCTGCAACGGGCGCATCGTGTGTCCGTGGCACAAGGGCACGTTCGAGGTGCGCGACGGCAGTCTCGTCGAACCGCCGCCGCTGAAAGCGCTGACCCGCTACGAAGCGTCGATCAGAGACGGCGATGTCTACGTGTCCTCGCAGCCCGTCGAGAGCAGCGCGCCGAAAAAGGCGCAAGACAAGGACAAGACGATGCTCATCGTCGGCGCGGGCGCGGCGGGAGCGGCCGCATGCGCCGCGTTGCGCGAAGCGGGCTTCGCTGGGCGCATCGTGCTCGCGGGCAGTGACGCGCGCGAGCCGTACGATCGCACGTCGCTCAGCAAGTTCACGCTCGCAGGCGACATGCCGCCCGACGACGTTCCGTCGCTGCTCGACCCCGGTTTCTTCGGCACGCACGATATCGAGCGCATCGAATCCCAGGCCGTGAAGCTCGATGCCAGCGACAAACACGCCGAGCTGGCCGACGGCACGAAGATCGAATACGACGCCGCGCTCGTCTGCACGGGCGGCATGCCGAAAGCGCTCGACATTCCCGGCGCAAATCTCGAACACGTCCATCTGTTGCGCACTCGCGATGACGCACGCGCGATCCTCGCGTCGCTCGAAGGACGCAAGCGCGTCGTGATCATCGGGGCGAGTTTCATCGGCATGGAAGTGGCTTCTTGTCTGAGGAAGCGCGACATGGATGTGACCATCGTCGCGCCGGGCAAGGTGCCGTTCGCGAAGCAGTTCGGCGAGCGCATCGGCGAAATGTTCAAGCGGCTGCACGAAAAGAACGGCGTCGCGTTTCGTATGAATGCGCGCGTCAGCGCACTGCGCGGCGGAAATGCCGTGCGCGAAGTGATGCTCGAATCCGGCGAGAAGATCGCGGCGGATGTCGTGATCGCGGGAACGGGTGTCGAACCGGCGACGCGTTTTCTCTCGGGTGTCACGCTGGAAGATGACGGCGGCCTGTCCGTCGATGCGACGATGCTCGCCGCACCGTCGCTGTACGCAGCGGGCGATATCGTGCATTTTCCGTTGCCGCGCGCGAATGCGAACGTGCGCATCGAACACTGGCGCGTGGCGCAGCAGCATGCGCGTGTCGCTGCATACAACATGGCGGGCAGCGCGCGCAATTATGACGGCGTGCCCTATTTCTGGACCTTTCACTACGACAAGACGTTCGATTATCTCGGGCATGTGAAGGAGCCGGATAGCATCGAGATCGACGGCGATCTCGATGCGCAGCACTTCATCGCCTATCTGATGAAGGACGCGCACGTGGGCGCGGTTGTCGCATGCGAACACGACGCCGCCGTGTGCCGCCTCGCCGAAGCGATGCGCGAGCCGCTCACGCTCGACGACGCGCGGCGTATCGCGAACGCATGAATGCCTCGATGAGTGCAGCGACGCAAAGGGCAGCGAGGACGAGCATGCCAACAACCCGCAAGACCACGAAGACGGCAACGCGCAAGATCGCGAGCGGCAAGCGCCCCAGCACGCGGCAACGGCATTCGCTCGCCGGCCATCGCAAGAAGCCGGAGCGGAGCACGCATCGCTGGTCGCATCGGGTGATGGAGACGAGCGACGCGATGGATATTCAGCGCGACATTTTCAAAACCGGCAACGCGCAGGAAATCGCCGATTCGCTCAAGCGCTCGTCCACGCGCAGCACGCGCCGTAAGGGCTCGCCGTTTCAATCGGCGATGTCGATGCTCAACTTCTATATCAATCGCGCGGGACGCAATTTGCCGAAGTCGCGCAAGAGCACGCTGGAACGCGCGAAGAAGCGCTTGCGCGAAGCGTTCGGACGCAAGCCCTGACGATAAACGCGCGGCCCCGCATGAGCGGGACCGCGAGTCGACTGCTTCCATCTACCCGAGGACGATCACGGTTGACGCTGACCGTCCTTGTGCTGCGGCTGGGACTGATTCTGCTGCTTTTGGCCGCTTTGCTGATCCTGTTGCGGCTGGCCCGGTGACTTGTCCTGCTGGCCGGGCTGCCTGTTGGATTGATTCGACTGATCCGACTGATTCGGCGTCGACGGCTGACTATCGGTTTGCTTCTGGTTTCCGCTCATGGATTCCTCCTTGCCAGGTCATGAAGCCGCGGCTCTCGCCGCGCAATCCTATGCGCATTACGCGTACCCGCTCCGCACGCGCCGCGAAGAGGAACGTCGCTTGCTCACGAACGTTCTGAAGGGTCACGACGCGACCCGTTCCAACGAAGGAGACGGCCATGGCGCAACAACCTCCTCTCAATCCCGGCGACGAGGCCGAACCCGGCGTGCCCGGATCGGGCGAAGATCTGTGCCCAGATTGCAACGGATCCGGCAAACGCGACGGCGCCGATTGCGAAACCTGCGGAGGCACGGGCAAGGTGACGCAAGGCATCGGCGGCGGCTGATCGCATCGATGAACGCTGTCGCTTTCTCACTCGTCAGGAGCCACGCTTGAAGATTCAGTCGAAGCATCTCGCACATGCGGGGGCCGTCGCGCTACTCATCACGAGCGGCGCCACCCTCGCCGCCGACTATGCCCAGGGCTTCGGCCCGGATCCCACATTGCCCGCGCCCCACAAATCGATGATGCCGACGGTCAACATCGCGCCGGCCAAGCCGTGGCAGCAGGGCGAAAAGCCCGACGCGCCCGCGGGTTTCAACGTGACCGCGTTCGCCGCGGGGCTCGAACATCCGCGCTGGCTCGCGACGCTGCCCAATGGCGACGTGCTCGTCGCCGAAAGCAATGCGCCGGAACCACACGATGAAAACGCCGGCATCAAAGGCTTCGTGATGAAGAAGGTCCAGAAACGCGCGGGCGCCGGCGTGCCGAGCCCGGATCGCATCGTGCTGCTGCGCGATGCAGATGGCGATGGCGTCGCCGAAACGCGCAGCGTGTTCATCGACAAGCTGCATTCGCCGTTCGGCATGGCGCTCGTCGGCGAGGAACTCTACGTGGCCGACACCGATGCGATCATGCGCTTCAGGTACGAACCCGGCGCGACGCAGATCACGACGCCCGGCGAAAAGTTCATGGACTTGCCCGCCGGTCCGATCAACCATCACTGGACCAAGAACATCATCGCGAGCCGCGACGGCAAGAAGCTGTATGTGACCGTCGGCTCGAACAGCAACGTCGCGGAGAACGGCATCGACGCGGAGAACGGGCGCGCGGCAATCATGGAAGTGGATATCGCGACGAAGCAGTCGCGGCTCTTCGCGACCGGCCTGCGCAATCCGAACGGCATGTCATGGCAGCCGGAAAGCGGCGCGCTCTGGACCGTCGTGAACGAGCGCGATGAACTCGGCAACGACCTCGTGCCCGACTATCTGACTTCAGTGAAAGACGGCGCGTTTTATGGCTGGCCCTATAGCTATTACGGCCAGCATGTCGACGACCGCGTGAAGCCGCAACGCGCGGATCTCGTGCAATCTGCCATCCTTCCCGACTATGCGCTAGGCGCTCACACGGCGTCCCTCGGCCTCACGTTCTACGATGGCCAGGCGTTTCCGGAGCGCTATCGTAACGGCGCGTTCATCGGTCAGCATGGTTCGTGGAACCGCAAGCCGAGAAGCGGCTACAAGGTCGTGTTCGTGCCCGCCGCGAAATAAATGGCCGCGCGCAAGCCGAAGCGCGGTCCGCCGAGCCTTTTCGCGCTGGCGGAGCGGCAGATCGTCGGACTCTACGATGCCGGCGTGATGTCGCCCGCCGTGCTGCATCAGGTCGTCGCGGGCTTTGCGGAAAGCGGCATCGACTGGAACGAGAAAGGCGCACTGCAAACGGTCGACGGCCACAGCGTGCAGGAAGCGGTCGTGATCGTCATGATGCCGGGGCGCGGGCTCAGGAGCGCGCAGAAGGATTTCATCTCGGTGGTCGAACATCTCGCGGGCGCGCAGGCCTCCGCTGAAAACGATGTCGAAGAAGACGAAGACCTGCTGAGCCAGCTCAGTGGCAACCACGCGCGGGCGGCGAAGAAGAGCGCGCGGGCATCGGGCGACACGAAAGAGCCAGGAGAATCGAAGCGCGCGGCGTTCAATCCGCTCGTCGGCGCGCGCGCGGTGCCGGGAACGTCGAAGCGCTGATGCGCGCTCGTCGATGTGCGTTCAGTGCGGCACGCCCGGCGCGATCAGATCGACGAGATCATCCATGTCGAAGGGCTTGGCGAGGATCGGCACGCCGAGATGTTTCGCACGCTCGAGTTCGTCCGCGTAGCCCGTCATCAGCACGAGCCGTTGCGACGGCAGCCGCCTCAGGATCTGTTCCGCCAGATCGATGCCGTTCATGCGGCCGGGCATCTGCACGTCGGTGAGCACGAGATCGAAGCCATAGCCTTCGCCCAGCAGCGCGAATGCGGCATCCGCGCTTGCTTCGTGATGCACCGCGCAGCCGAAAACTTCGAGCACGGCCATCACGCCCGCCGCGACATCCGCGTTGTCCTCGACCAGCAACACCGACATGCCACGCAACGGTTGCTCGCCATCGGCGACGGATGGTGCCGCTAGCGTCGCTTGCGCTGCGTGCGCGAGCGGCGGCATAACAGCCTCCGGCGGCTCGCAAGTTTTCGGCATCTCGCGCGCCGGTCCATGATGACGCGGCAGGTAAAGACGAACGGTCGTGCCCGCGCCCGCGACGCTCGTGATGCGCGCCGTGCCGCCCGCCTGTTCGCACGCGGCAAGGACTTGCGCGAGACCAAGGCCCGTGCCTGCACCGCGTTCTTTCGTCGTGAAAAGCGGCTCGAACGCGCGTCGCAGGGTTTGCTCGCTCATGCCCTCGCCGTTATCTGTGACCGAGATGAGCACGTACTCGCCATCGGGGATATCGGTTTCCGCGCCGCGCACACGCGCATTCCGGCAGCGGATCACGACACGGCCGCCGTACGGCATCGCCTCGCTCGCATTCACCGCGACGTTCACGAGCGCGAGTTCCAGTTCGACCGGATCGGCCATCACGCGCCACAACTCCGGCGACAGTTCCAGCGTCATCGAGACAGACGGGCGCACCGAGGTCTTCAGCAGTTCGAGCACGCTGCGCAACCACGCGGCGGGATCGATCGATTCCTGCTTGAGCGGCTGCTTGCGCGCCACGCTCATCAGACGGCGCGCGAGCGCTTCGGCGCCCGCGGTCGCGCGCTCCACCGCGAGCACTTCGCTTTCGACATCGTTGAAGTGCTTGCGCCGCGCAAGCGCCATGTTCGACGCGACGACCATCAGCAGATTGTTGAAGTCGTGCGCGACATTCGCGACGAGATTGCCGAGCGCGCCCATGCGGCGCAACTGGCGGCTCGATGCCTCGATGGAAAGACGCGTCGCGACTTCGGCCTGCCAGCGTTCCCACGCGGCCTGTTCGGCGTTGAGGCGGCGAATCGAGAAGCCGATCAGCAGCCACACCGCAATGCACGGCACCAGCGCGATCGCCGCGACGAGGGCGAGATTGTCGCGCCAGCGCGTGTAAATCGCGGATACCGCGTAGCCCGTCGCGACATAGAGCGGATAGTCGCCGACGCGGCGAAATGCGAGCAAACGCTCGACATGATCGATGCTCGAACTCATCCGCATGCGCCCGTAGAGCTCATTGTTGCGGAATGCGTTGGTGAACGGCGTGTTCGTTGCAGCTTGCGCGTTGTCCTTGCTCGCGGGATAACGCGCAAGCACGCCGCCGTCACGCCGGTAAAGCCCGATGACCACCGCGCGATCGCCCGCCGCGAGTTCGCGATAGAAGTCGACGAAATAGCCGCGCTTCAACGCAATCGACACGACGCCGAGAAACTGTCCCTTGCGGCCGATGCGGCCCATCGTCGTCGTGAAGACGTCCGAGCGCGCAACCTTGCCGCGCAACGGCAGCGAAAAGTAGGTAACGGGTGCGACCGCGCGCGCGGACTGAAAGTCGTCCCGCTCGGCAATTGATACGGGCGGCGCCGGGTAATAGCGGCTGTTCGCGAGCAGCCCGCCGCTTTCGCCGAACACGGAAATCGCGGCGATCTGCGCGAGCGTGCTGTCCATGTCGTCGAGCGTGCGGTGCAGCGCTTCCTCGCGATTGCGGATGGCGCTGTCGTCGCTGTCGCCGAGCATGTCGCCGATGCGCATCTCCAGTTGCTGGTTCAGGTCGATGACCTTGAGCGCATGTTCGTCCACCACGCGCGTGAGACGCTCGGTCAGTTCGTCGGTGTCGGCGAAGCGGCGCTGCAGATCGTAGTAACCGTAGATGCAGAGGCACGCGAGCGGAATCAGAATCGACGCTGCCAGGACAATCAGCAGCATCTTTCGCATCGACGCGAAATTGCGCGCGGGTAGCGGCAGATCGAATGTCGCGGTCTCGGTGGAGTCCAAGCGTTGCGCCTCCGGGGATGTCGACCGGCATATCGTAACCGCTGCGTGCGGAATGGGAAGCCTGACGTGCGCCGGTTCGCGAATTCTCGTTCTTCATCCGCACGGAGCGAAGCGCGTGCCTGCCCTGCCCCGGCTTTACCCTGCCATCTCCCGGTCCGGCGTCGCCGATATGCGATGAATCGCGAGATCCGCGCCATTGAATTCTTCCTCGCGATCGAGGCGCAAGCCCACCGTCGCCTTGATCGCGCCATACACCGCCGCGCCCCCGGCGAGCGCCAGCGCCACGGCGCCGAGCGTGCCCAGCAACTGCGACCAGACCGACACGCCGCCGATTCCGCCGAACGCCTTCTGCCCGAATACGCCCGCCGCGATGCCGCCCCACGCGCCGCACATGCCGTGCAAGGGCCACACGCCCAGCACGTCGTCGATGCGCCAGCGGTTCTGCACGCACGTGAACATCTGCACGAACAGCACACCCGCGACCGCGCCGACGATCAACGCGCCGAGCGGATGCATCAGGTCCGAGCCCGCGCACACCGCGACGAGACCCGCCAGCGGCCCGTTATAGGTGAAGCCGGGGTCGTTGCGGCCCGCGAACCATGCGGCGAGCGTGCCGCCGACCATCGCCATCAGCGAGTTCACGGCCACGAGCCCGCTGATCTTGTCGATGGTCTGTGCGCTCATCACGTTGAAGCCGAACCAGCCGACCGCCAGCACCCAAGCGCCCAGCGCGAGAAACGGAATGCTCGAAGGCGGATGCGCCGCGATCCGTCCGTCCTTGTGATAACGCCCGTGGCGCGGCCCGAGCAGCAGCACTGCGGGCAGCGCGACCCAGCCGCCGAACGCGTGCACGACCACGGAGCCGGCGAAATCGTGAAACGGCGCGCCGAAAGTTTGCGCGAGCCACCCCTGAATGCCGAAGCGCTCGTTCCACGCAACGCCTTCGAGCAGCGGATAAATGAAGCCGACGATCACCGCCGTCGCGAACAGTTGCGGATTGAACTTCGAACGCTCGGCGATGCCGCCCGACACGATCGCCGGAATGGCCGCCGCGAACGTCAGCAGGAAGAAGAAGCGCACGAGCGCATAACCGTTGTGCTCGGCGAGGATATCGGCGCTGTGCATGAACTGCACGCCATACGCGATGTTGTAGCCGATGAAAAAGTACGCGAGCGTCGACACGGCGAAGTCGACCAGAATCTTCACGAGCGCGTTCACCTGATTCTCGCGGCGCACGGTGCCGAGTTCGAGAAACGCAAAACCCGCGTGCATGGCGAGCACCATCGCGGCGCCGAGCAGCAGAAAAAGAGTATTGGTGCCGGATTGAAGTGCCTGCATGTTCGAGCGGTCGAGTCGGAAAAGGCGCACTTTTTTGCAAGTTCCGGGCCAAGTTGGCGCATGCGGCATCGAAACGGTGCGGATGTGCGGTCGCAGCAGGAAGAAGCTGGTGCAAAGTGCTCAAAAATGATCCGCATGCTTTCGATCCAACTTGGTGCAATGCCCCGAATCGTCGCATCTCACGCACCGCTTCGGCGCGCAACATTTCATTCGGAAGGCTTTTTGAAGGCACTTCGCAAGCACTTGCGACGCTCCACTCCGGCGCACCCGCGCGCCATGCGGCGAGTATCCTGAAGAGACCGTCGGCGTGAAAAGGAGCGACCATGTCTGCTGACATCGTGTGCGTGGGCGATCACGTGCGCATGGAACCGCTCGCGGCCGATCCGCGCGTCGTCACGGTCGTGCTTGACCGGCCGAAGCGCCGCAACGCGGTCGATCGTCATGTCGCCGATGCGTTGCGCGAAGCCTTCGAACGGTTCGACGCAAACGACGCGTGGTCGGTCGCCGTGCTGTGGGGCGCGGGCGGAACGTTCTGCGCGGGCGCGGATCTCTCCGCGCTCAGCGACGACACGCGCCGCAACGAAATCCATCCTGACGGCAGCGGCCCCGGCCCGATGGGCCCGACGCGTCGCTCGCCCGGCAAACCCGTGATCGCGGCCATCGCCGGATATGCAGTCGCCGGCGGACTCGAACTCGCGGCGTGGTGCGATCTGCGCGTGATCGAGGAAGACGCGCTGCTCGGCGTGTTCTGCAGGCGCGTCGGCGTGCCGCTCATCGACGGCGGCACGATACGGCTGCCGCGTCTCATCGGCGTGTCGCGGGCACTGGATCTGATTCTCACCGGACGCGAAGTCGATGCGCGCGAAGCGCTCGCGATCGGTCTCGTCAATCGCATCGCGCCGCCCGGCGAAGCACGCGCCGTAGCCGAGGCGCTGGCCCGCGATCTGGCCGCGCATCCGCAAGCCGCGTTGCGCGCCGATCTGCGTTCGGTGCACGACAACGCATTCGACGGCGATCTCGTCCGCGCGCTGCAACGCGAAGGCGCAAACGGATATCGAGCGGTCTTCGACGAAGGGCTCGACGGCGCCGCGCGCTTCGTGTCGCGCGACGCGCGCGCGGGCAGCGCGGACATTTAGGGGCACGCAGATGGACTCGACGTTCGACAACCGAAGGGACGCGGGCCGCCGGCTCGCGCAGCACTTGCAGGATTACGCGAAGCGCGGCGACGTCATCGTGCTGGCGTTGCCGCGCGGCGGCGTGCCTGTCGCCTACGAAGTGGCGCGCGCGATCGGCGCGCGTCTCGACGTGCTCGTCGTGCGCAAGCTCGGCGTGCCCGTGCAGCCCGAACTGGCGATGGGCGCGATCGCATCGGGCGATGCGTTCTTTCTCGACGAGCGCATCGTCGAGTATGCGGGCGTCGCGAAAGACGAACTCGAGCGCGTGATCGCCCGCGAGCGTATCGAACTCGCGCGGCGCGAGAAGCTGTATCGAGGCTCGCAGCCGCCGCTCGATGTGAAGGGCCGCGTCGTGATCGTCGTCGATGACGGCATGGCGACCGGCGCAACCATGAAAGCCGCCGCGATGTCGCTGAGGCAGGCGCATCCGGCGAAGATCGTCGCGGCGTTGCCCGTGGCGCCGCTCGACTCGGAAGCGCGCGTGGAAGACATCGTCGACGAGTTCGTCTGCGTGATGCGGCCGCGGCATTACTTCGGCGTCGGCCAGTTTTATCTGGACTTCGAGCAGACCAGCGACGACGAAGTGCGCGCGCTGCTCGACGCCGCGCGCAACGACGGCTAACGCGTCCAGGGCGCGCCGTGCGGCTCCTGTGTCTTGCCGTATCGCTCGCGCGCCGCCCTGAGCACCGTCTTCTCGATGACGCCCTCATCCACGAGCGATTTCAGCGCTGCAATCACGATCGACACGCGATCCACCTCGAAGAATTCGCGCAACGCCTGACGCGTATCGCTGCGGCCGAAGCCATCGGTGCCGAGCGTGACGTAGCGGCGCGGCACATAGGCGCGGATCAGTTCCGGCACGGCGCGCACATAGTCCGTCGCGGCGATCACCGGGCCGCGCGATGCTTCGAGCGCACGCGTGACGAATGGCGTCGGCGCCTCGTCGTCGCTCAGGCGCGCGAGGCGTTCGGAGGCCGCGCCATCGCGATGCAGTTCCGTGTAGCTCGTCACGCTCCATACGGCGGCGTCGATGTTCCAGTCGTCCTTCAGCATTGCGCGCGCGGCGATCGCTTCGTTCAGGATCGCGCCGGAGCCGAGCAATTGCACTTGCGCGCGATCACCCGATGCGTCGCCGATGCGATAGATGCCGCGCAGGATGCCTTCGCGTGTGTTCGCGTCGAGTGAACCGCCCGGCGCGGACGGCTGCGCATAGTTCTCGTTGGTCACGGTGACGTAGTAGAACACGTCGTTCTGACGCTCCATCATTTCCTGCATGCCTTCGTCGACGATGGCCGCGACTTCGTAGGCGAACGCGGGATCGTAGGCGCGGCAGTTCGGAATCGTCGATGCGCTCAGATGGCTCGTGCCGTCCTGATGCTGCAGGCCTTCGCCGCCGAGCGTCGTGCGCCCCGCCGTCGCGCCGATGAGAAAGCCGCGCGAACGCTGATCCGCCGCCGCGAAGATCAGGTCGCCGATGCGCTGAAAGCCGAACATCGAGTAATAGATGTAGAACGGCAGCATCGGCAGATCGTGCACGCTGTAGGACGTCGCCGCCGCGATCCACGACGACACCGCGCCCGCCTCCGAGATGCCTTCCTCGAGAATCTGCCCGCGCGTGTCTTCGCGGTAATACAGCATCGAGCCCATGTCCTCCGGCTCATATAACTGGCCGAGCGGCGAATAGATGCCGACCTGCCTGAACAGATTCGCCATGCCGAAGGTGCGTGCTTCGTCGGCGACCACGGGCACGACGCGCGGCCCGAGCGTCGCGTCCTTCAGCAGGCTGCCGAGCATGCGCACGAAGGCCATCGTCGTGGACATTTCCTTGCCTGCTGCATCCAGCGCGAACTGGCCCCACGACTTGAGCGCCGGCGGCGTAACGCCGTTCGACGCCTTCGCACGGCGCCGCGGCAGATAGCCGCCCAGCGCCGCGCGGCGTTCGTGCAGATAACGCATTTCGGGCGCGTCGCTCGCGGGCTTGTAGAACTTCACTTGTTCGACATCGTCATCCGACAGCGGCAGCCGGAAGCGATCACGGAACGCCTTGAGATCGTCGAGATCGAGCTTCTTCTGCTGATGCGTCGTCATGCGTCCCTGACCCGCCGTGCCCATGCCGAAGCCTTTCATCGTCTTGGCGAGAATCACGGTCGGCTGCCCCTTGTGGGCGAGCGCCCTCGCGTAAGCCGCGTGCAGCTTGCGGACATCGTGGCCACCGCGGCGCAGGCGGTCGATGTCTTCATCCGACATATGCGCGACGAGCCCGGCCAGCTCCGGATTCTGGCCGAAGAAGCGTTCGCGGTTATAGCGGCCGTCGTTGGCGGAGAAGGTCTGGAATTGTCCGTCGACGGTATGCGCGAACGCGCGCAGCAACGCATTGGTGCGGTCGCGCGCGAACAGCCCGTCCCAGTCCGAGCCCCACAGCACCTTGATCACGTTCCAGCCCGCGCCCGTGAATTGCGCTTCGAGTTCATCGACGATGCGCCCGTTGCTGCGCACGGGGCCGTCGAGCCGCTGCAGATTGCAGTTGATGACGAACACGAGGTTGTCGAGCTGCTCGCGCGCCGCCAGCGACAGCGCGCCGATCGATTCGGGCTCGTCCATTTCGCCGTCGCCGAAGAAGCCCCACACCTTGCGGCCTTCCGTGCGCTGCAGGTTGCGGTTCTGCAGATAGCGCATGAAACGCGCTTGGTAGATCGAGTTGATCGGGCCGATGCCCATCGAGCCGGTCGGAAATTGCCAGAAATCGGGCATCAGCCACGGATGCGGATACGAGCACAATCCCGGCCCCGCGATCTCGCGCCGATAGTGACGCAAATGGTCTTCGTCGAGAAAGCCTTCGAGAAACGCGCGCGCATACACGCCCGGCGACGAATGCGGCTGAAAGTAGACGATATCGCCGCCGTGCTCAGCGTTTGCCGCGCGAAAGAAATGATTGAAGCCGACTTCGAACAGATCCGCCGCCGACGCATAACTCGCGATATGGCCGCCGAGTTCGCCGTAAGCGCGATTGGCGCGCACGACCATCGCGAGCGCATTCCAGCGCAGCACGGCAGCGAGCTTCTTCTCGATGTCGGGATTGCCCGGATAAGGCGGCTGCTGCGCCACGGGAATCGTGTTCGTGTAGGGCGTCGCGCGGGCCCGCGCCGATTCCACGCCTACCGACAAGGCATGTTCCGCGAGGCGGTCGAAGAGATATTGCGCGCGCTCGCGGCCGACGTGCGCGACGACAGCATCGAGCGCCTCCAGCCATTCTGCGGTTTCGCCGGGATCGACGTCCTCGCGTCCTTTGGCGATGGAAAGAAGCTGGGTGGTTCCGCTCGACAAGTCCGTCATGGCGCGACTCCGCTAAGGCTTAAGGAATGTGTTCAAGCATATCCATGGATGCGCAGAATGTGCGTCTCATTTGGCCATTTACGCGCTTTGCGATAGTGTATTTATTCTTTAAAAATGCCTAAAACCGGAATCTTTCGACTATGACCGCACACGCCAGGCAGCGCCTCGACCGCACCGACATCGGCATACTGAACCAGTTGCAGCAAAACGCGCGCATCACCAATGCGGAACTGGCGCGCGCGGTGAATCTGTCGCCGACGCCCTGCTTCAATCGCGTGCGCGCGCTGGAAAAGGCCGGGCTCTTCAAGCAGCACGTCACCTTGCTCAATCCGGAAGCGCTCGGCCTGAGCATCAACGTCTTTATTCAGGTCAGTCTGGAAAAGCAGATCAAGGACGCGCTCGCGCGCTTCGAGCAGGCGATCAGCGAGCGCCCCGAAGTCATGGAGTGTTATCTCATGACCGGCGACGCCGATTACCTGTTGCGCGTCGTGCTGCCCGACGTGGCCGCGCTCGAACGCTTCATTCTCGAGCGGCTCACCAAGATGCCGGGCGTCTCCAACATCCGTTCGAGCTTCGCGCTCAAGCAGGTGCGCTACAAGACCGCGCTGCCCCTGCCCGCGTCGGGACTCACGCTGCCCGATCAGAACGCAGACGAAGCGGAATGGACGTGATAGTTTCGCGGGGCGGTCGAATCTTCCGACCAAACGTTAAACACGCGCGTAATTCTTGCGATGACGCGGCGCGTCGCCTATAACAAGTCTGGCCATGCGGCATGTTTTCCCGGCTTAACGCGTTCCTCCGACGAAGCGCCAATCAAGCGAGAAAGACATGAACCTCGATACCGTACGTGTTTTCATCATGACGCGCGGCGTCGACTTCGGCATCACGGTGATCAGCGCGATTGCGATGTGGATCATCGGTCGCTGGCTCATCGGCCTCGTCACCGGCGGCATGCGCAAGCTTCTCTCGCGCAACGGCCGCGTCGATCCGACGCTCGCACATTATCTCGGCTCGATCGTCGGCGTGATCCTCAATCTGCTGCTCGTCCTCGCGATTCTGCAGATCTTCGGCGTTCAGACGACTTCGTTCGCCGCGCTGCTCGCGGGTCTCGGTCTCGCCATCGGCACGGCGTGGGGCGGACTGCTCGCGCATTTCGCGGCGGGCGTGTTCATGCAGGTGCTGCGGCCCTTCAAGGTCGGCGACTTCGTGACGGCGGGCGGCGTGACCGGCACCGTCACCGAACTCGGCCTGTTCGGCACGACGATCACTACGCCCGACAACGTCGCGGCCATCATCGGCAACAACAAGATCTTCTCCGACATCATCTGGAATTTCAGCCTGCTGCCGCATCGGCGCGTCGAACTGACGGCGAAGATCGCCAACGGCGTCGATCCGCTCGACGCCATCGCGCGGCTCAAGGAAGCCGTCGCGAAGATACCGAACGTGGCGACAACCCCGGCGCCGGACATCGAAGTGCTGTCCTTCACGCCGGAAGGGCCGCTCTTGTGCGTGCGGCCTTATACCAATACGAACGACTACTGGCAGGTCTACTTCGACACCAATCGCGCGATCATCGAAACGTTCAGGCAAGCGGGTTATCCGACGCCGGAAACGCCGGTCGTGCGCCGCGTCGTCAACTGAATTTCCGCGTCGAACCTGGGGTCTGTTCACCTATCAAACGGCCATGCGTTGCCCCGTGAAGGGCCGGGCGCAAGGAGCATGACGCCGCGAGCGGCCCTTTACGGGGCAACCCCTAGCTATAAATTCAAGTCAGGGGAACACCCGAAACTAGAATAGGTAAAGCCGTCGCGCTCAGCGCCGGTCAGACGGTCGCGTCGCGGGAGGATGCCATGCCGACTTATCAGTACCGTTGTCAGGATTGCGGTGAGCGCTTCGAACATGCGGAGCACATCGCCGAGCATGCGACGGTGCAACTCAAGTGTCCCAAATGCGGCAGCGAGAAAGTTGCGCACGCGCCTGCGCCGTTCGTCGCGAAAACATCGAAGAAAAGTTGAGCGCTCGCGCGCGTCACGCCGCGCGGAATCTGACTTCGTGCGACGGCAGCCCGCCCAGACGCGACGCGATGTGATCGATGAACGCGCGCAGCCGCGGGGCTTCGTGACGGCTCGGCGGCCACAGGATCTGGAAGGTGCCCTCCGTTCTCATGTGCTCGCCGAGCACCGCGCGCAGCAGGCCGCCTTCCATCGCGCTCTTCGCCACGAAATCGGGCACGCACGCGAGGCCCAGGCCGGAGATGCACGCGGCGAGCACGGCTTCCATGTCGTTGAACGAGAGCGCCGCGTGCGGATCGATGGCGAAGCTGTGATCGTCGCGCGTAAAACACCACGGCGCGGGGCGGCCGCTCGTCGGCGAGCGGAAGCGGATGCACGCATGGCCTTCGAGGTCCTCAGGCGTCGCGGGCTCGCCGTGTCCCGCGAAATACGCGGGCGAACCGACCACGACGGGGCCATATTGCGCGAGCGGGCGCGCGAGCAACTGCGAATCGGCGAGACGTCCGGTGCGGATCACGGCGTCGTAACCTTCCTGCGTGACATCGACGACGCGATCGCTGAAATCGATATCCAGCTCGATATCGGGAAAACGCCGCCTGAATTCCGGCACGAGCGGCAGCAAGAGACGCCCGCCGAGCGACGGCGCGCTGATGCGCAATCGGCCGCGCGGCGACGAGGTCGAATTGAACAGTTCGCTTTCCGCGTCTTCGAGATCGGCGAGCATGCGCTTGCAGCGCGCAAAGAAGCGCGCGCCTTCGTGCGTGAGGCCGATCCGGCGCGTCGTCCGGTTGAGCAGTTGCACGCCGAGCTTTGCTTCGAGCCGCATCACGCTCTTGCCCACCGCGGATGCCGACAGTCCCAGCGCGCGCCCCGCCGCCACGAAACTGCCCGTCTCGGCCGCGCGCACGAACGCGACCATGCCGGACAGGCTTTCGGTGGTCGGCGACGTGCCGATGGGCGTCGCTGCGGGAGAGCCGTGCGAAACATGAGGCGTCGGGGAAGGAACGGTCGTCATATGCGTCATTCAGCGAGAAAGGAAGGCGCGACGGATTGCGCCCTGTCTTCTGCATGAACGTGCGCGACGCGATTTTATTCCCGCCCCATCGTTCCGTAAGCTTCAGCAGGCAATTACCAGACGTGCGGAATGAGCCGGAAACGCACGCGTTGCGCGTACGTCGAATAGCCTTCGAGACGGGCGACGAGCTCGCGCTCCTCCATTACCGTGCGCCAGACGATCCCGGCGATGAGCAGCATGGAAAACGCCAGTCCCCACCATGAGCCGAGCACGAGCGCGCTCGCGGGAATCATGATGCAGGCGGCCGCGTAGAGCGGATGACGCACCACGGCATACGGCCCGCTCGATATGACGCGGTGCCCGCGCGCCTTCTGAATCTTCACGACGGGCGCAAGAAACGTGTTCTCGAGAAACACGCGCGCCACGAGCCAGAACGACACAGCGACGAGCGCGGAACCGGCGGACGCGAGCCACAGCGGCATGGCGGACCATCGGAAGCGCACGGCGTCGAGGCCCATCAGCACGAGCCAGGCGCACCAGAGCACGCCCATCGCGATGAGGAAGATCTTGTCCCAGACAGGTTGATCGGGCTGGATCGGCGAGCGCATGCGTTCGGCCAGCAGCGCGGGATCGCGCCGCGCGACGAGCACCGTCACCACGCCGCCACCGCCGAACATCAACACCATCCAGGCCCAGCCCCCGCCCCATTCGAACGTGCCCGCCGAACCGAACAGCAGCAGGCCGAACACCGCGGCTTCGACGATGATTGCAAATGCAACTTTCGACCTGACCGACATGGCGAAGCGCGGCGCGTCAGCCGTTCAGTTCCTCGTGCAGCGCCAGATATTCCTGCGCGAGCTTGTGACGCGGTTCGAGGTAGATCATGGGGCGCGCGTGCTGATGACTCTCGCGGATTTTTACCGAGAGCGACAAGTGCGAATTCAGCACGGGCAGATCCTCGCTGCGCAGTTCGTCGACGAGTTGCTGCGGCAGGCTCGCGCGCGGCTGAAACTGATTGATGACAATGCCTTCGATGCTCAGATCCGGATTGTGATCGTGACGGATTTCCTGCACGTTATCGAGCACGGAATAGAGCGCGCGGCGCGAGAAATCGTCGCAGTCGAAAGGAATCAGGCAGCGCTCGACCGCGATCAGCGCCGAGCGCGTGAAGAAGTTGAGCGCGGGCGGCGTGTCGACATAGACGGCATCGTAGTCTTTCAGGCCCTTTAACGCGTCGCGCAGCTTGTAGATCTTGTAGCGCGATTCAAGCTTGCTCTGCAGCGCTTCGAGACCCGGATGCGACGGCACGATGTCGAGATTTTCGAACGGCGTCGAATGAATGAAGGTCTCGAACGCGGGCTCGCGAAAGCTGTAGCTCAACGCGGATTCGAAGAAACTCGCGAGATTCGGCTGTGCGTCGCGCGACTTGGCGCCGAGCAGATACTGGCTCGCGTTGCCTTGCGGATCGAGATCGATGACGAGCGTGCGCAGGCCGCGCGAAGCGCTGATGGCGGCGAGATTGCAGACAATGGTGGACTTGCCCACCCCACCCTTTTGATTGAAAACCACACGGCGCATCGCGTATTCATCCTCGGTTTGTGAACGGTCGTTTTATTAGCTTTCCGCTTGGGTCGATCCTTTTGCCGATCGTTGCCCGGGGATGATCTTAGCGCATCAAAATGACACGGCTTTCAGGCGGGATGAGCGCACGGTCACGGAAACGCGGGAATGGTCGGATCGATGCCTTCGACGTCCGCTTCCGGATGATGGCTTTTGACCAGCGCCTCGATTTCCTCGACGCGGTCTTTCGGGACATCGACCATCATCAGCAGTTCGCCTTCTTCGATCGCATGCTCGAAGCGCCGCAGGCGCGTATTGGGAATGCCGACGCCGATCATCGTAGCGGCCCACGCGCCGAAACCCATGCTCGCGAGCGTCATGCAGACCACGGCGCCGCCCGCGATCGTCAGGCCCGCGGGCGGGAACGCCATCGCGACGAGACCCGCGAGCACGCCCGTCACGCCGCCGGCGGCCGTGCCGCGCGCGAGTGCCGGCAAGAGATCGCTGCGCTGCGCGAGGGTTGCCTGCGGGAGATCTTCGAGCGGCAGATGAGGCCGCGCGAGCACGTGAATGTGCCGCCATTCGATGCGCCTGAGAAGCAGTTCGTCGATGATCCCCTTGGCACTTGCCACGCTCGGCAGGAGGAAATAGATGCGTCGCATGTCGCACCTCCGTATCGGACCTTTATCAATCCAATATAGACGACGTGGACCGCTCTCATCTTACGGAAGTCAGACAGACTGGCGGATTCGCGCGCCGCTTTCATCGAAGAAATAAATGCGTTCGCGATTCACACGCACTCCCGCCGCACCGCCGATTTCCCCTGCAAACGAATTCGGCACCTTCACGACCACTTGCTGCGCGCCCAAGTTCAGCGTGACGAGCGAATGATCGCCGATGAGTTCCACCGAATAGATGCGGCCCTGCACTTCGCCTTCACCGGCAGCCACCACCGCGCATTCTTCGGGCCGCACGCCGAGCGTCGCCGCACCTTCGTGACGCACGGGCGCGGCAAGCGACAGACCCGGCGCATCGAAGCGTCCCGCGGCGAGCGTGCCGCGCAGAACATTCATCGGCGGTGAACCGATGAAGCCCGCGACGAAAAGATTCGCCGGATCGGTATAGATGCGCGCGGGCGTGTCGAGCTGCTGCAACGCGCCCTTGTCGAGCACGGCGACGCGATGCGCGAGCGTCATCGCTTCGATCTGATCGTGCGTCACGTAGATCGTCGTGATGCCGAGTTCGTGCTGCATGTGCTTCAGTTCCGCGCGCATGTGGCCGCGCAGTTTGGCATCGAGGTTCGAGAGCGGTTCGTCCATCAGGAACGCCGCGGGACGGCGCACGATCGCGCGTGCGAGCGCCACACGCTGACGCTGCCCGCCCGACAACTGTCGCGGCAGCCGCGCGAGCAGCGGCTCGAGTTGCACGCTTGCGGCCACCTCGCGCACGGCGGCGTCGATCTCGGCCTTCGGGCGCTTTCTCACGATCAGCGGATACGCGATGTTCTCGAACACCGTCTTGTGCGGATAGAGCGCGTACGACTGAAACACCATCGCCACATCGCGGTCGCGTGGCAACTGATGTGTGACATCGGTATCGCCGACGAACACCGCGCCTTCGGTCGCCGATTCAAGACCCGCGACGATGCGCAGCGCGGTCGTCTTGCCGCAGCCCGATTCGCCGAGCAGCACGAGAAATTCGCCTGCCTGCACGTCGAGCGATAGATCGCGCAGCACGCGCGTGTCGCCGAACGTCTTGCCGACGTTGCGCAAGGACACGCTCTTCGATTGCCGCGCCGCCGCGATCTTCGTCAGGCGCGCGTCGTCGACGCGCACCGCCTCGCTATCCATGACCGTCATCCTTTCACGGCTCCCACGAGAATGCCCCGCACGATGAAGCGCTGCAGCGTGAGCGTGAGCAGCATCACCGGCAAGATCATGATGAGTATCAGCACCGACATGTTCCACCATTGCGGACCGCGCGTCGCGTTCTGCGCGGCGACGAGCAGCGGCATGGTCTGCGCGTTCGCGGTCGAGAGAAACAGCGCGAACAGGTATTCGTTCCACGAGAGGATCAGCACGAGCAGCGCCGTCGCGACGAGACCCGGCGCCACGAGCGGCAGCACGATGCCGAACAGGATCGCAAAGCGCGTCGCGCCGTCGATCTGCGCGCTCTCTTCGATCTCGCGCGGCACGCCGTCGAAGAAATCGAACATCAGCCACACGACGATCGGCAGATTCGCCGTCGCATACGTGATGATGAGCGCGAGATGCGTGTCGAGCAGCCCCGCGCTCTTGAACATGAGATAGATCGGAATGACCGTGACGACCGGCGGCAGAATGCGCTGCGATATCACCCAGAAGAGGATGTCGTCGTTGTTCATGTGCTTGCGTGCACGGCGCACGATCGGGCGCAGCAGCAGAAAAAACAGCGCGAACGCCACCGCCAGCGCGATGCGCAAATCGACCTGCCCCCATCCGACCGCCGCAATCAGCAAAGCGATCAGCACGACGCTCAGGCCCACCGCCGCGACCGGCGGCCGATACTCGATGCGCGCGAGCGCATACGCGGCCATCGAACCGAGAAAGACCGCCGCCGCCGTGCCGCACGACGCGACGATCAGCGAATTCATGTACGGACGCAACGTGTCCGGCCCGAGATCGACAAAGATGTAATGCCACGCATCGAGATGCGGCTTGAAGTCGACGAACGGAATATAGAGCGGGCCCGCCGATACGTCGACAGGCAGCTTGAACGACGTGATCGCCATCCAGTAGAGCGGAAACAGCACGACGAGCGACCAGAAACCGAGCAGCAGATACGCGAGCATCTTGCCGCCGGCCGGCAGTTCATCCACGCGCGTGGGCACGAACCAGCGCTTCAATGCGCTCATCGCTGGTCTCCCCGCGCGCGCCGCACGACGAACTGGAAGAACGACACGCACGCGATCGTCGAGACGAAGAACAGCATGTACGCCACTGCCGACGCGCCGCCGAGATTCAGCGTGCGCCATTCGATGAACGCATGCAGCGTCATCGATTCGGTCGCGATGCCGGGGCCGCCGTTCGTCAACACGTTCGGCAAGTCGACGATCTTGAACGCCTCGATGAGACGGATCAGCACGGCGCTCGCGGCGACCGGCGCGATCGACGGCCACGTGACGTCGCGAAACACGCGCCAGGCCGATGCGCCGTCCAGTTGCGCCGCCTCGATCTGCTCGCGCGACGTGCCTTCGAGCGCCGCGAGCATCACGAGAAACATGAACGGCACCCATTGCCAGGTATCGCCGATCACGACGACCAGCCGCGCGAGCCACGGGTCCGCCGCCCATGCGATCTGGCCCAGCCCGAGCCAAGACCAGAGCGGCGCGAGCGGTCCGATCGACGTATCGGCCATCATGCGGAACATGTACGCGATGCCGACGGGCGTCACCATCAGCGGCAGGAAGAACAGCAGCCGGAAGAAGCGGCCGCCTTTGAGCGGCAGCGTGCAGAGATACGCGAGTCCGAGGCCGATGCCGAATTGCAGCGCGACGCCGAGCACGACATAAAAGATCGTGACCATCAGGCTGCCGAGCGCGCCGCCGCCACCGAGCGTGTTCGCGGCGAGCCACACGAGCGCGAGGAACGTGGCCGCGGAAATCACGCGGCCGAGCGCACCGATCGCCGAGCGTCGCCCGCTCCTCGAATAGCGATAGAACCAGACGAGCACGGCCAGCACGGCGATCGCGATCGTTGCGAGGCTGACGATTCCCGGCGCGCGGAAGACACCGGTGAAGTGATACTGCTGGCTGCCCGAAAAGAGCCGCACGTAATTGCGCAATCCCGTGAAGGTCAGCTGATATCCGCCCTCGCCCAGTTCGAAACGCGTCAGCGAAAGATAGGCGGACGTCACGAGCGGAAAGATCGAGAACGCGAGGATCAGCAACACGGTCGGCAGCACGAATACATACGGTGCCTGCCTGTCGAGCCAGTTGGCCAGGCGCGCGTGCGAGCCTCGCTCGTTCGCGGCCACGGACGATGCGTGCGACGGCGTAGTCATCCTGTCTCCCGTGCAGGGCGCGCGCGGCGCATGATCCGCGCGCGCCCCGCCTGCATGTCACTTCGCGCCGATCGACGCCTTGTAGGCGCGCAACTGACCGTCCTTGCCGAGGTCGTCGGTGATCTCGCTCCAGCCGCTGTCGATGGCTTTCATCGTCGCATCGGCATCCAGTTCGCCCGCGACGAAACGCGCGACAGCCGTATCGAGCACGACCTGCTCATAGCGCTGATTCTGCGGAATGCGCAAATCGATGATCATGTTCGGGCTCTGCAGGCTCTGCTGAATCGCGCCGAGATACGACTTCGCCGCCGCGTCGCTCATGCCGGCCTTCTTCCATGCCGACATGTCCGTGAATTGCGAGCGCCGGTACGGATTGAAGCCCGATGCGCCGATCGTCACATCCACGTTCGACTGCGCGGGCTGGCTCATGAACGAGAGAAACGCGTAGGCCGCGTCTTTTACCTTCGGCGTCGCCTTCGCATTGATGCCGCCCGACCAGCCGCCGAACGCGGCGAACGGCGCGTGATTCACGCCGTCGATCGCATAAGGACACGTGTTCTTGTCGCACGGCACGAGCTTGCCCGAGTCGCGGTCGAGCACCTTGCGCGATCCGGGCAGGATCACCGCGCCGACCTTGTCGATGACCTTCGACTGCTTCGGATCGATGGCGAGCACGCCGACATCGCCCCAGTCGAGCGTCAGCGCGCAATGGCCCGAAATAAACGCGCTGCGCGTGTCGCCGACATCGAGATTGATTTCGTTGGGCGGCCCGTAACTCGTCGATTCCTTGTAGATGCGCAACGCTTCCTTGAAGCCGTCGTTATTCACGAGCGACTTGAAATTGCGCGGATCGAAGAACGCGCCCTGCGCCGTGCCCTTCGATTGCAGATAGCCGCCCGCGATCGAAATGATGGCCCAGTACGCCTGCGCGTTGCGCTTCTTCGAAATGCACGAACCCGCCACCGGCTTGCCGTCACCGCCGAACACCTTGCCGTTGGCGGCTTTTGCGATATCGAGGTAGTCGTCCCATGTTTTCGGCGGCTGTTTGCCGAGTTGCTGCAGGATATCGGTGCGGTAATAGACCATCTGGAAATCGCCGTCGAGCGCGACGAGATAGGTCTTGCCATTGTATTTCTGCGAGAAGTCGACGAAGAACGGCATCACGTCGTCTTCCTTCAACGCCGAGTCTTTCGCGACGCGCTGCGTGAGGTCTTCGAGGAACGCGCCCTTGGTGTAATCGACCATCCATTGCGGGGCGAAGACGGCGGCATCGACGGAATTCGTGCCCGAGGCCCAGTCGGTCAACAGCTTCTGATAGAGATCGGAGAACGGCACCGTCAGCACGTTGATCTTGGCGCCCGTGAGCTTCTCGAACTCCGGTGCGCGTCGCTGCAACGGCTCGGCGATCTGCGGTCCCACGAAAGTCATCACGTTGACGGTCACGCCCTTGAAATCTTCGGCGGCCGTTGCAGTGGTTGCGGTTGTCGCCGTTAATGCCGCGCCTGTGAGCGCCGCTGCGACGGCAAGCCGGTTCCATAGCCGCCTTTGCGGCAGCTTCGTTTTGAAGAGCTTCATGTGTGTCTCCTCCATTGCGGTTGACCCCGCGTGGGTCTTGTCTTCCTGGTTGTCTACTCCCTGAACAGGTCCGGTCTTTCAGCGGAAAAGCGCCGCAGTTCGGCGACGACTTCATCGAGGTGATCGTGCATCGCGTGCGCGGCCGCTTCGCCATCGCGCGCGCGAATGGCCTCGGCGATGCGGGCGTGTTCCGCGAGCGTGTGCGCATGCCGTTCGGGACTCGCCATCAGCCGGCGCGCGCGATCGAGCGCATTGCGCGACGCAGCGACGATTTCTTTCACGCGCGGCAGGTTGATCGCGTTCAGCAGCAACTCATGGAACGCGAGATCGAGCAGATGAAATTCGCGGCGCAAACCTTGCTGCACCGCATCGCGTTCGCGCTCGAGATTGGCGTCGAGCGCATCGAGCGTGGCGGCGTCGCAGGCAGCGGCAAGCGCGCGCACGGTTTCCACTTCGAGCGCGCTGCGTATGAACAAATGCTGGCGTATATCGTGCATGACGATCGGCATGACGCGCGTGCCGCGCTGCGGCAACACTTCGACGAGACCCGCGGCCGCGAGCTTCGCGAGCGCGGACGACACGGGAAAGCGCGACACACCCATGCGCTCGCATACGGCGAGCTTGTCGATCATCATGCCGGGCTCCATCGCGAGATTGACGATGGCCGCGCGCAAGGCCTCCTCGACCGCGTCGGTGAGGCTGCCGCGCTCGGAGCCCTGCACGCGAGGCAATGCGCGATAAGGGTCGGCGGCAAGACGATTTTCGTTGGTCGATGTGCTCACGCCGCCCATGATTTCGCACTAACATGCTAGCAGGCTAGGAGGCGAAACACGCGTTGTCAATGTCGATAAACCCGCCGCACCACGGCCTCCGTATAAACCCTTTTCCATGCCGTCACGCCACTGACTCGAGGAGATGAACATGACCAGCATCACGAAGCTCTCCGTGCGCGATATCCGCTTTCCCACTTCGCGCTCGCTCGACGGCTCCGACGCGATGAATGCCGCGCCCGACTACTCGGCGGCCTACGTGATACTCGAAACCGATGCGCCCGGACTCGCGGGCCACGGCCTCACCTTCACGATCGGGCGCGGCACCGAAGTCGTGGTCGCAGCGGTCGAGGCGCTCGCACCGCTCGTCGTCGGCAGGAAGATCGAGGACATCGCGGCGGACATGGGCGGCTTCTGGCGCGCGTTCACGTCCGACAGTCAACTGCGCTGGATCGGCCCGGAGAAAGGCGTCATTCATCTCGCGACGGCGGCCGTGGTCAACGCGGTGTGGGACTTGTGGGCCAAGCTCGAAAAAAAGCCCGTCTGGAAACTGCTCGTCGACATGAGTCCGGAAGAACTGGTGCGCTGTCTCGACTTCCGTTATGTGACCGACGCCATCACGCCGTCCGAGGCGATCGCGTTGCTCAGCCGGCTGCAAGGCACGCGCGGCGAGCGCGAAAAGGAAATGCTCGCGAACGGCTTTCCGGGCTACACGACATCGGCCGGCTGGCTCGGCTACGACGACGACAAGATCCGCCGTCTCGCCCGCGAAGGCGTCGCTGCGGGCTGGACGCATTTCAAGCAGAAAGTGGGCGGCGATCTGGAGGAAGACATCCGGCGCGCGCGCATTCTGCGCGAGGAAATCGGGCCCGGTCGCAAACTCATGATGGACGCGAACCAGGTCTGGGAAGTCGATGAAGCGATCGCGAACATGCGTCGCCTCGCCGAGTTCGATCCGTGGTGGATCGAAGAACCGACGAGCCCCGACGACGTGCTCGGTCACGCCGCCATCCGCAAGCGCCTCGCGCCGATGATCGGCGTCGCGACCGGCGAGCACTGCCAGAATCGCGTGATCTTCAAGCAACTGCTGCAAGCCGAAGCGATCGACTTCTGTCAGATCGACAGTTGCCGCCTCGGCGGCCTGAACGAAGTGCTGATCGTTCTGCTGATGGCCGCGAAGTTCGGCGTGCCGGTCTGCCCGCATGCGGGCGGCGTCGGCCTGTGCGAATACGTGCAGCATATTTCGCTGTTCGACTACATCTGCGTGTCGGGTTCGCTCGACAATCGCGTGCTCGAATACGTCGATCATCTGCACGAGCATTTTCTCGATCCCGTGGTCATCAAGAATGGCCGCTATATGCCGCCGCAAGCGCCCGGCTACTGCATCGAAATGCACGCCGCGTCGCTCGAACGTTTCGAATTCGGCAAGGGAGAAGCATGGCGCACATGAATTGCCCTTCATGGCGGGACGTCGTCGCGCAAACAGAACGCGCGCTTGCATGCGGCGCGCTGCGTTCCTTCGATACCGTGCAGCGCGTGATCGAAGACAACGGCGTGCGCTTCCTCGTGCGGCAGGCCGCGAATCTCGCGCGCAAGGAGCAAGCGTCGAAGCTCGCGGCAAAAGCGACGGCCGATGCCGCGAGCGCATGGCGCGATCCGTTCTCGCCGTGCGAGGAGTCGTTGCGCGTCGGGGATATCGGCGAGCGGCACTTTCTGTTGCTCAACAAGTTCAACGTGCTCGCGCATCATCTGCTCGTCGTCACGACGGACTTCGAACCGCAGGAGTCGCTCATCGATACGGATGATTTCGCCGCGCTGTTCGCCTGCCTCGCGAAGTTCGACGGACTCGGCTTCTACAACGGCGGCGAAATCGCCGGATCGAGTCAGCCGCACAAGCATCTGCAGATCGCGCCGTTGCCGCTCGACGGCGATGCCGCGCACGCGCTGCCCGTCGAGCCGTGCATCGAAGCGGCGCGCACACGCGGCGTGTTTCGCGCGCCGCAACTCGCGTTCACGCATGCGGCGGCATGGCTCGACGGCGATGACGACCCGAAGAATGCACATGCAACTTATCTGCGGCTGCTGGACGCGATCGGCGTGGAACCGCTCGATGTCGCGGGCGTCGCGCATCAGAGCGCGCCTTACAACCTGCTCGTCACGCGCCGCTGGATGCTCGCGGTGCCGCGCCGGGTAGCACATGTCGAGGGCGTCGCCGTGAACGCGCTCGGCTTCGCGGGTTCGCTCTTCGTGCGCGACGACGCGCAACGCGCCGTCGTCGAATCCCTCGGACCGATGAGACTACTTGCGGACGCAACTATCTCTTGAAATCGGTGCGGGCGGCCCGCATTTCCGCTTCCAGACATCTGGAGTCACATCAACATGGGAAGCCGGCCTCAATTCGTCGACGATCTTGCGCGCCTGGCGCAGGACGCCGCGCCCTCCGCCCCGCAGGGCGACACCGCGCTGCTCGACGCCTATTCGCGCACGGTCATCGGCGCGCTCGAACGCGTGCAGCAAGCGGTGGTTTTCATCTCGGTCGAGCGCCAGCTCGCCGATCAGCGCGGCGCGCGCCGCAATGTCGGCGGCACGGGCTCGGGCTTCATCTTCACGCCCGACGGCTATCTGCTGACGAATAGCCATGTCGTGCACGGCGCGACGCATATCGCAGTCACGCTCGCCGACGGCGCGCACTTCGACGCCGATCTCGTCGGCGACGACCCCGCCAGCGATCTCGCGGTATTGCGCATCGGTTCGCCGGAGCCGCTGCCGCACGTCGAACTGGGCGACTCGGGCAGCCTGCGCGTCGGGCAGATCGCGATCGCGGTCGGCAACCCGCTCGGGCTCGCGCAAACGGTCACGACGGGCGTCGTGTCGGCGCTCGGCCGATCGTTGCGCTCGACGTCGGGCCGCATGATCTACGACGTCATCCAGACCGACGCCGCGCTCAATCCCGGCAATTCGGGCGGACCGCTCATCAACTCGGCGGGACAGGTGATCGGCGTCAACACGGCGATCATCGCGGGCGCGCAGGCGATCTCGTTCGCCACCGCGATCGACACGGCGAAGTGGGTCATCATGCAGATATTCGCCTACGGACGCGTGCGGCGCGCGTATATCGGCGTCGCGGGCACGACCACGCCGATATCGCGGCGCGTGCAGCGCTTCTTCGGGCTCGTGTCGGCGAGCGGCGTGCATGTGATGGAGATCGTGAAAGACAGTCCCGCCGCGCTTGGCGGGCTTCATGTGGGCGATCGCATCGTCGCGGTGGATGGCGTGGCCGTCGACAGCGTGGACGGCCTGCAACGCACGCTGGATGCATCGCGCATCGACCGGCCGGTGAAGGTCGCGGTGCTGCGCGGCGCACAGAAGCTCGATGTCGAGGTGACGCCCGTCGAACAGGCAGCGTGACGTCGCGGCGGCGCACGCCGGTCACGACATGCGCCGCGCTCCGCCTTACTCTGTTTCGTTTCTTTTTCTGCTGCCGGTCTCCTGCGCCGTTTCTTCCGCGTGCCCCGTGACTCGTTCCGTGCCGTCGAAGGCGTCCGTCAGGCGCTCGCGCAGCGCGGCCGCATCGCGCCGCAGCGGCTCGTTCGTCGACGCGTCGATCAATGCATCGATGCGCCGCCGCCAGTACTCCGGCCGCATGACGGCGTGACGCGCCGGCACGCGGCGCTCGCTCGTCGCGACACGCGCAAGCTCGGCGATCATCCGCCCGATGTGCGCGAGTTCCTCCTGCGCTCGTTGGTTGGCGCTCACGGCTTCGTCTCCTCCTACCCGCCTCTCGATCCGGTACGGGTTCCTTTCTGCTAAACGACAAGGCCGTAAGGTTTATTCCAGCGTCGAGCGCCAATGTGCGTGCACGCACGCTCGGGCCCGTGCATTGCGCAAAGGGAAAGCGTCCTGGCGGCTATGTGCGCTATCAGCCAGTGGCGGCGAAGCCGCTACGGCTTAATGCGAAGCAGAAGGCAGCGCGCGCGTACGGGTCGCCCCGTCGAACGATCCTGCCCTGTCGGGGGAAGGTCCTTAGAAAAAGGATTGCCATGAACACGCACAAGAAAGACCAGACGGCGACGCGCCGCCAGGCGTTCCGTTGCACCGGCCAGCAACTCGACGCCATTCTTCGCTTCGCCGAGGAGCGCAAACTCGATCAGCAACCGCTGCATCTCGTGGTCGCCGAATTCTGGCGTTATCAGGCGCACGCGAAAGCGGCCTGAGCGTTTCGATGTGTCGTTCGAAGTTCCGGCGCGGCACCGATGCGCGCGCTGAACGCCATTACCGCCGCCGTTTCAAATTTTATTGCCCTGACAGCACGCGTTCCTTGAGCACCCAGATCGCAGTGGGCACGGCGTAATAGCTGCTGACATTGCCGGTGACGAGCTTGCCGGTCAACTGGATGCGCGCATTTTCGGTCGGCGTGGCGTCGATGATCTGCACCGCCGATATCGTCGACTGCTGTCGCGCGCCTTGTCCGGTGCTCGCGCTCAGCACGCACACCGGGCTCGACAACGCGAGCACCCATGCCGGCTTCGCCGCCGCGTCCGCCTCGTGCGGAGCCTGTCGCGTGGCCGTGCCTTCGAGCGTGACGACGTCGCCATCGCTGTAGCACGGCGCCGCCGTCGCCGAGCCTGCCACAAGCATGAGCATCAAAGCGCAGGCTTTCGCAGTCATTCGAACCTCGCCGGAAGGGCTGCGCGTGACGCGCGGATTTTGGAAAGAAGCTACGTCACTTTAGGTGATCGGCGTTGGGGTCGCAACCCGGTGAAAGCGCGAGCCGATTGAAATTAAAACTTTCAGAACCGTCATGCGGGAACGCGTGTTGCTGCTGTTCTTCTGAAGATTAAAACAGCGCGGATAAGCCGGAAGACAACCGCGTATTCAGCCATCAGTTGCGCGGTTCGCGAAGCACGAGCGAACCAGGGAGGGCGACGATGAATCAGGTCATAGTTGGCGTGTTCAGTTCCTATCGGGACGGACACGAGGCGTTGCGGGCGCTGCAGCTCGCGGGCCTGCGGCGCGACGATGCGCATCTGTACCGGGCGGGACGCGGCGAGGTCGACATCGATGCGCTGCCGCCGCCCGTTCACGACGAGGACGACGCGGAATATGTCGCGCACGGCGAGCATCAGGGCGTGATTGCGCGCAACCGCTTCGTGCCGAACGAACCGCTGCGCGAGCCGCCGCCCGCAGCAGATCTGGCCGACGACGACGCCACGCAGCAGCGAACCTTGCTTGTCATCCGCATGACCGACGACATCAAGCCCGGCGTCGTCGGTGAAATGCTGCACGAACATGGCGCGATTGCGGTAAAGGACGCGAGCGGTCACTGGCGCTTCTCGCCATTCAGGAATCCGTCCCGCATCTGAACGCGCTCGCCCTCGCCCCGATGGGCGTCAATGCATGCCCGAACGCGAGCGGGCTTCGGCGGCGGACGTCGCGGTGAACTCGTCGTCGTCCTGAGGTTCGTCGTCGGCCTCCTCGTTCGCCAGATCGCGCGCAGCCTGAGCCGCCGCGGCTGCTCGCAAGCGGCGGCAATGCGCCGAATGCCGGAATGCCGCGAGCATGCGCACGACTTCGCGTGTCCTCGTTCTCATCGTCGCCTCCTTCGAAGCAGTTGAGAAACTACATTAAGTGTAGGCGGCGAAGTGGCGATGGCAAAGGTTTGTCGTGAAACAATTCTGACCTGAAAACATGCAGACGTGCGACGCGCGCGCTGCAAAGAAGTATCTCGTTCACGTCAAATTGGACGAACCGTCTAGTTCATTTCCATCGAAGTGACCGAAGCACAACACGAACGCAAAGAAGTTTACTGCTGCCTTGCCATCGCCAGCCGATGTCCGGAGAATTGAAGCACCGGCCTAAAAAAGCCGTCTCCACCCATATCGTCAGTCACGCGCGTCGGGAACGGACGCGTTGCCGTCGTCGGCGGCGAACCCACGGAAACACGATGGCAAGCCTAGAGGGCAAGACGCAATACCGCATTGGTACCGATAACACCGGCGCTGGCATCGCCATCATGATTCTGACCACAGCCACGTTCGCGGCAAGCGATTCGACGGTCAAGGTGATCGGCGCGGCGGTTCCCCTGCTGGCGCTGCTCTGGGTGCGCTACCTGTTCCAGATGATCGTGCTGGGCGTGTGGCAAGTGCGGCGCGGCGCGTTCGGCCTGTTCCGCACGGACAGCGTGAAGCTGCAGATCGTGCGCGCGGTGCTCTTGCTCACGAATTCGGCCTGCACGTTCGCGGGCCTGCGGCATCTGCCGCTGCCGGTCACCACGTCGCTTGCGATGCTCGCGCCGCTGATCTCCACGCTGCTCGCCGCGCTCGTGCTGAAAGACGACGTCCCCCGCAGCAAATGGGCGATGGTCGTCATGGGTTTCATCGGCATGCTGCTCGTCGTGCGCCCGGGCGGCAGCCAGTTCAGCTGGACGGTCGTCTACCCGATCGCCGCGGCAACCACTTTCGCGTGCTTCCAGGTCGTGTCGAGCCATCTGTCGCGCGTCGACGATGCGATCACCACGAACTTTCTGACCGCGCTCGTCGCAACGATCGTCCTGTGCGTGCTCGTCTGGATGGATCAGGCGGAAACCCTGCCGGCGATCGCGAACGTGAAGGCCGTGAACTGGCTGCTCGTCGCGTTCATGGCGACCATGGCAACCGGCGGTCAACTGCTGATGCTGCAAGCGTTGCGGCGCGCGCCGCTTTCCTTGCTCACGCCTTTCTCGTATGGACAGTTGGCGTTCGCGTCGCTATTCAGCTGGCTGCTGTTCGGTCAGGCGCCGGACACATGGATGGCGATCGGCATGTGCGTGATCGCGGCGAGCGGCATCGGCACGGTGCTCCTGCACGGCCGCCAGGCGCCTAACACGCGGGACTGAGCGCGCGCCTCAGTTGACGGTCGCCGCGTGCTGCGCCTGGCCCGTACAGAGCCAGTGCACGTCGAGGTCGAGCGCTTTGGCGATACGGTTGAATGCGGCAAGCGGCGGAACCGTGATGCCGCGGCGCCAGAACTGCACGTCGTGCTCGCTTACGTCGAGCCAGCCGGCGGCCTTTGCGGAACTCACGTTTGCTTTTTGCAGAGCGCGGTCGAGTCGTGCGGCAATTGCGCGCCGCAGAGCGTTGTCGTCGTGACTACGTTCAAGGTGTCCAAGGGTTTGGGAATGTCGCCCCATTTTCTTCAATTCTCTCGATTTATATTTATGCCGTTCAGCGCCGGCTAATTCGCGCGATGTGGATCGTACGCATTCACGATGACGGGGCAGTGACAGAAAATGCCCTTCAAACGTTACCCCGTATTACCCGCCTCGGCGCGTGTTGCAGTGCGAGATTCTTTCAATTGGCGCATCAATGCGTCAAGTGGGGAAACAACGCATTCGGTCAGTTTTGGCTTAGGTGTTTACGCGCAAACGCCCATTCACCGGCCACCGAACGGCATCAATGAACGTCCGTTCGTACCTTATGCTGTGAGCATTCTTACATCTGCTGAAACATTGCTCGCATCAAACTGATTGCCGCGAGGATTATGTGATGTGTGATCAAAGCGCCGGCGTTTTAATAAGCCTGCTTATTTACTGACTGCACGCCATTATTTTGACCAATTAGCTGCATGGTTTAAAGTCAAGCGGGGAAAACGTAATTGACACATCACGCGCTTCCTTTAGAATGGTTCGTTCGCTGCACTGCACAAACTCATCGGGTAATCAATTGGCAACTTCCATATGGAGTCGAGCATGAGCAGTCTTGCGCCGGAAAATGTAATTGCTTCGCAAAAGGCGGGTGTCGACACGACCTTCGGTCTCGCCACACAAACTGTCTCGAGCTTCGAGAAACTGGTCGATCTCAACGTGCGCACCGTCCGGACGGCGCTCGACGAGCATCAGGCACTCGTCGCCAGGTCGCTGTCCGTGCGCGATCCGCAGGAATTCTTCGCGCTCCAGAACCAGCATCTGCAAAGCAGCGCGCAGCGCGTGCAGGCGTACTGGACGAACGTGTACGAGATCGCCGCGGGCGTGCGCGGCGGTTACCTCGAAGCGGCGCAGGATCAGATCGAAAAATCGCAGCGTAATGTGCAGGCGTTCGTCAACAGCCTGGCGAGCAGCGCGCCCGCCGGCAGCGAAGCCGTCGTGAGCGCGTGGAAAACCGCCATCGACGCCGCGACGGAATCCGCCAACTCGGCGTACGAAGCGGCGAAGAAGGCTGCGCGTCAGGTGGTCGAGGCCGCGCAGAACGACGCCACGGTCGCAACCAGCACGGCCGTGCGCGCCGTGTCGCCGAAAACGGCCAGCGCGAAGAAGTAAGTTTGCGGTTTGAAGAAGCGAAAAGGCGGACGCGTTCCGCCTTTTTTTATGCGCCGTTGCACACGATTCAGCCGCCCAGCGTCTTCAGTGACAACTCATACGAGCGGCCGATCCACACCGCCGAATCGCGATGATCGCGCAATGCGTCACCGGTGTTCGGGTGCATGAAGACATCGAGCGCGCCGTGATTGAGCGTCAGCCATTCGAGCATCGGCGCAAGTAGTTCGCCGCCGAAACCCAGTTGAAACGACCACATCGGATGCGGTCCGACCGGCCGTTCGTGGAAGCGGCCGAGCCGCAACGCGCCGCCTTGCAGCAGATCCGCGAAGCGGTGCTCGATCACGATCCGCAAGTGCCAGGCAGCGTCGCGGCTTTCGGCGTCGAAGTAGACGTGGGCGTGCCAGTCGGTGATCGTGCGTGTGTGCTTGGCGTCCATCGTTCGGGCCGGGTGCGGCGAGAGTGGGAAACGCGAAAACCGCGCGAAAACGCGGGGAATCGCGCCATTCTAGCGTTCCAGCGTCCAGAGCACCGTGTGTGCGTCGAGCCGGCGCTGCGTCGCGCGCAAGCCGATGCCCGCGCCCAGTTGCGTCAGCACGAAAGCATCGGCGCCGCGCGTCACGCCGCTCAGGCCTCGCGACGCCGATGCCGCCTCGAACGACAATCGCTCGAACCAGAGCCAGCCCGCATCGCCGGACAGGGAAACGACCCGCGCGTTCGTCAGGCTCACGCGCGAAATCAGCACGCGGCTTTGCGGAAGATCTTCGTCGATGACCCACGTCCGCGGCGTCTGGAAGGCTGCGCCGAACGCGGGCCACGACAGGCCTGACGCGCCCGTCGCGATCAGAAACGCACGCCGCGACAGGTTCATCGCCGTTCCCCGTCGAATTGCCTGGGCCAGATGCCCTGCTTGCCCGGCGACAGCACGCCGTTCGGATCGAGCGCGGACTTGATGGTGTTCGAAAGCCGCATCAGCGCGTGATCGTTGAAATCGTACTGTGCGGCGGCGAGGTCCATGAACGCCAGATGCGTCCGGTATTGCCCGTAACCCGCCGCGCCTGCATCACGGATCAGCGTTTCGATCAGCGCGCCGGCGTCGCGCGCCTGCTGCGGATCGTCGTGGTCGAAGATCGCCGCGAAGATGTGATGCATCGCGCGTTCGCCCGCCGTGAAACCGCCGTAATAGTCGAAGCCGAATTGCGCGGCGCGCTCGCGCACCAAGCGGACCTGCTGCGCGGCCGCGCGGCCGAGCGGCGGACAGACCGGCGAGAAATCCACATGCGCGCCCGAACCGCCGCGCCAGTTGAGCAGATTGAACGCTTCGAGCCCCGGAATGCCGACCTGCGCGCGATCGCCGCCGCCCACCGGTTCCACCGACGCATCGCGATACGGCATTTCGAACAGCGTCGCGCCCGCGATTCCGGCAAAGCGCGCGTGCACGATGTCGCGCCGCGCCTTCACGAGCGACGGCGGTCCATAGAGACAAAAGCGCAGGTTCCAGCGGCCGATGCCGATCTTGCGCGCCATCGCGTCGATGGCGGCGTCGGGCATGGCGCCGTCGCCGTCGTACCATTGCTTGCGCGTCGACACGCCCGCCGCCCAGCGCACCGCGCTTTCGATCACCGCGTTGCTCTGAATCGTGCCGTCCATTCTGAGCGGCCGCAGCGTATCGACGATGCGTTCGAGATCGTCCTCGCGCGCGAACGCGTATCGACAGATCATGTAGCCTTCGGGCGCGGGCATCAGCCAGATGCCGAGCTTCGTGACGACGCCGAAGTTCGACTGCATGAACATGCCGTCATACGACGGCCCGAAGCCGCCTTTGAACACTTGCCACTCGCGGCTCGCGGACATCGCGCCCATGCCGGTGCGCACGACATCGCCGTTGGCGAGCACCACTTCCATGCCGCACTGATTCGCCGCGTGATCGCCGAAGGGCGTCGTGCCGTAGCCGCGTTCGAGCGTGTTGCCGACCACGCTGCCCCAGCCCGCCGCGGGCGGATCGACCCAGAAGCGGCGCGGCGTGCCGAGCGCGCGATGCAGATCGTAATAAGTCACACCCGGTTCGACGAGCGCATAGCCCTGCGTTTCGTCGATCTCGATGATGCGATTCATGCGCCGCAGGTCGAGCACGACGGAGCCGCGCAAGCGTGGCGCCGCGCCGCCGTAAGCGAAGTTGCGGCCGGTGGAGACGCTCCACAGCGGCACGCGATGACGATTGGCGACGTCAAGCGCCGCGCGCACGCCGTCGACGTCCTTCGGCAGCACGACGGCCGACGGCGCGTGCGCGCGTGCATCGCCGGGGGCGAACGGATCGAGATAGGCGGCGGGATCGGGCGGCAGAACGGCGTCGCGCCCGAGCGCATCGGCAAAAGCCGCGAGCGCCGCGTCGAACGCCGCCGCGGAAAGGCCCGGCGGCAGCGGCGTGGCGTCGTCGCCGGTGGACGTGACGCGGGTCAATATCCGCCGCTGCTGCCGCTGCTCGAGGTCGAGCCCGACGACTGCGTGCCGCCGTCGGTCTGGCATCCAGCGAGCAGACCGGCGAGCAGGGCGAGCGTGACTGTAGCGATTCTGGCGAGCTTCATGAAATACCTCCGAAAGGAACGGTCGAACCACACGCGGCGATTAAGCCGCTTGCTCATTAAACGCGCGGCGGCACGTCGATATTCCCTGCGCCCCCATCCGCCGCGATGAAAAGCGTGTGAGACAATTTCGCGCCGCGCGCAGCCGTGCGCGGTCTTTCATTCACCTCACGCGATGAAGCGCTACCAAGCCCTTGCCGACACGATGGCCGCCGAGATTCGCGCGGGCAGGCTGCCCGTCGGCACGCGTCTGCCGTCGGTGCGGCATCTGACGACGCAATACGGCGTCGGCCAGTCGACGGTTTTCCGCGCTTATTACCTGCTCGAGGAATGGGGGCTGATCCGCGCGCGCGAGCGTTCCGGCTATTACGTCGCGCCGGGCGCGACACTCGCGACGCAAGCACCTGGCGTCGAGCCCGCCCCGCTCGCCGACCCCGCGCCCATCGACGTGAGCAGCCTTGTCTTTTCCGTGCTCGATGCGGTCAAGCGTCCGGACGTCGCGCCGCTCGGTTCCGCGTTTCCGTCGCCGAAACTGTTTCCGTTGGCGCGTCTCGCGAAGTCGCTCGCGCACGCGACGCGCATGCTCGATCCGTGGAGCACGGTCGTCGACATGCCGCCCGGCAACGAAGCGCTGCGGCGGCAGATTGCGCTGCGCTACATCGGCATGGGCATCGCGCAGCCGGTGGAGGAACTCATCGTCACGAACGGCGCAATGGAGGCGCTCACGCTCAGTCTCATGGCCGTGACGAAGCCGGGCGATATCGTCGCGATCGAATCGCCGTGTTTTTACGCCGCGTTGCAGGCCGTCGAACATCTCGGCTTGCGCGCGATCGAGATTCCCGTCGATCCGCGCGACGGTCTCGATCTCGATGTGCTCGCCGAAGCGCTCGACAAGCATCCGGTGCGCGCGTGCTGGTTCATGACGAACTTCCAGAACCCGACCGGCGCGACGCTTGTCGTCGAGAAGAAGCGCGCGCTCGTCGAATTGCTGGCGAAACACGAGGTTCCGCTCATCGAAGACGATGTCTACGGCGAACTGCATTTCGCGCAGGACCGTCCGCCGCCTGCCAAAGCCTTCGATACGAAGGGGCTCGTGATGCATTGCGCGTCGCTGTCGAAGACGCTCGCGCCGGGCTACCGGCTCGGCTGGGTCGCGGCGGGCCGCTTCGCCGGCGACGTGCGCCGCCTCAAGCTGATGACGACGATCTCGACCAGCATCCCGATTCAGGCAGGCATCGCGGATTATCTTCAGCACGGCGGCTTCGACAAACATCTGCGCAAGCTGCGCGGCGCCCTGCTCACACAACGCGACGCGATGGAAACGGCCATTGCGCGCTGGCTGCCGGAGGACGTTTCGTTCGTGCGGCCGGACGGCGGATACTTCTTGTGGCTCAGGCTGGCCGGGCATATCGATGCGATGCAACTGCATCGGGAGGCGCTCGGGCACGGCATCAACGTGACGCCGGGGCCGATTTTTTCCGCGCGGCATGCTTATGGGAATTATGTGCGGGTCAACTTCGGGCATCCGTGGTCGGCACAGATCGAGGACGCGATGAAGACACTGGGAGAGTTGTTGCGAGGGCGCGGGTAGTTTGGGAGCCGCGGCGGCATAGGACTTTTTTGGCTCAATAGATATGGATTACTAAGTAATCGAGCTTCTTCGGTCGGACACCCCAAAACCCCATTTCCCTCATGCTAGACTGCTGTACATGCATACAGTACTCGCGCCCGCCTACACCGTCGCCGTGCGCGCGCTGTGCGAATTCACGGCGAAGCTCGGCGACCTCGATCTGCGCTTCACGCCGTCGCCGAGCGCGCAGGAAGGCGTCGCGGGTCATGTGACCGTCGCGAGCAGGCGGCCAGCGGGTTATCAGAAGGAAATCACGCTGTCCGAGGATTACGGCCCGCTGTGCGTGCGCGGACGCGCCGACGGCTACGATCCCGCCCTCAATCGTCTCGAGGAAATCAAGACGCATCGCGGCAAGCTCGATTCGATGCCGCAGAACCATCGGCATCTGCACTGGGCGCAGGCGCGCGTGTACGGGCATCTGATGTGCCGCAAGCTCGGCATCGCGGAAATCGAGATCGCGCTCGTGTACTTCGATATCGTCGATCAGGCCGAAACCCTGTTTGTCGAAACGCAGACGGCCGGCGCGCTCGCCGCGCATTTCGAGGCGCAATGCGAGCGTTTCATCGCGTGGGCGCGGCAGGAAATGCAGCACGGCGCCGCGCGCGACGCAGCGCTCATCGCGCTCGCGTTCCCGCACGCGGATTTTCGCCCCGGCCAGCGGGCGCTGGCCGAAGCGGTGTATCGCTCGGCGCTGTCGGGGCGTTGTCTCGCCGCGCAGGCGCCGACGGGCATCGGCAAAACGGTCGGCACGCTGTTTCCGCTGCTGAAGGCGTGGCCCGGGCAGCGGCTCGACAAGATCTTTTTTCTCACGGCAAAGAGCGCCGGACGGCAACTCGCGCTCGACGCCCTGACGACGCTCGCGGCGCAGCCGTTGCGCGTCGTCGAGCTCGTCGCGCGCGACAAGGCCTGCGAATATCCCGATCGCGCGTGTCACGGCGAATCGTGTCCGCTCGCGCGCGGCTTCTACGATCGTCTGCCTGACGCGCGCGCCGCCGCGCTGCAACGTGCGCAACTCGATCGCGCGTCGATCGCCGACGTCGCGCGGGCGCACGAAGTCTGTCCGTACTATCTGAGCCAGGAGTTGTCGCGCTGGGCCGATGTGATCGTCGGCGACTACAACTATTACTTCGACACGAGCGCCATGCTCTTCGCGCTCGCGGAGACGAATCGCTGGCGCGTGGCCGTGCTCGTCGATGAAGCGCACAACCTCGTCGAACGTGCGCGCGGCATGTATTCCGCGACGCTCGATCAAACCGCCTTCGACGCCATGCGCCGCGGCGCGCCGCCGCCGCTCAAAACGATGCTCGGCCGGGTCGCGCGAAGCCTGCGCGAGACGACGCGCGAACAGGACGCGGCGGGCATCGAATACGCGGCGCACACCGAGCCGCCCGCGCGTTTTCTGACCGCGCTCGGCCAGGCCGTCTCGCAGTTGACGGACATGCTCGCCGAGCAGCCCGATCTCTTCACGCCCCATATCCTGCGTTTCTATTTCGATGCCGTGCATTTCACGCGCATCGCGGAGCGTTTCGGCGCGCATTCGATCTTCGACATCACGCTCGGCCGCGCACATTCGGGCGCGAATCGACGCAAAGCCACGCTGTGCCTGCGCAACGTGATTCCGGCGCCGCATCTCGCGCCGCGTTTCGCGCGTGCCCACAGCGTCGCGCTCTTTTCCGCGACGCTCACGCCCGCGCATTTCTACGCCGATACGCTCGGGCTGCCGGCGTCGGCGGTGCGCATCGACGTCGAATCGCCCTTCAGCGCCGATCAGCTCGATGTGCGCGCCATCGCCGACGTCTCCACGCGTTATCGCGACCGCGAAAGCTCCGTCGAACGCATCGCCGATCTGATCGCCGCGCAGTTCCATCGGCATGAAGGCAACTATCTGAGCTTTTTCAGCAGCTTCGACTATCTCGCGCAGGTCGCGGCGGCGCTCGCGGCACGCCATCCGTCGATTCCGTGCTGGCAGCAATCACGCGCGATGAGCGAGCCGGCGCAGCGCGAATTCCTCGCGCGCTTCGCGCACGACGGACGCGGCATCGGCTTCGCGGTGCTGGGCGGCGCGTTCGGCGAGGCGATCGATCTGCCCGGCACGCGGCTCATCGGCGCGTTCGTCGCGACACTCGGCCTGCCGCAACTGAATCCCGTCAATCAGCAGATGAAAGCGCGCATGCACGAAGCGTTCGGCGAAGGTTACGCGTATGCCTATCTTTTCCCGGGCCTGCAAAAGGTCGTGCAGGCCGCCGGTCGCGTGATTCGCGGACCGGACGACCGCGGCGTGCTCTATCTGATCGACGACCGCTTCACGCGCGCCGACGTGCGCCGCCTGCTGCCCGCGTGGTGGCAGGTCAAGGTGCAGCGCCTGCGCGACTCGGGGAACACCATCGTTTAGACGTGCGGGCGGCTGCCGTTAACCATGCAATCGCGGGCACTCGTCTTGCTGATCTTCGGCACCCTCAGGGGAAGAAGATCGTCCCTAACGGGCCGCAGAGCCCTTATTGGAGAACCCACATGTCTATCGCTCAAACCCCGCGACAACCGGATGCGCTCGATATTCTCGAAGCCGATCACCGCGCCGTCGAGCAACTCTTCGACGCCTTCGAGCGCGCGCCGCACGACGATCTCGAACGCAAGGCCACGCTCGTGCAGCGCGCGTGCGAACTGCTTTCGATTCACGCGATCGTCGAGGAAGAGATGCTCTATCCCGCCGCTCATGCGGCGCTCGGCAGCACCGACGTGATCGACGTCGACGAAGCCTACGTCGAACATTTCCTCGTCAAGACGCTGATCGAAAAATTCGCGGATCTGAAAGCCGGCGATACGGGTTTCGACGCGACCTTCAAGGTGCTCAAAGAAACCGTCACGCATCACGTCGAGGAAGAGGAATCGACGCTGTTTCCCGAGGTGCGCAAGACGGGCATCGATCTGACGGCGCTCGGCCGCAAGATCGAAGCGCGCAAGCAGGCTCTGCAGAAGCGCATCACCGAAGTGGCGATGGCGCACTGACGCGGCATCGATCGAATTGCGCAGCAAGACCCGGAGTGCGTGCGGCGCGCGCGTAGCGCACACTGCCAGCAGACTGACGCACATCCGGAGAACGACGATGACAGTACTTGCACAGGCGGCCGCTTCACAGACCGCCATACCGGCCGGCGAGCGCATCGACGCGCTCGACTGGCCCGGCCTCAAAGAACAACTCGACAGCTACGGTTGCGCCACCGCGCCCGCCCTGCTCTCGCGCGACGAATGCGAGGCGCTCGCCGCGCTTTACGATCGCGACGGCATCTTCCGCAGCCGCGTCGTCATGGAGCGGCACGGTTTCGGGCGTGGTGAATACAAATACTTCGCGTATCCGCTGCCCGATCCGATCGCCGACGTGCGCCGCGCCGTCTATCCGCATCTCGCGCCCATCGCCAATCGGTGGAACGACGTGATGCACATCGAGACGCGCTATCCGCGCGAACATGCGGCGTTCGTGGAACGATGTCATCGCGCCGGACAGACCCGTCCGACGCCGCTGATGCTGCGCTACGTGCCCGGCGACTTCAACTGCCTGCATCAGGATTTATACGGCGAGCACGTTTTCCCGATCCAGATGGCGATTCTGCTTTCCGCGCCGGGACGCGATTTCACCGGCGGCGAGTTCGTCATGACGGAACAGCGTCCGCGCATGCAGTCGCGCGCGGAAGTCGTGCCGCTGGCGCAAGGCGATGCGGTGTTTTTCGCCGTGCATCATCGGCCGGTGCAGGGAACGCGCGGACCGTATCGCGTGAACATGCGGCATGGCGTGAGCCGTCTGCGCTCGGGACGGCGGCATATGCTCGGTGTGATCTTTCACGACGCGCAGTGAAGTCGTTTCGTCGAGCGCCGCGCGCCGGCCTTCCGTTACGCAAGGCCGCGCATCGCGGCCGGCGCGGCGCCTATTCGTTTTCTTCGAAGTAGTGGCCGAAGCGTGCCTGCTTCGTCTTGATGTAGCGCTCGTTTTCTTCGCGCATCGGAATGGCCAGCGCGACGCGCTCGCATACCGGAATGTCGTGCTTGAGCAGCGTGTCGAACTTCGACGGATTGTTGCTCATGAGTCGCACCGACTTCACGTTCATCGCGCGGAGAATGGCGGCGGCGGAGTCGTATTCGCGGGCGTCGTCGGGCAGGCCGAGATGCAGGTTCGCATCGACGGTATCGAGCCCCTGCTCCTGCAGCGCGTACGCGCGGATCTTGTTCGCGAGCCCGATGCCGCGCCCTTCGTGGCCGCGCAGATACAACAGGATGCCGCGGTCTTCGGCGGCGATATAGCGCAGCGCCAGATCGAGCTGCTCGCCGCAGTCGCAACGATAGGAACCGAAAACGTCGCCCGTGACGCATTCGGAGTGCAGACGCGTCAGGACCGATTCGCCGTTGCTGACGTCGCCCATCACGAAGGCAATGTGCTCGACCGACGTGTGCTTCACGCGATACACATACGAGCCGAAGGTACCGTAGCGGGTCGGAATGGTGGCAGTCGCCACGAGTTCGACGTCGGCGCACTCGTCGCATTCGCCGAAGCGGTGTTGCGGGGCCTGCACGTCCTGCGAGGGAGAAGCGGTTTTCATATTCAATCAGCGAGTCCACGACAGCGGATGGCGCGGCGATCGATCACGCCCGATCACGCCAGCCCGGCCTGCCATGGTAAAGCCCATCGGGAAAGTTTGCAGATTGTCGCACGGCACAGGCCGCTTCCCGCGCTTTCCCGTACGGACGTTCCGCTTAATCGAAGCACGGATACCGCGCCGCGCGCGAACTCAGGCCGGATTCTCGAAGTTGCCCGGACTGCGGTCGGTCGCGCGCCACTCGGGCTTGCGCGCCGGATCGGCTTTCTGCAGGGCCGCGCGCACGCCGGCGGCGTCGAGATCGGCGGTGTAGACGGGCGTCGCCGGTTGCTGACGCCATGAATCGTCGATGGCGCCCGCATCGACGGGATCGAAGCCGATTTCATCGACGAGCTTCATCACGACCGCTTTCGCCTTCGCGTCGTCGCCCGCGACCGGCAACGCGATGCGTCCCTCCGTGCCCGTGGGCTTGCCGCGGTTGCGCAAATGCTCGGCGTAGATGTTGTTGAACGCCTTGACCACCGGCCGGCCGATCTGCTGCTCGACCCAGCGGCTTTCGGTCGCGCCCTTCTCGATGCCGTCGATGCGCCCGTCGCGCTGCCGCGGATAATAGTTGCCCGTGTCGATGACCACGACGCCCGCCGGCGCGCCCGCGAACAGGTCCTTCGCCAGGTTGGGCACCTTCGCCTCCGGAATCGTCACGACGACGACATCCGCGCCCTTCACCGCCTCCGCCGCATCGACGGCCGTCGCGCCGGTCGATTTAGCGACCTCGGCCAGCGACGCGGGTCCGCGCGAATTGGCGATGCGCACTTCATGCCCGTTTTCACCGAACCGCAGTGCCAGCACGGAACCGATGTTCCCTGCTCCGATTATTCCGATTTTCATAGCGCCTCCTTGAAATGCAACTGAAAGGAATCAATTGACTTGAACGAGCCCGGAGACGCGCGCGCAAGCGCGGTGCCTGTCGGGAAACTTCACCAAACCGGGAAAACGAGAAATATCGGCTCGATAGTCTCGGCCTATCCCAACAATAAAATCAATCCACTTCGCGTCTACGATAGTTTTCCTGTATAGTTCACTTACTTCTTCAACACCACTCCAAAGAGGAATCTGGTAATGCCCATCATCAACAGTCAAGTCAAGCCGTTCAAAGCAACCGCCTACCACAATGGCGACTTCCAGACCGTCACCGATGAAAGCCTGAAGGGCAAGTGGTCGGTGTTCGTGTTCTACCCGGCCGACTTCACGTTCGTGTGCCCGACCGAATTGGGCGACCTGGCTGACCGCTACGAAGAATTCAAGAAGCTTGGCGTGGAAATCTACTCGGTTTCGACCGACACGCACTTCACGCACAAGGCATGGCACGACACGTCGGACACCATCGCCAAGATCCAGTACCCGATGATCGCCGATCCGACGCTGGCCATCTCGCGCGCGTTCGACGTGCTGATCGAGGAAGAAGGCCTCGCGCTGCGCGGCACGTTCGTGATCAATCCGGAAGGCCAGATCAAGCTGTGCGAAATCCACGACAACGGCATCGGCCGTGACGCGGGCGAACTGCTTCGCAAGGTTCAGGCTGCGCAATACATCGCCAAGAACCCGGGCCAAGTGTGCCCCGCCAAGTGGACGCCGGGCGCTGAAACGCTGACCCCGTCGCTCGACCTGATCGGCAAGATCTAAGACTCGTTCTTCACGAGTCGTCTGGAACCCGCCGCGCGTCTGCGGCCGGTTCACCCCATGAAACGCGTTCGTCCGGCGCTGCGATCTTCGCAGCGTCGCGGCGCAACGCGTCCGCAACACGCAAGTCACGGAACGGACATCGCCATGCTCGACGCCAACCTCAAGAATCAGTTGAAAGCGTATCTGGAAAAGGTCAACCGGCCGATCGAACTCGTCGCCTTCCTCGACGACGGCGACAAGTCGCGCGAGCTGAAAAGCCTGCTCGACGAGATCGCCTCGCTGTCCTCGCGGATCAGCGTCGTCGAGAAAGAGGACGCGGACGCGCGCCGTCCGTCGTTCACCATCGGTGAACCGGGCAAGCCCGCGGGCATCCACTTCGCCGGCATTCCGATGGGCCACGAATTCACGTCGCTCGTGCTGGCGCTGCTCCAGACCGGCGGCCATCCGATCAAGCTCGACGACGCCACCATCGAGCAGATCCGCAATCTCGACGGCGACTACGCATTCGAGACGTACTTCTCGCTGTCGTGCCAGAACTGCCCGGAAGTCGTGCAGGCGCTGAACATGATGGCGCTCATCAATCCGCGCATCCGGCACGTCGCGATCGACGGCGCGCTGTTCCAGACGGAAGTCGAGGCGCGCGAAGTGATGGCCGTGCCGACCATGTTCCTCAACGGCGCAGCCTTCGGCTCGGGCCGCAGCGGCGTGAAGGAAATCCTCGCGAAGCTCGACTCGGGTTCGGCCGAGCGCGCAGCGAAGGAACTGGAGAACAAGCCGGTGTTCGACGTGCTGATCGTCGGCGGCGGTCCCGCAGGCGCGGCGGCGGCAATCTACGCGGCGCGCAAGGGCATTGCGACGGGCGTCGTCGCGGAACGCTTCGGCGGCCAGGTGCTCGACACAATGGCGATCGAGAACTTCGTCTCCGTGCAGGAAACCGAAGGACCGAAGTTCGCGGCCGCACTGGAGCAGCACGTCAAGAGCTATGAAGTCGACGTGATGGACGTGCAGCGCGCCGACAAGCTCGTGCCGGGCCGCGTGAACGAGATTCATCTCGCAAACGGCGCGGTTTTGAAGGCAAAGACCGTGATCCTCTCGACCGGCGCGCGCTGGCGCGAAATCAACGTGCCGGGCGAGCGCGAGTATCGCGGCCGCGGCGTGGCGTACTGCCCGCACTGCGACGGCCCGCTCTTCAAGGGCAAGCGCGTCGCGGTGATCGGCGGCGGCAATTCGGGCGTGGAAGCGGCAATCGATCTCGCCGGCATCGTGTCGGCGGTGACGCTGATCGAGTTCGGCACCGAATTGCGCGCCGACGCCGTGCTGCAGAAGAAGCTGAAAAGCATGCCGAACGTGACGATCGTCACGAACGCGCAAACAACCGAAATTTCCGGCGACGGCAAAAAGGTCGACGGCCTTGCCTATACCGACCGCGCGACGGGCGCGAGCCATCGCGTGGAACTGGAAGGCGTGTTCGTGCAGATCGGCCTCGTGCCGAACACGGAATGGCTCAAGGGCACGGTGGAGTTGTCGAAGCACGGCGAGATCGTCGTCGACGCGAAGGGCGCGACCTCGCTGCCGGGCGTGTTCGCCGCTGGCGACGTGACGACCGTGCCGTACAAGCAGATTGTGATCGCCGTCGGCGAAGGCGCGAAGGCGTCGCTCTCCGCGTTCGATCACCTGATCCGCTCATCGGTGGAAGACGAAGCAGTGGTCGAAGAAGAAGTGGCGGCGTGAGCGACTAGCGCGGCGTCATGGTGACCGGAGGCGAACGGGGCGACCCGTTCGCCTTTTTTGCTTTCAGCGCGCCGCGCTGCCGTCCTTCGGCGCAAGTACCATCGGGAAGGTGACTTCGAACACGCTGCCGTGCCCTTTCGCCGACTCGAAGCGCAACTCGCCTTCGAGCGCGCGCGACAGTTCCTTGACGATCGCGAGCCCGAGTCCCGCGCCGGGGATGTCGTCGTCGGCCGCGCGCTCGAATTCCTCGAACACGCGCTCCTGATCCGCCACGCCGATGCCCGCGCCCGTGTCGGCCACGAGCAGCTTCCAGCGCTCGCCCTCCACGGCTGCGATCGACAACAGAATTTCTCCCGACGACGTGTACTTGATCGCGTTCGACAGCAGATTCAGCGCGACCTGCTTCACCTTCAGCCGGTTCGACGCCACCGGGCCGAGCGCCGGATCGAGATGGCCGACGAGTTTCAGCCCTTTCGCTTCGGTCGACAGGCGGCATGCCTGCATCAGTTCGTCGAACAGGCCGACGAGATCGAACGACTCGACACTCAGTATCGAGTCGTCGCCGAGCACTTTCGAGTATTCGACGATTTCGTCGACGAGCGTGGCCATATCGGCAATCTGCCGGTTGGCGAGGCCGAGCGCCGTGTCGCGCTTGGCGGGCGAACGCGTGGCGAGCTGCAGCGCCGTCGAGAACACATTCAGAAAATTGCGCAGATCGTGCGCGACGCGCCGCGTGATCTGCATCCGCGTCTCGTACAGATCGCTGATGAGTTTTTGTCGCAGCGTGAGCTCGTAATTCGCGCGCTCGAGCATGCCGGTGTATTCGTCGATCTTGCGATCGCGCTCGCCGACCGCCTCGCGGATCGACGCGAGCGTGACGAAGCTCACCACTTCGTCCGTCATGAGCCGCGCGTGTTCTTCGTCCGCGCGCGTGAAACCGGCGTGCGTGCTCGCGTATTCGCCGATCGCCAGAAGCAGCACCTGGCGAAACAGATCGAGCTCGCGCACCAGTTCGTCCACCCGATAACCCTGCTTCCAGCGCCACTGCCCGTGCTGCCGCGCATTGCGTTCGATCGCGCCTTCCTGATCGCGCATGTTGTGCGATTCCAGCACGACGCAGATTTCCTCGAAAATGCCCGGCAGATGGTCCGCGAGCTGACGGTAAGTGAGCTGATCCGAATGCTCGACTTCCTGGTCGCCGAACACGAGTTTCATCCAGCGCTCGGTCAGTGCCTGCTGCTGCTCGCGCAGCGCGGCCGCAAGACCCTTCGAGCCGCCGACTGACGTATCACTCATCTGCGAATCCCCGATTCAGGCGCCGGACGGCGCGCATGGTGACCATGATATGCAGTCGAAAGCATTTCCTGGATGAGGTCCCGGAGCCGCCGGCGGATGCTTCGCCAGTATAGGCCGATGCTCGCGCGTAAAACGCAAACCCGAGTTTTCTCTTGGGCTTTCAGCGACTTAGCCGAGCCCGCCGCGCGCCGGACTCAGCAATTGCTTCAGATATCGCGCATGTTCATCGCCCGCGCGGTTTCGCCGTGCGATCGGCTGCGGCCTGCCCGAGCAGCATGTCGTAGAGCGCCTGCGCCGCCGGCGAAAGCGATGCCGTCTTGCGCGTCACGAGCACGAGCGCGCGCGTGACCGCAGGCTCGATCAGTTCGATCGCCCGCACCGACGGATACGCGTCCTTCTGGATTGCGAGCCCCGGCACGACCGCCGCGCCGACGCCCTGCGCGACGAGCCCGAGCGCCGTGGAACTGCGCTGCACCTCGTAGAACGAATGCAGTTCGATGCCGCTGCCTTCCAGCGCGGCATCGATAAGCGAACGGTTGCCGCTGACGTCGCCAGCAAGAATGAGCGGGTACTCCGACAGCGCGCGCCACGCGATGTGCCTGCGCCGCGCGAGCGGATGATCGCGGTGGCAGACGAGCACGTAACTATCCTCGACGAGCGGCGCCGTCTGCAGTTCCGGATGATGCTCGCCCGCGATCTTGATGCCGAATTCCACTTCCCGATGCAGCACCGCGTGCGCGACCGCCGACGACGCGTGATCGAGAATGCGGATGCGGTTGTGCGGATGGCGCGCGGAGTACGCCTGCAGGACGCGCGGCAGATATTGCACGCCGACAGTGGGCACGCACGCGATCGACACGTCGCCGCGCTGCGCCATGCCGGTCTCGCGAATCTCGATCAGCGCGGCCGACAGTTCCGCGAGCAGACGCCGCGCCTGTGGCAGAAACGTGCGGCCCGTTTCGGTGAGATTCATCGAACGCGTGGTGCGCTCGACGAGCGGCACGCCGAGAAAGTCTTCGAGCTTCTGCAGGCGCTGGGTGACCGCCGTCTGCGTGATGTGCAGGCGCTCGGCAGCGCCCTTGAAGCTTCCCAGATCGGCGATGGCGACGAACGCCTGCACGCCCAGCGTGTCGATTTTCATCAGAAAAATCTAATAATTGGCAGCATAAATTCATTTTACGCCGCCTTCGCGGCGGCTCAGAATCGCGTCTGTCCAACCACAGAACATCAGAGGGAGCCCGACATGACGACATCATCCGTTGACTGGCAGGCGCGGCAATACACGCTGTTCGAAGAAGAGCGCACGCGCCCGGTGCGCGATCTGCTGAACGCGGCGCAGGCGGCGGCCGCGCGCACCGCGGTCGATCTCGGCTGCGGTCCCGGCAACTCGACCGAAACGCTTCTCGGCTACGCGCCGGATGCGCGCGTAACGGGCGTCGACAATTCGCGCGACATGATCGACGCCGCGAAAAAGCGTCTGCCGCACGTCGATTTCGCGCTCGCCGACATATCCGCGTGGGACGCGCCGGGCCCCTACGATCTGATTCTTGCGAACGCGTCCTTGCAGTGGGTTCCGGATCACGCGGCGCTGTTTCCGTCGCTCGTCGCGAAGCTCGCGCCGGGCGGACGCCTCGCCGTGCAAATGCCCGACAACCTCGACGTGCCCGCGCATCGCCTGATGCGCGAAGCCGCCGCCGACGGCCCGTGGCGCGACAAGCTGACGGGCGTCGAGCGCACCGCGCGCTATCGGGCGGAGTGGTATTACGCGCAGCTCAAGCCGCTGTGCGCGCGCGTCGACGTGTGGCGCACCACGTACCATCATCCGCTGGACGGCGGCGTCGACGCGATCATCGAATGGTTCAAGGGCAGCGCGCTGCGGCCGTTCCTCGCGAAACTCGATGCGACCGAAGCGGCCGCGTTCCTCGAGCGCTACCGCGCCGGGCTGAAGACCGCGTACACCGTGTTCGCCGACGGCTCGGTGCTGCTGCCCTTCCCGCGCCTGTTCATCGTCGCGACGCGCTGAGCGTCAATGCGGGCGGCTCTGTTCGCGCAGCATCTGCGCGAACTGGCGCGCCGCTGGCGAGAGCTCGCCGCCCTTGCGCGTGACGATGCCGAAGGTCTGCGATTTCGACTTCATGCGCACCGGCAGGATGCGCAGCATGCCGTGGCGCTCGAACACCTTCGCGACGCTCGCCGGCAGGATCGACACGAGTTCCGCGCTCTGCTGCAGAAGCGTCACCGTCATGAGCGGCGATGCGGTGGAAATGGGGTTCGACGGCATCGGCAGGCCGGCGAGATCGAGTTCGCGTTCGAGCAGCGCGCTCATCGGCAGGTAACTCGGATAGGTGACCCAGCGGTAATGGGCGAGATCCGCGAAACCGACTTCGCGCGCGCCCGTGCGCTCGTGACCGTGCCCGACGACGATGCACAGCGGCTCGTCCGTCAGCGGCTGATAGTGATATTTCGACGGCTGATCCGACACGCTCGAGCGGCCGACGACGAGATCGACGCGGCCGTCGTCGAGCATCGGCAGCATGCGTGCGCTCGTATCCTCGACGATCTCGATCGCGAGATCCGGGTGCCGCGCGTGCATTTCGTTGACCATCGGCGCGACGATGCCCGGCACCGCGCCCATGATCGTGCCGACCGTGAGCCGTCCGCCGGTGCCGGCGCGAATCTGCGCGACTTCCTGACACAGCGCGCTCAGGTCGGCGGCGAGCACGCGCGCGTAGCGCACCACGCAGCGGCCGAACGGATTCGGGATCAACCCGGTTTTCGCGCGCTCGAACAGCGGCGCTTCCAGCATCGACTCCAGTTCGGCAAGCGCCTTGCTCGCGGCAGATTGCGTCATCGCCATCGCGCTCGACGCCTTGTGCAGCGATTTGTGATCGTCGAGCGCGATCAGCAACTGCAACTGCTTCATGCGCAACCGCGACATCAGGACATCGAGCGTATTCTTCATGCGGCAGAACCCGGGGTGATTCCAAAAAGCGATCAAGCGATGGAAAGGATTCACTATACAGCGGGCCGTGCCAGGCCGTATAGTCGGGCGCAAGGCACAGTCATCGTACAACTGACGGCCACGAATCATTTCCAGCAAGGACGAGACACCATGCAACTCACAGGCAATCTGCTCATCGGTCAGGAATCGGTCTTCGGTTCGAACGGCGCGATCAAGGCCGTCAACGCATCGACCGGCGCGGCCATCGAACCGGCTTTCGGCGGCGCGACGCTCGCCGATCTCGACCGCGCGTGCGCGCTCGCGTGGGCCGCCTTCGACGTCTATCGCGAAACGGCGCCCGAAGCGCGCGCGAAATTCCTCGAAACCATCGCGCAAAACATCCTCGATATCGGCGACGACCTGATCGAGCGCTGCATGATCGAAAGCGGCCTGCCCCGCCCGCGCCTCGAAGGCGAGCGCGGCCGCACGGTCGGCCAGCTGCGCATGTTCGCGGACGTGGTCCGCAACGGCGACTTCCTCGGCGTGCGCATCGATCCGGCGCAACCCGAGCGCAAGCCGCTGCCGCGCGTCGATCTGCGTCTGCGCCATGTCGGCGTCGGTCCGGTCGCCGTGTTCGGCGCGAGCAACTTCCCGCTGGCGTTCTCGGTGGCGGGCGGCGACACGGCGTCCGCGCTCGCGGCGGGCTGCCCGGTGATCGTCAAGGCGCACTCGGCGCATCCGGGCACGGCGGAACTGGTCGGCCGCGCGGTGCAAAAGGCGGTGAAGGACTGCGGCATGCCCGAAGGCACGTTCTCGCTGCTGTTCGACAGCGGCCGCGACGTCGGCCAGGGACTGGTCAAGGACAACCGCATCAAGGCGGCCGGCTTCACCGGCTCGCGCGGCGGCGGCACGGCGCTGATGAAGCTCGCCGCGGCCCGCGCCGAACCGATTCCGGTCTACGCGGAAATGAGCAGCATCAACCCGGTCCTGTTGTTCCCGAATGCGTTGAAGAATCGCGGCGAAGGCATCGCGAAGGCGTTCGTGCAGTCGCTCGTGCTGGGCGCGGGCCAGTTCTGCACGAATCCGGGTCTGCTGCTCGCCGTCGACGGCCCCGAACTCGACGCGTTCATCGCGGCGGCATCGGCGGCGCTCAAGGAAACGGCCGCCCAGACGATGCTCACGCCGGGCATCTGCAAGACGTATCAGGGCGCTGTGACGCGCGCCGCCGAACACGCGGACGTGGCGACCGCCGCGCGCGGCGTCGAGGCCAAGGGCGAGAACCAGGGCCAGTCGGCGCTGTTCGTCACGACCGCCGAGGCATTCCGCAAGAGCCATGAACTGCAGGAAGAAATCTTCGGCGCGTCGTCGCTCGTCGTGCGTTGCCCGGATCTCGCCTCCATGCGCGAGCTGATCGAATCGCTCGAAGGCCAGCTGACGTCGGCGCTGCATATCGACGAAGCCGATCACGCCGATGCGCGCAGCTTCCTGCCCGCGCTCGAGCGCCGCACCGGCCGCATTCTCGTGAACGGTTTCGGCACGGGCGTCGAAGTCGGACACGCGATGGTGCACGGCGGCCCGTATCCGTCGACGGCGGACGGCCGCTCGACGTCGGTCGGCAGCCTGGCGATCAACCGCTTCCTGCGTCCGGTGAGCTATCAGGATCTGCCTGACGCGCTCTTGCCCGACGCGCTCAAGACCGACAATCCGCTCGGCCTGAACCGCCGTATCGACGGCACGCTGCAACTGGCGAAGTAAAGTCTCTGCGTGGCCACACGGGCCGCGGCGCGAATCTCGCGTCGCGGCCCTTGTCGTTTTTGCTGAGCCGCAAAGGCATTGCCGGGAAAATGCTTCGGATACCTGATCAAATTTCCGTGCAGCACGGCGGTGGCGGCCAAATCCGTGTTTACACCGCCGCCGCACCCGCGCAACACGCGCGAATCGCTTTTGCATCAGTGGTTTATCGGCCGGCCATGTTCCCTTGTCGGCAAACGGCTAAGGATTGGCGGTTCACAACCGCAGCCCGCGTCCCAAAATGTCGAAAACAGAGTGAACGAGAGCGAGGCGTTTTTCACGACGCCTGATCCGGCCGCATACCGCACCGATCCGCCGCTTTCAATCCAGATCAGGGCCATGCGCCGGACGTTTTGTCCCGGACGCACCACGAGGCAGGACGCAGTAATGCAATGGTGTAGTCCCTTAAGTTTCGGCGGCCCGTGATAGGTGCGAAAGGCAATTGACGTCCGAAAACGGTTGAACCATATTCGGACTGTCGTTTCCCGCCAGCGCGCATTTCGCGCAGGGGAACAATACGAAGGATTGCTGCCGCGGGACATCGGTCCCGGTGACGAAGCGCGATCAGTCAGCGCGCGTTCGCGGCCACGCGATTTGGCAACCTCACGCACATGTCCTTCGAGGGCTCCAGAATGACCACGCGTCTGACGTTTCCCGCATCCATGTTCTCCGTCGTCTGCCAGCGGTGTGGCAGCACGATGCGCAAAAACGCCGACAGCTGCCCCAACTGCGGCGCCGACCGCAACGCCGCGCACGGCGCGAAACGCGACGCTGCCGCGACGGAGCCGCGCAACACCATGTTCGAGCAGGCAACATCGGCTTCCGGCTCTGCTGCGTCGATGGGAACGGGCGAGCGCGCCGAACCGTCGATGCGTCCGAGCTGGGCCGGCTGGGACGCAAAGCGTGCGAGCGAACGCATCGCGCAGAAGGCGGCGGAATATCGCGCGAGGCGGGCCGAGGCCCATGCACGCGATGCCTATGCCGATTCCAGCAACGACCCCGACGCCCTGCCCGGCTCCGAGCGCTGGACCCGCAAGAAGACCATCGTCGCGAGTGCGTGCGGACTGGCGCTGCTCGTCGGCGCCACCGTCTATCTGCAGTTCGGCGACTCCGACAGCGAGAACACGCCGTCCGCCGATCACAGCGTCTCGGGCGCGATCGATTCGAAGATCGGCCCGCTCGTGCGCGGCGCGGTCGAGGCGCCCGCTGCGCCCGCCACCGACAGACGCAGCCAGGCCGATACGCGCACGCTCGCTCCCGGCGATGCCTTGCACGGCGTGCGCGTCGCGCTGGATCAGCACGATCTCGGCGCTGCCCGCGCACGGCTCAAGGCGCTGTCCGCGCAACAGCAGGCGCGCGCCGAGTACGAACCGCTGAAGGACGAACTCGTCAGGCGCGAACTGCAACGCGACGCCGCGCTGCAACTCGCGCGTGCCTGCGAGCGGACTTCCGCGTGGGCGTGCGTGCAGCAGAACGCGGGCGAAGCGCTCACGCTCGACGGCAGCAACGTCGAATCGCAGGCGATGCTCGAACGCGTGATTTCGCACGCAGGCTGGCTTGCGCCGACGGCATCGGCGGCACTGGCGAAGAAGGTTCCGCCCACCGCGCCCGCGACCGCCGCCACCGCGCCCGCCACGACGGCGCCGTCCCGCAACGTCGCTCAGGCGCCCGCAGCGACGCCGGCCGCTCCCGCGCAGGCAAACGTTGCCGCCGCGGCGCCGCCCGCGAAGCAGAATGCGATCGCGCAGAAACCGTACGTCGAGAAGCGCGCCTCGCAGCGCGCCGCCGCGCGTCAGGCCGCCGAGGAAGCGCGCGCCGAAGCCGCCAGCGAGTCGCGCGCCGAGAAGATCGCGCGCGCTCAGGCGGCGACCAACGCGATCACCGCGACGACGACCGCGCCACCCGTTGCGCCCACCGTCGCCACGACGATGACGCCACGCGCCGCGCCGTCGCCGTCGCAAGTGCCGTCGCCGACTCAGCCGCAAGCAACGGCCAAGGCGAATCCGGCGCCCGCCACGCAAGCCACCGCGACGCGCGCGCCGCAAGCGCAATCGCAGCCACAAACTCAGCCTCAGCCGCACTACATCGGCGAGGAAGAATCGCAGCCCGCGGCCACGGCCAGCACGCGCACCGCGAATCCGCGCGCGCCGCAATACATCGGCGACGAACCTGCGCAAGCTGCCGCGCCCGCCGCCCGCACCGGCAACCCGCGTTCGCCGTATTACCTCGGCGAAGACCCGCCGCAAACCGCCGCGCCCGTCGCGCGCCCGGCCGTGCCGCGCCCGCCGCAATCGACGAGTCAGGGCAACGCGCAGCCGCCGGCCGTCACGAGCCCGCAGGCCGCCGTGCCGCGTCCGCCCGCCGCCAGCGCGCAGCCCGTCGCGGCGCAGACGGCCGCCGCGCCACGTGTTTCGACGACGATTAATCAGCCCGCGATGCAGCCGACGGTATCGGCACGCGCCGCCCAGTCATCGACGGGCACGGGAGCGTCGCCGTCGTCGCAATTCGGCAGCGTGCCCGCCGGCTCGCATCTCGACTCCGACAAGACAGAAGAACTCGAACGCGCCATCAAGCAGTACGGCTGGAGCGGCAGCGAAGCCGCGCCGAAGCCGTCGCAATAAGACGCAGCGCGCCACCAGAATAACGACGCAGAGACAACAACGACGCACGGCAAGCACACACCTCGCGCGACAGCATGTCGTGCCGCATGTGAGTGACCGGGCATGACCGATTGCGCGCGAGGCGTACGCGCCGCGTATGCATCGCGCGAGTTTCACAGCACCCGTCCAACTCAGACTAAGGGTCAATCATGTTCATCACGAAATGCATGCGCAATGCCGCACGGGGCGCGCTGGCGCTCATGGCCGTCGCCGGGCTCGGCGGCGCGCAACCGGGCTTCGCCGCCGATCCGGTTCCCTACAAGATCACCACGGGCCAGGAGCGCGGCACGTATATCCAGATCGGTCAGGATCTGTCGAAATATGTGGCCGAACCGGCGGGCATCGAGCTGGAAGTGCTGCCGTCGAAAGGCTCGGCCGAGAACGTGCAGCGCATGCGCTACGAGCCCGGCGTGAAGTTCGCGCTGGTGCAGTCGGACGTGTATCAGGCGTACATGGACATGGCGACCTCGGGTAACGCGGATGCCGGCAAGATCATCAAGCCGCTGCGGCTCATCATGCCGCTCTACGACGAGGAAATTTACTTCGTCACGCGCGCGGATTCGCCGATGAAGTACATCCACGAGATCAAGGGCAAGAACATCAGCGTCGGGCCGATCGGCAGCGGCACGGCGCAGTCGGCCGAGACGCTGTACCGGCTGATGTTCGGCGAGCCGATCGCCGAGGCGAACGAGCAGCATCTCAACAACGAGGACTCGCTCGCGCGGCTGATCGTCGGGAAGATCGATGTCGCGGTGATCGTCGCGGGGCAGCCGGCCAAGCTGTTCCAGGACATGAATCCGGAGCTGCTCAAGCAGATCAAGCTCCTGCGGCTTGACTCGAGCGCGCAGGAAACCGCGCGCGCCAAGCAGACCTACTTCCCGGCGACGATCCGCACGTCGAGCTATCCGAACTGGATTCAGGAAGACACGCCGACGCTCACCGTGAAGGCCTTCCTCGTGACCTACGATTACGGCCTGCGCGGCACGGTCGGCGCGCTGTCGAAGTTCGCCGATTCGCTCTGCACGAACTTCGACACCTTGCAGGCGAACGGCCACCCGAAGTGGAAGCAGGTGCATCTGGAGTTGCCGCCGCTCACGCGCGGCTGGAAGTACTATCCGCCGATGGAAAAGCACTTGCGCGCATGCATCGCGCAACGCACGGCGGCCGCGGAGCAATCGCAGAATCCGGCGCGGCAAGTGTCGGCGCGTCAGCAGGAAGCGACGGCGCAGAAGGTCAAGAAGGCAAGCTGCACGGCGCAGGAAAAGCTGCTGCTCCTGTGCGATCAGTGAGGCGACGCGTCTAGCGGACGAGCGTCGGCATGAGCGCGGCGAGCCGCGTCATGCCGCGTTCGATCGCCTCGATGCTCGTGCCGCCGTAACCCAGCAGCACGCCCTGATGCGCCGGCGGCCCCGCGTGGAAGCCGCGAATGCCATACAGCCCGACCGACACCGTGCGCGCCGCCGCGACCACTTCGTCTTCGCGCAAGGACGCATCGAGCCGTGCCACGAGATGAATGCCGGCCGTCGCGGGCAACGGCTCGAACCACGGCGCGAGATCGTCGGTCAGGCGCGCGATCAGCGCCGCGCGCCGTTCGGCATAGGCCTTGTGCATGCGCCGCAGATGCTTCGCGTATTCGCCGTCGAGCATGAAGGCGCCGAGCGCCGTCTGCGTGAGCATGCAACTGTGCCAGTCGCACACCTGCTTGGCCGTCCAGAGCGGCTCCGACAGCGTCGCCGGCGGCACGACATAGCCCAGCCGCAAATCGGGAAAGAGCGTCTTCGAAAACGTCCCGACATACGCGACGAGTCCCGCGCGATCGAGGCTCTTCAGCGACTCCACCGGCCGTCCTTCGAAGCGGAATTCGCCGTCGTAATCGTCCTCGACGATCACCGCGCCGCGCTTGCCCGCCCATTCGAGCAGTTCGACGCGCCGGTCGAGGCTCATCGGCATGCCGAGCGGAAACTGATGCGACGGCGTCACGTAGACGAGGCGCGTGTTGCGCGGCAGCTTCTTCACGACGATGCCCTCGCCGTCGACCGGCACCAGCGCGATGCGCGCGCCGAGCGCCGCGAACAGCGCCCGCGCGGGCGGATAGCCCGGCTCTTCCACCGCGACGACATCGCCCGGCTGAATCACGACGCGCGCAAGCAGATCGAGCGCCTGCTGCGCGCCCTGCGTGACGAGCACGTCCTGCCAGTTGCACACCACAGCCCGGCTGAAGGCGAGATAGCGCGCGATGCCCAGCCGCAGTTCCTGCTCGCCGCCCGGATCGCGATAGCCCGCCATGCCGCCGTCCGCGCGTGCCTGCGTGCGCAGCGCGTGATTGAGACAGCGACGCCATGCGTCGTAGGGAAAAAGCGTCTTGTCGGTCACGCCGCCTTTGAAATCGCAGTCGAGCGTCTCGTTGCGCGGGGGGATCGGCATGGTCAGGCGCTCGGGCATCGCGCGCCAGATGCCGGTCGCGCGGGCGCTGGCCGACGCCGGCTCCGGACGCGCCGACGGCAGCCGTGCGAGCCCGTCCGCGACGAAGGTGCCGTCGCCGGTGCGCGTGCGCAGGAAGCCTTCCGCGATGAGCCGCTCGAAAACATCGAGCGTGGTCTTGCGCGAGACGCCGAGTTGCGCGGCGAGATCGCGCGTGGACGGCAGGCGCGCGTGAGCGGCGAGCCGCCCTTCGATGATGCCGGCGCGCAGCTGAGCGTAGATCTGGCCGCTCAGGTCGCGGCGGCCGTGCAGGGTGATGTGGATGTCCAAGGCGTCGGGCGTGATCGGATCGGAGCGTCGAGTGGCTACCTTAACACGAGCGCTTTGATCGATTACGGGCAGCCAGTTCAGGCGGCGCCGAACACCGCCTCGCACAGCGTCACGCCCTGCTCCGTCAGCCACGCGCTTCCCGTCCCTTCCTCGCTGATCCGCACTTCGACGAGCCCCGCTTCCTCCAGCCCGGTCAACTGACGTCGCAGCGCGCTCATCGGCAAACCGGACTGTTTCGCGAGCTTCGCCAGCGACCAGGCGCGACCCGGCGTCTCTTCCCGCGCCCGCCAGAGCTGCGCCAGCACGGCGACGAGCGCCGGATCGATGTCATCGCTCATGTGCGTTCTCCTTCATGTGCGTGCTCCTTTCTCCGTCCCCGCTCGCGCGGCGATCTCGCCGGCGAGTTCGCCGAGCCGCTGCAACGCCGCCTCGCTCGCCGACGTCCACGGATAACTGTAGTTGAGCCGAATGTAATGGCTGAAGGCGTTGCGCGTCGAGAACATGTAGCCCGGCCCGACCGTGATGCCGCATTCCAGCGCGGCGCGATACAGCCGCATCGAATCGACGCCCGCCGGCAGTTCCACCCAGAGCACGTACCCGCCTTGCGGCACGGAAATCCGCGTACCCGCCGGAAAGAAGCGCTCGACCATCGCGCTCATGATGCGCGCCTGCTGCCGGTACAGCTTGCGCACGCGCCGCAGATGTCGGTCGTAGCCGTCCTGCCGCAGATAATCGGCGATGGCGATCTGCGGCACGGAAGGCGTCGTCAGCGTGTTGAGAAACTTGAGCTTCTCGACCTGCGCCCGATAACGCCCCGGCATCGCCCAGCCGATCCGGTACGACGCCGTCAGGCTCTTCGAGAACGACGCGCAATGCAGCACGAGCCCTTTGGTGTCGAAGTTCTTGAGCGTCGACGGCCGCGCGTCGCCGTAATACAGCTCGTGATAGACATCGTTCTCGATCACCGGAATGTCGTGCGCGGCGAGCAGCTCGACGAGCCGGCGCTTGCGCTCGTCCGGCATCTGAAAGCCGAGCGGATTCTGGAAATTCGGCATCACCATGCACGCGGCGATCGTCCGGCTCGCGATGACCTGCGCCAGCGCGTCGATATCGATGCCGTCGACGGGATGCGTCGGAACTTCGATTGCGCGCATGCCGAGACGCTCGATCGCGTGGAGCATCGCGTAGTAAGTCGGCGATTCGACGGCCACCGTGTCGCCCGGCTTCGCGACGGCCTGCAGGCTCAGGTTGATCGCCTCGGTCGCGCCGACAGTGATCACGATCTCCTCCGGATCCACCGCCACGCCGTTCTCCGCGTAGCGCCGCGCGATCTGGCGGATCAGTTGCGGATTGCCCGGCGGCAGGTCGTCGATGAGATTCCAGCTCGAACGCCGCCGCGCGATGGCGTTCGCGTACTGGTTGATGCGCCGCCACGGGAACAGTTCGGGATCGGGATACGGCGAGCCGAACGGCACGGCGTCGTGCGCGCGGATGCTGCGCAGGGTCGAGAGCACGAGCCCGCTCACATCGACTTCCGAGGCCACCGCGATCGCCCGCCGCGCGCGCTTCGGCCCGGCCTGCACGACGCCCGCGAGCGGCTTCGCGCGCACGAAGTAGCCGGACTGCGGACGCGTCTCCAGAATGCCGCGGCTTTCCAACACCGCGTACGCGTGCAGCACCGTCTTGATGCTCACGCCGTAGCGCTGGCTCGCCTGACGCACAGAGGCGACCTTCTCGCCCGGCGCGAACACGCCGCGGCGCACGGCTTCCTCGATTTCATCGGCGAACTTTTCGTAGAGCTTCAAGGCGCGCTTTCCTTCTCTCGCGGACGTGAGTTGCAGTCTAGGGCAAAACGTCGCAACTGTATCCCTCGGATTTCGCATTTTCTGTGCGCCGCACATGTTTCGGGACACAGTACGCTGTCTCTCATCGCACGCTTGAGCAAAAAGCCGCCGCCATGAAGAAGCCCGAACCACGCATCGAACCGTACACGCACCCCGCTGCCGGATGGGGCGCGCTGAAACAGGTCGCCATCAATCTCGTCAAGGAGAAAGTGGCGGGCGGCAACTACCGGACGCTCTTCAAACAGAATCAGCCCGACGGCTTCGATTGCCCCGGCTGCGCGTGGCCGGACCGCGAGCACGGCTCGACCTTCGAGTTCTGCGAGAACGGCGTGAAGGCCGTCGCCGCCGAAGCGACCAGCAAGCGCGTCACGCCCGCGTTTTTCGAAGCGCACACCGTGACGTCGCTGATGGCGCAGACGGATTACGAACTGGAACAGCACGGACGGCTCACCGATCCGCTCGTCTACGACGCGAGGCGCGACCGCTACGTGCCGATCGAGTGGAACGCGGCTTTCGAACTGATCGCCGCACATCTGAAGAAGCTCGACGACCCGGACCGCGCCGCCTTCTATACGTCGGGGCGCGCGAGCAACGAAGCCGCGTTCCTCTATCAGTTGTTCGTGCGCATGTACGGCACCAACAACTTTCCCGACTGCTCCAACATGTGCCACGAAGCGACGAGCCGCGGCTTGCCGCATACGGTCGGCATCGGCAAGGGCACAGTCACGCTCGACGACTTCGAACACGCCGACACGATCCTGCTCTTCGGCCAGAATCCGGCGACGAACCATCCGCGCATGCTCGGCGAGCTGCGCGACTGCGCGAAACGCGGCGCGACCATCGTGTCGATCAATCCGCTGAAGGAACGCGGCCTCGAACGCTTCGCTAGCCCGCAGCACACGCTCGACATGCTCTCGCCGAAAGGCGTGAAGATCAGCTCGGTGTTCATCCGCCCGAAAGTGGGCGGCGATTTCGCGTTGATCAAGGGCGTCGCCAAACGCGTGATCGAACTGGACGACGAAGCCCGCGCGAACGGCGGCGAGCGCGTGCTCGACGTCGAATTCATCGCGCAGCATACGATCGATTTCGACGCGTTCGCCGACGATCTGCGCGCCGAAAGCTGGGACGCGATCATCGACGAATCCGGCGTGCCGATGGACGACGTGCTCAAGCTCGCCGACATCTACGCCCGCGGCCGCGCCGTCATCTCGACGTGGGGCATGGGCCTCACGCAGCACAAGAATTCCGTGCCGACCATCCAGCTTCTTTCGAACCTGATGATGATGCGCGGCAATATCGGCCGGCGCGGCGCGGGTCTGTGCCCGGTGCGCGGACACTCGAACGTGCAGGGCGACCGCACGGTGGGCATCGAGGAAAAGCCCACGCAGGAGTTTCTCGACCGCCTCGGCGCCGCGTACGATTTCGAGCCGCCGCGCGAGCATGGCTACGACGTCGTCGAAACCATTCACGCGATGCTCGAAGGCAAGGTGAAGGTGTTCATCGGACTGGGCGGGAATTTTTCGATCGCGACGCCCGACACGCCGCGCACCTGGGAAGCGATGCGCTCGTGCGACCTGACCGTGCACATCACGACCAAGCTCAACCGCAGCCATCTCGTGCACGGCCGCGACGCGCTCATCCTGCCGACGCTCGGGCGCACCGAGATCGACTTGCAGAGCGGCGTATCGCAGGGCGTCTCAGTCGAGGATTCGATGAGCATGGTGCACATCTCGTACGGCATGAACAAGCCGGCGTCGCCGAATCTGCTCTCCGAAGTGGCGATCGTCGCGCGCATGGCGCAGGCGACGCTCGGTTCATCGAAAGTGGACTGGCTCGCGCACGCGAACGATTACTCGCTGATCCGCGACGGCATCGAAAAGGTGCTCGACGGCTTCGAGCGCTACAACGAGCGGCTGAAGCATCCGGGCGGCTTTCATCTCGGCGTGGCGTCGCGCGATCGCGTGTGGAAAACGCCGAGCGGCAAGGCACGCTTCATCGTGCATGAAATCGCGCGCGATACGCCGATCCACCGCGCCCGCACGCGTCACGGCGAACGCCTGATGACGCTCATGACAACGCGTTCGCACGATCAGTACAACACGACCATCTACGGTCTCGACGACCGTTATCGCGGCGTGTACGGACAGCGCCACGTGCTGTTCGCGAACCGCGAGGATATCGACATGCTCGGCTTCGAGCCGGGCGATCTGGTGGACATCACGAGCGTGTGGGACGACGGCGTCGAGCGTCGCGTGAACGGTTTCACGCTGGTCGAGTACGACATTCCGCGCGGCTGTCTCGGTGCGTATTATCCGGAGACCAATCCGCTCGTGCCGTTGTCGTCGGTGGCGGATGGCGCGGGAACGCCGACGTCGAAGTCCATTCCGGTGCTGCTCACGTCCGCCGTTCAGGTCATGGCGGCGTGAGCACGGCACGGAGTCACGCGGCAAGCAACGACGCGGCGTGACCTCTGCCTCCGGCGGATGCGCCGTTCGAGCGCCGCGGCGCCGCTGTATCGCTGATGAATGAAAGAACCCAGCAGCGCGAGAATGGCGACCCACGCGATCGAACCGGCCGCCATGCTGTCGCACCGGTCGCTGAACCACGCGCCGCCCAGCATGGCCAGCGCGAACACCAGCAGGACCATTGCGAGCGGCGGGCAATGTTCATGTTCGATGCGAACCTGGCCCCAACCGCCCATTCGATGCTGATAGCCGCTCACGGAATAAGCGCTGATCGCGTGATTCATTTTGTTCTCCAAACAGTCTGAACGTTTGCCTTCGGGCAAACTTACTCAGTAGGAGAACCCTTCGATATAAGACTATTCCGAACAACGAGCACGGCATCTCCGTCGTTGACTTTTGCCGATTCATCGGCGGGCGGCCTTCAGGCCGCCCGCGCCGCCGTCGATGGCCGGTCGATCGCGTTATTTGGCGCCCGCGAATTCCTGAATCTCCGCATCGGCCTCGCCGGCGAGCGGCACCACGCCCGATGGCCCCGACGCGTGCGGCTGCAACAGCAAGGCGACGAGCCCGCTCCAGCCCGTCTGATGCGATGCGCCCACGCCGCGCCCGTTGTCGCCGTGAAAATACTCGTGGAACAGCACCAGATCGCGCGAGCGCGGATCGGCCTGCAGTTGCGGATATGCGCCCATCACGGGACGCTCGCCGTTCTTGTCGAGCAGAAAGAGCGTCGTCACGCGGCGCGCGAGTTCGTCCGCGATCTGCGCGAGCGAAAACTTCTGGCCCGATCCGGTCGGATACTCGACGCGAAAATCGTCGCCGTAATAGCGATGGAACTCGCGTATCGATTCGATCAGCAGAAAGTTGACCGGCATCCACACGGGCCCGCGCCAGTTCGAATTGCCGCCGAACACGCCCGAATTCGACTCGCCCGGCAGGTACTGGATGCTGAAGCTCTCGCTGTTGTGATAGAAGACGAACGGGTTGTCGAGATGCACGCGCGAGAGCGCGCGCACGCCGTGATCAGAGAGAAATTCGGTTTCGTCGAGCATGCGCCTGAGCAGCGCCTTCATGCGATGCCCGCGCAGCAGCGACAGCAGCACGCTGTTGCCCTGCCCCGCCACGTTCCAGCGCGACACCAGCCGCGCCAGATCGGGGCGATGTTCCAGGAACCAGTGCATGCGGTCGCGCAGGCCGGGAAGCGAGCGGTTGACGCGCGGCTCCAGCACGTGCACCGCGAAGAGCGGAATCAGCCCGACGATCGAGCGGATGCGCATCGGCACGTTCGTTCCGTCCGGCAGGCGCAGTTTGTCATAGAAGAATTCGTCCTCCATGTCCCAGAGGCCGGTCTCGCAGTTGTCCTCGCAGCTCACCGCTTCCGCGATGTACAAGAAATGCTCGAAGAACTTCACCGCGATATCGATGAACACCTTGTTCGCGTAGGCCAGTTCGAGCGCGATGCGCATCAGGTCGAGTGCATACGCCGCCATCCACGCGGTGCCGTCGGCCTGATCGATGTGCCCGCCCGTCGGCAGCGGCGACGAACGATCGAAGATCCCGATGTTGTCGAGCCCGAGAAAGCCGCCCTGAAAGATGTTCTTGCCGTCGGCGTCCTTGCGGTTGACCCACCACGAGAAGTTCAGCAGCAGCTTGTGGAACACGAGTTCGAGGAAGTCGCGGTCGCCGCGCCCGGTGATCGCGCGGTCGATTTCATAGACGCGCCACGTCGCCCAGGCGTGCACGGGCGGATTGGCGTCGCCGAACGCCCATTCGTAGGCGGGAAGCTGGCCGTTCGGATGCTGGTAACGATCCTTCACCAGCAATAGCAACTGACGCTTGGCGAACTCCGGATCGATCAGCGCGAACGCGGCCGCGTGAAACGCCAGATCCCACGACGCGTACCACGGATATTCCCACTTGTCCGGCATCGACACGATGTCCGCATTGCACAGATGCCGCCAGTCGGCGTTGCGTCCGGCGCGCCGCTGCTTCGGCGGCGTCGGCTGAAGCGGATCGCCGTCGAGCCAGCGCGTGACATCGAACTGATAGTACTGCTTCGACCACAGCATGCCCGCGAGCGCCTGACGCTGCACGAGCCGCTGATCGGCGTCAGCGATGTCGTGCTGCAACGCGCCGTAGAACTCGTCGGCTTCGGCCAGACGCCGCGCGAACAGCGCGGCGGCATCGAGCGGCACTTCGTCCGGCGCGGATTCCGGACGCCAGCGCATGTACACCACCGCCGTGCCGTATGCCTCGAGTTCGAGATGCACGTGCGCCGCGGCGCGCGTGCCCTGGTCGCGGCGGATCGCGTTTTCGTCGGCGTTCAGGATGTAATCGTTGAAACCGTCCTTGAACGGCCCTTCGGCTTCCATGCCGAACAGGCGCCGGACGTTGGTCTCGTTCTCGCAAAAAAGCCATTGCACGTCGCCCGCGCCCGCCGTCCACGCGGTGACGACCATCGGCTCGTGGCCGCTCTGTTCGGCCAGCACATAGGTGCCTTCGCCCTCGACCGTTTCCAGTTTCAGCGACGGCCTGACGGGCATCGGTTTCCACGACCACGTGTTGCGCGCCCAGATCTGCGGCAGCACGTCGAGCGCGGCGGCCACGTCGCCGCGATTCTCGATCGTCACGCGCATCAGGATGTCGTCGGGCGTGTGCTTCGCGTATTCCACCTGCACGTCGAAATAGCGCCCGTCGTCGAACACGCCGGTGTCGAGCACTTCGTATTCGGGCAGATCGGCGCTGCGGCGCGCGTTTTCGTCGACGAGATCGGCGTACGGAAATGCCGCATGCGGATATTTGTAGAGCATGCGCATGTAGGAATGCGTCGGCGTGCCGTCGACGTAGAAGTACAGTTCCTTCACGTCCTCGCCGTGATTGCCCTCTTCGTTCGTCAGACCGAAGAGGCGCTCCTTGATGATCGGATCGTGGCCGTTCCAGAGCGCGAGCGACACGCACCAGTTGAGGCTGGTGTCGCCGAAGCCGGCGAGTCCGTCCTCGCCCCAGCGGTACGCCCGGCTGCGCGCGTGATCGTGCGGAAAGTATTCCCACGCGGTGCCGAACTCGCTGTAGTCCTCGCGCACCGTGCCCCACTGACGTTCGCTCAGATACGGGCCCCAGCGCTGCCAGCGCGGGCAGTCGCTCGTGTGGAGCCGCGAGCCCTCGACGGTGTCGATCTGATTGACGGGGCGCGATTTCGGCATGGACCTCTCCTCGTTTTGCGCCGCGCCGCCGGGGTCGGGCTGGCTTCGGGACCGACTTTGGGGCCGGCTTCGGAGCCGGCTCGCGAAGCGGCGGGCAAGAGTCGTAATTTAGCGCGTTTTCGTAAATGCCTTCGTGCATCGTGCCCGTGCGGCGTTCAGTGCGTGTCGAGCAGCCGTTCGATGCGCAGCAGTTCCGCAAGCGACCACGCCTGAAACGGCGTGCCGCCGGGCGTGTGCGGCGCGTCGCCGTCGGCGACTTCGCTGATGTGATCAAGGCCGTAGCGGTCGAGATGCGCATACAGCGGCGCCAGAAAGCGCTCGCGCACGCCCGCCGCGCCGTGCACGCGCACCCACGCTTCGACGAACGGACCGATCAGCCACGGCCACACGGTGCCTTGGTGATACGCGCCGTCGCGTTCCAGCACGCCGCCCGCGTAGCGCGGACGGTACGCCGGATCCGACGGCGCGAGTGTGCGCAAGCCGAGCGGCGTCAGCAGCTGCGTCTCGACCTGTTCGACGACCGCGCGCGCGATCTCGCCATCGACGAGCGGAAACGGCAGGCCGCCCACCGCGAAGATCTGATTGGGACGAATGGCGCGATCGATCTTGCCGGGCTCGTGATCCACATCGACGACGTCGAACAGCGTATTGCTCTGCGGATCGACGAAGCGCGCACAGAACGCTTGCCGCGCCCGGTCGCGCAAATCCTGCCAGCGCTCACTCCACGTGCAGGCGATGGACAGCGCGTTGATCCACAGCGCCTGAATCTCCACCGGCTTGCCGATGCGCGGCGTCACGACCCAGTCGCCCGCCTTCGCGTCCATCCACGTCAGCTGCACGCCGGGGACGCCCGCGCGCAGGAGTCCGTCGGCATCGGCGGCGATGTTGAAGCGCGTGCCGCGCGAATAGCCGTCGAGGATCGAATCGACAGCGCGTTGCAGGCGGCTCGTCGTCGCGGCGTGCGCGTGGCCCGTCGCGAGAAAATCCTGCACGGCGATGACGAACCACAGCGACGCGTCGACCGAGTTGTATTCGGGCAGACCGCCGCTGTCGGGAAAGCGGTTCGGCACCATGCCTTCGGAGATCGTGTCGGCCCATTCGAGCAGGATCGATTCCGCTTCCTGATGCCGTCCCGACGCGAGCAGCAGACCGCGCATCGAGATGAACGTATCGCGTCCCCAGTCCGTGAACCACGGAAAACCCGCGATGATCGTGCGCCCCACGTTGCGGTTCACGACGTAAGCCTGCGCCGAACGCGCGAGCCGCGAACCGGACGCCGTGCGCCGCGCCGCCTCGCCCGCTGCAAGCTGCGACGCATGCGCGAGCGCGCCCGCTTCGGAGGGCTTTTCGTGCCCCGTATGCGCGTGCAGGATCAGCACGGCGTCGGTGCGCGCGAGGTCGAAGCTGAAAGTGCCGGGCGTGGCGAGGTCTTCGGTGAAATCGAGTCCGCGCTCGCGCTCGCGCACATAGCAGAAATTGCGATACCAGTCCGGCGCGTGTTCGTAGACGCCGTTCGACGTCGCGCAGATGACCGGCCGGTCGCCGTAGGGCTGCCAGTGCACGCGATCGCCCTCGAGCGTGGCGTCAAAGGAAAACGCGGCATTTTCGTGATGCAGCGCGTGATAGTCGCGCCCGGAGACGAGCGGGCGCACGTGCAGGCGCGCGCCTTCGGACACCTGCGCGGCCGCGCCTTCGAGACGCCAGCGCAGTACGGTTTCGCGGCTGTCGCGCGCGACGAACACTTCCGCCACGACGACTGCCTCGCCGCCGATTTCGAAGCGCCACGTCGGCCAGGGCTCGGTGTCGAACGAAAGCAGGCTCGCGGATACGTCCGGATAGCGCACGTCGGGGGCGTAGTGCTGCATCGTCAGCGGGAAGCGTCGGCCGTTCGCCTCGAGCCAGACTTCGACGCCGTTCACCAGCACCACGCGTCCCGCGGGCGGCTGGGTCGCGGCGAGCAGGAGCGCCTGATAACGCCGCGTGCGCATCGTGCCGACGGCGCCGGAGGCGAAGCCGCCAAAGGCGTCGGCTTCGAGCCATTCGTCTTCGAGACGCGCGGCGTCGATGGCCGCCGCAGCCGTGCGTTCGATGCGCGTCATGGCACAGGCTTCTGGCGATATTCCTTGAGCGCCCGGCGCGCCTTCGTCTGGATCGCGCGCTGCATCTGCGGCGTCCAGCCGAGCAGCCAGCCGCTCGCGCCGAGCGCCTGACGGCTCCAGCGCCAGAGATCGAAGACATCGGTGTGTTCGGCGATGAGTCCGTCGCGAATGGCGAAGCGCGCCTGGATTTCGTTGACGACGAGGTGGCCCGTCGCCGAATACGTGTAGCGCGCGACGGCTTTCGCGCTGGCGACCTGACCGACCGATTTGACGCTGTCGTAGCTGAGCGTGAAGTCGTTCGCGCGGCCGAGCAGCATGCGCCACATGTCGCCGGCTTCCTTGCCGCGCAGCACGCCGAAGGCGGGGTCCTGAAACAGGATGTCGGCGGCGTAGCAGGCGGCCATCGATTCCGCGTCGCGGTTCTGGAACGCGGTGTAGAAGCGTTCGATCAGGGCGGTGTTGGCGTTTGGCATGGGGTTCGCGCGTTCTTCGCTCGTGGCCTTGCTTCGCTTGATTGCGCTGCCGGGAGAACCGCGCGTCCGGCAATCATACATCCGCCGCCGCGTCACGCGGCCTCAACCCACCCAGACGGTCACCGCGTGAATCAGTATGCCGACGGCCCCGCCGACCAGCGTGCCGTTCACGCGGATGAACTGCAGGTCCCGCCCGATATTGAGTTCGACATCGCGCACGAGCGTTGCGTCGTCCCATTGCTTGACTGTCGCGGCGATGTGCTTCGCGATGCCGTCGCGCAATTCGGGCGCGAGCGCCTTCAACGCGTCGCGCATGTGCTCGTTGATCGAGTCGCGCAAGGCCGGATCGCTGCCGAGCGCTTCGGCGAAACTTCCGGCGACGCCCACGACCTTCGCGTGCAGCGCGGAATCCGGCCGACGGATGTCGGTGTCGAGCCAGGCGATGAACTCGTCCCACAATCCGTTCACGTAGCCGCGCAGTTCCGGCCGCGCGAGCCATTCGTGCTTGTGTTCGTCGATGCGCGCCTTGAACGCCGGATCGGTCTTGAGACGTTCGACGAAACGCTCGACGGCCGCATCGAACGCCTGGCGACGCTCGTGCGAAGGATCGCTGCTCACGTCGTGCAGCCACTGGTTCGCGCCGCGCACGAGCCCCGCCGCGAACTTGTTGCCGAGATCCTCGGCGTTCAGTCCGACGAAACCCAGCATGCCGATGAGCTTCGGATACTCTTCGCCCGCCACCGCGACGATGCGCGTCGCGAGCATGTCCTGCACTTCCGGCTTGTCGAGCCACGCGGCCATCTGCTTCAGGCCTTCGTCGAGCAGCAACTGATGCCGCCGGTCCGATGTCAGCGTGGACAGCACGTTGCCCGCCGCGCCCGCCAGATCGAACGTGTCCGCGCGGCGGCGCAAGGTCTCGTAGAGCATGGTCTTGACGCGCTCGTCGTCGACGAAGGACAGCAACTGGCCCACCGCGGTCACCGCCTTCCTGCCGAGCAGTTCGGCGTTCTTCGGCTCGGCGAGCCACGCGGACAGACGGCTCGCCGGATCGAACGCGTTCACGCGCGCGACCAGCGCGTCCGTGCCGAGGAAACGGTCGCGCACGAAGGCGGCGAGGTTGTCGGCGACGCGCGCCTTGTTGGCGGGAAGGATCGCCGTGTGCGGAATCGGCACGCCGAGCGGATGGCGAAACAGCGCGACGACCGCGAACCAGTCCGCGAGCGCGCCGACCATCGCGGCTTCCGCGAACGACGACACCCATGCCCACGCGCCCGCGTCGTGCTGGCTTTTCGCGAGCGCGAACAACCCGCCCGCCGCGACGAGCAGCGCGGCGGCGAACCATTTCATGCGCCTGAGCGCGAGGGCTTTGTCCTGCGTTTCCATCTATTTCCCGGCCTGCTGTTTCGATGAGGCCGACAGCATAGCAGCCGCCGCGCGCTGCAACGCGGCGAGCGCATCCATGGCGCGCGCGGCATCGTCGGCGGGCACGAAGATGTGATCGTGATACGCCGCCGCGATCACGTTGCAACTGATATTCGCCTCGCCGAGCGCACGGGCGAACGCGGCCGTCAGACCGACCGCGTTCAGGTCCGAATGGACTGTCAGCGTGATCCACGCCGCGCGAAACAGCTGCGCGACGCCCGCCGCCTGCGCCGCGCCTTCTTCCATCACGACGGTCATGCCCTCGCGCTCGCGAAACGTCGCGACGATGCCCGCGCCGCCCGGCGCCGCGTCGTGCGGCAGCGACGCGAACACATAAACGCCCGGCTGCAGTTCGGGCTGCATCGACGCGATCAGCGTGTCGAGATCGGAGATCGGCGCGGACGAACTCATGCCGCATCCTCCGCCGGGCGCGTCCGGCCGAGCACGGGCCGCAGCGCCGCGCCCGTATGGCTGCGCTGATGCATGGCGAGCGTGTCCGGATCCGCCGCCGCGACGATCGTGCCGCCGTTCACGCCGCCTTCCGGTCCGAGATCGAGCACCCAGTCGGCTTCGGCGATCACGTCGAGATCGTGCTCGATGACGATCACGCTATGCCCGCCGTCCACCAGCCGGTGCAGCACGCGAATCAGCTTGGCCACGTCCGCCATGTGCAGGCCGACCGTCGGCTCGTCGAGCACGTAGAGCGTGTGCGGTGGCTTCTGGCCGCGCCGCGTGACGTCGTCGCGCACCTTCGACAACTCGGTGACGAGCTTGATGCGCTGCGCCTCGCCGCCCGAGAGCGTCGGCGACGGCTGGCCGAGCGTCAGATAGCCCAGGCCGACGTCGCGCAGCAATTGCAGCGGATGCGCGATGCTCTGCATGGCCGAGAAGAACTCGACGGCTTCGTCGATTTCCATCGTCAGCACTTCGCCGATATTCTTGCCGCGCCACGTCACCGCGAGCGTTTCCGGATTGAAGCGCTGGCCGTGGCAGACGTCGCACGGCACCTTGACGTCGGGCAGGAAGCTCATCGCGATGGTGCGCACGCCCTGGCCTTCGCAGGCCGGGCAGCGCCCTTCGCCCGTGTTGAAGGAAAAGCGCGACGGCGTGTAGCCGCGCGCGCGGGCTTCGAGCGTGTCGGCGAACAGCTTGCGGATGGTGTCCCACATGCCGATGTACGTCGCCGGGCACGAGCGCGGCGTCTTGCCGATCGGCGTCTGATCGACTTCGAGCACGCGGTCGATCGCCTCGAAACCGGTCACGCCCGCGCAGCCTTGCCACGCGTGCGTCACGTCGAACTTCGGCCGCGGCGCTTCGCGCGCGAGCACGCTGGCGCGCGCTTTCGCCGCGGGCTTGCCGGTGTCCGACGCTTGCGCCGCACGGCGCGCACGCCGCACCGCCGGCGACGACAGCACCGAACGGCCGACGGCATCGAGCAGGTTGGTCATCAGCACGTCGCGCGCGAGCGTCGATTTGCCCGAGCCGGAGACACCCGTGATCGCGACGAGGCGATTCAGCGGCACGCTCGCCGTGATGTTGCGCAAGTTGTGCAGCGTCGCGCCTTCGACAGTCAGCCATTGCTCCGGCACGGCGGCGCGCTTAGCGGTCCCGGCGCGCACGTCGCGGCGTGGTTGCAGCGGATGCACGATCGGATTGGCGAGATACTGCCCGGTCAGCGACGCCTTGTGCGCCGCGAGGTCCGTGACGTTGCCCTGCGCGACCACCGTGCCGCCGCGCTTGCCCGCGCCCGGCCCGATATCGATGATGTGATCCGCGCGGCGAATCGTGTCCTCGTCATGTTCGACGACGACCAGCGTGTTGCCCTTGTCGTTCAGCTTTCTCAGCGCCGACAGCAGGATCAGGTTGTCGCGCGGATGCAGGCCGATGGTCGGCTCGTCGAGCACATAGCACACGCCTTGCAGATTGCTGCCGAGCTGCGCGGCGAGACGGATGCGTTGCGCTTCGCCGCCGGAGAGCGTCGGCGCGGCGCGATCGAGGCTCAGATAGCCGAGCCCGACTTCTTCGAGGAACTGCAGGCGCCCTTCGATTTCGCTGACCACGTCGCGGGCGATATCCGCGTCGCGGCCCTTGAGCTTCAGTGTCGAAATCCATGTGCGCGTCTCGCTGACGGTCCAGCGTCCGACTTCCGTGATCGGATAGTCGCCGAACGTGACGGCGCGCGCGACTTCGTTCAGGCGCGTGCCTTCGCAATCCGGACAAGGCTGATCGACGATGTCGTCCGGTTCCTGATCCACCGAGCCGATGCTCTGTTCGCGGCCGCGATCGTCCTGCGCGAAAACCGTGTCGTCGAAGGCGGCGCGCTGCTCGCGCGTGAGCTTCACGCCCGTGCCCACGCACGTGTTGCACCAGCCGTGCTTGCTGTTGTACGAGAACATGCGCGGATCGAGTTCGGGATAGCTCGTGCCGCATACGGGGCACGCGCGCTTCGTCGAAAACACGCGCGTTTCTTCCTTGCCGCGACGCGCGCCGCCCTGCCACGAACCGTGCAGATCGTCGAGCGGCGCGCACAGATGCATGACGCCCTTGCCGATTTCGAGCGTTTCGTCGAGCAGGCGGCGCAGGTCGGCTTCGTTGTCGGCGGAAACGACGAGATCGGCGACAGGCAATTCGATCGTATGTTCGCGGAAGCGGTCGAGCTTCGGCCACGGGCTCACGGGCAGGAATTCGCCATCCACGCGTAGATGCGTGTTGCCGCGCGCCTTCGCCCATTTCGCGAGATCGGTGTAGACGCCCTTGCGGTTCACGACGAGCGGCGCGAGCAGGCCGACATGCTGGCCCTTGAAGTCGCGCATGATCTGCGCGGCGATCGACTCCGAGCTTTGCGACTGCACCGGCGTGCCATCGTGGATGCAGTGCTGGATGCCGAGCTTCACGTACAGCAGGCGCAGGAAGTGCCAGACTTCCGAGGTCGTCGCGACCGTCGATTTGCGTCCGCCGCGCGATAGCCGCTGCTCGATCGCAACCGTCGGCGGAATGCCGTACACGGCATCGACTTCCGGACGTCCCGCCGGCTGCACGATGGAGCGCGCATACGCGTTCAGCGATTCGAGATAGCGGCGCTGGCCTTCGTGAAAGAGGATGTCGAACGCGAGCGTCGACTTGCCCGAGCCCGACACGCCCGTCACGACGTTGAACTTGTTGTGCGGAATATCGACGTCGAGCGACTTCAGGTTGTGCTCGCGCGCATTGACGATGCGCACGACGTCTTCGCCCTGCAACGCGCGACGCGCGCTCGCGACTTCCGCCGCGAGTTGCAGCGGCACGCCCGCGCGCTTTTCGGCGGCGCCCGGCTGCATGGCTTCGTCGTAGTCGATCAGCGCGCGGCCCGTGTGCGACTGCTCGCACGCGGCGACATCGTCCGGCGTGCCGACGCACACCACTTGCCCGCCGCCGTCGCCGCCTTCCGGCCCGAGATCGATGATCCAGTCGGCCGCGCGGATCACGTCGAGATTGTGCTCGATCACGATCAGCGAATGCCCGCGCTCCAGCAAGCGCCGCAGCGCCTGCATCAGCTTGGCGATGTCGTCGAAATGCAGGCCCGTGGTCGGCTCGTCGAACATGAAGAGACGGCTTTCCTTTTCGCTGTCCTTGCCGCCTTTTTTCGTCTGCGACGTCTCCGCGAGGAAACCCGCGAGTTTGAGGCGCTGCGCCTCGCCGCCGGAGAGCGTCGGCACCGGCTGGCCGAGACGCACGTATTCGAGCCCGACATCGACGATAGGCTGCAGCACGCGCAGCACTTCGGCGTCGCCGGCAAAGCACTCGACGGCCTCGCTCACCGTCAGTTCGAGCACGTCGGCGACGCTCAGATGACGCCCGCCGCGCTCGATCTTCACTTCGAGCACTTCCGCGCGATAACGCCGGCCGTCGCAATCCGGGCAACGCAGATAGACGTCGCTCAGGAACTGCATCTCGACGTGCTCGAAGCCCGAGCCGCCGCAGGTCGGGCAGCGGCCATCGCCCGAATTGAAGCTGAACATGCTCGCGCTGTAGCCGCGCTGCAACGCGAGCGGCGCCTTCGCGTAGAGCTTGCGGATTTCGTCGAACGCGCCGACATAGCTCGCCGGATTCGAGCGCGCCGTGCGTCCGATCGGCGACTGATCGACGAACACGACGTCGCTCAACTGCTCCGCGCCCCTGAGCGCGCGAAACGCGCCGGGCGCTTCCGTCGCCTTGCCGAAGTGACGCATCAGCGCGGGCGCGAGCACGTCCTGAATCAGCGTCGATTTGCCCGAACCCGAGACGCCCGTCACGCAGACGAGCCGCTGCAGCGGAATCTCGACCGTGACATCTTGCAGATTGTGATCGCTCGCACCTTCGAGCGTGAGGCGCGGTGTTTTGTCATCGACGGCGCGGCGGTTCCAGTTCGACGCGTGCGCGACATGCTTGCGGCCGCCGAGATAGGCGCCGGTCAACGTGTCGGTGGTCTGGATCTCGGCGGGTGTGCCGTCGTAGACGATCTGGCCGCCGCGCTCGCCCGGCCCCGGTCCCATGTCGATCAGACGATCGGCCGCAAGCATCACCGACGGATCGTGCTCGACCACGACGAGCGTGTTGCCCGCGTCGCGCAGCCGGTGCATCGCCTCGACGATGCGGTTCAGATCGCGCGGATGCAGCCCGATGCTCGGCTCGTCGAGCACGAACAGCGTGTTCACGAGCGAGGTGCCGAGCGCGGTCGTCAGGTTGATGCGCTGCACTTCGCCGCCCGAAAGCGTGCGGCTCTGGCGATCGAGCGTCAGATAGCCGAGGCCGACGTCGCACAGATATTTGAGGCGCGTGCGCACTTCGGCGTGCAGCAGCTTGAGCGCTTCGTCGAGCAGCGTGGACGGCAGCGTCAGCGAATCGAAGAAGCGGCGGATGCGCTCGATCGGCATCAGCATCAGATCGTGCACGGTCAGGCCCGGCAGCGCTTCGAGCTGCGCGCGGGTCCAGTCGACGCCTTGCGGCATGAAGCGCTGCGACGGCGCCAGCACCGCGTCGGCCTGTTCCTTCGTGCCGAGACGCCACAGCAGCGATTCGGTTTTCAGACGCGCGCCGGCGCACACCGGGCACGTCGTGTAGCTACGATATTTCGACAGCAGCACGCGGATGTGCATCTTGTACGCTTTCGACTCCAGATAGTCGAAGAAACGCTGCACGCCGTACCACTGGTTCTGCCACTTGCCGTTCCAGTCGGGCGAACCCTTGATGACCCAGTCGCGTTCCTTCTGCGTCAGCTCGTTCCACGGCACGCCGAGACGGATGCCCGCCTTCGTGCCGTAGCGCACGAGGTCGTCCTGGTTCTCTTTCCACGCGGGCGTCTGCAGCGTCTTGACGGCGCCTTCGCGCAGCGTCTTGCTTTCGTCGGGAATGACGAGCCCGTAATCGACGCCGATCACGCGCCCGAACCCGCGGCAGGTTTCGCACGCGCCGTAAGCAGAGTTGAACGAGAACAGCGCCGGTTGCGGATCTGCATAGCGCAGATCGCTTTCCGGGCTGTGCAGGCCGGTGGAAAACCGCCAGATGTCCGGCTCCGCTTCGTCCTTCAGCACGTAGATGTTCACGCGGCCCGTGCCGCGCAGGAGCGCGCTTTCGATCGCCTCCAGCGCGCGCGAACGCTCGGTGTTCTGCAGGCGGAAACGGTCCGCGACGACATCGAGCACTTGCCGCGCGCCGGATTCCGTCTGCACGTGGCGCTTCGCCTGCACGCGCGTGTAGCCGCTCGCGGACAGCCATTGCTCGACTTCCTCGTCGCTCGCGGTATCGGGCAATTCGACGGGAAACGTGATCGCGAGACGCGGATCCTCGGCGCGCGTGCGCTCGAGCAGCTCGGCGTAGATCGTCTCGGGCGTGTCGTGGCGCACGCGGTGCGACGTCTTCTTGTCGAACAGTTCGGCGGCGCGCGCGTAGAACAGCTTCAGATGATCGTTCAGCTCGGTCATCGTGCCGACGGTCGAGCGCGAACTGCGCACCGGATTCGTCTGGTCGATGGCGATGGCGGGCGGCACGCCGTCCACGCGATCGACCTGCGGCCGGTCCATCCGGTCGAGAAACTGGCGTGCGTACGCGCTGAAGGTTTCGACGTAGCGGCGCTGGCCTTCGGCGTACAGCGTATCGAACACGAGACTCGACTTGCCGGAGCCGGACGGGCCGGTCACGACCGTCATCTGGCCGGTGTGCAAATCAAGATCGAGATTCTTGAGATTGTGCTGACGTGCGCCGCGAATGCGGATTGCGTTATTCGATGCCAATTTTTCAACCGGTTCAATGAGTTGGGCGGCCTGGTCCGGTTTTGCCGGGACCGTGGGCGGCGTCGCGCGAGTGTTCGGACGCGCGCGCCCGCCGTAGCGAACAGTACTGTACACGCATACAGTATTTGTCGCCAAACGTGACGCGAGTGTTCGCCTCGGATGCGCAAGACGCTCGCCTGCCTCGCTCTTACTTCAGATGCGCGATCACCGCGTCCGCGACGGCGTCGGGCGCCTCGCGCAGCGGAAAATGTCCCGCGCCGTCGATCACCACGCGCCGATAGCCCGCCGTGAAATATCCCTCCTGCCCCGCGGAACTCGCCGGTTCGTCGCACGAATCCGCGCCGCCCTGGATCATCAGCGCTGGTATGCCGATGCGCTCGACGGTCGCGAGCCGCGAGTACAGATCGGCGAGCGCCGGATCGGACGGCTGGTCGCCGCGCCAGCGCCGGCGATAAGCGTTGAGCGTGATCGACACCCAGTCCGGGTTGTCGAAGGCGCGCGCGGTGGTCGCGAACTCGGCTTCGTCGAACCAGCCGGGCGGCGACCACGTGTCCCACTGGATGCGCGCGAAGCCTTTGGGATCGGCGGCGATGGCGTCCGGGCCGCCGTCGAGCGACATGAACCACTGGTACCAGAAGCGCCGCGCCTGCGAGAAATCCGGCAGTGTGAACACGCCGCGCGGCTGATACGCCAGCGCGAGCGCGGCCATGCGACGCACGCGCTCGGGAAACAGCGCGGCAATGGTGTACGCGGCGCGCGCGCCCCAGTCGTGGCCGACGACATCGAATTTCGCGATGCCCAGCGCATCGGCGAGATCGACGGCGTCTTTCGCCAGCGCGACGCCGGAGCCGTCGCGCACGGTGTCGGCGGAGTGAAAGCGCGTGTCGCCCGCGCCGCGCAGTTCGGGCACGACGGTGCGATAGCCCGCCGCGTTCAGCCGCGCGGCCACCGCCTTCCACGCGCGCGCGGCGTCGGGCCAGCCGTGCAGCAGGATCACGACGGGAGCGTCGGCGGGACCGGCGTCGGCGTAGGCGATATCGAGCGTCGGCGTGCGCGCATGGCGTCCGAAGTCGAGCATGGCGGACTCCTCGAAACGGGAAGAGTCATTCTAGCGAGCAAGGGAAACACGCGCTCGGCACGGCGATCGATGAAATAATCGCCGCTCCACTCGCGTTTCACGGACTCACAGGAGACACGCATGACCCGCAACGCATACCGCATCGCCGTGATTCCCGGCGACGGCATCGGCCGTGAAGTGATGCCCGAAGCCTTGCGCGCGCTCGATGCCGTCAGCAAGCGCTTCGGCATCGCGCTGGAGTACAAGCACATCGAATGGGCGAGCTGCGACTACTACGCCAGCCACGGCCAGATGATGCCCGACGACTGGAAAGCGCAGCTTCAGGACGCCGACGCGATCCTGTTCGGCGCGGTCGGCTGGCCGGACACGGTGCCCGACCATATCTCGCTGTGGGGCTCGCTGCTCAAGTTCCGCCGCGAATTCGATCAGTACATCAATCTGCGGCCCGCGCGTTTGTTCGACGGCGTGCCTTCGCCGCTCGCCAATCGCCGCGCGGGCGACATCGACTTCATGATCGTGCGTGAAAACACCGAAGGCGAATATTCGTCGGTCGGCGGCGTGATGTTCGAAGGCACCGAACGCGAGTTCGTGTCGCAGACCTCGATCTTCACGCGCAAGGGTGCCGAACGCGTGCTGAAGTTCGCGTTCGATCTGGCACAACGCCGGAAGAAAACGCTGACGGTCGCGACGAAGAGCAACGGCATCTCGATCAGCATGCCGTGGTGGGATTCGCGTGCCGCCGAAATCGCGCAGCAGTATCCGGATATCAAGTGGGACAAGCAGCACATCGACATTCTGTGCGCGCGTTTCGTGCTCAATCCGGATCGCTTCGATGTGGTCGTCGCGACCAATCTCTTCGGCGACATTCTTTCGGATCTCGGGCCGGCCTGCACGGGCACGATCGGCATTGCGCCGTCGGCGAACATGAATCCGGAGCGCAACTTTCCGTCGCTGTTCGAGCCGGTGCACGGATCGGCGCCGGATATCGCGGGTAAGGGCATCGCCAATCCGATCGCGATGATCTGGTCCGCCGCGATGATGCTCGACTTCCTCGGCGAACGCGCCGCGCACGACGCGATGCTCGCCGCCATCGAAAGCGTGCTGAAGCAAGGCCCGCACACCGGCGATCTGGGCGGCCGCGCGAACACGCAGGAAGTCGGCGCGGCGATCGCGCGGCGTCTCGCCTGACGTGGCCTGCCGCTCCTAGGCGCCGATCAGCACGCCGCTCCTGATAGGCGTCTCGCCGGTGACGCGTCCCATCGGCGCGCCCGCGTAGACGAAGCGAATCGCGCGTCGCATGTAGAACACGCCGTCGTTGCTCGTGGCGACGGTCGTGACCGCGTCGGTCAGCGGATCGACGATATCGAACACCGGATCGCCTGCTTTCAGCCGCGCGCCCACCTTCGCCCGATACACGACGATCCCGCTCACCGGCGCCGTCAGTTGCTGGCTGCCCGCGAGCGGCGTGGCGGGCTGCGCGAGCGGCGGCGCGTCCGTGGCCGTGCCCTCGATCACGCCGCGCACGATCAGATATTCGACGATGGCATCGGCATCGTGCGCGGCCGTCTCGTAGTCGACATCGCGCTGGCCGCGATGCTCGATCGTCGCCGCAATGTTCGGCGCGCCGAGCGGAAACTCGTCGCCGAGACGCCCGCGCACTTGGTTCCACAGGAGCGCGTGAACCTCGTCGAAGGACTGGCCGCCGGAATCGGTCGCGAGCAGCACGCCGTTCGCGCGGAGATGACGCGCGAGCGGCTCGATGGCGGGCCAGCTCGCGGGACTCGTGTAGACATGCATGGTCGCTTCGAGCGAGCAATGCAGATCGAGCACGACATCCGCCTGCGACGCGAGCGTGAGCAGCGCGAGACGCAGCGATTCGAACTCGTTTTTCGCGGTCGTTTCGCCGAGCATGTCGACAAGCACGGCGCGCACGACACGCGCGTTGTGCGCGGCATCGCCGGACGAAAAGCGCGCGCCCGCGCGCTCGATCAGCGCGGCGGCCGACGGCAGCGGAAAGCCGCGATTGAAGTTATGCCCGCTGTTCGCCTCGAAGCGGCCGAGAAACTGGCCGAGCACATGCTGCGACAAGCCGATCGGATTCGCGACCGGCACGAGCACGACTGCGCCGCGCATGCGGCCTTCGGCTTCGAGCGCGGCCAGGCGCTGTTTCAGTGTCCACGCGGTGAGCATCGCGGGGGTTTCGTCGGCGTGCAGCGAGGCCTGCACGTAGACCTTGTCGCGGCCGCTGTTCGCGTCGCCGAAATGAAAGCTGACGAGTTCGCGCGAAGTGCCGAGGGTCGTCGAGACGAGTGGATGGCGTTGGGTCAGCATCGGTGATTCCTTACTCGCCGTAGACGTCGAAATCGAAATACTTGCGCGCGATCTTCTGATATGTGCCGTCTGCGCGCATGTCCTTCACAGCCTTGTCCACGCGGGCTTTGAGCTGCGTGTCGTCCTGCCGCAAGCCCATGCCGACGCCGTGATCGCCCATCGACAGCGGCTCGCCGACGAACGCGAAGCCCGCGCCGCGCGACGTCTTCAGAAAGCCGTGCTCCGCTTCCACCGAGCCGAGCAGCGCGGCGTCGAGGCGCCCCGCGGCGAGATCGTTGAATACGCCTTCCTGGCTCTGATACGCGACCACTTCGACGCCGCCGGGCTGCCAGTTCTTCATCGCGTAGGTTTCGAACTGGCTGCCGCTCTGCACGCCGACGCGCTTGCCGCGCAGGCCGTCCGCGCTCACGGCGAGCGGCGCGCCCTGCTTCGCGATCAGGCGCGAGCGGAACTGAAACAGCTTGGTGGAGAACGCGATCTGCTTCATGCGCTTGTCGGTGATCGCCATCGACGACATGATTCCGTCGATCTTTCGCGCCTGCAGCGCGGGAATCATCCCGGAGAATTCGAGCTCGACCCACTGGCAGCGCATCGCGATGCGGCGGCAGATTTCATCGCCGAGATCGACGTCGAAGCCCGCGACGTGGCCGTCGGGCGTTTTCACGTCCATCGGCGGATAGCCGGGATCGATGCCGAGCCGCAAGGTGTCGGCGTCTTTCGCGTGAACCGGAGCAGCGGCGGCCAGCGCGGCCGCGAACAGGAAGGAGCTGAGTTTGAGCATGGGCGCGAGATTCCGAAGATCGAGCGTCGATAGTACGAAGTCAAAACGCTCACAAAAAGACACGCTTTGCTTATCATGATCACTTTTACTGATCACTCGATATCGTGGAACTCACGCTCACGCAGTTGCGCATGTTCGTCGCCGTCGCGGAAGCCGGCAGCCTAAGGGCCGCGGCGCGGCGGCTCGACGTCGCGCAGAGCGGCATCACGCAGCAGTTGCGCAGACTGGAGGCGCAGGCGGGCGGCCCGCTGTTCGAACGCGACGTGCGCGGTGCGCGCCTCACGTCCATCGGCGAGCGGCTGCGCGTGCGCGCGGACCTGATTCTCGGGGAATGCCGCAAGACCGAAGACGAAATGCGGCAGTTGCGCGGCGAACTGACGGGACGCGTGTCGCTCGGACTCGCCGCCGAAGCGACGATGCGGCTTTTTCCCGCGTTGCTCGAAAGCTACCGCGAGCGCTGTCCGCGCATCGACGTGCATCTGACGAGCGCGACTTCACGCGTGCTGACGTCGTGGGTCCGCGACGGCAGCCTCGACTTCGCGCTCGCGCTGATCGCGCCGGAAGCCGACATCCACGACATGGAAACGACGCCGCTCTTCGATTCCGACGTCGCGGTAATCGCGCGTCGCGGACATCCGTTGACGCGCGCCCGCAAGCTTGCCGATCTGAAAGACGCGCAATGGGTCAGCACGCGTCAACGCGGCGGCGGCGCCGCGCACAACAAGCTGTCGACTTTGTTCGAAGAAGCGCAGCTCGCGCCGCCGCGCATCGCCGCGACGACCGAAGCCGTGTTCGACACGCTGCATTGCATCGCGGCCAGCGACTATCTCGGGCTGGAGCCCGTGAGCCTCGCGGGGCACGCGTTCTTCCGCGAGCACGTGGCGGTCGTGCCGATCGTCGAGCATGCCGCGAGAACGCCGGTCTGCCTGCTGCGACGCGCGGGCGTGCCGCTCACGCCCGCAGCGCAGGAACTCGCGACGATGGCCGTCTCGTTCGCGCGGATGCTGCCCGCTCAGCGCGACGCGTGACGCGCGCGCGAGCCCTTCGATGCAGCGGCGGCCCGTGCGCGGCGCGTCGCCCAGCCTTTCTTCGCCGCGGCTGAACGGTCCGCGGCCGAACGCCGGCTCGCCGCCGCATGCGCCTGCCGCGACAGCGCCTTGGGCGACGCTGCCTTCGTGCTCTCGCGCTTCAGCGCTCGCGTGGACGCGGCGGCGCGCTTCGCCTTCGACTCGGTGCCCGGACTCTTCTTCGTGCGATGCGCCGCCTTCGTATCCTGCGCGGCCTTCTTGCGCGTCGCCTCCGATGCCGTGCCCTTCTTCGGCGACGTGAGCTTCACGCCGGAGCGGCGCGCCTCGGACAGCCCGATCGCGATGGCCTGCTTAGCCGACTTCGCGCCGTGCTTGCCTTCGCGGATGTGATCGATCTGTTCCTTCACGAATGCACCTGCCTGCGTGCTCGCGGACTTGCCGGCGCGCTTCGCCTGCGTTGCGCGCTCGAGGGTTTTCTTTTCGGGCATGTCGGACCTCCTTCTGAAGTAGACCTGCAGCGATACGGCGAGCAACGCACGTGCCCGCATCGCCCATCTGCAAACGTTTGGCGCGGGCGCGACAACGTTTCAAATGCTTAAGCGATGCTTAGCAGTCTGTTCTCGCGGACTGTCCGCGCTGCATGCGTTTTGTCTGGTTCGCCCCGCTATGTGGGACGCAGCCGATCGCCCGCGAGGCCCGCCGCACGGGGCTCCCGGGGATTTCGCCGAACTCGGGAATATTTGTTCGAATCGATTAAAGCATCCCAAAGGAGTGCCGCTAACGCGCTTATCCATAGCACCCGGGTCGTTCTAAATTGAGGCCTGTTTTGCCTCTTGTTCTCGCGTTTGGCTGGGGCGGCCGTGGATATGATCCAAACAGGTAAGCACTTCCCCGCTGGCACTGCAAACCCAACCTTCACTCATCAAGGAAGCAACATGCAAAAACTTATCAAGGCTTTCGTACGCGACGAACGTGGCGTCAGCGCCATGGAATACGCCATCCTCGCGGGCATCGTCGTGATCGCGCTGGTCGCAGCCGGCACGTCGTTCTCCACGTCGATCGCCAACCTGTGGACCGGCATCACCGGCGCCATGGGCAACGCTACGCCGCACTAACCAGCGCGCTTCGCATGACCCGATGGAGCTCCGGGTCCGCTTTTTCCGGATCTCCATCGCGTGTCGGCATTCGCCTCAACTGAAAGCAAACGCAAGCAAACCATCGTGCCGACCCTGTCCGTTGCCATTCGTCTCCTCGTGCTGTGCGCGCTCCTGTGGCTCGCGGTCAGCGACGTGCGGACGCGACGCCTGCCAACGGCTATCGTCCTCACGATCGGCGCCCTGTTTTTTGTCGATGCACTCGTCATCGGCATGTCGCTCGACGATCTCATCTCGCATCTGCTGCTCGCGGTCGTCGTGTTTCTCGCCTGCGCGGTGCTGTTCGTCGCGAGAATGCTCGGCGGCGGCGACGCCAAGCTCGCCTCGGTCATCTTCCTCTGGGTGGGATTCGGTCTTTCGCTCGCCACGCTGACACTCGTCTCGGTGATCGGGACCGTGGTGTCGCTCGTGAGTCTCGCTACCCGCAACATGAATCCTTCTCAGCGCTTCGTGCCGCTGCGCGCGCTCGCGATGTTCTCCGCGGCACGCGGCGTTCCGTACGGCGTGGCGCTCGCCTTCGGCGGCGGCCTCGTCATCGTGCTGCCTGCCCTGCTGCACTTCATCTCGACGCGATAGGACGGCGTCCCTATGTCCAATATCATCAAATTTGCCGTACTGCTGGTCGGCGCGCTTCTGATCGCGCTGATCGTGCGCGTCGTCCTCGCGAGCGCTTCGCGCTCGTCGAAGCCCGTCGTGACGAGCGATAAAGTCCTGGTGAGCGCGGCGAATCTGCCGCAGGGCCTGCTGCTGCGCGACGAGGATCTCGCCTGGAAGGAGATTCCCAAAACGCAATTGCCGCCGAACGCCATCGTCGCGGGCGTGGCGGGCGCGCCCGACCTGAAAGGCGCGTTGCTGCGCCATCCCGTCACGAGCGGCGCCGTGCTCGTTTCCGACGACGTCTTTCTGCCGAGCGCCCCCGGCTTCCTCGCGGCGACGCTCAAGCCCGACATGCGCGCGGTCTCGGTCGCCGTCGACGACGTGTCCGGCAATGCCGGCCTGATCCAGCCGGGCGACTATGTCGACCTGCTCCTCACCCAGCAGATGGACCGCCGCACCGAGTCGCCCGATCTCGCGGTATCGAGCGAAACGGTGGTCGAGCACGTGCGCGTGCTCGCCGTCGGCTCCGAAATCAAGCGGCCGAACAACAGCGGCGGCGACACTGACGTCGCCGTGGTGCGCGCCCGCACCGTGACGCTCGAAGTCACGCCGCGCATGGGCGAAGTCGTCGCGGTCGCGGCGCGGCTCGGCAGCCTGTCGCTCGCGCTGCGCAGCTTCGCGACCGTCAGCCGCGATCCGGCGGCGCCCGCGGGCGCATCGGCGCCCGAGCGCAAGCCGATCTGGGCCGGCGACATCTCACGCGCCGTGCGCGACCTGCCGCGCGCACGCCCGGCCCAGTCCGGCGCGCCGAGCGCCGCGCCTGCCGTGCCGCGCACCGTGACCATCTACCGCGGCTCCGAGAAGTCGGATACGTCGAGCGTCGCGCAGGCGGGCGGTTCGGCCCAGGGCGTGCCGCCGCTGCCCTCCGTGCCCGCGGAGCGTTGACCCCGTGCCCCCGACCGAAAGCGCGCCATCGCCAGGATTCACATTCATGAAAACGCAGTTCAGTTCGAGTCGCATCGCGGGTTGCATCGCGCGTCGTACGGATCGGGCGCCGGTCGCGCCGGTCCTGGCATGCGCAGCGCTGCTTGCATGCGCCGCCGCTCACGCAGCACCGCCCGCGAAGATGCCGCCCCACGCCGGCGCGGCCTCGCCCGTTCGTGTCGTCAATGCCGCCGGCAACATCAACGCGACCAGGATCGCCAACGCCGCGCGTCCCGGCGCGATGACCGACGCGATGCTGCCCGCCGCGCCGCAAAGCCCGCTCGTGCTCGATGCGGGCAAGGGCACGATGTTGCAGCTCAATGAAAACGTGGTGTCGGTGTTCGTCGCGGATCCGACCGTCGCCGACGTGCACGTGCCCTCGCCCCGCGCGGTGTTCGTGCTCGGCAAGAAAACCGGCTCGACGACGCTCTACGTGCTCGGCGCGAACAACCGGCCGCTCGTGCAGCGCACGATCGTCGTCTCGCGCGACATGATCACCCTGCGCAGCATGCTCGCCGCGCGCTTCCCGAACACCAACGTGCAGGTCGCGACGACCCAGGGCGCGCTGATCCTGAGCGGGCAGGCGGCGAGTTCCGCCGATGCCGACGCCGTCGTGCAGGCGGTCACGCCTTATCTCGCCGAGAAGGAAGTGCTCGTCAACCGCATGACGATCGACCGCCCGCTGCAGGTGCAACTGCGCGTGCGCATCACGGAAGTGGATCGCAACATCACGCAGCAGCTCGGCATCAACTGGCAGGCGATGGGCAACGCGGTCGGCAACTTCTATGGCGGCATCTTCAGCGGCCGCCCGATCTACAACCTGAATCAGCCGATCACGGGCGCCAACGGCGCCGTGACTTATCCGATCAATCTGCCGACCAACAACGCCTATTCCATTCTCGGCGCGTTCAAGACGAACAACGTGGACATCCGCGCGCTCGTCGACGCACTGAATCAGGAAGGCCTGCTGACGGTGCTCGCCGAGCCGAATCTCGTCGCGCTGTCGGGCCAGACGGCGAGCTTTCTCGCGGGCGGCGAATTCCCGATTCCGGTGTCGCAGACCAACGGCGCGATCACGGTCGAGTTCAAGCAGTTCGGCGTGAAGCTCGATTTCACGCCGACCGTGATGAACGATCGCCGCATCAGCCTGAAGGTGCGCCCGGAAGTCAGCCAGATCGATTCGACCGCGAGCGTCACGACCGGCGGCGTCACCGTGCCGGGCCTGTCGGTGCGTCGCGCGGACACGACCGTCGAGCTGGCGAGCGGCCAGAGCTTCGCGATCGGCGGGCTGTTGCAAAGCAATACGAGCGATGTCGTGTCGCAGGTGCCGGGTCTGGGCTCGATTCCGGTCCTGGGCAAGCTGTTCTCGTCGACGAACTACCAGAACAACAAGACGGAACTCGTGATCATGGTCACGCCGTATCTGGTCGAACCGACCGATCCGTCGAAACTGCGCACGCCGCTCGATTCGCTGATCTCGCCGTCGAGCGACGTGGAATACAGCTTCCGGCGCCAGAACGGCGGCGCCCCGGCGCAGGCCGGACAGCCGCGTCTCGTCGGCGCGGCCGGCTACGTCTATTGAGCCCGTCATGAAACACACACGACTGCTTTCGCTTCTCACAGCCGGCGCGTTCGCCGTGGCCGCCAGCGGCTGCTTCAAGCCGCCGCGCAACATGCCGAACGAAACGGTGATCGGCTACGACGGCACGTCCGCCGTGCCGCCCGACTGCGACAGCCTCGCGCGCCCGTCGTTGCTGACGGACGCCGGCATCCGCCGCCCGAGCATGCAATGGGGCTGCGCCACCTACACCAATCTCGCCGCGCAGCTCGCGCGTCCGGAGGACGCCGTGCATCCGCAGACCCTCGGCCCGGCGAACGCGGCGGTGGCGGCGAGCGCGGTGCGGCGCTACGAGACCGGCCGCGTGATTCCGCTCGACAAATCGACCTCGCGCGACAGCAAGTGATGCAACGCGATCCAGCCAGAGGCACACAAGGCCAGCCATGAGCACAGAGTTCTCGTTTTCGAAGCCCAAGTCCGGCACGCGCAACGCCGACTTCATCGCCTTCGTGTCCGATCGCAAGACCGAGCAGATCGTGAAGAGCTTCGTGCTCGAACAGGCGATGCCGCACGCGCATATCGTCGTGGGCAATGTCGACGACGCCATCGCGTATCTCGCGAAAGTGGACCGCTCGCCGCTCTTCCTGCTGGTCGATCTGCAGGACTCGGTGATGCCGCTGTCCGATCTCGGCCGCCTGGCCGAAGTGTGCGAACCGTCGGTGCAGGTGGTCGCGCTCGGCGAGCGCAACGACGTCGGGCTGTTCCGAAGCCTGCTCAAGATCGGCGTGCGCGACTATCTCGTCAAGCCGATCACGGTCGAACTGCTCAAGCGCACGGTCAACGTCTCCGAAGGCAAGGTGAGCCCGGTGATGCTCGCGCGCGCCGGCAAGACCATCGCGTTCGCGGGCTCGCGCGGCGGCGTCGGCGTGACCACGCTCGCGCTCAACGTCGCACGGCATCTGTCGGAGGACACGCATCGCCGCGTCGCCTATGTCGATCTGAACCTGCACGGCGGCGCCGCCAACTCGATGCTCGGGCTGCAAAGCAACAACGGGCTCATCGACGTGCTGCAGAACGTGCATCGTCTGGATCCGCAATATGTGGAGCGCACGCTGGTCGCCAAGGGCAGCCGGCTCTTCATGCTGTCGGCGGAACACGAATACGGTGCCGCGCGGCCGTTCGGCCCGGGCGCGCTGCCGCGCGTGCTCGAACTACTGTGCGACAGCTTTCACTACGTCATTCTCGACATCGGCACGGTGACCGATCCGCTCGCGCAGGAAGCCTTCGATCACGCCGCGCGCGTGTATCTGGTGGCGGACCGCTCGGTGCACTCGACGCGCGAGACGATCCGTCTCTTGCGGCACATCGAGGACCGCGACAACAATCCGCCGACTTCGCTTCTGCTGAACAATCCGAACGCCGTGACAAGCGGCAAGGTGCAGTCGAACGACTTCATGACGGCGATCGGCCGCACCGTGCTGTACGAGATCCCGTTCGAGGCGAAGTCGCTCGCGACCGCCGAGAACCTGGGCGAAGCGCCGAAAGAAAAAACAGCGAACGGCTTCAATCAGATGATCACGCGCATCGGCGGTGACCTCACCGGGCAGCAGATGAACGCCGAGCGCTCGTTCTTCCAGAAGCTCCGGCTCAGGAGAGGCTGATGTTCGGACAGAAGCAGGTTCCCCGCCCGGCCGTCGATCCGGACGCCGCATCCGGCGCCGATGCCGTGCCGGTCGCCGAGGCGCCGCCGCCGGTCGTGCCGGCCCCGCGCCCGCACGCGCCGGAAGGCAGCGAAGTGCTGGTGCGCTCGGACCTCTTCAGGGTGATCCGCAACGGCGTGTTCGCGGCGATGAACGCCTCGGCCGCCGTCGGCAAGACACGCGAGCAGATGAAGCCGGGCGTCGAGCAGCTCGTGCTCGACGTGGCGGAGCGCGAGCGGCTGAACATTACGATTGCCGAGCAGGGGCAGATCGTCGGCGAATTGCTGAACGACATGTTCGGCCTCGGTCCGATCGAACCGCTGCTCGCCGACGACACCATCACCGACGTGCTCGTCAACGGTCCCGATCAGGTATGGGTCGAGCGGCACGGGCGGCTTGAGCTCACCAACTGCAAGTTCCGCGACAACACGCACGTGACCAATGTCGCGCAGCGCATCGCGGCGGGCGTCGGGCGGCGCGTCGACGAAAGCAGCCCGATGGTCGATGCGCGTCTCGCTGACGGCAGCCGCGTGAACGTCGTGCTGCCGCCGCTCGCGATTCACGGCGCATCGATCTCGATCCGCAAATTCTCGAAGCGCAACATCACGCTGCACCGCATGGCGCAGCAGGGCAACCTGTCGGCCTCGATGGCCACCGTGCTCAAGCTCGCCAGCACCTGCCGGCTGAACGTGATCGTGTCGGGCGGCACGGGCTCGGGCAAGACGACGCTGCTCAACGCGCTGTCGCACTTCATCGGGCACGGCGAGCGCACGGTGACGATCGAGGATGCGGCCGAGCTGCAGCTCGTGCAGCCGCACGTCGTCAGTCTGGAAACGCGTCCGGAGAATGCCGAAGGGCTCGGCGCCGTGACGCAGCGCGACCTCGTGCGCAATGCGCTGCGGATGCGCCCGGACCGCATCATCCTCGGCGAAACGCGCGGCTCCGAGGCCTTCGACGTGTTGCAGGCGATGAACACGGGCCACGACGGCTCGATGACCACGATCCACGCGAACACGCCGCGCGACGGCATCACGCGTCTCGAATCGATGGTGATGATGGCTAACGGCAACCTGCCGCTCCTGTCGATCCGCCGGCAGATCGCGAGCGCGGTGCACATGATCGTGCAGATCGAGCGCATGCGCGACGGCATGCGGCGCGTCACGCGCATCACCGAACTGGTGGGCATGGAAGGCGAAGTCATCATCACGCAGGATCTGTTCACGTTCCGCTATGACGCGAGCGCCTACAGCGAGGAAGTAAAAGGCGTGTTCGAGACCGGCGCCGTGCGTCCGGCCTTCGCCGCGCGCGCCGCGTACTACGGCCTCGAAGATGCATTGCTGGAGGCGATGCGGCCATGAGTTCCGTCGATCTCATCACCTTCTGCGCCTTTGCCGCCGTGCTGCTGCTCGGCATCATGCTGCTCGTGCTGCAGGACATGCGCCGCCAGCGCCCCGACGCGCGCATCCAGGCGCGCCTGCAGGCGGCCTTTCCCGCGGCGGGTCCGAACGGCCGCGAGACGCGTCACGACGATCCCGATCTCTTCACCTTCTCCCGTAACGACAACGTCTTCAGCCGCTGGTTCGGGCCGAAGATCGCGCGCCTCAAGACGGTGGCCGGCGCGAGCGGCCTGCGCGTCGTGATCGTCACGGCGGTGCTGGCCGAGCTTCTCGCGATCGTCATGTCGAACCTGCTGCCGCTGCCCGCGATCGCGACGCCCGCGCTCTTGATCGGCCTGCCGGTGCTGGGCGTCGTGCAGTCGTACCGGTTTCTCGTCGAGCGCTTCAAGCGCCGCTTTCTCGACGGCTTTCCCGATCTCATCGACCTGATCGTGCGTGCGGTGCGCGCGGGCGTTCCCGTGACGCACGTGATGGGCGTCGCGTCCGGCGAATGCGCCGAGCCGCTCAAGAGCGAATTCAAGCTGATGGGCGACGGGCTCAAGGTCGGTCTCGACCTGGAGGAAGTGCTGGTGACGGCGGTGGCGCGCATCGGCATTGCGGATTTTTCGTTCTTCTGCGTCTGCCTGCTGCTGCAGCGCGAAACCGGCGGCCAGCTCGGCGAGACACTCGAAAACCTCGCGGGCATCGTGCGCAGGCGGCGCGAGATTCGCCAGAAGACCAAGGCGTTGACCGGCGAGGCGCGCATCACGACCAAGATCCTCGCGTCGGTTCCGTTCGTCATTTTGGGCAGCATGTTCCTGCTCAATCGTGCGTATCTGATGGTGCTGTTCAATACGTCGGCGGGCCAGAAAGTGCTGATGTGCGCCGCGATCTCGCTCACGGTGGGACTGGGCGTCGTTCACAAGATGTCGAAACTGGATACCGCGCGATGAGCCAGGACAGCATCGAAACCCTCATCAACCTGCTGATGCTGCTCGCGCTCGTCGTCGGCATCGTGCTCTGGTGGGCGACCAAGCACGGCGGGACGCGCGGCCGCATTGCCGAGCGCACGCGTCAGGCCGCGGTCGTGCAGCGCAACGAAAGCGCGCTGGCCGAAGAAGACGACGACGACGGCCGCATGGCGCGCTTCACGCAGCGTCTCGCGCGTCTCGGCGACCGCCTGCCGCTGTTCGACGCGAAGTACCGCGCAAAGCTGCGCACGCAGATGGTCCGCAGCGGCTATCGCAGCCATTCGGCGGTGTCGGTGCTGCTCGCGATCAAGTTCGTCGTCGGGCTCATCTGCGCCGCCTTCGCCGTGATGCTCGGCTCGCATATTCCCGTGGTCGGCGGCTATCCGGCGGTGCGGGGCATCATGATGCTGCTCGTGTTCGTGGTCGGCATGATCCTGCCGGAATACGTGATCGGCTTCTTCGCCTCGCGGCGGCGCAAGACCATGGCGTCGTGCCTGCCCGATGCGCTCGATCTGCTCGTCATCTGCACGAACGCGGGCAATAGTCTCGGCGTGTCGATCCGGCGCGTCGCCGACGAAATGAAGACCATCTGCCCGCCGCTCTCGGGCGAATTCTCGCTGACCGCCGACGAACTGAAGCTCTCCGGCGACAGCACGCGCGCGTTGCAGGCGCTCGCCGACCGCATCGATCTGCCGTCGATCCGCGCGCTCATCTCCACGCTCACCCAGTCGATGCGTTACGGCACGCCGATCTCGCAGGCGCTGCGCACGCTGTCGCACACCGAGCGGCTCGCGCACATCGTGTCGCTGGAAGAAAAGGCGGCCAAGCTCGCACCCAAGATGGCCGTACCGATGATGATCTTCATCCTTCCCGCGGTGATGCTGATCGCTGCAGGCCCGGCCGTCATCCAACTCATGAGCGTCTTTGCAAAAAAATGAAGACCAGACAGAATTCACTTCCCGGCATGCGCCGCCTGAGCGCGGCCGCCTGCTGCGCGACGCTCGTGATCGCCCTCGGCGCCTGCACGACGACCACCCGCCAGAGCGTCGACAGCCGCCCCGTCATGCGCAATTCGGCGCCCAGCACGATGAGCGAGATGCGGATCGCCGACACGGCGCTCGACTCCGGCAACGTCGAACTCGCGACGTCGCTCTACGAGAAGGCGGTGCAGGCGGACCCGCACTCGGTCGCGGGCCTCACCGGACTCGGCAACACGCTTTACACGGTCGGCGACTTCACGCGCGCGGGCGTCTACTACGAGCGCGCCAGCAAGACCGACGCGAACGCGCCGGCGCCGCTCATCGGCATCGCACGCGTCGCGATGCGCCAGCGCCGCTTCGATGACGCCATCGCGACTTACCGGCGTCTGCTCGCGCTGATGCCGGACGACCCGCTCGCCTCGGCGGGACTCGGCGCCGCGCTCGACATGAACGGCGATCACAAGGGCGCGCAGGCCGTGCTGCGGCAGGCGCTCAGGAAGAATGCGGGCGATCCGCTGATTTCCGTGAACCTGGGCCTCTCGCTGATCCTGGGCGGCGATCCGCGCGAAGGCGCGAACGTGCTGCTCGACGTGACGCGCTTCCCCGCCGCGCCGCCGCAGGCGCGCCAGGATCTCGCCCTCGCCTACGGATTGCTCGGCAACCGCGAGGCGGCCGCCGAGATCCTGTCGCGCGATCTGCCGAAGGCATCGGTCGAGGACAACCTGCGCTATTACGACATCCAGCGCGAACTGCTCGCGCGCCGCACGCCGTCGCTGTCGTCGAATACGTCGAACACGACCGGCACGTCCGCCGCACCCGCCGCGATCCCGACGGCTCAAGTGCAGACGACGCGCCTCAAATGAAAGCGTCCGCGCGCCGCCCGTCTCGCCCGCCGGTCTTCGCGATGCAGTTACTGCGCGACGACCGCGGCATCGCATCGATCGAATTCGCGTTCGTCGTGTTCTTTGCGGTCATTCTCATCGTCGGTACGGTGGAGCTCGCGCTCGAGATGATCGTCGACGCGACGGTGCAGGCCGCGGCGCAGGAAGCCTCGCGCGTGGGCCTGACGACGACCGCGCCGAGCACGGGCACGCGCGTGCAGGCGGCCCAGGCGATCGTCAACAAGATTCTCGGCGGATGGAAGGCGCTGCACGCGACCATCACCGTCACCGAACTGAACTACGGCTCATACGGCTACGGCAACGCGGCCAGCTCGACCTACACGCCGACCCAGGACATGGGCGGATACGGCGATGTCGTGGCCTACAACATCCAGCTCAAGATGCCCGGCATCACCGGCATTCCCAAACTATTCGGCGTCAACGAGCTGACCTTCGAGCGCAACTACCTCGTGCAGAACGAAAAATGACAACGCTCAGCCAGACAGCGCGATCCATCGCGGCGACAGTGCGCCGCCTGCTGCGTTCGGAACGCGGCAGCGTGTCCATCGAGTTCGTGATCATCGTGCCGATGATGCTACTCGTGATGCTCGGCTTCACCGAGGTCTACATGTACATGCGCGCGGTCAGCGCGGTCGATCGCACGGCTTTCACGCTCGCCAACACCATCGGTCAGATGACTTCCGTGATCCCCGACAACACGGACACCACCGACGCGAACAGTTACGGCTCGATCTGGCAGGACGCGGTGTTGCTCGCCGCGCCGTATCAACTGAAGGCGAACGGCATGGTGTACGTGTCGTTCGTGTGCGATCCGGATTCCAAGAGCAAATGCAAGGACATGGACACGTCCATGACGGCGGTGACGCCCAAGATTCAGTGGACGGCGTCGCCGCCTTCGTGGACGAACAGCAAGAGCGCGAGCATGGCATCCAGGGTATCGAGCACGAGCCCGCTGCCGGGGTCGTGGCCTTTTCGCACGGGCGATTCGGCGATCATCGTCGAGGTCTTCCTGTCGTATAACCCGTTCGTCATGACGTCCAATTTCAAGTCGGGGCTGCCCGGCCAGCAGACCCTGTACCGCCGCGTGTACGTGCGGCCGCGCGCGCCGCGAGCCTTCTTCTGATGCGCGCGGCGACACGGACGCTCACATGGCAATCAACCGCAAAGGGTTCAGGTTCATGACGATTTCGTCGACGCTCCGCTCATGCAGGCGGCCGCTCAAGGACGATGCGGGCGGCGTCGCGATGATGTTCGCGATGTGCGCGAGCATCATGATCGGCTCCATGTGCATGGCGCTCGACGCGATCGACTACGCGATGACGCAGGGCCGCATGCAGATGGCGCTCGATGCCGCCACGCTCTCGGCGGGCGTCGATCTGCAGCGCTACGGCAACACGCCGACCGGCGCCACCCTCGGCACGTGGCAGGCGGACGCGCGCGCGTACTACAACGCGAACAGTCCCGCCGGCCTGATGGGCTTCACCATGCCCGACGCGAACTTCTCGGCGACCGTGACGGGCGCGCCCGCGACCGGGCAGACCATTGCGCTGTCGGCGTCGGGATCGCTGCCCCTGCTCGCGCCGAAGATCCTCAGCAAGACCTCGGGCAGCGGCTCCGGCGGCGGTTCCGGCGGCGGCACGACCACGCCGGATACCTCGACGATATCCGCGAGCAACACTGCCCTGCGGCTGCCGCAGAGCACGCTCGAACTCGTGATGGTGCTGGACAACACCGGCTCGATGAACGATCCCGCCAACGGCAAGTCCGGCGCGAACAAGATGAGCGGTCTGAAGGACGCCGCCAGTTCGCTGATCGGCGATCTGCTGCCGGCCGGCACCACGACGAGCAAGAACTATATCGGGCTGGTGCCGTTCGCGAGCACGGTCAATACGACGGGCGCGCTGTTGTCCACCGGGAGCTGGCTCAGTTCCACGCTGCCGACCTACAACACCAGCGGCATCACGACGAGCGCATGGAACGGCTGCCCGATCGAGCCGCGCACCGGCAACAATCTCTCTCCCGAGCCTTACTCGCCGACGGACACGCGCAAGTTTCAGCGCTACTACTACAACGTGCCGCCGAGCAAGCTGAAGATCGTCACCTACAGTTCGTCGAGCCGATACAACTCGTGCAATACGTCGGGCAGCTCGTCGTCGTCCGTGTCGAACGTTCCGGTGACGCTCGGTTCGTCAGGCTCGGCGAACAAGTGCAACAGTCCGGCAGCGGGTCAAGGCACCGGCATCGGCACGCAGTTCGATCAGACCAATACCAGCGGGCAGACGCTCACGCAGAATTCGAGTTGCCTCGCCACCTCGATGACCTTCCTCACGCAGAACGCGACCACGCTCACCACCGCGGTCGGCAAGATGACGCCGTCGGGATCGACCATCATCCCGACCGGTCTGCTGTGGGGCTGGCGCATGCTGGAGCCGACGTGGTCGCAGAACGCGGCGGGCACGAAGAACGGCTGGGTCTCGTCGGACCCGAGCCTGCCGAAACCGACCGACGGCTCGGTGCAGAACCTGCAGCGCGTGATGATCGTGCTGACCGACGGCCAGAACCAGATCGGCGCGGCGGGCTCGATTCCCAACACGCTCTATTTCAACGGCCTCTCGGGCGTCGGCACCAACAGCCTTTCGGCACCGACGGTGATCCGGCCCGACGGCTCCAACATGTCGAACGCGCTCATGGATGCGTCGGAGCTGCACGGCGGCAGTCCGATCGATGCGTCGAGCGGCAACAACGCCGGTTACCCCGACGACGTGAACACGTTCCAGCAGGCCATCTGCACGGCGATCAAGGCGAGCGGCATCACGATCTATGCGATCACGTTCGGCGCGTCGGCATCGAGTTCGAGCGCGCAGGTCACCATGCAGAACTGCGCGAGCCCGGGCAACTATTACCACGCGCCGGACAACACGACGCTCGACAACATCTTCCAGCAGATCGCGGGCAATCTGGGCGTGTTGCGCCTCACGAAATGACGCGCTACCGCTCCGGTTCGCCGGAGCGGTTCCGGTCGCGCTCGAACGAAGGCATGTCGATATCCTTGCTCGCCGAGCGCAGATCGTCGCGCGCTTCCTGCGCGAGCTTCTCGTAACGCTTGCGGAAAATGGCGAGATCTTTTTCGTCGAGTTCCTCGAGATCGAGCAGCGCGTTATGCGCATTGTCGACGGCGCGTATCAGTTCATCGAGCTTGATCTGCATCGCGGCGGTGTCGCGATTCTGCGTGTTCTGGATGAGGAAGACCATCAGAAAGGTGACGATGGTCGTCGACGTGTTGATGACGAGCTGCCACGTATCGCTGAAGTGAAAAAGCGGACCGGACACCGCCCAGACGATCACAAGCAGTACCGCAACGACGAAAGTGGACGCATGCCCCGCCACCTGCGCGAGCCTGTTCGAGAACTTGAGGAACCATGAGGTCTTCATTCGGCGTCTCCTGAATCGTTCCTGGTTGCGTGCTTGAGTGCGACAGCCGGGCGGCGCGGCTAGAATACCGCTTGTGAACAAGAAGCCCAAACCCATCGACTTTTACGCACCGTCCGAGCAGGTCGCGCAACGCCTGATCGGCGCGATCGTGACCGTGGACGGCGTGGGCGGCCGCATCGTCGAAACGGAAGCCTATGATCGCGAGGATCCCGCCTCGCACACCTTCTCGGGCCTGACACCGCGCAACGCAGCAATGTTCGGGCCGCCCGCGCATATCTACGTGTACCGGTCCTACGGCATTCACTGGTGCATGAATTTCGTGTGCCGCGAGCCGGGCCACGGCGCGGGCGTGCTGATTCGCGCGATCGAGCCGCTCACCGGCATCGACGTCATGCGCGAGCGGCGCGGCCTCGAGCCCATCAGACTGCTGTGCTCGGGGCCGGGGCGCCTCGCGCAGGCGCTCGGCATCACGCACAGGAACAACGGCATGTCGCTGGCGGAACCGCCGTTTCACATCGAGCCGCCCGAAGAAGACTTCGCCGTGGTCAGCGGTCCGCGCATCGGTCTCACCAAGGCGGTGGACGTGCCGTGGCGCTTCGGGCTCGCCGGATCGAAATTCGTCAGCAAGCCCTTTCCCCGCGCCTGATCGCTTATTCCGCGGGACGCAGCTTCTTCACTTCGTCGTCCGACGGCTGCACGCTCGCGCCATCCACATAGCGGTACGACGTCATCACGCCGCGGCCGTCCTTCTGCGCCGTCACGCCGACATACGCGCCCATCGTCGACTGATTGTCCTGCCGGCGATACGTGATCGGGCCGAACGGCGTATCGACGGGCAGGCCCTTGAACGCGGCGGCGAGCTTGTCGGCGTCGGGCGAGCCGGCTTTCTTCAGGCCGTTGGCGAGCGACATCATCGCCGTATAGCCGACGACCGAGCCCAGACGCGGGTAGTCGTGATATTTCGCCTGATACGCGGCGACGAATTTTTTGTTCTCGGGCGTGTCGATCGAATACCACGGATAGCCCGTCACGATCCAGCCGACGGGCGCTTCTTTGCCGAGCGGATCGAGATAATCCGGCTCGCCCGTCAGCAGCGACACGACCGCGCGATCCTTGAACAAACCGCGCGTGTTGCCCTCGCGCACGAACTTGCCGAGGTCCGCGCTGAACAGCACGTTGAAGATGGCGTCGGGTTTCGCGTCGGCGAGCGCTTGCGTGACCGCGCCGGCATCGACGTTGCCGAGCGGCGTCGCCTGCTCCGCGACGAACTCGACATCCGGCTGCGCCGCCTTCAGCAAGCGCTTGAACGTGGCCACCGCGGACTGCCCGTACTCGTAATTCGGATAGACCAGCGCCCAGCGCTTTTTCTTCAGCTTGGCGGCTTCGGGCACGAGCATCGCGACCTGCATGTAAGTCGACGGACGCAGGCGATACGTGTACTTGTTGCCGTCCTGCCAGACGATCTTGTCGGTGAGCGGCTCGGCTGCGAGGAAGAAGATGCGCCGCTGCTTCGCGTAGTCCGCGAGCGCCAGGCCCGTGTTCGACAGATAGCCGCCGAACAACAGCTTCACCTGCTCGCGCGCGACGAGTTCCTGCGCCACGCGCACCGTGTCGCCGGGATTGCCGTTGTCGTCGCGCGAAATCACTTCGAGCTTGTCGCCGTTGATGCCGCCCGCCGCGTTGATCTCGTCGAGCGCGAGATTCCAGCCGTTCTTGTACGGCAGAAGAAACGCAGGCTGCGCCTTGTAGCTGTTGATCTCGCCGATCCTGATGGTGTCGGCGTGCGCGGCGAAAGCGACGCCCGCGGCGATGGTCATGATGGCGAGGCGCATCGGCGTGCCTGCACGGATCGTCATGAAGTTTTCTCCTCTCTTGAATAATCGGTTCGCTCGTTCAAACACCCAGAAACTCGCGGCGCGCGACGTCGTCGCGTGCGAATGCGCTCATCGCACCGGAATGACGCACCTGCCCTTTCTCCAGCACATAGACGCGGTCGCTGACCCGTTCCGCGAAATGCAGGTTCTGCTCGGACAGCAGCACGGCCAGTCCTTCGCGCTTCAGTTCGAGAATCATGTCCGCCATCTGCTCGACGATCACGGGCGCGACGCCTTCGGAAGGCTCGTCGAGCAGCACGAGGCGCGGATTGCCCATCAGCGTGCGCGAGACGGTCAGCATCTGCTGCTCGCCGCCGCTCATGCGGCTCGCGCGCCGGTTGCGCATCTCGCCGAGATTCGGGAACACGCGAAAGAGCTTCTCCGGCGTCCACGACGGCGCGTGCTCGCGCGGCGGCTGGCGGCCCGTGTCGAGGTTTTCCATCACGGTGAGGTCGCCGAACACACGGCGATCTTCGGGCACATAACCGAGTCCCTTACGCGCGATCCGATACGGCGCCATGCCCACGATCTCTTCGCCCATGAAGGAGACCGCACCCGACATGCGCGGCAGCAGACCCATCACGGCTTTCATTGTCGTGGACTTGCCCGCGCCGTTGCGGCCCATCAGCGCGACCACTTCGCCGCGCGCGACTTCGAAGCCGACATCGAACAGGATCTGCGCGCGGCCATAATACGCATTCAATGCATCGACCTTGAGCAGCGTCATGTGGATTCTCCCGCGCTCGAATCCACCCGCGGCGCGGACGATGCGCCCGTGCCGAGATACACCTCGCGCACGCGCGGATCGCTCCGGACCGTATCCGCGTCGCCTTGCGCGATGAGCCGGCCGCGCGCGAGCACGATCAGCTTGTCCGCGTGAGAGAACACGACATCCATGCTGTGCTCCGTGAACAGCACGCCGATGTCCCGCTCCTTCGCGAGACGCGCCGTGAGCGCCATCAGTTCGCGGCGCTCCTGCGGCGCCATGCCGGCGGTCGGTTCGTCCATCAGCAGAAGCTTCGGTGCGTTCGCGAGCGCGATCGCCAGTTCGACGCGCTTCACGTCGCCGTACGCGAGCACCCCGCAACTGCGATGCGCATGCGCTGCCATGCCGACGAGATCGAGCAAGGCCAGCGCATCGCTTTCCTTCCATGCCGCGACACGGCCGAAGAAGTCGAAGATGCGCCGCTCGTGCGACAGCCGCGCCATCTGCACGTTTTCGAGCACGGTCATCGAATTGAAGGTCGCGGCGATCTGGAACGTGCGGCCCACGCCCAGACGCCAGATATCGCGCGGACGCATGCCCGCGATGTCGCGGCCGTTCAGCCGGATCGCGCCCGAACTCGGCCTCAACTGGCCGTTGATCATGTTGAAGCACGTCGACTTGCCCGCGCCGTTCGGGCCGATCAGCGCGAGCAACTGGCCCGCGGCAAGCTCGAACGAGACATCGTCGACAGCCCGCACGCCGTCGAAAGACTTTGTCAGACGTTCAACCGAGAGCAGGCTCACGGCGCCTCCGTGAAGAAGCGCTCGCGCACGAAACCCGCAATGCCCTGCGGAAACGCGATCACGAGCACGAGGATCGCCCCGCCGAGCAACGCCTGCCAGTAATCCGTCTGACGCGCGACCGCATCTTCGAGCCACGTGAACACGCTCGCGCCGACGATCGGGCCGGCGAGCGTCTGGATGCCGCCGAGCAGGACCATCACGAGACCATCGACGGAGCGGCCCACGCTGATCGCGTCGGGCGAAATGTTGCCCTTCGAGAACGCATAGAGCGAGCCCGCGAGCCCGCAGACGAGCGAGGCCACGACGAACGCCGCCCACTGCACGCGCGCGACGTTCACGCCGATCGCCTCCGCGCGCAGAGGCGAATCGCGGCCCGCGCGCATCGCGAAGCCGAGCGGCGCGAACAACATGCGGCGCAGGAGCCACACGCCGACGAGCGCGAAGGCGAGCGTGAGGTAATAGAACGCGACGGGCGACGCGAGCCACGGCGACGGCCAGATGCCCAGAATGCCGTTGCTGCCGCCCGTCACCGCATCCCACTGGAAGACGACCGACCAGACGATCTGCGCGAACGCAAGCGTGAGCATCGCCAGATAAACGCCCGAAAGGCGCACGCAGAACCAGCCGAACACGATCGCGCCGATGCCCGCGATGAGCGGACCGAGCACGAGCGCGACTTCCATCGGCCAAGCAAACACCTTGAGAAAGAGCGCCGCGCCGTATGCGCCGAGGCCGAAATACGCGGCGTGACCGAACGAATGCATGCCGCCCGGCCCCATGATGAAATGCAGGCTCGCGGCGAACAACACCGCGATCATGATCTCGACGAAGAGCACGGGCATGTACGGGAAGGCGTCGGCGGCGAGCGGCGCGAGTGCCAGCGCGATCACGACGAGCGCCCCTGCGATTTTCATGGCGCGCGTAGCCGGCCGCAGAGGCCGGTCGGCGGGCGCAGCGGAACGCGCGAGCGCCTGCGAGCGTCCGAAGAGTCCCCACGGACGCAGCACGAGCACGACCGCCATCACGACGAATTCCGCGACGAGCGTGAACTTCGACAACGAGAAGTCGATGCCCGCGATCGACACATGCCCGATGCCGATGCACATCGCCTTGATCTCGGCGATCAACAGCGCCGCGACGAACGCGCCCGGAATCGAGCCCATGCCGCCCACCACGACGACCACGAACGCATTGCCGATGGTCTCGAGATCGAGCGACAGATTCGCCGACATGCGCGGCCCTTGCAGCGCGCCGCCGAGTCCCGCGAGAAACGCGCCGACGAAGAACACGCCCGTAAACAGCCACGCCTGATTGACGCCGAGCGCGCCCAGCATTTCGCGATCCGCGCTCGCGGCGCGCACGAGCGTGCCCCAGCGCGTGCGCGTGAGCGCATACCAGAGCGCGAGCAGCACGAGCGGACCGATGACGATCAGCACGAGGTTGTAGACCGGCAACGCGTGGCCGAGCCATTGCACGGCGCCTTCGAGATGCGGCGCGCGCGGGCCGAACAGATCCTCCGGTCCCCAGAGATAGAGCGCGGCATCGCGAATGATCAGCACGAGCGCGAACGTGGCGAGCAGATGAAAGAGCTCGGGCGCGCGATAGATCCGTCTCAGCACGCCGACTTCGATCGCCGCGCCGGCCACGCCGACCACGAGCGCCGCCGCAACGACCGACGCCCAGAAACCCGCGACGCTCTCGCCCAGGCGGCTCGTCAGGCTATAGGCGACATACACGCCGAGCATGTACAGCGAGCCATGCGCGAAATTGACGATGCGCGTGACCCCGAAGATGAGCGACAGCCCGGAGGCGACGAGAAACAGCGCGCAGGCGTCGGCGAGACCGTTGACGAGTTGGACGAGCAGGTTGGAAAGCATCGGGCTCGATGGAGCGTTTCGGGCGAAAGAGCCGACATTATCGATGAATTGCGCAACCGCATCTCTGCGCGGCAAAAATGGACCGCGCGCAGTCCATGGAAAAAACGTATTGACGGTGTTTGTGTCTCGTATATGCTCGTTGAAGGGTGATTGTCGGCATCGGCGGTTACCCGAAACTCAACTCGCCAAACGAGTGTCATCGTGAAAGTCCAAAGCCCTCTGGCACGTCGGCGCATACGCCGGTCCTGCGCCGATCGCTGCGGCATGCTTCCTGATTGCCGCGTCCTCCCGGTCATCGCCGCCCTCTCTCGCCGCAGCGTGCGGCGTCGCAACTCCGTCGCCGCGCGCGCGTTCATCGCAGTGGATTGCGTCGGCGCCGCCTCGCTGCTGCCGTAGCGCCTCCTTTCGTTTCACCCTTGCTGACTGACAGGTCCGCGCGCGTGCGTCTGCACGCGTGAATCGCGCGCGCCTGCCTTCTTGCGCCTTTGCGATGCGTCGCACGGGCCACGGAGGCGCGCGCCCGTTCGAAACGAAAGCGCTACGAGAGAACCACCATGGAACGCATCGATGAATTCCTGCGAAAACATCGCATCACCGAAATAGAAGCGATCATCCCCGACATGGCCGGCACCGCGCGCGGCAAGATCATTCCGCGCAGCAAGTTCGAATCGGGTGAATCGATGCGCCTGCCGCAAGCCGTGATGATGCAGACCGTCACGGGCGACTATCCCGACGACGGCCGCTTCAGCGGCGTGACCGATCCCGACATGGTCTGCGTGCCCGACCCCGCGACGATCCGCCTGATTCCGTGGGCCGTCGATCCGACCGCGCAGGTCATCCACGATTGCGTGCATTTCGACGGCACGCCCGTCGCCATTTCGCCGCGCCGCGTGCTGCGGCAAGTGCTGCAGAAATTCGCGGAGAAAGGCTGGCGCCCGGTGGTCGCGCCCGAGCTCGAGTTCTTTCTCGTCGACATGAATCGCGATCCCGATTTGCCGCTGCAACCGCCCGTCGGCAGAACGGGACGCGCGGAAACCGGCCGCCAGGCGTATTCGATCGACGCCGTCAACGAGTTCGATCCGCTTTTCGAAGACATCTACGAGTACTGCGAGGTGCAGGAGCTCGAAGTGGACACGCTGATCCACGAAGTCGGCGCGGCGCAGATGGAAATCAACTTCATGCATGGCGACGCGCTCAATCTCGCGGACCGCGTGTTCCTCTTCAAGCGTACGGTACGCGAGGCGGCGCTGCGCCACAAGATGTACGCGACCTTCATGGCGAAGCCGATGGAGCGAACCCGGCTCGGCGATGCACGTGCATCAGAACGTGGTCGATGAAGCAACGGGCCGCAATCTATTCACGAATCGCGATGGCGGACCGACCGGCCTTTTCTACAGCTACATCGCGGGACTGCAGAAATACACACCCGCGCTGATGCCGATCTTCGCGCCGTACATCAATTCGTATCGCAGGCTGTCGCGCTTCATGGCCGCGCCGATCAACGTGCAATGGGGCTACGACAACCGCACGGTCGGCTTTCGCGTGCCGCACTCGTCACCGCAGGCCCGGCGTATCGAGAACCGCATACCGGGCGTCGACTGCAATCCGTATCTGGCGATCGCGGCGACGCTTGCCGCCGGATATCTCGGCATGACGCAGCACCTGGAGCCGACCGAGCCGCTCGCGAGCGACGGTTATCGGCAGCCTTATCAATTGCCGCGCAATCTCGAAGAAGGACTGTCGCTGATGGGCGCGTGCGAGCCGCTGACGGCGATGCTCGGCGAGACCTTCGTGCGCGCGTATCTCGCGCTGAAGGAGACCGAATACGAAGCGTTCTTCCGCGTGATCAGTTCGTGGGAACGCAAGCATTTGCTGCTGCACGTCTGACAGGAGACGACGACATGAACGATCGATTCGACTCGACAGCACAGTACCGCGCGCTCGATGCCGCGCATCATCTGCATCCGTTCTCCGACATGGGCGCGCTCAATCGCGCCGGCTCTCGCGTGATCGTGCGAGCGCAAGGCGTGCATGTGTGGGACTCGGAAGGCAATCGCATCATCGACGGCATGGCGGGACTCTGGTGCGTGAACGTCGGATATGGCCGCCGCGAACTCGCCGATGCCGCGCTCAAACAAATGCAGGAACTGCCCTACTACAACACGTTCTTCAAGACGACGCATCCGCCGGTGATCGAGTTGTCCGCGCTGCTCGCGCAACTCGCGCCTTCGTCGTTCAAGCGCTTTCTCTATTGCAACAGCGGTTCGGAAGCGAACGATACGGCGCTGCGCGCGGTGCACCGCTATTGGGCCGTGCGCGGGCAGCCGAAGAAGCGCTACGTGATCGCACGCAGGAACGCGTATCACGGCTCGACCATCGCGGGGGCCACGCTCGGCGGCATGACCTATATGCATGAGCAGATGCCGTCGAAAATGGAGCACGTCGCGCATATCGATCAGCCTTACTGGTTCGGCGAAGGCGGCGCGATGGACGCCGAAGCGTTCGGGCTCGCGCGCGCGCATCAGCTCGAAGAGAAGATCGTGGAGCTGGGTGCCGAGAACGTCGCTGCCTTCATCGGCGAGCCGTTTCAGGGCGCGGGCGGCGTGATCTTTCCGCACTCCACTTACTGGCCGGAGATCGAGCGCATCTGCAGGAAATACGACGTGCTGCTGATCGCGGATGAAGTGATCGGCGGATTCGGGCGCGTGGGCGAATGGTTCGCGCACCGGCATTTCGGCTTCGAGCCGGACGTCATCACGATGGCCAAGGGTCTCACGAGCGGCTATGTGCCGATGGGCGCGGTCGCGCTTTCGGACCGCATCGCGGATGCGATCGTCGAGGGCGGCGAGTTCAATCATGGCTTCACGTATTCCGGGCATCCGGTCGCGGCTGCCGTCGCCGTCGCGAATCTGAAGCTCTTGCGTGACGAAGGCATCGTCGCGCGCGTGAAAGACGATGCGGGGCCGTACTTTCAGGCGTGCTTGCAGGAAGCGCTCGGCGAGCATCCGATCGTCGGCGAGATCGCGGGTGCGGGGCTCGTCGCAGGCATTCAGCTTGCCGAAGATCGCGCGACACGCAAGCGCTTCGCCCATGGCGACGATGTCGGCACGATGTGTCGCGACTTCGCTTTCGCCGGCAATCTCGTGATGCGCGCGAGCGGCGATCGCATGTTGCTATCGCCGCCGCTCGTCGTCACGCATGAGGAAATCGACGAGATCGTGGACAAGGCCCGCGCCGCGTTCGATGCCACGGCGAACGCGCTCAGGATTGCCGTTTAGCGAAGTAATCCGCCGCCATGTGCCGGAAGGCCGTGACGGCGGGATTGTCCTGATCGGAGCGCCACGCCATGCTCATCTCGGCCTGAACGGTATTGCCGGCGATTTCCCGGAACTCGACGTTGTCGTAATGGAACCGTTGCGACGACGCCGGCAGAATCGACACGCCCAGGCCCGCGCGAACGAGCGAAAGAATGGTCGGCGTCTGATCGATGTATTGCGTGAAATTCGGCTTCACTTCCCCCGCGACGAACATGCTCAGGATGCGGTCGTAGAAATACTTGCCATGCGTGGGCGAATGCATGATGAACGCCTGCTCGTGCAACTGCTTCAGTTCGAGCCTGTCGTGCCGGCACAACGCATGGCCTGCCGGTAACGCGACGATCATCGGCTCGCGGTCGACGAGAAGAAACTCCACCTTCTGCCGCGACGGCAACGGCCGCATGAAGCCGAGATCGATCGCGTTGGCCTCGAAAGCCTCGATCTGCGCGACCGAAATCATTTCGAGCAGGACGACATCGATATCCGGCAGATCATGCTTCGCCGCGACGAGCAGTTCCGGAATCAGCTCGTATCCCGCTGCCCCCGTGAAGCCGATGCGCACGCGTCCGGTCTTGCCCTTGCTCGCGCGCCGCACCGTGCTTTCGGCCTGCTCGGCAAGATTGAGGAGGCGTGTGGCATCCGCGAGAAAGACGCGTCCTTCGGGCGTCAGCTTCACCGTGCGGCCGATCCGCTCGAACAGCATCACGCCGAGGCTTTCTTCGAGCAGATGAATCTGCCGGGAAAGCGGCGGCTGCGTCATGTTGAGCAACGCGGCCGCGCGCCTGAAGTTCAGCTCCGTCGCGGCGGCCACGAAGCAACGCACTTGTCCGAGATCGAGCATTCGTCATCGACATTGAAGTGATAGCCGATCATTATATGTTCGCCCCGGACACATCGATGCGGATATGTCAGGTCGTCAGGCTGCCTTCGGGACGTTGTCCCGCGAGCGCCTGCGCAATGCTCGCGAGCACCATCTCGCCCATCGCCGTGCGCGACTCGACCGTCGCGCTCGCGCGATGCGCCTGCAGTACGACGCGATCCATGCCGAACAGTTCGACGGGCACGTTCGGTTCATCGACGAACACGTCGAGGCCCGCGCCCGCAATCACGCCACGCGACAAGGCCTCGACGAGATCGCTCTCCACCACGAGCTTGCCGCGCGCGATATTGATCAGATAGCCGTCCTTGCCCAATGCATCGAGCACGGCGGCATCGACGATGCCTTTCGCCTTGTCGGCCGCGGCGGCGAGCACGAGAATGTCGCTCTCACGCGCAAGCGACAGCAGGTCCGGAACGAAGCGGTAATCGACGTCATCCATCTTGCGCACGTCCATATAAGCGATCGGGCAGCCGAACGCTGCGGCACGCTGCGCGATCGCGCGGCCCACCTTGCCGAGACCCACGATTCCCACGCGCTTGCCGCTGAAACGGCGCGACAGCGGGATCGCGCTCGGGCTCGGGTTGTCGATCCACTTGCCGGTCTTCACGAACGCGTTGCCGGGACAGATTTCACGCAGCGTCGTCAGAATGAGACCGATGGCGAGATCGGCGACATCCTCGGTCAAGGCGCCGAACGTGCCGGTCACCGGAAGGCCGCGCGCACGCGCGAATTCGAGGTCGACCGCATCGGTGCCGACGCCGTTCACGGCAATCACCTGCAACGCGGGCAGGCGTTCGATCATGTCGTTGGAAATGCCGGTGTGACCGCCGGTGATCACGCCGCGAATCGACGCGCCGTGTTCGTGGATATATGCGTCTTTGTCTTCCTGCTCGTACAGGCGATGCATTGTGTAGAGCGTGTTCAGCTTCTCGTTGATCGCGGATACGAGGATCGGATTCAGTTGCAGAATGTTCGGCTTCATGTGGCGTGCTCCTTATGACTCGTTCTCTGATGTGGAGCGGATGATCTCCGGTTTCGCCGCGTGCGTCCAATCCCAAAACGCTATCAATTGATCCACGATTCGACGCGAAAAAAACCGCGCGGAATCGATTCAATCCGGGAATCAGGTAATAGCAATAAAAGATTGGACGCTCTTGCGCACCGTCTCCACAATTCGAAGCATCGGAAGGCACATCAATAAAAAAGCCTTTAAAAATGATATCGGAGACAACAGCGTGAGCCTGCGCCCTACCTGCCATCCATCCATTCCTCTCTTTCATGCAGCCATGCCGCGCCGGACGGAGGAGTCGCGATGAACAACGCCGACGGCATGATCGCTTCGTCGACCGCGGAACCCAACGCGGAGAAGCGCACGAAACATCGCTGGGTCGTGATGGGCCTGATCTTCTGCATCTGGGCCATTGCGTGCGCGGATCGCGCCAATTTCGGCATCGCGCTGCCGTATCTGAAGAAGGAATATCACATCACCAATACCGAGGCCGGCCTGATCGTGAGCCTGTTCTCGTTCGCTTACGGCTTCGTGCAGATTCCCGTCGGACTGCTTTTCAAGCGGCTCGGCGAAAAGACGACCGGCTTCCTGTTCGCGGTCTTCATGATCCTGACCTCGGTGTTCACGGGCTTGATGGGCACGACGTCATCGGTGTTTCTGCTGATGGCGTATCGCGTGGGCCTCGGCCTGTCGGAAGGTCCGCTCGGCATCGGCTGCACGAACGTCATCAACCGCTGGTTTCCCGCTCAGGAGAAAGGCACGGCCACGGGATTGTGGATCGCCGCATCGAAGCTCGGGCCGCTGATCGTGCCTTCGGTGTGTCTCATCGTGATTCATCTGTGGGGATGGCGCGAGATCTTCTATGTCTTCGCGGTGCCGGGCATTCTGCTCGCCGTCGTCTGGATGTTGGTCGTGACGAACTCGCCGGGCGAGAACCGCTTCTGCTCGCCGGCCGAGCGCCGCTATATCGCCGATGAAACCACGGTCCGCAGCAACGGCGGCAAGGCGCTCTCGCGCGCGCAGATGACGCCGATGCCCTTGCTCGATGCGATCAATCGCACGAAGCGCGTGCCGCAGCTAGAAACTATCCGTCAGGTGTTCGGCTCCTGGAACATCTTCGGCATTGCGCTCGGCTACGGCTGCATGATCGGCATCAGCAATATCTTCATCTCGTGGATTCCGACTTACCTCATCACGGTGAAAGGCTTCGCTTCGGTGAAGATGGGCTTTCTCGCCTCGGCGCCCTTCATCGGCGCGGTGACGGGCAACATGCTCGGCGGCATCATCTCGGACCGACTGCTCGGCGGCCGCCGCAAACCGATGATGATGGCCGGCGCGCTCGGCACGATGATCATGACCTTCCTGCTGATCGACGCGCCCGACAGCGTCGGCTTGCTCGGCGCCGCGCTGATTCTGGCGGGCCTCATGCTGGGCATCGGCTTCGCGGGCTACTCCGCCTATCCGATGGGACTCGCGACCAAGGCGACGTATCCGACCGCGTTCGGCATCGTGAATTCGGTGGGACAGATCGGTGGCGCGTGCGCACCGCTCGCGGTGGGCTTCCTGCTCGACAGCTATAGCTGGACCGCCGTGTTCCTGTACATGGTGGGAACCGCACTGCTGTGCTTCGTGCTGCTCGTCAGCGTGGTCGAGCCGGTCACGGGCGAGAATCGTTCGACGAAATAATCGGAGCGAAATCTGCGGCTCGGAACCGCGGATCGAAAGTCTGAAGCGCGCCGCCCCATGCGGCGCGTTTCGCATTCAGAGACCGTTCTCGACCATATCGAGCAAACGCCCGGCAAGCGATTCGATCTGCTTGCGCCCCAATCCCTGTAACGGCCCTTCGATCAGCAACAGCGCAAAGCCGTGCACCGCGCTCCACGCGAGATATTCGGCATCGGGACGCCGTTTCATGTCGAGTGCGCCCGCGTCCGCCATTTCATCGAGCGCGCGGCTCAGCAACTGAAACGGATCGAGTCCGCCCGGCCCCGCGCCGTATGGTCCTTCGTGCTCGCCCCATTCCGCCTGCGGCGCGGCGAATGCCGTGCGAAAGAGCCCCGTTTCCGTCTGCGCGAACCGCAGATAACCCGTCCCGACGGCGCGCAATCCGGCCCGTGCCGCATCGGCACGGCGGCGCTTCCTGGGCAGCGCGGCGAGTTCCCGCTCCATCGCCTGCGCAACGCACGACAGCGCCGCCGAGCGCACCGCCGACAACAACTCCTGACGACTCTCGAAATGACGATAGGCCGCGTTCGGCACGACACCCGCGCGGCGCGTCGCCTCGCGCAGCACGATTGCATCCGGGCCGCCTTCGCGCGCCAGTTCGATGCCCGCGTCGATCAATGCACGGCGCAGATCGCCGTGCCGATAGGTGCTGCGCGGCTTGCCATTCGTCAGTTTCCCATTCGTCATTTTTGATTCGTCGGGTTTGCCAAATGTGGACACTGTCCATTATCTCTGCTACTTTTGTGGACGGTGTACACAACGCGAAAAATAGTTCTGCATCGGGGCTTGCCGTTGCTTTGTCACGACGCGGCGGCATCGTATGAAGTGCGTGCAGTGCGCCACCAACCGAAGGAGGCAGACATGTCCGAGCCGAACGATCGTGCGCAATCGAGGGAAGATGTCGCGCGCATCCGCGAACTGATCGAGGCGTGGCGGCAAGCCGTACTCGCGAAAGACGTCGAAGCACTGGTGAGCCATTACGCGCAGGACGTGATCGTGTTCGACGTCGTGCCGCCCGCATCGGTCGCGGGCCTCGCGCACTATCGCGAGAACTGGCAACGCTGGTTCGACAGCATGAAGGGCCCGCTTACGTTCGAGATGCGGGAAGTGGAAGTCGCCGCGAGCGGCGATCTGGCATATGCGCACTCCGTCAACCATGTCGCCGTGGGCGAACAGGAGGACATCGTGCGCGCCACCGTGTGTTTCAGGAAGATCGACGGCGACTGGCGTGTCGTGCATGAACACGCATCGGTGCCGCTCATGATGGATATGGACCCTGACGACAAGTCATAACGCAAGGAGCAGACATGCAAGTGCAACCCTATCTGTTTTTCGAAGGCCGCTGTGAAGAGGCGATCACGTTCTACCGGGAGCATCTCGGCGCGCAGGTCGTCATGATGATGCGCTACAAGGAAAACCCCGAGGCCGAAAAAAGCAAGGCCAGCGAAACGGCGAGCGGCTGCGGCATACCGCCCGGATCGGAAGAAAAGATCATGCACGCGGCCTTCACCGTTGGCGATTCCATGCTGATGGCCTCCGACGGCATGTGCAGCGGCAAGCCTGAATTCAAGGGCGTGTCGCTCTCGCTCACGGCCAGCGACGAACAGCAGGCGGAAAAATACTTCAAGGCGCTCTCGAACGGCGGCCAGGTGCAGATGCCGATGACGCAAACGTTCTTCGCCAAGCGCTTCGGCATGGTCACCGACACATTCGGCGTGACGTGGATGGTGCTCGGCGGCGTCGAACACACGCCGGCCTGAGCACGCGCTGAATCGTCCGGGTGGAACGCGGCTTGCGCGCCTTTCATCGCATCATTCGAAAGGAGAAGCGACATGAGCAACTACGCCGGACGTTCGCAGGAAGAGCGCATCGCACAGCGCAAGGGCAAGCAGCAGCCAGCGCAGGAACAGCCGGGCGGGTCCATGGCCCAGCCCGGCACCGAACCGGACAAGGAGCACAGCAGCGGCCAGTTGTCGGAAGAAGGCAAGCGGGTGTGGCGCACCGGTTCGGGCATCGACGGAGGCGGAAAGACCTGACACGCATAGCGGCCTTCCGAAACATGAAACAATGGCGCGGTGCGAATTACACTGATCGCACTCGACTGACAGGAGCTTTCAATGAGCGCCCCGCGCAAAAACCATCTTTCAGGCTCGGACATTCCTGCTGACGAAGCCGATCGTCCGACCCGCGAGGAAGCCGAAGCCGCCGTACGCGTTTTGTTGCGCTGGGCCGGGGACGATCCGGGTCGCGAAGGCCTGCTCGATACGCCCGCCCGCGTCGTGCGCGCGTATGAGGAATTTTTCGCGGGCTATACGCAAAATCCGCACGATATCCTCGCGCGCACGTTTTCCGAAGTGCAAGGCTACGACGAGATGATCGTCCTGAAGGACATTCGCTTCGAGAGCTATTGCGAGCATCACATGGTGCCGATCATCGGCCGCGCGCACGTCGCGTATCTGCCGAACAAGCGCGTCGTCGGCATTTCGAAGCTCGCACGTCTCGTCGATGCCTTCGCCAAGCGACTACAGATTCAGGAAAAGATGACCGCGCAGATCGCGGACACGCTGAACGAAGTGTTGCAGCCGATCGGCGTCGGCGTGATTCTCGAAGCCGCGCATCAATGCATGTCGACGCGCGGCGTGCACAAGGCGGGCGTCGCGATGGTCACCTCGCGCATGCTCGGTTCGTTCCGCGACGATCCGTCGACGCGTCGCGAGTTTCTCGCCATCGTCGGCAATTCGAACGCGTTCAGCGTGTCGAATACCTAAAGAGCGCACGAACAGAAAGGGCGTTGCAGTCTTCCGCCCTTTCTTCGTTTGCCACGTTCGTCCCTCACGCGCCGAATGCGTTGCCCGGCGAATCCGCGCCGCTGCCCTCGCGCACCTTGCCCTGCGACACGTTGCTGCCCGGCGGCACGCTGTGCGTGAGCCATACATTGCCGCCGATGACCGAGCCCCGGCCGATGGTCACGCGGCCGAGGATCGTCGCGCCCGCGTAGATCACGACATCATCCTCGACGATAGGATGCCGCGCGTTGCCCTTCACGAGCGCGCCGTCGCTCGTCGAAGGAAAGCTCTTCGCGCCGAGCGTCACGGCCTGATAGACGCGCACGTGCTGCCCGATGACCGCCGTCTCGCCGATCACCACGCCCGTGCCGTGATCGATGAAAAAGCTCGGCCCGATGGTCGCGCCCGGATGAATGTCGATGCCCGTCAGCGAATGCGCGATCTCGTTGATGAAGCGCGCGAGCAACGGCACGCCGAGCTTGTGCAATGCATGCGCGAGACGATGATGCGTCATCGCCCAGATGCCGGGATAGCACAGCAGGATTTCGGTGACGTGCTGCGCGGCAGGGTCGCCGCTGAATGCGGCCTGGATATCGCTTACCAGCAGCGCGCGGATCTCCGGCAGTTGCGCGCCGAATTCGCGTGCGATCGCAAAGGCGCGCGCGCTGACATCGGCTTCGCTCGTGTCGCGATGCTCGGGCAGAAAACGCAACGCGCGGCGGATCTGCTCGTGCAGCAGACGCAAGGTGCTCTCGAGCGTCTGGCCGACGTAATAGTCGACGCTTTCGTCGGTCAGATCGGGCGCGCCGTAATGGGTCGGAAAGAGCGCGGAGCGCAGGCCGTTGACGATCTTCACGATCGCTTCGCGCGACGGCAACTCTCGTATGCCGAGCGGATGACGCGTGCGATGCAGTTCTTCGCGCGACTGGCGCAGGTCCGCGACGATGCGCGCCAGACCCCATTCCTGCGGAGTGTCGCGGGTGATGTCGTGAGCGGGTTCGAGCGGCGATGGGGTGCCGAACTCAGGCGTGTTCTGCATGGCGGGAACGATTCGGAATAAGCGGCCGCCGTGCGCACACGGCGGATGAATCATCAAGCCTAACCGGTTTTGCGCGAGCCTGCCGCGCGCCTCGCCGTTACGCCCGTACCCGCGTGTTACGCGAACGTCGTCACACCGTTACGTTACTTGCGTCGATCCAGCGCACGGCCCAGTCGCGTGCGTGTGCGATGGCTTCTTCCTCTTCGCGGAAGCGCAGGTCCGACGGGAAGAAGCGGTTCGCGACGAGCTCGCCGTCGCTCGATCTCGAGATCACCACATACGGCTGGTAGCTGCCATCTCCGGCCCGGGCGGGCGCGCAGTTTAGAAGGTAGCCTCGATGTGAAAAGGCTGCATCGTGTTGCATGAGTCACCCGTGTGAAAGTGCCCTGCTCGTTCGAATGGCTTTGCTCTTGTTCGACGACTTGTGAAACGCGCCCTCCTGATTGCACACGCTTCGCGTGTTGCGCTTTGTCGTCGACAGGTTCCAAATAATACTTGCAGGAAATAGGCTTGGGGTTGAAAAAAAAGCCCGAAATTTTCGCGCATCGATGAAGACGCCCTGCAGCAAGGGTCGCAGTTCCGTCGCCAAATAACCGGAACGACTCTTGCGTGAGCGATTGGTCAGTTCAGGTCTAACCGGAGCAATCAATGAACAACGCTGAAGGCAACGAGCCGCAGGACAAACAGACGGATCGCGCCGCCGAGAGTCCCGTCAAGACACCGGCAGCCGAGACCGCGCACATCAAGATGAGCGACGCCCAGGCGGCAGCGGGCGGCGTGGCGCAAGCGGGCGCGAACGTCAGAACCGAGACGACGAAGGACGGCATGCACATCGGTCCGCAAGGCCTCTACGAGAAGCCGCCGCGCGGCGTGGATGTCGTCAACGACGACGGCCCCGACGACACCGTCGATGCCGACGCGAAGAGCATCCACGCGCGGCGCGAAGCCGAAATGCGCGCGCGCGACCCGGACTCGGTCATCAACTCGAATGCAACGCGCGTGAACTACGTGCCCGAGCCCGGCGACGGCCTCGGCGGTTTCGACAGCCGTCCCGCGCGCAACGGCGTGTTGCTCGCGCTCGAACGCGGATATCGATTGATCGACCGCGGCATGGTCGCGCCGACGGTGCCTGAAGTCGAAGAAAAGGTGCGTTTCGAAGGACGCGATGCGCACGGGCACACCTTGCGCGGACGCAAGCACTTTGCGCTGAATCATCTGCGTCCTTCGCGACTGTTCGAACTCGAACGCAAGTGACGTGAAAAGAGCCGCGTGTCCGGCGCGGCTCTGTGGGCTCTCTCTTTTGGATGCAGCGAGGCTGACGTGCTTACTTCGTTTCGTGCTTCTGCTCGTCGGGCTCGATGCGGGTCACGCCGCCCGTCGCGGGCGGATCGCTGGCGGGAAAAGTATCTTCGATGGCCTGATCGACGTCTTCGTCAGCGCGTTCGGAATGCGGACGCTGTTCCTTCGTGTTGCTCATTTGCGGGCTCCTTCGTCGTTGGACGTGCTTTTGGCGCGATGTCACTCCATCAGTCAGCAACACGTGTTCCACCGATTCATCAGAGCAGGCACGCCGTATGCGTAGGGCTTGCCGGCTGATGCGCCGCATCAATTAAAAACGCGCGGCCATACAAGATCACGACAAGATCACGACGAAAAGGGGAAGGCCAGATGACTACGATTCATGCATACGACGCCTATTCGAGCGACACCGAGGAACTGAAGGAATTCCGTGCCGCACAGCCATCGGTTGCGCCGGAGCAGCGCTTTACTTCCGCCCTCGCCTGCCTCGGCGCCGCCTACGCGCTTTCGTGGGCCGAATTTGCGCTGATGCTTGCGATCGGCCTTCCTGGCGATGCATCGAGTCATCCGGTCGCCGCGTCGATCGTCTCCCGCGTGCTGATCGGGCTGCTCTATGTGTGCGTCGCGTCGCGTCTGCAATGGGCGCGCTGGCTGACTGTGGCGCTCGGCTTCGTGTCGGTTGCGCTCGTTGCGCCGACCATCGCAATGCAATGGCACACGTTTCCCGCAGGCGCCCTCGTATGCGGCGCTGCGCTCGTCTGCAAGCTGGCGGCGGCGCTTTACCTCCTCTCGCCGATGCCCGGCCGCCCCGCGTCGCACTGATCATTCGAAACCCGCGGTTTGCAATCCTTGAAGCGGGCGTGCCTTTCTTTTGCGCCCGCAGGCTCGCACAATGCAAGGCCGTTCCTCAACTCAACGCTTGCGAGCCCATCATGAAAATCGCTGTCATCGGTGCGACCGGTACGGTCGGCCAGGCGGTCTGCGCCGAACTGAAACTCCGCCACGAAGTCATCGAGATCGGCGCGACGCGTGGCGCGCATCGCGTCGATCTGCGCGATCTCGACAGCATCAAAAAGCTGTTCGGCGAGATCGGCCGCGTCGATGCGATCGTCGCGACGGCGGGCCACGTGCATTTCGGCGAGCTCGTGAAAATGACGCCGGAGCAGTTCCGAATCGGCCTCGACGACAAGCTGATGGGTCAGGTCAATCTCGTCCTCACCGCGCGCGATTATCTCAACGACGGCGGTTCGTTCACACTGACGAGCGGCATCGTCGGCGCGGCGCCGATCCGGCAGGGCGCGAGCGCGGCGGCGGTCAACGGCGCGATCGAAGGCTTCGTGCGCGGCGCCGCGATCGAGCTGCCGCGCGGCCTGCGTATCAACGTGATCAGCCCGACCATGCTCGAAGAAGCGCGCGAGAGCTTCGGCCCGTACTTTCGCGGATTCGAGGCGGCGAGCGGCGCGCGCGTGGCGCTGGCGTACAGCCGCAGCGTCGAAGGCGCGGAAACCGGACGCGTCTACAACGTGCACTGACAGGCGCGAAGTGTGCATGGAGCGCCGCGCATCGATCGCTTATGCTCGGCGCTTCATGACGGCCTGGGAGCGGCACGATGCAGTGGATTCGAGACGAGTATCGCGTGAGCACGGAGATCGATGAATTCGACTTCGATGTCGTGCACCGCTATCTGAGCGAAGTGGCGTACTGGTCGCCGGGCGTCGCGCGCGAGAAGGTCGAGCGCGCCGCGCGCCATTCGCTCGCATTCGGGCTCTTTCTGCGCGGCCGGCAGATCGGCTATGCGCGCATGATCACGGACAGCACCACATTCGGCTATCTCGCCGACGTCTTCGTGCTGCCCGAACATCAGGGCGCCGGCCTCGGCAAATGGATGATCGAGTGCGTGATGGCGCATCCCGATCTGCAAGGGCTGCGCCGCATGATGCTCGTCACGTCCGACGCGCACGGACTCTATGCGCGCCACGGCTTTGCGCCGAGCGCGCATCCCGAGCGCATCATGGAGCGGGTCGGCAAACCCTAGCCGCCGCAGTGGCGTCAGTTGGCGTCAGCCGCCTCTCGCGCCCTGCGTATTGACGTAGATCGCATACAGCCCGTGGCTCGCCGCCATGAACAGCCGGTTGCGATGCCGTCCGCCGAAGCACACGTTGGCGCAACGCTCCGGCAGGTCGATATGGCCGATCGCTTCGCCTTGCGGCGTGAAGACGCGCACGCCGTCGAGGTCCGCGTCGCCCATGCCCCAGCCGCACCACAGGTTGCCGTGGATATCCACGCGAAAGCCGTCGGGCGTGCCCGGACCCGCGTCGATCACGAGGCGCGGCTCGCCGAGCCTGCGGCCGCCGTCGAGCACTTCGAACGCAAAGATCTTGCGCGGCACCGAGCGCGACTCGACCACGTACAGCACCGATTCGTCCGGTGAGAACGCAAGACCATTGGGTCCGATGAAGTCGTCGATCATCACGGTGATCTCGCCGCTCTGGCCATCGACGCGATACACGCACGGCTTCAGTTGCGCCTCGCGCTTTTCGCCTTCGTAGAAGCCGTCGATGCCGAAGCTCGGATCCGTGAACCAGATCGAGCCGTCGGACTTCACGACGACATCGTTCGGCGAATTGAGCGGCTTGCCGCCGTAGCTGTCGGCGAGCACGGTGATGGCGCCGTCGTATTCAGTGCGCGTCACGCGCCGCGTCAAATGCTCGCAGGTCACGAGCCGTCCCTGACGATCGCGCGTGTTGCCGTTCGCGTTGTTCGATGGCTTGCGAAATTCTCCCACCTGGCCACTTTCCTCATCCCAGCGCAGGATGCGGTTGTTCGGAATGTCGCTCCACAGCAGATAGCGGCCGTCGCCGAACCAGACCGGCCCTTCGGACCAGCGCGCGCCCTGATACAGACATTCCACCGATGCCGCCGCGATGCGCAGCGCGTTGAAGCGCGGGTCGAGCACGCGTACGGCGGGATCGGGATAGCGGCGCGAGTCGCTCGTCATGTTTTTTGTGTCTCCGATGAAGGTAGTCAGTGCTGCGGCGTGCCGGCATCGATTCGATGCACGCCGTCGAAAATTCGCGCGGCCGCCCGAGGCGGGAAACCTCGGGCAGTTGTTGCGCAGGAAATGAAGCGATGTCCGGAAAGAATAATCCCGGCTCATTCGCCGGACGGATAACCGCCCAGACGGCTCAGTTCGGGCCCAGTTGCCCGTCCCGCAGCCGCCACAGCAGCAGCGGATTGTCGTCCGCGAGCGCCTCCGGCAGCAGCGCAGCCGGCAAATCCTGATAGCACACGGGCCGCAGGAAGCGCTCGATCGCCATCGCGCCGACCGACGTCGAGCGGCTGTCGGACGTCGCCGGATAGGGCCCGCCGTGGACCATCGCGTAGGAGACTTCGACGCCGGTCGGAAAACCGTTCGCCAGAATTCGCCCGACCTTGCGTTCGAGCACCGGCAGCAGACGGCGCGCGAGTTCGACGTCGTCCGGCTCCATCAGCAGCGTCGCGGTGAGCTGGCCTTCGAGACTGCGCGCGACCGCGATCATCTCGTCCTCGTCGCGACACACGACGATCACCGACGTCGGCCCGAAAATTTCCTCGGCCAGCTGCGGCCGCGCAAGAAACTCCTCCGCGCTCACGCGATACAGCGCCGGCAGCGCGCCGCCGGACGTCTCGCCCTTTGCGCCTTTCTTGCCCGTCGCGATGCGCTTCGCGGCGCCGTCGCGCTGCCTGACGCCGTCGGCGTAGGCCGAGGCGATGCCCGCCGTGAGCATCGTCTGCACGTCCTTCTTTTCGAGCGCGGCGGCGGCGTTGTCGATGAAATCGTCGAGATCGGCCTCTTCCAGCCCGATCACGAGGCCCGGATTCGTACAGAACTGGCCGACACCGAGCGTGACCGAATCGATATAGCCCGACGCCAGCGTGTCGCCGCGGGCCGCCAGCGCCCCCGGCAGCGCGAAGACCGGATTGACGCTGCTCATCTCGGCGAAAACGGGAATCGGCACCGGCCGCTTCGCCGCGATGTCGACCAGCGCGAGGCCGCCGCGCCGCGAGCCGGTGAAGCCGACCGCCTGGACCGCGGGATGCGCGACGAGCGCCTCGCCGATCGCGTTGCCCGCCCCGACGATCAGCGAAAACACGCCCTCGGGCAGGCCGCTGTCGGCGACGGCTTTCTGCACCGCGCGCCCGACGAGCTCGGAGGTGCCGAGATGCGCCGGATGCGACTTGACGATAACCGGACAGCCCGCCGCGAGCGCCGACGCCGTATCGCCGCCCGCGACCGAAAACGCCAGCGGAAAATTGCTCGCGCCGAACACGACGACCGGGCCGAGCGGAATCTTTTGCAGACGCAAGTCGGAGCGCGGCAGCGGTTTGCGATCCGGCTGCGCGGAATCGAGCGTCGCGCACAGCCAGCGGCCCTCGCGCACGAGCGACGCGAACAGGCGCAATTGCCCGACCGTGCGCGCGCGTTCGCCTTCGAGCCGCGCCTTCGGCAGCGCGGATTCGGCCATTGCGCGCTCGATCAGTGTGTCGCCGAGCGCGATGATGTTGTCCGCGATCGCTTCCAGAAACTGCGCGCGGGTTTCGAGCGGCGCGTGACGATAGTCGTCGAAGGCGGCGTCGGCGAGTTCGCACGCGCGCGCCACTTCCGCCGCGCCGCCGCCGCCGAACGCGGGTTCCAGATCGGCGTTGCGGGCGGGGTCGAACGCGCGGAGCGTGGCATCGGTGCCCCGCACGGCCGATGCGCCGATCAGCATTTCTCCGGTGATCTTCATGTCAGTTCCTCATCTCTGTTGGCGGTGAGCCGCGAGCGCTGCGCCGCCGCCCGCTTATGCGAAGACTCGCAGCCCGCGCGAGCGTTCCGTGCGAGGCGCGGTCGATGACCCTGAAGCAAACGCGGTGCACGGTCGGCAACCATGCGCAAACCGGCCGCCCGGCGCGCAAAAACCGACGCAGAAACTATAGGCGCGCGCAACCGCATATCAAAGAAAGCGTGCTCGGGACGCGTCTTCAGGGCTTCGCGACGGGCGTCGCCGGCTTGCGAAACGTGATATGCGCGATGCGCCGCACCAGCAGCGCCGCGACCAGCGCCGCCACGGCCGTCAGCATGACGCCGATGTGGATGGCCTGCACGAGTGCGTCGCGCGCGGCGTCGAGCAGCGCGGGCGCATCGAGGCCGGCGGCGCCCAGTTCGGCGAGGAGACGCTCGCGCAGGGCTTCGTCGACGAGAATGCGCGGATCGGACAGGCGCGGCGACCATTGCGCCGACGCCGCCGCGCCCAGCACGCTGATCGTGCGCTCGACGACGCTCGCATAGTGATGCGCGACGATCGTCCCGACGATGCTCGTGCCCAGCATCCCGCCGACCATGCGCGTCGACTGCAGCAGCGCCGTGGTGATGCCGAAGCGCTCGCGGCCCGCGATTTCCTGACCGAAGACGTTCATGTTGTTCAGCACGAAGCCGAGCCCGATGCCGACCGCGGCCATCGGAATCTCGATCCACACGTGCGGCGTCGCGGCGCGCGCGAACACCAGCGCGATCGAGGCGAGCAGCAAAAGCGTGAAGCCGATCGAGAGAATCATCACCGGCCGGCGCATGTGAATCACGATGCGCGTGTTGATGAAGCTGCCGATCGCGATGAAGGCGGCGATCGGCGTCGCGAGCAGGCCGGCTTCCTGCGGCGACAGGCCGAAGCCGCCCTGCAGCAGCAGCGGCGCGAAAAAGATCAGCGAAAACATCACGAAGCCCGCCAGAAACGACAGCGTGAAAAGCGTGACGAGCTGCGCATCGCGGAAGATGTCGAGCGGAATGATCGGATGCGTCGCGCGCCGCTCGCAGATCAGCAGCGCCGCCGCGCACACCGCCACGCCGACGCCGAGCGCGAGATTGGCAGTCGTCGGGCCGTCCTTCGGCAGCGCCTCGATCAGCGCCTGAAAGCCGCCGAGCACGAGCGCGACGAGCGCCGCACCGGTCCAGTCGATCTTCACGCCGCCCGCGCGCGGCCGGTGCAGATTCGGCAGATGTGACCAGATGAAATACAGCGCCGCGACGCCGACCGGCAGATTGACGAGAAAGGTCGAGCGCCAGCCCCAGTGCTGGCTCATCCAGCCGCCGAGCGACGGCCCCGCCGCCGTGCCGATGCCGTACGCCGCCGCCAGCACGACCTGCCAGCGCACGCGGGTGCGCGGATCGGGGAACAGATCGGGAATCGACGCGAAGGCCGTGCCGACCATCATCCCGCCGCCGACGCCCTGCAGCCCGCGCGCGAGCACGAGAAACAGCATGTTCGGCGCGAGGCCGCACAACACCGACGCCACCGTGAACGTAATCACCGCCGCGATCACGAAGCGCTTGCGCCCGAAATAATCGCCGAGCCGCCCGAACACGGGAACCGTCACGACCGACGCCAGCAAATACGCGCTCGCGATCCATGCGTAGTACTCGAAGCCGTGCAGTTCCGCGACGATCGACGGCAGCGCGGTGCTGACCACAGTCTGATCGAGCGCCACGAGCATGTTGACGAGGCCGATGCCGAGCATCGCGAAGAGAGCGGTTCGGAACGGCAATGCGGGGGCGGCGTGCGGCGTCTGGGTCACGGTCGGTCGGGCGGGTTGGCTGCGGAAATGCTAAAAAGAGAGCGCGCCGGCTCGAATTAAGCGGGCGCTGATGTCGAGAACCACGAATTGTACGGGTTGCCTTGCGCAGGATCGACTAATCGCAAAAAAGCGCCGGCGCACCGCACCGGGCGCGCCCTATCATGCGGAAGTCGCGCGGACGGGGCCATCGAAGCGTGAGACGCAGCGTCCACCGTACGCCAATCGATCGTCATCTGGGGAAATCGCCATGTTCAAACGCATTCTCGTCGCCATCGACGGCAGCCGGACCTCGCAGCACGCCTTCGGTGCCGCGCTCGATCTCGCCGTCACGCATCAGGCGCTTCTGCAGCCTTATTACGTCGTGGAAAGCGGGCCGATGTATCTCGACGTGCCCGGCTACGATCCCTCCTCGTTGCACTCGAGCCTGATGGAACAAGGCGCCGCGCTCGCCCGCGAAGCCGCCGACGCGATGAAGACGCGCGGCATCGCGGGCGAAGTGGTGACCGTCGAGGCGACCGCGAGCGACGACGTGGCGACACTCATCATCAAGGCGGCTGGCGCCTTCGATGCGGACCTGCTGATCATGGGCACGCACGGCCGCAAGGGCTTCCAGCGGCTGATCCTCGGCAGCGTGGCCGAGCGCTGCCTGCGCCAGGCGACATTGCCCGTGCTGCTGATTCCGTCGGCTTCCGGCGCCGCGAAGGAAAACGCCGGCGCGTAGCATACAAAGTTTCAAAAATTCACCCGCCTGCGTCAATTTTTCACGCGGCCGGTTGAGGGTGCCATGGGAAAATCGTTTTTGTCATTCATCAACAAAACGAAGCCATGAGCGCCCTCCCAGACCTGACCCGCGCACGGCGCAATGCCGCGCACTGCTCCAGCTGCGCCATGCGGCATCTGTGCATGCCGGAAGGCCTGTGCGCCAACGACATCGCCAAGCTCGAGAACATCATCTCGGTCACGCGCCGGGTCAAGCGCGGCGAAGCGCTGTTCCGCGTGGGCGACCGCTTCGACGCGCTGTTCGCGGTGCGTTCCGGCTCGATCAAGACGGTCATCACGCGCGACGGCGGCCGTGAACAGGTCACCGGACTGCTGCTTGCCGGCGACGCACTCGGCTTCGAAGGCATCGAGGAAGGCGCGCATACGTGCGACGCCGTCGCGCTCGAAGACAGCACCGTGTGCGTCGTGCCCTACTCGCTCTTCGAGCGCATGTGCCGCGAAACCGACGCGCTGCAAAAGCGCCTGCATCGCATGATGAGCCACGCGCTGAATCGCGAGGCGCACCACGTCGTGCGGCTCGGCATGCTGCGCGCCGACGAACGCGTCGCGCGCCTGTTGCTCGACATTTCCTCGCGGCTGTCCAGGCGTGGTTATGCGTCGTCGGAATTCACGCTGCGCATGACGCGCGACGACATGGGGAGCTATCTCGGCATGACGCTCGAAACCGTGAGCCGCACGCTGTCGCGCTTCGACAAGGCGGGGCTCATCGAGACGCAGGGCAAGTTCATCCGCATTTGCGACTTCGACGGCTTGCGCGCCGTCTGACGGAACGCCGCGGGCAATTGTTTCTCCCGCGCGAATAATCGCCGCTCATATTTCAGTTGGCACGCGGTTCGCTACGCATTAGTCTTTCCGATTGGCCAGCCACGGAGATTGGGCGACATGAACCGCGAACCTTCCCTGCGACACCCGCTGCTTGAGCGCCTCGCCGAGGCGCGCCGCGTCACCGACAAGCTTTTCGACGTCGTCAAGCCCGAACACCTGTACGACAGGCCGATCGCCGAGCGGCATCGCGTCGTGTTCTATATCGGGCATCTCGAAGCCTTCGACCGCAATCTCTTCGACCAGCGGCTCTTCGACGTGCCGAGCGTCAATCCCGAATACGACCAGCTCTTCGCGTTCGGCATCGATCCCGTGGACGGCGGCCTGCCCGCCGATCAACCCGCCGACTGGCCGTCGCTCGAAGAAGTGCGCAAGTACAAGGAACGGGTCCGCGCCGACATCGACGCGCATTTCGATCCGGTCAGGCTCGCCGCGGCACCCTTGTCCGCCGACGCTTCGCCCACGCAGTTGCTCGAAGTCGCGATCGAACACCGGCTGATGCATGCGGAAACGCTCGCCTACATGCTGCATCAATTGCCGGTCGACCGGAAAATTGCCCCCGCCGATGCGCGCTCCGAGCGCGCGTCCGAACGTGTGCTCGAACATGAAACCGTGCACGTGCCGGCGGGCAGCGCGACGCTCGGTCTCGCGCGCGAAAGCGGCCGCTTCGGCTGGGACAACGAGTTCGGCGAGCAGCGCGTCGAGGTGCCGGCGTTCGAAATCGATCGCTATATGGTGACGAACGGCGATTATCTGCGCTTCATCGATGCGGGCGGCTACTGGAATCGCGCATTCTGGGACGACGCCGACTGGGCGTGGAAGGAGGAGCAGCGCATCGCGCATCCGGCCTTCTGGATTCCCGGCGACGGCGACGACCCGCAGGGCGCGTGGAAACTGCGCACGATGTTCGACGAAATCGCGCTGCCGCCCGACTGGCCCGTCTATGTCAGTTATGCGGAAGCGAAAGCGTATGCGCGCTGGGCGGGCAAGTCGCTGCCGACCGAGGCGCAATGGCAGCGCGCGGCGGTGGGGGCACCGCGCGTCGCCGAGGGCAATTTCGATTTCCGCCGCTGGGATCCGTCGCCGGTGCAGGCCTATCCGGAGAACCGCAGCGAGTTCGGCGTCGAAGGGCAATTCGGCAACGGCTGGGAATGGACATCGACGGAATTCGGGCCGCTGAACGGCTTCGAGCCGTTTCCGTTTTATCTCGGCTATTCGGCCAATTTCTTCGACGGCAAGCACTTCGTCATCAAGGGCGGCTCGCCGCGCACGGCCGCGTGCATGTTGCGGCCGAGCTTCCGCAACTGGTTCCAGGGGCATTACCAGTATGTCTATGCAGGATTCCGCTGCGTGAGCCAAGCGAGCGACTGAGCGACTGAACGACTGAACGACTGAGCGACCGGCAAGCCTGAACGACAAAGGCCGCATGTTCCTGCGAACATGCGGCGTTTGCTTTTGCCGTGACGTCCGACAGGCCGGTCAGAAGTCCGTCGTCATCGACAGCAGTACCGTGCGCGGCGCGCCCTGCGTCAGATAACCGCCGATCGTCGACGCCCAGTACGACTTGTTCGCCACGTTGAGCACGCTCGCGCGGAACGTCGTCGGCTTGCCGAACAACACGGTCGCGTAACGCGCGCCGAGGTCGAAACGGTCCCACGCCGGAATCGACAGCGTATTCGTCACGTTCAGATACTGCGAGCCCGTGTGGATCCAGCGCGCCGTCACCGTGAGGCCGTTCAGCACCGGCACGTCGTACTCCGCGTTGACGTTGAACATCATGGTCGGCACGCCGATCGGCTTGTTGCCGTCGGTCGCGCCGGTGCCCGTGTCGTACTGCGTCGCGTGGATATACGTCGCGCCCGCGATCAGGCGCACGCCGTGCACCGGCTCGCCGTAGATCGACGCTTCCAGCCCGCGATTGCGCTGCGTGCCGTCCGCCACGAAGATGTTCGAGCTGTTCACGAACGTCAGCGGCCGCTCGATCTGGAACGCCGCGAACGACGCGCCGTACTGGCCGTTGTCGTACTTCGCGCCGACTTCCCATTGCTTCGACTTCGCGGGCGGCAACTGTTCGCCAAAGTTCGCGGCGGTGTTCGGCGCCGAATCGCCGATTGTCAGCGCTTCGCTGTGGTTCGCATAGATCGCGACATCCTGCATCGGCTTGACGACGAGACCGAAGACCGGCGTCGTGATCGAATCGTTGTAGTTGCGCGTCTGCGCGCCGGTATAGGCGTAAGTGTTCGTCAGGAGTTCCTGATGCCGCGCGCCGATCGTGAAGAGCACGCGGTCATGCAGGAAGCCGAGCGTGTCGGAAATCGCGACGCTGCGCATCAGGTTGTACGCCACCGTCTGCGGATCTTCGTTGTTGCCGCCCGTCAGCGTGGTCGCCGGATACGGCACTTGCGGCGTGTCGTAGAGGCTCGTCGGGAACGAACTGCTGAACGTGAACGCCGACTTCGAATCCACGCGCACGATCGACGCGCCCGCCGTCACGAAGTGCGACACCGGACCCGTGTTGAAATGGCCGCGCACGCCCGCTTCGGCGGACGATCCGTCTTCCTTGTGCGGCACGCCGAGCCGCGTCGCGGTCGTGGTGCCGTTCGCCTGGATGCTCGGCGACGAATACTCGCCGTGCTCGTCCGTGTGGCGCACGCCGCCCGTCACGTAGGCCGTCCAGCCCGGGTAGAAGTCGTATTCGGCGCGCAGGATGCCGACAGTGTCTTCGATCGAACTGAAGCTCCACGTCTGCCCGTAGTTGTGGGTCGCCGACGGCGGCTCCGGAATGAAGTTCGCGAAGTCGTTGACGGTCGGACGCCCGCCGTTGATGCGCTGGCGCTGATACAGGAAGTCGCCGTACAGACGCAGCTTGTCGCCGCGCCAGTCGAGCGATACCGCCGTGGTGTTGTCGCGGCGATGTTCGCCGTCGATGCTCGTTTCGCCGTCGTGATTCGCCTGATTCACGCGGATGCCGAACTGCCCTTCGCTGCCGAAGCGCCGGCCGATGTCGACGTGCGCGCCGATCTCGCCCGACGCCGAGCCGTCGAGCGTCACGCGCGTGAGCGGCTTGTCGTCGGCGCGCTTCAGTTGCAGGTTCAGGCCGCCGCCGACCGCCGAGCCGTTCGGCGACGCACCGTTCAGAAACGCATTCGCGCCCTTGAACAGATCCACGCGCTCGAGCGCATCGGTCGCGACCAGCTGGCGCGGCGTGATGCCGTACAGGCCGTTCAGCGAGACATCGTCGCCCTGAAGCTGGAAGCCGCGGATCACGTACGTCTCCGCGAAGTTGCCGAAAGCGTACGCAGTCCGAACGGCCGGATCGTTCGCGAGCACGTCCGCGATCGTGCGGGCCTGCTGGTCCTCGATCAGCTTCGACGTGTAGGTCGTCATGCTGAACGGCACGTCGATCATCTTCTGCTTGCCGAGCACGCCGAAGTCCGCGCCGCGCGCGACCTGACCGCCCGCGAAGGTCGGTTCGAGATCGCCGGGCAACTGCTCCTTGGACGCCTGTACCTTGACGGCCGGCAGCGCGCTTTCCTGTGGAGCGGCGGCGTTGGCGCTGGTGGCGTTGTCGCTATCGGACGATTGTGCGTGAGCCGAGAGGGAGAAGACCATCGCCACGGCGGCGACGATGACGGCGCGATGAGCCAGCGCCTTCGCAGGCACGGGCTGCGAGGAGTGTGAACGGGATGCGGACATGAATCAGGGAAACGTCGAAATGGTCGGTCTTCCGTCCCGGGGCGCGATTGGAATCCGGGCGGCGTTGTTCTGCGTCGCAAGACCGGTCGCGCGGACACGCGACGGATGGGACTTGAGTTATGCGCGGATTATAAGTGAATAAGAGTCGTTATCATTCAATAAATGTAAGATTTGCGTGAACGCAACATCCCACCCGCACAAGGGGTTCGTGTCGAGCTTTATTCGAGCTATTCCCGTCGATTTCGACGCTGTCGCCAGCGTCGTCGAACACGAACGTTCAGGAAGTCAGCGAGCGTTCGCGGGCGGCACGTGCGTTCGTCGCCCCCGCCGACAGCCGGCGAGCCGCGCGTTTTCTGAGCCAGATGATGAGGCCGGTCGCGCTCAGCACCGCGACCGCGACGCCCACCGCGCTCACCAGAATGCGCCCGGCGATGCCCGCGATGCGTCCGGAGTGCAGCGGAAACTGCGCCTGCATGAAGATGTCGCCGGCCGAACCGCGGCCGGGAATCGACGAGCCCGCGAGCGCGCCCGTGCGGCCGTTGTAGTACAGCCAGGCGTTGCCGAGCCCGACATCGCCATGCTCGCGTCCGGGCTCGAAAAAGCCGACGCCGTATGCCTGGAACATCGGCGCGTAGTAGAGCGCGCCCATCGGACCGGTGAGATTCTCGCGTCGGGCGTCGCGAGCGGCCGCGTTCAGGATCTGCTCGCGCGTGGCGGGCGGCTGGCCGGGCGCGCCGGCGCGCACCAGTTCGGCGTTTTCGGTAAACGAAGGCGTGAGCTTCGAGAATAACGAGACGACGGGCCGCATCACGGGATCGGCGAGATTCATCGAGATCGACGTGAGCGCCATGACCAGCAGCAAGCCCCAGATCCACACGCCGCCGGAGCGATGCAGGTCGAACGTGAGCGCGTAGCCGCCGCGCTTCACGCGAAAGGCGAACGACTTGCGCCACGCCTTCACGCTCGGAAACGACAGCACGAGCGCGATGCCGCTATCGAACAGCCACATGATTCCGACGATGCCGATCAGCCAGGTGCCGACATCGAACCCGCCGACGATCGGCAGATGCAGCGTGTAGTGCAGCTTGTAGAGAAACGGCATCAGGTCGATGCGCGCGAGCGAAATCGCGCCCCACATGCGCTGCGCCTGTACCTGTCCCGTCGCCGGATCGACGGCGATCTGGTTGTACGCGACGTCGTACGGCGCTTTTGTCCCGGGATCGATGCGCGGCATGACCATCAGTTGCGCGGTATGACCCGGCTCGACGCCCAGCGGCAGATACGTCACTTCGACGCGCGGATCGGCCGCCTCGACGCGCCGCGCCAGTTCGAGCGGCGGCAGCGCCGGACCGTCGGTGCGAGCGTGGAAGAACGACGGATTCAGCAGCGCGTCGATTTCGTGATCCCACGCGATGATCGCGCCGGTGAGCCCCGAGACGAGCAGGAACAGCGCGGTCGCGACGCCGAGCCAGCGATGCAGGCGAACCAGAATCGGTCTCATGCCCGCGAATTCTCGAGGCGACTGGAGCGCGCGGCGACAATCATCGATGCGATGCTATGTAAATAGGAATTGTTCGCAATTATAAAGCCGGTGGCTCGCGTCGACAAGGCTTCCGTAAGGTGCTTCAGAGGTTTTTGTCGCGAATCGGCAGCGCTATGCGCAGAACGGCGTGCTCACGCCGACCGTCGCGCTGATGTTCAAACTCACGGCCGGCACGACGCTCTATGCGAGCTACGTCGAGTCGCTGGAAGCGGGCAACATCGTCGGCGACACCTATGCCAACGCCGGCCAGTTGCTCAAGCCTTTGCGCAGCAAGCAGTACGAAGTCGGCGTGAAAAGCCAGAACACGCGCTGGAGCGCGACCGCCGCGCTGTTCCGCATCGAGCGCGGCGCGCAGCACGCGAACAGCGACAACGTGGTCGTATCGGACGGCGAGTCGATCTTTCAGCGTGTCGAGACAGGCGCGGACGTGCGTCTGGGCAACGACTGGACGCTCGGCGGCGATCTGATGTGGATCTCGACGCACGATGAGAAAGGCTCGGCCAAAACCGGCAATCGCGTCGCGGGCGCGCCGGGATTCGTCGCGGCGGCGCACGTGGATGACGCTGTGCCGGTCGTGCCGGGTCTCACGCTCGGCGCGGATGCGAAGTTCACCGGCAATACGAGCCTCGATCCGTCCGCGATCTCGCAGTGCCAGGCTATCTCGTGATGAACCTCGGCGCGACCTATACGACGCGGATCGCCGGACATCGCATGGGCCTGCGCGCGGCAATCGACATTCTGACGAATCGCCGCTACTGGGAATTCCAGTACGCCGACTAAATCCAACCGGGCGCGCCGCGCACGCTGTCGCTCAATGCGTGCGTCGACTTCTGATTTTGCGCGCGCGACATATTCTGAAATAACTCCGCGAAACCGTCCGCCCCTTATGCCGCAAGGCAGCGCGGGCGGCGCGTGACATTCCATGAAATAGTTTGTGCGTGGTTTTTAACCGGGCCGATCGCCAGAATGGGTTCATTCGCAACTCACCCACCAAGGCGAACATCATGGAACTGCTCGGAAAAATCTCGCTGTACGCGATGGGCATCGTCCTCACCGCGTCGTTGATCGAAGCTGTCGTCCTGCACTTCAAGAACAAGGGCACCGAACGTGCCTTCGACTGGCACGAGACCTGGATCTCGCTCGCCGATCTCGTCGGCCGCAAGCTGCTCGCATTCGTGCCGATCTCGCTCGCGACGCCGGTCTTCAACTTCGCGTGGGAGCATCGGATCCACACGGTCACGACGAACACCGCGCTCACGCTCTTCCTGCTCTTCATCGGACAGGAGTTCTGTTACTACTGGTATCACCGCGCGTCGCACACGATCCGCTTCTTTTGGGCCAATCACGCGGTTCATCATTCGCCGAACCAGTTGACGCTGTCGTCCGCGTACCGGCTCGGCTGGCTGACCAAGATCGCCGGTTCGGCCATCTTCTTCACCCCGCTCGTGTGGTTCGGCGTGAAGCCCGACGTGGTGCTCGCGGTCGTGTCGATCAACCTGCTCTATCAGTTCTGGCTGCACGCAACCTGGATTCCGAAGCTCGGCTGGCTCGAATATGTGTTCAACACCCCGTCGGCGCACCGCGTGCACCATGCTTCGAACTCGATGTATCTCGATGCGAACTTCGGCGGCGTGCTGGTCATCTTCGATCGCCTGTTCGGTACCTACGTGGAAGAGCGCGCCGACGAACCCTGCCGCTACGGCCTGACGACGCCGACCACGTCGCACAACCCGATCGTCGTCGAGACCGAGCACTGGGTGAGCCTCGTCAAGGACATGCTTCACGCGAAGAGTGTGTCGGATGCAGTCGGCTTCCTGCTCCGCCCTCCCGGCTGGCTGCCGAACGGCGAAGGGCAGACGACGGAAGAACTGCAAAAGCGCGCACTCGGGCACTGAGCAGCGCCTGAGACCGCAAGCCCGAATCCCGATGACCGGTCATGTCCGGCATCGGGATTCGCCTTTTCAGGCGCTCAGATCATGCCCTTCGGACGCGGCGCGCTGGCCAGAAGCTGCACCAGCAGGTCGATTGCGCGATCGACCTGCTCGCGTGTGTGCGACATCGACAGGAAAAAGCGCAGGCGCGCTCCGTCGCGCGGCACGACCGGAAAGATCATCGGGAACGCGAACACGCCGTTGTCGAACAGCCGTGCCGACATCCACAGCGCCGTCTCCGAGTCCGGCAACATGACCGGCACGACGCCCGAACCGTGGCTCGGCCCGATATCCAGTCCCGCCGCCTGCGCACGCTCACGAAAGTGATCGGCGATCGCCACCACGGCCCGCGCGCGCTGCGGCTCGGCTCGCATGATGCGCAACGCTGCGAGCGCCGCCGCGGCATTGGCGGGATTCGGCGCCGCGATATACAGGCCGACGCCGGGCGCGTAATGCCTGAGCATCGTCACCAGCGCCTTGCTTCCGGCCACGTAGCCGCCGATGGCTGCGAACGACTTCGACAACGTCGAAAAATGGATGTCGATATCGCGGCTGTCGAGCCCGAAGTGGTCCACGACGCCGAGCCCGCGCGGCCCGATCACGCCGATCGAATGCGCCTCGTCCACCATCAGCAGCGCGCGGTGACGCCGCTTGATGTCAATGAGGCGCGGCACGTCCGGAATATCGCCGTCCATGCTGAACACACCTTCGGTCAGAATCAGCGCGCGCTCGTAGGAACCGCGATGCGTAACCAGCAGCCGCTCGAGCGCGTCGCAGTCGTTGTGCGGAAACGCGATCCGGCGCGCGCCGCTGATCTTCGCGCCGGTCAGCATGCTGTTGTGCACGAGTTCGTCGTACAGGATCAGGTCCTGCCCGCGCGCGAGATAGCCGATCACGCCCGCGTTCATGCCCCAGCCGCTCACGCCCATCACCGCTGCCTCGACACCCAGCAGTTCGGCCAGCTCGCGCTCGAATTCGCCGAACAGCGGAATCTCGCCGCGCACGATGCGCCCAGAGCCAGTCGAAGTGCCGTAGATGTCGATTGCGCGCTTCGCCGCTTCCTTCACGCGCGGGTCGCCCGACAGATCGAGATAGTTGAACGACGAGAAGTTGAGCATCTTGCGGCCCTCGATCTCGACTTCCGCGCTCGCGACGCCCAGATGCTCGCGGTACATGTTCCACGCGAGCCCCTGATTGTCGTAGTACCAGCGCATGTTCGCGTACTCACGCATCTCGGGAAACTGCGCGATGTCGTAATGCTCCGGCGACAGCTCCACGCGGCGCCGGGCGACAGCCGCCGCCGGCGCCGTATCGTCACCTGACTTGCTCATCAGGCGGGCGCGCAGACGGTTCACTTCGGATTCAATGGTCATTTGATTTTGTCCTTGTTTGTCCTCGGAGCGGCTCATGCCGGCTGCGCATCGCTCAGACCCAGCGACGCGAGCGTTTTGTCCGCGATGCCGCGAATCGTCAGATCGTTCAGGATTTCCAGCACCGATACGCCGATCCCCAGATCGCGATCGAGCGCGAGCTGAATCTCTGTCGCCATCAGCGAATCGATACCAAGGTCGAGGATCGGGCGATCGATCGAGATGCTGTCGGCGCTGGTTTCCAGTTGATCCGCGAGCAGCGACGCCACCAGGCCGGCCAGGACCATGAAGCGGTCCGCTGCCGGCAAGGCCGCCAGTTCCGCGCGCAGCAGGTCGCGCGCGCCCGCCTCCGTCCCGGCGTCGGCGGCGATCAGATCCGCGAGGCGCGCGGACTGCCCGCCCAGCGTCTCGTAACGCGCCCAGTCGCCCCAGTTGGTGATGAGCGTCACGCCGAGCTGCGTCACGCGCCGACGCATCGCGCGTTCGAGCCAGCCGAGCGCCTCCACCGACTCCATGCCGCGCAGCCCGATGTACCGCATGAATTGCTCGAGCGTCGCGTCGCGCGTGATTACGCCGACATCGGCAATCGCCCCCCAGTTGATGCTGGTCGCGGGCAGGCCGAGCGCGCGCCGCTGCCATGCGAGGCCGTCGAGGTAGCCGTTCGCGCTCGAATAGCTCGCCTGGCGGCTGTTGCCGACCAGATTCGCCACCGACGAGAACAGCACGAAGTGATCGAGCTGCATATGCCGCGTGTGCTCGTGCAGCAAGCGCGCGCTTTCGGCCTTGCCGCGCATCACCGCGACGAGATGGCGCGGGTTCAGCTCGGCAACCGGTTCGTCGATGATGACCGCTGCCGCATGGAACACGCCGCGCAACGGACGCCCGCTCTTCGCGACGATGCCGAACAGATCGCGCATCTGCATCGCATCGGCGACGTCGCAGATCACGCACTCGACTTCGACGCCGTCGGACTGGAGTTCAGCCACGAACGCGCGGCGTTCCGCGGTATCGGCACCGCTGCGCGAGGCGAGGACGAGATGGCGCGCCCCGTGCGCCGCGAGCCAGCTTGCGGTGCGCTGCCCGAAACCGCCCAGACCGCCGGTGACCAGGTAGGTCGCGGCCGGATCGAATTCCAGCGATTCGCGCACGTGCGCGGGCAGTTGATGCGAGCCGGCGTCGAAGCGCACGACGAGTGGCACGTCGTCCTTCGGCAGCGTGAGCTTGCGGGTGGCGAGATCCGCGAGCGTCACGTTGAGGCAGTCGGTCCGTGCAAGCTCTCCCCGCGCGGCGGCTGCGACCGCGCGCTGCAACGCCTGCGCGAAACGGCCCGGCCGTTGCGTCGACGTGGCGAGATCCGTGCGGACGATCGACATGCAGTGACGCGGCATGGTCGATGCGCGTGCCTGCGCGTCGGTATCGATCAGGACGCCGCCCTGCGCGAGCACACGCCAGCCGAAGCGCGCGGCGAACTCCGCGAGCGGCGCGACGATCGCATCGAAGCCGTTGCCGTGCGTGTGGCTCGCAAGCGCGGCATCGAGCGCGTCGTGGCCGATGGCGGCCATTCCGCCTTGCGCCGCATCGCCGGCCAGCACGACCTCGACGCCGCGTGCACGCAGCGCCGCGGCCACCGCGAGCCCACGGGCATCCGCGATGACGAGGACGCGCGCATGTGCATCGAGTGAGGCCTGCTCGACGGCCTGCTCCGCCGCGGCGGAAAGCGTCGCCGACACGAGCACCGAAGCGGCCGCGGCGCCGGCTTGCAGCGGCGCGAGATGGAACGCCGCGCGCGGACCGCGGAGATGGGTCGCAAACGCGCCCGGCGCGAGACCGAACACGCGCTGGCCGACGACGAGATCCGTCACACCCGCGCCGATGCCGCTGACGGTCGCGACCGTTTCGACGAACCGTCCGTCGTAGTGATGCCCGTCCGAATTGCGCAGGACGTGGCTCTCCAGCGCGAGCGCCTCGACTTCGAGTTCGATCTCGCCATGCGCGAGAGGACCGCGCGAGGTCTCGATCAGTTCGACGCTCGCGCTACCGGCCGCGCCGCTCCCGACTGCGCGCACGGCGAAGGCGCGCTCGCCGTCGATCGCCATCGGCTCGATGAGCGGTTCCGTCAACGCGGGATCGGCGATAAGGCGGCTGCAGAAACGGCGTCCGTCGCGGATCGCCACTTCGTCTTCGCGGGCATCGGCCAGCAGTTCCGCGACGAGCGCGGCGGCGTTGTTTGCATCCGGATTCGAAGGCATGTCGATGCTCGTGAAACGCATGCCTTCGAGTTCGTTGAACGCCACGCGCGCAAAACCGTTGAGCGCGGTCTGCGCCGGCTCGACGGCCGCTTCGGCGGACGCGCCTTGCGGCAGCGCGAATGCCTGGCGCGTCACCACGTAGGCGCGCGGTCTAGCATCGGCGGGTGCAGCCGCAAAATGGCGCGACACGGCCTGCATCAGCAGCAGCGCGCCCGTCGCCGTCGGATCGGCGCCGTCGTGGCCGGATGCCCAGCCGTGCAGGAACACCACGCCGTGCGCGGGGCCGGCTTCATCGAGCGCGGCGGCGATGGTCGCCTGCGCGTCGTCGCGAAGACTCCACTGTCCCTGCGCCGGTTCGAGAAATGGCGCGAGGTTCAGACGCGCGCACCCAGGCAACCTCGCCGCGACCCGCTCGGCCAACTCCGTATTCGCGCCGTTCTCGACGACGAGCCAGCGGTCCGCGCGTTTCGCCTCGCCTGCGGGCGCGCCTTCCGTCCATTCGTAGCGCAACAGTTGCAGCTTCACCGCGTCGCCCCATTGATCGACGCGCCCGAGCTTCGCCGACGACGCCGTCACGCGCATGCCGCGGATCGTGGCAAGCACGCGGCCGTCGTCGTCGATCATTGTCAGATCGGCGACGACGTGACGCGGCGTCGAGCGCACGCGCACGGCATGGCACCAGTAGGAAGGCGGCAGTGCGGGTGCGTTCAAGCGCAACTCGTCGAAGCCTGTCGGAAGCCAGGTCGAATCGCGCTCCTCGAGCATGCCGACGAGCATCTGGAAGCACGCATCGAGCGTCGACGGATGCGCGCGGTAGCCGCGTTGCGGCAATGCCTCGGGACATTCGATGCGCGCAAGCATCTGCGTGCGGTCGTCCGCCTCGCGCAGCGCACGAATCGCCCGGAACGCCGGGCCGTATTGCAGACCGCGGCGCGAGAGATCGCGGTAGAACGCCTCTGCATCGAGCGGCGTGCCGCAGACGGACATCGCACGTTGCAAGTCGGCGCACGCGGCGCTTTCGGCGGGCAGCGGCGCGATCGTGCCGTCGAGGTGCAGCGAGCCTGCGCCGTTGCTGCCGCTTTCGATGCTGCGCAACATGGCGCGCCGCGTCGCGTCGTCGTAGACGCAGAGATAGTCGATCGCGCGCTCGCCGGTGATCACGAGCGGCGCATGGATCGCGACATCGCTCACGATCCATCCGGGCGCGTCGGGATGCAGCGTCGCCGCGGCCTCCAGCATCGTTTCGATGTAGCCCGCCGCCGGCATCACGGGCGTGCCGGACACGACGTGATCTTTCAGCCACGCGACGTTCTGATGCTCGAGGTCGTTCAACCAGACGTGATGCGCGGGAAAGTGCTCGCAACCGAGCAGCGGACGGTCGGTCGGCGCGATGCGCTGGTACGCTGCGCGCTCGGACTCCATCCACAGCCGCTGACGCTGCCACGGATAGTTCGGCAACGCGACAAGGCGGCCGCGCCCGTTGAGCGCCGTCCAGTCGATCCCGGCGCCGCTCGCGAAAATCTGCGCCACTGCACGCTGAACGCGCAGGCGTTCCGGCTCGTGGTTCGCCTCGTTGCGGCGCAACGTTTCGACGAGGCGGATCTCGTTCGCGCGCACCTTCGCGGAGTCGCGCAATGCGGAGGCCAGCACCGGATGGGGACCCACTTCGACGAAGGTCACGAATCCCTCATCGAGCAGGGTCTGCACGGCCTGCATGAACGCCACGGGCTGACGCACGTTCTGCGTCCAGTAGTCGGCGTCGAACGCGGGACCGTCGAACGGACGGCCGGTTACGGTCGAGATCACGGGAATCGCGGGCGGGCGCGCCGTGATGCCACGCAACGCGGTGCGCAGATCATCGAGAATCGGCTCCATCAAGTGGCTGTGATACGGCACCTCCACATTGAGCACGCGGTTGAAGACCTCGCGCCGCGTGAACTCTTCCGCGATCTCTTCGATCGCCGCCGTCTCGCCGGCCAGCGTGATCGTATTCGGCCCGTTGACCGCCGCAATCCCGACGCGCCCGCCGAACGCCTCCAGCAGCGCCTCGACGTCCTGCCGTGCCGCGCCCACGGCGAGCATGCTGCCGGTGCCAGCGGTCGTCGCCTGCAGCCGGCTGCGCTCATGCGCGACGCGCAGTGCATCCTCGAGGCTCAACGCGCCGCTCACGGCCGCCGCCGTCACTTCGCCGACACTGTGACCGATCACCGCGCCCGGCCGGACACCCGCGGCGCGCAACATCGCCACGATGCCCCACTGCACCATGAAGTTCGCCGGCTGCGCGTACACCGTGCGCGTGATTTCCGAGTGCGCTTCGTCCCTGAGCATCTCGGCCAGAATCGAGAAGCCGGCGATGCGCTGGAAGATGCGATCCGCCTCGTCGACGGCCGCGCGATACACCCTGTCTTCGTGATAGAGCTGCTGCCCCATCGCCCACCATTGCGGTCCCATGCCGGTGAAGACCCAGACGGGCAGCGGCCTGCCCTGCGCGATCTGCTGGCCCCGGACCGCCGTATCCGACTTCTCGCCCCGGGCGAGCGTATCGAGCGCCGCGATGAGTTCGCTTCGGTTCCCACCCATCGCCACCGCTCGATGACTGAGATGGGCACGGCGCAGCGAGGCCGAGTGCAGCACGTCCTCGAGATCGTCCGCCGCCGCGAGCCGTTCGCCGTAGCGCGCCGCCAGCGCCTGCAGCGCGGCGGGATCGCGCGCCGACAAGGGCAACATCAGCGCAAAACCATCGGGACGTGCCTGCTGCGGCTGTTGCGCCGGTGCGGCGGCCGGGGCCGACCGCAGCACGACGTGCGCATTCGTGCCGCCGTAGCCGAACGAGTTGACGGCGACCATGAACGACTCGCAGCCCTGCGCGAGCGCGATGGGCGCATCGGCCAGACGCACGCCGAGCCGCTCGAAGTCGATGCCCGGATGCGGCGTTTTCAGATTGCCCAGCGCGAACGCCTCGCGATGCACGAGCGTCAGCACCGCCTTGATCAGCCCCGCCACGCCCGCGCCGGCCTCCAGGTGCCCGATATTGCTCTTGACCGAGCCGAGCACGACGCGCGCGTCGCCGGTCCTGCCCGCGCCGTACACCGATCCGATCGACTCGGCCTCGATCGGATCGCCGACTGCCGTGCCCGTGCCGTGACATTCGACATAGCGCACCTGTAACGGCTCGATCTCGAAACGCTCGCACACGTCGCGGATCAGCGCGCCCTGCGCCTCGGCGCTCGGCATCGATATGCCGGGCGTGCGGCCGTCCGAATTGACGCCCGCGCCCGCGACGGTCGCGAGGATCGTGTCGCCGTCGGCGAGCGCGCGCGCCAGCGTCTTCAGCACGATCACGCCGCCGCCTTCGCCGCGCCCGTAACCATCGCCGCGCGCGTCGAAGGACTTGCACTCGCCGTCGCGCGACAGGAAATGCCCCTTGCACATGCCGACGGGATATTCGGGGCGCGTCATCACGTTCGCGCCGCCGACGACCGCCATGTCGCAGTCGCCGTTCCAGATGTCGCGGCAGGCGTAGCTGAAGGCCACCAGCGACGACGAACACGCCGTGTCGATCGACAGGCTCGGGCCGCGCAGATCGAACGCGTGCGAGAGCCGGTTCGAGAGCATCGTCATCATCATGCCGGCCGCGGTGCCCGGATTATGGCGCGCGCGGTTGGACGGCTGCATGAGCGTGATCATGTGATCGAGCATGAAACCGCCGACGTACACGCCCACGTTCTTGCCCGCGTGCGCGGTGAGATCGAGGCCCGCGTTCTCGAACGCCTCCCAGGTCAGTTCCAGCAGCAGACGCTGCATCGGATCGAAATTCTCGGCGAGGCGCGGCGGCAGATCGAAAAATCCCGCGTCCATCGAGCGGACGTCCTGCTTCAGGAAGTTGCCGCGGTCAACGTAGGCCTTGCCCTTCGCATGCTCGTCCGCGGAGAAATAACGGGCCGCGTCCCAGCGGTCGGCCGGAACCGGACCCGCCGTGACTGTGCGGCGGCGCAAGGCATCCACGAGTCTGTCGAGATCGTCGAGACCAGCGGGAAGGCGGCACGACATGCCTACTATCGCGATATCACGTTGATTATGTTCTTTCATTTTTTATTCGGATTACTGATTTTTATTAACCATGGTCTGCTTGCCGCCTGCCGGCCCGCGACTTACCTGAAAAACTGCGCCAGTAACTGCACGCTGCGGGACTCGCGCATGGCCCCGTAGCGATCCCATGACGGACCGCTCTGCTTCTGCACCTGTAGCGCGACGTCGAAACGGTCGAAGTGGCGACGCACCTCACCCCAGACCTGACGCCCGCCGCCCTGGTCCACCTGCACGAAAGCGCTCATGTCCAGACGCCGCATTCCCGCGTTCCGCCAGTTCGCCATGAAGAACGCCCCGTAGCGCGTGGGCAGTTCCTGCGCGGAAACGCTTGCCTGCACAGCAGTGCCCCAGCCGGCCATGTTGCTCGCCTGCAGCGAACGCCACTGCGCGGGTGTCGATCCGGCGCCGTTGGTCTGCGCCTCCGCGATGAACGTCAGATCGAGCGGCGTGGTCCAACTGGCTCCGACAGCCGAACTGGCACGGAACGCGCGGTCATCCTGGCCCGTCGCGCGTCCGATCAGCGACGCACGCCGGCCGCCCGACCATTCTGCGTAAGCGACGATCGAGCTCGTGGGCACGACGCTCACGTTGAATCCGATCTGCGGCGCCTGCTTTTCTTCCTCGTACACGAGCAGTTGCGGCTGCACGGTCGCGCTCACGCGCTGACTGAGCACGAGCAAGCCGCGGTTGGCGCCGTTCGTGCGCTGCCAGTCCGACGACGCGTACGGATTGCCCGGTGCGCTATAGCCCGTGAGCCGCGGCGAGTACAGCAATTGCGCCGAGCCGCTCGCCCAGACCCGCTGCGCGCGCACGGCCATCGTGCCGAGACGGTTCGTGCGGCGGCTCTCGGGATCCGGCGAGACGTCGAGGTCGACGGCGCCGGCCCTGAAGTAGTCGCTGGGGTTATAGCCGAATGCGGCGCCCTGCCGCTCGTCGACACGCCCGGCATCGACGCTCGACACTGGCGAAACGCTCCATGTCGCATAGGCCTCGCGCACGGTGGTCTCCCCTCGATGCGACGCCGCAGCCGACGACAACGGATCGAAGCTGTCGAAGCGGCCCGAGAACTTCGCGCCCAGCTCGGGCGTGAGCGCCTTCTGCCAGGTCAGATCGACGCTCGCCTGATTGCGCAGCGAGGATGGCTGGTCGCGATAGCCGCTTTCCCGCACCGCGTCCTGGACGAAGAATTTCCAGGGGCGGGCGACGACGGGTTCGGCGGGCTTGCCGGCTTCGGCGTCCGCGAGACTGAGCGCGGCGGAATCAGTGTCCGACATCGGTTCCTCCGCGCGCGCCGCGAATGGCGTCAGCGCTCCGGCCAGCGCGCCGAACGCCAGCGCGCCGGTAAGCGTGCGCCTCATTGAAGCTTGAAACGCGGCAGATAATCACGTTGCATCCAGGCATCCGGAATGTCCTTCCACGCATAGTCCGACATGCGCATCACGGTGACCCAGCCCGGATCGAGTCCATCGATGATGACGACCTCGGCCGGCCGGTCGACACCCAACTGAGCGACGTAGTTGCGATAGAACGCGGTCTTCAGCAGACGGCCGCTCTGCGCATAGAACTTCGCCTTCACGGGCTGATTGCTGACCGCGTCCAGCCACATCTCGATGCGCTGGTACTGCACGTCCGGCGCGCTGCCCGCGAGGTCGAGCCGGTTGCAATGGCGCGTCTTGCGATCGCCGTCCAGCACGTCTTCGGTGCCCTTCAGCGTGGCGGTGTAGTCGTGCGAGAAGTTCGTCGTCATGACATCGCCGTTCGATTCCTGACCGAGCAGGCGCTGCTCCGGCGAAATGCGCACGCTGGCCTGGCCGGCGGGATCGAAGAACCAGAGATCGTCGCCGCTCTTGAGCATGAGCTTGCCGGTGTCGCGCGCCGGCGCCTCGAAACGCACCAGCGTCCGATAGGTGCCGTCACCGTTCGGCTTCGAGAAGACGGACAACGTATTCGATGCAACCTGCTTGCCCGCGCGATATTCAGTCAGCGTAGTGGTGACGACATAAGGCTTCGAAGGCGAACGAATGGAATCGCTCGCGGCGAGCAGCTGCTGCGCGCCGGGCGCGGATTGCGCGAATGCGCCCGGCGCGATGAAGCAGGCCAGCAGGGCGGCCACAAGGAAATTACGCAAACCGGTTGATTTTTTAATATGCATACCTAATCTTTTAAATGAAGGCTGTCGGATTCATCGAATCGGCTCAGACGTGGCGCAATGCGTCGACGATCGAGAGTCGCGACGCGCGACGCGCCGGCCACCAGCTCGACACAGTCGCGACGATAGCGAGGATCACAAACGTCAGGCCGATCTGCCGCCACTGGCCCCAGACCCGCACTGTCAGCGCAATCGGATCGACACGCGCGGGCGGCGTCCACATCAGGCCGCTGCGGTTGACCCCGAAAGACACCAGCAGCGCGACGAGCACGCCTGCCACCGTGCCCAGCAGGCCGAGCAGCAAGCCCTCGTACACGAACAGTGTCTGGATGTCGCCGCGGCGATCGCCCATCGCGCGCAACGTGCCGATTTCGACGGTTCGCTCGACGACGGACGTACTCATCGTGTTGCTTACGACGAACAGCACGATCGCCGCAATCAGCACGAACACGAATTCGAAGATGACGTCGAACATGCCGATCGTCTGGCCGTATGACGGGTTCAGTGTCGCGAAATCGAGCACTTGCATCGGCTCGCCGGAAAAACGCGACGCGAGCAATGCCTCGATCCGGCGCCGCGCCTCGGGCAACTGCGCGGTGTGCTTCAACTGCACTTCGATCGCCGTCACGCGCGGCGCCTCTGCACCGTAGACGAGACGCTGCGCGGCGGGCAGATGAAGCGCGACATAGATGTCGTCGAGTTCCTTTACGCCCTGCCGCTGCGCTTTCGCCACCGTGAAGCTGCCGACGTTCGGCACACCGTGTGCGCTCGCCGCGAGCAGGTCGATACGCGGCCCGGACGATGCGCCCGCGCCCGCGCCGCTCTGCTCCGCGGCCGCCAGCGCGAGGACGTCGCCGGGCGCGCTCGCGCCTTCTTCCGGCGCGCTTTCGGTCGCCACGTCGCGGGGCTCCGCGCAATCGGACACCCGCAGCGGACCACACAACCGCAGCATGCGCGCGAGTCCCTCGCCGATCACGGCGGCGTCCGCGGATGTGTTCTCGAGCGGCGCGACTTCGAGCGGGTCGTTGAAACCGTATTCGTTCCACGCCTGCATGCGCGATTGTTCTGCCGCGATCGAGCCTTCCGCGTACACCGTACGCGACGCGCCCGCCGCGAAATTCCCTGCGACGCCGCCGAGCTCCAGCGTCGGCGTGACGACGACGATCATCTCGCGCAACGCCGGATCTTCGCGCAGGACATCCATTACGCGTTCGTAGTTCGCGATGCCATACGCACGCGGATTGCCGGCGCCATAGACGAAATACCCGTGCCGCTGGATCTGCAGATGTCCGCCGTGCCGCACGAAATCTGTCTGCATGCCGAGCATGATGTCTTTGCTGAAGCCGCCGAAGAGCAGAATGGCGCAGACACCCACGATGATCGCGAGTGCGGTCGTGACCGAGCGGCGACGGTTGCGCTGCAGGTTGCGCAGCGCCAGTATCAATGTGTTTTTCATATGGCGAGCGCCTCTTGCTCATGCCGATGTTCGACGACACGGCCGTCGAGGATACGCACGGTGTCGTCGGCGGCGGCCTGCATCTGCGGATCGTGCGACGAGACGATGAAGGACACGCCACGCGATTGCTGAAGATGACGCATCAGTTCGATGATCGCGGCGCCCGTCTGGCTATCGAGATTCGCAGTCGGTTCGTCGGCGAGCACGACCGCGGGCTCTCGCACCAGCGCCCGCGCAATGGCGACGCGCTGCCGCTCGCCGCCCGACAACTGCCCGGGATTGCGCTGCATCTTCTGGGCGAGGCCGACCGCATCGAGCGCATCCGCCACGCGGCGCGTGCGTTCGCGCGCCGGCAGACCGGACTTCCACAATGGATATTCGACGTTCTCGGCCGCGGTAAGCACCGGCAGCAGGTTGAAATTCTGAAATACGTGGCCGACATGCCTGGCGCGAAAGTCGGACAACGCATCGTCCGGGAGCGCGCCGATGTCCTGACCGTCGATCACGACGCGCCCCTTGTCCGGGCGATCAATGCCGCCGATCATGTTGAGCAGGGTGGTCTTCCCGCTGCCCGATGGACCGCTCAGGACGGTCAGCACGCCGGATCTCAACCGCACCGTGACATCTTCAAGTGCGGTCACACTCACACTGTCTAATTTGTAGTACTTCGAAACATTTTGGAGGCTGACGACATGCGACATGATTTTTTTATGTACTAAGTTAACCTAAATGTTTGCCGATCGTACGTTTTCCTGCCACTATCAGCAATAGTTCGATTTGTAATTTATTAAGGCAGCTTTATTTCGTTTCTATTGCTCGATGCCAAGTCAATCCGACGCGGTGCGGATAGTCGCCGCAGCAACGCCCGCCGCCGCGAAAGCGCAGACGGCAGACAACATCGCAACGGCCCGCAACGCATCGGCGATGGCATCGGACTGCGCACGCGCCACTGTCGGCGACGACGAATCCGCCGCGCCAGATGCCGTCTCGGCTTCGAGCAGATGCACGTTCGGCCGCGCGTCCATCGGCACATGCAGGCGATCGAGCCGTGCCGACAGCGCCGCGCCGTGCGCCCACACGAACGCGATGCCGAGCACGGCGATCGCCAGCAGGCTCGCGACGCGCGCCACCGCGTTGTTGATGCCCGACGCCACGCCCGCGCGCTCGCCCGGCACCGACGCCATCACGGTCGTGGTGAGCGGCGCGACGGTGATCGTCATGCCGAGCGCGAGTACGACCAGCCCGGGAAAGAAACTGCTCCAGTAACGGCCGGCGCCGAACGGCCACGCGAGCATCGCGAAGCCGATTCCCGCGATGCACGGTCCGGCCGTCAAAAGCGCTCGCGCGCCATGTCGGCTCGTCAGCCCGCCGGTGAAGCGCGACAGCAAGCCGATGATGAGCGGCATCGGCAGCACGGCCGCGCCCGCTTCGGCCGCGCTGTAGCCGTAAGCGCGAATCAGCGTGAACGGCAGGAAAAACAGCACGCCGCCGAGCCCGAAATACAGCAGCAGCGTGACGATATTGGCGCCGCTGAAATCGCGCGAACGGAACACGTCGAGCGGGACCATCGGGTCGTGGCTCTTCGCTTCGATCGCCACGAACGCGATCAGCAGCAGCACGCCCGCCGCGATCATGCCCAGCACGCGCCAGTCGCCCAGGCCGTGCGCGGGCGCCTCGGTGAGCCCGTAGGTCAGCGCGGCGAGGCCGGCCGCCGCGCTCGCCGCGCCGGGCCAGTCCAGCGTCTCGGGCGCATCGGCCTTGTGGCTGTCGGGCACCGACGATATCGCGAGCACGATCGTCGCGATGGCGAGCGGCAAATTGAGGAAAAAGATCGATCGCCAGGAAAAGACATCGACAAGCCAGCCGCCCGCCGCCGGCCCCAGCGACGACGTGATCGCGCCGACGCCGGCCCACGTGCCGATCGCCCGCCCGCGCGCTTCGCCCTCGAAGACCGCGCCGATGATCGCGAGACTGCTCGGCACCAGCAGCGCCGCGCCGACGCCCTGCACCGCGCGCGCCGCGATCAGCCAGCCCGTGCCCGGCGCGAAGCCGCACCCCGCCGACGCCACCATGAAAACCGCGATGCCCGCGACGAACACCTTGCGCCGCCCGAGCTTGTCGCCCATCGAGCCGCCGACGAGAACCAGCGCGCCGAGGAACAGCAGGTACGCGTTCACGACCCATTGCATCGCCGCGATGCTCGCACCGAGTTCGTTCTGGATGGACGGCAGCGCGACATTCACCACCGAGCCGTCGATGAACGCCATGCTCGACCCGAGAATCGTCGCGCTCAGCGCGAGGCGTTTGCGACGGCATGGGCGCGCGTCGTCGGCGGACTGCGCGCGAATGATCTGCTCGTCGCAGGGACTCACCGGCGAGGCTACGGCGGGCCGCGCGCGTGCACGGCTATCGACAGGTCGGCTGCTCACTTCGGCTCCAGTGCTTCATGCGCCCATCCGCTTCGACGAATCCCGATGCGTAAGTAGAGGCCAAAGGCGCGCGCATGTCCACGTCGGGAATGTGGTTGGCAAGCCCAAATGATAATGGTTATCATTAATCATCCCGAGTACGCAGACATCGGTCGACGCAAAGGGCGAAGGAACAGGAGCCCTCGCCATGCATCAGCCGATTGCCGACCTCGCACCCGACCCATCGACATCCGAGGCGCCGAGCCTGCCGCTCTGGGAAGCGGCCATGCGCCAGGCCGTGCACGCCGAGCGCGAACACCGCGTCGCGCTCGCGGCCGCCTGCTACGACCGGGCGTTGTCGGTCGCGCTCCGGCTGATCGAAGCGCCGCCCGCGGCACGCACGGACGATTGCCTCGCGGCGCTCGTCGTGTCGCATCACAATCTCGCCGATCTTCGCGTCGCGCAGGGCGATCTCGACAGCGCGGCGCATCTGCTCGCCCGCGCGCACGCCGTGCTCGTCGCGCTCTCGCTCGCCGCCGACCGGCCCACGGCGCTGCGTCAGGCGGCCCTGCGCCACAGCCGCGAAACCTATGTCGCGCTGATTCGCCACATCGCCCGTCACGGGCCTCATCCGCACATCACGCGCGCCATCGCCGACGCCGACGCCGCGCTCAATGCCGGCAGCACGGCACGACACTGACCTCCCCACGTTCTTCGACCCGACAGGAGATTTCGATGCCTCACGCCCTTCCTCCCCTTCCCTATGCCTTCGACGCGCTGGAGCCGAACATCGACGCCCGCACGATGGAAGTCCATCACACGAAGCATCATCAGACGTATGTGAACAATCTCAATGCGGCGCTGGAAAAATCGGACCAGAAAGACGTGCCGGTCGAGACGCTGATCGCGCGCATCGACGCCCTGCCCGAAGCGCTCCGGCTGCCCGTGCGCAACAACGGCGGCGGACATGCGAACCATAGCCTGTTCTGGACAATCATGTCGCCGGATGGCGGCGGCAAGCCGGAAGGCGAACTCGCCGCCGCGATCGATCAGGATCTCGGCGGTTTCGATGCCTTCAAGGACGCCTTCACGAAAGCCGCGCTCACGCGCTTCGGCAGCGGCTGGGCGTGGCTTAACGTCGACAAGCAGGGCAAGCTCGCGGTCGAGAGCACCGCGAATCAGGATAGTCCGCTGATGGCCGGCATCGCGTCGGGCAACACGCCGATTCTCGGTCTCGACGTCTGGGAGCACGCCTACTATCTCAAGTACGAGAACCGCCGGCCGGAATACATCGCGGCGTTCTACAACGTCGTGAACTGGCCTGAGGTTGCGCGTCGGTACAAGGCGGCGCGCGGCAACTAGGCGGCAAAGCCCGACGGGCGCGCCCGCGCGCAATCACGCGCAATCGCGCGCGCCCGTTCGCATCGTGCTGTCCGGATTCGCTCTGTCCGGCGCGAAAGGCGTCATGCGGCCCGTCCATGCAAAAATACCGCGACCTGGACAGCCAATCAAAGTTACCGCATGACTCTGACGGTCGATATCGTCATCTATGACGGCTTCAAGGCGCTCGAAGCGATCGGCTCGCTGAGCGTCTTCACCTACGCGAACATCCATCTGACGCGGCGCGGTCTCGCGGGCCGCTACGACGTCAGGCTGGCATCCACCCGGCGCGGCGAAATCATGTCGGATACCGGCGTCCCGCTCACGGCCGCGAAACGCATCGACACGCTCGCGCTGCCGCATACGGCGATCATCGTCGGCGCGTGGCAGATCGAAGAGGCGGTCGGCGCGGCGCCCGAGATCGTGCAATGGGTCGAAGCGGCCGCGCCCCGCATGCAGCGCACGGCGGCGCTCTGCTCGGGCGCGTTCTTTCTCGCCGCCGCCGGTTTGCTCGACGGCCGCCGCGCGACGACGCACTGGGCCGTCGCCGACGCGCTGAAGCAGCGCTATCCGGCGGTGCGCGTCGATGCGGACTGCATCTTCATCCGCGAGGGCAATCTGTGGACGTCGGCGGGTGTCACGGCGGGCATCGATCTGGCGCTCGCGCTCGTCGAAGAGGATTTCGGGCTGGAGATCGCGCTCGATGTCTCGCGCGATCTCGTCGTGTATCTCAAGCGTCCGGGCGGACAATCGCAGTTCAGCTCGCATCTCGTGAGCCAGGCGACGCAGAACCCGGGCATCCGCGACGTGCAGGACTGGATTCTCGGTAACCTGCAACGCGAACTGCCGGCGGCCGAGATGGCGGAACGTCTGTCGATGAGCGTGCGCAATTTCAATCGTTCGTTCAAGCGCGAAACCGGTACGACGCCGTCGACATTTCTGACGCGCGCGCGCGTCGAAGCGGCGCGCAGGATGCTCGAGGAAGGCAATCTGCCCGCGAAGACGATTGCCGCCGACAGCGGCTTCAAGACTTACGAAGCGATGCGAAAGGCGTTCCAGCACGCGCTCGGCATAACGCCGCTCACGTATCGCGAACGCTTCGGCATGGGCCGCCTGCAACAGGATCAATAGATCACGACGGAACGAATCGACTCGCCCTTCTTCATCAGGTCGAAGCCTTCGTTGATCTGTTCGAGCTTGAGATGATGCGT